>CAWENX010000006.1:0-580239 GCA_963810555.1 uncultured Bacteroidia bacterium | reverse complement strand
TACCACCCTGGATTTTGTTTAAATTCCGGGTACAAAGCGGCATCCTTGGTCTTAAAGGGCAGCCACCAATGCTTGGGCTCAAACACGCTGGTCACCTGAAGCACCTTGTTAAAATAGGTATGGCCCTGGTCGAATTCAAGGGAGTATTTCTGTCTCCATTTCAGATTGCTCGCTATACCCCAACGGCGCATATCAAACCACCTGTGCGCCTCAAAGGCAAGCTCTACCAACCGCTCATTGCGGATCGCCTGCCGGAATATCTCCTTGCTGGCTGTGTATTTCGAATCCAGGTCCGGTAGAGGTGTCCCTCCTACCTGGAAATCATAAAGGTCAGGATAATCATTCGTGTACGGCGGACACATCACCCGGTGACGTACCTTATTGATTGCATCAATGGCCGTCAGCGGACAATTGTTCGATTTTCCCGTCGGCCCGTAAGCCTCGTTGACCACTTCAGCATATTCAAGCAATACACCGGCTAATCGCTCAATGGGTACATCATAGTAAAAGTTATTCCCCCATTTCTTGTCATACCCGTTGCACTGACGCCCGTAAAACTTCCTGTAACCGTACCCGGTCTGGGTATTATTCGAATTGCGCTCCTGGCCGCCAACGAAAAACTCAACCCACGTGTACTGTACTCCGTTGGCCGGAGGATTCACCACCAGCCTGTCGCTGTCCTTCACAATATTGTAGTAAAACCTCGGATCACGGTTGTCCCACGGACGGTTCGCATTGTAACCCGAATTCTGGTCAGCAAGCGGAAGCCCACTCACCATCCCGAAATTCTCAACAAAATTCGCCGTCGGTGAATAAAACGTACCCCATGCACCCATCTGCTGGATGAACATGTCCCCGTAACTCCACCTCTTGTATCGCGTATTGGGATAGGTCCACACTACTTCCTTGCCGTTCTGAAGATGTCCGTCCATGGACCAGAAATTCTTGTGGTAATCCTGCCACAGTTCAAGATCGTATCCGCCTTCGCCAGTTCCCCCGGCTACCGATGACACGGCCAGCTTCAAAACCTCTCCATAAGCCTCGGCAGCCGTCTTGCACCATTCAATATCATAATGTGTACTGTCTGGATTGTTCGGGCTCGTCGCATCGGTCGCCATAAGCGGACTGGCTGCATTGAGGGCATTCAACCCGATGACAGCCCACGCCGCTCCCTTGGTCGCACGCCCGTTATTCTTCGTCGCTGTCTGCTCTCCCACTGTCGTGGCATCCCAGTCCGCCGGCAATAGCGAAGCCGCTATCCGAAGATCGGCATCTATCCGCTTTGCACATTCATCGTAACTAAGTATAGGCGGGGTGATAACATCCGACGCGTTCCAAACCGTGTCTATATAAGCAATGTGGCCCCAGTTGCGCAGTATCTCGTAATGCAGATACCCACGGAAAAAATAGGCCTGTCCCTTTATTATATCCTTCTCTTCCTGTGTCGCATTGACCAGCAATCCCAGGTTCTTGATCGCCAGGTTAGCCTTACGGATGCCATACCACCCGTTGCCCCAGTAACCTTTCCCACTCGTCGTATTTCCCGGTGAACCGGTCGTTCCGGCAAACATGCTGTAGTTGCTCTGAGTCCAGGCCATATAATTGCCCTGCTCAAATTTCGTGCTTAACATCCGCTGGTCGGCCGGCGCCATAATCCCTTCATCAAGACCATAGTTCCAGTTACACTCGGCCCCCGCACCTCCATGGGTCGGGTCTACCACACACTGGTAACAGTCCTCTATAAATCCCTGGAACTTCGGAAACGTGCCGAATACATCCTGATCAGTGATGTTTACCTGCGGCGCTACATCCAGATACTGCGTACATGAAGTAGCCAGAAAGAACAACAAAGCTGTTACACCCAGCTTTGTAAAGTGAACAACAAATTTTGTCTTCATAAAATTATCCTTTCAAGATTAGATAGCTCAGCAAACAAATATGTAGCTTCTTGATATATAAATATATACAGAATTAGATATTTGTTCTTGCTTTACTATTTCTGTTCAAATATAAAAAAAAATTTAAATAAAATCAAAAAATGTATTGATTTTATAAAAAATATTTTTAAGGCTGAGAAGAAATTAACAAAAATTAAGGATAACGGCTAATGTAGGCTTTGTTACAAAATTTGGACTAAGTCTAAAAAGTGATTTTAAAAATAAGATAGAATGAAATTTTATCAAAGGAAAATCAAGATTTGCCAACCTTCCAATTTATTAGTTTTAATCACATAATAAATAATCATTCTCTTCGGAAAATTACCTTTGAATATTTTATCCTGTTAAATTAATGAACATTAAATTTTAATATTATGATCAATTATATCATTTGTCCAACACGAAGTTAATACGAAGCAATCAAGAATGAAACAGGAACCTGTTGCTTTGTATTTATTGTTAAGTTAAAAACACCTAATACCAACTTGTGGCATCCATAATAAAATTTAAGGCTCATGCCATTCATCCTTTAAAAGACTGAATACCTTCAGATCAAAAAAATCATTATCGTATCTTTCTCCCTGCCTTTCAATGCCTTCAAATTTAAATCCTATCCTAAGTGCAACTTTTTCACTTAAGATATTACCGACGGCACATTTGATGGTAATGCGGTTCATCATCATTTTATCAAAAACAAACCCGATTAATTTTCGGGCACTCAAGGTGACAATCCCTTTACCTGTATATTTCTCTGCCAGCCAATAACCCAATTCCGTTTTTTCATTGACTCTGTCTGTATTCAGAAAACCAATTAAACCAGCAAAATCTCCTCTATACCAAATCACGTAAACTTCATTACCTGTTTCATCACGCTTTTCCACGACTGAATCGATGAATTTCGTTGTGTCCTTCAGTTCATTGGTATAATAAACAAATGGAAGCCATCTTGCCAGCCACTTTCTGTTAGATTCGACCGCCTTAAAAATAACTTCCGTGTCATCCTGGCTTATACGTTCAAGCAGAATCTCATTTGAAACAATGATACTTTGCATTTCGATTTTAAAATTAAAACCCGGAAAGATGCTTCCGGGTTTACTAAATTATTTATTAAAAAAACAGGTTATCAGTATTATTCCCTTACTGCTGCAATTCCGGGAAGTACACGTCCTTCAAGATATTCAAGCATTGCGCCACCTGCAGTTGAAATGTAAGAAACTTTATCAGCAATCCCGAACTGATTAACAGCCGCTACTGAATCGCCCCCACCGACAAGAGAGAAGGCACCTTTACGTGTAGCTTCAACAACTGCGTCACCAATTGCCTTTGTTCCTTCCGCAAATTTCTCCATTTCAAAAACTCCAACCGGACCATTCCATAGAATGGTGTTAGCTTCACCTATCACCTTCTTAAATATAGCTACAGTTTTAGGTCCGATATCCAAACCCGACCAGCCATCTTCAATATTATCAGCTGGCACAACCTTAGTATTTGCAGTTTCTGCAAAAGCATCAGCTTCGATAACATCCACCGCAAAATGGAGTTTTATGCCTTTCTTTTCAGCTTTTTTCATTAACTCCCTGGCAAGTTCAAGATAATCATCTTCGCAGATTGAACTACCTATTTTACCGCCTTTTGCTTTTACAAAAGTATAGGTCATACCTCCACCGATAATAAGGTTATCCACACTTTTTAAAAGATTCTCAATGATGGTTATTTTTGAAGATACTTTTGATCCTCCCATAATTGCGGTGAAAGGCCGTTTCGGGGATTTGAGCACTTTGTCAAGACTTCGAACTTCACTTTCCACAAGATATCCAAACATTTTATCCTTGGGGAAAAACCGGGCGATAACAGCCGTGGAAGCATGGGCGCGGTGTGCCGTACCAAAAGCATCATTAATCCAGCAGTCTCCCAATTTGGAGAGCTGTTTTGCAAAATTCACATCTCCCCCTTCTTCCTCAGGATGGAAACGAAGATTTTCAAGTACAAGTACTTCACCCGGCTTTAAAGCTGAAGCCATTTTCTCAGTCTCCTCACCAATGCAATCAGGGGCAATCTTAACCTTCATTCCAAGCAAATCAGAAAGATGAGGAATAAGGTGCCTCATTGAAAATTTGTCTTCAGGACCTTTTTTCGGGCGTCCCAGATGTGACATAATTATAGCTGCCCCACCCGTGGTGATAACTTTTCTAATTGTAGGCAATGCTGCTGTTATACGGGTATCGTCAGTGATTTCAAATTTCTCATTGAGCGGCACATTGAAGTCGACCCGTATCAGGGCTTTCTTACCCGAAAATTCGTAATTTTCAATTGTTTGCATAGTTATCTGTGTTTAATATTTTGTTTTACAAAGATAGCGAAAAACTACGTTATATTATGATATTATGTCAGAATTTTAGAATACAGAAAGGAGATTTTCATCCGGTTTTCGGTATAAGAACAATTTTCCTAATTTTGACATACTATTAGGCCCACTCGAAAAGAAATACAAAATTTTTCATTCCGATGCAATTCAAGGATGTTATAGGTCAGGAAGCAATAAAACAACGATTACGTCAGGCTGTTGAAGATGAGAGGATACCCCACGCAATTCTTCTTGTAGGGCCACAGGGGAATGGTAAACTGGCCCTTGCATTTGCCTTTGCCCAATATATCAACTGCTCTGATAAAAAAAATGGCGATTCATGCAATGTTTGCAGTTCCTGCCGAAAATATTCCAGGCTGATTCACCCGGACCTCCATTTTACCTTTCCCGTTATCAGAACATCCTCAATTGATAAACCCACGAGTAAAGACTATATTGAAAAGTGGAGAAAGTATTTCATTGAAAATCCCTATCCAAAATATGAAAAATGGATTCAGATGATCGCCGATGAAAATAAACAAGGAATTATTTTTGTTGAAGAAGCCCGCGAACTGATTCACAAGTTAAATCAAAAATCATATGAATCCGAATATAAGGTTTCAATTATCTGGCTTCCGGAAACAATGCATTCCCATTGTGCCAATAAAATTCTTAAAAATACTTGAAGAACCGCCGGCGATGACTGTCTTTATACTGGTTTCCGAGGCAGAAGAGAAATTGTTTTCAACTATTCGTTCAAGGTGCCAGGTTATCCGCATTCCTAAAATAGAAGATAAAGATATGGAGTCCTATCTTGTAAAAGAAGGTCTTACAGAGGAACATAATCCGGCAAAAATTGCCCGGCTCGCAAATGGTAATTATCTTGAAGCTTTGGAAATCATTCAGAATGATGAAGAACGCACCTTTAACCACAATCAGTTCGTATTAATGATGAGGAACGGATATGGAAGCAAATTGGTGCGAAATTCTTAATGGGCCGAAGAAATAGCCAGTATAGGAAGGATCAGGCAAATGAG
Organism: uncultured Bacteroidia bacterium; assembly: GCA_963810555.1. Taxonomy (GTDB): domain Bacteria; phylum Bacteroidota; class Bacteroidia; order Bacteroidales; family Prolixibacteraceae. Next base: position 574,921 of record CAWENX010000006.1, on the reverse strand, counting down.
CTTTTTAAATTATTGCAGTCATTTCATTCGTGAAAACTTTATGCATAATCTGCAAAAACCTGAACTGGTTTATATGGACGAACAGGAAAATGACTTCTCAAGGAAATTCTCACCCTTTATCAACGAAAACAATGTCATGTACCTTTACCAGGAATTTGATAAATCATATCGTGATATATCAATGAATGGCAATTCAAAACTTGTCTTTCTTGACCTTGGACTTAAAATATCGAAACTGATTAAGCTATAATAACAGGGAATAAAACAAATCGGACAACTTCTTTTTAAACAGGTTATGCCCTTTCTTCACCTTTTCCGCTGACCGCCAGAGTCGAATTTGCTTTTCACACCATAATTTTTTCGATCTTTTCTCCGTTGCTGTCCGAACGCAGGTATAGCCATTACAACTTTGAAAAACCAGGTTTTCTTCTTTGACCTGTCCTGAAGTTTTGTCATCACCTCCCATTATTTTATACATGATATCCTTGTACCTAAAACAGTACTTTATTTGTATAAAAACAGTATTTATTCAATTGCAACAAAACAAATACAATAGTAAATCTGAATATGAACTGTAGAAGGTACGAATAAAGTATATCGATTTAAACAGGGGAAAAATACAAAATCTGATATCGGATTCAGAAAATATTCCAGTTTGATCTTTGCCTTAAAATTTCCAGGTAAAGGATTTTTGATTATTAAGGTTATTAGACTTAAGATTATCAGGCTATTGGCAATTAAGGAATTAAGGAATTAAAGAATAATAATCAGCACATCAGCACATCAGCACATTGTCAATTGTCAATTCATTCATTATTTTTGTAAAAAATCGTAGATTTATGCCTGTCAGTTGTTGACCGGGCAGGACAGTAATTTGGATAACCATTATATGGATACTATAGATAAAACAGCTCGTGGATGCCCATCATCACTAAGAGGCGGTACATGTGCCAAATTGGAAGTTTTTGATTGGCTTCATGATGTTAAAATGTTATTAATCCTGAAGAACTTGTAGAAGTCCGTTTTAAAAATACCCGTAAAGATTATTACCGGAATGTAAATGGTTTAAACCTGAAACATGGGGATATGGTTGCCGTGGAGGCGAGTCCCGGACATGATATCGGGATGGTATCCCTGATTGGTGACCTTGTACTGAAACAGATGAAAAAGCGGAAAGCAACCCTGGTTGATGGGGATTTCCGTAAAATTTACCGTCTTGCGAAGTCGGTTGATATACAGAAATGGGAAGAATCCATCAACCTTGAGCATGAAACAATGCTAAAGGCAAGGAAAATGGCGGAGAATCTTAAATTAAACATGAAGATCGGTGATGTTGAATTTCAGGGTGATAAAACAAAAGCGATCTTTTATTACATTGCAGATGAACGTGTTGATTTCCGGCAATTGATCAAATTGTACGCTGAAGAATTTCATATCCGGATAGAAATGCGCCAGATCGGAGCACGTCAGGAGGCGGGACGAATTGGGGGTATTGGTCCTTGTGGCAGGGAATTATGCTGTTGCACCTGGATTTCAAATTTTGTTTCTGTCACTACAAATGCAGCCAGGTATCAGGAAATATCTCTGAACCCGCAAAAACTTGCTGGCCAATGCAGCAAATTGAAATGCTGTCTCAATTATGAACTTGACTGTTATATCGATGCTCAGAAAGATTTTCCGCCAACCAATGTTGCCCTTGAAACTGAAAAGGGAAATTATAATTACCTGAAAGCTGATATATTTAAGGGAATTTTCTATTATGTCAAAGAAGACAATCCACAAAGCGGAATGATTGCGGTATCAGTAGAAAATGTAAAAGAAATTCTTCGACTGAACAGGCAAGGGAAAAAAGTTGCCCAGCTCACTAATGAAAATCAGATTGTTACAGAACCTAAAGAACACGGATATCACAATAGTGTAGGACAGGAAAGTCTTGACAGGTTTGACAAAGCATCGAAGAGCCGGCGTAAAAAAAGACATAAACCCGTATTAACAAGAAAATCCAGTACAGATAATGAAAATAACGGGAACAGGAAAGAGTCTGATTTATAAATATTTCGAATCGTGCAATAATCATTATAATTCTCATTTTTATTGTTCTTTCCTGTAAGAACAAAATCGTTTATGAGGATTATCAAATGTTGAAAAATTCGGAATGGCCACAGGATTCAATCCTTGTTTTCAATATGGATATTCCCGATTCAACTAAAATTTACAACCTTTCCCTGAATGTCCGAAACGAAGGAAAATATCCTTACAGCAACTTGTGGCTTTTTATTTCAATTGTTCCACCCTCGGGAAAGGAGCTTAAAGACACTCTTGAACTTACTCTTGCAAATCCCGACGGAAAATGGTTAGGGAGCGGTCTTGGCTACTTGTACGAAAAAAAATATCCCTATAAAAAAATATCTTTTTCCCGGTAAAGGCAAGTATACCATTAGATGTCAGACAAGGCATGAGGACAGAGAATGGAATATTAAAGGGAATCCATGACTTTGGAATTTGCCTTGAAAAAGCCTGGTAGCATTGATAGGCTGTAGGCTATAGACTAAAGGCTGTAGGTTGATGTTCGATGTTTCAGAGTTAACTATTCTTTGATTAGTGATCACTTATAGAGCCTTCAGCCTTTAGTCATCAGCCTGATTGTCTTAATTTAATATCGTATTTTAATGGGTAAAAACAAACTGGCAAGGTTCGCAGAAATGGAAACTTTTGACCATGTTATCCAGGTTCCTTACAATAAGCTTTCAGATCATGATTTCAACTTAAAAGGGAAATGGAATAAGGAATTCTTTCGGAATAATAATCCTATTATACTTGAATTGGGATGCGGCAAAGGAGAATATACTGTCGGCTTAGCTCGTCAGTTTCCCTTGTATCAATTTTATCGGAGTAGATATTAAAGGAGCCAGAATGTGGAAAGGTGCCAGGGAAATTCATCTCCATGGCATAAAGAATGCAGGATTGCTAAGAACAAATATCGAATTGCTCCCTGTTTTTTTTTTCGGAAAATGAGGTGTCTGAAATATGGCTTACATTTCCTGATCCCCAGATGAAAAAAACAAGAAAAAGACTTACTTCAACAAGATTCATGGAACTTTACGGTAAATATCTGAAACCAAATGGTATTATTCATCTTAAAACAGACAGTAATTTTCTTTTTCAATACACTGTTGCAATGGCTAACAAAAATAATTTTGAGATAATCATTTCAACGACCGATTTATACAATTCCGGTTTGACAGATGAGATACCTGGAATAAGAACATTTTATGAAGAACAATGGTTAAACAGGGGGATGAAGATTAAATATTTAAAGTTCATCCCTCATGGCCATTCTCTCATGGAACCATCGGTGGAGATTGAGCCTGATACTTACAGAAGTTTTGGCCGTAGTCAACAAAGCATGAAACAGCAATAAAATATCTGGACACATCAATCATTTGGAAAAATGTCTGATTTTTATGAAAAAGTATATGATGTAGTCAGGAAGATTCCGATCGGAAGAGTAACGAGTTTTGGCGCAATAGCAAGGTATCTCGGATCGGCTGGTTCGGCAAGAATGGTGGGTTGGGCGTTGAATAATTGTCATCAAAAACTACCTCATGTCCCTGCACACAGGGTAGTTAACCGAAATGGTCTGTTAACAGGGAAAGTTCATTTCGGGTCTTCTTTTGCAATGCAGGAATTGTTGGAAAATGAAGGTGTCAGAATAACAGATGACTGCGTAGTTGATTTCAAAAGGCTTTTCTGGGATCCCATGAAAGAGCTTATTTAAGGTTCAGTTATAACTTATTGTATAAATACATTTTAATAATATCAAAATACAAAAATTCCATCTATGTCAATTGCACCCAAAAAAATTACAGACATTCTCCAAAAGGTCATCTTTCCCGGATCCCGAGAAAGTATTGCCGAACTAAATATGATCCAGGAAATCAGGATCGCCGGCAACCGCATCAGCTTCTCACTTGTATTTCAGCAGGATGATGATCCTAATATTCCTTTGATAATCGAATCCTGTAAACAAGAGATTCATAAAGAGCTGGGGAACAATTATGAGATCACAATTACGCCCAAAGGGATTCAGCGCATGGAATCTCCTGTTCTGCCCGATGTAAAAAATACAATTGCTATCGCTTCGGGTAAAGGCGGAGTCGGCAAATCAACTATAGCCGTGAACCTTGCAATCGCCCTTGCAAAAACAGGAGTAAAAGTCGGTTTGATTGATGCAGATATATTTGGCCCTTCTGTTCCAAAAATGATGGGTGTTGAGGATGTAAGACCTTACATTGAAAAGATTGACGGCAGAGACAGGATCATACCGGTTGAAAAATATGGCGTAAAAACTCTTTCGATAGGATTTTTTGTAGACCAGTCCAATGCCTTGATCTGGAGAGGACCGATGGCCTCAAATGCACTTAAACAGTTGATTATTGAAGGATTATGGGGTGATCTTGATTATATGCTGATTGATCTTCCACCCGGCACAAGTGATATTCATCTGACTCTCGTTCAGACTCTTGCACTGAGCGGTTCGGTGATTGTTACAACACCCCAGGACATAGCATTAGCAGATGTAATAAGAGGAGTCTCTATGTTCAGTACCAAAACGATTGAAGTCCCTGTTCTCGGAATTGTTGAGAATATGTCTTGGTTCACTCCTGAGGAACTCCCCGATAACAAATATTATATCTTCGGCAGGGACGGAGGGAAAAACCTCGCTGAAAAGATGAACCTCCCCTTTCTGGGACAAATTCCTATTGTTATGGGTATCCGTGAAGGCGGCGATAACGGGGTCCCGGCTGCATGGAATGAGAGCTCTGTTACTTATATGGCTTTCAAAGAATTGGCTGACAATGTAGTACAACAACTTAAGAAAAGCATCGAATCAGGTAAATTAGCCAAAAAAGTCAAAGTAAAACGCAAATAAGGGTTCACCTCATTGCTTTTAAAAGAGAAAGTATAGGTATCTATCGTTCCATATTTATATTTCGCGAATTCGTTACTCTTTATATCTTTACGATAAAAACTAATTACTGATTACTGATTACTAAATTTCCTATCACTTGAATCGTTCAGGGAAGAAAATATTGTATCTGCTGGGATTATCAATGGCTTTTTCGGGATGTTCCACAAAAATGAATACCCCGTTTTCACGCGCCTACCATAATCTTACAGCTCAGTATAATGTATATTTTAATGCGAAGGAGAGTCTCAAAGCCGGTCTGGCACGCATCGATAAAACGATTCCCGATGACTATACCCATTTCCTCCCGGTCTATAAAACCAGTAAACCCGAAGCGGCACTGGCAGCAACTGCCGAAATGGAACTGTCCATTTTGAAATGCTCAAAACTTATTGCATTGCATTCAATTACAAAAAGCCCTGCAAGAAGGTCGAATAAATCCGAGAGATATAAGAAATTTGCATCCAAAGGGGAGTTCAACAACTGGATAGACGACAGTTATCTGCTGATGGGACAAGCAAGTTATTACACTCATGATTATCATCGTGCCAATGAGAATTTCAACTACGTCATCCGCAAGTTCACAGATAGTCCAAACCTTTACATTGCCTATCTCTGGATGGCCAAAACATATATTGAAACTGGGGAAAACGAGAAAGCCCTTGAGATCTTTAAACTTCTGGAACGTGACAGCAGGTTTCCTTCAAAAGAAATGAAGAATCTGAACATCGCCCAGGCTCATTATTATTTGAAAAACAACCAGTTGGATGAAGCAATAGCTCATCTGAGAACCGCCCTGCAATCCAATTTCCCGCATAGTGAAAAATTACGGTACAATTATCTACTTGCCCAATTACTCGCAGCAACCGGAAAACCTGATGAAGCGGTTAGGCAATACAGGAGAGTGCTGAAAATGAAACCTCCTTATCAGATGGCCTTTAATGCAAGAATCTCTTCTTTGGAACTAACCAACAAAGATGACAATGAAGTAAAAAAACAATTGAACAAGTTACTTCAGGATGAGAACAACGCCGAATATCGTGACCGCATATATTATGCCATTGGACAGATCGCGCTTAAGGAAAATCGCAAAACCGATGCAAAGGAATCATTCAGGCTGTCAGTGGCAAACAGTATTTCCAACAATAATCAGAGAGCGTTGTCTGCCCTGACATTGGCGAGAATGCTTTATGAAGAAGAAAATTACCTGCTTTCTTCCGCTTACTATGACAGTGTAGTGGCAGTTATCGATCATAATTATCCCGGATACAATGAAATCATGACAAGATCGGAAGGTTTGAGGCGTCTTGCAGAAAATCTGAACACCATCCAGCGGGAAGACAGCCTTCAAAAACTTGCATCAATGACAGAATCTCAGAGGAATACTATAATAAACGGTATTATTTTAAAAATTCAGAAAGAAGAGGCGGCTAAATTAGCAGATGAAAATTCACAGAGATCAGATCAGAATTATTTCCGTGCTCAACAATACAGGCCTCAGATTCGCGTTACAGACAACCAAAATCTCTGGTATTTTTATAATCCGACCACTGTGGGCTTCGGAAAATCAGAATTCCAGCGCATTTGGGGAAAACGACGCCTTGAGGACAACTGGCGCCGAAAAAATAAGGTCTCCCTTTCTTCAGATGAAATGAATCAGCTCACCGAAACAGTAAATGATACTGTATCACCTAATGTTAAAAAGAAAGCAGCCGACCCGAAAACAATGGAGTATTATCTGCAAGACATTCCTTTGACCGATACCTTGAAAAAAGTATCCATTGAACTCATAAAATCAGCATTTTACAATGCAGGACGAATTTATGAGATTGATCTGAGCAATCTTAAGAAATCTGTGGAAACTCTCGATGAACTTAACCGCAGATACCCCGGAAGTGTTTACGAATTGCCGGCCTGGTTTGAACTTTATCAACTTAACAATCAGTTAAATAATAAACAACAGGCCGATCTTTATAAAGACAAGATCATTAAAAGCTATCCTGATTCCAAATATGCCAAATATCTTCTCAATCCCGCATATTTCTCAGAACTAAGGGCTAATAATGAAAACGTGGAGAAGAAATATGCTGAAGCTTTTGGTTATTACGAAGAGTCTGATTATAACAACGCAAAAAAAGCCGCCCGCGAGACATTGGCTTTAAATCCTGACAGCAGTCTCGTTCCAAAGGCAAAATTCATTGAAGTAGTCTCAGAAGGAGCTTCTCAGGATAAAAATCTCTTTACACTCTTCACTGAGCCGTTATATTAGTAGTTTCCCGAAAACTCCTACTGCAGAAATCGCATCGCGGATAAAAACACTCCTGCAGTTAGATGCCCTAAGTGATTATAAGCAGTTGGTTTCAAAAGGCTATATTAATGAGAATATCGTTAATAATGAACTCAAACCTACAGCAAAGAATACCACGGATGAATTCGGAGGAAAATTCTCCTATGATGAAGACATGTTTCATTATTATGTCATTGCCTTCTCACAGGAAGCAAATGTTGATATTAACCGTCTTATTTTTGATATTGCCAACTATAACCTGGATTATTATACTTCGACTGATTTTGATATCGAATCGGTCAGCCTTAATCCAAAAACCCGTATGATTGTTGTAAGAAGCATGCCTGACAAAGAGGAGGGATTGATTTATTTCAGGTCTATTATAAGAAAAAGAAATGTATTCCAGTCTCTTAATGGTATTGAATACGTAAATTTTGTGGCCTCTTCCACCAATTACAGGAAAATTATCGAGGATAAGGATTATCTTGAATACCTGCGCTTCTTCATGAAAAATTATAGCCCCTATATCAGTTCAAAAATACCGGTTGATGAATTGCCGCCTCCAATGGAACTGATTGCAAAAGCTCATAAAGAAGAAGAACCGGTCGAAAGAGGAAAATTTATTGTTGTTAAACCGGCAATGCCAAAAGATACTTATTTCTTTGACAACACTGAGCCCCATGCTTTTATTATCTCCATAAAGGATTCAACATTCCAGATGGCTCCCCTTATGGCAAAGATAATCAGTTACAATTCCGAAGAACAGGAAATTCCCAAAAAGGATATAAAAACTGAAGTTATAGGGGGAAGAAAAACATTGATCATATCAGGAATGACAAACGGAGAGACGGCCATGTCCTATTTCCGTAATATCATTCAAAACCGCGATCTTTTCAGCGATCTTGAAAATGAAGATTATCTTAATTTTGTTATATCCTCAAACAATCTTGAGGTATTAAAGAAGAAAAAAGATGTTGGAGGATACCTGACCTTTTTCCAGGAAAATTACCTTGGGAAGAAACCAAAAGAGACTCCTGAAATCATAACTCCGGCAGCTGCAGGGGTAGCAACTCCGGCTTCACCTTTTGCAGGTTATAACGGCCCTTACAATACAACGCCATCCAAAGACAATATTTTTGCCCTTGTATTTCAGCCAGAAGAAATAAAGAGCGCAGAACTGATTAATACATTCAATGCCTTCAACGGCAAAAATTTTGGAAATCCTTCCATTAAGGTTTCAGTGGAACCGCTTGATGATTTCAGAAGCATTCTGCTTATCTCAGGCCTTGGCGAAATAACCTCTGCAATGGCTTATTATAAAAAGGCTGCTACGGATGCCTCTCTTCTTGAGGCTCTTAAAAATGCCACCTACCGCGACTTCATTATCAGCCGTGAAAACCTGGAAATCTTCAGAAAAGTAAAGAATCTCGCACAATACCAGGATTTCTTCAACAGGATAAAATAATCAGCTCTTGAAAATCAAATAACCTGAGTCCGGTACAATAATCAATTCTGCATTATGGTAATATTATTGCAGAAATAGAATATTGTATTGATCCTGCTCTCGCAAGGAAGTCTTACAAAAACGAACGATAAATACCTGGTTAACAGGGTCAATCTTCAAAATCACACCGATTGTCCCGTTGATGTTGAAAATTCCAGGAAGGCGGGAAAAAGCTATTTGTTGGCTCAATCCTTGCGCCTTATCATCCTGCTGTCATGACAATACCAAAGCTATACCTTGTTCATACCTTCTTCGATACTTATTCGTACCTTATTCGATGCTTATTCGATAATTATCGAAGAATCTATATTTTAACTCAGATAAAACTTCGAAGTTGAAATGGTGATGATATAGTGATAATAGGGGGATGGTAAGAGAAAAATACAGCGGGAATTTGGAAATTAATGAAGGATTTATGTTTCGGTGCCGTCGGATTGAAATTGTATGATTGAACCGAATCAATGTATTCTCTAAGTTAAGGAGATATGTTTCGGCATTTTGTTAACCCGCAACTCAGTTTTACCCGGTATTACATATACATTTTATCTTTTCTGATATTTGCTGCGTCAGGTTCATTTGGTTTAACCGGACAGTCCTTTGATCAAAACATTTATCACATCGCGAAAAGATCTTCAAATTCCACAAATCGGCAAAAACACGCCCTGCATTCAGGCTGATACCATATTCAAGAACTGCTTCAACGGAGGAAATTTCAGGGGAGCTGAAGTCTCCCTGAGCCATTAAAATTTCCATCGCACCATTACCTGCCCTTACAGGAATTACAACACAGCATTCAACTCCCGATTCAAAGGCAAAATCAATTGACCGTTCTACCCAATATACTCCTTCGGATTCAGAAAGAAAAGGAGGCTTCAGCAAAATAAATGCCCTCGATCGGATTCCGTTCTCCTTAAGAAAAGAGACCGCCTTTCTGAAATCATCCTTTGTCATCTGCTTATTAAGTTTTTGGAGGACTTCGGGATGCACCGATTCCAGACCCATGGCTACCTGTAATTCCGGTTTAAGCTTATTTTTGAAATCAAGCGTTCTTTTGCCTATAAATTTGGGGTGGCTTTCAACAATAACCGTTTCAAAACTGCTTAACAGTGAAGCAATCCGATCATAGTCTTCCGGAGGAACAGCTCTTTTATCAAAAAAGCTGCCGTTGTTGTAAAGCTTGAGGTGTTTTACCGAAGGCATCTGTTCAAGCGCCCATTCGATCTGTCCGGGAATAATGCCGGGGGCGGGAGGACTATCGGTGGTATTTTTCCAAAGGTCGCACATCAGGCAATGGAAATGACACTCATTGCCGGTCAGAAAGATGATCCCGACGTCTTCAATTTTGCCTGAAACAGTCCGCTCTTTTTCTATCAGCCAATGATAAGGTTTTTGGGGATCAACTTTATTTTTCTTTCCGCGGCTGGAAATTATCCACTTTTCGTTGTTCAATGTTTCAATGTTTCAGTCCCGAATGCCCGGGAGAACTTTTTTTACCGCCTTTATTCATAATTATGAAGAAATTCTTTCCTGTAAGCTATTTCATTTTCAGGGAAATGCTTATTGAAAGCGGTAGTGGCAGCAGCGCCATGCTGGAATCTTCTTTTGGGAAATACAGGCATATCCATTCCTGTAAGAGCTTTAATTCCTTTTGATACGATTTGTCCTTTCAGTTCGTAAAGCTTCTGATGGTCCCAATTGGTCAGGTCGATAAAGGGGATTCCTTCGGAAATTTCGATTACATCAGGCAGGGTATAAGGGCTGAATCCTTCAAAACCGAGCGAGTCGGAAGGTGCAAAGGTTCTCATATATCCGCGGCTCAATCCTCCTGAATAGGTCAATGAATGTTTAATTGATTCAACACCCCAGCCTTCATGATACAACATCAGGTTATTGAGAACGCTTCGGATTGTCAATTCCGGATTCTCCTCGATCGGATAATCCTTAAGGTTTTCATCTCCTCCATCCCCGTCAATTAAGTATTTCCAGTCCGGATATCGGGAACGTATTCCCTTCAGCAATGCCAGATTCATGGTGGCAGATTGAATATCGAGAGGCTTGTAATCCTCAACCAGTTTTACCGCGTTTCTCCAATCCAGTTCTGAATATTCCATTTCTATGGTTCAAGAAAGATACCGAGATTCAGCATGTCAAGAAATTTCCTGGCCTGCATCAAATCTTCGCCTCCTCCGTCAATTGAAAGGGTAAAAGCTTTCAGTCTTGAAGGACTTTGACCAAGTTCCCTCAATGCATGGTAAGTTAAGAATAAATACTGAACCGCTGTCTATTCCTGCTGAAAAAGTTACTCCTACAGGACCTTTCTTTGCCCGGAACATTAACCATTTTTTTATTTCATTGTAAACAGTTCCGATATAATATTCGCCAATCTGTGCCGGATTCCCATCGTTCCATTTATTTCTCTCCGGTTTAAAGAAACGGGTATAGGTAGGGTTCGGATCAGGACAGCCCAGCAGTTCAATTTTAGTGATATAATGAGCGGGAACCATCCGGGTATAAGATGGATGGAACTGATTTGCCATCCCTTCCTTTTTTAGATAATTAAAAATGACATCGATCCGTTCAGCAATCACAAGCTGAGGCCCTGCAGATAATTTTGCAATGAAATAACGCAAAGGACGGCCGATAGATCTTGCCATCCGGATCGTTTTTCCGTCAACAGAGATAAGGGCAAACGTACCGTCAATTTTACGAACGGCTTCAATATCTCCCGATTTGAGAACATTGACCGCTTCTTCATGAGTCATGTTGTAAATGACATTTTTTTCGGGATGGCTTAGATCCACAACTTTGCTAACATATTGGTTGTTCATATTCTCAGATTTATTTAGTTTTAAACTTATTACTTTTTTCTGCTCACTGCCGCTGCAACTTCCTGCTTAATAACACCAGTTCCCTGAAGTATTGTGACAATAACGGTCGCAAGTCAGATTATTGTAAATCTCTTCCTTCCCGTCTGACCAATCAATCTCAAGCAGATCTATCTGTTTATTCTGACCTAATCCGAAATGAAGCCGGGGGTCATTATTGGAAAGATAGCTTGTTGCCCACTGATTGATCTGAACCTGCTTTCTTCCCTCCTGCTGTCAGGTTACTTTTGCAGCAATTGCGGAAGCAGTACCGTATTTACCTTTTAGAATCAATCCAAGCCAATGGTTGCCGTTTCCTCCATCATTTCTAAGAAGAACCGGTGTGCCTTGCAAATCAACATGAGAAACTAAAATATCCATGTTCCCGTCATTGTTATAGTCCAGCACATCAAGCCCCCTGCCGGAGCGTTTTGTGGAGAAATAGGCGCCATACTCTTTCCCCACATTCTTAAAATGCCCCTTGCCGTCATTCTCCAACAGCAAAGGGTATTGCAGAATCAACTCTTCGGCAGTGCCGTTTGCAACAACAATATCAGGATCTCCGTCATTGTCATAGTCAAAAAATTGCGCACCCCAGCCTCCTTTGCCTGCCATTTGTGCTGCAACACCGCTTTCTTCGGTAATATCAGCATATACGCCATTTCCCATATTCCTGTATAAAGCGCCATAGTCAAGATCACTCACAAGAATATCAATTAATCCGTCACCATCCACATCAGCAAGGCACGCATGCATCGATCCTGTCCCTTCCCCGTGGCTGTTTGCCGCAACTCCGCTTTGCACTCCGACTTCCCTGAATACACCCTTGTCATTTTTGAAAAGGAAATTCAACTGATGATCATTGGCCTGAAATATATCTGTATAACCATCATCATTATAATCAAAAACAGTAAGACCCATGCATTTTGAATCAGGATACCAGAGATTATTTTTTTTGGTGACATCGATAAATCTCCCGTTTGCCTGCTGCTCATACAACATTGAAGCCTGACCTTTATATTCTGCCGGACTCGGCATAATATCCGGTTTTCCCGGAGTAAAATAAGCGGGATCAAAAGCCATAAAATTACCGACAATTGCATCAAGCCTGCCATCCCGGTTATAATCCCAGAACGAAACTCCGATGCTCCATTTGGGAAAACCATTTAACATTATCGGGCCCGCTTAATCCCAATGATTCCGTGATATCACTGAAAGTGCCGTTACCGTTGTTATGATAGAAAACATTGGGACCATAATTCAATACATACAAATCCTGGTATCCGTCGTTATCAAGATCAATAGCTCCTGCAGCCATACACCACTGATGCAAATCCACTCCGGCTGACTTCGAAACCTCTGTAAAAGTCCCGTTACTGTTATTTTTGTAAAGCTCATTATGTGAATTACTGAATACTTTGCCGTCAGGATCTGATATACCTTTAAGATAGATGCCGTTCATCAGGTAAATATCCATTAATCCGTCATTGTTATAATCAAACACAGTGATTCCGCCGCCGCTGCTCTCCATAATATTTTTATAGGAGTAGTCCCCAAAATTATATTTGAAATGAATCCCGACTTTGGCTGTGACATCAGTAAACATTATTTTTTTCTGAGCATCCAAAGGAAAAGGCAGCAATAGCATGAACAGCAGTAAACAGTAAATCGTGATCCCGTATTGGTAATTTATAATCCTATTTATCATCTGAGTTTAAATTATTATACAATCTTAAAATCTGTCATCACTCTCCTTTCCATGATTCCGTTTGCTTAGCTGATGGCAAAGGATAAATAGTCATTTACTATTCACTGATTATTGTTTACTGATTACTGGCTTTAAGGCATTTCTGAAATCCTCTTGAGTTACAATCCTTGTATTATACTCTTTATTATATTTCTGAAGTTCCGGATCATCAGGATAAGTGTCTACCCTTGAAGGAGGATAACTCTTCATTCCATGAAATGGCAAAGGCAATACTTTATTGCCTGTAGCCGTATTTAAATCGCCATCCTTAACCCAACCGACGCTGTGAATGAAAAAGTCTCTCTTCCATCCCTGCCTTAATTCCGGCAATTTTCTGGAATCAAATTCAATCGAAGTCTCATCACCCGCATTGGAAATGATGTACTGGTTATCCGATTCTTTCAGAAGGGGAAGCACATCTCCGTAACGGGTATAGTTGCCTGTGAGATCGCGCCATCTCCTGCTTTTATCCACATCGGAATAATCAAACCAATGAGGCCCGTAACGTCCTCCTTTTCTGTACATTCGCGAGAAACCCCTGTAATGTAAATCAGCAGAAACAGGTTTCAATACAGTTGAACTAACAGGAACATTTGGAAGATAACCTGAAAAGAAAATCTGATCCCAATAGATTTCCATATTCGTTCTGATTCTTATCCTGTGATCTTTTGAGAGAAATTTACCGGAAAGATCTGCGATAACTGTTTTATCCTTCCCCATCGGGAATCCCAGATTCCCAATCACCGTTTCCCAATCTCCCCTTTTTATCAATAACCTGTATCTGGGGAGAAACCACCTGAAGCTGATCCGATTGTGCAAGGGCGGCATTTATACTGGCATCAGTAGGAAATATCCAACCATAGAGGAACATGTATAATTTATCTGAATCACCGGCCTTTCCGGGATCAAGAATCAGATCATGCATTTCGGTAACTCCCTGGTATTTACCAGGATTAAAATCTGACAGGTATTTATCGTCTTTCTGAGCAATAAAAGAAAGAACGTCATTCCCGTTTGAATCAATTGCCGAAACCGGAATATGCTTATTTTCAACCTCGAACAACTTTAGTCCGGGAAAAGGAGGTGGTGAAAATTGTTCAGGAACAAATACATCAACAGAATCGGGATGATCAACAGCAACTACCTCTATTTTATCCAAATATATTGTCTCCCATAATTCTGATGTAACCTGGATTGAGTACTTTCCGTTCCTTGGTTTCAGTGATTCGCGGGGTATCTTAATATAATCATCCGATGCATCCGGGAAAGCATATTGGGTAGTACCTCCCATAATGCCCATCGGCATACCAAGAGCGCTTCTCCACAGAATATCCTTTGCAAATTCATATTTGTTTCCGTCCCAGGTATAAAGGAAGGGACAAGAACCCTTCAATGTCTGCGCTTCAATAAGAGCCTGGTCGCTCCAGGGAAGAAAGATATTCTGAGGAACGCCATTTGTCCATGTTATTCTTATCACATCGGCTTTGGGCCGGTATCCAAGGCCCATAAGGACATTCGGATCAGTCACAACCATACTCTCATATAAGTCACCTGCTCGTATTTCCACTTTTGCCCCAATACCAAAATGATTGTTCTTTGCACTGCCTGCCCTTAAACCAACCAGCTTCATCTTGATATAGTGATTTAAGTTCCCTCCGTCGTTTCTTAAGAGTGAATACTCCTCCGTTTATACCTGCAATGACTATGTCAGGATCACCGTCTTCATTATAATCAAATATGGCGATTTGTCTTCCTGATTTTGGCTCTTCCGGCAGCAATCCTGATACATCTGTAAAATTCCCTTTCCCGTCATTGTGATACAGGAATAATGCGCGCCCCCCTTTCTCTTTTGGTTCTCCGGCGATAATAAGATCAAGATGTCCGTCATTGTCGAAATCAAAAAATCTTGCATCATTCACTTTGATCATCTGGATTGCAGAGAACATCTCTTTCGGATTCCCTGCCGGTTCAAAGTTAGCGTTGCCCTGATTCCTGTATAAAACCTGTTCTCCCTTTTTTTCTGAGGTAACAAAAAGATCCAGAAACCCATCATTATTGTAATCCCCGACAGTAACGGAAGTAGATCCCCCCGTACTTGTCAGCCCGCTTTTTTCAGTCACATTTTTAAAAATACCCCCTCTCTGATTGGAATAGAGTATATTACTCGTGTCTCCATTTACGACAAAAAGATCGATAACCCCGTCATCTTCAAAATCTCCGAAGGCAGCTTCGCGGCTGTCCCATCCGCCGGCTGGCGGATTGGGATTACCTGAGGACAAACCCATTTTTTCAGCCTGTTGCTGAAATGTTCCATCGCCGTTATTTCTGAACAAAAGATTCGATCCCTCTCTTGTTTCAAACAAATCAAGATCTCCGTCATGATCGCAGTCAAAGAACAAAGCAAAAGTGCCCCCTGAAATATTATTTAATTTTGCGTCATCAGTCACATTTTCAAAATTGCCTTCCCCGGCATTTCTGTATAATATATTCCCTTTATCTCTCAATACATAGAGATCAAGATAACCATCATTGTCATAGTCTGCAAATGCGGCTGATTTTTCTTTGCCCTCATGATTTATACCGACCTTTTCCGAAACATCTTTATATCTCCCCATTTCATTATTAAAGAGCCAGTGCCTGTAAGATGATGTAGCGGGATCATAACAGCCGACATAAAGATCCCCGTCTCCGTCATTGTCATAATCAGCTTCTTCTACATGTGTTGAATTCCGGAATTCACTGTTCTCACCTTCGTTCCAGGACGGAACTACACTTAATCCTGCAGATTCTGTAACATTAGTGAATTTAATAACATCAAGAAGTGATTTATTTTCAGAAATCATTGATGTGGATGGCTGTGCAAAGGAAATTAAAGGAAAGCCAACAAGCGATCCCCCCGGTCCCTTTAGATCCATAATTCCCGCCTGGTAGGGAGAGGTAACCTTTATATAATTATGAAATATTGTAAATGGTACAATTGCATCCTTAGTATTACCTTTCCTGAGCAGTAAAAGAGTTTTATTGTAATATTCCTCAGCCTCTTTTGGAAATTCGGGAAATTGTTTTCGTATGATTTCCAATTGTTCCAGGGCTTTGTCAGCTTCCTCGTTGCGAATATATATATCCGTAAGATTAAGTTTATGAACAATATTTCCGGGATCTATCTTAGAAAGCTTAAGTACGCATTCTTCACGAAGCTTTTGGGATTCCTTATCGCTCTCCGCAGCATACAGCTCTGACAGAAAATAAAGAACTTTTATATGATCAGGGGCAAAGGCAAGAGTCTCGTTAAGCTCGGATATTGCCCGTTTACGTTCGTCATTCATCTGGTATGCTGTGGCAAGAATCAACCGGATATCAGGGTCCTTCGGTGCTATTTCTATGGCTTTATAGAGTTGTTTTTTAGCATCCTCATATCGGCCCATTCTTAAATAGGTCAGACCAAGGTTGGCATAACCGAGTTTTTCATTGGGTGCGAGTTTAATATATTTCAAAAATTCCTTTTCCGCCTCATTAAGCTTGAATTCTTCAAGATATCCAAGACCCAGTGATTGCGCAGACATCAGTTCAACAGATTTTTGTTTGCTCCTTTTAGGTTGATTATGGCATCCTGCCAGAAAAAGCAAACAAAACAACATTGTCACCAGAACATTAATATTTTTCATTCTCAAAAAGGGTTAAAGGCAACAGGCAAGGCAATAGTAAGATTTATCCTTTGACAATCTTAAATTGGTTTTCCGAAATCAAATAATGATACTTGATTTGATGACACAATTTAATAAAAATTTACAATCCGACTCCAAAATAAAGAACTCTTATTTATCAATCCATTATTAAATTCTATGTTGCTATATTAAAGTTAATTACTGGTGACTTTTCATCGTTCACTCTTCTGTTATCGTGTTCCAACTGTAACAGGTTTCCCAGCTTTTATTTCCACCAGTCCTGCCAATCCAATCCGGTTGCCTCTGTCATCAAATCGAATTGATCCCGTCACTCCTTCATAATGAATTTTTACCAGTTCATCCTTTAATTCTTCAGGATCATAGTTAGCATTTTCGATAGCTTTTGCAATTAAACCGGCTGCATCATATGCATAAGCGGCTTCTTCATCAGGTTCCGTTCCGTAGACTTTTTTAAAATCTTCTTTAAATACTCTCCCTTTAATACTCAGAAAAAATCCGGAAGAAACCAGGACAAGTTTTTCACTTTGTAACGACTTCAAATCAGTCAGCACTTTATCATTTAAGGTGAATAATGAACAATAAATTGGTAAATCCATTTTTTGAAATGACAATAAACCAATAGTTTTCCTTGCAAAATCAGAATTCCCAAAAAGTACAATACATTCAGTTTTATCCTTTTTTCTTAGCTTATTCAGGATTTCCTTGATAGCTTTTTCTGAATTTTCTATTGAGTATCGTACCGGGTCTGTTAATCCCTCTTCTTTAACCATTTTCAGAAAGCTCTTAACGGCCTGATTGCTATCATAACTGTTATCAGAAAGAACAACTACTTTTTTAAAATTTCTTCTGTAATATATTTCTTCTTTCAATGAAGCAGCTTGCTGAAGATCATTGGGTACACAACTGAAAAACCAGGGAACAAAAGCCTGCGAAAGAGTCGGATCACTCGCCTTGGCGGATACATAACATATATGGGTTTTAGCAACGACCTGTTCAACAAGATGGGCATTTCGTCCATCATGAGATCCGATAATTGCAAATACATTATCATCAAATACCATGCTCTCTGCTTTTTTCGAACCTGTTCCCCATGGTCCTTCCATAGAACTCACAACAATTCGGAACTTTCGGCCCTTATCACCTGTTCGTTCATTAATATTTCTTATTGCAAGTTCTGCTCCCTCGCTGGCAGCCTGGGTTTGACTGCTTTGAATTAATACTCCGATATTAATTACGGGTTCCGGTAAACCCTTTTCTTTGTCTGACATTAAGCCCTCCGCGGAATAAATCTGCATTACCGCTAAAAGGGAATAAAAGAACAATGTTAAATGTTCAATGTTCAATGTTTAATGTTCAATGTTTAATGTTCACTTTTCGTTACGCATAACTCATAACTCTTTACGCATTCTCGCAACCGGAATACTCAATTGTTCCCTGTATTTTGCAACTGTTCTTCTTGCAATTGGGTAGGATTTTTCCTTTAGTATCTGTGTCAGGTCATCATCCGTAAGAGGTTTGTGCTTATCCTCTTTGTTAATGCACTCCTGGAGAATGGATTTTATTTCACGGGTGGAAACTTCTTCACCGGTATCTTTCTGCATCGATTCGGAAAAGAAAAATTTCAAAGGATAAATACCAAAATGGGTCTGTATATATTTACTGTTTGATACCCGCGAAATAGTAGAAATATCCAGGCCGGTACGGTCAGAAATGTCCTTGAGGATCATCGGCCGGATTTTTGTTTCATCCCCCTCCATGAAAAATGCCTTCTGATACATCAGTATTTCAGTCATTACCATCATCAGGGTAGCCTGCCGTTGTTTTATGGCATCTATAAACCATTTGGCAGAATCAATCTTTTGTTTTACGAACAGCACAGCATCTTTATTGTCACGGGACAAACCGCTGCGATTTTCATGGTAAGATCTGAGCATATTGCTATAGTAAGGACTGATATTCAGCTCCGGCGCATTTTTCTGGTTTAAACTAAGCTGAAATTCATCATCTACAATTTCAAGTATAAAATCAGGGATAATAGTCTGATTTGCACGGTTAATATTGTCGCTTAATGAACTTCCCGGTTTAGGATTTAACTTCAGTATTTCTTCAATAGCATCTTTAAGAGTATCTTCATCAACTCCGAATTTTCGCTGTATCTTGTCATAATGCTTACGGGTAAATTCATCAAAAGCATCCCTGAGAATTTGTCCTGCAAGTTCTACAGCTTTATTTTTATCGTTTTTCCTCAAAATCTGAAGTCTTAAACATTCACGGAGATTTCTTGCACCCACTCCGGGAGGATCAAGCTCCTGTACAACTCTTAATACCTGGATCAGTTCCGCTTCATTTGTTTTGATATTTTGTGAAAATGCAAGGTCATCGACCATCGAATCCAATTCCCGTCTCACATACCCGTCCTCATCAATGCTCCCGATAATATGTTCTGCCAGAATTCGTTCATGTGCACTCAGGAAAACAGTGCTGATCTGATCCAGCAAATATTCGTTAAATGAGGTGCTCTCCGAAAAAGGAATCTCGCTCACTTTGCTTCCTTTTGAATTGTTTTGGGTACTGTAACGAAAAGAAGGATAATCCTCCTCATTCAGATAATCAGAAACCGAAAACTCTTCGTTGTCACGATCCTCACTTGACTTAAGATCATTGTCGGAAAATTCCTCATCTGTCGATTCAAAATTTTCACTGTCGATCTCCAGAACAGGATTTTCCTCAAGTTCCTTCTTTATCCTCTGCTCAAGCTGCATAGTAGGAAGTTCCAACAGCTTGATAACCTGTATCTGCTGTGGCGAAAGCTTCTGAAGCAATTTCTGTTGGAGACTTAATTTCTGCATATGATTCCCTGCCAATTTCAGTCCGAAAGGTAACAAAAATATGAATTTGATGTGATGATTAGTTGATGTGATGATGTGATGTTGTGATAATTAGTTAATGTACCGATTCGGTAGTGATTAAATACGTTGAATTTACTTTTAATCAGCACATTAACACATCAACATATTACCACATCAGCACATTAGCAAATCAAAATTCACAGTTTTTGGGTGTCCTTGCAAACGGAATCACATCCCGGATATTTCCCATCCCGGTCACAAAAAGCATAAGCCGTTCGAATCCCAGTCCAAATCCTGCATGAGGACAACCTCCGAAACGGCGGGTATCCAGGTACCACTGCATCTCTTCTTTGGGAACCGACATCTCTTCCATTCTTCTTTCAAGAACTTCGAGCCGTTCTTCACGCTGCGAACCCCCAATGATCTCCCCGATTTGCGGAAAGAGAACATCCATAGCCGATACTGTTTTGCCATTATCATCAAGACGCATATAAAAAGCTTTGATCTCTTTCGGATAATTAGTCAGAATAACAGGCTTTTTAAACTCCTGCTCTACAAGAAATCTTTCATGCTCGCTCTGAAGATCAGTCCCATAACCTGTGATCGGATACTGGAATTTACCCTTCTTATTTGGTTTTGAATTTTTCAATATCTCTATTGCCTCCGTATAGGTAAGCCTCACAAAATCATTGTCAGCAACAAAACGCAGCTTTTCAATCAAATCCATCGACCTCTGATCCGCAGGCTTATTTTTCTCTTCCTCAATCAGACGATTCCTTAGGAAAAGAAGATCATCCATGCAATTGTCAAGAGCATACCGGATAAGATATTTTAAAAACTCCTCGGCAAGATCCATGTTGTCATTCAGATCAAAGAAGGCAACCTCAGGCTCTATCATCCAGAATTCTGCAAGATGTCGTGAAGTGTTTGAATTCTCAGCCCTGAAGGTTGGCCCGAAGGTATAAATCCTCGAAAGAGCCATAGCAAAAAGTTCTCCTTCAAGCTGTCCTGAAACAGTCAGATTGGTTGATTTCCCAAAAAAATCTTCCGAAAAATCCGGCTTTCCTTCCTCATCTAAATGAACTTCATTGGGCGGAAGTGTTGTAACGCGAAACATCTCACCGGCGCCTTCGGCATCAGAGCTGGTGATAATAGGTGTGTGAATATTATAAAAACCCCTTTCATGAAAGAACTGATGAATAGCAAAAATCATGGCATGGCGGATACGAAAAACTGCGCTGAAGGTGGCTGTCCTTGGCCTGAGGTGAGCAATCTCCCGAAGAAACTCCAGCGAATGCCGTTTGGGCTGTAAAGGATATTTCTCAGGATCTGCAGGACCGATGATTTCAATAACATCCGCTTTCAATTCTACTGACTGCCCTGAACCAACCGATTCAACCAGTTTTCCCGTAACACCGATTGCAGCGCCGGAGTTGATATTCCTTATCATCTCCTCTCCAAAAGCTTCAGCATCAGCAACTACCTGCAGATTATTGATCGTTGACCCATCATTCAGGGCAATAAAATTAACGTTCTTACTGCTTCTTCTTGTGCGGACCCATCCCTTCACCGTTATCTCTGAACCGACCTTACCTTCCTTCAGGATATCAACAATTCTCTTATTCTTCATTTCGCTGCTTTATAATCCGATAATACAATCCTTGTACTTCTTCGTTCATCTATATTAGATTGCAAAAGTAAAACTTTTGATCTTTACTAATTTCCTTCACCCCAATAAAAGACTAAATTTGCCGTTATATAACAGGAATAAGTGACTGAAAGCAAAATCTTAATAAGCAAGGAAAAGCGCTACAACGATTTCTCCACTCATTTTCGCAAGCTTTTTAACGGGCGTGTGCAGAAAATCTCTCTCAATGCAGGCTTCACCTGCCCGAACCGCGACGGCCTGAAAGGTTACGGAGGCTGTTCCTATTGCAACAACAAAACCTTCCAGCCCGATTACTGCCATCTTCAGGATGACCTGAAAATCCAGCTTGAAGAAGGTATCCGGTTCTTTTCAAAGAAATATGACACCATGCGGTTTCTTGCCTATTTTCAGGCCTATACGGGCACCTATGCCCCTGTCGAGATCCTGAAACAATTGTATGACGAAGCGCTCCGGCATGAGAAAGTATTAGGACTTGTCATTGCCACCCGTCCCGATTGCCTTGGATATGAAGTGCTTGACTTGCTGGAAGAATTCTCGAAGAAATGCTATGTCATGCTGGAACTTGGCATTGAATCAGTTAAGGAAGAAACTTTGAAGCGTATCAATCGGGGACACAGCTTTGAAGATTCCGCTAAGGCACTGGAAGAGACCTCCCGCAGAGGCATCCACAACTGTGCTCATCTCATCCTTGGTCTGCCGGGCGAAAA
Organism: uncultured Bacteroidia bacterium; assembly: GCA_963810555.1. GTDB lineage: Bacteria > Bacteroidota > Bacteroidia > Bacteroidales > Prolixibacteraceae. The sequence goes on along the minus strand of CAWENX010000006.1, from coordinate 552,639 downwards.
TTATGAGGATTTTATGGAACAGGCGAGAGTGATTTCCTCATTGCCGGTCGAAAATATAAAACTGCATCAACTTCAGATACATACCGGGACCAAAATGGCGAAGGAATTCGCTGAAGTTCCTGAAGACTTTACAATGTTTACAGTTGAATCATACGTCGATCTTGTCGTTGATTATCTTGAGTTTCTTAATCCTTCTATTATCGTTGAACGCTTTGTCAGTTCGGCTCCGGATAAAATGGTGATCGCCCCAAAATGGGGGCTGAAAAACTTTGAATTCGTTGCCAAAGTCGAAAAACACCTGATCGAAAGAGACACCTGGCAGGGAAGGCTGTATGAAGGAAATAAATCCTGATCGGTTAAAATTTAGTCAATCCTTGTTTTTTAAATACAACGATGTACAAATTATAAATCCTGCATGTGCGGGATCATTCTGCTTCGCTCCATTTCCAATGACAGATTTTTTATAAGCACCTGTTGAGGTCATTGCAAGAGATTTCTCACTTCGTTCGAAATGACATTTTGATATCAGGGAGGGAGGCTTGGGGGGCGGCCATGCCGCCCTCAAGCCTCCCTCCAATACCGTACCGACTGTCATTCTGAACGAAGTGAAGAATCTTTTTCCCCTGAGTACCTTTTCTCCAATCAATCTGTCATTGGTAACAAAGTAAGGAATCACAGAAACAGAAAACATTGATAATTTTAAGGTGCATTATTTCAGATAAAGATTCGAATCCCCGTAACTCAAAAACCTGTAATCATTTGCCAAAGCGTGATTATAAATCCTTTTCCACTCATCCCCTAAAAAAGCAGCAATCAAAAGCAGCAGAGTACTTTGCGGCTGATGAAAATTGGTAATCATACCATTAATCATCTTAAATTCATACCCCGGAACAATAATGATCTCCGTTGACGTATTCAATTCCTGCAGGTTATGGCTCACCATATAATCCATCAGGGCTCCAAGGGAATTCTGAAGGCTGCAACTTCTCTCTCCCACCAAATAGGTTTCCCATTGAGCAACCGGTAAGCTATCCCGCTCCGCCAAAGGATGATCCATTATTTTACACCCCATCCAATAGAGGCTTTCCAGTGTCCTCACCGATGTCGTCCCGACAGCAATGATCTTACCCTTGTATTCCGAAAGCCTTTTCAGGAATTCAAGGCTGACTGTAAAATGCTCGGTATGCATCTTATGTCCTGAAATCGTCGCCGATTTAACAGGCTGAAAAGTGCCTGCTCCAACATGCAAAGTCAATTCCTCACATAGGATGTTCTTTTTCTTTAATAAATCGAAAACCTTCGGAGTAAAATGAAGTCCTGCCGTCGGTGCGGCAACAGAACCCTTGATTTTGGAATATACCGTCTGGTAACTCAAACTGTCAGAATCTTCTGCTTCCCTGTTAAGATAAGGAGGGATCGGCATATCTCCAGCTGTTTCAATGACTTCTGCAAAAGTAAAATGAGGATTGTCCCACGAAAACAGGATTTCCCAGGCATCATTGAAAGGCGCTGTTTTCTCCGCCCTTAAAATAATATCCTCCCCGTTTACCGATAATTTACGTTCCAGTACCTCATCTTTCCACTTCTTTAAATTCCCGATAATGCACTTCCACCGGCAGCTTTCAGTCTGAGAGAAGGAAAGCGAATAATCTGAAGGCTGAGTAGGCTCAAGGCAGAAAACTTCTATCCTGGCCCCTGTTTTTTTCCTGAAAATCAATCTTGCCCTGATTACTTTCGTGTTGTTAAAAACAAGCATCGAACCGGCAGGAAGATTTTCAGCAAGATTGTAAAAGACATCGTCTTTTATGCTTCCGTTTTTCCAGACAAGTAATTTTGACCTGTCCCGTTCAGCCAGGGCATACTTTGCAATCCTCTCTTCCGGAAGCTCATACGTGAAATCCTTAACTGAAATATCCGTTATTTTATGACTTATCACATTTATCACTTTATTCTCCACGAAATCCCGGCATACCCTCCTGTCCTTGTTTCAAAGCGCTGTCCGTAATCACCCGCAATGCCAAAATTAAGATCAAAAGGCAGACGTTTACACAAATAAACGCACCCGAATAAGAAGGAAAACTGATCAAGAGGCTCAGGCAGATTAACCCTTGATGGATCATACGTACCTAAACTGCGTGTAAAGGTAAGATACGATTTCCAGGAAAGCCTCTCGCCCATCCATCCGCTGAGGCCCAAATGATTAAGCCAGATACGGGTATTGTCGAATCCCGTGGAAATACCGTTTGCATCGATTTCAGGAATAAAAACCGGGCTCCCCATCATCCGGTTGTAATAAACATGCCCCGATTTATACACCCAATTGTTGAAATAGTTGTCATTGCCGCGTCCGGTTCTTATCCCTGTATTGCCAATTTCCACCTGGTCATACGTACCGCTTTGATTTGTCGTATTTTGTAATTCGTAAACAACATCCTGCAGAAAAGCCTTTCCCTTTTTGCGATGAAGGTAAATGCCCCACAATCCATCGGGAGCATTTGCCATTTCAAGTCCGGAGCGGTCTTCAAAAGGATGGTTATAATAGAAAGTCAGAGAAACATCAGGATACTCCTTTTCAACCGTCAGCAGATACAATCCAAGTGAACTGCCTGAAGCATTTGCCCTGTCAATCGCCAGCGAGGTTTTCTTCCCCCTCAGAGAAAATATATATCTAAAATAATTATCGAATCCGGGAAGATTGCCCAAATCAGGTGAGGTCCCTCCCCAGTAAACCCAATGATCCAGTCCGAGACTGATCTTCCAGGAATTTAATGATGCTCTTGCCCAGGCATATTTATGGTGAAGATGGGCATTTTCAACATACCTTCTGTCGTTCAGAAAATATTCCGCATAAAAACCCTTCACCGAAAACCACTTCTTCCAGAAGAAAAAAGGAATAAAACCATCCGTCGAAAAAGCGATTCCGGGAAGTGGCCGTGCGTTGTTCGACCAGTCCATATTGCCGTTGGTGGATGATAATCCTGCATAAAGTATCGGATCAGGCTGTGCTCCCGCTTTCATCACCAGCCATTTGTACCTCGCTCCCATCCAGTATTGATTCACCTGAAAATCAGAAGCTCCGGCATAACCATAAACCAGGTTTGTGCCATAAGTAAAATCCCCATTTTTTTAATGAATCCTTCTCTAATCCCCGCTCAATATCCAAACTGGAATAACTGATAAGTGTTGTTTTTCATCGTGAAAACCCCGTTCTGGTTGGATACAAGCCAGAACGGCAGATCCTCTCCTGAAGACAACATACGATCCGAATGATGCATTAACTTCAGGGGCTATGTGTATCTTCTCCTGCGCCAACAGATTGAAGGTCAAAAACAGAGATGTGAAAAGCAAAGTGAATTTCAATATCAGTCAGTTTTGGTTACAATTACAGGAGCAAAGATAACTTAACTTTTAAAAAGTATTTCGAATCGCCCTTATCATACTCGCAGATCAGACCGAAGACCCAACCGCAAAATTCAGTACTCCTTAAAATGTTATTTTACCCCGTTCAAATCTATACCAAAGAGGTATTTTGTGTACACTTACTGTACAATTACTGTACATCTGTACATTACTGTACAATTTTAGTATAATAAGTGTACAATGAATATATAGTAAGTGTACAATAAATACGATGAAGTTATTAAGATGCTACTGCTTATATTAAATCGGTATTGGGGATTATTCAATCCATTAAATAAAACTGTAAAGTCTAATTGCCAACCGACTCTGTCGCAATTATTATTCAAATAAATAATTCTATATTTGTCCTTATCATCACTGACCGGATTAAATAATTAAAATACAAGCAACATGACCATTGAAGAACTGAAATCAAAATTTACTGAACTATACGGACCAGGAAATATTAACGGATATTTTTCACCGGGAAGGGTAAACCTGATCGGAGAGCATACTGATTACAACGGGGGATTTGTGTTTCCATGTGCCTTAAGCTTCGGGATTTATTGCCTTATCAGGAAAACGGAGAGACAGACGGTAAGATTTGCCTCTGTCGATTTTGATTTCAAGGCAGAAGTAAAGATTGAGGATCTTAATAAACCTATTGGTAAGGAATGGGTTAATTATCCCATCGGTGTTTTTGCACAGTTTCTCAAGAAGGGATTGCTTTTTAAGCAGGGGGCAGATATGCTTTTCTATGGTGATGTTCCGACGGGAGCGGGCTTATCGTCATCGGCGGCCCTGGAGATTGTGACCTGCGTAACGCTCAATGATCAATATGGATTCGGGATAGATAAGGTTGAACTGGCCAAGATGGGCCGCAAGGCTGAGCATGAATTTGCAGGCGTCAATTGCGGGATCATGGATCAGTTTACATCCATAATGGGCGAAAAAGACCATGCTGTTTTCCTCAACTGCGATACGCTTGACTTATGAACTGGTACCTGTTGCACTGGACGGAGTGAAGATAGTCATCAGCAACACCAACAGCCCTCACAAGCTGGATTCAGGGAAATATAACGAGAGGGTTGCCGAATGCCAGGCAGCAGTGAAGGCTATTCAGCCGTTTAAAGCAATTTCCGCACTGGGCGAAATTTCACTCGATGAATTTAAAAAGGTTGAGAATAAAGATAGAAAACGAGACTGTCCGGCGCCGTGCAAGGCATGTGGTGAGTGAAATTTATCGTACGGAAGAAGCGGTAAAGCAGCTTAAAAAAGGGAATCTTGCCCGGTTCGGCGAACTGATGAACGGCTCGCATGATTCTCTGCGGGATGATTATGAAGTAACGGGCGATGAGCTGGATACGATGGTTGAGGAAGCCCGGAAAATAGATGGTGTCATCGGTTCGCGAATGACCGGCGGGGGATTTGGCGGCTGTACCGTCAGTCTTGTAAAGGACGAGGCGGTAGATACTTTTATCCAGGAAGTGGGGAAAAACTATCAGAAACGCACAGGGCTGAAACCCGTATTTTATGTGGCCGAAATTGGCGACGGCGGGAAGAAGCTTTTTTAACCAACTGTAATTATGAATCAGGAAAAGTAATGAGTGATCAGCGGTTCTGCGCGATCACTAAAACATTGAAATTCTGAAACACTGAGATATTCAAAATCAAATACTAACTCAATCTTATAAGAAATGACAAACAACAAAGGCAATAACAAATATTTGTTCCCCCTGATCGTAATGGCAACCCTTTTCTTCTTGTTAGGGTTTATCACTACGATGAATAATTCGATGATCGACTTTCTCAAGGATGCCTTTCATCTTGGCGATGTCGAGAAACAATTGCCCAACACTTTTTTCTATGGCGCTTACATATTTTCTGTTCCTGTAGGATTCCTTATTCACAGGATCGGGTACAAGAAAGGGGTTTTGGCAGGGCTCGGGATGATTGCATTAGGTTTCTTTCTTTGTATACCGGCAGTCGGGATAGGTTACTTTGCCTTTTTAAGCGCAGTATCCGTTTTTGCAGTTGGTGTTGTGTTGCTGCAGGTAGCTGCAAATCCTTATGTAAATGCTTTAGGTTCACCAGAAAAAGCGGCCAGCAGGCTTACCCTGACCAATGCATTGAATTCGGTAGCCACCGTGATTGCTCCCATTTTTGTTTCCCTTTTGATTGTCACCAACAGCCAGGATCCCAAAGCGGTTCAGGGTCCGTTCGGAATGATCGGCGGGATTATGGTGGTAATCTTTGTGGTGATGTTATTTCTCAAACTTCCTGAGATTGAAGGAATTGAGGAAGACATTGTAACCGGGAAAGTCAAAGAGTACAAATCAAGCGCTTTCAAATACCCTCATATGTGGTTGGGATCACTTGCCATATTCTTTTATATGGGTATTGAAATAGGAATTCCAAGCTTTTTTGCCGATTATTCGACAAAGTCGCTGGGTTTTGATTTCAGTGCTGTCCAAAGGACCGATATGCTGAAATTTTATTGGGGAGGATTGATGGTCGGAAGGTTGCTTGGAATATTTATTCTTCAGAAGTATACAGCCCGTCAGCTTCTTACAATTTGCGCCCTGTTGGCTGCTGCTATGTTGTCAGTGTCTTTATTGGTCGGAGCCAATGCAAGTACTATAGCTTTATGGGCTTTCCTTGGGACGGGATTGTTTCATTCTATTATGTGGCCTACCATTTATAACCTTGCTTTAGAGGATCTTGGCCCTCATGCAAAAATCGGTTCCGGGGTGATCTCGACCTCCGTCATAGGAGCAGCAATCTTAACGCCCATGATGGGAGCCATTCAGCGCGGTATCGGATTGACCGTGGCCATTAGCTGCCTGTTTGTTTATTATGGCTATCAGATATTTTTCGCAACCAAAGGCTCAAAGATCAGGTAATTATGGATTAAATGGCTCAATATTATGATATAATAGGAGATGTGCATGGATTCGCCACGCTTTTAAAAAAACTATTAAAAGCGATGGGGTATTCAAAAATGGACGGGGCCTGGAAACATCCTGAAAGAACTGCTGTTTTTATAGGTGATTTTATTAACCGGGGGCCTGAAATCAGGGAAACCTTGCAGATAATCAGGGCCATGACAGAAGAAGGCTCAGCTAAAACGATACTCGGGAATCACGAATACAGCGCCATATTATACCATATTAAGGATACAAACGGGATGTTCCTGTCAAGACATATCACAGAGAACAGAAACCAGATTCAGAGCACCCTCACAGCATTTAAAGGGTTTAAGGAGGAATGGCGTGATTATCTGAAATGGCTCAGGACTTTGCCTCTTTTTATTGATCTCGGGGAAATCCGCATCTGTCATGCATACTGGAACGACAAGGAGATACAATACCTTTCTGAATTCATCCCCCCGGGGAAATTAAAAAAGAGCTTTTTGAGATCGATCCATGAAAATCAGCATCCTGCGGCGGCAATCATATACAAAACCCTGAAGGGACTTGAATTTCAATGTCCTCAGGATCTGATCCTAAAATGCAGCAAAGGAATGAGCCGTAAGGTTTTCAGGATGAACTGGTGGGAATCTCCTGAGAATAAGAATTTTCGTCAGCTTTCGTTTGGGAATAAATTCATATTGCCGGAGTACACAGTTCCTGCTGAAATCGCTCCTTCATTTGAGCCTTACGGACCAGACAAACCGCTTGTTTTTTTCGGACATTATTGCCTGTCACAAGGTCCGGCTATCTTACAACCGAACATCTGCTGCGTCGACGGTTGTGTGACAACAACAGGAAAACTATCAGCCTACCGATGGAGTGGCGAATCAAAACTCAAATCAGAGAATTTTGTAACGGTATAATTCCAGGATTGCTGGATTTGATTATTCCCATTCAATAGTTGCCGGGGGTTTGGAACTTATGTCATACACTACCCGGTTGATTCCTTTCACTTTATTGATGATTTCATTTGAAATGGCGGCCAGAAAGTCATAAGGAAGGTGTACCCAGTCGGCTGTCATTCCATCGGTAGAGGTCACGGCACGCAAAGCAACAACGTTTTCATAAGTCCTTTCGTCTCCCATTACCCCGACTGCCTGAACCGGCAGAAGCATCACCCCTGCCTGCCAGACTTTATCATATAATTTCCATTCATTTAATCCGTTAATAAAAATAGCATCTGCCTCCTGAAGAACACGGACTTTCTCGGGGGTAACATCACTTAATATCCTGATTCCCAGACCCGGCCCGGGGAAAGGATGACGCCGGATCAATTCTTCCTTTACCCCGAGAGCCTTTCCCACACGTCTGACTTCATCCTTAAAAAGCAGGTTGAGAGGTTCAACAACCTTCAATTTCATTTTCTCCGGCAAACCTCCGACATTATGGTGAGATTTGATCGTTGCCGAAGGGCCGTTGACCGAAACAGATTCAATAACATCCGGATAGATTGTTCCCTGTGCCAGCCATTTCACGTCCTTTATTTTGTGAGCTTCTGCATCAAACACTTCGATAAAATTACGACCAATAATTTTTCTCTTCTTCTCAGGATCGGTCACTCCTCTCAGATCATCCCAGAATTTCTGCTTTGCATTTACCCCAATGACATTCAATCCCATATCTTTATAGGATTCGAGAACGTTCTCAAATTCATTTTTCCGAAGGAGGCCATTATCAACAAAGATACAAGTAAGGTTCTCACCGATGGCTTTATTAAGCAAAACGCCTGCAACCGAAGAATCTACCCCTCCCGAAAGGCCAAGAACGACTTTATCGTTCTGAAGTTTCTCACTAAGCTGAGCCACCGTCGTTTCTATGAAAGAAGCCGGAGTCCAGTCCTGCCTGCATTTACAGATGTCGACCAAAAAGTTTTCCAGTATTTTGATTCCTTCTGTAGTATGATAAACCTCAGGATGAAACTGTATGGCGTAAGTGGGTTCGCCGTCAATCTTATAGGCTGCATTTTCAACATCTGCTGTCGAAGCAATGACTTTGAAATTATCCGGAATCCTGGTAATTGTATCGCCATGCGACATCCACACCTGAGAGTTATTACTGATGTTCTTCAGAAGAAGATCATTTTTATCCGTAATATTCAACATTGCCCTTCCGTATTCCCTTGAATCCGATGCAGCCACTTCACCCCCAAAAAAATGGGCAAGATACTGCGCCCCATAACATACGCCAAGCAAAGGAAGCTTGCCTTTAATTTCTGTTAAATCAATCCTTGGACTGTTCTCATTTCTAACCGAAAAAGGGCTGCCTGAAAGAATCACTCCTTTGACGGTTTCGTCAATTTCAGGGTAATGATTAAAGGGGTGAATTTCACAGTAAACATTAAGCTCACGAACTCTTCGTCCTATAAGTTGAGTGTATTGTGAACCAAAATCAAGAATCAGTATTTTCTCCTGCATGGGATGATTTATTAAGAAACATCATAAAAGGCACAAAGATATTGAATAATGCTAAAGAGTTTCAATGCGTCAGGGAGCAGAGGGCAAAGAGCTGAGAGCAAAGATCTAAGAGTTTTTTGCCCTTTGCTCTCTGCTCCTTGCTCTTGTTCCATTAACCAAATAACATTGATGACGCATTGACTATAAGCATTATTATTCGGATCACCGCATACAATCCGATTATTGTAAGGGTGATTATCCCCACAAATCTGAAACTCTTGTACAAATTTGACAAAGCTTTTACCAACGCATCATCTGATCCGTATCTGACAGCCTCCTCCGCTTTAACTGAAAAATTATAGAGCATTAAACATGGGACAAAGCAAAGTACAGTTATCACTAAATAAACAGGCGTTGTGATCCATGGTTTTGCTTCGCTTAGTGCTGAGTTATCACCACCCAGAAGTGAAAATACAGTTAAAATTACTCCTGCGATGACTATAAAAAGTAAAATCAATCCACAGATAACAAATCCGATTACTGCTATCAGTTTTGCCCATTTTGCGACACGGATCAATTCCTTTTTTACGGCTTCAGAGATAATCCAATCCTGATCCGGATTCTGATCCATTGGTTAATACTAATAAAGTTCAAATCAATTTATCAGCGTGGTAAGTTTCCTGATCCAGATGTTCCTGTAGCTCACCGGATTGTTGTGATCCTGCAATTCAAGAGGCGCCGGACCGTGCTTCTTGTATTTAGGGATTCCTATATATTCTGTGGGACCAAATAATTGTACATTATTCTGAACGAGCACTCCATTCTGAAAAACAGTGACCCGGGCAGGTGTTAACAAAGTCCCGTTCTCTTCGAATCTGGGTGCAATAAAAATTACATCATAAGTCTGCCAAACACCGGGTTTCCTGCACACGTTTACAAGGGGAGCATACTGTTTGTAGATTGATCCTGCCTGCCCGTTGCGGTACGTACGGTTGTTGTAATTGTCCAATACCTGCAGTTCATACAGCCCCTGGAAAAAGATACCTGAATTGCCGCGGCCCTGGCTTTCTCCAACCACTACTGAGGGAGTCCTCCATTCAATATGCAGTTGAACGTCTTCAAAATCCATTTTTGTTTTTATATCACCGGTACCCTTAACGACAGTGACACAATTATCGGCAACTTTCCATCCGGGGGCTTCCCCTCTTCTGTTGGTCCAGTTCTGATCCAGACTGGAAGCAGTTCCATCAAAAAGGATAATTGCATCAGAGGGAGCATCCTGGGGGTTTCTCCCGGTGTAATAACAGTGACTTCAGGATCCCAGAATTCAGTCATTTCCGGTTTCATTTTTGCATTTTCAGGATTTCGATTTTGTGCATTGACGTAATAGGCACAAAAAAGGCTAAGGATTAAAAGACTCTTTTTCATGTTTGATTTTAATAAATTAATTGGAACAATTAAAACGTAAAAGTAAAATATTATTATAATTTTTTCAGGGAAAATAATTGTTTGTCACCTATTGCCAGTTGCCTTTTCCCTTTATTTTTTCCAACTCTCCTTTAGCGAAACTGTCCGGTTGAAAACAGGTTTCTCTGAAGTTGAATCCGGATCAACATTGAAATAACCAAGACGCTCGAACTGGAAATTGTCAAGTGGCTTTGCGCCTCTGATAAAAGGTTCTATGTAACATTCTTCAAGCACTTTGAGAGAATCCTGATTTAGAAATTCCAGAAAATCCTTGTCTTTATGCCCTGCAGGATCCGGATCATTAAAAAGACGGTCATACAATCTTATTTCAGCTTTCACAGCTTTCGGCACGGATACCCAGTGAAGCGTTGCTTTTACCTTACGCCCGTCAGGTGAATCCCCCCCACGGGTCGCCGGATCATAGGTGCAGTAAAGTTCGGTTATCTCGCCCTTTTGATTCTTAATAACTTCCTGGCATTTGATAAAAAAGGCGTAGCGTAATCTCACTTCCCTGCCAGGCGCCAGACGGAAAAACTTATTTGACGGATTTTCCATAAAATCCTCTTTCTCAATATATATCTCTCTTGAAAAAGGCACTTTTCTCTTTCCCATGCCTTCATCCTCAGGATTGTTGACAGCGTCAATCTCTTCGATTAAATCCTCAGGATAATTGGTAATGACCACTTTCAGCGGATCAATCACTCCCATCACTCGCTGTGCCCGTTTGTTCAGGTCTTCCCTGATGCAATACTCCAAGAGGGCAACATCGGTAACACCATCAACTTTTGTGACTCCTACCATATCAGAAAATACCCTTATCGATTCAGGAGTATAACCCCTTCGTCTCAAGCCGCATATCGTGGGCATTCGAGGATCATCCCATCCATTCACATATTTATCCTTGACCAGCTGGAGCAAGAGCCTTTTGCTCATAATGGTATAGCTCAGGTTTAACCTTGAAAATTCTATTTGTCGTGGCCGGTAATCACCATCCCGCAATTCTTCCACAAACCAGTCATAAAGAGGTCGATGTACCTCAAATTCAAGTGTGCATATCGAATGAGTGATGCCTTCCCAATAATCCGATTGCCCGTGCGCAAAATCATACATCGGGTAGATGCACCATTTATCGCCGGTTCTGTGATGTGACTGCTTTAAAATCCTGTACATCAAAGGATCGCGCAGATGCATATTGGGAGAGGTCATATCAATTCTGGCACGCAGAACACATTCACCTTCATTGAATTCACCTGCCTTCATCTTTTGAAACAACATCAGGTTTTGCTCAGGAGATGTATTCCGATAAGGGCTTTCAATCCCGGGTCTGGTAGGCACTCCACGCTGCTGACTGATGATTTCCTGGCTTTGAAAATCCACGTAAGCCTTCCCGCTTTTAATCAAGGTGATGGCAAAATCATACAATTTGTCAAAATAATCGGAGGCATAATAAAGTCTGTCTCCCCAGTCAAAACTAAGCCACCTCACATCTTCCTGTATAGAATCAACATATTCGGTTTCCTCTTTAGTGGGATTGGTATCGTCGAACCTTAAATTTGTCAGTCCTCCGAATTTAAGCGCAGTGCCGAAATTCAGACAGATCGATTTGGCATGACCAATATGAAGGTATCCGTTAGGTTCGGGCGGAAAACGGGTATGGACCCTTCCGCCGTTTTTACCGGCAGCCAGATCTTCGCTTACAATCTGATGAATAAAGTTCCTGGAAATTTTATCCTCCTCACCGGCCCGGATATTGCCTCCTTCTGTCATAGCCAATATAATTTACTTTATAAGACGCAAAATATTGCGTCTCTACCTCTTCGCAATTATGTTTGTGCAAAATTACGAGAGTTTAACCATATTAGTTAAAAAATATCACCCGAAATGAAGATTTAAAAATAGATTAATTTTGCCTGCATTAAAAAATGAGTAATGGGACTGATCGAAATCGAGGGAATGGAGTTTTATGCTTATCACGGACATTTTAAGGAAGAACAGCTCGTTGGCAGCCGTTTCCTCGTTAATGCAACTCTTGAAACTGACCTGGATAAAGCTTCTCAAAGTGATAAATTAACCGATACGATTAACTACCTCTCTGTTTATCAATTGATAAAAGAAGAGATGAATATAAAGTCACACCTGCTCGAACATCTGGCAGGTCGGATTATTAAACGTCTTTATGATAATTATCCCGCTATTGTTAAAGTAAGAGTCAAGATTTCCAAGATCAATCCAACGATGGGAGGGGAAATCGATAAAGTAAGCGTCACTCTTGAAAAATAAGTCAGGTATAAATTATTTTGATTACCATCTCTCTTTAAATCTGTTTTTTAAAAAATCATTCTGCTTCATATTAAATAAATATATCGAATCATAATATTTACAATTGTTTTATTAATTTTCCTCCTTGTTTGCTTCGTGATTGGTTCGTATTTGGTTCGCTATTGATTTGGAAAGGGATTTTGAATTATTATAACATAATTAACAAAAGAATTTAGTGGATATTCTGTTTTATCGATGGAACGAAGCAGTTCCTGAAACATTGATTTAAATCAGTATCAAAAATGCTGAGAGAGTGGTGGCAATAATCACAAACAATTTGAATGCTTTTTCAGGAATCTTCTTTACGATTGAAATTCCAAGCAATGCGCCAAGTACTATTGCCGGGAATGCAATACAATCAATCAGCAGAGTTTTCCAGTGAATATTATTCCAGACAAATGTCTGGAGGGGAAATTTTGACAGATTGACAATAAAAAAGAACCAGGCCGTCGTACCGATATAACTCTTCTTATCCAGGTGCATCGCAAGGAGATAAATGGCAAAAACCGGTCCTGCTACATTTCCTATCATTGTGGCAAATCCTCCCGCAATTCCCATGAAGGCGGCAAACAACCATGAATCAGGCGTGAATTCAGATTTGCTGATATAATCTCTCCAGATCATCAGCCCTAAGCTTACAAAAACCGTTATGGCAATGATATTCTTAAATTGCTTGTCATTTACAAGATTTCCTATCCAAAGGGCAAGAAATATTCCTGCAAAGGCCCATGGAAGGGCTCGTAACAGATGTTTCCAATTGGCATGACGGTGATAATAGAGTACGGCAAAAATATCTGCGAAAATAAGAATAGGAAGCAAAACTCCAGTTGATTGTTTTCCTCCGAAAATAATCGCCAGAACAGGAACCGCAATCATTGAGACTCCGGGAACACCTGTTTTTGACATCCCGATAAGCATAGCACAAGTGAAAATCAATATCCAGTCAATGATTGAAAGGGAGTAGGAGGCAAGAATATGTGTCATTTAAAGGTTCGAAAATTTATTTTGTTAAAAGTAGATTATTTTGATTGGTTTTATAATTTTATGACAAAGTTGTCTATGTAAGATATGAACATAAAAATCAACCGAAGAAAATTCATTGAATCAACTGTTTGTGCTGTTGGAGGCATCACAATTCCCGGAATAGCTATGGCAAATAAAAAATATAAACCGATTCGCTTCGGTATTGTTACTGACATTCACTATGCTGACATACCGGATAATCCCAAACTAAACAGATATTACAGGCAATCACTGGATAAAACCGCTGAATGTGTTGATCTGATGAACGAACAAAAAGTTGATTTCCTGATCGAACTTGGCGACCTGAAAGATCAGGGAGATCCTCCAAACGAAATTCAAACTCTAAAATATCTTGACTCGATTGAAAATGTACTGAAAAAATTTAACGGTCCTTTTTATCATGTATTAGGCAATCATGATATGGACTCTATTTCAAAGCTTCAATTCTTGCAGGAAGTCTCAAATTACGGATTTTATAATGCAGTGAATTTCTATTCATTTACAATGGGATCCTTCCATTTTATCGTGCTCGATTCAAATTACAACTTCCAGGGGCAGGATTATGATCATGGAAATTTTGACTGGACTGAAGCCCATATTCCTGATAATCAGTTAAAATGGCTAAAGAGTGAACTAAGATATCATAAGAAACCAACTATCGTATTTGTACATCATCAGCTTGATTCTCCGCTTGTCCCTGATAAGCGTCATTGTCCTGATAATGCAGATATTGTCAGAAAAATGCTCGAAAATTCAGGGCATGTTTTAGCAGTATTTCAGGGACACTATCACAAGGGAGGTTTAAATAAGATCAATAATATTTGGTACTACACCCTGAAAGCTCTCGTTGAGGGTTCAGGACCTGAGAACAATAATTACGCAATTGTCGAAATTGATGAGAATTTGAAGATCAGGATCAAAGGTTACAGGAAAACCGATTCGAAGGAATTAATTTAGAAGGCAGCATCTCGTCCCTGACACTTCTTCCGGCTGTTGTCATCATACTTTCAAGGACTTCCCTGAATAATTATCATTTGTGTCGGTTATTAAACATTTTTCGTTATTGAATCGTTTTTCCTAAATTTGCGGGAATTTTTAAAAGATATTCATTTATAATATAATAAACTAAGAGGAAATGGCAACTACAGCAGATATTCGCAATGGGCTGTGTATTGAATTTAATGATCAGTTATTCCAAATCGTCCAGTTTCAGCATGTGAAACCGGGTAAAGGTCCAGCTTTTGTGCGGACGAAATTGAAAAACCTGAAAACAGGAAAAGTGATTGACAATACTTTCTCTGTCGGTGTCAAAATTAACACCGTTCGTATAGAACGCAGACCGTATCAATATCTTTACAAGGACGATACAGGATATATTTTTATGAATGCCGAAACGTTTGAACAGGTTTCAATTGAAGAAAATCTGATCGAAAATGCTGATCTGCTGAAAGAGGGCATGACTTTGGACATAACCTATCATGCTGAAACTGAAACACCATTGACAGTAGAATTTCCTCCTTTTATCGATCTTGAAATTACATATACCGAAGCAGGAGAAAGAGGAAACACAGCCTCATCGACTGCATTGAAACAGGCTGTAGTTGAAACCGGAGCCACCATCATGGTACCACTGTTCATAAATCAGGGTGATGTGATTCGTGTCGATACCCGAGACAGGTCTTATTATGAAAGAGTCAAGAAGTAGAACGGAGAAGGTATACCGGAGAACGGTAAACAGTAATCAGTAAACAGTGAAATTGTTCCCTCTCCGGTTTCCTGTTTCCGGTCTCCTGTCTCCTTTAAATGATGAACATTGCATCCCCATAGGTGCCGAACCGGTATTTTTCCTTGATTGCTACTTTATAAGCATTCATTAATTTGTCAAAACCGGCAAATGCCGTAACCATCATCAAGAGAGTAGAAAGCGGCAAATGAAAATTGGAAATCATGCTTTGGGCAACACTGAATTCATATGGAGGAAAAATGAACTTATTCGTCCATCCTTCAAAAGGCTTTAACATTCCATTCGTTGAAACTGAACTTTCCAAAGTGCGCATTACTGTAGTCCCAATGGAACATACCTGATGTTTTGACAGTTTGGCATTATTGATAATTTCCACCGCTTCTTCATCAATCCATATTTGTTCCGAATCCATCTTGTGCTTTGTCAGATCTTCCACATCAACGCTTCTAAAATTTCCTAATCCGACATGAAGCGTTATATGAGCGAATTTTATTCCTTTGATTTCCAGTCGTTTCAACAATTCCCGGCTAAAATGAAGACCAGCGGTAGGGGCGGCTACTGCTCCTTCATGTTTAGCATATATTGTCTGATATCGCTCTGCGTCTGTTTCTTCAACAGGGCGATTAATTATTTTTGGTAATGGTGTTTCACCCAAAGCGTATAATGTTGCCTTGAAGTCATCATAAGCTCCATCGTATAAAAAACGCAGTGTCCTGCCCCGTGAGGTTGTATTGTCTATTACCTCAGCCACAAGTGCATCATTTTCACCAAAATATAATTTATTCCCTATCCGGATTTTTCTTGCAGGATCCACCAAAACATCCCATAACCTTTGTTCACGATTCAATTCCCTTAGCAGAAAAACCTCAATCTTGGCTCCGGTCTTTTCCTTATTTCCATATAATCGCGCAGGAAAAACCTTCGTATTATTGAAGACCATTACATCCTCAGCATTAAAATATTCTACAATATCTTTGAAAATCCTATGTTCAATCTCTCCTGTATCACGATGCAAAACCATTAATCTTGATTCATCGCGGTTTTTTACAGGGTGAAGGGCGATAAGTTCTTCCGGCAGGTTGTACTTAAATTTCGAAAGCTTCATATGAATTACGAATTACAATTAATTACGAATTATTAATTATGAACTAAATACTTGATATCCAACAAAAACTTTTACATTGCTAATGAATTAAGGAATTCTGTTACATCCAGGGCGTCATCAACATTAAAATTTCCTACACGTGTTCTTCGTAAACCTGTCAGATAAGCCCCGCTTTGAAGTGCTTCTCCAATATCGCGCGCCAGGGCCCTGATATAAGTGCCTTTTCCACAAACAATTCTGAGTTTCACTTCTGATTGCGAATATTCCAACAATTCAATCTCTTTAATTTCCAGGACTTTGGCTTTCAACTCAACCGGAACACCCTTCCTGGCCAACTCATACGCCCGCTTACCTTCTATTTTGATAGCTGAAAACACGGGTGGTACTTGTTTTATCGTTCCAATAAATTGATGTAACGTACTTTTTAAAAGTTCTTCTGTAATATGAGATGTTTTAAAATAATTTTCCTCTTCACTTTCACGATCAAAAGTCGGAGTTGTTGCCCCCAATTTTAGTGTGGCAACATATTCTTTCTCTTCTGCCTGAATGGATTGGATTTTCGAAGTTGCCTTACCCGTACATAATACCATCACACCTGTTGCTTTAGGATCAAGTGTCCCGGCATGCCCTACTTTAAGTTTCCTGATCTTCATTTTCCGGCATATATTGTTACGGATTTTCTGCACAAGATCGAAGGATGTCCAATCAAGAGGCTTATCAAATACAAGTACTTCACCCTTTTGAAAATCAAATCGTCGTATACTTTTGGATATTAATATAATATCACAATCAGAAATTTGTTCCTGTTTTAACATTAATTAACATTTACAATTCAAAAGAGCAGAGATTTAAGAGTTAAAACTGTACATTTAACATTGAAAACTACTGAACACTCCGTCAGTTCCGCCCAGATTACCAGTCCAATGGGATGGACTTCGTTTGTACCGTTGTTCACTGTTTACTGATCACCGGATTTGGGAATTTTCATGATGGCATAGATCTCAAAAAGAAATCCAAACAATACGATAAGTGTCGAAAGGGTAATCCGTCTGAAGCTAAATATTGCCGGATTAAAAACATCCGGATTATCCGACTTCCCTCCAGTCATTAGGATAAAACCGATAACAATAAACACAAATCCTATTACCAATAACTTAAGATTCTCTTTCCCAAGAGCAAATTCTTTATCCTTTTCTTTTTCTATTTTTTTTGCCATGCGATATAATTAATTAAGAATTAAAAATTAAGAGGGATAACAAAAACCGGAGAATGAAACTCATAATGCTTTCTTCTGATATTCCTTCTCCGTTCTCCATTCTTCTCCATTTTCCTTTTTCCGTTTTTATTCCTCTAATTTTTTCATATCTGTATCGATTTTCTCAAAGGTATTCCCGGAAGTATTGATTTTTCCTGCATCCTTCCCAATCTGAATTCCGATTTTTTGTTTACCCCCTTCAGAATTTATGAATTTGGTATTTTCTACCGTAATATCTTTTGTTTTCCATCGAATGTCAATACCAACGCCCTGAGCGCCTGCTCCGTTATCCTTGATAATGCAATTTTTGATCAGATTGCGGTTTCCTGCATAAAATTCGTCATTATCATCTTTCCTGAAAAGGATGCCTACTTCACTGTTGTTTTCAATGAGGCAGTCTTCAATTATGTTATCGGTATCCCTGTGTCCGATGCTTATTCCATACTTACTGTTTCCTGTGAAATTACATTTATAGACATAACCATCGGTAACTCCCCAACAGAAATACATTCCCTGGCTGTTGCCATTTCCGGTGCAATTGGTAAGCACAGGACGTTGTGAACCTGTACCGGGATGAAAACCAAGATCACTGTTATTAAGGGCTTTGCAATTCTCTAAATGAATGTCATTGCAGGTTTGAAAGCTGAATCCGTCTCCGTTGTAATTTCTTGAAGTCACATTTTTAAAATTCCAGTTATTACAGAGATGTAAAAATACGGCCCCTGAAAAATTCCCGTTAATATGCTCATTCTGATCTTTGTTGCCGTCCAAAACGATATCCTCAACATTAACATTATCCACATTTTCTGCTGTTAATATCGGAAATATTCTGGCGGCTGTACATTTCTGGGGGAGATGAAAGTCTTTGTCAAGTTGTTTGTCAAAATAAACAATATCACCCTCCACTTTTGTTACAGTCGCTTTGAAAACCTCAATCTGCCAATCTGCTTTTGCCGTCGTGCGAAGCATTATTCCTATGCCTGGAGCAAACCCTGAAGCATCTTTTACCTGAACGCCACATTCACCGCCATCGTGATTTCTCACAATGGGGGTAACGAAACCTGTTCCCATTTTCAGAATGGTATTTTCTCCCGATCCCTTAATATTAACATTGGAATGAAGGTATATGGCATTATTGATAGTATAAGTGCCGGGAAGAATTTGCAATGTTCCCCCTCCAAGCCTGGTTAAATAATCAATGCCCGCCTGGATAATTCTATCATCCTTTCCGGTCAGTTCTCCTTCCGTCTGCCCTACTGTCAATGTAAGATGTTGCAATGTTCTTAAAGGACGATTGGTTTCCTGTATCGGAAGAGATTTGACCTTTTCGCGTTCCTGCCAGTAATTCTGGGCATAAGAGAAAACAGGGATTATAAAAACTATTGTTAAAATGGCTGATTTTATTAAAGACTTATTCATGATCTCTGCTGATAAAATGATTTTAATGTTTAACCTTATTTTATAAAGTCAGTATAATATTTAATTAGCTCACAAAGATATATCAATAAAACAGCTGATCGAACTTCATTCTCAAAAATTTATTTACGGCAAAATAGGAGGCCAATCCTGAGAGAAATATTCCCAATATAAATATTCCTCCGGCGAGAAGGGCGAGAATTCCCGGATTTTGAAAATCAAGAAAAGCTTTTAATTCTTTTTGGTAATAAATAAAAATAATCAAAAACATGAAACAGGCAATAATAGCCCCGTAAATTCCGGATAAAATACCTTTGGTGATAAAGGGCTTCCGGATAAAGGACCTTGTTGCGCCGACAAGCTGCATCGTATTGATTATAAATCTTTTGGAGAAGATCGAAAGCCTGATGGTGTTATTAATTAACGCGGAGAAAATAACAAACATCAAAAGGCTGAGAGATAAAAGAATAATACTTATTTTATTGACATTGGCATGTAGTTGTCTCACCAGGTTCCTCTGATAATAAACTTCCTGCACTTCCGGGAAAGACAGAAATTTCTTTTCAAGCTTCGCAAGTGTGTCCGGATTTGCATAGCTGGCATAAACCTTGACATCAATCGATGAAAACAATGGATTATAACCTAAAAAGTCGATAAAATCTTCGCCCAACTCTTTTTTCAGATCAGCCGCAGCATCTTTCTTATCTGTGTAGCGGGTACTTTTGATATAATCGGCCGCCTCAAGTTTTTTCTGCAATTTAAGTATATCGGCCTCACGTGCACTATCTTTCAGGATCAGCGTTACGCCAATGTTTTCCATCACATAATCAGAAAGTCTCCTTGCGTTGACAAGCAATAACCCAAGCAATCCGAAAAGAAAAAGAACCATCGAAATACTGAGGGTAGTGGTGATATAGGAACTAAAAACTCTTTTGTTTATTCTTTTTATTTTTTGAGGTTTTTTCTTCACAATAAAATCTGAATTAAGATTAAAGGATTAAAGGATTTCATGATTAAAGAAAAATTAATTTTAACAGTAAAGAAAGGCTTTAGGCATTAGGCTGCAGGCCCCTGGAATGAAAGAATTAAAAAATTAAACAATTAATAAATACCTTTTCTACCTTATTCATTCGTTCTTTAATTCCTTCATTCATTAATTTCCTGAAGTCTTAGTCTATAGTCCTGTTTTTTCAAACTTATTCCTTCCTGACAGGAATTATTTCCTTTACTAATATTCCCAAAAGCAAAAGTAATAAAATCACGGAACTCCATTGCGATATCCGGCTTCCTATAAAATAGGATTTAGGTGCAAAACGGAATTCGATGTTGTGTTTTCCCGACTGTACTTTCATGCCTCTAAGTACATAATCAGCCTGGAAATAAGGCGACTCTTTCCCGTCAATGTAAGCCTTCCAGCCTTTCGGATAATAAATCTCCGAAAATATGACCAGGTTTTCTTTCGAACCCGAATAATTGTATTCAAGCTTATTGGGTGAATAACTGGTCAGTGTAACTGTGGCGGTGGTATCTTTTGAAGGAGAAATTCCTGTCAGATCGCTTTCAAACTTTTTATTAATCACTGCTTCCTCTGCAGGATTGATTTCACCAAGATCAGCAAGTTCCTGGTCCGCATTGTCTGCAAGTTTGTATTTGTCTACTATCCAGGCGTTGCCAAGAGCATGGCTGTTGATCACAGGTATGGCATCCGGATTATAAATCACGTATTTTGTATTGAGCATATTCAGGGCAGTAAGTCCGATAAAAACAGAATCAAGCCCCTCTGCACTCTTTACTTTCTGAAGCCGCTGGCTCATCAGCTGAATATCTTTCCCAAGCTCAGTATCAATCAGTTCCTGGTACCGCCGCATTTTAGCCCCATGATACCCTCCTACCGACTCAAAGAAATAGGAGGTGCTTGCATCGTTAAATGTGCTGACAGAAATATTTAAAACCCTGTAATCGGGGGATTTATCTTTTAAAATCGCCTTGTCGGCAACGGAAGCCTTGTAAGGAACTCTTGCCTCACGTGCAGGAACAAAATTGTCGCTGTTCAGATAGCGCTTGTCAACAGACCACAGATCAATAACGATCAATCCGCCCAGGAGGATCAGGGTTGCATTCAGTTTCAGTTTTTTACCCGCGTATGCCCATAAAACAGCGGCGGCAAGGAGGATAAATACAGCCGAACGGAAAGCATCTGAACGTAAGAGTTCTTTCCTGTCAGTAACCAATGCCGACTTTAACCAGTCAGGGATCTGAGCATCATTGGCCGAAATAAATGAACCGGCCAATCCGGGTATCACTGCAAAAATTAGGGAAATCCCTGCTGTTAAGCCTACGCTCCAAAGCATCGCCTTTTGCCACTGCTTTTTATCAATGCCTCCGTCAATGATTCTTTGCAAGGCAAGGATTCCGAGCAAAGGTATTGTAAAGGAAGCAATCACAAGGATCATCGATACAGTCCTGAATTTATTGTATCCGGGAAAATAGTCGAGGAACAAATCGGTCAGGGGCATAAAATTACGCCCCCACGAAAGCAAAACCGCCAATACTGTTGCAATGATGATCCACCACTTTACAGGCTCCTTCACAAGGAACAATCCCAGAATAAACAGGAAGAAAATAATCGCCCCCGCATAAACAGGCCCTGATGTAAATGGCTGATCTCCCCAATAGGCCAGTTGTTTCACAATATTGTTGGCATTAGGTACTTTGTTTTGATTCAAGACCATAAAGCTTTCCGAATTTTCAGTCAGACCGCTTGTTGATGATCCTCCCCTGAAATCAGGGATTAATAAAGTGAGCGTTTCACCTACCCCATAACTCCACGCAGTAGCATAATCCTTATCGAGTCCCGATGTACGGTTTTCTTTTTCTGAGGTCAGTTCCGATTTGCCCCTCATCGAGTATTGTCCGTATTCATAGGTTGTCCATAGCCTTCCAATATTAGAGGCCACAGCCAGCAAAGCAAATACTGCAATTATTCCCGTTCGCTTAAGAAAATCGGGAAACGCTTTGTTTTTTATGGCCAGGAAAAGCTCAGTTAACATGAAGATAAGAACCGTAAGAAACGTATAGTAGCTTATCTGTAAATGGTTGGCATAAATCTGCAGGGCAAGAAATAAGGAAAAAATTGCACCCCCTGCCCATACTTTCTTTTTCATCGCGTAATATAATCCGGCAACAATGGGCGCCATATAACCTATGGCAATCGCTTTGGTATTATGACCTGCCGCGATAATGATGAAGTTGTAGGATGAAAATCCGAATCCCAGCGCCCCGATAATGGCCAGCCACGGATTGACGCCAAAAAGCAGAAGCGCGATGTAAAATCCAATAAAATAAAGAAAGGTAAAACTCACCGGGCGCCAGTTATCCAGAGTAGTAATGGCATAAACAACTGTCAGCGCGGAATTCATTGGCAAAGCGATCAGGTAAGAAGGCATACCTCCAAACATCGAGTTGGTCCATAACGCCACATCCTTGTGCGTCTTGTTGTAATCCATAATCTCCTTTGACGCCCCGATAGAAGTATTTGTATCGTGCTGATTAAGCTGGTCACCCTCCAAAACCGGATAGAAATAGATAATGGAAATAATGAAGAAGATTAATACGGCGATAATGTGGGGCAGGAATTTTTTTCCTGAGATCTTTATCATATCAGTTGTTTTATAGATAGTTTACAAAATTACATTTTAAAATATTAACTCTGTTCATTCTTCGTGTTATCCTTATTACCCTGTTTTATTCACTATTTTCTGCCTTGATTTTTAATATCCATGCATAATCGCAGGGCCTGTTTTTTGAGTCCTGAAGTTTAGACGGAAATTTAACCTTTATGCCGCCTTCTGTTTTGCTCCATGCCAAACTGCTGTTATTGCCAAGCAATTCCACTTTACTTCCTTCCAAGGCTGTTACTCCATGAAGTGTTATTTCATTTCCCGGCCACTCTTTCATAATCGCATAAACACAGCTTTTGTCCCTGCTTCTTGTATAGGCTGTTGAACCATCAAACTGAAGGGTATAAGGTCTTGTTGAATAAATTCCTTCCCCGTTGACTTTTAACCACTTCCCGATATCTCTCAACCGGTTTTCCTCCACTTCAGGCAAAGCCCCCTTTCCGTCAAGATTTACGATCAATAATAAATTCCCGCCATTCGCCACGACATCGATGAACATGTCAATGAATTTCTTCGAGCTGATCACATTTTCTTCCGTATCCTGCCAGTTGTAACCAAAGGACTGGCTGATGCCCCTGTTCTCTTCCCAGGCATGATGAGTCTGTTTGGCTTCCTTTTCCATGTCGCCATACTCATTGGTGAATATATCCCCTCTCTTCGACCTCAGCCACTTTCCGTTTTCTGTACCGTAACGGTCGTTGACAGCTACCTCCTTTCTTCCTTCAGCCCTGTTATAAAAATAGGCCGTAATATCATATGAATGAAGATCTTCAGCCGTTGTTGACCAATCTCCGTCATACCACAGAATGTCAGGATCATATTTGTCTATAAATTCTGCTGCCTGAGGGACAAGATATTGCGTAGAAAAATCCCTGACAGGAATCTTGCCCGATGTTTTTTTCTCAAGATCAGGCGTCCAGGTCTTTATCTTTCCTCCCCAAACGCGTTCCTGTAAATTGCCCTCTTTCCCGATTACCGGATACTCCCATTCCTCAAGGCTGAAATAAAAACCGAATTTAAGCCCGTTTTTTCTGCATTCGTCAACCATCGGTTTTATAAGATCACGCTTAGGTCCCATGTCACCGGCATTTCTGTTGGTAAACGAGGAGGGCCAGAGGCAGAATCCCGAATGATGCTTGCAGAAAGGCACGATATATCTCATACCTGCTTCTTTGGCAATGTTTACCAAACTTTGCGGATTATATTGGGATGCCGTAAACAAGGGAATAAAATCGTCTCTTTTAAAATCCTTTCCCCAGTTCTTCTCATGGTATTTCTTAAAGGTCGAATCCTCCTCCATGCGGAATTCATACCAGTCGGGATACATCGCCCCCTTCTCCCTCTTTGGCGCCCAGCCCGCAACAGACCATAGGCCCCAGTCAATAAACATCCCGAACTTGGCATCTTTAAACCACTCAGGCGCTTTATGGCTGTCAATGGATTGAGGTGTGGGCTTCCATTTCCCGCGATTATTGACTTTCACCACATTTTCCCAGGCTTTGTCAGCCCTGAGGATCATCTTATCCGAAAGCTCCACCCTTTCGGGGATTAAAACCGCCGAAAGGGTTTCCGATTTAAAGTTCTCCGGTCTCCTGTTCTCCGCCGGCGCCAAAGGAATTTTATCCTCCTTTTTCTGTTGTCCGAAACCCTGGACAATAATGATAAAGAATAAAATTGCAAATATGATCTTTCCCGATAGTGGCCAAAGAATCTTTTTCATGACTCAGGTTTGATTGGTAAAGATATTTTATTCATTGTCCTGTCTTACAGACTGATATTTAATTTTGCGGTTTAATTAAAAAAAGCTGATGCTGCTGTCATTCAGGCGCCAGATCATTACAACCGTTTCGGCTGAAACCCGATTGCATCTTCATTGAATTATTTAAAAGGCACATCCTCAAATGTGCCTAATAAAATTTTAATTTCCAATTAATCAGTTGGAATATTTAGCTGAAGGATCGGGCTGTGAGGAATCAAGGAGTTATATCCTGACATTCAGTGTGTCGGATACCTTTTTCAGGAATTTAATCATCCACGAAACAGCGGAGTAATCCCCTACTGAAGGCACAATCCGCACCACCGCTTCATAAACCGCAAGCAAGGCCAGCGCCACGAGCTTAATTGTTGAAGGTTCAGCAGCAGCGGCAGAGGCAGCAGCAGAGGCAGGATCGGTACCGACAATGTTGACGATGCATCCGTTGAAAAACAGCAGGAAGCAAAATATGCAAAGCAGAATGATGTATATTGTTTTCATTTTTTTTGAATTACACTAATTATTAACGAATTGACACGAATTGTTTCAGAGTTTCAATGTTTCAAAGTTTCAGGGCACTCTGTAACTCTGAGACCCTGAAACTCTGAAACTTAGTCGCTACGCAACGGTTACCGCTCCTGCAAAGGCGCTGTTCGATACCGTCTCCGTCTACGGTGATAAATGCCATGTAGCACTGCACCAGATCACCGCTGAAGGATGACAGGCACAGTGACGGTCTGCGTTCCGTCTGCACGTTCAGCCAGCTCATTGACGGTTACCGCCTGGTTTTGCACAGGATTGTAAACCACGAGCAGGGTCTTGTCGGTAGCCGATGCGCCGATCTCACCCGAGTTGTCGTCCCAGTCGTATTTGACGGTTCCTGCAACGGTGGAGGTTGCAACCGCTTCAGCGATCCTGCAAGATTGCCCCTTGAAACAAGCGCATTGGGATAATCAATCGCGATGTTGGGGTAGGTGCCCGTTAAGGCATTTTTGATGTTGTAAGACATCGCGGCATTGATACCTGTCATTTTCACTGCATAGCTCTTTGAATCCGGTCTTCAGGAACTCACAGAGCGGCTGTAGAAAATGCATGGTGACAGAGAATTTCTGACGCTGAGTAAGCTGCTCGTCGGTCTGAGGGTTTGCAACACTACCGGGAATTACCCTTACATAGTTGATGCCTTTCCATTTTGCACCAGCGATTTGACCTATTTTGCCGCTTATTACACCAAGCGGACTTTCACTAATAATAGCCATAGAAAAAATTATTAAGTGAGACATTATTTATAGAGCCTGAGAAAGAAAACAACCAGCGAACTGTGATCAGTTTCCGAACGAGGTACGAGCCTGGTACGGAGCTGGTCCCCTCCTCAGGAGTCAATACAAAGGTAAGTAATATATAATAAACGGCTGGATAATAAACGATTAGGTGCAGTGAGGTGCAGTGAAAGTGCAAAATTTCAAGAAGGAGATTCAAAAGGGTTAAAAATACTAAACAGCCGTTTTTTTTAAGACCAATGATTGCTTAATTTTAAATCTGATATAGCCATTTAAAAGTCCCTGAGAGGCTTATAGTCTTCTCTTACTTTACAATCCTTTGATAGGAATTCAAAAAATTCCAATAAAAGGTTAATCCTTTCCATAGGTTTCAGATAAGTAAGCTTTTTAGCAAATGTTTGACGGTCGAGCTTGTGCATCGTTTTTGGGGTTTTTGGTTTAATTAATAAAGTGGACATTTTCTTTGCATTAAGGTTTTAGGCAATGGTTATCAAGGTATTCAAGAAGAGCTTTGAAGGAATAGAGGATTTTACGATGGTGTTCGGAGTAAGTGATTTCATTATTGGCACGCATTTTTGCCAGAGTGCGGGGACTGACGCTGAGAATTTCACAGGCTTTTTTTTCATTGACGTACAGTGGTGTGAGAAGTTCGGAATGTTTACGGCTTAAAAGATCTATATGACTACGCAGTTCATAGATAGAATCTTTCAGGTTGTTAACAGCTTTAATAATATCGAAAATTTCAGCTTCCATTTTTATGACATTTTTAAGTTTATGGTTAAAGATAATCATTAGTTATAACTTTTTTTTAAAACCCCTTACAGGGAAATTAAAGGCAATTCAAGGCTAAGAAAAATATCAGGGGGTTACATGCATGTGCACCTAAAAGCACTATAAATAAAAAGATTGAAGCGATAGTAACCTGCACCATGCAACACGGGTGAATAAGAATAAGAAAAAATCTAAAAGCTAATAGGGCAAATTTATATATATGCATTTATATACATATATTAATTATTATAGGCGAAAAATTCCGATAAAAGAGGAGGTGCAGGTTACGCTTTGATATAGACTTTGAAAATTAAGGTGTAGATGTGTAACGGGGGTGTACCTAAAAACGAAAAATTACCCCCATTATTTCTATTAAATGATTCATTTTAAGTGTAACAAGTAGCGGTTTTAAAAGGAATGGTTTAAATGTGTTTTTTACATGTGTTTTCCCTCCATTTATTTTTGTCTATCAAAATCTGATTGAAAAGAATATAATCTGATAGATAATAGTTTAGCCCAATCAAGGGGACCTTTTTTAAATGCAAAATTTTTATTATCTAAGTTTGTATTGAAAAAGAGGTGAGGATGTATTTATGAGTGTTTTTAATGAAAAATATCAGCCTGAATATGAAAAAAAAGAAGTGATGAGAGGTGGATTTAGTATAATAAAATGGATGGCTTATTTGAAAAAAGCCCAACCGAGAGGAAAACGCGCGGAATTTTTTGAAAAACTGGATGCCTTATTTATTGTTAAATTGAAATATACTCATAATGAGACAATTACATTTTTTAATATGAGTTACCTTTAAAATTAAATATCAAGCGTTCCATAATTTTACTATATGAATTATGAGCGATGGGCAGGAAGAAACCAGTTATGAAGAAAGATAAAAACGATTGCAAGTTAAGATCTATGCTAAGCCGGATTAATTCAGAATATTTTATATCAGACTGGATTTTAGTCTTTTCACTTTGGCCACTATCAAGATATCTATATACGTGGAAACTAACTAACCTATTTTTTAAAACTAACCTAAAAAGAAATGACAGCGAACAAAACAAAGAATGCCAGGCATGAGAATTATGACCTTCCTTTTCCGCTGAACGGAAAGAAAGTATGTGATGTTTTAAAAATCTCACGAAGAAATTAAAAAGCTTAAAAGAAAAAAAGATTTTAAGAACTACAACTGATGGGAATTACAATCCAACTGATGTTTTCAGGTATTTAGGAGAACAGGAGCAAGAAAAGAGTAAAAAAGCCGGATCATCAAGCAGTTTGAGATATCAACTATTTAAATATGAGAGAGATGGAGAATAAATACCTAACTAATAAATTAAATTTTACTAAACCTATGATTGATTCAAATTCAGCAATTCCTGTGAATTACTATGAAGCTGCCAAGAGTTATCTTGATCTTAATTTATCTGTGCTTCCTACGAACAGTGATAAAAAGCCCATTATAAAATGGGAAAGTTACCAAAACCGGAGGATGAACAATGAAGAGGCTGAACGCTTTTTTAATTTACAAAACACAGGAGGAATCGGCATTATTGGAGGACAGATATCGGGGAATCTCGAAGCTGTTGATGTTGATGTAAAGAATGACACCACCGGTCAGTTATGGGAGGAATATTTTGGAATTCTTAAAGAAAGGATGCCAGACTTAGTGGAACGATTGTTTATTGGCAGAACGGTACACGACGGCTATCATTTAATTTACCGATGCAGTACTATTGAGGGCAATAAGGTACTATCGAAAAACAGCAATAACAAACCATTGGTCGAGACGAGAGGTGCCGGGGGGTATTTTATGGTTGCTCCCACGCCCGGGTATGAATTCATACAAGGCTCTCCTGAAAGCATACCAACAATCACACCGGAAGAACGAGCGGAGCTATTTAATATAGCCAAATGCTTCGATGAATATATCCCAATAAATGAAACAAAAGCGAAAACTGCGATAAATACTGAGAGGCTATCGCCTTTTGAGGATTACAACATCAGGGCTGATACCATAGGATTATTAGAAAAACATAATTGGCGAAATGTCAAACAAAAATGTGAATGGATCCATTTTGAACGGCCGGGAAAAAATAAGAATTCAACCTCAGCCACATATAATACCAGAACAAGAATATTTTATCCGTTCACTTCGAGTACTGAATTTGAACCAAACAAGGGGTATAACGCCGTCGGGGTCTACACTACCCTGAAGCACCTTGGAGATTATTCGGCTGCATCAAAACAACTGTACGCTGATGGATTTGGGGATCGCTATACAGATGCTGAGGAAGAACCAATGGAGGGAACAAAGGAAGAAGAACCTACACCATTACTGCCGATTGAAGGATTTCCAAAGTTTGTGCAGGACTTTATAAACAAGTGCTCAGAAGTTTATTGCACCCCAAGGGATTACTGGGCAGGAGCAGTACTTATGGCTTCTGCGCTTGGTATTGGGGATAAGCTTGAGTTGTTGACAAGGTACAGCAACTTCCCGATCTTCTGGATAGTGCTGAGGCCGTGTCGGCGGGAAATCTCAGCCTATAGACCTGTGCCTCAATTATTTCCGAAAGCTGGATAGTGGTAATTACAAGGAATACCGTAAGATACTGGATGAATTTGAAAGAAATAAAAAAGACACTGATAAGGGAGGCCCAAAGAAACCATTTCAGTACATTTTTACTAATCATACCCCTGAGGCTATTATTGAAGCACACGATTCGAATAAGCGAGGAATATTGTTACTGCATGATGAGCTGAAGGGAATGTTTGACGATATGGGGGGTACAACCACAGCGGTGAACAGTCGAACATGGTTTCAGCCTGGAGCGGAATAGGAATAACTTATAATAGAAAGACTGCGGGCGTGTATAATATAGAACACCCATTAATTAACATAATAGGAGGGGCGCAACCAGCATTATTGTCAGAACTTGCCGCCGATAGCCGAGGGGAAAATGGATTATTGGCAAGATTTTGTCCTGTCTATCCGGATAATACAAAAAAAGCAAGATACAGCACAGCGGTTATACCGGAAGAATTAATTGATGAGTGGGAACAATTTCTCGCTAAGCTAACAAATATGACCGAGACTGTAAAATTAAAACTAAGCCAAGAGGCGCAACAGGTTTATGCAAAATGGTTTGATGAAAATGCAGATAAAGCTGATGCAGAACCAACAGGATATATAAAAGGAATTTATGGGAAGCTGGACATCATAGCTTTGGACTGGCTATAATAATTAAGGGAATGAATATGGCCTGCTCAGTAAATAATCTGTCAGAAATAACAGGGAAAGAAATGGAAACAGCGCTTGCCATAACGGAATATTTCAGAAGGACCGGACTGAAGATGTATAAAAAGATATTTGAAAAAAGCGGCCATTATAAGCTGGATAACAGATCGATGGTCAATTACCTGAAGATGAAATCCAATATGAATGACACCCAAATAGCGAAAGCATTGGGAATAAGCAGGATGCAGGTTTATAGACTGTCAAGAAAGTAGTAATCAGAATTGAATGGTACATCTGCGGTTGTAATGAATAAGGGCTGCGGATGTGCTAATTATCCCTAAAACGCCAAAGTGGATCAGGATTTGGTTGAGACCAAAGGCCGATTTTAGCAGCTTTAGCTTTTTCTTCAAGTTTGGCAAGTTCGATATCTTCTTCAGGTTGTTTTAATATTATAGGAATAATTCTCGTGGCAAGTTCAAGAAGGGAATATTCTGATTCTGAATTTTTCATTTGAGTACTAGTAAAAAGTTCATCGTGACTTTTTTCAGTTTGAAAAATACCATCAATTGTTAAAAAACTAATACGAAATTATTCGTTATTGATTTTGTTCTTCCTTTTTTTAAATTATTGTTTTTTAAATATTTAATTCCTTTAGATATCGTTTCATCAAGAATTGTAACCGTAGTCGAATCAAGAATCCTTAGTTTTTTTGAAGATGAAAAATCATTAATATATTCAATATATTTATATTCAGCTGATTTATCTTTATAAATAGACAAATATCCAAAGGCATTATTTAATGGTATCTCAAAAATAATTCCTTCAAGTTCTGCTTTGAGGTTGTTCCCCAAGATTGCGTAAATCATTCCATGCACAAAGGGTTACTTGTGAATCATTAGGTTTTGAGTTAACTATTTCTTTAAGAATTATTTTCGCCTCATATAATCTTTTTTGATTTATAAGCTTGGCAGATGATAATAATTTTTGATATAATGTTGTCGTGTCTAAATTACTATACAAAGAATCCGGTTGAATAATGGGAATATTTTGTTCAATTCTTCGTTGATCCATTAATTGCCCAAATAACAAATATTCAGAGAGCCTTTCTTTATATGTTGCTTCGCAAAATAATTCGTCAGCGCCATAAAATCTTGAATCTAAAATCTTACTTAACTCTTCGGATAGTAAAGTGGGTTTAATTCCCCAAATTTTTTTGTTTCGTCTTCTTACCCTCTTTTTTAGATTCGCAAGAAATGAATATGGTAGTTGCGATAAGTAATGAGATTAATTTTATCATAATCTTTTATTTGTCCTATAATTGATGTAGCAAATCTACTAAACAGAATTTAAATTAACAAAAAAATAAAGATATTTTATAGTGATAATGAGGAAATTAAATGAAAAGATTTTAACTAATTGATTAGGTCTATTATAATTTTTTATAAAATTATAAGGTAAAACAGGATTTGGTTGGGACCAAAGAACAATTTTAGCAGATTTTGATAAATACACAACTTCTTAATTATTCCTTTGTTTTAAAATTTACTTTGTTATTATATTCACAAACCTTTTTCAAATATAACTCTCCAATAGATCCAGGTATTATTTTATTCCAAACAGTATCTTTAATAGTAGAAGACCTAATCACAGATCCGTCTTTTGCGTAATAAGATGTGCTAATTAATTTCGATTTATTCATTTGACAATCAAATTCATTATTCTGTATATGATAATTCAAATATACCCATCTAGAAGGATCATAATCTTTATATAATTTTACTAAATCTGCAATTACCTTATTCCTATAGTCTCCTTCGAGATAAACCCATTTAATTAAGACATTGCATAAATTACCGGAAAATATAATATTTTTCTTATTGTAGTATATATCAACACCTGAACCTGAGAAAATATTTATCCATTCATCTTCAGTTGAAGCATAAATATTGATTGGATTTTTATCCAATAAAATTAATTCATT
Organism: uncultured Bacteroidia bacterium; assembly: GCA_963810555.1. Classification (GTDB taxonomy): domain Bacteria; phylum Bacteroidota; class Bacteroidia; order Bacteroidales; family Prolixibacteraceae. Next base: position 520,845 of record CAWENX010000006.1, on the reverse strand, counting down.
ACCGTTAATTTGAATTTTTCCTAACTTTTGGATAGCAGACTGACCTAAGAGAAGTGGTGCAGATAACTCATGAATAACAGAAGCTTCAATATTTTGAAGTTTAATTCCCCCTATTTCAAGTTCGCGTATCAATATTGTAGTATTTTTTAACACTTTACCGTTTGCAATTTGTGCATACGATGACCCCTTTAAATCTGTTTTTAGTAAGTACCCATTTTTAAGCATAAATATGGCCACAGGTAGTGAGATTGCAACATTACTTGCTCCAGTATCAAAAATGAATTGCAATTTTAAGCCATTTACACTACAAGGAGTTGTATAAACACCTTTTTCTTTTTTCATTAGGATTCTTACTTGTGCATTTATAGTATGAGAAAAGATTAAAAATATTAGACTGGTTATAAAAATTCTAATCATTGTTTTTTATTAGGTTAACTTGCTGGTGCGTATTTGTACTACGAATCAGCTTTTAATGATTTAAAATCGAATTTTTGTTTTTGATTATATTTTATTGCTTCAATAAGATCATTTGGAACGTTTATTTGTCGAGCATCTATAGGAATTGCATGCTTTTTATTGTACAATTCGTAAAATTTTTCTATGAATAAAAAAACTAATTCGTCGAATTTGTCTCTTAATTCATCTGTGTAAATTTGGTAACCTGGAAAAGAATACCGATTATTATTATATGTTGTTTGGAGTGTGTTTAATAAATATTTTAAATCCGTATTTTGCAAAATATATGTGTCAAAAAAAGTAAGATTAGGAGATTCTTTAACGCCAAGTTCCATTAATTTAATTAATTTATGTCCATCATTACCAAATGGATATTTAACCTTTTCGTAAACTAAAAGCGCTTTTATCAGAACTTCCAATGAATGGTGTATTAAGAGAAAAGTTGTCGGTAGAAAATTAAACGTGGCAATTGGATAATTAATTGAATAATATATTGCCGCCCTTGCAAGAACATAGCTTCCTTTTCCAATGTCAATAAGATCAATGTCCTTAGTAGGTTTATTGCCAATTTTTAAAAAATCATTAGTCATATGACCTTTTAACCCTGGATTTTCAATCCTTTCTTCATTTTATGCTTTGACTCACAAAAACTTACGAAACTGCCTTATCAATCGCAGAAGATAGCAAATAATGATTTACCTTCCGGCGCCCTTTGTGTCGTTTCAGCAGTAAAATAAGTACGTATGACTCCCACAAAGAAAATGATCAAGGCCTGCTGCATTAAAAACTTTCGATATTTATAACAGAAGAGGGAACACACTTTTGGTAAAGTGTGCTCCCTTCATCAATTTAAATTGGTCTTCAGCAATGGAATCACCTGACAGTCTGAATGCAGAAGGACGCCGGAAACATTTATAACATCATCGCCTTGAGTATTACACTTGTTTTAACTCCATTGCTATAGAATTTATCCCTCCGCAGTTTCAAACAAAATACCGGAATGACATTCCGTTTTCATTCTGTGTTTAATCGAAATCCTTATCCTAAAAAATGAATTACAGCTTCCTCTTAAATACATCACCAGAGACATTAATTTAATCCGGATCACTGTTGGAAAGAACGGTCGCTTCCTTTTTATAATTCTTATTATCAAATATATAAGCATACATAGGAACAAATATTAATGTCAGCAATGTTCCGATCAGCAATCCTCCGATGGCCACATCCGCCAAAGGGCTTAACCGTTCAAGCCCGACAGCCTGTTCAAGGGCAATCGGGATCATACCGGCAATAGTTCCAAACGCTGTCATCATTACGGGACGGAAACGAACACGGACGCTTTCGATGGCGCTTTGAAAAGGCGCCTCCCCGCTTTCACGATGGTGCTGGTAGAAATCAATCAGCAAAACGGCATTTTTAATGATAATGCCAAAGAGAAGTAATATTCCCAGCATGCTTGGCATACAACTTGGTTTATGGAAGAGAAGCATGCCCCAGGCGGCGCCAATCATTGAAAGGGGCAATACAATGATCATGATAAAGGCCATTCTTACGGATTTGTAAATGGCTATCAATAAGATCAGCAACATAATGATGCCCAGGCCGATGGCTTTTATCATTCTTGCAAAACTGTCATTAATGGTGGCAATATCACCGGTCTGGGTGATCTCGACATTGTTAAGGTCTTTTATGCCTTTCATGGCAGCTATCGCATCATCTGTCAGATGTGTAATGGGCCGTTTGGCACGATAACCGTTAACATCAACACTATAAAGCATTTTGTCGCGTTCTATCTTTGCAAAAGTCATTTTCGGGGAAATTTTTGCGAGAGTTTCAAGAGGGACTTCACCCTGACTGGTCTTGATAGGCAATAACCTCAATGTTTGTATGTTTTCATTGAATTTACCCTTCATATAAAGCCTCACAGTCTGGGTGTTCATGGATTCCAGATCAGCATTTAATCCCACCTCCTGGCCCCTTATCGGAATTTGCGAGATAATCTGAAAAGGAGTTACGCCATAGCTAAGCGCTTTATTTTCATTAATATCCAGAACAAATTCCGTGAAATCCTTATTCCAGCTTGTGGATACCGATGTAAGGCCTTTAACATCTTTAATAGCCTGACTGACCCGAACAGCCTTGTCTGCCAGACCATCCACCACAGGAGATGACAGACGCACATCCACTGATGCTTTTACTGATGACAGCGGAGTCGCTCCAAAGTCGAACACATCCAGTCTTTTTATTCCTTCGACTTCAGAAAATTTATTGCGGATGGTATCTTCAAGCTGCCATATGTTTTGTTTACGGCTAAATCTGTCCACGCAGTCAACTGTAATGGAAGCTTCTGAAGGCAGATTCCCGCTTCCAAGACTTAAAACTCCGGCTTCCGTGCCAAAAGCAACAGAACTTCTTAACACCCACGGCTGAGCGTGCAGCCATTTTAAGACAGGTTTTAATTTAGCTTCCGCACTATTAACCGTTTCGTTGGAACTGAATCCGATCTGAGCTTTAATGATGCCTGTATCCATGGGCGGCATAGCATCTCTTCCGATGACCGGCATAATGGTTTTCACACTGACGGCTAAAAGGATAAAGACACCTGCAGAAAGAAGGATACGGCGAAAAATTCTTCTTTTTGTATTTGAAAACCGAATGACTCCAACGTAAGGTTCAACCAACCGGCCCAATGACTTGCTGTATATTTTATCCACCCACAATTCTGTTTTCGTTTTGGAGGTTCCGTTTTTATAAAGAAATTTTAAAAGCTGCGGAATAAAAGTAACTGCCAGGAAAAAGGAAATGATCAGGGCAACGATTAAGGTAAAGATAAGAGGTTTAAAAATCTTTTCAGGGAATCCGCCTACAAACATCAATGGAAAAACAATGGCAATAGTGGCAAGGGTGCCCGCAAATATAGGACCGATCACTTCCTTTGTCCCCTTCTGAATGGCAGTTTCCAGGTTTTCCTTAAGTTCATTCATGTGACGTTCCACATTTTCAAGCACCACCACGGCATCATCGGTTAACATCCCCAGCGCAAGAATGATCGCAGTGTAAATTACCAGGTTTAATTCACCGCCTGAAAGCCAGATAACAGCAATAGTTGAGAAAAATACCATAGGAATGGAAAGCCCTGCTGAAATGATGGCTTTGAAATTTCCCAGGAAGAAAAACACGACAATAAGCGTAAAGATTATGGCATCACGTAATGCGGAAAGCATATTGGTATTGGCCAGTTTAATCAAATCACGCTGGGTATCCGATATTTCAAATTTAATATTCGGATATTCAGCCGATAGTTTTTTTATCTCGGCCCGTGCTGCCGTACTGACATCCAGCACACTTCCCTTAGGCGCACGCTGAATGGCAAGGGCAATGGCAGGTTTTCCATTGCCTTCATATCCGCTGGTGCGTTTTTTAAATCCCCATGTTACGTCAGCTACATCGCTCAACAGTACATTCGGCAGAACAGAAATCTGTTTAATCTTCTCAATTTCATCCTTTTCACCATAAAAAGTCACCGTATAAAAACTATTATCCCCTTTTACAAAACCAACAGGCATATCACGGTTTAGCGTTTGAATCGCTTTGGCAATCAGATCGAAATTTATTCCGTAACGTTTCGCTTTAAAAGGATCTACTTCAATATTAATGGCGCTTTCATAACCGCCAAAAACCTCCACATTTCCTATGCTGGGATTGCTTAAAAGATGAGGTTTAATAAAACTGTCCGCTATTTTACGTATATCTGCCAAACTGATATCATCAGTTTTCGGTGACAATGAGATGACATCAACAGGCAGGGTAAAATCACCTGCCGTATAAATGGCAGGATTGGCATTTTCAGGCAGTTTTGCTTTAGCAATGGAAAGGGCATTGGCTACATCTACCGCAGCATCATTCAGACTTTTTTTGTAACTGAAATCGGCTTTAACAATCGAAAAGTTGGCCACATTAACGGAGCTGATATCGGTTATTTCGCCAAGGCGTGCCATTTCCTCCTCAATGGGTTTCGATACGGTATTGACAGCCACCTGGGCGGTAGCGCCCGGAATTGAAGTAATAACAATGACTTCGGAGGGTTTGCATCAGGAAACAGGTTCTTTGGAAGGGTGGTCAGACCAACAATTCCTAAAATAAAAAAACCTGCTATCAACGCATAAAGCGTGTATGGTCTTTTATAAAAATAATCAAACATAACTTAATTCCCTTTAGTTTTAATAGATACTCCTGTCAACAGCTTTAAAAGTATGTCCTGTTTTTCAACTACAATCTCCTTTCCGGTAAGATCGCTGTTGCTCACCACCGATCCGTTTTCTCCTGACTGGATAATATTTACTTCAGTCGGAATAGCTTTGTCGCCATCTTTGACAAACACATAACTTTTACCGCCACGATTTAAAACAGCATCAAAAGGCAGCAGGATAGCTGTCCCTTTAAAAACTTCCACATTCACTTCGACACGTTCCCCGGTCATCAGAACAAGATCTTTATTTATGACCTTATATTCGGCCAGACCATTGAAAGTACTGTTTAGCGGCAGAGTTTCATATCGCATTCCGTTTATTTGCACCCCGAATACTTTTAAGTGGGAAGGAACGCTGAGTTTCAGGTACGAACCGCCTTTGGAACTGACCACAGCAATAGGCTGGCCGGGCATAGCCATATCGCCCACATTTAATAGTGTTTTGGAAATAATCCCGGATGTGGGTGCTTTGAGAGTGGCGTACGACAAATTATTGTTCAGGTCATTCAATTGCTGTGTCAGCCCTTCTATTTTGGATTCTGTTTCGGCAATTCTGCTTTCTTCCATTTCAGATTGTTCCAATGAGGCGCCTTTTACCGCAAGCAGCTCCAGTGTCCGTTTATGGGAAGCCTGAAGGTTTTTCAGCCCGGTTTCGGCAGCATTGATTTGTGCCTTTATACTTTGAATCCCGCTTTGTACAGTTGTAGGATCAAGACGGACGATTATCTGTCCATTCGAAACGACTGTTCCGCTGGGTTTAAGTGACTCGATACGCGCGCCGATTTTTGAGGCCAGTACCACATCCTCATCATTCTGAACCAGGGCAAGATAAGGTAGAGTAAGGGTGACTTCCTTCACTTCAGGTTTGATGGTTGAAACCACCATTGAATAATTTACCGCTAAGGGTGCTGATGCATCCCTCTTTTTTGCATTTCTTACAGCCAGTATTCCTCCTGCAATCAGAACTAAAACCGCTGCTGACCAAATTAAAGTATTCCGTTTCATTTTACGATCTCCTCTATTTTATTTCCGTATATTACACACAACTTCATTAATGTTTGCCATTTTTCAGCCTGAGCCTTAAACAGTTTTGATTGTTCAAGGATTAAATCATCCTCGTATTTTAAATAATCTTCCATAGTCATTTGATCTGATTCGTAACTCACCCGTGCAATTTCGGCCAATTCTTGTTTTTCCTTTACACTGTTTTTATACAATTGAACAGAGTTGTCAAGAAGAGTGAGGCTGTTTTGCAATTGCGTTGCCTGTGAACCCAGGTCGAGGCTCATTTGGTCGAGTTCATTTTTTGTGGCTTCGTAATCCAACCTGCTTTTATGAATTTGGGCATACTGCTCTTTATCAAACAGGGGGATTCTAACAACTGCACCGAGTGTAGAATAATTGTTATTTACATTTTCGCCATTATTATAAGCTTTCGCCGAATTATTGCTGTAGCTTCCCTGAAACATCAAAGATGGCAAAAGTTTTTCCTTTTCTGCCTTAAGTTCCAGCCGATCCGCTTCTACTTTATTTCGCAATGGATCAAGCTCTTTCAGTTCTCCATCTTTGTAATTGCCGGTCTGCTCCATTTTTACAGGACTTGTCAGGGAAACACCTGTAAGTGACTGAACTACCGCTGCATCCGCTTCTCTTTGTAATGCCAGGTTATTTTTCACTATATCGACCTGACCAATTTCATTGTTAATATTCAAAAGGGCCGATCCGGGAGCACGGCCATTGTTGACTTTTATTACAACGAATTCTTTGGTTTTCTCTAACGATGCTTTCTTTTTGATTAACGCCTGATCCAATGCCTGCATATATAACAGATTTGCATTAGCGCTGACAATTATCGCTTCATTCTTAAGCAAATTGATCCTTTGTTGATCTTCAGCTGAACGCACCATCATTTTTGCTTTGGCTGCCAAAGGGAAAATTGAGGCCACGAAAATGGGCATTGAAATTGTTGTCCCCAATCTGAAAATATTCTCACTGAAAGGTTGTCCGACAGTCGGATCTTTGACCATAGCCAAAAGTTCGTTGGGCGGAAGCGGCAGCATTCCGGTGGGCGTTGTTGCATAGTCATATCTACCAAACAGGTCGATATTTGGATAAAGTTTGCTGTAAATCATTTTTTTTGAGGCAAGCGCCTGATTGACCCGAATTTCGTCCCCTTGTATTATGGGATGTGTTTTGAGCGAATCAAAGAGCTGCCCGATGTTTGTTATTTCCTGCGCCTGCAACTGAAGAGGAAATAAAAGCAGAATTAAAAGATGTTTGATCATAGTTACCTCCTTTTTGATGTATGTAAGTACATACTTATTTATTCAATGAAAAAAATTATTTTGAAAGTATTTTTAGTAATAACTGCATCATTTTGCTGCAAAAATTATCAGCTTGAAATCCGCCTCCTCCCAAAACCAATTCAATATTAAGCGACACCGGTATTCCCATATAGATCATGGCTAAATTCTCAACATCAATACTTTCATCCCATTGACCGAGGGCAATTCCGTCAAGAATAATTTTACTGACCAGTATTTTCTGGTTGTTAAATATTTGCTTAAGATTATTTTTAAGACTGATATCGTTATTTCGGGAAGCCTCAGAAAATAATAACATGGTAATCCCTTTGTTATCTGTTAGGTACCTGACCGTTTCACATAAAAAATCTTTTAATCTTTGTTCTGGTTCCACCGGAGAGTTGGCTATATTTCTCAATGAGCCGATAAAATTATCCTGCACATCTGCTATTATTGATAATATAATATCCTGTTTTGTGCGGAAATGCCTGAAAATTGTCCCCTCACTCATGCCAATCTTTTTGGCAAGATTCCGCGTTGAAAGGTTCTTCAGTCCATCCGTATAAATGATATCGAGCACAGCCTGTTTGATTTGTTCCTGACGTATCTCTGTACTTTGATGCTCCATGTATGTATGTATTTACTTACAAAGATAAGGATGTTTGTATTCATTTTGCAAATAAATTTGAGATTATTTTTTATTTATTTTTTAATGCCCTGTTATACTGATAGTTCCTTGCAGGGCACATGCCTTGCTCAGCGTGTTGGTAATAGTGCCAAACCTGATTACATTTTTATGAAGTGTTGCAGCCTTCAGTTCATCTTCGTTAGTTTCATGCTTTTAAATAATCCTGAACTATTTACAACCGCAGCCGCCAAACGATTTTCCGGACCAGGAATCCGGGGAGATGCTGCCAATTTCTTTTAAAATCTCACCGACGACTTTATCCACCATTTGAAAATGTTCATCTTTAAGATCTTTATTTCTGAGGATTTTTGTGTTAAGCGCGTTTTCATTTCCGATGATTTTCGAAACATCTAAAAACCCGCTGATCTGGCCGCTAAATTTTTCTGTGCTTCTTTTAGCGCAAAGTTTATCACAGCCATCGACTGAAATTGTCGGAAACACTTTGGCGAAATTCCTTTCTTCTTCGCCGCCGGCAAGATACAGCGGCAGACAGAGTGTTACCGTTTTAACCAGCTTAAGTTCCTCAAGAACTTTTCTCGTGGCAAGCCTTGATATGGTTCCGCCAAGACATTCCTCGCCACTGCATGACAGCACACCTACCTTTAGTTCAGACATAATATTTCTCCTTAATTAATTTCATTTATTTTTTTCGCGATTTTTGAAGCGATCTCTCCTGTTACTGATTCTCCGTCAGCGCTAAGTTGTGTGGCCGAACCGAAGTTTTTCCCTTTATGTTCTTTCACCGTGTCTATAACTTTTAATTCTTCTATTACTATTCCCCCGGCAATTGAGACATTTTTGGAAGCGCACATTTTTGGGCAGCCGTCAACAGTAATGCAGTCACAGCCTTCAATTTTTGCTTTAACTTCTTTATCACCTGTGACTATGTAAGCGAGGCAAACTGTTTCCGACTTTTCCGGACATAATTCCAAGACTGTTTGCAAAACTGACTCTCTTGCCATAAGTCCATAAACCTTACCCATGCCACTGCATGGTACTACTATCACTTTTTTATGCATTTAAGTCCTCCACCTTTTTTTTAATTAGTTCAAAATATTTATCGAATCCTGTCAGGAGTTCTTTATCGTTTTCAAAATCATTCAGTTCAAGTTCTGCGATCCAACCCAGTTCATAGGGATTTTCGTTGATAAGTTCCGGCTTTTGTTCGAGCCCTTCGTTTATGGAAATAATCTTTCCGCTTACAGGTGAAATTATTTCAAAGACAGACTTTGAAGATTCGATTACACCCACTTCGCCGAATTGGTCAATATCAGCGCCAATTGGGGGCGGTGTAAAAAATAAAATATCAGAAAGGCTTTGTTGAACCCAATCTGTAACTCCTATTCTGGCACGGTTTCCTGCAACATAGGCCCAGCAATCATTTTCGTTAAAGTAAATTTTTGGATTTTTAGGTACTTTGAAAATGAATTTGCCATTTTGAAATGTCTCGTATTCGAAATTACAGGCAATATTTGTTTCATTAGAAAATAATGTGTCTCTGTCCTCGTTATTGTTAAGTCCGTTCAATATTATTTCAATCAGGGAATTTTCATTTTCCAGAAGTCTGAGATTACGGTTTAATTCAATATTATTGTTTTTAGCTTCTTCGGTTATTGTTACTTTCCGGGAAATTTTTAGTTTTTTTTCCGCTGCAAGTTTACTGGCACATCGTGTCTGACAGCCATCAATGACTAAAAGAGGATGTGAGACAGCAATTTTATCATATTTCGCTTCAGCCACTCTGTAAAACACGGGGCATATAATTTTATTTCTATCGTTCTCGCACAATTTTATCGCTAATTCTCCCGAAATTACCCCGGCACATTTATCCAATCCGTTGCACGGAAGGACGGCATAATTTTTAAGCATTGCTTTCCTCCCTCCTTATTTCCTTGATTCTTTGTAGTAGTGGAATTTTTATCGGGAAATGATATAGCGTCGGGACCGCATGTCTTTGAGCATGCCCTGCAGAAAACAACGCAGTTATTCGGATTACCGACGATCAATTTAATTTCTTCGTTTTCCCTTAACCTCAAAAACTTTATGTGGACAGAATTTTACACATTCCATACAATAATCACATTTTGAATAATCAATTGTCGGCTTCCAATCGATTTTACCGCGTTCAACTCCCATGAAAGTGGTTTCGCTCATTTCGACTCCTCCATTTTTTTAAGTGCTTCACTAATTTTTTCAACAGCCTGATCGGTAGTCATGTCTCGCACATCAATTGCAGTTAAATCTTTGTTTATGTCGAGTCCTGCTTCTGCAAAGGCGTCTCTGAACATCTTGCGCTGCATATTTTGAGCACAAGCTCCAATAATAACTTTCCGGCGGGCTTTTAAATAATCATTTAAAAACCTGTCGCCGTCTTCTTCACAAAGCTGCGGATGGATAAAACCATATTCAACCGGCAATTCGACTCTCACTCTGTTTATAAAGTCCCATATATCCATTTGTGAAAATCCGGGACATTTTCCGGTGCATACGCACATAATAAAACCAGGTTTTTTTGTTTCTGACATGATATTATTTTGTAAAAGTTTTTCGACCTTCAATTGACGCCTTTCGATTTCAAGTAACTTTAACCAATTCTTCTTCAGGGAAATAGCCTTCGTGCCGGTAGAACTCCTTCCCGTTAATGTCAAGAAAGACCTGGGTGGGAATAGCCCGTATTCCGTACTGTTCTGCATAAGGCCGTCCCTGAACGGTCCATACGTCATGAAATACAACATTTACTTGTTTGCCATACTTCTCCCCTATTGATTTCATCACGGGTTGCATTTTCTGACAAGGAATGCAGCGTACCGAACCTAGTTCAATAAAAGTTACTTTATACTTTACCGCGTTTTGCTTTTGTTCCGTCGCAGTTTTAATCTTTTTGTCTTGTTTAGCATTTTGAGTATGGCCGCTTACCAACATACCGGTTAATAAAATCACCGGGAAAAAGATTCGTTGAATTTGCTTTGTTGTCATATTTGTTACTTATTATTGGTTATCATACGCAAAGCATCAGTAGCTGAACTCATCACCGAGGAGCCCTTTACAAAACGCGTCAGAATAAAAGCCTCAACGATTTCCTCTTTGCTAATACCATTTTTTAAAGCTGCTTGTGTATAGGTATTTATACATTTTTCAGAACCCAGCGCGGCAGCTGCAGCCAAACTCAATAATATTTTGTACTTCGGCGGAATATGCGTACCCGACATGGCAAATTTCTTGTTGGCAGCATGTTCAAACACCGCCTTTTCGCTGACTTGCGATAGTAATACCATTGTTTCAGGACTTCTTCCCATTTCAACAGTCATTGCTTCAAGCAATTGCTCAATGCTCATTGATTTTTTTTCTTCCATGATAATTTTTATTGTTAACGATATTAATTTTCTTAATGTGTTCCGCAATCTCAGAGGCCTTTTCAGGACTAAAAAGTGTTTTCCCTTTCACAATGCCAAACTCGGTTGTGTTGATGTGGATAATATTATTTATTCCCTCGTCACCCAATATTTTTTCGGCGCAATTAAACGGGCAGCCATCCAGCACCACTATTTTACCGTTTCCTTCTTTTGTTTTCCTGATTAGAACTCGATCATGAATAGCCACTTTCGCGAGACAAATCATATCAGCTTCACCTTTAGCCGCAAGCATCCTGGCTACATCATCAGCATATTTACCCGTATTTGAAGCGCCGCTGCAGCTTACTATTTGAAATTTTACTGAACTTTCCATATTCTATTTTAAAAAATTAAATGATAGTTTGTTCCTTCAAATCAATTTGAATAATATTTGTACGGCAAGGGCCCACATAATAAGGCCAAGACCAGCTTTAATCATTTTGGGCCTTACCCTGAGACTAACCCTTGCACCAAGGTTCCCACCAATCAGGACTGCAACGCCGACTATTGCAATCAACTGATAATCCAGCCTTTGAGTAGTAGCGTGACCAATAATTCCGGCAAGCGCCGAAAATGAAATAATTAAATGCGAAGATCCGGCAGCAGACTTTGTCGGGTATTTTAGAATGTACGTCATGAAAGGGACAACCAGAACACCCCCGCCCACGCCTAGCAAACCAGATACGATACCTACAGCGATGCTGAAAATAATAATCAGCACATACATTGACATAGAAGTGTGTGGCATTCGTTCGTTATCCGAATCGTTCCCTTGTTGCCAATAAGTCAGGATCATTCTTGTGCCAAGTACTAAAAGAAATAATACAAACAACCACAGCAAAATATTTTGATTAACATACTTTGTATAGACACCGCCTGCAAAAGCGCCAACAACAATACCCGGCACAAACATGAATGTGGCTTTGAAATCAATCATCTTGTTCCGGTAAAAAATATAACCGGCGGACAGGGATGTTATCAGATTCAATACAAGTGAGGTTGATGTAGATGTCAACATTGAATATCCAAGCAGAATCAGCAAAGGAGAATATACTGATCCTCCTCCCTGACCAAACATCGAAAATATGAAAGCAAGCAAAAAAGAAAACAGTACTGCCATTAAAATAGCACTGTTAAAATCCATATTTTCAGCTATTTAATGTTTTTTAAAATAAGCATGTTTGGTAAATGTATTACTGTCTCTTCAGATTCTCTTCCGGAACAAGCGATACAAACCTTCTTACCATCCTTAACTCTTAGGTATCTTTCAAAAACATACTCCCCGCATACTTCGCATGATGCTTTATTAAACGAGCCTTTTACAGGTCTGTAAGTAAATTCAGGAAGGTCAGTGACGGCAAAAAGTTCATCATCCGGGGTATTCAATACAATATTGATTATATCCTCGCATACGTCAATTGGAATTTGAGATGGCTCAATGCCTTTCTTACGGTATTTAAAAAATTCGTGCGGGGCAAGCTTATCCTGAAATTCGTTCCTGAGAAAAATCCTTACGGCTCCTTTTATTACCAGGATGCCAGAAGGTGGCTGCAACTTTACCGCAATACAATTTGTCAATCATTCCTTTGCCAAAAGTGGCCCCGGTGGCTGACATTAAGCCATCCTGCATACATCCCTGGGGATGGCCAACTACCCATTTCTGAAAAAATATGCAATTCATGGTCTTTGCAGCGTTCAATGCCCATTTTCTGCAATGCAAGAGTTCCCATACGGTAACCCGATAGGCATAAAAGGACATTTGTGCCCGTGAAATTCATACGCCCAATCAGGGATTTGAAATTTTTTTGTTTCCATTTATTTTAATTTGATAATAAAACATTTGTCATTTCAGCATTTCGTAAATTAACGAAACGAAAGCCGAAATGATAATCATATAATTCATACTTAAATTGCACTGATTCTATTGTTGGTCGCTAAAAGAGTATTTTTTCAAGTCAGATGTAAAATCATCTTCTGCCTGAAAACAGATCAGGGTTTTATCTTACTGAAGAGTCCGGTCAGTTTATTCCGGTAAATTTCAATGATCTGATTTTCATTTTCACCAATCGGCTTTACCGGGATTAAATCCATTACCTCACTTTTAGTCAGATTTGAGTTAAACATTATATCGATAGCTGCCCTGAGAGTCTCTTCAATTGTTTCTCTGCTTTCGGCTTCGGATAATCCCATTTGTCCTGCAAGGTCGATAAGTTCGTACCACTGGAACCAGAAATAAGTGGGCAGCATTGCTGAAAAAATGGCATAAGCTTCAAGTTTGGATTCTTCTGTTTCAAAGGTTTTTCCCAAATTATTCAACAGTTGCAGAATCTCCTGTTTCCCTTTTATGGTATCACTGAAGCAGACAGGATTGTAACCCTTATTGATAATTGAAGTCGCATTCGGGATCAATCGGACAATGTTATTGTTTCCTAACACAGAGGATATCTTCCCGATAGTGATTTTAGGAGCTAAAGAGATAAAAACGCTGTCCTGCCTTACTGCATCCTTTATATTAGCCAAAGTTTCCATAATTACAGGCGGATGAAGGGCAATAAAAACGATATCGCAGGCTGCGGCTTTTTGTAAATCCGACAATTCGGATTCAGGATAAACCTGCTTTAATGTTTTAATCGCATCAGGATTTGTGTCGTATATTGCTACTTTCCCCAATTCAGGAAATTTATTATTTAATGCCTGGAGAATAATCCTTGTTATTCTGCCTCCTCCAATAAAGCCGATTGAATTTTTCATGTTGTTGTTTTTTAATAGGTTTTATGATTATAAGTAAATATTAAAGACATAATAAAAACCGGCGGCTATAAATGTAATGGCAGCCAATCGATTGAACCATTTTTGAAACACTTTGATATTTCTGTAAAAATTTCCTATTCCGGAAACACTGAAAGCGAGGAACCATGAAGTAATAATGACCGGGAGTCCGGTGCCGATTGCAAAGATTAATGGCAGGTAAAGACCTGAAGGGCTTGCGATGCTTATTGGGATTAACATCCCGAAGTAGAGCACCCCGCTGTAAGGGCAAAATGCCAGGGCAAGCAGGATTCCAAGCAATAGGGCTTTTACAGTACTGTTCCCCAAATTCTTACTGTTAAGATTATCGGTGACCTTCCCCAATGAAGGGAACCTGACAGGAATAATTTCAAGCATCAGGATACCGATAATAATCAGGAGCGGTCCGATAAATTTTTCTCCGTATGATGCAAAGATGCCGGAAACATGAAATTTGCTTGCCCCAAAAAAAAGAATCAATCCGATCAGTGTATAACTGATTGCTCTTCCAAGTGTGTATATGATCCCATTGACAAACACTCTTTTTTTGCTTTCAATTTCTTTCCCGATCCAGGCAACTGCAGTGATATTAGCAGCCAGCGGACAAGGGCTTATGGCAGTCATAAGACCCAGAATAAATGCAGTTATTACAGGAAGGGAAGAATTATCCAACAAATACTGAAGAGATGTCATTATTCGTTCAAATTTTTCTCAATTTCTGTACTCAACAGGGATGTATACTTTGCGGGATTTGCAAGCGCATACTGAAAAGCGTTGGCCGTAAAATCAGTTTTCGTTCCATCGCTTTTAACAAGAAGGAGAGTAGAAAACGTTATCTGGTATTTGTCAACCAAAGGCTTGTTTTCTTTTTCATCGACATTATACGATACAAACTCTAAAGTCCCGTTATCCAACTCTGCCTTAAAATTACTTTCAAGCAGTTTTCTGGCATTGTTCTCAATTGCAAGGCAAGTCGGACAGCGCATCGTTGCGTGGAAATAGAGAATTTTAAGCTTAGGATTTGATGTGCGGGCATTGTGATCACCTTGAGCATAAGCATTCCCGGCTATCACTGCACTTAGAAGCATCACAATCACAATTGCACTTATTTTTTTCATATTCATGTAATTTTGGATGTAAATTATTACTCTTGAAATAATTCCGCGTACAAAGATTTAGCCAGTTCCCAGTTTTGGCGGTTAATACAATATTTAATGAAGGGAAGCTCTGTTTCACCCTGAATCAATCCCGCCAATTTTAATTCTTTAAGATGCTGGGAGAGTGTAGATCGGCCAATTTTCAATTCCTCAGCAATATCGCCGCTGTAACAGCACGAATTCATGCCGGAGAGCTTTTCCAAAATATAAAGCCTTGCAGGATGTCCCATTGCCTTCGCAAATCTGGCCATCTGAATATGGTTCTCAGGATAATTTACTTTAGCCATTGATTTCTTTATTGATGTATGATCTTATTTCAGTTTTGGAAGGCACCCTGCCGCTGAATACAACCTTTTCGTTTATCACAAGGGCAGGGGTTGAAAGAACATGATAATTCATAATCTGAATTATATCTTCCACTTTTTGAATATCAGCCTGGAAATTGTTTTCTTTAACTACTTCAGCAGTTAATTTTTCCAAAGTCCTGCATTTGGAACATCCTGTGCCCAGTATTTTTAAATGATTTTCCATCTGATTTCCTTTTTAAATTCCTCATTTAAGTATTTCGTAAAATAACGAAATGATTTTAAATAATCCAAATAATCAGAAATAAAAATGTTTTCCCTGTAATAAACGATATTAACTATGATGTCAGAATATTTTTAGCTTTCCAAAATCCCTGGCTGCAGCGATTTTGTAATTCACAATTTTTGGCCTCTTTTTTCAATCCCTTTCACCCTATCCCTTAGTGTCTCCGTTTCCCTAATGGGTTGAATCGTTAAAAACAATTTGAAAGGATATATATATTTAACAATAACTCCAAAATCCTGCCTCCCTGTCAGGCTCGTGTTAGGCTCGTATTAAGTCCGTATTGCCTTTTTAATCGCACTAACCATAATATTAAACTACAGGTTTTAAAAAATACCTTCGTTTAAAGTAAAGCGCCGCATTGACCAGGAGGATAAGAACCGGCACTTCAACAAGAGGGCCGATCACCGTTGCAAATGCTGTTTGCGAATTGATGCCAAAGACCGCAATCGCTACGGCAATGGCAAGTTCAAAGTCATTGCTCCCCGCGGTAAAGGCAAGAGTAGTCGATTTTTCGTATTCTTCCCCGCTCCATTTAGCGACAAAAAATGTACTGAAAAACATTAACCCGAAATAAATGGTGTAAGGGACAGCAACACGAATCACATCAAGGGGCAGTCCGATTATTTTTTCACCCTTCAGGGAGAACATTACGAAAATAGTGAACAACAGAGCCAACGGAGTCAAGACAGATATTTTGGGAATAAACTTCGAAAAGTACCATTTACTACCTTTCCAGGAACGAAAAAGCAGATTGGATATCAGTCCGGCAGCAAAAGGAATTCCAAGATATATTAATACGGTTACAGGCAATCTGTGAAATTGAAACTTCGACCACTGCTCCTTTGAGTCCAAACAGCGGAGGCAATAATGTTATAAATACGAATGCATAAACCGAATATAACAGCATCTGAAAAATGGCATTGAATGCAACGAGTCCGGCAGCCAATTCAGCGTCGCCTTTAGCAAGGTCATTCCATACCAAGACCATTGCAATGCAGCGCGCTAAACCAACCAGAATAACTCCGACCATAAGACCGGGATAATTATGAAGGAAAACTATGGCCAGTAAGAACATCACTATAGGACCGATGATCCAGTTCTGAGTAAGAGAAAAACTCAGCAGTTTAAGATTCCTGAAAACAAGAGGCAATTTTTCATACCTGACTTTTGCCAATGGCGGATACATCATCAGTACAAGTCCTATGGCTATTGGAATATTGGTTGTTCCTGAACTCATTGAATTCCAGAAACCAGAAATGCCCGGTATGAAATAACCAATCATAACTCCTGCAAGCATTACAAGGAAGATCCATAATGTGAAATATCTGTCGAAAAATGATAGCTTCATATTAATTTGAAAATTAACAACATTTCACCACTTTTTCTTTGGAGCAGTCGCAGGTGGGTTCGGAATTGGTAAGAATACCTCTTATAATTCCGGCAGCACAGCCAACACCTGAATTGACAGTTATTGCCCCAACTTTGCAGTTCCGGGCACAGGCCCCGCACTCCATACAGTCGTTTATATCTGTTATGCCGGCTTTGCCTTTTATGATTTCAAAGACTGCATGAGGACAGACTATGGCACACATTCCGCAACCGTTGCAGAGATTTGTATCGAGGCTTAGAGTAACCGTATTTCTTAAATATTGCATATTCTTCATGTCAGATCAATTTGGAAATAATAAACAGAATAAGACCTGTCGAGACAAAAGCTATCTGCAAAGGGACAGCCCATTTCATTTCCTTTTTTACCCCTGAAAGAGATGTATAGGTTGAAGAACCGGTAAAATTCATTGTCATAAATGAAGCAACGGCAACATTAATCAATCCGAGAGCAAAGGATTCAATTAAGGGAGCTTTGATAAAATAGCTTATTACCATTGTTGAGACGATGCCCCAGAAGGCTCCTTTCAGCGCAAAAGCCCTGAACGGAATAACAGGAAGCAATAAAGGAGCTACAACTATCCCGGCTAAATAAGCTGAAAATATGTTGGTTAAAGGATAAAGACCCGTAGCTATCATTTTGTTGAAAAGAAATCCCCTTTGGTCGAGACCTGAAAGAAAGAACAGGGTAAATGCGGCAATTAAAAGCCTGTATTTCCCCTGCATCATATCAACAGGAATCAGTTTTGCCCTGTCGAAAAAGGGAAAAGTTACCTTTCTCATTTTTGCATCAGCCTTAAAACCGTTCTCAATAAAGGCTTTTATATCTTTGGCGCACACAGGACCATATATAACGCGGAAGCCCGTAAATTCTCTCACTGTATGAGCTGCAACACCCACGGCACCTAATTGAGGAACAATTATCCTTCGGTGTTTAACTATAGTGTCAAGAGAAGAATTTTTAATGCCTCGGACCAGATTCTCGGTGCCGAAGGTTCCTTTCCCAGCAGCACACCAGACGTTGATTCCTTTTGTATCGAGAACCAATATCCAGGCATTAAGCGAATCAAGGTTTTTCCTGAGTGTATCAAATGACAATTTGTAATTGGCAGAAACAAATACATCTGCCTGATTATCAGGTTTGCCTACTTTATAAAGACCGGGAGCAACCCTGTAATTATTCCGTCCTATTCCCCATCTGACTTTTACAGCGCCCCAATAATCTGACCGGGTAAGGTTTGAGCGGGCTTCCGGGATATTGTATATAACTGGTTTAAGTGTCTGAATGTCAAAATTAATTCCCATTTCCGGCTTGTATTTCGGATTGATATAATTTATAAAAAGCTTCTTTAATTTCATCCCGGACTCTTCGAAACTCACTCAGGATATAATCATTGGTTCCATTAACCTTTGATGGATCTTCAAATCCCATATGCAGACGGTGTATTACCTTACCGGGAAAATAAGGGCAAACTTCATTGGCTTCATTACAGACAGTTATCACATAATCCCAATCCTCGGCAAGATATTTATCTATTTTAACGGATATATGGCTGCTGATATCAATACCCGCTTCTTTCATAACTGTCGATGGCTGTTTCATTGACTTTTCCTGTTGCCGCTGTCCCGGCCGAACGAACAACCAGATTTTTATCGAAAGACTGCAGGAAGCCATGGGCCATCTGACTTCGGCAACTGTTACCTGTACATAAAATCAGTATTTTCATTTTTACGAATTACACGATCCCGATAGCTATCGGGAGACGAATTATTTTATTTTACAGAATGTTTTGGCATTTCCGACCTTATCGAAGAAAGCATCGAAAAGGTCGAGGAAGCTGTTAATTTTATCCGCACGCAGGCAGTAATTTATTTTCAGGCCATCGATATCTCCCTGAATCAGACCGATTTCTCTTAATTCTTTCAAATGTTGAGATACTGTTGTGCGGCCGAGAGGCAGGTAATCGGATACATCGCCTGACATACAGGTTTCTGATTCAGCAAGAAATTCAAGGATTGCCAGACGGGCAGGATGTGAGATCACTTTGGCAAAGCGTGCCAACTCCTGTAAGGATTCATCAAATTTTTCAGATTTGTTCATAACGCTATTTCTAATGTCGCAAACATACGACATATTTTGATATAAACAAATAATGGTCAAAAAAATGACCATTATTTACCCCATCGATTATTACGATAATGAATTAAATGAATTAAGAATTCACCATAGAAATTTAATATCAGAACCTGCCTCCTCAATGATTTTCAAAATCCCCTTCGTCTCCAGAATCGAAGTCACCACCCCAGTTCCAGTCCCAATAATCATCAGGCCATCCAAATGCCGGACCGCCATAATAATAACCATCCCATCCCGGCCACCAATAATACGAGTCTTCAAGTTGCTGGTTATGACGTACTGCGTTAAGGTGTGTTTGTTCCATGTAATTAATTACCTCCGGCGAAACTCCCTGTTTTTCTAAATCGGCTAATTGGCTTGCCGAAAGTTTATACAGTGTATGCGATTTTTTAATTTTCTGAATAATTGTTGACGGGGGAACCTTGTCTTTACTCATTTGTATTATATCGCTAACAGTTACCGGCTTATATTGATGGACAACATAATACGATGAACTACATCCTTGCATGAATGATACAAGGATACCTGTCAGAATTATTGCAAACAGGGTTTGAATTTTGTGGTTAATTTTCATGTTGCTGACCTCCCATAAATATTAGTTAAAATTAAGCTTCGACATAATGAAACGAACAAAAGCAAAATTTGTTCATGCTTTCAGAATTAAATGTAAAAACTCAGATAATGAGTAAAGAAATAAAGTGATAAGGTGGAAAGGTGAACAAGATGGAATTTAGAAGTGACGAATGGGGATTAAGAAGGTTTACCTCGTTTAATTTTTCTTTTTAGACCTAATGAGGCAAAAATCATTAAGGCTGAAACAAGGGCTAATGAAAAATAGGCACCTTTATAACCGGAAGTTCCGCCCCCCAGACTTGCTATAAGTGCTCCCATCAGTGATGCACTCATTAACAGCCCCACACTCATTGAAATTGTCAATACTCCCTGACCTGATGCCCTGTTACCCTCCACAGTTTCCCTATTGACTACATATCGTATTGGAGCGCCTATTATTGAAGAAAAACCTAATCCCAAAATTGCTTCTGAAACATAAAAACCATTCAGTTTTCCTGAGGCCTTCCAGAGACCCAGTAACCCTATTGTAAATATCACTGTTCCGAACAACAATATATATTTAGGCCCCATTATATCAATAAGACGGCCGGCGATCACAGCACCTATCAGTAAAGCTATAAGCATTGGAACAAGAGAAAAGCTGGCATTTGAATTGCTTAACCCGAAAGCTTCTTTTGCAAAACCAGGGATAAAAATCATTCCCGCCTCTCCCAGACCAGCTCCAAGAGCCAGAAGATAAACAA
Organism: uncultured Bacteroidia bacterium; assembly: GCA_963810555.1. GTDB lineage: Bacteria > Bacteroidota > Bacteroidia > Bacteroidales > Prolixibacteraceae. Next base: position 500,383 of record CAWENX010000006.1, on the reverse strand, counting down.
TAACCAACTGTTTTGACCGGAATAATTGGATATTGATAATCGGATTGGAGACTTTTTTCTGATGGTAAATAAAAAAAGGGAATATAAGAAAGGAGGTCATAAGAAAAGGGAGTACCTTGAATGAAATCAATGAAGCAATAAAATCCTTTGTGTTTATACGGTTAAGAGAAAAGGCAAATAATGCAAGACATGAAACCAGTAATATTGTACCAACCCAGTCGAAAGAACTTTCTTTTTCAATATGTTTTGATGGTAAAAGTTTTAGTGATCCGATAATCAGAGCTACAGCCAAAGGCAAATTTATAACAAAAACCCAGCGCCAGCTTAGTAACAAAAGAAGACCACCGATTACAGGACCGATAAGAAAAGCCAATCCGTATACAGCGCTTAAAAGTCCGAGAGCAGAACCCTGCTTATCTTTCGGAAATGTATCTCCGATAACGGATGAAGCAACAGGGAATAATCCGCCTGATCCAAATCCCTGAATACTACGTCCCAGAATAACGAGGTAGAAACCCGTAGAGAAAATTACAACCAATGATCCTATGGCAAAAATTAAGATTGAATAAATATAAATTATTCTTCTGCCGCGAAGATCGGAAAGTTTAGACAACAAAGGTGTGCTTATTAAGTTGAATAAAACGTAACTATTAATGATCCAGATAATTTGCCGGTGTGTGACGTGAAAAGTATTTTGGATTGAATGAAGGGCAGGTCCGAGGATAGCCAAATCCATAGCCCCCATGAAAACTCCAAAAAAAAGCAATGCCAAAAGTCTTTTATTCATAACACTTTTCTTATAACCCTATATAACAAGTGGAAATGCGAAAGTGTTGTTCGATTCAAAGAAAGAGAACGTATTACCTTGTTATTTGATTATTTAGATTAAATAAAATTTATCTGGAAGAAAAGATTCTTAAAGTCTTAAGGGAAAAATGGCTGATTTAAAATTTCCACTTGCTTTTTATTATTTTCGCGCTTTAATTCAACAGGTTGATTCAGAAGATATGTAGTGAGATGAAGATTGAAAAGGAGATATTCCAGCGCACCGAATTATTGCTTGGGAGTGAGATTATGGAGAAGATGGCCGAAAAGAAGGTGATTATCTTCGGATTAGGGGGAGTCGGGAGCTGGTGTGCCGAAAGCCTGATAAGAAGCGGTATCAGGAAACTTACTATCGTGGATTCGGACAGGATTGTGGTCTCCAACCTGAACAGGCAATTACAGGCCACGACTCAAACCATCGGACAGGTAAAAACGGAAGTATTGAAAAAAAGGCTGCTGGAGATCAATCCATCCGCGGAAATAGAAGCCATTCAAAAGATTTATAGCCATAAAAACAAAGATGAGTTCAATCTTGGGAGTTATAATTTCATCATCGACGCCATTGACAGTTTAAGCAATAAAGTACTCCTGATCAGGAATGCAACACAAACAAGCGCTGCATTTTTCTCTTCGATGGGGGCCTCGCTTCGTTTGGATCCCACTCAAATCAAGGTCAGTGAATTCTGGCAGGTCAAAGGTTGTCCTTTTGCAGCAAAAATCAGGAAATATATCCGCAGGGGAGAACTCCCGGCAAAAGAATTTCTGTGTGTTTACAGTGAGGAAAGGCTTGAAAATAAGGACTTAATTAATCCGAAGGTTGAGGCCGATTCCATAAATAACCTCTATAAGAATTCTGAAGATGATGATTCAGAAAACCATGACTGGAGTACTAAAAAAGCTGTGATTAATGGTACAGTTGCACATATTACGGCCATCTATGGATTTACTCTTGCAGGACTTGTTATTCAATCCATTTATAGCAAAGCCTGAATTTTTTAATTAAGATTTTTAATCATCAATCTCTTTGAAAAAGAAATTGCCTTTAGAAAAATTCCCTTTAAGAATTAAAAAATTAAGTTAAAAACTTATGACCATTACCCCTTTGTTACAAACGAAGGGGAGAAAGCCGGTATTTTAAGAACGGTGAATCCCGAAACTTCGGGATAATGAATGAACGAACAAAAGATTAATCATTTATTCTTTAAATTGGTAAAGTGTGGTTGATAAATACCGTTCGCCCGTGTCAGGAAGGATAACCACAATATTTTTCCCCTTATTTTCCGGTCGTTTTGCAACCTGCAAAGCTGCAAAGGCTGCGGCACCTGAAGAAATTCCGACAAGAAGCCCTTCTGTCTTTGCCAGGTCACGGCTGGTTTCGAAAGCCTCTTCATTTTTAACCGTAACGATTTCGTCGATAATATTAACATTCAGAACATCAGGAATAAAACCAGCTCCGATGCCCTGAATTTTATGCGGTCCCGGATTTCCGCCTGAAAGCACAGGGGAATCAGTTGGTTCAACTGCAACAACTTTAATGTTTGGTTTTCTTTGCTTCAGAACTTCACCTACCCCGGTAATTGTTCCGCCTGTTCCGATTCCTGCAACAAAAATATCGACATTTCCACCGGTATCATTCCAGATTTCTTCTGCGGTTGTTTTTCTGTGAATTTCAGGATTGGCAGGATTTTTAAACTGTTGGGGAATGAATGAATTCGGTATCTCAGCGGCCAGTTCTTCTGATTTTTTTATAGCTCCTTTCATGCCTTCACTTCCGGGAGTCAGGACAAGTTCCGCCCCTAAGGCTTTTAACAGATTGCGGCGTTCTGCGCTAAATGTTTCAGGCATGGTCAATATTAACCTGTAACCTTTGGCGGCAGCCACAAAAGCCAGAGCAATACCTGTATTTCCGCTTGTCGGTTCAATAATTACCGTATCCTTATTGATTTTCCCCTTCTCTTCAGCATCTTTGATCATGGCATAACCTATTCTGTCCTTCACGCTTCCAAGAGGATTATAGTATTCCAGCTTTGCAATGATTTTGGCTGAGAGGTTATGTTTTCTTTTAAAATTGGTAAGTTCCAGCAATGGAGTATTTCCAATTAAATCGGTCAGATTTTTAGCAATTTTTGTCATAGTTTTTCAGTATTTATTTATAGTTCAAAGATTTGACAAAATTAAATGATAAACAATACCTTGTATGAGGTAATTATTATACCTAAAATTAGGTATGAACATATTTGGTTGATAACAAAGTAAGAGGTGATTTTGATCGTTTACAATTCCATCCGTTTCATGGCGACACTCAAATTAAGTTATTTCCATTGTAATTATTTAAAGCCAGGTTCCCTCTTCCACCAGTCCGCCATCTGGCAGATAACATCCTGCTATTATCTCCTTAATATCTTCGCTTCGTAAAGTTAGTTTTTTTGTAGTTTTAATACATTTTGAATACTAGTTATCGAACAAACATCGAATAAGTATCGAACAAACATCGAAGAAGGTATGAAGATGATATAAGGAAGGTATAGAGTTGAAGGGAGGAAAATATGTCTATGCTGACAGCAGACTTAAATATAATATTCGATATTGTCGATCCAACCTGCTTTAATGGCTGCCATAATCAATTCGGAAGTGTTGGAAACGCCAAGTTTCCGGAAGATATTTTTCCGGTGAGTATTTACCGTATGAAAACTGATATGTCTTTTCAGGGCTATTTCTTTTGCGGTTAATCCACCTGCAATCAATTTAACTATTTCCATTTCAGAGGCAGTCAGAGGAACAGGATTTATATCCGACGGTTTGTTGTTCGCCGGGGCTATCAGCATTTCAAGAATTTCTTCTGAAAAATATCTTTTCCCTTTTAATGTCAGATCAATTGCAGCAAGAATCTCATCTCTGTCAGCAGTTTTGTAAATAATATCTTTAAATCCGTTTGAAGTAAGCGTGTTAAATTCAGATCTTGTTAAAGAGTTGGTAAGGATTAAAAGGGAAATTCCGGGATGTTTATGCTGGATTTCTATTAATTCTGCTGTCCCATTGTAATCGATTAAATTAAAGTCAGTGATCAAAAGACCGTCGGAAAATTCATTAAGCGCATTAAGCAATTCAGATTTGGAAGAAACTATTGCTTTTACCAAAAACCGGTTTCCCGATTTCAGCACTGATTTCAGTGATTCGACAATAAGGAACTGGGAATCGGCAATAATTACATTGATTTTATCGGCACTTTGCACAATCAATCATTTAACTTCATTATAGTTGACACTCATTATCACTCCAGACGGTTTACTAAATTATTCCAATTTTAATGAAATTAAATGATTTATGGAGAAGATTTTGTTATTTATTTAACTAAATCCTCCTTCAATATATTCTTTTGTCAGTTTTTCCTTTGGATGATTAAATACCTGTTCGGCAGTACCGAATTCGATCAGCTTTCCCATATAGATAAATGCAACGTAATCGGCAATCCGTTTGGCCTGTCTCAATGTATGGGTGACGAGTACTATGGTGTATCTGTCTTTTAATGAGAGAAATAGTTCTTCAATTGTCCGTGAAGAGATCGGATCGAGTGCAGAAGTCGCCTCATCACCTAATATTATTTCCGGTTCAACAGCCAATCCTCTTGCAAGACAAAGGCGTTGCTGCTGTCCAATTGACAGACGTGAAGCGGGCGACTTCAAACGGTCTTTTACTTCATCCCACAGACCTACAGACAACAATTGATGTTTGACAATCTTATATAATTTTTTTCTTCCTCTCACACCGTGGATACGGGGACCGTAGGCCACATTTTCAAATATTGACATCGGCAATGAAAAGGGACGCTGGGCCAGCAGGCCCATCTTTTTTCGAATGTGGGTTACTTCTGTGTCATCAGAATAGATATTTTCATTATCCACGAACAATTTTCCTGTTATCTTAACTTCTTTGGAGTCATCATGCAGCCGGTTGAGCGACCGAAGTAATGTTGTTTTTCCACATCCTGAGGGACCAATGATACAGGTTATTTTTTTGTCTGGGATTTCCATGTTGATATTTTTCAACACATGACTGTCATGAATATGAATATTCAGATTCTCAATGACAATATGCGGTGTGGGAGATGGGCGGGGGATTTGCAGAGACAAGGCATGTCTTGTCTCTACAGGGGCCTTCCCCAGGATTATTGTCGGGATAGTTTCCATATCTATTTGATTATATTTTTTGATAATCTCCGGCTTAAAAATCTTGCACTAAAACTTAATGCCAGAATTATCAGGGTGAGAATAAGCGCTGATGCATAAGCCCTGTTCTGCACCTCTTCAATGGGACTGTTTAATTGGAAGAAAATCGCTAAAGGCAGGGTTGCAGCAGGCTGACTGAAGGAGGACGGAATACTGTCACGTATAACCTGCCGTAAAAAGAACAGTTGCTGCATCCCCTATTCCTCTTCCCGACCGATAAGAGTACCGCAGTGGAAATCCCTGGTATTAACTGCCGGATTATAACTTTAATGGATTCATAATTTGTGGCTCCAAGAGATTTTACGGCTTCAGTTAATTCACGCGGTATCAAAACGGCTACTTCATCCAGTGAACGGATCATAACAGGAATGATAAGCATGGTAACGGCAATGATGCCACCTAAAAGCGAAGCCCTTAAACCGAAAAATATCATCAGCATAAATCCAAAAGCTCCATAGACTATTGAAGGGATTCCGAATAACATATCAAAAGTCAAACGTGCAAAAGAGGAGAACCGGCTTTTCTTTCTCAGGGAGAAATTTAAGAACATCACTATGGGAATGCTGATTATCAGACTCAATGTGACGGAACCGACGATCAGGTATACCGAGCCAAGAATTGCATTCAATACTCCGCCTTCTTTGCCAAGATAAAATCCACCGGAAGGTATTTTTGAAACCATATCCCACGTAAGAGAAGGAAGCCCCTTTCTGATAATGATATACATAATATACAAAAGAATACTCATGATCAGAATGGTCGATCCGATCATTAAATATTTGAAGAATTTTTCCTCGATTTTTTTCATAGATGATATCTTTTATCAATTTGTACCAGGACTAACCGGGAAAAGACATTGAAGACAACAATGATGATAAATAATAAAAAGGCTGCCAGCATTAAAGCTGACTCATAGCGGGGTACCGACATCATCTCGCCGTAATTGTTGGCAATCAATGCCGGCAAAGGATAACAGGCATCAAATACTGATTTGGGAATCTGTGTAAAATTCCCGCACACCATCAATACGGCAATTGTTTCTCCAAATGCACGTGAGATGGCCAATACTATTGCCGCAACAATTCCAGGAAATGATTTACGGATGATTACTTTTTTAACCGTTTGCCATTTGGTTGCACCAAGAGAAAGCGAAGCTTCTCTCATTTCCCTGGGTATGGATGAAAAAACTTCCATAAGGATACTGATAATTAAGGGGATAATCATAATGGCCAGCACTACTCCGCCTGCAAGGACACTATAGCCTGTTGAATAATCGACAAAATGAGGTGCAAGGTTTTGAGAAATAAATGGTATAAGTGTGAGCGTTCCCCAAACTCCATATATCACGGAAGGTATACCTGCCAGTAAATCAACCACAGGATTAAAGATGCGACGTATCCTGGGAGATGCATACTCTATCATATAAATGGCGGTGAGAAGCGACAGAGGCAGGGCAATGATGATAGCAAGGAAGGTGACATAGACCGTGCTCAGAATGTAAGAAGCAAAACCGAATTCGCCCTTGAAAGGTCTCCAGTTGCTTGTCGTAAGCAGAGTCCATAAATTCTTTTCCTGAACCACGGGAAGAGCTTTGACCAATAATCCAAATCCTATAATGAAAAAGAATAAGAGGAATAATAAAGTGATAAACAGCATATAATACCGTGCAACTTTATCCTTAAATAATCTTGCCTTTAACATGATCAGTAAATCTTTTTCAATTCCTTTGTCAGCTTTTTCTTCCGGAAGATTGATAAATCCAGTTTCTTTGACATACTTCCGGCCTTCAGTCAATATCCATTTCAGGAATTCAATCACGATTTTGCTTTGGGGTTTCTGATGAACAACAAAATAAAGATCGCGTGCCGGTGGTGAAGGGTATTTCAAAGTTGAGACTGCAATGGCTAAATCATCCATCGAATTGTAAAAATCCTCATCCCTGTCAATTTTACCGTTTTCGTTCAAATCTAACGGGACTAATCGTATTCCCGGAATTTGTTGTTTAGTTTTTAAATCATAAGTATAACCCATATTGCTGTAACCTATTCCCAGCGGATCCCTTGAAACTGCCAATGTCAGACCGGGATCGCCAAATACTGCGCTTCCCAAAAGATCTTCCTGCATTTCACCAAAATAATCTGCCCATACTTCAGCAGCTCCGCAGGCATCGGCTCTCGTATAAACATGAACCGGAGCTTTAAGATTGATATAACCGACATGGTTCCAGGTTTTCAATTTTCCGGTAATGAATATATCCTTAGCCTCACCGGGTTTCAAACCATTCAACATTAAATAGTTGAGTGCCGGATTCTTTGCACTTATTACCGGCACCACAGCATCTTTTGCCACTGCAAATGCAAATGCGCCTTTACTGATTTCTTCAGGATAAAGTTCCCTTGAAACCATCCCGATATCCACCATGTCATTCAATACATCTGTTATGCCTTTTCCGGCTCCGCCTGCAGAAATATCTATCTTTACATTGGGATACAGTTCCCTGAATTCATAAGCCCATCTAACGGCCATCGGATACAGCGCAAAGGCACCGGAAAGGGATATCCTCCCCTTAAGCTCGTTCTGACTTAAAGATGATTTAGGTGACAGGACCAGCGCTGCTGCAACTGCCAGTATATTAATAATTAGACATCTGATCACAATAGATTATCAAAGATAGTCAATAATATCTATCAATTTAGTGTACATTACTATGCAATAATTAAATGATAAATATTAAAAAATTCATATTTTCACCTGGTATTTTGCGGAATGTTAAATTATCATTCCTGCTCCGACAACATTGTTTGTTTCTTCGTCTATCAGGACAAGGCTTCCTGTATCGCGGTTTTGTTTATAAGAATCGAAAAACAAAGGTTTAGTTGTTTTTATACTTATTCTGGCTATTTCATTTAACCCGATCTGTTTGTCATCATAAATCTCCTCAGCCGTATTGATATTTATCTTACAATGCACCTCTGCAACAAGGCAACGCAGTTCATTTGTAGTATGTTTGAGAAGATATTTACCCCTGATAATCAAAGGCTTTTCATTAAGCCAACAAATCATCAGTTCTATTTCCTGGCTGATTTTGGGCTGATTTTTTGCGTCAACGATCATTGATCCGCGGCTTACATCGATCTCATCCTTAAGCCTGATCGTAACGGATTGAGGAGGAAAAGCCTTTTGGAGGCTCTTATTTGCAAAATCAATGGCTTCAATTTTTGATTTGAATCCGCCGGGCAGAACAGCCACTTCCTGTCCGACATAAAATATACCACTTGATACCCGGCCTGCATATCCGCGGTAGTCATGATACTTATCAGAGATTGGACGTATAACATACTGAACCGGAAATCTCGCATCTTTAAAATTCCAATCATTGCCAACCGGAATACTTTCAAGTAAGCCTATTAAGGTTAAGCCATTGTACCATTGCATATTTTGTGATTTTTCAACCACATTATCACCCAGTTTGGCGCTTATTGGCAAAAAATGCAGGTCCTGTTTTCCCAGTTTTTCGGCAATACCAATAAAATCATTTTTAATTTGTTGAAATATCTCCTGATCAAAATTCACAAGATCCATCTTGTTCACACAAACCACAATATGAGGAATATTCAATAAGGTTGCGATATAGGCATGACGCCTGGTCTGTTCAATAACGCCGTTCCGTGCATCCACAAGTATGATTGCTGCATTGGCAGTTGATGCACCGGTCACCATATTTCTTGTATACTGAATATGTCCGGGAGTATCAGCAATAATAAATTTACGCTTTGGCGTGGCAAAATAACGGTAGGCTACATCGATAGTAATGCCCTGTTCTCTTTCGGCCCTGAGACCATCAGTCAGGAGCGCCAGGTTAATTTCCTCACCTCCCCTGCCTAAACTTGCCCTTTCAATGGCTTCCATCTGATCCTCAAAAATAGCTTTACTGTCGAATAAGAGTCTTCCGATCAGTGTGCTTTTACCATCGTCAACGCTTCCGGCTGTCGTAAACCGAAGAAGCTCCATATCAAGATATCCGTTTTCTTTCAATGTTCAATATTAAAGTTTCAATGTTCAATTGTCATTCAATAGTCATTCAATAGTCATTAGTTATTTTAATTGGCTTCACACTGATCTTCCATTTAGAATTCTTTATTTATAATTCTTAATTCATAATTCTCAGAAGTATCCCTCCCGTTTCCGGTCTTCCATTGCAGCTTCGGAGCGTCTGTCATCAGCTCTTCCACCGCGTTCTGTAATGCGGCTTCCGGCAACCTCAAGGATTATATCTTCCAGCGTATTGGCTTCTGATAAGGTTAGACCTGTGCAGGTTATATCACCAATTGTCCGGCATCTTACATTATGGACTTCCGCTTTTTCGCCATTTTTCAGTTTCATAAACGGTGCATTAGCAAGCCACATGCCATCACGGTTAAATACTTCCCTCCTGTGTGTAAAATAAAGCGAAGGCATCTCAATATTCTCAAGAAGGATGTACTGCCAGATATCCATTTCAGTCCAGTTGCTGAGGGGAAATACACGGAAGTGTTCGCCTATATTTTTAGCCCCATTGAAAAGATTCCAGAGTTCAGGCCTTTGATTTTTAGGATCCCATTGTCCGAATTCATCACGATGTGAAAAAAAACGTTCTTTTGCACGCGCTTTCTCTTCATCACGACGGCCTCCCCCCATGGCACAGTCAAATTTCAATTCTTCGATAGCATCAAGTAATGTCACTGTTTGCAAGACATTGCGGCTTGCGCCTGTTCCCTTTTCCTCTGCCACCCGACCCTTATCAATTGAATCCTGGACAAATCTGACAATTATCTTTACTCCTGTTTTTTCAGCCAGGTCATCACGATATTTTATTGTTTCATCAAAATTATGGCCTGTATCAATATGCATCAGCGGAAACGGAACTTTTGAAGGGTAAAATGCCTTGTATGCCATATAAAACATTACAATTGAATCTTTCCCGCCTGAGAAAAGCATGACCGGTCTCTCAAATTGTGCAGCCACTTCACGGATGACAAAAATCGATTCCGATTCAAGTTCACGTATATGGCTGATTTTATTTTTCTGCATAAAAGAGGTATTTAAAATTGACAATTGATAATTGACAATTGACAATTAACTTTCGATCCTTTTAAATTATTTGGATTGTCTTTAGGCAAATATATTACAAAGTAAATCTTCTTAAAGTCACAATTGATTTGAAGGAATATGTAATTTTTATTATTCAAATATTAAATATTTAATATTTCCAATATGTCAACTGACATTTTTGTATGAAATTTTATTGAAGAGTTATAATACTTTTATGCTGATTTCCTTATTTTGATATTTTTTCCATCCCGGATTGGTTATTTTTGAAATTGTTTCAATTATAAGGAAATTCTTTGATTCATGAAATATATTTTTGTATTGTCAAAATCCTAAAAATGTCCCTGAATGACTAAAGAAGATATTTTATTGCTAAATGAAGAATTTGATAATCTAAGTGCGGAACAGATACTGTCCGCTTTTCTTTCTAAGTATAAAGGGTCTGTTGCCCTGGCAAGCAGTCTCGGTGTTGAGGACCAGGTGCTGACACATATGATTTGTTCCATTGATAAAGGAGTCAGAATTTTTACTTTAGATACAGGACGCCTCTTCCCTGAAACTTATGATCTGATTTACAGGACTAATCACAAATACGGAATAAAAATTCAGGTGTATTTTCCTTCCGCTGAGGAGGTTGAGGAAATGGTCAATAGAAATGGAATCAACTTATTTTATGATAGCATTGAAAATAGAAAACTCTGCTGCCGGATCAGGAAAATAAATCAACTGCGGAGAGCTTTGTCCGGTTTAAAAGTCTGGATTTGCGGTCTGCGTCATGATCAGTCCCCGACAAGAAAGGAAATGCAATATGTTGAATGGGACCACACCAATGGATTGATCAAGTTAAATCCTTTAATCAAATGGAGCGATGATCAGGTTTGGGAATATGTAAAATCCAATAAAATTCCTTATAATTCGCTACATGATAAAGGTTTTCCGAGCATAGGCTGCCAGCCTTGCACAAGAAGTGTAAGTCCCGGCGAAGATGTACGTTCCGGCCGGTGGTGGTGGGAAAATCCTGAAACCAAAGAATGCGGAATCCATAAATAAGACAGGGAGGACCGGAGACCGGAAAAGGGAGACTGGAGATGGAGACCGGAGACCGGAGACGGGAGAACGGAAAAAGGGAAAGGCGGGAAAAAATGTTCATGATCGGGATGGCTGATGTGATCATTTCATAGCTTTGAATTCTTCTCTTTTTCATCCCGAAGTTTCGGGATCAAATATTTAATCAAATCCATCGATTTAGTGTACATTTGTATCAATTAATTAAACTTGTGATATTAAATATTTCATAATCCAAACCTGAATATCAAAGTTATGTTTGAAAAAAGGCAAAATCTTTACGATTGCAGTACTTGTCTGTTTAGGTATATTACCTGTCAGTACGTTGAGGAGGATGAATTTGAGACGATAAGAAGTGCATCCATTCCCATTCATTTTAAAAAAGGGGAAATAATTTTTAAACGAGGTACAAAATCGACTCATCTCGTATTTCTTCATAAGGGGATAGTTAAATTCATTCATGAGGATGAATCCGAAAAGCCTTTTATTACGGCAATTGTAAAAGGGACCAAATTACTGGGAGCTGCAAATATGTTTTTTCATGAAACCAATGTATTTTCGGTGGTAGCCGTTGAAGATTGCGATATTTGCCTGATTGATAATCGTTTGTTGCGAAATGTTGCCATTGAAGCATGGCAATTTGGTACTCGCCATGGCAGAGCGGACTGTTGAAATGTTTCAGTCTTCCATACTGAATTTTATCAGTCTTGCCAATAAACAGGTTAACGGAAGGATAGCCGATATTCTGATTTATTTATGGGAATATGTATATAAAGACGGTGAGTATCCGTTTGAACTTTCACGGAAAGAAATAGCGGAATTCGCCGCTTGTTCATATGAGAATGTGATCGTAACGCTTTCGCGCTTCAACAAAGAGGGAATTATCACCCTTGAGGGCAGAAGGATCATCATCAACGATCTGGAAAAACTGAATGTAATCAGCAAAAGGGGATGAACCTTGAATTACCTGATTAAATGATTTATATGATTCATAAAAACTCTTTATTGTTTTAACATCCAAGCTTATGCTTTTATCGAAGAGAACGAGATACGCCGTGATGGCCTTAATCAAACTGGCCAGGGAGCATGGACGGGGAGCCATCCTGATCAGTGAAATAGCCAAAAGTGAAAACATTCCCCAAAGGTTTCTGGAGAATATATTGCTTGAATTGAAGAGACAGGGGTACCTCGGAAGCAAGCTTGGGAAAAGCGGTGGTTATTATTTGCTTCGCAAGCCAGAGGAAATAACCCTTTTGGAGATCATCCGTCATTTTGAAGGAACCATCGCGATGCTTTCCTGCGTTTCAGAAAAGTCCTACCAGCCGTGTGAATTTTGTAAAGATGAATCTCAGTGCAAAATCAGGATCGTATTTAAAGAATTGAGGAACAATACGTATGATCTATTGAGCAAGACTTCTCTGAAGGAGCTTGGTTCAATCGATTAAATGCCTTTTGAAAAAGTCATTCGTCAACTTTAAGGCCTCTTCAGTATGTTTTTTATAGTCTTCAAACTTTCCGTTTACATCAAAGAAACCGTGATCGGCATTTTTAATGACCACAAGACCCACATCCAGTTTATTCTCTTTGCATTTCTTCTCAATATTATAGGCATTCTGCAAAGGAACGACTTTATCTTTCTGACCGTGAATTATTAAAACCGGAGGATCATCAGGAGTGATATAATCAAGCACATCGAATTCAGTTTTAGGGTGTTTGGTATAGCCGTACCAGATTACCCCGCAGGCCACCTTATCAGACCAATCTTTCCAGTCGTTTGTCTTAAATTTATCTGTATCGCCGGAGAAGATCATAAAGGCACTTAAATAGCCACCCGAAGATTCTCCCACGACTCCGATTTTAAAGCGATTTATATGGAATTTATCAGCATTGGCTTTGAGAAAGCGGATTGCGGTGCTGCAATCTTCAATCGCCGCAGGCAAGGGCGCCTCGGTAACCAACCTGTAATCGACAGATACAGCAATAAATCCATTCAGTGCAGAAGTTGCGGCACCCCATCGGACGATATCGTAATCTTTTGTCAATTTGGGATTGGTCAGGCCTCCTCCATGGATCCATACTACACAGGGCAGTCGTTCACCACGATAGTTTGGCGGATAATAAATATCCAATAATAATGGACGACCGGAAAGGTTGTATCGTATATCCTTTTTAACAGTCAGTTTACTTATAAGGCTGTCAACCAGATGCTGACGCTGATCCTGTGCATTTGCCCGGATAAATAAGAGTATAAATACTGCAAGGAATAATGTTTTCATTAGATTCTGTATAACAAGTTCAATTATTTAATTTAGTGTTCTGATTATTTTGCAGCTATTATTTTTTTGCCACAAAATCACAAAAGCACCAAATTACACGAAAATTTATAATTAACTTCTTAAATAGGTTAATTTTGTTGAAAATCGGATGAAATAGAATGAGAAAACTTGTTTTTGCCACAAATAACGAACATAAGCTAAGGGAACTGCGGCAGATTTTGAAGGGAGAATTTGAATTGCTCAGCCTCAATGACATCGGATGTGATGAGGAAATACCTGAGACAGGGACAACTCTTGAAAGCAATGCTTCGCAAAAATCGGATTACATTTGGAAAAAGTATGGGATGGATTGTTTTGCAGACGATACAGGGCTTGAAATAAAGGCTCTTGGAAATGAGCCCGGCGTCTATTCAGCCCGTTATGCCGGGGAAGAAAAGAGCCCTGAAGCCAATATGAGAAAGGTTCTTGAGAAAATGAAAGATGTCACCGACAGGAGAGCCCGTTTCAGATGTGTTTTTTCTCTGATCATGGGCGGCATTGAACATCAGTTTGAAGGAATCGCGGCTGGAGTGATCCTGAGAGAAGAAGAGGGTTCCGGAGGTTTTGGATATGATCCGATATTCAGGCCTGACGGGTATGAACATTCTTTTGCAAGTTTATCACCTGAAGAAAAGAACAGGATCAGCCACCGGGGAAGAGCTGTTGCAAAACTTGTGGGATACCTGCAGAATGAAGGAATTAAGGAATGAAAGAGTAGGCTGTACGAAGAATTACGAATTACGAATTACGAATGAAAGAATGAAAAACAGGCTGTAAACTAAAGGCTGAAGGCTGAATAAAAAATTAATGAATTAAAGATATAGTGTTTGGTTATTGAGAAGGAAAAAATGAAAAAATCAGGAATGAAAAATAGCTTTCAGACTGCAGACTGTCAGATGATCGGGATTATTTTTTCACCACAGATTACACAGATTAACACAGATTTTTTTACAACTTTGGGAATCTTTCTGAATCTGTGAGAATCCGTGCAATTTATGGTGAATCATTTTTTTCTCCTTTGGCCTACAGCCTATTATAAATTGAAGTATGTTACAAAAGACGAGGGGGATAGTGCTTCACAGCCTGAAATATGGTGAGACAAGCATAATCACGACAATTTATACCGAATTGTTTGGGAGAGTGTCATTCCTTGTGCATGGAACAAGGGGAAAGAAATCTCCTGTGAAAGGTAATCAATTGCAGTCCCTGTTTTTAGTCGAACTGGAAATGTATCATAAGCCCGGGAGGGATTTGCAGCACATCAAAGAACTCAAGAATGCCTATCCATTCAGTTCTTTACCTTTTGACATTAACAAATCAAGCCAGGCCATATTTCTGGCTGAGATACTTAACAAAGTCCTGCGTGAGGAAGAATCCAACCCAGCTTTGTTTCAATTCCTCTTTTATTCAATTCAGGTCCTTGATCTGATTCATGAAGGGGTTGCCAATTTTTACCTGATTTTTCTTGTTCAGCTTTCACGATTTCTTGGTTTTGGACCCACCAATAATTTTTCGAAAGAATCAGTTTATTATGATTTGATGGCGGGTGTTTTTGTTCCTGCAATTCCTTCGCATCCTCATTATCTGAATAAAGAAGAAAGTTCCGTATTTTCAGCATTATTAGATATGACTTATGAAAATACCTCCGAAATCCATATAGATCAGACAATTCGAAATGTTCTGCCAGATCGTTTGGTTGAATATTTCAGTTTACACCTGGGAAGCAAAATTGGCTCGAAATCGCTTGATATATTGAGGGAAGTACTTCATTAACAGCATCAAAAGGGGATATGTTTTATTCTGGACCGGATTAATCAGATGTTCCCGGATGATAAAGAAAAAAAATGTTAAAAAATTTTACTATTTTTGTGTTATCAACCTGATAAAAATGGTTTCATCAAAGTCGGCACTTAAGAAGAGTGTATTCGCGTCATTCAGGGATCTGGCAAATGGGTTAAAAGCTATTGATTTGGCCACGCCGGTATCTGAGTTTGCCTGTCCTGAAAGGCTAATTGAACTGGTATCAAAAAATATGAGGCTGGGCAACAATGGAAATGCTCCTGACGAAGGAGTGGAATCATTGAGAGAAGAGATTATCAAGCTGGTTAACCATCAAAATAAGACTGACTTCAATCCTGAAACAGAAATTACAATCACCGCAGGACCAGCTCATGCTATAACAACTGCAATCAGTACCTTTATCAAGGATGGGGATGAAGTCATTATTTTTGAGCCTGTTCAGGAATCATTTGCTCCATATATTGAATTGAACGGCGGCCGTCCCATTTTTGTGAGTCTGAAATATCCTGATTTTAAAATAGACTGGGACGAAGTTAAAAAACTGGTATCCTCCAAGACTCGAATGATTATAATTAACAATCCACAAAATCCAATAGGTCAGCTTCTTGGAGAGGAAGATCTTAACCAGATAAAAAGGATGATCAACGGTACGCGGATTATCATTCTGAGCAATGAAGTATTTGATCATCTCATCTATGATGAACACAACTTTTATAGTCTTAATTCACTTCCTGAATTGGCTGCCAAGAGTCTTGTAGTTTCTTCATTTGGTCCTGCTTTTAATATATACGGGTGGGGAATCGGACATATTACCGGACCCGAAAAATTAATGACTGAATTCAGAAAGATTCAACAGTTCCAGGGATTCAGCGTAAATGCGCCTGCTCAACATGCCCTTGCTGAGTTTCTTAAGGACGGCCAGAATTTTAAGGAAATTTGTGCTTTCCATCAAAGTAAAAGAGATTATTTTATCGATTTGCTGGTTAACAGCCGTTTTAAAATTATTCCCACAATGTCAACTTATTTCCAGTTGCTCGATTACAGTGAGATTTCTGATTTAACGGATGTTGACTTTGCCACAAAACTTATTACAGAATTTGGCGTTGCCACAATACCTCTTTCAGTATTTCAGCATGAAAAGATCAAAAATCATCTGATCAGGGTTTGTTTTGCCAGGCCGAATAAAGTATTGGAGGAGGCAGCCAACCAACTCAATAAAATCCCGATACCGGTAACCCAGGCTTGAAATTGAATAAAGTTTTCCGAATTATATCTTCTGAGAAAAATGGACTATTTTTGCGGTTGCAAAAGGTACTGATGTGCTGATGTGAGGATGTGCTAATGCAAAGAAGATGGCCTCATAGTTCAAGGGATAGAACGGAAGTTTCCTAAACTTTAAATTCGCGTTCGAGTCGCGGTGAGGCTACGAAGGCCGGGAAAGTCAGCTTCCCGGCCTTTTTATATTTTAAAAATGAAGGAATTGATGGGATGATGGGATGATTTTTTATGAATAGCCATTTAACAGGTTAAAGAAATATACAGGTTAAAGAAATATAAAAGAAAAACCTACTTTATCATAATTCAGAATTTCCATTTGTAGTATTATGATAATTTTGGGGATAAAGGCGAAAGCGGACTTAACACGGACCAAAAGCGGAGCAAAAGCGGAGATATCTTTTTGAATATATTGTTATATAGCAAGCCTTTTATTAACTTAATATTATAAAGATTCCTTTTTCAGCTCCCACTCGAAGCCATCCTTTGTATCCTTAATGACAAAACCGAGATCAGTGAGGCGGGTACGGATAGTGTCAGCAGTCGCCCAGTCTTTTTTTGTTTTTGCTTCAAGGCGCAGATTGAGCAGAAAATCAACAACTTCTCCCATCAACTCATCATTGGCTGAAGCATCGGAAGAAATATCGTTCCGAAGACCCAATATATCAATTACGAAATCATTGTACAATTTCTTAAGAGTCTCAAGATCAGTTGCAGAGATCATTTCTGAACCCTGTTTTATTGAATTGATCATCCGCACTCCGTCAAAAAGGTGGGAGATCAGTACAGGGCTGTTGAGGTCATCATTTAGTGCATCATAGCATCTGTTCCGTAGTCCGGATATATCGATAGTGGAAGTGTCAGAAGGTTTCAGTTCATCAAGAAGTGCAACTGCATTGAGCAATCGCTCCAGACCCTTTTCTGCGGCCTGCAGCGCAGCATTGGAGAAATCGAGCGGACTGCGGTAATGGGCCTGAAGGATGAAAAACCTTATACACATTGGGGAATAAGCTTTTTCAAGTAAGGAGTGCGATCCTGAAAAGAGTTCAGCGAGAGTGATGAAGTTTCCCAGTGATTTGCCCATTTTCTGACCATTTATCGTGATCAGGTTGTTGTGCATCCAGTGACGGACAGTATGATGACCGAACCCGGCAACGCCCTGAGCCACCTCGGCCTCATGATGAGGAAATAAAAGATCGAGGCCTCCGCCATGAATATCAAATGTTTCCCCTAAATATTTTGTACTCATTGCGGTACATTCGATATGCCATCCGGGATAGCCCTCGCTCCATGGAGAAGGCCAGTGCATAATATGTCCCGCGGTGGCTTTTTTCCAGAGGGCAAAATCAAGACCCGATTTTTTCTCATCCTGCCCTTCAAGGCTGCGGGTGTTGGCATAGAGATCTTCAATTTTTCTTCCTGAAAGCTCGCCATAAGGAAAGGAGGCAGCATATTTTTCAACATCGAAATAGACTGATCCGTTTGTTTCATAGGCATATCCGGATTCCATTATCTTTTTTACCGTCTCAATCTGTTCGATAATATGACCTGAAGCCGCAGGTTCGATACTCGGCGGAAGAACGTTGAGCTTAATCATATTCTCACGGTAATTGTATGTGTAAAGCTGAACAACTTCCATTGGTTCAAGCTCTTCAACACGCGCTTTGACCTCAATCTTATCTTCACCCTCGTCAGCGTCATTCACAAGATGTCCGACATCGGTAATATTGCGGACGTATCTTACTTTATAACCCAAATGCTTCAGATATCGGAAAAGGAGATCAAATGTTACGGCAGGACGTGCATGGCCAAGGTGCGCTTCGCCATAAACGGTCGGACCGCAAACATACATTCCGACATGTCCCGGATTCAAAGGCTGAAAAATCTCTTTCGTCCTGCTCAGCGTATTGTATAAAGTAAGTTCATTCATCCTGAAAGTGTTAATCAGCAGATTTGCAAATTTAACAAAATTAGTAATTGCGAATTCCACGAATTAAGACAAAAGACAAAAGGCGAAAGACGAAAAGGCCCCCTTTCACTTTTATCTTTTTACTTTTTACTTTTATCTTTATAATTACGAATCGAGAATGAACATATCTTATTGGAGTCGTGGATTTGTATTATCTTTGAGCTTAAAGAATAATAATCAATTATGAACAGGATATTTTGCACCGCCCTTTTGCTGGCCAGCCTGACGGTATTTTCATGCAGCCACGCACAAAACAATTCCAACCTTGACGGTCCGCAGGTATTGATCAAGACGGAATTCGGCAACATTAAGCTTGTTCTCTACAACGAGACACCGAAGCACAGGGATAATTTCCTCAAACTCGCCAAAGAAGGTTTTTATGACGGGACCTTGTTTCACAGAGTTATCAAAGGTTTTATGATCCAGGGAGGCGACCCCACCACGAAGAATGCCCAACCCGGCGAAAAGCTTGGTAAAGGAGGGCCGGGATACACCATCGAGGCAGAGATCAATCCTAAATTTATTCATAAAAGGGGTGCACTGGCGGCAGCCCGGATGGGTGATAATATCAATCCGGAGAAAAGATCATCGGGATCACAGTTTTATATTGTTCAGGGACAAGTTATCCCACCAAACCAGATTCCTGCCTTAATAGAAAGTGCAAATCAGCAGTTGCCTCAAAAAATGATGAATCAGTTGGCCCTTGCAAAGAGAGATTCTTTTCAGATGTTTCAGAAGAATAATGACAAGGCTGGATTCGATAAACTGGTTGAGAGGATAAAGAAGGAGGCGATGGAAAAGGCTAAAGAGAATCCTTACAAACTCTCCGATGAGCAGTATCATTATTATACCACTATAGGAGGAGTTCCAGACTTGGACGGAGAATATACTGTCTTCGGAGAAGTGATTGAAGGAATGGATGTTGTAGATAAAATTGCTTCGCAGGAGATGGGGCCAAATGATCGGCCGGTGAAAGATATAAAGATGGAAGTGAAGGTGATAAAGGAATAATTACGAATGACGAATGACGAATGAGGAACTACGAATGAAAAGGGGATATAGACTTTAGGCTGTAAACTGTCAGGAAATGAATGTTATACAAATCTTTTTGTAATTTTTTCTTCAAAAGGGACTTTAAAAGCGGATTCTATCTGACATCTTAGCAGATCATTAAAAAATTCTTTCCTGTCAGGGGAAATTTAAAAAGATTCTTCACTTCGTTACCAATGACAGATTTTTGAAGGAAATAATAGATTCCTCGCTTCGCATCGGAATGACAGTTCGTCTTTGAGGAGGGGGAGGAGGAGAGGAGGGGGCGGCGTTGCCGCCCCCTCCTCTCCTCCTCATAAAAAGATCCCAAATGTCATCCTGAATGAAACGAAGTGGAATGAGGGATCTCCACTCCCTGTCATTATCATATCATGCCCCATTTTTTTGGGGTAAGCTCTCAGAATGACATTCATTTGAAGGGCGTTTGTTATTGGGAAGGGTGGTTTGGCGGCCCGGCCGCCAAACCACCCTTCCCAATAGTCCTAAAAAACATAACCCGCTGTCATTCTGAACGGAATGAAATGGAGTGAAAGAATCTTTTTCCTAATAGAAAATTTATCCGGACAATAGTGAAAATTATAAGATTTATAAGAAAAAAAGTGCAACTCCCCCGACTGTAATCACTGCGCCAATGATTTCTTTCCAGTTGACCTTTTCATGAAAAATCAGGACTGCCGGGGCAATAATCAGCACGGGTACGATCGACATAAGGGTAGCGGCAATGCCTGTTTCCGTATGCTGAATGGCAAGAAGTGAAAAGGCTACGCCAAGAAAGGGACCGAAAAAGGCGCCTAAAGTGATTCTTTTCATGGCTGACAGGTGATGCAAAGCTTTCCAAAGATTTTGGGTACGTTTCATGATGAGGACAAGGATGGCAAATCCGATCAGTCCGGCAATTACACGAATATGGGAAGCTGCAAAGGCATCATAATCTCCCATTCCTTTTTTACTGAGAACAAGACCAACTGCCTGACCTACTGCTCCTCCAAAAGCAAGTAATATTCCTGCCAGGCTGTAATTGGTCGTTATTTTCCTTCTTGCGGTTGAGTCTAACTCCCTCTTTTCACGTTTCAGAATGACAATTGCAATTCCTGTAAGAGTCACAATCATTCCCAACCAGCTCTTTGGAGTGAGGACTTCCCCAAGCATCAGCCAGCTTACAAAAGCCGTTATGGGGGGAGCCAGCGCCATGATCAGCATGGAAATACGGGCGCCGATCACCACATAAGCTTCGAAAAGAAACAAATCGCCCATAACGAAACCGACTATACCTGATAGGATCAGCCACATCCAGCGTTCGGCCCCTGCATCCAGGGGGAGGAAAAAACCTCTTCTGAAATAGTCTACAATTCCGTAAATCAAAAATGCAATCAGCAGGCGGATCAGGTTGACCGAGAGGGAACCGACCTTTTTGCCAGCCGATTCAAATGAAAGGCTGGTAACCATCCAAAACAGGGCAGTAAGCAAGGCGGCTATTTCACCAAAATAGGCCATTTCTAATCAGAGATGAGATATAAGATATAATCCCGATAGCTATCGGGAGAGTTATGAATTGTAATGGGTATATACCTTTCGGATTTAATAGTCGTCGCTACTTATGTTTCTGTTTTACAAATTCAAAGCATCCCAAATCCGGCTTGCCTTTGATCTTATTTCCATCCAGATCAAATTTCCAACCGAGCTTTGTCCCTTTGTTAATACACGGTGAGGATTTTTGCAGATGAAAATCATTGAAGGTATAGTCGACAAACAAAGGATCGGCAATAATTCCACCTGTTTCGGTCAGAACATCCTTGGGTTTGAAAGGATTGTAATAGCAGTTGTAAGAATGGTCAGGCACCTGGTTGATATCTCCAAGGGAACTGTTGTATATCAGATTGTTGCGAAAGTAGTTGTTGGTTTTATTGTTCATACCTCTTCCTGAATAGTATAAGACCCTTCTGCTTCCGCGCTCATCACTGCGGATGGCAAAGGTATTATTTTCAATTCTCGTCGTATCCCTGCCGAATTTATTGATGCCTCCAAAAACAACTGCATTATAGCAGCCCGCCCCAATTCCGCTTTCACAGTAAAAGAGGTTGTGTTCGATTGTGATGCCATTGACCCATTGGTTGTCCCAACCGATATCGCCCAGATAAAGGAGCATACCGCAGTTGGAAAAAATATTATAGCGGAAAGTTACGTTATTACCGCTGGGCATCTGGACTGCGTCCTCATGTGCGTATTCCACCTCGCCGAAATATTGTCTGAAATCGTGTATGTAGCAATGTTCAACCAACAGGTGATCCGTATAAACAACGCGCAGTCCGTCTTCGGGGCCCCAGTTTAGCGTTTTTTCGTTTTGCCCGTCTAATTCTACATTGCGAATTACCACATTTTTGGAATTCCTCACTAAAAGCTGACCACTTTTCCCTGTAATGCCCTGTTCTTTGAATTTCCAGGGAGAATGAGAAGCTCCGTCAAAAATAAATCCATCAACATCTTTCACATCAAGAAAACAGGTCGGAGCATGATCTACCAGCACTACGCCGTCCAGGGAGTCATTCCATCCTTCACCAGTCCCGTGATCGGATACAGTTGCCCGTTTTATTGTGATTCCCGATACGGTAAGCGTAGGAAATGAGGTCGTATAGGTGCCTGCCGCGATGTAAAGAGTACTCCCGGAGGGTACAGTTTTCCAGTTCACCTGGTCAAATTCATTCCAGGCTGAGGTCCATGAAGCGCCTCCCTGATTAGTCCCACTTCTGGAAACATAATATTCACCAGCGTGAGAATGACTGTAGATGATCGACAAAACAAACAAAAGGGAAAATACTTTTCTTGACATAAGTTTATGATTTATTCGAAACGAGAGTATCAGACTTCATGATTAGAATAGTATAATTAATATACTTGCTCGTGTGATCCAATATCGATTAAAACTGCCTTTGGGGGCTTGTCTTTAGTAAAATAAAATACAACCCGCACATCATATTCAACAGAAAAACTCCAAAGACCTTTTAACTTTCCTGATAATTTGTGTGTTTTCAGTCTGAGGTTAAAGGGATCTTTAATAAACAATTCAACACACATCCAGAATTCTTTTTCTGATTCTGATGATTTAACCCTTTTTTTGTAAGCTTTTTTGAATGAATCACTAAAAGCGATTTCCACTACAGCATTTTTTTTAGTTCTTCTACCGAGGATGAAAATTTCAGTTTTCCTGATTTTTGCTCTTCTTTTGACTGCTTATAATTGCTAATTATTTCATCCCTTCTTTCTTCGGAAATATTATGCTCCAGTAAATTCTTCAACTCAAGTTTTTCCTCAAGAGGCAGACTGTAAATTTCATCCACAATATCACTAAAATGAAGCGCTGCACTTTTCATATCAAATAATTTTAACAAATATAGTGATTTTCAAAGATATTACATCTGCTCTTTGATCGCCAAGTTAATTCGTTCAGTCTTGATTCCAGAGATGATGGGTTCCTTTACTTCATCCTGTTTTTCAATGCCTCAAGGTAGTAATAGTCCGCATAGTTGACTGATGCATCCACTTCCAGATTCAATGGTTTCCCTCCGACATAATGTTTCAAAAGGAATCCGCCTCCCTCGCCGTATTTGTTCAGATAAGCCGGAGAGCTGAGACTGGTCATGATCTGGTCAGCCAGGCCTGAAAATTCTTTTTTCTCACTTTTGTTATCAGTCAGATTACTAAGCATATACAATGCAGAAGCTGTGATTGAAGCGGCAGAGACATCCCTCTCGGTCTGCGGTGTTACCGGCGCGCTGAAATCCCAATAGGGTATCTTATCTTCAGGAAGGTTTGACGCAATATACCTTGCAATTTTTTTAGCGGCATCGAGATATTTTTTATCGCCGGTTTCACGGCAGGCAACTGTAAATCCGTATAAACCCCATGCCTGTCCCCTTGCCCATGACGATTCATCGTTCAAGCCCTGATAGGTTTGTTTTTTAATGGGTTTCCCTGTAATAGTATCGTAATCAACCAGGTGATAAGAGCTCATATTGGCACGGAAATGATTCTTAAGCGTGGTATTGGCGTGACTTACGGCTATCTCGCGGTATTTCGGATTGCCTGAAATTTCTGAAGCCCGGAACACCATTTCCAGGTTCATCATGTTGTCAATGATCACGGGATACTGCCAGGGCCCAAAATCCCAGGAGCGGATGCATCCTACTTTGGGATTGAATCGTTTGCTCAATGATTCGGCAGCCTGAAGAATAACCTTTTTATAGGCTTCATCTTTTGTGATCCGGTAGGCATTGCCATAACTGCAATAAACCATGAAACCGATATCATGGGTATTGGTCAGGTATTGAATACCATCCAGCTTAAGGGTATTTTCGACGGCTGTTTCTTCCCATTTTTTATCATGGGTCAGTTCGTACATGAACCAATAATCACCTGCGACAAAGCCGCTTGTCCAGTCAGAAGGCTTTACCATGTTATACTTTCCGTCAACGAATGAACGGGGAACCAACTTGTCGTTTTTTGTATGAGAGACAAGGTAGTTCATTTGTTCAGAGAGTCGTCCGATAAGTTTTTTGTCCGGCTTAAAATCTGCACCAAATGAGCACAAATAACCTGTTGCCAGTATCAACGAAAACAGAAGTTTGGATTTCATGATATATGATCAATTTTAAATAAGAAAGCTCAAATATAGGGAGTAAAAAAGAATCAAACAACTCTGCAAGGGGTATCTGAGAATAATGAAATTTAGATATTATGATTAATGACGTCTTAGAGCGAATATAGACTTGGTACGGAGGGAGTACGGAGCGGAGTACGGAGGGGGTGAATTCAATTTATTGTTAACTATCGAAATGATGAATTGACAATTGAAAGTTGATAATTGATAATTATTTGGTGATTTGTGTCATTATTGGTAGAGACGCGATTAATCGCGTCTCTACGTAACAGCCTAAATCCGTATTAAGCCATATTAAGCCTTATTTAGCCATTATTTTAATCAAACGGCATTATTTCTATTTAACTTTATATTGTAAAAATTGCGGCAGGCACCCCATTTATATTTGATTCATGATAGGTTCGCTTTTCCCTCTGTGACACTTTTTTATCATAATGATGCATTTTCATTCACCTTTGATCATAACCTCCCCCATATTAGCTCTTGTTCAATCAAATACCACATTCTGCCTGTGACCTGGCAGAGACGCACGGTGTGCATCTCTCTGGACAAATATCCGATTTGTTGATGTGTGTAGATTTGTTTGAAAGTTAACAATTTAAACTTGTTTGATGATCATGTTCAAGCCGAGATGCACGCTGCGCGTCTCTACAAAAAACAAATGATGTGCTAATGTGATGATATGCAGATCAATATACAGGATAAGGCTTTTATTTCATTATTTATTTAATTAATTTATTTGAAATTTTATGAATTAAATACAAAATATCTTCATCACAAAATTTGTATCCTGCGAATTCCGATTAACATTCAACTCCAAGTTACCCATTTTTTTAAAAATTGAATCACCTTTTTGTCAATATTCAAATAAACCCCTCATATCTTTATCTAGTTTATTGTTCTGAATTCCAATCCTATTATCCTGAATTTCAAAGATTGGATAATTGTGTTCCTTCGTATCGAAATATTTTCCCACTATTGTACCATTCAACGTCAAATCATACATTTTTTTAACGCTCATTTTCCGATTATAGTTTCCACTTAATTTGCAGAGAGTTCACTTCTATTGCTGCAAATATAATATATCTCCATCCTCTTAATGATTTTTCTTTTCATGGTTTAAGAAATAATTTATCGAATATAACATTAAAATTATCAAGAATCTTAGGTTTGAATTTGCATTCTTAATTATTTATTTTTCAGAAATAATTCAGCGATTTCAAGGTCTTCGGGCCAGGTGATCTTAATGTTTTCCCGATTCCCCAATACCATGTGAACGGGCGTTCCTGATTTCTCGACAACAGAGGCATCATCTGTAAATTCAGGAATCCAGGGATGGTTATATGCCTTTTTCAGTATATCAGATCTGAAAAACTTGAGGTGTCTGAACAAGATAAATGCGATTGCGGTCGAGAGGTTTGGAGTTATCCAATGTTCCCTGGCGAACGGATTCATTCGAGGGGAGTACAGGAATTGCCGAGCCTTTTTCTGCCGCTGTTTCAAAGCATCGTTTCAGAGTCTCATGACCGACCAGCGGACGAACGCCATCGTGTACTGCAATAAGGTCACATTCAGGAATTTCATTCAATCCGTTTTTTACTGAATGATAACGTACCTCGCCTCCGGGAACAACCCGATGGGGGATATTAAAGCTGTATTTTTCACATAATTTTTGCCACTGATCGATTTCATCCTGAGGCAGAACAACGATGATTGCAATTTTGTCATCAAATTCATAGAAATTGTGTATTGTATGCATTAATACCGGAGTTCCGGCAAGAGGCAAAAACTGCTTCGGAGTTTCGCCACCCATCCTTGAACCTCTCCCACCTGCAACAATGATCACGCAATTCCTCATCTGACTATGTTCAATTATTTTATCAAATTAAGGGGCAATTTAATAATTTATTTGTTCAATTTGGTTAAATTTGAATGAAGTACGAATTACACGAATTATTGACGAATTACACAAATGAACGATGAAAGAGATACTTGACTTTTTAAAAGAGCTTGAAGCCAACAATAACCGTGACTGGTTTGAAATAAACCGTCAGCGCTACGAAACGACGCGGAAAGAATTCATGATATTTACCGGGATGATGATCAGTGAGATACGGAAATTCGACGATGAACTGCCGGCATTAAGTCCAAAGGAATGTCTGTTCAGGATTTACAGGGATATCCGTTTTTCGAATGACAAAAGACCGTACAAGACCAATTACGGCAGTTATATGGCGCGCGGCGGATTTAAAGCAGGATTTGCAGGATATTATTTCCATATTTCGCCGGAAGAATGTTTTCAGTCAGGAGGAATTTATATGCCCCCGGCTGAACATCTTAAGGCGATCAGACAGGAAATTTATTACCGTCCGGAAGAGTATTTGAAAATCGTTAATGATAAGAAATTCAAAACAATCTATACGGACGGCTATTTCGACAGCCTGAAAACACCTCCCAAGGGTTATCCGAAAGATTGGGAATATATTGATTTATTGAAACCGAGGAATTATGCGTTTGGCCATCAGATAGATCCCGCCGATCTTAGTTCACCGGATTTATTGGAAAAGACGATTGAGAATTACAAGATTATAGCACCGCTGAACAGATACCTGAACAGGGCAATTGCAGAAGGATTGAATCTTTGATGTGCTGATGTGCTAATGTGCTGATTGCTGATGAGGTATAAGTCATAAACATCAATGGATCATGGACAATCTGAACCTATGATAGAAAAACTGTTTAAATTATCAAAATACAAGACAACGGTAAGAACGGAGGTCATTGCAGGGATAACGACCTTCATGACAATGGCTTATATTCTTTTCCTTAATCCGAATATTCTTTCTGTGACCGGAATGGACAGAAATGCTGTATTCTTTGCAACAGCCGTCGGAGCAGGATTGGTTACCATCGCGATGGGGCTTGCCGTTAATTTTCCTATTGCCCTTGCCCCGGGAATGGGACTCAATGCCCTTTTTGCCACTGTAGCCGTTTTAGGTACGGGAATGCCCTGGAGGGTTGCACTTGGAGCGGTTTTTATTTCCGGAGTTATTTTTGTGGTTCTTACCATTACCCGGATACGGCAAATCCTTGTTACAGCAGTTCCCAATTCATTAAAAAGTGCCATCACAGTTGGGATAGGTCTTTTTATTACCATTATCGGGTTGAAATTGTCGGAAGTCATCCTCGATCGACACCTCTGTCCTCCCTTCAACCCTTGAATCGCTCACAAAACACGGAGGGGCGGCGAGCCTGAAATATTTTGAATGGAACATCAGCATGGGCACCTTTCGCAATCCTTCAATGCTTCTATGTCTTATCGGTCTTGGTATTACAGCGGTACTGATGGCAAAAAAAATCAAAGGGGCTTTGTTAATCGGCATCATTATAAGCACACTTATCGGGATTCCGCTGGGAGTCACGATCATTCCTGAACATTTTAAAATGGTTTCTCTTCCAGACTTCAGCAATCTCGCCATTGGGGCCCTGGATGTGAAAGGGGCTTTAAAGATGGGTATCTGGACGGTCGTATTCACATTCACATTTGTCGAGCTTTTCGATACTTTCGGCACACTTGTGGGAACTGCAAGCAAAGCAGGGTTGATTGACAAAAAGGGCAACTCTCCTAAAATCGGCAAGGCTATGCTTGTGGATGCATTCGGCGTCTCATTCGGGGCACTGATGGGAACAAGCACCATTACAGCTTATGTGGAGAGCGCCGCAGGAATCAGCGAAGGAGGACGGACAGGGCTCACAGCCGTGACGACCGGAATATTATTTCTTCTTGCCCTGCTGATTGCTCCGCTGGCCATTCTGATCCCGGGCGCTGCCACCGCCCCTGCCCTGATCATTGTGGGCGTACTGATGGTTTCATCTGTCCTTGAGGTTGATTTTAACGATTTCACCGAAGGATTTCCTGCATTTATGACCATGATCCTGATGCCGTTTACTTACAGCATTGCCAATGGCATCGCAGGAGGAATATTCTTTTATGTCCTCTTGAAAGCCGCCACAGGTAAAGCACAAGAAAGTGCACTGGATGATGTACCTGCTGTTTATATTGGTTGTTTCACGATATATTTTCATTTCTGAATCTTGAAATTAAAGACTGGTTCTTGTTACGTTTGAGCCTTTTATTATCTTTGCCAAGAGAATTAGAAATATTTTTCATTCGTAATTCCTGATTCGTAATTGGTAATTAAATTTGGGTTGTTAGCTCAGTTGGTTTAGAGCATTACCTTGACAGGGTAGGGGTCACTGGTTCGAATCCAGTACAACCCACGGAAAAGGCTGTAGGCTGTAGGCTTCAGACTATTAGGTATGAAAATATCCTTTTATCCCAATGCCTTCAGCTTCAGAACCTGAATAACTGACTAAATCCACATTTCATTTAACTTTCTTTTTATGAAAACATCCTTGGTGATCCTTATCGTCTTTGCATCCATCATTATCCTGAAAGCCCAGAATCCGCATATCCTTGTAAATCGGTCAGATAAAGAGGTTGTGCTGAAAAAAATTGAGCAACAGGGCTGGGCAAAATCAATTTACTCGGATATTGAAAACAAAGTCACTCCATATGTTGATCGTCATCAAACTGATCCGCAATGGATTTTGAGCCGTTACCTTATGAACCGGGTTCCCGGGAAAAGATATACAAAGGTTTATGCCGATAATAACGGACTGAAGCTGATCAAATGGGAAGGTGATGCGCCCTGTTCCCACCACCAGGATCAACACTTATGTCAGGGGACCGGTTACTGAGAATGGCACAGCCTACCGCCGGCCTGCAATAGAAGAGATAGTGCCGAATGATACTTCAAAGCTGATGAATCTCTTCAATCCTGAAACGGGCAAGAAGGAGTGGATAGATCCTCAGGGCTATATCACGTCCATTAATGGTGAAATTAATTCACTGGCACTCGATGCGGCGATTATCTACTGGCTTAACGGTGAAGAGAAATATGCAAAATTTGCTGCTGATCTTCTTGATCAATGGGCAAAAGGAGCTTATTACCAGGAGCCGATCATCGGTCCGGGACGGTGCGGATTTATGGATTTGCAGACCTTGGGAGACCAGGACTGGCGGCCGCTTATCCTTGCCTATGATTTTGTAAAGCCGTATATGAAGCAAAAAGGTTATGACCTCCACTGGTATGAACCTGTATTTGAAAAATTTGCATCCACAGAAGCCTTCAGAGGATTCTGGAACAACAACTGGTATGCCGCAGAAAGTTCCACATTGGTTTATGCTGCATTAAGTCTTGAAAATAAGCAAAAGAGGGATTATTACCTTCAGTTTGTTCTTGAAAAAGATACGATCAACGGAAGCTGGGGTCAGTTGGCTTTACCTTCAACTGTGAAGAAATGGCTTACTCCTGACGGTCACTGGAAAGAGCCGGGAGGCTATCACAATTATCCGGTCAGCAGTTTGCTGGTTTCAGCTTATGCTCTTGAAAAGAACGGATACGATATATTCAGGCGTTTCCCGGCGCTGTTCAAGGCATCCTATGCCATGATCAAATATTCTTACCCGGATCTTAAAGAAGGCGGATTCGGCGATACCGGAAGGGATTCACAGAATGCACAGTCACTGGAAATCGGAATTACCGGAGCCGTGAAATATAAAGATCCCATTCTGCCTGATATGCTGGCCGGTTTAAAAAAGCTAATAGATGGAGGTATATACAATCGCGAACGGTCAGGTTATATGGGATTGCTGTGCTTTTTGCCTGAAATACCTGATACAAAAGCAGATTTCCACTGGCCAAGGAGCGGGACCCTTGATTTTGCGAAATATTTTATCCAGCGAAACGGTATGGATCCTGAAACAGGCCTCATGTATGGCGTTCAGGGAGCAACCTACAACCACAATCATTGCAATGGCATGTCCATGGAATTGTATGGCTGCGGAACAGAAATGGGTCTTGATGCCGGCACAGGCCCCAATTACGAACACCCGCTGCACCAGAATTACTATGCCCAGTGGGGCGCTCACAATACAGTAGTTGCCGCAGGAGCATCTGCTTCAGTCCCTTTCAGCGGATCAGCAGGGGCAAAAAAAATAGGACAGATTGAATTGGCGGCCATGGAGCCCATGCCCGATCAGGAGGCTGTCTCGCCGGATTATTCCTTTACAGATACCCGTTATCTTGATAAATCGACCAATACCAACGAAGCGCGTACGCTTGCTGTGATACGGACATCTGATAAAACCGGATATTACGTTGATATTTACCGTTCTGACAATTCAATCAGCAATGATTACGTCTATCACAACATCGGCGACCGGGTTGACTTCTTCAATGAGAAAAGAGAACCTTTAAAAACGATCACTGCTTCCTACCCTTTGACGGGAAAGGATTATCCGGGATTCCGCTTTTATAATGATGTTCAGAAACTTGAAAACCAATCGGGAAATATCATTGCAAGATTTTCAGCTAAAAATGAGAAGTCTGATGATATCTTTATGCAGGCCCTGATCGGCGGAAATGAGGGAAGGACATTCTATAAAGCCTTTTCCCCGCATACCAAAACATCGGGTAGAGTTTACCGTGGTAAGGATCTTCCCCTGTTTACCATCCGTACCGAAGCCGAAGCAAAAACCAAACCTTTTATCGTTGTTTATGAGCCTTATAAGGGTGAAAACGGGAACAGTGTGGAAAGCATCTCTGTCGACAAAAGAACTGACAGCGAAACTTTCACCTCTTTAAAGGTTTCCGGTAAGGGAGAATCAACTCAGCATATTTACCAGTCGACTGATCCCCTCAAAAAATATTCAATTGAAGGAGGATCATTTTGCGGGTATTTCAGCGTTGCAGGTTACACAGGTAAAAAACTTACTTCTCTATATCTCGGAAAAGGAACCGAAATTGCCGAGAGCGGTTATTCTTTAAAATCTATTGCACAAGATGGTTCGGCAAGCCTGAAAACAAATGGAAATAACTGGCTTATAAGCTGTAACCAGGAAACTGAGGTGGGACTGCCCATGCCTTCAATAAAAAAGGCAATCCTTAAATCAGGCAATGATCAGACAACGCTGAAAGTCATAAAAACGGGAACTGGTGTAAAAGTAAACATCCCGCCTGTTATGAATGGTATCCTTGTGACAGAATTTTAGAAGAATTAATGGTACATGGTACACCGTGAATCTTATGTATCCATTCCCCCGTAAGGTATACAGCCGATTTGAAGTGTACCATGTACCACATTTATTTTGTCAGAATCAGTACCATAAACACAAATACGTGTGAAACTATATATAGATTGGTACGGGTTAGCTTCAACGGATTTGCCCATATTGGAATCCAACCCTTTGAAATCAAATAAAATAATCGTTGAACACATTGGATTTGATGACCGGTTAAAGTAAATTTGGAGAAAAGACAAAACCAGTCAGGATTAGAAATTAAGTGGCACAATTACGGTTTGAATCAACGAAATAAATGACGCTCCGGTTTAACGATATTAGAAAAAATAAACGCATATAATTAATTTACACAAGTATTAGAGCACATTAAAAAACAAAGAACGAGAGTTGATTATAATAAAATAGTGTATATTTGTAACACTAAAATTTTTGGATGTTTAAAATTTATTCGGAACGGGTAATGTAAATAATCATAGTCTTTAATGACTTTGATTATCCCATTTGCAACTCAGACATATTCTTGTCAGGGTTATTTCCATACACATATATTAAGTATAATATCGACGTGATTATGAGAGTTGTATATTCTTGTATCAGTCTAAAATAAATTTTAACATCATGAGTAATAATAATTCAATTCACGATTTTGACGTGAATCTGATCGTAGAGTACTTTTCGGGAACAGAACGACAAGGACCCGGTAGTCCTGAAGTAACTCTTAAAGCATTAAGTTTTATAGATAATCTTTCAGCTAAATCGCATATTGCCGATATTGGTTGCGGAACGGGAGGGCAAACAATGATCCTGGCCGATCAAATTGAGGGAAAGATTACAGGCGTTGACCTTTTCCCCACTTTTGTTGATTTGTTTAATGCCAATGCAGCAAAATTAAATCTGCAAAAAAGAGTAAATTGTATTGTCGGCTCAATGGACAACTTACAATTTGAGGATGAAGAATTAGACCTTATCTGGTGCGAAGGTGCAATCTACAATATTGGTTTCGAAAAAGGTCTTAGAGAATGGCGGAGATTCTTAAAAAAGGATGGGTTTGTAGCTGTTTCAGAGGCATCATGGTTTACGGAAGAACGGCCTGAAGAAATTGAAAAATTCTGGATGGACGCGTATCCGGGAATTGACACCATCCCGAACAAAGTGGCACAAATGCAGAAAGCAGGTTACGTTCCGATAGCAACGTTTATTCTGCCGGTAAATTGTTGGACAGAGCATTATTATGACGCAAAAGTCAAAGCACAGGAAAGGTTTCTGAGAAAGCACGCCGGAAATAAATTTGCAGAAGGATTTGTTGCCTATCAAAGGCTCGAAGAAAAGTTGTATAGACAATACTACGAATACTACGGTTATGCATTTTATATCGGCAAAAAGATTTAGCAATAATAAAAATGAATCTGAGGGGTGCTTTTTTAGCGCCCCTCATTTAAATAAATCAATATTCAAGCCGGATACATCTCTGATTTAATGCTATTTTAACTATATTCAGGGAATTAAAGGTCTTAAATAAAGTGTCTTGACATTTTGTATAAGTAATGGCAGGCGATATACAAAATATAAAGGTTTATATCCCGCTCAAACCACGCAGCGGTTTGACAGGAAACTACCATGCAATCTGCCATTACTCATATAACTTACCGTCGCCGGATGTGCAGGCACAAAGCTCACTTCATTTTATCCTGGCAAAGGGACCGAAATCACGGAAGGTGGTTACTCCTTAAAATCATCTACTTCAGATGGATCGCTAAGTCTGAAAGCGGAGGGCAGAAACTGTCTGATCATCTACAGAGGGGAAACCGAAGTGGAATTACCAATACCTGCAATAAAAAAAACAACCCTTAAATCGGGTAAAAACCAGACTACATTAAAAATCATTAAAACAGGGAAAGGCCTCAAGGTGATCATTTCGCCTGTTATGAAAGGTATTCCGGCGCTGGAATAGAATGAA
The DNA here is from genome assembly GCA_963810555.1 of uncultured Bacteroidia bacterium. Taxonomy (GTDB): domain Bacteria; phylum Bacteroidota; class Bacteroidia; order Bacteroidales; family Prolixibacteraceae. Next base: position 467,012 of record CAWENX010000006.1, on the reverse strand, counting down.
AGAACATTTTCAGACCCTAAAGGTTTTGGAAAACTTTAGGGTCTTCTGTTTCATTTACCCGCCACCGGGGACGATACAGGCTGCCTGACAGGATAACCATTCCGTATCCGTGCCACTCTGTGTTTCTGTCTCCCGCCACCTTTAACCCGCTCACTTACTTTTAAGCCTGTTTGTCATCTGCCGGAGATAACCTTACTCCCTCCAACACTATACCAGGGCTATACCAAAACCATATTATAAACACTATCTAAACACTATTTAAACACTATTTCTACACTAATTAGTACAGGAATAGTGCAGATATAGTGCAGAAATAGTGTATATAAATATGGATTTGGTATAGGCAAGGTACGGGGATGATACGGCGAACTCTTTCCGCAATCACATGACAGAATTCTCCTTTAGGGAGTATAAAGCAGGAATCTTTGGAGAGGTATATAGGTTTAATTCCGGCCCCGGATCACTGCAATAGTATTGTCTGAACCTTAATTCCGGTTGAATTTTCTGAGATATTCCTCTGCAAACCGCTGTCCCAGGATGCGCTGGCTTTCGGAATTGAAATGAAGGCTGTCGCCTTTGTCTTTCAGATCGCCTGTTGGAATGACAGTGCTGTATTTGTCTTTTGAGGAATAGTCCTTCAGGACTTTATTGATTTTGAGGAAACCTTCGTAGTTGTATTTGAAGGGCCCCAGCTCGCCCATAAGAACAGGCAGTTTATCGTTCCCTGCAGCGAACCTGAATTTTCTGAAAAGCGATCTCAGCCTTTCCTCGTACAACGGTATCTTTTGAGGTGTGGCATCGGCCTCGCCCTGGTGCCACAGAACAGCTTTTACTTCACCGTACTTTTTACCGGTCTCCATTTTTTCCCTGAAATTGGAAAGCAGATGCACATTACGGTAAAGCGAATCGCCGAGCCATTTGCTGATAGAACTCCCGCCGATGGCAGTTGGGATAACCAGTATGGATATCTTGGGGGGAAGGTTTTTGATCATCGTCCTTGCAAAAGAAAGCCCGCAGTCAAGGCCTGCATTTCCCGGTTCCTGGAAGTGGAGGGGTTCCTTTGCCAGGATTAATTGCCCCTTTGAATTGATGGTCATGATTCTTTTATCGGGAACAGTATCCTGCGGCTCAACCTGTCCTCTTCCCGCCATATTGGACTGCCCTGCAAGGATAAATACCCAGACATTTTTCTTCTCAGGCAACTGCTTAACCGGCACCTCGGTTTTAGGGAAGTACATAGTCCTTTTATCCTGGCCAAAAGTTGTGAGAAAAAACACCAAAATAAATAGGGAGGTTAAAACAGGTTTCATGGCTCAAAGATTTGTTTCGGTAAATTGTCCCAATTTAAGATATTTCTCATAAATCGCCGCATATTTTAAAACTCTTACAGGATCCGGAAGATATTCCGTTTCAAATCCCTTGCCCATCGCCTTCTGCGCCTCTTCCACGTTTGGATAAATGCCTGCGGCAACAGCCGCAAACATCGCCGCTCCCAGCGCGCAGGTTTGTTCTGCACGGGCTACTTTGATCGGACAGTTCAACACATCCGCCATTGTCTGCATTACGAAAGGAGATTTTTTGGCAACCCCTCCCAATCCTATTATTTCCTTAATCTCCACTCCTTCCCGTTGAAAACGATCGACGATAGCCCTGGAACCGAATGCCGTTGCTTCAACAAGGGCGCGGAATATCGCCGGGGCAGTTGATCCCAGTTTTAATCCTGTAATCGATCCTGTCAGTTTTTGATTGGCATCAGGAGTACGGCGTCCGTTCATCCAGTCAATAGCAATAATTCCGGATTCCTCAATTGGAATTTTCATGGCCTCAGCCGTTAATTCAGGAATGATCTGACTTATTACTTCATCTACAAGCTGCTGACGGGTGACGTTATCTGTTCTCTCAGATTTCGATAGTATTTTCTCAACAGGCCAGGAAACAATATTTTTAAACCAGGCATAAATATCGCCAAAAGCAGATTGTCCGGCTTCAAGTCCGATGTATCCGGGAATCACCGATCCATCGACCTGTCCGCATATTCCGGGAATTAATTTGGAATCCATCAGATCATGTGAGGCAACCATTATATCGCAGGTCGATGTTCCTATGATCCGGACCAACACACCCGGGGCTACTCCGCCTCCGACAGCCCCGATATGTGCATCGAAAGCCCCTGCCCCAATGGCTACATTCCCGGGAAGTCCGAGCCGTTTCGCCCATTCGGGGGTGATCTGTCCGAATTTTACATCGGCTGGATAAGTTTTATTATACAATCTTTCCCTGTACCCCTTAAGCAATGGATCGAGTGTCGTGAAAAATTCTTCAGGGGGAAGCCCTCCCCAAACTTCCGACCACATGGCTTTATGACCTGCGGCACAACGGCTTCTGAGTATTTCCGAGGGCTTGCTTTTCCCTGTTAACAGCGCGGGCATCCAGTCACAATGTTCTGTCCATGAGTATGCTGCCTCCCGAACCTTTTTATCCGCTCTCAGTATATGAAGAATTTTTGCCCATACCCATTCGGAGGAGTAAATGCCTCCTTCAAACTGAGTAAAGTCGACAGGCCATTTTTTTGCAAGAGTATTAATTTCTTCAGCTTCTCCGACAGATGTATGGTCTTTCCACAAAACGAACATAGCATCGGGATTTTCTTCGAAACCGGGAAGCAATGAAAGCGGGATTCCTTCCTCATTAACCAATACCGGAGTACTCCCGGTTGTATCAAATGACATTCCTGCAATTTTGGAGGCCACTTCCTTTCCGGCTTTCGACAAGGCCTCTCTTACCGTATACTCAAGCGTTTCAATATAATCCAGAGGATGCTGGCGGTACTGGTCTTTCGCCGGATCACAGTATTTCCCTTCTATCCAGCGGGGAAAATATTTTACAGAAGAAGAAACTTCATCCCCGTTCAGGGCATTAATGATGACTGCCCGCGCGGAGTCTGTTCCGTAATCGATGCCTATTACATACATATTTAATTAAGAATTAAAAATTAAGAATAAAGAATCCGCCTGAGAGATAATGAATTATTCTTCGATGATAGCTACATCCCAAGGTTTTAATACAATGCGATCACCTTTTGTGACAGATGAATCTGTAAACAGGTTTGTCCCTTTCGGCTTATCATATACCACCTGCGATTCTTTGCCCGAATAATTGAGGTAATAACGGATCGTTTTCCCCTGATCATTTGTTCCCTGTCTTATGACAATCGGGTAAGTAATATGATTTTCTTTCGGAATCAGGCCAATTTCTGCAGCCTTTTGAGCTACAATCTTTTCCTGTATCTCATCTGTCACAATACATCCTTCATAAATGAAAGATCCCTTGCCGAATTTGTTTTCCGTGACAGCAGGGTATTTTCCAAAGAAGGGATCATCGTATGATGCCAGCGTTTTTGCAGTTTCAGGGATCAGAAATTCAATCCAGTCTGTCGCCAGATTCTTTTCAGGGCCAACTTTAAAAGGATCTCCAAGTAAGGGAACAGACTTTGTATTTGAAAACTCCTGGTAGTAGAAACCTGCCGCTTTTCTCAACGGGCCCGGCGCTTTGACAGGTCTTACCATCGAATTCTCATCGCAAAAGCCGCTTTTCACAGACATGATCACATTCCCTCCGTTTTTCACAAAATCGCTTATTTTTTTCAGCAGAGAGTCGCTCGCAACATATAAGGGAGGCACAAGCAAGAGGTCATACCCGGAAAAGTCTGCATTTTCGGCAAGTACAAAATCCACTCCGATGTTTTCCCGGAAAGCAGCCTTGTGCATCTGGCTCATTGCAGTAATGTATGCATTACCATCTTTAAAAGGCATATAGCTGATGCCAAAATCGGAATCATGGCTGTAAAGGATCGCTGCCCTGTTTTTTATTTTAAGGTTTACCAGTTTAGGTCCTATTTTCTGAAGCTCGTGAGCAGTACGGCTCACCTCGTTATAGAAGCGGTTAGGTTCCAGGTCATGGCTCAGAACTCCCTTCCAGTAGGTTTCCTGTCCGTAATGGATGGAATGCCAGTGCCAGTATTCCACCATATTCGCTCCGCTGGCGATGTGAGAGTAAACATAGAGCCTTCCCTGACCGTCAAACGGGGGATACTGTCCCTTTGAATTCCAACCCGTGGTTTGCGCGTTGGTCTCTGTAACAAGGTGATTGGTCTTTTTTACCGACCTGTAAAAATCATCGGCCCACATCACATCCTCTCCTTTGACATTATTCTGAGAACCATGATACACGTTCAGCGAGGGCATATCCAGCTTTCGGACGGCCGAAATCTGATCAAGACTGGTGATCCAGGGCATAAAATCATGAGTGACAAACTGATCGGGACGGGCATATTCGCGGATAATTCCCGCCTGCCAGGTTATAAAATCGGCCGGCACTTTTAAATTATACCTGTCCCATTCCAGTTTATAGGAAGGATTGGTAGCGCCTTTTCTTGTCGGAAATTCGTCCCAGCCGTTAAGGGTCATTCCCCAGTAATTGAGTCCCCAGAGCTTATTCAGAGTGTCGGTCGTTTTGTATTTCTTCTTCATGTAATCGACAAATCCCCTGAAATAATCGTAGTTCGCCGCTCCGTAAGAGGAGGTTTCATTATCAACCTGGTATCCGATGATGGCAGGATTTTTTGCATAATGCTCCATCATCTTGCGAATGATCCTTTCACTGTAAAATAAATAAGTGGGATTGGTAATGTCGAAATTCTGTCTTTTGCCGTATCCTGCTTTAGTACCGTCAATCGTTTCCACCAATAGTTCAGGATGCTTCAATGCCATCCATGCCGGAATCGAATAGGTCGGCGTACCAAGAATAACCTTTATGCCTGCTTTGTGCATCCGGTCGATAATGCGGTCCATCCAGGCAAATTCAAATTGTCCCTCTTTGGTTCAAAAGAGGCTCCAGGTCGATTCACCAAGCCGGACTACCGAAATGCCCGCTTCCTGCATCATTTGGACATCTTTCTCCAGCCTCTCATAGGGCATATATTCCTGATAGTAAGCCACCCCATACAGGATGTTGTCAAATTTTTTAGGCTGGGCTTTGATTCCATTCAATAAAAATGTCAGAAACAAAAAAGAGAGAAGAGAAACCGGAGTCCGGAGACCGGAGACCGGGGAAGGTAGAACAGAAAGTATTTTTTTCATGGCAAATATTTGATGTGTTAATGTGCTGATGTGCTGATTTGTCAAAAGGCGAATTAAATATTCTTTCATTTTTTAATTCCTTAATTCTTTCATTCTTCATTAACTTTAGCCTTTAGTCTAATAACCTTTTTTGCCCGTAATAAGCATTCTTCCCATGTTTCCGTTCGAAATGTTTCAGGGATAACAAAGGATTCATCGCACTTAAGGGATTGATAGTTTTCGCAATGAAAGCGATCTTTGCGACCTCTTCCAGTACCACACTGTTATGGACAGCATCCATGGCATCCTTTCCCCAGGTAAACGGGCCATGATTCTTAACAAGGACGCCCGGAATATGCATGGGATTCAATCCTTGAAAGGCATTTATAATAACCGTCCCCGTCTCTTTCTCATAAGCCCTGTTGACTTCTTCATGATTCATGTCGCGCGTACAGGGAATATCATCCGCGAAGTAGTCGGCATGAGTTGTTCCGGCAATCGGTATAGACAATCCCGCCTGGGCCCATGCTGTAGCAAATGTGGAATGTGTATGGGCTACCCCGCTGATCTGATTAAATGCCTTGTAAAGTTCAAGATGGGTGGGCGTATCGGATGAAGGGCGCAGTTTACCCTCAACGATTTTTCCTTCAAGATCAACCACCACCATCTGATCGGGAGTCAGTGCATCATAGTCCACACCGCTTGGTTTAATGACAACCAGGCCCCTGTCCCAGTCAATCCCGCTGGCATTGCCAAATGTAAACAGGACCAGGTTATACCTGACCAATTCAAGATTAGCCTTGAACACTTGTTCCTTTAATTCCGTCAACATCTTAGTAAAATTAAATTACGACAACCAAATATACAAAGAAGAATTACGAATGACGAATTACGAATGACAATTGATAAATGACGAATTAATTATTAAGGATTAAAAATTTACCAAAAGTGAATATAAAATGCAACACAAAATGCAACAACTATCAGTGAAGTGACAACATCCCATTTTGTCCAGCTGTTGTGCGTTTCTGCAATCTGTTCCTTACTCATTGAAAAATAGGTAAGTCCCTGAAGCTGTTTTTCACTGGCACGTGGTGTGATAAAACTGATCAACACCATGGCTCCCATTGTGAAGAAAAACAGGAATAAACAGAAATGCAGCCAGTTTACCGATAACAGCATACCAAAAAGGCTTTCGTCAGGAATATATCTTTTAAAGATCATCAGACCCAGACGGAACATCCCAATCAGGAATCCCAGTAAAAGCCCCCATTCACCTGCCTTTGGAGTGATCTTCCGGTTAAACACCCCCATTAAAAATACGGCTGCAATTGCCGGAGCAATAAGGGATTGAACATTTTGCAGATACTCATAAAGCACATTGCCCAGACCTCTCATGATGGGAATCCATATCAGGCCGAGAAGCACCACTGTAATCGTCGCTATACGTGCCAATCCAGACGAGGCGGTGTTCACTTGCTTCCGGATGATAATTTTTATAGAAATCAATCGTAAAAAGAGTGGCTGAAGAATTAAAATGCGCCGCCAGGGAGGTCATTAGGGCAGCTATAAAACCAACGACGACAATACCTTTTACACCGGCCGGCAGTAAATAGGTTACCATAGTGCCATAAGCTTTATCATTGCTGTCAAAATTAAATCCTTCAACACCTTTCGCCTTTAAGGCAGCCGCAATCATACCGGGAATGAGAAACATAAAGACAGGCAGGAGCTTTAAAAAGCCGGCTAAAATTGTACCCTTTCTGGCATTATTAAGATTTTTGGCCGCAAGGGCTCTCTGTACAATATGCTGATCTGTACACCAATACCAGAATCCGATGATAGATGCGCCGAAGATGACGCCAATCCCGGGAAATTTATCAAACGAGTACATCCCCCTTGGAATGAATCAGATGGATATTGTTCCCTGAATATTTCAGGACCTCCACCCATCCGTCAAGAATAGCTCCTCCTCCTAATTTCAATAATCCTAATATCAATATGGTCAATGCACCGATAATCAATATCGGGGCTTGAATCACAGAGATGGTCATAATTCCTTTCATCCCTCCCAATACAGTGAATATTCCTGTTAGAAGAACCAATCCTATTGCTCCTGTCCAGAAATCGATTCCCATAACCGATTCAAGAAAAATGCCTCCCGTAAAGGCAGCAACCGATACCTTTGTCAATACATAACTTATCAGGGTGATGACGGAAAGAGTGGAACTTGTATTTTTGTTGTATCGCTTTAAAAGGAACTCAGGCATAGTAAATACCTTGCTGTGAGCATAGAAGGGAACAAAAACCCACCCTAATATGAGAATCATCCATCCCTGCATTTCCCAATGGGCCATGGCCATACCGCTTTCAGCGCCTGCTCCTGCAAGTCCGACAAGATGTTCCGAACCGATATTGGCGGCAAAGATAGCAGCCCCTACTGCAAGCCAGGTTTCACTTCTACCCGAGAGAAAATAATCGCTGGTATCGTCTTTTTTGTGCTTCCATACCCAAATGACTATACCTGACAGACAAAAGAGAAAAAATAAAAGAATAATCCAATCTAAAAGTGACATAAAGTTTAGATTTACAGTTAATTGTATTGGTAAGTTTTTTCTTTTATCTCTTTAAAATGTGATAATATACTTCATTCCACCGTATCTCCTTTTTGAAATCAGTAAGATTGGTAGAGTCGTTGATCAGTAAATACTCAATATCGGCCATCTCGGAAAAGTCTTCAAGGCATTCTGCCGGGACAGACTGACTAAATGAAGTATGATGTGCTCCTCCGGCCAGTATCCATGCTCCTGCCGCAATCTCAAGGTCAGGTTTCGGAATCCATAGAGCGCTTGCCACCGGCAGTTTAGGCATTGGTTCATCAAGGTCAGTCACTTCCACTTCATTAACAATTAACCGGAAACGATTACCGAGATCAATAAGCGAAGCATTCAGTGCATTACCCGGCGCCACAGTAAATACAGAACGAACAGGATCAGCCTTCCCTCCTATTCCCAATTTATGGATTTCCACCCTGGGTATACTTCCTGCAATCGACTCACAGACCTCAAGCATATGGGCTCCAAGGACTTTTTTAGCTCCGGGAAAGAGATGATAGGTATAATCTTCCATAAAAGATGTTCCTCCTTTTAGACCTTCTCCCATTACTTTCATCGCACGGACAAGTGCAGCAGTTTTCCAGTCGCCTTCAGCGCCAAAGCCATAACCATCAGCCATAAGACGCTGAACTGCAAATCCCGGCAACTGAATTAATCCATGCAAATCCTCGAAAGTCGTCGTAAAAGCTTTGAAACCGCCCTGTTCCAGAAATGCCCTCATCCCAAGCTCAATTCTTGCCGATTCTCTGAGTGAACCGTGAAACTCACCACCTTTTTTCAGATCAGGCATCATATTGTATTTCCCCTCAATCTCATCAACCAGATGATTGATCTGGGATTCTGAAACTCCATTAACAGATCGCACCAAATCTCCAATGCCAAAGCCATTGACTGAAATTCCAAGACGAATCTGTGCTTCCACCTTATCACCTTCAGTGACAGCTACCTCGCGCATATTATCACCCCATCTTGCCACTTTGAGATTTCGCATTTCATTCCATCCTGCCGCTGTTCTTGTCCAGAGACCAATCTGTTTCTGAACCTTTTCCTCTTTCCAGTGACCAACCACTACTTTTCGCTGTATCCTCAACCTGCTGCCTATAAAACCGAACTCTCTGTCGCCGTGAGCAGACTGGTTGAGATTCATAAAATCCATATCAATCTCTGACCAGGGCAGATCGCGATTAAACTGCGTATGCAGATGGACAAAAGGTTTTTGTAACGACATAAGTCCTGAAATCCACATCTTTGCCGGAGAAAAAGTATGCATCCACATAATCAATCCAATACAGGAAGGAGTATTATTGGCGGCCAGACAAAGAGCCGTTATTTCTGCCGGCGTAGTAACAACGGGTTTAAAGATGACTTTTACAGGTATTTCAGCTGACTCATTCAACGCTCCGGCGATTATTTTCGAATTGCTGTTCACCTGTTCCAGCACTTTAGGGCCATAAAGATGCTGACTGCCGGTTACAAACCAGACTTCATATTGATTTAAGGAATTATTCATGGTCATTAATATTTCAATTTTCCGTGTGGGTTTTGATAAATTGTTAAGTTCAGTTATCGCTGCAAATATGTAAAAGTAGTGATTACTTTTATTGAGTGAGAATATTCCGGATAAAAATCTTAATCAGTGATTCAGTTTGGAAATATGTCTTCAGAAACCGAAGCAAATTTAAGATATCCATAAGTAAATATCCTTAACCTGACGATTTAAAAGCAAAGATTAAAAAGGAATTTTTCCTGAATCCCAAGTCAGATTTTCTGAATTTTTCTTTCTTCAATATTGGGCTTTATTCGTACCTTCTTCAGTACTTCTACAGTATTTTTACAGTACTTAAATTGTTTTAACTATTTAAATACTGTTTTTAATCAATTAAAATATAATTTTAAATACGATTAAAACCCGGATAAAATATCAGGCAGTAATTTCGAAACTTCGGGATCGGAGAAACAGGAAACCTGATTTTTTACAGTTAAAATGACAATAACTATGTTCGGAAAGTGCCGGGAAAGAAATCGATATTTATCCTGTTAAAAATCTGATTTTTAACTTTGTTTTAAACCGTAGAACACATTGTTATAGTTTCTTTTTGTCTAATCGGATAATCATATAAATATTCAGAGAAATAATTGTAACTTGTAAACTTAATAATCCCTCTGTTGTTAAATATCCAAATGGATTTAAACTATGAAAACCTTAGAATATATTGAAAGGGAAAACCGTTTTGGCGCACATAATTATCATCCCATCCCGGTTGTATTGGAGCGTGGGGAAGGAGTTTTTGTGTGGGATGTTGAAGGGAAACGTTACTTTGATTTTCTGGCGTCGTATTCCGCTCTGAACCAAGGGCACTGTCATCCTAAAATAGTTGAGGCATTTATTGAGCAGGCAAAAAAGCTGACATTGACTTCACGGGCCTTTTATAATAATATGCTCGGAGAATGGGAAGAATTTATGTCAAAGTTATTTGGCTATGATAAAGTTCTGCCGATGAATTCAGGTGCGGAGGCTGATGAGACAGCTTTAAAGCTCATCCGGAAGTGGGCATACAAGGTGAAGGGAATTCCCAGAGATGAAGCAAGGATAATATGTTGTAACGGCAATTTCCATGGCCGGACGATTACCATTATAACCATGTCATCTGATCCTGATGCCTATAATGATTATGGACCTTATACTCCGGGATTCATTAAAATACCATTTAACGACATAGAAGCACTTGAAAAAGAGTTGCATAATCCAAATATTGCAGCATTTTTTGTGGAACCTATACAGGCCGAAGCAGGTGTTTTTGTTCCGGACGATGGATATTTGTCCAAAGCAGCAGAATTGTGCAGGAAAAACAATGTTCTCTTTGTGGCCGATGAAGTTCAGACAGGTCTCGGACGAACAGGCAGAATGCTGTGCTGTGATTATGAACTTGTCCGGCCTGATATATTAATTCTTGGCAAGGCACTGTCAGGTGGAATGATGCCTGTTTCCTGCGTTTTGGCTGATGATGAAATCATGCTCACCATAAAACCCGGCGAGCATGGATCGACCTATGGCGGAAATCCTATTGCCGCCCGTGTATCTATTGCGGCCATGAAGGTTTTGATTGAAGAAAAACTGGCCGAAAATGCTTTTAAAATGGGTGAGGTATTCAGGGCCGAAATGAGAAAAATAAAGTCTCCTCTCATCGCTGAAGTCAGAGGGAAGGGACTTCTGAATGCCGTTCAGATCCGTCCTTCGAAGGGGAAAAAAGCATGGGATGTTTGTTTGAAAATGAAGGATAAAGGATTATTGGCCAAACCCACTCACGAACATACGATCCGTTTTACTCCGCCGTTAATTATTACTGAAACGCAGATGAGGGAGGCGATAGATTTGATAAAACAATCACTTGCTGAATTCTAACCGGTAGAGACATGTCATGCCTTGTCTCTACAATTTATATTTCTGAAAGGGGAGATTAAAATGAAACATTCATCCTGCCAATTAGCCTTACCTCGTAATTGGCAGTATATTCTATGATATAAAGAGTGTTATTTATATATCCGCCAAAATTTGATGTCTTAAGAAAATTATAATCAGCCTGCAGCAGACTGGTCCTGGGTAAAGGGTTCATAGATACAAAATTCTTCCCGTATAGTCTTAAATCATTCAGAAAGTCGGTTGTCACATCATAACCCTGAAAAGCAAATTGTGAAGGCTCAGTGTAAAAATTCGCGCGGTATTTTTCAATAAAAGCTTTTACCTTAGGATTGGAGTAATCTATAAAATACGGGGCAAGATAGTGCAGTTTCAGATTATGAAGATATTCAGTGTTAATACTTTGTAAACGTGAATATTCCTGGAGTCCGATCAATGTTATTTTATATGTTTTCGACGCTATATATAACCGGTTAATTGCCACACTGATATTGGCTTCATCCTCTTCAGTCATGACTACAATATTCTCATTTTCAGGGTCCAGTCCCGCATGTATGGAATCAAATTCTTCAGGTATATTATTCCACAGATCATAAATATGAAACTTATGGTTAATAGTGTCTTTGAACCTTTCTGTTAAAATATTCCTGACATAGTTATTGCCCCCTCGGCTTAATAAGATAATGTTTTGATTTGAATAATTGTTTATTATGTAATCTGCTGTTCCAGTCAACCTGATTTTTTTATCCGGATTGATTTGAAAATAATATGGATTGGTTGAAACATAACGGCTGTCGGATGACAAGGGGGATACCATAGGAATCCGGTTTTTGGCACTTAATTCAGAGACAGTTTTTTGACATGCCGGAAATACAGGACCTATAATCAAATCAAGTGAAAGGAATTCCGGCTTTTTTACAAGTTGATCGGCAATCTTAGGATCCTGATAAGTGTCGTAAACATAGACCTTTAACTTCATACCTTCAGAATCCATTTTCTCTGACGCTAATGCAGCCCCTTCAAAGAATTCGAGATAATTATTCGTTTTTCCCGATAAATTAACCGAGTCGTTGAGGTCACCACAAAAGGGAAGGTAAAACGCTACATTATAAGCCCTACGGGCATCAAAAGCAGTACCTTCACGATTTGCAGCTTCTGTTTTATTTGTTGATTCCTGATTGGTTACAGGTTGATTTTCAGATTTTATCTCTTCCTCAGGCAAGGCATTTTTTAGAGGTATTTTAATTATGCTACCGGCATTAAAACCATTTTTCAAAGAAGGATTCATTTGAATTAATTCCTCCTTATCTACACCAAAACGTTTTTTCAACTGGAAATAATTATCACCGCTAACAATGCGATAATCGATATAGTTGGCAGACGCAGGATATTGTTGAGGAGACGTGATAAATCGCGCCTCTGCATCAGGATTGGGAACTTTCAGAATTGTTCCTTTTCTGAGCAGACCTGATAATCCGGGATTAAGTTTTAATATTTGAGCCTGTGTACATTTATATTTTTGAGCAATGGAATAAAGGGTTTCCTTTCTCTTGACTTTATGTAAAAGGAATGCCGGTTTTGTTTTTTGGTTCTTGATTTGTTCCTTTTGATACTTCCGGGGTAAAGGAATTTTTAAAAGATTACCCGGTTTAATAACCTCTCTGGACTGTGGATTATATTTGTAAATCTCATCCGGAGCAATATTATATTGCTTTGCGATTGAATATACAGTTTCTTTTTCAATTACGGTATGAAAAGCGAAATTATCGGTATTTGCATTTCCTTGTCCGTTAGAAGAAAAAGGAAAAAACAATACCAAAGTCGATAGATATAAAAGAAGTTTTTTCATGACATTAGTAATCAGAAATCAGTAATCAGTAATAAGTTATTTAGTGTTGAGTAAATTTGACAACTAACGAACTTTTATCTAACCACAATTTAATTGCTTATAAATGTGCGACTTGCAAAATGACAGTTGAATGACTGTTAGTTCCCATTTGCGCTTTTATTAAATCGTGGGGGTCTGATCACTGATTACTGATTCTTCATTCTTTTTTATAATCCCCGAAGTACCTCATAAAATGAACTCTTTCGTATTCAGCGAGATTTATTGAATTATCCAGACTTAGTTTCCCGCGAAATTCTTCAATTGTATTGTAATTATGCTCATCCATCCAATTACTTAAATTTTCCGTCATACTGCCAATGATTTTAAATCCTTCCTTGTACATTACAGAGGCAATCTGAACGGTTTTAGCCCCGACAAGAATCATTTTTACCGCAGTCTGCCAGTCATGGATTCCTTTCGAAGCGGACAGATCACAATTTACCCGATTGGCCATCATACCTATCCATCTGAGTGATAATTTATAATCACTGCGATGACTTAATACATCAGTTCCGACAATTTTTTCTGATTCAACATCCACATCGGGACTGTATAATTTATTAAACAATACCAGTCCCTTTATCCCTGAGAAGGAAAGATCCCTGATTATGCTTCCAAGAGTTGAAAAATACGGGCTGATTTTAAGTGAAAGAGGAATTTTTATTTTTGATGCTACCCGGGATACTATATCAAAGTAAAGATTTTCATTATCCTTGCTTGTTTGAGTAAGATTGGAAGGAAGGATAAACATGTTGAGTTCGATGGCATCTGCTCCGGCGTCTTCGACTTTTTGAGCGAAAAATCCCCATTCCTGTGCGGTTATGCAATTGATACTTGCTATGACAGGGATACTCAATAGCTCTTTTGCCTCTTTAATCAGGTTGAGATAACGTTTTAACTTATCTTTTTTTATCTCATAATCATAGTAGTCCAAAAACTCAAGGTTATTGTCCATAGGTCCCAGCTTATTGAATTCATGGGCAAATTCCAGGTATATTTCTTCTTCAAATATTGACTTTAATATAACTGCTCCCGCCCCGGCTTTTTCAATAGCTATTAAATTTTCTATAGAATTCGTTAATCCGCAACTTCCTGCTATGACAGGGTTTTTAAGATCAAGTCCAAGGTAATTGACATTAATATTGGCCATAATCGGTTATCAGTAATCAGTAATCAGTAATCAGTGTTCAGTGAATCTGCCAGTTGGCGAACTGATCACTGATTACTTATTCTTTAATTCTTTCATTGTTTAATTTCCTATTCTTGAGATAATTGTGCATATTCTCTGCAGCTCTACGGCCGTCGCCCATGGCAAGTATTACCGTTGCTCCCCCGCGGACAATATCTCCTCCGGCAAACATCTCCGGAATGGATGACTGCATATTCTCTTCATCAACCACGATAGTCCCCCATCTTGAGATCTTAAGATCAGGAAGACATGAAGGTACTAATGGGTTGGGAGAAACTCCCACAGCAACAATTACCAGATCGACATCAAGCTCAAATTCTGAGCCTTCAACAGGTACAGGACGCCTTCGGCCCGATGCATCCGGTTCTCCGAGTCCCATTCTGTTCAGGCGCATCCGTTTCACACGTCCTTTTTCATCTGCAAAGTATTCAAGCGGATTGCATAAGGTCATGAATTCAACACCTTCTTCTTTTGCGTGTCTGACTTCCTCAATCCTTGCTGGCATTTCAACTTCTGAACGCCTGTAAATGATAATTGCCCTTTTCGCTCCCAGCCTTAAGGCAGTCCTCACTGAATCCATTGCAGTGTTTCCCCCTCCGATAACGGCTACATTTGTACCTCTGATGACCGGTGTATCTGAATTATCGGATGAAGCATCCATCAGATTTACCCGTGTAAGATACTCATTTGAAGAGAGAATTCCATTATAATTCTCACCGGGGACACCCATAAATCTCGGTAATCCTGCGCCGCTTCCGATAAAAAATCCTTTATAACCCTGTTTATGAAGGTCATCAAACGAAGCTGTGCGTCCGACAATAAAATTCGTTTGAAATTTTACTCCCATCTTTCTGAGATTTTCAAGCTCAAAATCTACTATTGAATTGGGCAACCTGAATTCGGGAATCCCATATTTCAACACCCCGCCTATTTCATGCAAAGCCTCAAAAACTGTCACATCATAACCATATTTTACCATGTCGCCGGCAAATGATAACGCTGCAGGTCCTGAACCTACGGTAGCGACTTTTATCCCGTTGGGTTGAGCTGTAGCAGGAATACTGGCCTGACCCGAATTCCGTTCATAATCCGCTGCAAATCTTTCAAGATGACCAATAGCCACAGCCTGTTTCCCAAGTTTCTCAACATAAAAGCATTTTGCCTCGCATTGCTTCTCCTGAGGACAGACACGCCCGCAAACTGCCGGTAAAGCATTCGTTTCTTTTAAAGTAGCCGCCGATCTAAGAATATCGCCGCTTTCAATATACTTAACAAACTTCGGGATATTGATGTTTACGGGACATCCTTCAATACATGTCGGATTGGCACAATCCATACAACGTGACGCTTCTCTTTGAGCCTGATCAAGATCCAACCCCCGGTTCACTTCCCTGTTCTGAAATTTAACCCTGATTTCAGGTTCCAGCTCAGGCATTTTTACTCTTTCAATATTGGTTCTTTCCTTACCTTTTATTCTTGAGCGGAGTTCACTTCTCCATTCCTGGTTCCGTTCCTCTTTAAGGTATTCGGAGTTTAATGACATTTCCCTTTCAATTATAACTTTTGTGAATAAATCTGGTCTGCTTTAAGTTCTTCTTCTTTGTACCCACCCAATCTCATAAGCATTTCGTCAAAATCTATCTGATGTGCATCAAATTCAGGTCCGTCTACACAGGTAAATCTTGTTTTTCCTCCGACAGAGACCCGGCAGGCGCCGCACATCCCGGTACCATCAACCATTATTGTATTTAAACTCGCCTGGGTAGGAATGTTGTACTTTTTGGTCAGTAAGGAAGCAAACTTCATCATAATGGCCGGCCCGATTACAATACACTCATCTATTTTCTCACGCCGGATGATCTCTTCCATTCCTTCGGTGACCAATCCCTTTCTGCCATATGACCCATCATCCGTCATCACAACAGTCTCATCCGACCATTGACGGATTTTATCTTCAAGAATGATCAGATCTTTACTGCGTGCAGCGATTACACTTATCACACGATTGCCTGCCTTTTTAAATGCCTCTACAATCGGCAGCAGAGGAGCCACACCTACACCGCCTCCTGCGGCAAGTATTGTACCAACCTTTTCGATATGGGTCGGCTTTCCCAAAGGCCCAACCATGTCTGTAATACTTTCACCGGGTTCAAGCGCAGCAAGCTTTGCCGAACTCACTCCGACAATCTGCACCACCAATGTAATTGTCCCTTTTACCGGATCTGCTTCAGCAATTGTGAGTGGAAACCGTTCTCCTTTTTTCCCCACCCGGAGTATAACGAAATTTCCGGGCTTCCGTGACTTTGCAATCAATGGATTTTCTACAACCAGTTTTACAACTTTTTCTGAGAAGAACTCTTTAGAGATTATCTTATTCATTTAATTCAAAAACACCTTGTAAACATGCACAAATAATACCGCAAAGGTAAAACTTTCCTCGGTACAAAAATATTCAGGTAATTAAATACTTTCATATTCAACGATATATGATCAATAATCAAAGCAAAACATATAATTATAAAGTTGATTTACTGTAATTTATAAGCATGATTAAAAATGCTTAAAACCACTGGAACTAACTGACATCCTTTATAAATATCCCGCAAAAATAATTATCTTTATAGTTTTGAATAATGAGTATCTGAATTGTTCTTCCGATTCGATCTTTAAATTGGAAACTATACAGTTAAGATAATTATTGGGAAAAGATGAACCATGGCAAAACAACAAAACTTTAAAGACAGGGAAGGCATAGTTTATTCAACTTCCGGCGATTTTAAATTTCAATACCGGGATGATGAAAAAGAAAATGAAACTTTGACGCCGAACCACCAAAATTTGAAGGTAATGCTAGACAAAAAACAGCGTGCAGGTAAAAAAGTAACTCTTGTCAGCAATTTCATAGGAACACAAAAAGATATTGAAGAACTTGGTAAAAAACTCAAATCTAAGTGTGGCGTAGGCGGTACGGTTAAAAACGGCGAAATACTGATTCAGGGAGATTTTCGCGACCGGATTTTGGAACTACTCCTTGCTGACGGATACAAAGCTAAAAAGGCTGGAGGTTAAATTAAAGTTTCAAGGTTTCAGTGTTCCAATATTTCACCTTTTCACTTTTCTCTGAAACATTGAAACACTTTATGTATTTCGTACTTCTATGAATACTAAATTCATCATCGCTGTAACTGAACATCACTCATTTGGTCATCTTTTATTGCCTTACCTTGTCACACAATCCGATGACACACCTTACCTTTCTTTAGACCAAAAATTGCATATTTATGACCTGAATGATACCCAATATAAGTTCTCTCCGGTTGAATTACAGATCATCAAACTCGCCAATAAATACAGCGATGAAAATCTTGCGAGAAAATTCAATAAAAAAGGAACTTTAAATGATTTTTATAAAAACATAAAAGATGAGGAATTTAATCGCAGAATAATCCCTTTTATTGAGGAAATAATAGTTCAATGTCTGGATTTACTTAAAGGATCAACCATTCCCGTATACTATAAAAAAGCCCGCTATACGAATCTTTATGATGAAGATCTTCTGGAACTTTGTTATGAAAATACCGGTACGGTTTTTAATTTTCACAGGATGGAAAACGAAACACATTATTTTCTCACTATTCGCCATGGAGACAAACAATTATCACTGCTTCACAGGAATATTATAGTCCTTGCCAATGAACCCTGTCGCATACTTTATCAAAACAGGCTTTATTACTTTGATGATATTTCAGCAAGTAAGCTTATCCCTTTTCGTGAGAAAGAATATATAACGGTTCCCCGCAGCCTGGAAGATAAATATTTCTCAACTTTTGTGCTGAATGCATTAAAAATCCAGCAAATCAATTATTCAGGATTTGAAATTATTAATGTTAATCCTGAGAAGAAATGCTTCCTTTCTCCGGAGATCGATATTGCCGGCGCTCCTGTTTTTATTTTGGGGTTTCTTTACAATAATGAACCGATTAAGGAGAAAGATAAGGGGAATAAAATAGTTCACCTGGAGAAAAAAGGCGATAACTATATCTTTAACTGTTATGACCGCGATCAAATCTGGGAAGAGGAAATCATTCATCTCCTCGAAGGTTTTGGCCTGGTTCCATTCAATAATGCCTTTAAACTGGCTGACGATGCGGAACCAGATCCTGAAAATTCACTCTATCGCTTAATTGAATGGCTTTCACGATACAGTAAGAATTTATCTGATGCCGGAATCAGAATCTCCCAGGAACACCTTGATAATTATTATTATACAGGATCACAGGAATTAGATCTGAAAATTTCACATTCGAATGATTGGTTTGATATTCAGGCCATTGTACAGTTCGGCGAATTCAGCCTTCCATTTACAAAATTTCGCAAAAACATTCTCAACGGTATACGGGAATATAAACTGCCTGACGGTGAAATAGCAATTCTTCCCAAAGAGTGGTTCACCAGGTATCAGGATATTTTCAGTTTCGCCAAAACAGAGGAAACAACCTTAAAACTCCATGATTTTCATTTCACTCTGATTTCCGGCATTGGCATCGAACCTGACAAGGATGTAAGAGACAAAATAAAATCGCTCGGTGAACAAAATTTACAGAATCCGGCCCTCCCGCCTGACCTTCATGCTTCCCTTCGTCATTACCAGCAAGAAGGATACACCTGGTTGTATAACCTTTATATCAATGGTTTAGGCGGCTGCCTTGCCGATGATATGGGACTTGGCAAAACAGTTCAGACTCTGACTCTGCTTCTGAAATTAAAACGGACTGAACCTGATAATCCATATTTTAAAAATAATAAGATAGGACAATTGTCTCTGTTTGCAAATGATAATATTCCTCTGCAACCAGCGAGCCTCATTGTGGTTCCGGTTTCATTGATCCATAACTGGGAAAAAGAGATACAGAAATTCACCCCCTCACTGAAGGCCTTTGTTTATAGAGGCGTCCGGCGTGAAAAAAACACATTCGACGATATAATTTTCAATTATGATATTATTCTGACCACTTACGGAACAGCAAGAAATGATGCCGCAATACTTTCACAGTATCAATTTTTTTTCCTGATCCTTGATGAAAGCCAGTACATTAAAAATGCTGGTTCGAAAACTTATCAGTCAATAACAGGATTACATTCAAAGTACCGCCTTGTTTTGACAGGCACCCCGATCGAAAACTCTCTTTCCGATCTATGGTCTCAAATGAATTTCCTCAACCGTGGTCTGCTTGGAAGCCTCAATTTCTTTAAGAGCCAGTATATAAGTCCTATCGAACGAGACAAAAATCCTGTTGTATCAGCAAGGCTCCAAACACTCATACGTCCCTTCATTTTGCGACGCACTAAAGAAGAAGTGGCAAAAGACCTTCCATCCCTTACCGAAGAATCCTTTGTCATCGAAATGTTGCAGGAACAGAATGAACTCTATGAAGCTGAAAAATCAGCAGTAAGGAATCTTCTTTTGTCAAACCTCGATAAAAGAGGTGTCGAAAAATCGGCAATTATCGTGATCCGGGCCTTAACGCGTTTGAGACAAATCGCCATTCATCCTCAAATGATTTTCCCCGGATCCCCTGTAGAGTCTGGCAAATTTAACGAAATCCTTTCCATGCTCAGGATACTGGTAGCCGAAAATCATAAGATTCTGGTCTTTTCTTCTTTTGTAAAACACTTGAACCTGCTGATCAGGGATCTTGAAAAACAGGGCTGGAATTACAGTCTTCTCACAGGACGAACTGTTGACCGAAAAACGGTAATTGAAGAATTCCAGAACGATCCGGATAAAAACATTTTTCTTATCTCCCTTAAGGCAGGAGGCGTAGGATTAAACCTTACAGCCGCCGATTATATCTTCATTACAGACCCCTGGTGGAATCCAGCCGCAGAAATGCAGGCAGTGAGCCGCGCCCACCGCATTGGGCAGGATAAAAAGGTTTTCGTCTACCGGTTTATTTCCGAAAATACTGTAGAGGAAAAAATACAAAAACTGCAGGAGAAAAAAATGGCTCTTGCCGACGAATTCGTTAATTCAAATGATCCCTTCCGCGGCTGGTCAAAAGAAGAAATCTTATATCTATTTGAATAATCATATGAAATCTCATAAACTATTTATAACTTTGGGTTTAACACATCAGAATTTCGAACTAAATCCAGGAAGATTATGTCTACACTTACAAAGGAAATGAAGGAAATAATTGCTACACAGCAATGTTTTGTGGGAACAGTCGGTGAAAACGACATGCCGAACATATCTCCGAAGCGCTCAACGCGCGTTCTGACTGACGATTCCATCATGTTTATTGAAGTTACAGGAGGGATTACCTTCCAAAATCTCAAAAAAGGATCCAAAATTATTGTTGCCTGTGTAAACAGGGATACCCTTGACGGGTTCAGATTTCTCGGTGATCCTGAAATACAGGAAAGAGGTGAATTATATGATCAGGCATCTGATTTGCTTGAAAAAATGGGAAAACCGAAACCATTTGCTGTTGTTATCATACATATCACTGAAATTCATTCCCTCAAGCCCGGAGCATCTGCGGGTAAAAGGATAGCTTAGGCATCAGCCCGTTTTTTCACAATAAACAAAATTAAATACCTCATACCTGATATGGTTTTTCCCCGTACCAGGCTCAAAATTTGTATATGATATAAAGATATTTCATATACGGTTTATATATAAAAGTATATACGAACCATATACGAACCATATACGAATCATATACGAACTCTGGAGTTGGTTTAAAGAAAAAGCAGTGAAGACAAGGGGAAGGAGAGGAGCATTTATGGAAGGGAAATTATGAGTGGATCGTGACGGATATTTTAAAAATACGCCATTTTACTTTTATCTTTGAGCGGTAAATCTTGTTTTGGCATGGCAAGGCAGCCTGGAGTTTAAAACAATCTGATGCAGCGCTATTTTATCCAGCTTTCGTATGACGGTACCAATTATCACGGCTGGCAGGTTCAGCCCAACGGTTTATCTATACAGGAAGTTTTGGAAAAGTCAATTTCAACTGTTGCCAGGGAAAAGATAGCACTGACGGGAGCGGGACGAACGGATTCAGGTGTACATGCTTCATTTTTTGTGGCCCATTTCGATTCTGAAAATCAGGGACTTGATTCAGACAAGATTATTTATAATATTAATTCCCTTCTTCCTCCCGATATAGCTGTACAGGAGATTTATAAAGTCAGGCCGGATGCTAACGCGAGGTTTGATGCGCTATACCGGACTTATAAATATTATATTTCGAAAAGAAAAGATCCTTTTACAAGGTTTTATGCTGAAAAGGAAAGCCGAATACCTGATCTGTTCAAAATGAATGAAGCAGCAAAGGTCTTACCAAGTTACAAGGACTTTACAAGTTTCAGCCGGCTTGGTACTGATACAAAGACCAATAATTGCAAAATTTATGAAGCTTCGTGGACAGATGAAGGCGACAGGATAGTGTTCACTATCAAGGCAGACCGTTTTTTGCGAAATATGGTGAGGGCAATCGTCGGAACACTGCTTGAAGTAGGTTTTGACAAAATCAATGTTGAAGATTTTTGCAGAATAATAGAATTGAAAGACCGAAGTGCCGCAGGGGCCAGTGTTCCCGCAAAAGGCTTGTTTTTAACGGATATTGGTTATCCTGATGAGTTATCTGAGGGATTAATAAAATAAACGAAAATTGTTTCAAAGTTTCAGTTTATCAGGGTTTAAGAGAAAATGAAAAGGTGGAAAGGTGAGACTCCGGAACTCTGAAGCTTTGAAACTTTAAGTATTATCTGTTCCAGATTTCCCAGGACGCCAAACCCTGTAAATAAAGCATTTCAAGGCCATTTTTAACAGTCGCACCGCGAATCTGACCCTGTTTCATAAATTCCGTTACTGATGGATTATAGACAAGATCATAAAGGAGATGCTGTTCTCCGATATATTCAAAAGGGATGGCAGGACAGCCTTCAACTTTAGGGAATGTACCTATTGGGGTAGTGTTTATAATTACTTTATAACTTTCCATTACTCCTTCATCAAGATCATCGTATGAAATTTCGCCTTTGAATTCGGGATTTCTTGAAACGGTGATGGTCTCTATCCCGAGATCAGTCAATACCTTGATGATCGCTTTTGAAGCGCCGCCTGAGCCAAGTATCAGGGCCTTGTGATGATAATTCTTAAGAAGAGGTTTGATTGACTTGCTGAAGCCGATGATGTCTGTGTTGGATCCTTCAAGAGAGTAATGTTCCTCGTTACGGATAATCCTGATTGTATTTACCGCCTTAATTTCATCAGCATCCACATCGATTTTATCAAGAAACTTTATTACCTGACGTTTGTAAGGTATAGTTACGTTAAGTCCTTTCAGGGTAGTATCAGAACTGATAATCTGAGGTAAAAGATTAATATCATTGATCTCATAATTCAGGTATTCGGCATCAATTCCTTCCTCAGCAAATTTATCTGTGAAGAACTTCTTTGAAAATGAGTGGGAAAGCGGGTAACCAATTAATCCGAATCTGTGTTTCATATTAATAAGTTTGATATTGATCGGTTAATTGGAAACATCATAATGCTTAATAAAGTTTATTTTTATTGCCAAATTCTTTAATCAGCCTTTTGGCCCATGCCCTTGATTTCAGTGAGGGAAATTCTTTCAGCAAATCATAGTGGAGGGCATAATTTTCAGAGAGGGCTTTTTTCAGGTAAAACTTTGCCAGTTGTTCTTCATTGTCTTCAAGGAGATAACCTGTAAGTTTGTAATGTATTGGTGCATAATTGCTAACGATTTTATCAGCTTCGATAAGGGTCTGAATAGCCAAAGCCTGTTGATCATACTGGTAATAGAAGTCGGCATAGGATAACCAAAATTCATGATTATCCTTTTCCAGTTCTACGCATTTCTGAAAAGCGATCAGGGCTTCTTCATATTTGTCCATCAAGGCATTTACTTTTGCGAAAGCATTCCAGTAGTCAGCGCATTTATTATCAATTTTCAAAGCTTTTTTCAGAAATACAAGGCTTTCAGGCAGACGATCCTCCAACATCAGAACAATCCCGGCACCATACCATGCATCCGAATTTTTGGGGTGAAGCTGTATGGCTATTTTATAATGCTTAATGGCGTTAGTATAATCTTCAAGCTGAAGGTAGCATTCTGCAATATATAATTCGATATCAGTGGAATCCTTATCAAATTTCAGAAACTCGAGATAACATTTCAGAGCTTCTTCATACCTTTCCGCTGCTGACAGGGTATTGGCCTTATTAAAAAGGGCGCTGGAATAACTTTCATTTATGGCAAGGGCATAATCATAGGCTTCGATGGCTTTATCGTATTCTTCACTCCGGGTATAAATAATGCCGAGGTTGTACCATGCCGATTCGGAATAGGGATCCAGATCCAGGTATTCATTATAGA
Organism: uncultured Bacteroidia bacterium; assembly: GCA_963810555.1. GTDB lineage: Bacteria > Bacteroidota > Bacteroidia > Bacteroidales > Prolixibacteraceae. The sequence goes on along the minus strand of CAWENX010000006.1, from coordinate 443,375 downwards.
GTAGGATACTTCGTTTGTCATCGCCTGCCTTATCACAGGAGAACGCCAGATCATACAGGACAGTTTCATTTTTTGGATTAGCGTCATGAGCTTTTTCCAGAAACTGGATTGCTCTTTTAAAGTCTCCCGCCTGAATATAGGTTGAGCCTATTGTGTGCAGCAAATCATCCCGGTCATCAAAAGAGTACTCATCAACCATTGTGAAGTATTCAAATGCCTTTTTCTGATCACCCTTAAGGTGATAGCAGGTTCCTATCATGATCAGTATTTCAGGATTTGTGCTTTCAAGATCAGAAAGCATTTGAAGGAGGGAAAGCGCCTTGTCAACTTTCATCTGATTTACAAGTACCTGGGCCTTCTTGATCTTTACAACGATGGAATTGGGATGCTGGGTAAGGGCAATTTCACAAGCCTGTAAAGCGTTGGAAAGCTGGTTCCGGTCAATGTAATGATCTGTAATGTATTCAAAATCAGATACGTCGAAAAATTCCATACGGTTCTCGGATAACATCTTTTTATAGCGTTTCACAATTCCCGCAAATTCCTTGCTTTCAAAATTATCTTTTGACCCTTCTCTCATTGTGCCTAATCTTAAGGACAAAATCCGATACAAAAATAAAAAATTGTATTATAATGGTTGATGTTCTTTTCTTAAAAGATCATTTACGGTCTTTACGGGATTAAATGTAATCACCGGGACGTCAACAAACAATGTATTCCAATCTGACATGGCGCCATTCCACAAACCGGGTAGTTCCAAGGCTTTGAGAGGTTTCCCTTCCTTTGACTTATGCGAAATAAAACCGGTTTCAGGATCGGTGTAATTTTTCAGATCAAACTTCCTGCCCTTATAATCGTAAACTGCACAGATCAGGTCAACCGGATTAAAATGGGTCGATTTCCCCATTATCCCTACCTGAAACGGATCATTGTGATCGATCTGCGAGCTTTCAACAATCTGGAGAGTGGTCGTGCCGTCGCTGTTCTTTGCCCAAAAAGGCCCACCACCCGCTTCACCAAGGTTTTTGACCATTCCGCAGATGCGGACAGGTCGGTTAAGCTTATCAAACAGATATTTAATTAACGCCGGTTTATTAAAACCTGAATAGCTTTCAGGAGGTTCAACGGAAAGCTCTTTTTGAAGAAACCGTTCAATTTCAGAAATCTGTTCATCCGTCACAGATGAAGAATCCCCGTCCAGCATTCTCAGATAACCGAATATACGGTCCTGGAATTCAAGCAGCAGATCCTGCCAGGGCCATCTTGTACAAAACCGTTTCATTTCTGAACCGCTCCTGGACCACATTGTCAATGTTTTTAATGAAAATAACATCCCCTTCTATGTCATTCAGATTATCGAGCAGGGCGCCGTGTCCTCCCGGTCGAAATAATAGCGAGCCGTCTGAAAGCCGGAAAGGGTTGTTATCGGGATCAACGGCAATGGTATCTGTAGAAGCTTTTTGCTCTGAAAAGTCGATACTATATCTGACACCTAATCCAGGTTCATAAACCTTGGCAGCTTCCGATGTTTTTTGTTTAAAATATTTAAGGTGCTCATCCGATACGGTAAAGTGGATTTTTACTTCTTTTTTGGAATCGGCGCCATAAAGAGCCCCTTCGATCATATGCTCCTCAACGGGAGTGCGCGGGCCTTCGGGATATTGGTGAAATTTCAGCAATCCCTTGGGCAGAAAGCCATAATTCAATCCGCTCTCTGACAACAGATAATTGAGAATCTCAATATATTTAACCTTTCCCTCTTTATCTTTTAGGCCGCCAACACCTTCGACAAGATCATCGTAAAAGGCAAATTGAGAAAGATGATCAAAAAACTCTTTTACATGGCAGTGATGACCATGCTGTAAAAGGGATTCAGCCTCACTGGTTATCCAACGCAGCTTCCCAGAATGAAAACAGGGACTGAAACATCCGGCTTGCTGCTCCTGAGGCAGGAACAAACTTAACAGGCTGAAGACCCTCCCCGATTCTTTTTAAATACAACTCCTGTGCTTCTTTGATTTTATCGTCAGTCAGACTGATAATTCCGTCATCGATTGTGGCAGGTCTCAATAACTTTAAAAAAGGAAAGCCTCTGTTGAAATTGTCAATTTGCTTTTCAATCACCGAAAGGGGAATCCCCTTCTTTTTAATCTGATGGATATCGTTTTTCGTAAACATGGTTTTGAATCAATATTATGATATAAAGTTAACAAATTGTTTTCAGATAGCGGTGATGAAGGTTTGGTTAAACTTCAAATTTCATTTTGTTATCTTGTTAATATTCCAATATTACGTTAAACAATGTTCTATAAATCAGGAGCGGCGTTGGTACGGCGTTGGTACGGAGGAAATATAGGCCTGGTCTTAGTTTATTTCTATATACATTATGATATATTGAGAATTGGATTTTTGGTGATAAGGCGATGTTGTCTGTAGAGGAGCCAGTTTGAATATTTCAAATTACACACTAGCGTTACCGGAGTACCTTAAGCAAATTCCTGCGAGCCGGAAGCAATGGCTTCCGCTTTTATTCCAATATCAAATTAAAATGCTTTTTAACAATTAATGGAATATCATTTAAATGCGGACGTCTTTTTAATTCATTTAGTAAGTCTGCTTCCGTATTTATCGCTCTAATTTTAGGTAATAATCTATATAGAATTAATTGCTTTAATTCCTCAATTCTATCCTCATTTGATATTTTATTTCCAAGGTCTAACAGTTCTTTGATTCTTGTGTTTTCATTAACATCAATTGAACCAAATCCGTTAAATACATGCATCGTTAATTTTTGTAAAGGGATTGATTTTATTACGTAGCCATAGTTTACATAAAAAAAGTTCCCAAAATTTGATTTTTGCAAGTTTATTAACTTAGTAAGTTGTTCACCATTAATGATCCAATAATTACCTTTCTTTGTAAAACCAATTGGAATAAATAATTCGTCTAAAAGTTTGATCAATTCTCTCTTTTCCATATCAAATAATAAATTTCGTATTTGAAACTGTTAAATATTTTCTCTTAAGCGCCGTAATTTGCTATCCATTAGATTTGTTATTAGCGCTTTAGCTTGTTTAAACGTGAATATAGATAAAATTATTGTACCTTTGTCTATTCGCAGGCTGTTCTATCGCCTCATTTCGATGGGGAGGAAAGTCCGGGCAACACAGGGCGCCATGCTTCCTAACGGGAAGGCGGGCGAAAGTTCGCAGCAGTGTAACAGAAAATAACCGTCCCGAAGAAATTCGGGATAAGGGTGAAAAGGCGGGGTAAAAGCCCACCGGTATTTCCGGCGACGGGAGTAGCCGTACACCTCATGGGTTGTAAGGCCAAATATATTACGAGTCCCTTTTAGGGCACAGGGCTGCCCGCCCTGGTTTCGTCTCCGCGGGGAACGAAAGACGTAAGGGGTAGGCTGCACGAGGCAGTTGGCAACAATTGCCCCAGATAAATGATAGAATGAAAAACAGAACCCGGCTTACAGGCCTGCGTTTTTTATTTTTCCGGAAGCTGTTTCAACTAAACTTTCATTGGCTTTTTACATGCACTATTTAACAATAAATGCATAATCCCATCTCCATATTAGCTCCGTGTTAAGTCCGTATTAAGTCCGTATTTCCCTTAATACCCCTTGTAATCATAATATCAAATTCTGAAATGGCGATTTTAAACTAAAATAATCCCCGAATTGCGGTTTGGTTATTGAAACAACATATCCGATTTAAACAAATATTTCAAATCAATCTCTCAGACTTTCTGACTAAGTTTCCTCATTGAAGCTATAACATACTGGAAAATATTTTCTTCAGTTGATATTTTATTTTTAATTAATATTCTTACATTTGTCACGAAATAGTTTAGGACTTTAACAATGAAGAACAATACTTTTTACTTCGGATATTATTATTACGGCTCTTACAAGGAGACTGTGAGGTAAAGTATTGTTTAATCTGAACGATATTAAATCGAAAAAGGTCTCCAAAATGCGGGGGCCTTTTTTTATGGATGAAAATAGAGTATGACAGACAAATTCAAAACAAATTAGGAATATCAAAATAGCAAATTTATGAAGTTAGCAGTAATAGGACTTGGCCTTATGGGCGGATCGCTTGCAAAGGATTTGAGGCATACGAAATTTGCAACAGAGATTATCGGGGTGGACAACAATCCCGCGAATGCACAAATGGCTGTCGAACTTGGAATTGTGGACAGGACTGAAACATTGGAGAAAGCTGCTAAAGAAGCTGATCTTGTCGTAATTTCCATTCCTGTAGATGGAATTGTTAAAATTTTACCGGTTGTACTTGATCTGATTTCTCCTTCTGCAACGGTCACTGACGTCGGATCAACAAAAAGGGAGATTGTTAAGGCCACTAAAGATCACCCGCTACGGGGAAATTATGTTCCTTCCCATCCCATGTGCGGTACGGAAAATAGCGGCCCGCAGGCAGCAATAGAAAAGTTGTATGAAGGTAAAATATGCATTATTTGTGATGAGGAGCACAGCAGGCCTCAACACCTCGCTCTCATTGAGAAAATGTATCAGACTCTTGGCTCGCCGATTGCCTACATGAGCAGTGATGAACAGGATCATACCACAGCCTTTGTTTCCCACCTTCCCCACGTAACCGCCTTTGCATTAGCCAATGCGGTGCTTGCCAAAGAGGACCGGCAAATCATTTTTGACCTGGCCTCCGGTGGATTTCAATCTACTGTGCGATTGGCTAAAAGCTCACCGGAGATGTGGGCGCCTATATTCTGGCAAAACCGCGATTACATGATTGAGGCGCTTGAGGTCTATATCCATCACCTCAAAGAATTTAAGGAGAGTCTTAAAAGAGACGAACTGCAACACCTGCATAATTTAATTGTCAATGCCAACAGAATCAGGGACGTCCTTAACGGAGAAAGCTCCTCAATGACAAAAAACGAAGAAACAATAATTAAATTTTTCACCAAATAAAAGACAATCATGATTGCGGAATTAGACATCAGGCCTATAAAGCATTGGCTGCCAGCGATAGACAATCCTTTGCTGATAAGCGGACCCTGCAGCCTTGAATCAGAAGAACAGACCATTTCCACGGCAAAGGAACTCGAAAAAGATAAAAGGGTCTTCATCTTTCGCGGAGGAATCTGGAAACCCCGCACACGGCCCGGAGCATTTGAAGGTATCGGTTCTATCGGCCTGGAATGGCTCAGACAGGTCAAAAAGGAAACCCGGTTGCTCACAGCAACGGAAGTCGCAAATGCCCAGCATGTTGAGCAATGCCTGAAGGCAGGAATTGATGTGATGTGGATTGGGGCCCGATCTACCGCTTCGCCCTTCACGGTTCAGGAAATTGCCGATGTCCTGAGAGGCACCGATCAGATTATTATGGTGAAAAATCCTGTCAATCCGGATGTACAGTTATGGATAGGAGCGCTGGAAAGACTAAACAGGGCCGGATTAAAAAACCTTGTTGCCATTCACCGGGGTTTCACCCCTTTCGGAGATTCCAGGTACCGCAATTACCCAAGCTGGCGAACAGTTTTTGAATTAAGGAAATTGTTCCCCAACCTGCCTGTTATCTGTGACCCAAGTCATATTTCAGGGAAACGGGAGTATCTGTTCGAGATTTCTCAAAAGGCTTTTGACATTGGTCTTGATGGCCTGATGCTTGAATCACACATTAATCCATCGATAGCCCTAAGCGATAAAGATCAGCAGGTTACTCCGGCAGAACTGGCCGGAATCCTTGATAAACTGGTCATTAAATATCCTAATTCAAACGATCCCGAATTTGAAAATAAATTGGAGAATCTTCGTTTGAGAATTGATGCCATCGATCATGAAATCCTTGAAGTACTGGCAGCACGTATGCAAATCGTAAAACAAATAGGCCAATATAAAAAGGAGAATAAGGTAACTGCTTTACAGGTAAGCAGATGGTCACAACTACTGGATAACCGTCTGAGCATAGCCCACAAACTTGGTCTGGATGAGGAGTTTATTAAAACAATGTTTCAGATTATTCATGAAGATTCGGTTCGTCAGCAAACAGATATTATGGACAACGATTTATGAGTCTTCCTTTTTAGGAACAAGGTTGATTAATTGTTCAAGAACTTTATGCCTGTCTTTGAATGGAATAGAAGAAAGACTGACAAGTGGATAATCAGCAATTCCCTGTTTAATTCGTACCGTGAACCTGATATCCCACTTAAGCCCGAAAAGGAATTTAAAGACTTGTATTTTGCGAAGATGCTCAAGCGGAATTTCTATCGACTGATAGCTACGGTTAACGGAAAAAATTGAAAAATAGCGGAAAATCAGCTTGCTTTTATCTTCTGTAATCCGAATGTACTGAAAATTAAGTATAGCTAAAATGAGTACCGCAAGAAGAAAAACTCCGGCAAAAATGGCCAATATTAAAAATTCTCCTAGTAAGATTAAGACTGTCATGGCAATAAGTGAAACCAAACCGGTTATCATCAGCCATGCTTTTAGTTTTTTGACATATTCAGTGTTGCTGTAAAACATATTCATCAATCAGATTTATGAGAGGATTAGTTTTATTTTACCTAAAATAGTAAATTGTTTTAACTTTGACAATATTTTAACTCACAAATGAATAAATTACCAAAATACCATGCCTCCGTTTCAGTAACTTATGATGTTGAAAAAGAATTAGGCCGCATTATTTCGGGTTACCCCGAAGATAAGGTATTTTTAGTTACAGATTTTAACTGCAACAATTTTTGTTTACCCCTCATTGATAACACTCCGGGATTAAATAATGCTAAAAAAGTCGTTATTCCTGCAGGCGAAGAAAATAAAAATCTAACCTCTGTCGAAAAAATATGGCTCTTCCTTAGCAAAAACGGGGCAGACAGAAAATCGCTTCTGATCAGCATCGGCGGAGGAATGATTACCGATTTGGGGAGTTTTGCGGCGTCAACATTTAAAAGAGGTCTCGATTTTGTCAATATACCTACAACATTATTGGCGCAGGTAGATGCATCGGTCGGTGGAAAAACAGGATTCAATTTCAATGGCTTCAAAAATGAAATCGGCGTCTTCAATCAACCTAAAAATGTCCTTATCGATACCCGATTTCTTCAAACCCTCGACCATAGAAACTTTATTTCCGGTTATGCCGAAATGATCAAGCATGGATTGATCCATTCACCCTCTCACCTGAACGAAGTCAGAAGTTTCAACCTTGAAGAACCTGATTACAAGATCCTGGCAGGGATTATTGCCCGTTCAGTCGCCATTAAGGATCATTTCGTTTTTGAAGATCCCAACGAAAAAAACATCCGAAAAGCGCTCAATTTCGGACATACTTTTGGACATGCTTTTGAAAGTCTTTCCTTTAAGTCATCTGAATCCATTCTCCACGGATATGCCATAGCCTACGGAATGATCGTTGAACTCTATCTGTCGCACAAATTATGCAACTTCTCAATTGAGTTAATGAATGATTTGTCTCTCTGGCTTTTGTCCGTTTACGGTAAACCGCTCCTTCGTGAAGAAGAATACTCCGAGATTTACAATTTGATGACACACGACAAAAAGAATGAGGGAAAACGCATCAATTTCACTCTAATACCTTCTGTGGGTGAAGTTCTGATCAATCAGGACTGCAGCCGGGAAATTATATTTGAAGCGTTGGATTGGTTTAAAAATCTATCCGTTTAATGATTTAATTGACCATTTCATTTGAATTCGTAATTCTTAATTCGTAATTCTTAACTGGCATGAAATTATCAATTTCAAAAGCCGAAAAAGCCTTGCGCGGGGAAATCAAACTCCCTTCTTCAAAAAGTATCAGCAACAGGGTGCTGATCATTAATGCATTGAGCAACTCCCCTTATAAGATATCCAACCTGTCAGACAGCGATGACACGAAGGTTATGGAACAAGTTCTTAATACCGATTTGAAATATTTTAATATCGGTCACGCAGGTACTGCCATGCGATTCCTCACCGCTTATCTTTCAAGGCTTCCCGGAGAACGAATCCTGACCGGATCAGAAAGGATGAAACAACGGCCCATCGGAATTCTTGTCGATGCCCTTCGTCAACTGGGAGCGCAAATAGAATATACAGTAAATAAAGGTTTTCCTCCCTTATACATCATGGGCACAGCTCTTAAAGGAGGTAAAATTCAACTCGACGGGAGCGTGAGCAGCCAGTACATATCTGCGCTCTTAATGATTGCCCCAACGATTAAAAACGGCCTGACCATCAAATTGCGGAATGAAGTCACCTCACGTCCTTATATCCTGCTGACATTGAACCTAATGGAACATTTCGGAATTCATTATGACTGGAATGGCAATGAAATAAAAATAGATGAACAGCCCTACATTCCCCAAATATTCAATGTTGAAGCCGATTGGTCCGGCGCTTCCTACTGGTACGAAATGGCGTCCCTGGCCGATGAATGCAATCTCCTTTTAAAGGATTTGCAGTTTCAAAGTCTTCAAGGTGATGCTTCACAGGCAGACTGGTTCAGGGACTATTTCGGAGTTCAATCGGTTCAGGAACCCCAAGGAGTACGTATTACCAAATCCAATTCTCCGGAAATTGACCATCTCACACTTGATTTTATTGAGAATCCTGATTTAGCCCAGACCTTTGTTGTTTTATGTGTATGTAAACACCTCCCCTTCCATTTTAAAGGACTTCATACCTTAAAAATCAAAGAAACCGACCGCATTTCAGCCCTTGTGAATGAAACCGCTAAACTGGGAGCAAATCTTATTGAACCTTCTCCCGGTGAATTAGCCTGGGATGGCTCATTTGACAATTCCCTGAAAGAAGCTACTCCAATGATCAATACCTATCACGACCACCGAATGGCTCTTGCATTCGCTCCCGCCGCAATGTCACTACCTGAAATAGTCATCGACGATCCGACGGTCATAACCAAATCCTATCCCGGATTTTATGACGATCTGAAAAAGATCGGTTTTATGATCGCAGAAGTGTGATTAATTTTATCTTTACCCTTTGATACAGACCATCAAATTGTTTAAACTGAAAGAAATTAAATGAAAACTGAAAGAAAATTATCCGGTTTGGTTTCGCTTATCCTTATTGTTTTATTTTCTTTTAATTGTCTTGGAAATACTACCGAGAAAAAAGAAAAAGAATCAGCAATAAAAATTAATCGTTCATTTTACAACTGGGATAAAGAAATCCTTTCAAATGCCCTTAATGCCCGATTGGTCCAGTGGAAAAACGACCCTGTGGTGAATACCGAATATACCGCGTTCGGAGTCCTCAATTCCGGGAAAGCTTTGAATTACCTTGCCCTCGTGGCCTTTCATGATACTAAAAATCAGCACCCTGAAGTAGCGGCAAAGGTTGTTGAACAACTTCGTTATGTCATTTCAGGCGGAAAGGAACCCTGCTGCAGGGGAGTAATTGCAGGCTGGGCGGATAATCCACTGGCGCAATCCATTGCCCTGGCAAAATACACCAAAAGCGTCTGGGAAAAACTGACCAAAGCGGAGAAAAAGAAACTTGATCTTCTGATGAGCTGCCTTGCCATTGCGGGAAATTACTCTCATAATACTCAAAATCAAATAAAAAAGGGTCTCTACCAGGTTTTTCCATGGGCTAAAGGATGGAATCCCAATCATGTGGAAGGATATGTAGGGGTGATGATAGCAGCCTGGATCTATTTCGGGGGCGCCGATGCAGTGAATGCCATATTTAGGGATTTCAGCTATGATGATTACATGAAAAAACTGGATGACAATGGATTCGTGAATATAAAGGCCTGCTGGTCTGCTTCGGGTAAAAAGATGATGGAAGTAGGCGGCACCGATGCCGGCGGGGGAACCACAAAAGGAGTAAAAATGCCGTTTACCTACAGCTCTCTTTCTGGCTTTGGCGAATTGAAATATGATCCCTGGCTGTTATACCGCGATCTGGCTACCAGGATGTTTAAATGGAAAGTTTCAAGTACCGGCTGCGACGACAAGTGTTACATTCTCGATGGAACAAAATCACCTTACGAAGGGCAGGACGGAATGTGCTATGAATTTATTTCGGTCGATGCCTCGGGATGCAGAAGTTCAGTAGGCTACTGTTTCGAAGGCTGGTGGAATGATGTTCTTACATCCGCCACACTTAAGTCTTTCGACCTGATCCCCGATACATCTGAAGCCAAAGATATTAATGCAAGAAGGGATGTCGGTTCCGGCGACCTGATGTACAAACTTCAGCATGGCTACCGTGACCACAAAAACGGCCGGTCATCAAATTCAGGTGAAAAAAATGTCCAAAGCCTTGGTTATCCAATCATTAAAGATATCTATCTCAAAGTTCTGAAAAGTAAATAACAGCTGTCACACACTCTGACTTTACAGATCTGATCTTTATTTAAACGAATTAATATCAATTGTTTTGAACCGCTCTTACCCGAAGCGGTTCTTTTTTTAACACAATTCCTTATATTACCTTCCAACTGACGGATTCCTGATTGAATAATGCCCTCGCTCTATTAACTCTGTCTTTTTAATATGATTTGAATATACCTTCTAATGTATTGAGCGGTCAAAAACAAAATCACTACGCCCATTCAATTCACCGGCCCGCGGATGATTTATCGTATGAAATAATCATAGTCCGGACGTACCCGTCCGGCTGTTCATCCCGGCTGCCTATTTGAAGTAAAACTCTGACAAGTAATTTTTTATGAATCCGGTGTAAGCTTCGCCGTATTGTCCTCCTTTCAACATAATACCATCTTCGTACCTTCTTCAGTACTTATTCGGTCTTTCTTCAGTACTTATTTGGTTATAACAGAATAAAGACTGTAATAGTACCGATAAAATACTGATAAAGAAGCGAGGTTGTTACGGGCAGGATAGCAGGAAGCAATCCGCCAGCTGATGGATTGGAGAAGCAGGGAACCTGGGTAATAGGAATTAGGGAAAAAAGAAAATGGGAAAATAAAACCTGAGTACCTTATCTTCCCATTCTTCAGAAAATAAAAATGATAGTCTTCTTGTAATTACTTCAATACTTTCTTTAGAAGTTGCGGTATTTCGGCCGGCTGGCGGGCTACCGGAACTCCTGCATCTTCAAAAGCTTTTATCTTTTCTGCGGCTGTACCGCTTCCGCTGGATATGATCGCCCCGGCATGTCCCATTCTTTTTCCCGGAGGGGCTGTCTGGCCTGCAATAAAGGCAACTACGGGCTTGGTTATTTTATCCTTAATATACCTCGCCGCCCTTTCTTCGGCATCGCCTCCAATCTCTCCGATAAGAACAATTGCTTCTGTTTCAGCATCATTTTCAAACATTTGCAACAGTTCCTGGTAATACAATCCGGCCACAGGATCGCCTCCGATCCCGATACAGGTGCTCTGACCAAGGTCATTGGAAGTAAGCTGGTAGACCATTTCATAAGTCAGCGTTCCGCTTCGGCTCATTAATCCGACATTTCCTTTCTTAAAAATATTTCCGGGCAATATACCCACGAGAGCTTCATCAGGCGAGATCAGTCCCGGGCAGTTTGGCCCTATCAGCTTTGTTCCCTTTTTTCTCAGGAAAGGCATCACTTTAACCATATCCAGTGTCGGGACGCCCTCAGAGATAGCCACTACGAGCTCAATCCCAGATTCAGCAGCTTCAAGAATGGCATCGGCGGCAAAAGCCGCAGGGACAAAGATAATCGATGTGTTTGCCCCTGTTGCCTTTACAGCGGCTTCAACCGTATTAAAGACTGGAATCCCGCTTACGTTTTGTCCTCCCTTGCCTGGAGAAATCCCTCCAACGATGTTGGTGCCGTAATCCTTCATCTTCTGGGTATGGAAACTTCCGTCGCGGCCCGTTATACCCTGAACAAGCAGCTTTGTATTTTTATTGACTAAAATGCTCATATGTATTTAATTACGAATTACAAATTATGAATTACGAATGATATGGAGACCGGAAAAGGGAGACCGGAGGTCGCAGAACTGTTGGAAGCATTCCGTTTTTCGTTTTCCGGTCTCCGGTCTCCGGTTTCCCCTCTCCAGTCTCCTTATCAGATTTTCATTCCTTCATTATTTTACAAGGCTGATTGCTTTTTGTGCAGCTTCGCCCATTGTTTCAACTGTCATTAAACTTGCTTCTTTCAGGATTTCAAGCCCTTCTTTAGAGTTTGTCCCTGAAAGGCGAACCACGAGAGGAACTTCAACTTTAATCTGCTTAAGGGCGGAGATGAGGCCCCGCGCAACGTCGTCGCAACGTGTGATCCCTCCAAAAATATTGATCATGACCACTTTGACATTTTTATCTGACAGGATCAGATTCATGGCATCGATCACTTTCTGGGGATTTGAACTGCCGCCAATATCGAGAAAATTAGCCGGCTCTCCTCCGAATAATTTGATAAGGTCCATTGTTGCCATTGCCAAACCTGCACCATTTACCATGCAGCCGATAGAGCCGTCGAGCCGGATATAGGTAAGTCCTTTTTCTTTGGCTTCAAGCTCTTTTTTCTCATCCACCGATGGTTCATTAAGCGCCAGAATTTCACTTTGACGATAAAGCGCGTTGTCGTCAAAATTCATCTTCCCATCGAGGGCAAGCAGTCTGCCATCAGAAGTGATGACCAATGGATTGATTTCCACAAGTGAGGCATCAGTTTCAATAAATATCTTATATAGCTTCTGAAAAAGATCAGCGCCCTGCCCGATCATTCTCATGTCATCAAAAAGATCAAAAGCTATTTTTCTTGCATAAAAAGCAGGCATACCCAGTTCAGGATCGATGTTATATTTCAAAATGGCAGAAGGATTGGTGGCAGCCACCTCTTCAATTTCAACGCCGCCTTCCTTACTTGCCATCAAAATAACGGATTTCGAATTCCTGTCAATCGTTAATCCTACATAAAATTCTGAGGTGAATGATACTCCCTGGGCAACAAGGACTTTTTCAACTTTATAGCCTTTTATATCCATCCCGAGGATTTGGGATGCAGCCTCTTTAGCCTGTTCTTCAGTTCGAACCAGTTTCACGCCTCCTGCCTTGCCCCTGCCGCCTGTTAAGACCTGTGCCTTGACGACTGCCGGAAATCCGAGGTAATCGGCAGCTTTTTGTACTTCGGCGACAGAATGGCAAAGAATTTCATTGGTCACGGCAATTTTATACCGGGAAAAAATCTCTTTTGCCTGATACTCATGTATTTTCATTAAATTAATATTTAAATATATGGATAGGTAAATTAAGCAACTCTGGAATTCACTACCAAACAAAATATAATTAATTCTTAACAAATTTCCCAAAGCATTGGTTTAAAAAGATTTCAAAGAATTATGAGTTATGAATGATGAATTTTACGGAATACTCATCTCTAATCTCTCATATTTATAGTCTTCAGCCTTCAATCTTTTTTAATTCTTTCATTCTTTAATTTTTTAATTCTTTCATTCTTTAATTTTTTAATTCTTTCATTCTTTAATTATATTAGCCATTTCTTATTTCAGAATACAACTTATGAAAATTCAAGGGTGGAAGAAAATATCAGGATTAATATTGCTTGCGGTAATAATTTTTACGATCATCTGGTTAATAAAGCCCTCTTATCATGAAGCAAAAACTGAAGAAACCGAGGAAATAGAATTAAAGATTCCTGAACCTAAACTGCTTTACGGACTTAAATCCGATTCATTCCACCTTGAAGAAGGTATCGTCGGCAGGAATGACAATCTATCCAACATTCTTACGGAAAGAGGAGTATCTCAGCAGGTAATTGATAAAATTGCGCGCACTTCCCAGCCCGTATTTGATGTCCGTAAAATTAAAGCAGGGAGCCATTATATCGTTTTCTATTCACCGGATTCACTAAGAACACCGTGTTACCTTGTTTATGAAAATAATGCAATAGATTATTACGTCTTCAATCTGAGCAATGACTCAATTAAGGTAACTGCGGGTAAGAAAGAAGTGATAACGAAAAGGAAAACAGCCTCAGGGACTATCACATCTTCGCTTTGGAACACCATAAAGGATAACAGTCTCAGTCCGATGCTGGCGCTGGAACTTTCCGAAATTTATGCCTGGACAATTGATTTCTACGGACTTCAAAAGGGAGATCGCTTCAAAGTAATTTATGACGAAGAATATATTGGCGACGAATCCATCGGAGTTGACACTATTTATACAGCATTGTTTGTACATGGAGGGGAGCCGTATTATGCATTCCGGTTTACACAGGATAACGAGGATAATTATTTTGATGAAAAAGGAATCAATTTGAGGAAATCCTTTCTCAAATCTCCGCTTAAATTTTCTGCCCGTATCAGTTCAAGATTTTCAAACAGCCGGTTTCACCCGGTACTGCGCATTCGTCGTCCTCATCACGGAGTTGATTACGCAGCTCCGGCAGGTACTCCCGTATATTCAATAGGTGATGGGTTTGTGACAAAGAAAGGATACGAAGCCTCCGGCGGCGGTAATTATATCAGGATAAAACATAACTCGATTTATGAAACAAGCTATATGCATCTTTCAGGATTTGCAAAGGGAATTCGTCCGGGAGTGAAAGTCAGCCAGGGAGAATTAATCGGCTTTGTTGGTATGACAGGTCTCGCTACAGGGCCCCATCTGGACTTCCGGGTTTACATGTCAGGGACTCCTGTTAATCCGCTTAAAGTAAAATCACCTCCGGCAGAACCTGTAAGACCCGAAAATTTCAGCACATTTATAACAGAAAGAGACTCCCTCTTAAAGGAAATGAATCATTCTGCTCCTTTATCCGGTTTTCCAATTGCTAAAAAATGATGGCCATCAAGGGAGATTAATAAGGCTATATTTTTCTTTCTGAGAGCATTACATCGGCTACGAATTGACGGATCTGCTGCTCATCCTCCTTTTTGCAGATTAATAATATATTATCCGACTCGACTATAATGTAATTGGTAAGTCCCTGAATAACGGCAGTTTTATTTGTGGGCATATTGATTATGCAGTTTTTTGTATCATACAAAAATATTTTTTCACCTGATACGGCATTAGCCCGGTTATCAAGATCATGATTTTCATAAAGAGAACCCCAGGTTCCAAGATCCGACCATCCGAAATCAGAACACAGTACAAATACATTATCCGCTTTTTCCATTACCCCGTAATCGATGGAAATGTTTGGACACTCTGTATACACCTTATTGATAAAATGTCCTTCATCGGGCGTATCGAGGTACTTTATGCCTTTTTTAAACAAAGCGCTCACTTCAGGGAGATGTTTCTCAATGGCTTTCTGAATGGCTTCAGCTGACCAGATAAATATTCCCGAATTCCAGAAAAATTCCCCGGTCTCAATAAATATCTCCGCCATCTTGCGGTCTGGTTTTTCCGTGAAAGTTTTTACGCGGTAGAGATTTTTAAACTTTTCAAAGCCAATTTTTTCCGCAACCTGAATATACCCGTATCCGGTCTCCGGAGTATTGGGATGGATACCTAAAGTCAGCAAAGAATCCTTTCCTTTTACATACCTGAGGCCTTTTTTAATTTCATTCAGAAAATGATCTTCCTTAACGATCAGGTGGTCTGATGGGGCAACAATGATATTGGCATCAGGCGATTTATTGAGAATCTTGTAAGTCGCGTAAGCAATACAGGGTGCCGTATTACGCCTCACAGGTTCCGATAAAACCTGCGACAATTGCAGGGAAGGCAGTTGATTAAGAACCAGATCCTTATAACTCTCGCTGGTCACTATCAAAAAATTTTCTTTAGGAATGATCTTTTCAAAACGATCAAAGGTAAGCTGCAATAATGAACGGCCTGTTCCAAGAATATCCAGGAACTGTTTTGGTTTATCCGCAGTGCTCAGGGGCCAAAATCGGCTCCCTATTCCTCCGGCCATTATTACACAGTAATTATTGTTGTTTTCCATAGAGTCATTTTGAACAAAGTTATTGAATTTTTTCCAAAGGTGTACGATTTTTTAAAAACGCGTATGCTGACCTCTGGGTCAAAATATCTTTTAAACCATTCATCAAATAATTTGTATTTTTATAAAATATTTTAATTGCACCTTTTAAATTGAAGGGAATGTTCATTATTAGGTCGTTGGTTTAATTATAAATGATTAATTGATATCCAAATGGCTTGATATTTTTGCAGAACAAGTATGATTGAGAATGCTATTTCACATGTCGGCAGGTTTTTTTTATTGATGTTCAGGGTTTTTAAAAAACCGGAGAAGAATTCTATTTACTGGAATCAATTGATATTGGAAATTGATAAACTCGGAATTCAGTCCATTGCAATTGTTACTGTTATTTCGGTGTTTATGGGAGGGATCGTCACTCTGCAATTGTGTTATAATATGGTCAGCCCTTTAATGCCAAGTTATATCATCGGACTGGGAAACAGGGACACTTTGATACTCGAGTTTTCTTCAACCGTTCTTAGTCTTATGCTTGCTGGGAAAATAGGATCGAACATTGCAACTGAGATCGGAAGTATGCGGGTTACCGAGCAGATCGATTCCCTGGAAATAATGGGTGTTAATTCCGCTTCTTATCTGATTCTTCCCAAGATTATTGCAGTGGTGTTTATGAGTCCTTTTCTCTTTATTCTCAGTGTGGCTTGTGGAATTTTCGGCGGTATTTTAACAGGCCCCATGTCGGGCGCAATTACATTATCCACTTATTTAAATGGAATAACCACTATGTTTGTTCCATATTATGTCACTTTTTCTATGATCAAGACATTAGTATTTGGGTTTTTAATTGCCACAGTCCCGGCCTATCTTGGTTATCATACCCAGGGCGGTGCACTTGAAGTGGGTAAGGCCAGTACCCAGTCAGTCGTTTCCACCAGCATTTTGATCCTCTTCTTCGACCTTATCCTCACTCAATTGTTATTCAAATGATCGAAATTACAAATGTCTGCAAATCATTTGAAGGCCGCATGGTCTTGAAAGGAATTTCAACAAAGTTCGAAAAAGGGAAAACCAACCTGATAATCGGTCAGAGCGGATCAGGCAAAACTGTTCTTTTAAAATCAATCGTCGGTTTGCTGGATATCGACTGCGGCGAGATACTTTTTAATGGAATTGACACCCTTAAAATGACTTTCGAAGAACAAAAATCACTCCGTGAGGAAATCGGTATGGTTTTTCAGGGAGGGGCACTCTTTGACTCACTCAGCGTGGAAGAAAATGTACGCTTTCCCCTGGATATGTTCACAACCATGAGTATGAAAGAAAGAAAGAAAAGGGTTGATTTTTGTCTTGACCGGGTGAATATAAAAGATGCTGATAAATTATTTCCGAGTGAAATTTCAGGAGGAATGCGCAAAAGAGTGGCCATAGCAAGGGCAATTGCTCTGAAACCCAATTATCTCTTTTGTGATGAACCCAATTCAGGGCTCGATCCGGTAACTTCCACACTTATAGATAACCTGATAAGTGAAATTACAGTCGAAAACAATATAACAACAATCATCAACACACACGATATGAATTCCGTAATGGGAATAGGCGAAAACATTCTTTTTATCGACGACGGCGAAAATTGCTGGGAAGGAGATAAAACGAAAATATTGTACACCAAAAACACCAAATTGAATAATTTTGTTTTTGCGTCACCTTTCTTAAAGGATCTTCGTGAATTCAGACAACAACAGGAAGAAGATTAAAAATTCGTGTAATTCGTTATTAAATGAAATTCAGATGGCTCATATTATTGGTTTTGTTTCTGACATTCTCTTGCGGAAGAGGGAAACTGCCGGAAGGAATATTACCGAAAAATAAAATGGTCCCCATGCTGGTAGATCAGCACCTGGCCCAGCAGATTTTCTCCCTTCGGTTTCAGTATGGATTGAAAGGCGACAGCATAATAGATGACCTTTATCTTTCAATCTTAAAAAAGTACAATGTCAGCCGGAAAGAATTTGAAGAATCCGTTTACTATTACAGCAAGCATCCCGAAAAATACAAGCCCGTTTATGACGAGGTGCTCAACAGGCTTAATGCCATGGAAGTTAAAATAAAAAAGGAACAGCCTGAATTAAAACGATGCAATCAACCGATAATGCGCAGATTATCCGCTCAATTTATTATCACCGGCACAGGTGATGTTCTGAAAAAAGGAATTGTAACGGTAAATGATAAGGGGATAATCACTGAACTGATCGACACCGGAGGTGATTTAACGGAAACATCTTCCCTCGAATTCTACAACGGAATCCTGGTTCCCGGATTCGTTAATGCCCACTGTCATCTTGAATTGTCTCATCTTAAAGATGTGTTTCCACAAAAAACACAGACTTCCCGAATTTCTTGAAAATATATTACTCCATCGTATTAACAGCGACGAAACCGTACTTAAAGCAGCCAGACAAGCTGACCTTGATATGTGGAACAACGGCATTTCTGCCGTCGGCGATATCTCAAATAATCAGATCACGTTTCAGTTGAAATCTGCCTCGCCCATCTTTTACCACACCTTCATTGAGGCGTTGGGATTCTCGCCCGAAAGAGCGGAAAGAGCATTTGACTGGGCTTCAGATTGTCTCGAAACAGCAAAAAAATCAGGACTTGCCGCCTCAATCGTCCCCCATGCCCCTTATTCCATTTCCAAAGAATTGTTTGCTAAAATCTCTTCTCTTGCTGAAAAAGAGAATTCAATCCTTTCAATTCACAACCAGGAAAGTACTTTTGAAGATGATCTCTATCGCTCAGGCTCAGGACCGATTGCTGACCACCTGACCGAAAATCTTCTGATCGATCTCTCATTTTTCAAACCTTCAGGCAAAACTGCCCTTGATACCATTCTGGATTGGATCCCACATCAGAATCACTCTGCTTCTTGTTCACAATATTTATACCCGGATTGAAGATATTGAACTGATTGAGAAAAGAAGATCATTGTCCAAAACCTGGTTCGTTCTCTGCCCGGATTCCAATCTCTTTATTGAAGACCATCTTCCGAACATCAATCTCTTTCGCGAAAAAAAACTTCAGATTTGTATCGGTACCGACAGCCTTTCGTCAAACCATAAACTTTCTGTCCTTGAAGAATTAAAAACCATTCACACACACTTTCCTCAAATCCCTTTCACAGAAATGATTATCTGGGCAACCCGCAACGGCGCCGAGGCTTTGGGCATAGGTCATTGGGCAGGCACCATCGAAAAAGGTAAAAAACCCGGAATTAATTTGATTGAAGGAATGGATTTGCACAATCTTCAACTCCTGCATCATTCAAAAGTTAAAAGATTAATTTGATACATTATATTAAACAGATACCAATTGACAGGGATATGTTTTATTTATATTCGATTTATACCAGATTTGCTTTGCCCTGATGAAGGATTTTTTCAACATTAGGTTAAACAACTATTGATTTTTGAAACTACATTTGCGAAAACAATTTCGCCACCAAAACACAACAACATAAAATCCGAGCAAATTCTTTGCGTTCTTAGCGGTTGGCTTTGCGTTCTTTGCGTGAAATTTTTAATCAGCCGATCAATTCCCGTTTTCCCGGGAAAAATTAAATTTGTAAATGATAATCAAACAAAATCTGATACAAATCATGAAAAGTATCTTCTTTATTGTTTTATTGCTCTCCACACTAATTTCAGCAAAAGCCCAGGACTGGAAACTCGTCTGGTCCGATGAATTCAACAAGCCCGGCTTACCCGATACGGCCAATTGGGGAAATGAGGTCGGCTTTGTAAGGAATCGTGAACTTCAGTATTATACCAAAGGGCGTCCCGAAAATGCGGTGATTAAAAACGGAAATCTCCTCATCATCGGAAGAAAGGAAAATTACAGCTCTTCCGGTAAAAATGCTGAATATACCTCTGCAAGTCTGACCACCGATGGTAAACACAGCTGGACCTACGGCAAATTTGAGGCAAGGATAAAGCTCCCCAAGGGTCAGGGATTATGGCCCGCCTTCTGGCTGCTGGGTCAGAACATTCACCAGATCCGGTGGCCCCAATGCGGCGAGATCGACATCATGGAGCATATCAACAATGAGGATAAGAATTATGGCACCATGCACTGGGACAATAATGGGCACAAAGGTTATGGAACCACTGTCCCCTGCGATGTGACAAAATATCACGTTTATTCCCTTGAATGGAATAAAGATTCCATTACCTGGTTTCTCGACGGAAACAAATACTGGGTAGGAAATATTAAGGACAATGTCAACAGCACGGACGAATTCCATCTGCCCTTTTATATCATCCTCAACCTGGCCATTGGCGGCAATCTGGCCCAAAAATCCTGACAGCACCACAGCCTTCCCCGACACGATGTTTGTGGATTATGTGCGGGTTTACCAGCATTCTGTAAAATAAAAAAATCATACAATACTTATAAAATTGCATTATGAAAAAGAATATTTACTTACTGATGCCGTTTGATCGTCAGCATATTAATTACGACGACACTCTTCGCTCAGAAGCCGAATCAACTGACGAAAAAGGAGCAGAAGGAAGGCTGGATTCTCCTGTTCAACGGTAAAAACTTCGACGGCTGGCGTCAGTGCAACGGCACAGCAATGCCCTCGAACTGGATCATTGAAGACAATGCCATGAAAGTATTTACTGCCGAAGGCAAAAAACCCGGACAGCCTTCGGGAGGCGATATTATCTTCAGTCAGAAGAAGTTCAGGAATTTTGAACTCTCCGTCGACTGGAAAGTAAGCAAGATGGGCAATTCTGGCATCTTTTACGATGTCCGTGAAGTCCCCGGTAAGCCCATCTACTATGCGGCCCCTGAAGTCCAGATACTTGATAATGCCGATGCGACAGATAATAAGCTGGCAAGTCATCTCGCCGGCTCGCTTTACGATATGATTGCCGCTGATCCTCAGAATGCAAAGCCTGCCGGATCATGGAACACGATCGTCATCCGCGTAAAGGAAGGCAAGGTCACTCATACAATGAACGGGGTGAAAGTGGTTTCCTATACCTTATGGACTCCGGAATGGGATGCCCTTGTGGCCAACAGCAAATTCAAAACCTTCCCCGGCTTCACCGAAGGAATAGCCAAAGAAGGTCATATCGGCCTCCAGGATCACGGTTACACCATCTGGTTCCGCAGTGTCAAAATCAGGGAACTGTAACACCAGGGCTGTAGGCTGTAGGAAGGAAGTTTCATCTCTGTGTAACTTTGTGTTTAACTCTGTGGAACTTTGTGTAACTTTAAATACTTAATCCCAATTGTCTTGTGTTTTCTTTGACCTTTTTATTCTATATTTGTGAGATAAATAGTCAAAAATGAAAAACAGAGTAAAAATTATATTTGTTCTTGCATTAAGCCTCGCTCTTACAGGATTAAATAACCATCCTGCAAAAGCCCAGGACGACTCCTTCAAAAGCGTAAAGATCGGCACTCAAACCTGGATGCTCGAAAACCTCAATGTCAGCACTTTCCGCAACGGCGATCCCATCCCTGAAGCAAAGACAAAGGAAGAATGGGCCAAAGCCGGCGAAGAGGGCAAGCCCGCCTGGTGTTACTATGACAACAATCCCGAAAACGGGAAAATATACGGCAAGCTTTACAACTGGTATGCTGTGGCCGATCCCCGCGGCCTTGCCCCTAAAGGCTGGCGCGTCTCCACGGACGGCGACTGGAAATTCGTCACCGACTTCCTGGGCGGCGATGATTATTGCGGCATCACCATGAAATCCACCACGGGCTGGAACGGCAAAGGCAACGGCAACAACACCAGCGGCTTTACTGCCCTCCCTGCCGGTAACCGAAGCAAGGAAGGCGATTTCGACAAACTGGGCGATGTAACCTACTTCTGGACCTCGACCCCTCGTAACAAAGACTTTGCCTGGTACCGCGTGCTGGATGTCAGCCCTTATTATGCTTACCGCACAAACTACTGGAAAGCCTGCGGCCTGTCGGTTCGCTGTGTTAAGGAGGAGTAAAGCTTCAGATGTCAGTTACTCCCATTCGCAATATCATTTTCGATCTGGGCGGTGTCATCCTGAACATCAACACACGGCTTACGCTGGATGCTTTAAAACATCTCGGCTGGCAGGACGCGTCCGAGGAACACATCATTTCGGAGATCAAAGATATATTTCTGGACCTTGAAAAGGGAAAAATAACAGCCGGCAACTTTCGCAGCCGCCTTCGCCAGCTCACAGGATCAGCCGGCAGCGATGAAGAGATCGATGCCGCGTGGACAGCCATGATCCTCGATATCCCTTCCGACCGGGTAAAATACCTTGAAAACCTTAAAAACCGCTACCGTCTTTTCCTTTTGAGCAACACCAACGAAATCCACAAACTGAAATTTCACAGGGAGTTCGAACAGCATCACGGCTACTCATTTTACGATCTTTTCGAACGGAACCACTACTCCCACGAAATGGGAATGAGGAAGCCCGAACCCGGTATTTTTATTAAGGTCTTAAAAGACAATAACCTTATCCCCTCCGAAACCCTCTTCATCGATGATATGAAGGAAAACATTGCCGCCGCCGAATCGGTCGGAATGAAAGGCCTTTATATCCTGCCCGGCACATTGCTGGAAGTCCTTCCCGGTTATTTGAAAAATTCATAAGCTTCAGTTAACTCTGTATACACATCAGCCTAAACTTTTTAAAACCAGGATTGCTACTGCAACTGCCTCTGCCACTTATAATTCATAACTCATAACTTTTTGATTGACTTTTTTACCTCAAAACTCTGAAACCCTAATCTCGAAACCCTGAAACTTTTTTCAATCATGACTCATAACTCCTTATCATCTTATTGTTTCAACGGGTTTTATTTCGCTTTAATTACACTGGTCATTCGCTTCCAAAGCGTATAAGGAGCGCACAAAATGCGTGCAAAGAGCCTGCAAAGAGCGGATAAATACTGAAGATAAAACTCAGATATTACTGATTAAAATTGTAATTTGGAAATTGCCCTTCGAAAGGGGTGTGGTACATTTGAAAGTGAGTTAATTAATTATCATATAATATTTTACAGACATTCGAAATGTACCATGTACCACACTCTTATTTTCAGAAATCTTATTTAAATTCCGATCAATAATTATTCCGGTATCCGACAAAATCGCTTTATGGCTTATAGGCAAAGGGGTTCAGAAGATTTGGCAGGTACCATATTCCGGCAACTTTTGTCAGAATTTAGTTTATCAGGATTAACGGATAGAAGGATTAGGGTAAAGTTTGAAAACATTGCTAAAAAACGACACCAAAGCAGGATTAGGAAAAATGAACAGTGTGAAAACGAACCGAGTATCTACACTTAAAGCATGCGGAGCACAGATCCATACCTGTCGGGTAAAAAAACCGCATCCCACCAGCTTGTTTCATCAGCAATAGCCTCGTCCGTTGCGATTGTTTTACCCCTTAATCAAAGGTAAAATCAATTATACCACCTTCTTTACGAACTTGAATTATTTCAGACATAATACTTTCTCCAAGTCGGTAACCGGCTCTCTTTTACTAATCAACAGTTCAATAATTACATGTTGCATGCCATTCCGTAATCTCGCTCCATACACGATCTCTTACAGCACTTACAACCCCCGCGCTTATTTCCAATCCATAGATCTGTCTTAGCTGATGACGCACATCCTCAACGGATTGGCCCCGTACATAAAGGCTTATTATGATGTCATCAAGTCCTGTTGTCAGTTCCCGCTCTCTCTTTTTTACTATTTCAGGTTCGTGATCACCCAGCCTGTCCCTGGGGGTTCGTATCGAAAGTGGTCCTGCCGTACTGCGCAACGACTAACCTATATGTCCGTTACGCCTGTTCCCTGAATCCTCTGAATCGGATTCATCCATAAAATTGTCCATCTCTCCTTCAAGAGCTGCATTTACAAAACTCTGAAGTAAACTCGTGAAGATCCCCTTGTCTCCAAATAAAGGCTCCCTTTTGTAAAGCCTCTCCAGAATCTGATTCCGAAGTGAATCGTCCGGAATGAGTTCCTACAAACGCTCTTTTTTCTCTCTTTTTAATCGGTTTCTTTTCCATCTGCCAAAGTTATTTATTATCACTTTTTTTTAACTCTGACACACTTTATTGAACAGACTCTTTTTGACCAGAGGGTCGATTCAATCCTGAGATACGTGCTCAATTCTTTGAGAAAAATTCATGAAAGAAAAGTGCGTGATACCTGATTGAATTGTCCCAATACTGATGAGTGTGGCCTCCGGGGCGTTCGGTATAGTCATGAGGGATTTTTAATTCAAGCATCTTTTTATGCAGCGCCCGGTTCACTTCTATAAAAAAATCATCGACTCCGCAGTCAAAGATGATAGCCATTCTCTTATCCTTAATGAGATCAACGAGGTTGATCACCGTGTTTTTCTCCCAATTATCAGAATATTGGTTGATCGGCCCTAGCCGTTTGGAAATGTCCCAGTTTTTAGGGAAAGGACGGATATCCACTCCCCCGCTCATGCTGCCGGCAGCGCCAAACAGGTCAGGGTGGCGGAACGCGAGATAAAATGCCCCGTGGCCTCCCATACTAAGCCCGCTTATTGCTCTACCTAAAGGATTGGTTATTGTATTGTAATCGTGATCTATTCTTTCGATCAACTCTTTGGAAACAAAGGTTTCATATTTATAGGAGGGATCTATGGGGCTGTCGAAATACCAGCTTGAAAATCCTCCGTCAGGACTGACGATGATCATTTTGTATTGATCTGCAAGGACCTGTGTTACAGGAAAACCTTTCACCCAGTCGGAATATTTCCCGCTGTAGCCGTGCAGCAGGTACAAAACCGGATAAGCCTTGCCGGATTTGCTGTATCCATCCGGCGTTATGACGCAGGCTTTTATATCTTTATTCATCGATGGGCTGTGAACCAAAAGGGTATCAACAGTTGCCGCATTCAGTCCTGCGGACAGGAATACAAGAAGAAGAATAATCAGGTATCTATTCATAAAAGATTTTTTTCAAAAATATTCAATAACTCCCATCCTTACCTCTGCATCACATAAAATTATCGTATTTTTATTAAAAGATTTAATAACCAATAGATATTTAGAAAGATGGCGAATTTGGAAAAGTTTACCTCAGAAATCAAAGCCGGATACAGTTTTACCGAAGATTCAATTGTGTTGGGAGCAGCAATGCTGGATCGGGAACCGATTCCTGGTCTGCTTGTAAAAGCTCCGTTGAGAATGTTTAACCGACACGGTTTAATAGCCGGAGCGACAGGTACCGGAAAGACAAAAAGCCTGCAGGTGATCGCTGAACAGCTATCTGCGAATGGGATTCCGTCTCTTTTGATGGATGTAAAGGGTGACCTCAGCGGAATTGCAGCAGCAGGCGAAACGAATGCCAGGATTGAGGAACGCCATTCAAAAATAGGAATCAGATATACCCCTTCAGGAAATCCTGTGGAATTCTTAACCATCTCAGGCGAGAAGGGATTAAAGGTCAGGGCCACAGTATCGGAATTCGGGCCGGTGCTTTTTTCCAAGATTCTGGGATTAAATGAGACCCAGGCAGGAATGGTTTCTCTCATTTTCAAATACTGCGACGACAATCGACTTCCTCTTCTTGATCTTAAAGATGTAAAAAAAGTTTTGCAATACCTTGGTGATGAAGGGAAAGAAGAATTAACCAGGACTTACGGCACACTCTCCTCTGCTTCAGTTGGAACCATTATGCGTAAGATCATTGAACTTGAACAACAGGGCGCCGAAATCTTTTTCGGTGAACCATCTTTTCAGGTTGATGATCTTTGCAGGTTTGATAACAATGGGAAGGGAAAAATTTCAATTCTCAGAGTTACTGATATCCAGGATAAACCCAAGCTTTTTTCTACTGTGATGCTGCAGATCCTGGCAGAAATTTACTCGACCTTCCCTGAAGAAGGAGATCTGCCGAAACCTAAGTTGTGTCTTTTTATAGACGAAGCGCACCTGGTTTTTGAAGAGGCCACTTCTGCATTGCTTGATCAAATTGAAGCAATTATTAAGCTCATAAGGTCGAAAGGTGTCGGCATATTTTTTATAACGCAGAATCCAACCGATATACCTGATGCAGTGCTCAGCCAGTTGGGCATGAAAGTGCAGCACGGATTGAGGGCCTTCACCGCAAAGGACCGTAAAGCAATTGAAAAAGCAGCTGAAAATTATCCTGAAACTGTTTTTTACGACACCGCCCATTTGCTGATGGAACTTGGTATCGGTGAATGTTTCTTTACGGCTTTAAATGAAAAAGGTATTCCCACGCCCCTTGTACAAACCTATATGCGGGCACCGCAATCACGGATGGATGTACTGACCGATCAGGAACTTGACCGAATTGTACACTCATCTGACCTTGTTTCAAAATATGACCAGACGATAGACCGGCAAAGCGCTTATGAATTACTTAATGCCAAACTTGAAGATGCTGCAGAAGAGAAACATCGCACTCAAATGGAAAGACAATACAAACAGGCACGCCAGAGTTCACCATCCCGTCGTGAGAAAAGTACTTTTGAGGAAGTCCTTAGTAGTCCTACAACACGTCAAATAGGTAATACCGTAGCCCGGGAATTAATGAGAGGGCTGTTGGGAGTAATGGGTGTCAGGTCTACCGCAAGGCGGAGCACACGAAGAAGCAGCGGTTGGTTTTAATTATTTAAGAGATTACTGACCTTCTAAGTTTGATACTTCAAAGAAATTGTTCCCTGATCCTACCCCTTCAATTACTGCAAAATGGCCGTTTTGACGGAATGATATTGTTGATCCGTTCTGTGTTATTTTCTGTGATTTTGACCATAAAGGGAGATAGACATCCGCAGTAGTATTGGCGGGAATGGAAATTCTTAATTTGAATGTTCTCCCGGGTTCATTCTGAAATGAAACCATTACACTGCCTCGGATGGTAGGGCATTTTATTTCAGCATTCTTTAAGGTGGAAGGCTGAGGTTTGATTTGGATTTTCCTGAAGCCTGGCTCTAAAGGCTCGATGCCCATCAGTTTGCGGGGAATAATGTTTGCCGGAACAGCTCCCCATGCATGATTCCAATCAAGATTGGGCTTATATTTGTTGTCCCATGCTTCCATTGAAATAGTTGATCCTGAGCGAATCATGTTGTACCAGCTCCGGTCCGTAGTTAATGTGAGAAGTTTAAGACCGTAATCCGCATCATTGTTATCATACACTCCATCCATGAGGAATTGGGCGCCATAGACCCCGCATACCATTCCCCTCGAACGGATAAATTCAAGGATTTTTTCGGTGTTCTTTTCAGGCACAAGTCCTAAAGCGAGTGGAAACATGCTGGCATGTAAAGACTTATGGTCTGTTCCGATTCCGTCTGTATAAATTCCCGATTTTTTATCAGAGAGCTTATAATTGAAAGATGTCTTCAGTTTCTGAACTTTCTCCAGAAATATTCTTTTATCAGTCTGCTTACCCAGCAAATCTGCCATTTCACTTGCTAATATCAGCGCGCGGTAATGAAATGCGTTTACCGCCGTATTGATGTCTTTAAGCACAAAGCCGTCAATCTCACCCACCGCGTTTTTATCCACTCCCACAGCTCCGGGCTGGGGCCAGTCTACAATATCGCGAAGTTTTCCATCGAAATGAATGGAACGCAATATGTCGGGAGTAACCCTCCCTGTTGTGGTACTGATAAAACCATTTTCATCTTCCAGCGACATTAAAGTTTTGGCCTTCAAATCAGTATAGAAGCGCTGCAGAGACTCCTTATTACCAGTGTACATGTAATCATTCCAGGCAATTAAAACTGACTGCAGAATCCATTCGGTCGGCCAGGTAGGGTGATTAATGAGGTACTCATGGGTGTAACGTCCAATACTGTATTCATGAGCAGTACAATAGTATCCGAGCTGGTTGATGTAGGCATCCGCTTCATAAGGTATTCTTTCACGGTCGCCATCGATAAAAATTCCTGTGAAGGAGGTGGCTTTCATTGAATACCGGCAAAGATCCCAGACTTTGTTCAGGACAGTA
Organism: uncultured Bacteroidia bacterium; assembly: GCA_963810555.1. GTDB lineage: Bacteria > Bacteroidota > Bacteroidia > Bacteroidales > Prolixibacteraceae. The sequence goes on along the minus strand of CAWENX010000006.1, from coordinate 415,455 downwards.
TCTGAACTTGTGAACCACGAATCATTATCGTTGAAAGGATAATTAACCGCTTCCCTGATGACCTGGTTATTATCGACCGGTCCTTCATATCCTTCAATTTCGCAATACCTGAAAGGGGTAACTTCTCCAATATATTCCGGCATATGCATTGCACGGGGACTTGTATTCATTTTATCCGGCCTGATTGTAATAATATAGGTATTCCACCCTCCCCTTAAAGCCAGTTTGTATTCTGAAAATCTTATTGTCCCTCCGGGAGCGCGGTTAATCCTTCCATTTTTCACAGCTTCACCCAGACGAACAGTGACCGTGTCGATTCCCGCCTTTCCAAACAAAGTCAGCCTTAGTCTTCCAAAAGCATCTTGACCGAAATCAGCAAAAGTAAGTTTATCAGTCAGCGAGATAAGGCTGACAGGAAATTCGTCCGTTTTTTGTAAAGGATAACGGGAAGTGGCATAATCATTCAGTCTTTCAGCAGTCTTAAACTGAGAAATTGCTGAGAACGGCGATTCCTCTCCATGATTGTCCCATGTTTTTACCTTCCAGAAGTAAATGGTATTGGGTTTCAGATCCTTTCCGGAATAACTCACATTGATCGACTGATCAGAGTCGGTTTTGCCGGTATCCCATAGTAAATTGGTTTCGTTTTGGATGTCCTGAAGACTTTTGGCAACCACAATACGGTAGGCTGTCTGGAGAGTATTATTTTTTGATGAATTGACAATCCATCCGAAGAATGGCCTTTTCTGGGCAATTTCAGCGAACTGATAATTTTCATTTTCATTTACGGCCTGATATAAAGGAGTAGCTATAGGGTAACCATTCAGATAAACCTGACCGGCATGAGTCAGGAAATTAACACTGAGGCCTGAAGGTTTGGTGTTATCTGACACTGCCCCTTTTACCTGAAATATTAAAACCGTTATAAAGAAAAATATGACAATGGACGTAATGACAGAATGGCTGTTTTTAATGGAATTTTTCATCATTTCCCTTTTTTGATTTAATAAAAGTTAATTCTGTGCCTTCTATTTCCCAATATTTGTAGATTCAAATATAGAAATATAAAAGATGACTTTTAAAACTCCCTTTCTTTTAAATTCCTGATTGGCTATTATATTTTCTTTCTCTAATCCGAATGGTATCGTAATTAATTTATCTATTCCTGATAATCACTTCGGCTTAAATTCTTAACAAATGAATAAATAGAGATTTTTCTCCTTACCATACCCCTTTCATCGCCTTATAAACTCGATACTAATATCGGCGATCAGTTGGTCGTTATACAACGTACCGAAGCGGATACAATAGTCGATGCCTGTCGCAGAAACACATAATTTACGGTGCTTCGCATCTCAACCGGTTGACCTTCAGAGCTCCAATAGAAGCCATATCCGATAATTCCCGAGTAATACGAGGATATGTAATCAAATGCGAGGTCTCTATAGCCGCCCGGCAAAGCGGCAAAACCGCTCTCATTCGTGGCTGTATTCGAAAACAACCAGTGCCCGTTTCCTGATTCCTTCAGCTTTCCTGCGGCAATCGGGCTGTAACAAATATTGGGAGGATCGTTTATCACAGCATTTGGGTCCAGATAGAGAATCAGTGTTTTCCAGTCATCATCACTGGGTATCCCCCATCCTGTCGGTGCCAGATTTTTAGTGCTCTGTACGGCAGCAACGTCGTAAAGCCTTCCATATACCGGAACATATTTTTCCTGGTTGTCATAATCGGAATAAGTTCCTCCTGTCGGCGCGGAACCCGTTGTGGCAGTAAAATCGATGATTGGATCACCATTGCTGTATTTTGTTGTACGCAGGTTTTCTGCCATCCATGTCTGTGTATCTATGGTGATGGTTTTATAAAAGAATCCGGAAATAAAACCGTTCGGAAGCATTTCAATTCCTGACTCCTGTGCCAGATCATATTTCCATTCAATATCGGATCCCTTCGGGCTTTTATTAAAACAGCCAGGCTCTTGCTTTTACATTGTGACAATCCCATCAAAACTTTTTCGAGGATCTTTATTAGGCAATAAAAAACTAACCAGTTGAAGAGTAATGAATACCTCCGTAAGCAAAATTTCTGACAGAAGAAAATCGGCAAATATTATTCCATCGCTTTATTTAGTTTGTCTAAATCCTGGTTGTTTGGAATTAATCCAAGGCTGAAGAAATCAATCAACCATTTATCCGTGGTCTTTACAAGGTGGTATACTGACCTGACCTGAATCTTTGGGCTGATAGCATTAATAAGGGCCTGATTTACTGCGATGGCGGAATTCCCGTCTGCCTCAACCTGAATTTCCTGTTTTAAAAGTGAATAATTTAGGTTTAATGTTGAGTCAGCAAACATTCGGGTTAAATTATCCCCTAAGGTCTTTTTATCATATAATTCTTGCGGATCAGTACCGCAGTAAAGACCATTTTCTGCTAATTGTTCCATCATAAGATTAACATCTTTTGCTTTCATAGCTGAACTATACTTTTCAAGAACCGCTATGACAGATGCTTTCACAGCGTCCTGTTCAACGACGGCGGCATTCTTTTGTTTTAACTGGCAGGAGGTAAATATTATCGCTGCCGCAAATAATGAGTAATAAATCCTTTTCATTGTGATGAAGTTTAATGAATAATTGGCAGATAAATAAATTGAATATATTGACTTAGCTTGATGAAAGATACGAAATTTTATAATCTCTTGTCAATTAAATTTTAATTCGTTTCTTGTTTCCCTTATTTGCAAAAAGTGATTCATTGATTTAGTCAGCAATTAAATCTATCTGAGCTCTGCGGCCGTAAAGGATATAAGCAGTTTATGCCCTCCTCTCAGCATTCCATGTTCTATGTTTTTGCTAACCACATCTTCCGGGAGGTATTTATGCAAATTGTCGACCGTTCCGACAGGTTTCCCTTCAATTAATCAATTATATCAGCGACCCTTAGCTAACACTCTTATTGATACAAGAAACAGGAATAACCTCAATGATATATATCCCTGTAAGTGTTGTGATCTGGTTTACGTCCCTGTGGCATCTTGTTTAATCATTTTTTGTGTCTGGAGATGGAGGATTTTCCAGACAACAAGGATTAAGTCAAAAGATTGAGATATTCCAGTCCCACATTTGCGGGATCAGTGTTTCTATCTCAAACTCTGAAACTTCTTAAACCTTCAGCCTAATGCCTAAGATCTGAGTCGCTACTTCAGCTCATAAACTTTAAAATCCTCCATCAGCCCGTAATCGATAAAAGTATAGTCTTTCCCTGCAGGCTGGACTTTGGGTGCGTTCTGGTGATAATTGGCCGGCCTTCCGCCAACGCCGTGGGCTATTTTCGCAAGATAGGGCCCGAATGTATTGTTCAGGCTTCCGTTAACGACAATCTCAATCACGTTTTCGCCTGTATCCAGATCCGTTTTAAAGATATAAGGTTTAGCCTGGATGATCCCGGCCTCTTTGCCGTTGATATTGACTGTGGCGACCGTTCCGAACCAGTCAGGAAGATCGATCTCATATTTGCCCGGATTGTCGACCTTTATGGTTTTTGAATAGCTGACCTGCTCGCCGTAAAAGGGCATTCCCTGTTTGTCCCAGGGACCGAAAGTCAGTGATTTTGGCGCACCTATCTTCCATCCCTCCTGAGCAGGTTCCACCCTGAAATTTCCAAGCAGGTAAACAGGTTCAATCTCGCAATGGACGCTGAATGGATTGGCAACCAGCCTCACCTCATTCTTTCCTCTTTTTAAAAGCTTTTCCACATTAAATACATCAAAAACAGGATCCTTCCAGGTCTCCGGATTTTCCTTGTCGGGATGAATGACGGTACCATTCAGATAAACTGTATAGAGCCAGGGCCGCTCGACAACCAGTTTTATGCCCGAAAGGTCTGCACCTGAGCTGATTTCAAAATTGTAGGCTACCTCAAATTTGTCACCTAACTTATATTCCTTGTCCTTATTCATGGCATAGGTATATTCCTTGATGCGAAGCTGATTGCGCCATGGATTGCCTCCCGGGAAGCCGAAATGCCTGTAAACGGAGTCAGAGGCAAAAGCATAATACATATCCTTTTCGGGGCTTCCTGCAATGCTCAGTTTCAGGTAATCCTGTGGGAGAATATTGGGACTGAGACATTTGATCACGGTTTTGGAACCTGCAACAGGAATCCTTTCCGGTTCCTTTTCCTCAGGAGCAGGAGCCACGACTGAATCTTTGTGTACATAAACCATGTAACTTCCGGCAGGATAAAGATTTACCGGGAAGCTGACTCTGTCGCCCTCCTTTTTATAGGCAATCGGAAATGCTTTCCCTCTGATTGGGCAAAGTCCCTCAACAGAAGCTCCCTTCACAGCTATTTCGGCAGAGGCATTTTTATCCTGGCTGAAATTTGAGAAAAAGAGCACTTGCCCATCGGCCAGCTTCCTTCGGTGATGAAACAGAAGTCCCGAAGAATCAGGAACTTTGGCGCTGAAATCAGGCTCAGTCATGTAATCATTGATAACATCCTGCGTAAGGTCTGCCTTTTTGATCCAGTTTTTATCTGTTGTCAGTTTGGCAAGGTCTTTTGAAGGAACCCCGTCAATGAATTTGGCCCCTTCCCCTAACTGGAGAACTTTCCCGTCATGTGCAAGGTATTTTTTCAGCAGTTTATAAGTTGTTTTATCGATATTGTCCATCACATCAGGAATAACGACCAGGTCATACACTCGCTGGTTTACGCGAAACTTTGATCCTTCAATTTTACCCCAGTCCCGGATAATGTTTTCGCACCCCAGGTCATATTCAACCTGTGCCTGTTCCAGTTGACTGAGCAGTTTCGTGAAAGCCGGATTGATCTCGGTAAAGCGTTTATTCACCCTGTCCCTTACGGGGGTATAATACATCCATGCCGTTGTAGTGGGTTCAAGCACAAGAATATGATTCTGTTGGATTCCTGAAGAAAGGGCTGCAGAGAGCCTGCTGAAATAATCTGCCTGGTAATGGTATTGTTTCCACCATGGTTCGAATGCTCCGAAAGAAAGGGGATAATCATGTTTACGGTCGCCCATCAGTGACATCCAGGAATGGTGCTGATCCATAAAATTAACCCCGAGCGTATATTCCCAGTCGCCGTTTCGCTTCATCTCGTCAAAGCGCAGATCCCAGCCCGAGCCGCCGTAAGTTTCGCTTAAGGTGCGCTCTCTACCGAACTGGTTGGCCACTGAGGCAAGCTCCTTTACAGAACGGTTATTCCCAAACTGATCAGGTCTTTCAATCTGTGAATTGTAAAGCATATCAATACGCCGGCTGATCATGATAGGCGTACATAGCCATATTGTCAGGTCCGTCCGAAAGATCAGGCCAGCCGTGCTCCCAATAGTGGCCCGTGAAAATAAGGTTATTCTCCTTCATATATTTCTCCATCGGTTTTGACCACCGGTTGATGAACATGTCGAGAATAGTGGCGTAATAATCATGCCTTACCTTCTGCCATTCGCCCGTTTCCTCATAAAGCGAGATAATATTTGGCCCAAGATCATACCCGTTCAGTTTCTTAAACCAGGAAAGCAGGTCAGGAGTCCACAAAAAAGTGCTCCTTCCTCCCCCTAAGCCCGAGATATGAGGCTCATCGGTAAACGACCCCGGAATGCCCTTGCCAAACTCTGAACCAACGGCTTCCTTGTATTTGCTAAAGGTGATATCTATAAACTTTTCAGTAACCCCTTTGACAAGAAGATCAACATAAGCGCTGCTGCGGTCATGTGTGTCTCGCAAATAAAATACCACGTACTTTCCTTCTTTCCCTTTTTCATTGGATGCCGTTGCAGTAATATCCTGCCATTTGCCGTCAACATTTTTAAAGATGTATTTGGCTTCCTGCTTTTCATCCAGGTTAAGGACATTCATTGAGCGGGGAATCAGGGCATCGCCCTGGTTGTAAGATTCAGGCATCTCCTGCTGAACAAGCCCTCCGGCAAATCCACTTGGGTATGAATTTTCATCATAAATCCAGTATTTCATGTCCAGCTGTTTGGCAACTTCCAGACCATATTTGAACATTTCGAGCCATTTGGGTGAGAGGTAATCGGTGATCAGTCCCGGCCTCGGGTGAACAAACACTCCGCCCATTCCCATTTCCTTGAGGACATGAAGTGTGCGGTCGATATCTGCTTTGGAAACGTCATCATTCCACACCCACAGGGGTGCCGGCCTGTACCCCGAAGAGGGATTGGCAAACTCAGGCATCAACTTTTTATAAGTATTGATTTCAGGAATGTAAGTTTTAATCTCTTTCTGCTCACATGAAAAAAGAATAAAGAGAATGAAAATCGGAATCAAAGATTTTAGTTTCATATCGTTTGATTTTGTGGGCTAAATATAGTATATTTGAGAATTAGATAATCTTTATCATCAAAAACATTTCCCAATAACTTAAGAATTTATAAATTTAATAAATAATTCGATTAATAATCTTCCTTTAATACTTAACCTGTGAATATAAAAAAGTTAATGACCCTATTTTAATTGATTCTTTTGATGTCATATAATTGCGAACCATTGATGGAAAAGTGTTATTTTATAAGGGTAAATAACAATACAACACCAGTGGGTGCCATAAATTTATATAAGTTCTTTGAAAGCCTTTGTTCATACCACATGCAGCGTTTTTTTTAGCGTGACGATTTGAATTGATATTTTGGATTTTTACTTCTTAAAATCTTAAATCCATGAATCAAGGCAAATACATTTTCGCTCAGCTCACAGATTTTTTTACCTCGCAGGAGTTTTGACAGAATTGTTGAAAATCACAATGGGAACAAGCATGTCAGATCTTTCACTTGCTGGAACCAAATGCTTTGTATGGTATTTGGACAACTTACCTCAAGAGATAGTATGCGAGACTTGATTTTGAGCCTTGACGCTCATCAAACCAAGTATTATCATCAAGGCTTTGTATCTTTTGTTACCCGCAGAAATCTTGGTAAGGCCAATGAGAATCGTAATTATAAAATCTTTGAAGCGTTTGCATACATTCTTATTGAAGAAGCCCATAGTAGTTGCTATAAAAGTGATTTTGAAATCGAGGTTGACAACAATGTATATGCACTGGATTCTACCACCATTGACCTTTGTTTAAGCGTATTCTGGTGGGCAGAGTTCAGAAAGCATAAAGCCGGGATAAAGCTTCATACATTATATGATATTAAAACGTCTATCCCGAGCTTTCTTTAAATCTCCAATGCCCATATTCACGATATTAATATCCTCGATATTATTCCTTTTGAGAAAAGGGGTTTTTACATTGTTGATAAGGGATATATTGATTTCAGCAGATTGCACAAGCTCCATACACAAGGATCATTCTTTGTCACATGGGCAAAAGATAATATGCGCTTCAAGCGAATGTATTCCGGAAAAGTAGATAAAGCAACAGGAGTGCAACATGACCAGATTGGTAAACTGGAGACATTTCAATCCAGAGGAAAAGCTATCCCGACAAATTGCGCCGAATCAAGTATTATGACAAGGAGCAGAAAAGGGATTTTATTTTCATTACCAATAACATCGATCTCAAAGTTGAAGAAATCGCCCTTTTATATAATAAACGCTGGGGAATTGAACTGTTTTTCAAATGGATGAAACAGCATCTTAAGATTAAATCCTTTTGGGGAACAACCTTAAATGCAGTCAAGATTCAAATTTATTGTGCAATTAGAGCTTACTGTTTAGTTGCTATTGTGGGTAACAAATTGAAAGTTAACCGTTCAATCTGCGAAATTTTACAGATACTCAGTATTTCTCTGCTGGACAAAACTTCTATAAAAGAGATACTTACAAAATGGGATTACAAAAATGTCAAAGAACAAGAAAATAAACAATTAATAATCAGTGGGTTCTAAGTGCCCACTAATAAACTTCGTATTAAGAGTGAATGAAATTAAATAAATCATGCGATCAATGAAGCAACTTCTTGAAATACGCAATTTATCTGCAGGATACGACTCACAGGTTGTATTGTCCGGTGTGAATCTGATCATTAACGATCTGGATTTTGTAGGAGTTATCGGCCCCAACGGAGGAGGTAAGACAACTCTTTTAAAAACCATTCTCGGACTGCTTCCTCCCTTGTCAGGAGAAATAATCTTTGACAAATCAATGTTTGCTGATAGTTCCAGGCGTATTGGTTATCTTCCCCAGATCACAAATATTGACCGCAAGTTCCCGATCAGTGTTTTCGATGTGGTAAGATCAGGTTTGATGTCGAGGAAACATCTGATTGGTAAATTTACAAATGAAGAAAATGAGCGGGCAAAACATTTATTGTCCGAAATGGGAATCCATGAAATCCGTAACAAGGCCATAGGCGAACTCTCAGGAGGCCAGATTCAACGCACACTTCTATGCCGGGCCCTTGTTAATGATCCGAAATTGTTGATCCTGGATGAGCCGAGCACTTATGTTGACAACCGCTTTGAAAAAGAACTCTATGAGAAATTGCGCACTTTGAACAGTAATTTGGCTATTCTTTTGGTGTCCCATGATTTGGGAACCATTTCGACTTACGTAAAATCATTTGCCTGCGTCAACCGCACCCTTCATTATCATGATGGGAATCAATTGACTCCTGAATTACTTGAAGCCTATGAATGCCCTATCCAGATCATCAGTCATGGCGAGATACCTCATACCGTACTTTATACCCACCATTCCTGATGGAAAATCTCCTGTCGATATTTGATTTCGGATTTTTTAGAAATGCCTTGCTTGCGGCTCTGTTTGCAAGCATTACCTGCGGTATGATCGGCACCTATATCGTATCGAGGCGAATTGTATTTATCAGCGGCGGGATCACCCACGCTTCATTCGGGGGTATCGGCATAGGATATTATTTTGGGTTCAATCCGATTCTCGGAGCCGTCATTTTCGGGATATTGACTGCTCTTGGGATTGAGTTTTTTACCAAAAAGGCGGACCTGCGCGAAGACTCTGCTATTGCCATGTTCTGGTCGCTGGGAATGGCGGTCGGTATCATTTTTGTATTTCTCACTCCGGGTTATACACCCAACCTGATGAGCTACCTTTTTGGAGACATCCTTACCGTATCGCGCTTTGACATTCTTTTCCTGTTTATTCTTTCCATTGTTATCGGCGCATTTATCATTTCCTTTTACAGGATGATTTTGTTCGTCTCTTTTGATGAAGAGTTTGCCCTGACATACAGTGTTCCTGTCAGGCTTTTCAACACCATTCTGATAAGCCTGGTAGCGTTAACCATTGTATTAAACATCAGGGTGGTGGGAATTATTTTGGTCATGTCTTTATTGACAATACCGCAGGCCATTGCCAACCTTTTCACAAAACAGTTCAGCAGGATGATCATTTACTCCATCCTCTTTGGCTTTATCGGTTCCCTGGGCGGTCTTGTTTTTTCCTATTTTTACAATATCCCTTCCGGCGCTGCCATTATCTTTACTCTTGTCGTGATGTACGGATTAATTAAAACGATTTTTCTGCTCCGCAGAAGGCCTGTTGCCCGTTATAATAACTAATCTGAATTCTTTAATTACTTCCATTCCCATTGCCAAAAAATCAAAACCCCCCAGCCGCTTACACCACCTCAACGAGGGATGAATATCCTTTATTGTCAATTCTCAATTGTCAATTGTCAATTGTTTAAAGATTGTCAATTGTCAATTCTCTTCATCAGCACAACTTGTCCCGATCCTTCGGGATCACCGCATCAGCACATCAGCAAATCAGCACATCAATTAATCGTCAATTGTCAATTGTTAAAATCTTTTCTCCTCATTTGATATTTTTAAACTATATATTCTTAACTTGCCATGACTAAAAATGACATTAACTTTTTAAATCCAAATTTGTATTTATTTAGTGTTTCTCTTTAATTTAAACTAATCACCTGCGTATAAGCTTAACAAGCATTAACTAATCCATATAACATTATGAACCAAATAGATTATAAAAAAACATTTTCGAAATTAAGTCATATAAAAGCATTATCACACGACCAAAAATTTGATGCAATTGTTCAAAACTTAATTACACATGCCCTTAACCAAAATACAGGCATGATTCCCAAAAATGAAAATCAAGTTACCGCCATAATAAATGAAATTTATGGTATATCCATACGTAATCATATTGTATTGGCTAATTTAGACAAGTTACTTAATCGAGGAGATGTAATAAAAGACCCTTCAACAAAGCAATATTATGTATCACAATTAGAGTCAAAAAAAATAATTAAAAGAATAAGAGAAGCAAATGATCTTGAAAATAAGGTCAAGGAAAGTTGGTTTAATGAGATTAAAATATTCATTCCAAATATATCTTCACGCGAACTAGGTGTATTGTGGTGTTGTTTAAAATCATACTTGTGTAATGTATTTGAACAGCATGGCATTCAAACTCTTCAATTTTTAAATCCTAATACAAAATTGACAGACGAGGATCAAAAAAATCTCGTTGGCATTGTTGAAAATATTTTAAAAGAGAATGAAAATCCATTCACTTTTGAAATACTTACTTCTTCAATAAATCAATTTATACAAAATGCGGATGAAATTAGAGCAAATTACATATCGCAACTTGCGGATGCAACATTCACTAGCTTCGCTTTAACTTCTGATGCTGAAACAGTAAAATTCTTAAATAAAAGATATAACAACTTAGAATTATTTCTTGATACGAATTTCATCTTTGGTATACTTGACTTACATAAAAACAAAGAAGATGCTTCAGCCTTGGAAATACTGGAAGAAGTAAGAAATAATAGATTGCCCTTTCGTCTTGTTTATCATCCTGAAACGCTTTATGAATTTAAGAGAGCTTTTGATGCAAAGGCGTTATATGTAAAAGCAACCAATTGGACAAGGGAATCAAGTCGTGTTGCGCTTGAAGTCGATCGTTTAAGCCCAATTGAAGAATTATTTCATAAAAAAAATATTGAGAATGAAATTGATCCTTCGGTTTTTTTAGAAAAATATGATCATGTAGATTATATTTTGAAAGATTTAGGTCTAGTTGAATATGTACCCAATCCATTTACAGATGATGAATTGGTTGAAATTGAGAGTGATGTTGCACTATATCAGAAATTCTATGATACTGTACCGAATAGAAAGAGTAAAACTTTTTCGGGATTCAAGCATGATATAGTTGTATTAAAAGAAGTAAGAAAATTAAATCCGAAGAAAACAAAGTTTTTAGAAAGCAATGCATTCTTTATAAGCTCGGACTTCATCTTAGCTAAATTTGAAAAGAATCATTATAAGAGAAATTGGGAAATAAATTATGTTGTCAATCCAAGTGTATTTTTGCAATTAATCAGACCATTTATAGAAAATGACTACAATTCAAATAAAAGATTTATCGATACATTTTCAATTCCTGAATTCAGAGCTTTCGATATTGATTATACAACAACAAGATCAAAGACATTGCAGATATTAAATGATAATTACCACTCAGTTTCTTTTGAAACAAAAGTTAAAATTTTAAGGGATCAAGTATTGTTAGAGAAACTTGAGAAAGTAAATAATAATATTGAAAAACAATCTGCTTTAATAGAAAGTCGAATAGCTTTTGAAAATCAAATACTTGCAAAACAAAAATCTGAAATAGAAGAAAATTTAATATCTTTTAAAAAGGAAAAAGAAATTATTGAATTTGAAAAAAATGAGGCAAAAAATATTGCAGAAAGTAAAGAAGCAGAAATCGAAACATTAAAGAAAGACGTAGAATTATTAAAAGAAGGATTAAGAATAGAAAGGGTCAAGAATAAATTTGTAGAAGATCTAAGAAATTGGGAATCAGATTATTCGAATTTTGTTAATACAAAACTTACAGAGAAAAAAAAGAATATATTTCAGCATGCAGACACTGTATTAGACCAACTATTACATTACTCTTTGTGACTATTGCGACGCCTCCTATTATAGTATTTTACAACGCCATAAAGAATTTTTTAGCTCTGCATAAGATCGAAGAATTTTTTCTTGTAATCAGCATAATTATACTTGCCATATTAGCTGGAATCAGTTTATTACATAGAACATATCTGGCAGATAAAGAAAGAATCAAGATGGGTCTGCATTGGCTAAGTACGCTTGGTTTTACAAAAAGAAAAAATAAACTGATAGATACGCATAGATTAAAATTTGAAACCGATTTTGAGAATTCTCATGCAAAACCCGAACTGAATCTGAATTTATAAACAGATCATGAAATAAATGGTTGCCAACTTCCAATGATTCCCTACCTTAACAAATCATAAAATTAAAATATTGACACCCTATAATGGCCAAACAAAACGGAAACGGAGAGAAAGTTGAAAGCATCGCGTGCCTTTCTCTGCCCGCGCAAAATTCCAATCTTTGTGCTCCCAATTTCTCAGCCTATTATACGTCTAATAAAACTTTCCTCTGCTCATCCCGATTTGTTTGGAGGTAAAGAGTCGGGAATTTTTAACTTTGTATAGTTACAAGGCAGTGCGTCTCATAATAGTAAAAATAACACCTTCCAAAATTAGTACTATGACCAATTTAAAGGATTTTAAAACTAAAGTAGTTGATCAGTTTTGCGAAACAATCACCGACAGGATTTTCTTAATGATTCAGAATGACAGAGACCTAATGCAGGAGTACCTCTCAATAATCGAAAAAGGAAAATCCAGGGCAAATATTAACAGTCAGATTGCCAAAGAAATCAAAAAACGCTTTAAGTTGAACAACCAAAACATCAAAAATAAAGAGCCTCAGAGTTCATTAATTGCAAGTCATGAGCAGTTTGATGCTGATTGACTATCTGGAATTTAAATATTAATCTTCCATCTTTTCTATTCTTATCGTTCTTATTGATTTGTAATCAAGTTGTTAAAAAATTTGGCAATTTCAATTCTCTTTTACTCATTTAAAAATGACTTTTTGTTCACACATCTATTCCGTTCTTGCCTCATTTTATTAATGATATTACCCTGTTGATAACTTTTTTAACTTTGAAGCGTTTTTTTTGTTATAATTACAGTAGTAAACTTAATGAACAACCTTTTCATATTTCATTTTGAGCTATTTATGATTTATTTGTAAATTTGGTTTTTATTCTTTTTACTTTGTAAATTGTATTATATTTTATTGTAGCTTTGCTGTCCGATTTCAAAGCGTGCTTAACTATTTGGGATTATGAACAATTATTTATCAGGTCGATTGGAGAAACACATTCATTTAAATGATGTTGTCAACACTGACTTTAAAAATTTAGGGAATGCCGATGGTGCAAAATTGATGACATTGATTTTCGCAAGAAGCCAGAGGATATCTTCGATTGATCAATCGAAATGTTTTAACACCAACTGAAGAAAATCAAAAGGTAGCTAAAATATTGGCATTTAACTTTGAAAATAAGTTATGCCTTCTTTTCCAGAGAACCTCCATACAGATTTTTTTGAAAAATTTTCTGAACTATCTGAATTATATGAAGAAGTAAAAAATATTTTGTTTAGCTGAGTATGAAGAAGAACAAAAATTTATCATAAGTTAGATCAACGAGTTGCGTAATTCTTCTGATCGTTTCGTCAATTATGTATAATCCGGAATCCCTAAATGCTGATCTACTTAACGAGCACTTTGAGCGTGCGAAGGGTCATTTACATAGAGCTGGATATGATAGTTACGAAGTCATCGTAATTTCAAAACTTGATGAAATTGGGGAATGAAGATCAATACTTTATGGGATGCTATAATACAAGCTTATCCTGAATATCGAACCAAGGTTTTGCCTTTTGTAAATGAAACAAAAAAAGCTTTAGTCAAAGCTCGTGCGAACGAGAGTTCATGATGGTGAGGGTTTAACTATTACAAATTATTCACAATTCGAAAAAATTACAAGTGATCCCAAATTGTGAACGAACTTGAATACCCATCTGGTTGGCATAAAGGAAATTCATAAAAAAATCAAGAAGAAAAAACGAGAATGGTTTCTTTTTACTGTAACAATTCCGATCATTCTCATGATCATCGGCCTTATAGTGAGCTATTTTTGTTTAAATGTAAATAATAATATTTAGGCTCCCATTCTGTCGCTGTTTTTCAAACCTTCCCTTTGATACTGCTCCCCCTATTTGCAATGAACAGGTATTGAATCGGAAAACTCCAACCCCTTTTCGGTACTCGCTCCACGGTATTTTGTCTTAATCCCTCGCCGGCGCATGATTGCATCGCGTGCCTTTTCATCCCCCGTAAGCAATCCGTGTGCCTTAAACCCGGAATTTTCAATTCCCCTCTCCCAATCATTTTAATCACCAAAATCCCAAAAATCACAGCTCAAACATCCTTTAATCCTAAAAATCCTAATTCAGACAATTATCCTTTGCCGTCAGTTTCAACTGACGGAATGAGAATCATTGACTCGAATTTCCGGAATTCGCAATTTTAAGTTCTTATAATCCTCAATAAAAAATTTTAAATCTGATAAACATGAATAAACCGGTTGAAAAAGAAGAATTAACTCTTCAGAATGTGCCCAAAGCGGTAAATTATTTGATCAATGAAATCGCAGAAATGCGTGTACTATTTGAGCATATCGAAAAGCAATTAGGGCTGGGTGTTGATAAACACCGTCCCATCGGAATAGATGATGCTTGCCGAATTTTAGACATGACTGTTAATGGTATTAATAAGTTGATCAGGAACCGTTCAATTCCCCATTATGAACAGGCAAATAAAATTTACTTTTTTGAAGATGAACTGGTAAAATGGGTTGAAAAATCTCGTGTTTCCGATCCCCCTGAAAAATTCTCCCTTAGAAGACATTAATTAAACCCTAACAAAATGAAAATCAATAGAAAAGAATTATATGATCTGGTCTGGAGTGAACCGATGACCTCCATTTGTAAACGCTTCGGACTCTCAGATAACGGCTTAAGAAAACATTGCATAGCTATGAATATTCCTACTCCGCCGGTTGGATATTGGTCTAAATTGAAACATGGGAAAGATGTTGTTAAAATCCCTCTGCCTGAAGAATCAGGAAAAAAAGAACAAAATGTTGACCTTTTCGCTGATAAAAGTAACGCTGATGAAATCCCTCAGCTAAGCAGGTTAAAAAGGCGTGAAATGGAAATATCAAGCGGTGACACATCTTGTTTTATTGTGCCCGAAGTTCTTTATGCAAAAGATCCGCTCATCATTGATACAAAGGAAAAATTCAGGCAGGATTCTGAGAATGTTTATCTGAAAAAGAACCCTTTCAAAAACAAGATTGTTTCTGCTCTTGATATCAGGGTCTCACCAAAATCCATCGACCGCGCATTATCCATTTTTTCGACGATCATAAAAGCTTTACGGTCCAGGAGGGCATGCCATAAAAGCCGAAGAATACAGTTCCTATGCTCTGATAAATGATGAAAAGATTCAGATCAGCCTGACTGAACGCAAAAAACGCGATCCTGATTCCTCTAATCCTTATGACAACGCCAATAATCTTTATTCAGGAGAGCTTCACTTCAACATTACTTATGGTTATTGGGATAAAATAATTTTGAAAGATACTGCACATACCAGGCTTGAGGATAAAATCATAACTATCGTTGCAAACCTCGAAATCTTGTCTGAAAAGATAAAAGAACAACGTATTGAACAAGAACGGCAAAGATTAATCCGGGAAGAAAAAGAGAGATTGGAAAAAGCGTTTAAAGAACGACAAAAGGTTGAGAAAAATGAGTTTAAAGCGCTTTTCTCCATGGCCGGGCGTCTTCACAAAACGTTTATTTTGCGCCAATTTATTGACGCTTATGAGAAGTTTCTGACTGAAAAAGGTGAAATGAATGATCAGTCAGCAGCAAAACTGAAATGGGCACGTGAAAAAGCCGACTGGCTTGACCCTTTTATATCAAAGGAAGATCCGTTTTTGGATTTCTTTGATAAAGATGAAATAACCCGTCCCGAATGTCCGAAACAGGAATACAACAATTACTTTTCAGCCAATTATCACAGCAGCAGCAATTCTTATCAATATCCTTTTTGGTTGAATCCCTCCCGTAATCGTTACTAAATCTGTCAATTAATTTAAATTCTGATTCAGACAACAATAAAACAACTTAGAGCCTTGTTATTACAATGATTCACGGTCCCCCGCTGTCGCGTAATTATAACGTATCCGAATCTTGTCCGACCACTTGCGGATCATCCTTATCCTTTGCCGTCAGATTTATCTGACGGAGCGGATCAGCACCATCTCCCCTTTAGGGGTCGGGGGTAGCACAACTTGTCCCGATCCTTCGGGATCAGCACATCACTGCATAGTTAAATCCTTTAATCTGATTAATCATGGTTCAGACATCCTTTAATCCGATTAATCCCAGTTCAGACAATTAGTAAAATTTAACTTTCCACCAGTAAAAAAATATTTAAAATCATTGCAGATTTCGTTTTTTTATTCCTACATTTAATCCGTCTGATCAAACAAAAACTTCAGCTATGAAAACTCAGGATGATGAAGTTTTTAATGATTTTGAACATTGCCTCTCCTGGCTTATGGAGCTGAGAAAAAAGCTTTCCACTGAACCTGACACCCTTAAAAGACTGAAGTTTTTTGTCTATGCAGAGGCAGCTCTTCATAAACATGTCCTCGAATACCGTATTGATATTAAAACAATTGAAAAATATCATAAATATGAAAAAGAATTTTCCTCCATCTCTACCCCTTCCTCCTGCCGTTCCGCTTATTCTGTGAATATCAAACCGATTTTTAATCCGGATTATATTCCTGTAATTTTTGATTACCTGAAATGTTTTTTCAGTCCGGTACATCAAAAAATCTTTTTTAATCTTTTAAAAAAAGGGGGCGATTCAGATGAACCTCTTATCTTTCTTGATAATGGCAACCGTCTGGCTGATTCGTTCAAACAATTGTATGACTGTGAAATCATAACCGGCTGTGACAAGAAGGAATTGGAGGGTTGGATAAGCCGCAACTTCATGTACAAACATCGCAGGAGTATTGTTTCTTTTAGACCCAAATACCTCAATACCATTATCTCAACCAATAATGACACGTGCCGTAATCCGGTTTTAAATGTGTTGAAGGAAAAATTGACCGGTAGTTTTGTAATCCGCAAAGCATAATTAAAAGATTTGGTAATTGCTAATTGACAATTGGTTACTACATCAGCACATTAGCCTTATCCTTTGCCCTCAGCCTTATCCTTTGCCGTCAGATTTATCTCCTTTACACTCAGCCTTATCCTTTGCCGTCAGATTTATCTCCTTTGCCCTCAGCCTTATCCTTTGCCGTCAGATTTATCTCCTTTGCCCTCAGCCTTATCCTTTGCCGTCAGATTTATCTCCTTTACACTCAGCCTTATCCTTTGCCGTCAGATTTATCTCCTTTACACTCAGCCTTATCCTTTGCCGTCAGATTTATCTCCTTTACACTCAGCCTTATCCTTTGCCGTCAGATTTATCTCCTTTGCCCTCAGCCTTATCCTTTGCCGTCAGATTTATCTCCTTTGCCCTCAGCCTTATCCTTTGCCGTCAGATTTATCTGACGGAGCACATCAGCACATTCCTACACAGGCAGATCTGCGCATCACTGCATATACAAATCCTTTAATCCGATTAATCCTGGTTCAGACAATTAATAATTTTTTTAGTGGGGTTTTAGTGGGGTTCCACTGGCGCCGTATTGTAACCCTGCTAAAGTCAGTTATACTATTGCGGCGAGTTCTTTTTTATTTATTAATTTAAAACTTGCTGCCATGAAAAAGTTATTCAATCCGCGGCTTATGAAAGCCGCCATTTCAATGCATGATTTATTGGGCAAATTCATCTGCAAAATGTTGACCCTTAAAAATGCTGAAAACCCTCCTGCGGCCACGCCCGATGCCGCTAACTACTTCACCTGCCACCGGGAACTGGCCGACTACCTGAAATGTAGCGTCAACACCGTCAAATTCTACAAGCGGTCTGGCGACATCCCCTCTACGATCGTTGACGGTCACTCTTGGACCAGTAAATCGGATGTGGACCTGGCCATCGAACTTCATCCCGCTATCAATGCCCTTTTTAAACGCCAGGTCAGGGCGCATCCTCACCTGATGCGCATTCACACAAGATGTGTCAAAATTGACGAAACTTGGTGTTTTATTTACCTCGCTTTCCAGGGATGGCGAACCCAGATCATGGCCCCGGCCTCTTTTATGGAAGATAAGGAGCTCCTGCAGTACGTCTGCGACAAGGCCATCCTCTTCCAGCATAAAATCAAGCCTTTCCGTTTCGCCCCCACGTTTAACAAAAGCGCCGCGTAATTCCGTAGGGGCGACCCTTGCGGTCGCCCGACCCTTGTGGTTCCTGCCCTGTGGTTGCCCACCCTTGTGGTTGCCCGACCCTTGTGGTTGCCCGACCCTTGTGGTTGCCCGACCCTTGCTGTCGCCCTACCCAGTGGATTCAGAGGCACGGAGATTCAGACTACTATGAAACCATGAAATACTTAAATAATTAATCCGTGTTAATCTGTGCAATCTGTGGTGAAATTCTTAATCCTTAAATCCTAATTCAGACAATTAATTCAGACAATTATGGAAACAATCGAAGATAATCTATCTTATTTCAAACCTCCCATTACAAATACCGTCCCCGAAAAAACCATCTCCCTGCACCTGGTCTCGAAGATCGTCCTTCTTGACCTTCATCTCAAAGATGTCACAAACAGGATCCGTTCCGGCTCTGCCTCAAAAATCGAAAAACTGCCTTACATCACCCCTTCAGGCTGTTTTTATAGCCGCAAAGCCGACGACATTTACTCCTATTCCGGCATCGTCTCCATCGATCTGGACGATATTGATACGGCTGCTGCTACTGCTCCTGCTCCTGCCGCTGCTCCATCATCACATCAGCTTTATCCTTTACCGTCAGATTTATCTGACGGAGCACATCAGCACATCGATACCCTGAAGCGCATACTTTTCGAAGATCATTTCCTTAAGCCCGCCTTCATCTTTATCAGCCCCTCAGGAAATGGTCTCAAACTATTCATCCGGATTAAAAATGCTGACAGCTCTTATCACGGCGATTATTTCACGGCCATTTCGTTGTATCTTTTTCAGCACTACAACTTAACTGCTGATCCGGCATGCAGGGACATCGTCCGGGCCTGTTTCCTGTGTCATGATCCGGAAGCTTTTTATTCCGGTTCGGGATTTGTTCTTTCGGATGACCTTCTGAATTACATCCCTCCCAGGCCGCCTGAATCTCCTGCTTTTTTAGCTTACTTCAAAAAGCTTTATTCTCACTTTAATTACAATCCTGATAAAATCCCGAAAGGATTTGTTGCTCCGCCAACTGGCGGAATTGGGTCCCTTGCGGGGCTAAGTGATAAACTGAATACTCTGGATTCATTTCACAATCGCGCTGAAAACGCTCTTTTATCAAACGGCTGGACCAGGACGGGTATCTTTTTTACCCGTCCCGGCAAGGCCGGCGGAAAAAGCGCCACATATTGCGTCCCGCCCGGCTACCCTATCTGGATTTTTTATAATTTCTCCACTAATGCTCATCCTTTCCTCCCAAACAAAGGCTACACCGATTGCCAGGTCATCTCGCTTGCTCGAATTTGATGGCGATTACGATAAATGTATCACTTCCCTTTCCAACGAATACAAAAATGAACTGACTGCCACTGCTGCTGCCGCTTCCCCTTCACGCTTCTGCCATATCCTTTACCGTCAGATATCTGACACTGCTTCTCGAAAACTTATTTCAAGCGCCGCAATCTTGAAGCAGCTATTATGGAAGGGATTGAAAGTAAAGACAGGCGTAAAATTGTTGGCGCTTTTCTTTACGAGGACACCATCTCGCTGCTTTTTTCGCGTACAAATTACGGCAAATCTTTGCTTGCCTTTCAGTTTGCCTATGCCGCCGCTACAGGCACCCAGTTCGATCCCTGCGAGGCTTTGTGCAACGATTGCGAACCGATGAAAACAATTGTTGTCGATCTCGAATTGGATTACAAAACAATTGCCGATCGTCACAGACTGATCTTAAAGGATAAGCATCCTCTTATCTCAAACTTTATTTACTTTCATGAACAACTCGAAAATCCTTTGCTTATTGGTTTTGATTTATTGCAAAGGATCGAGGAAGTTGCCTGGAAGGAGGATGCAAAACTTTTGGTCATTGACAATATCTCAAAATTGCTGCCCGACGCCGTAAAACCCGAAACGGCCACTATGGTAATTACTATCCTTAACCAGATACGTGTTAAAACAGGTTGTACAGTTCTTGTAATCGGGCATACAACCAAGGGCAATCCTTCCATTGCTATTCAGCCCGGCGATTATTACGGCTCCGCCATGATCCAGAATTTTTTTCATGAACTTTTTTACCTGGATAAAACCAAAGACGGCAACTTTTTCATTGCCCATGCCAAAACAAAGCACAAGGACAACTTCGATCAGATTGTTCCCGTACTCTCGCGCGGCGATCACCACCGCCTGGGCTTTGGCTTTACCTATTGTTACCTTCAGAATATTTCCGACATCAGGCTCCCCTTGTCATTAGAAACTCTAAAAACGACAAGACAAAGAGACCTTTCCAAATTCGTTAAACAAATCCATGATCTTTATTCTTATGGCAACTCAATAAAAACAATTTCTGAAATATTCGGTGTCTCACATACTGCAATATCACGTTATATTCATACAACATAATGTTTTTCTGACATCTAGCTGTATGTTTCGCTTTATCTTTCATTAAAATATATATTAATTTATTAATAATGAATATATTATACAGAATTATGTTTCATGCTATGTTTCAGGTAAGTTTCACAGCCGATTTTTTAAAACGAAACTTATACGAAACTTATTTCAATTTTTTCCATTGTATAAGGCTTTATATTAAGCATTTAAATCAATTATATGATGAAACATAAATCTATCTCTACGCGCGCGCGCACGTGAACGTTATGTTTAATCGTTCTTTGGTGAATTTTTGTGTTTTTGTGATTTTGTGGCATCCGCCAGCTGGCGGATTAATATGCCACCAAAACGCCAAATTACAAAAATAATTACCGCGTAGCGGTTTAACTATTGTAGATAATACCGCGCCATTTATTCTATTCCCCGTAGGGGATACGGATTCCCGGCAAATAAAAAATTGCGTAACACCTCCGGTGTAACAATTTGAATGGGAATACATTTTCTACAATACCTTATGCCCTACGGGCAAAAAACAATCAGCACGTCTTCGTGCAATTCGTCTCCCGATAGCTATCGGGATCGTGGAATTTTAACTCTGAAACACTTAAACATTATGAACGAAATATTCGATATCATCAAAGCCGTCAATAACCTTAAAGACCAGGTAACAAAGCTTACCGACAGGATTGACTACCTCTTTAAATTCCCTCAACTGATCGCCTCCGACCAGACCGTTAAGGAATCCATCGCCTGCAAATTGCTTCATGTAAGCCGTACTGAAATAATCCGTATGCGAAAAAACAATGAAATCACATTTATCCGTCATCACCGCAAAATTCTTTATCCCATGAGCGCCATCAACAAATACCTTGATGAACGGACTGTCCAGGCTAAAGAGCGGGCATAAAATTCCACCGCAGATTCTCACAGATTTAATCCGTCCCGATTGCTATCGGGATCTGTGTAATCTGTGGTGAAATTCTTAAGTCTTCGTTGCCTCTCAGTTCACCTCAGTACACCTCAACTCATTTTAATTGAGCTTTTTACCCTTCTGTTTAACTTTATATTAAAATAAAACGGGCGCCGCCTGCTACGCCCTTGGTTCGCCCTTGGTTCGCTCCCGGTTCGCTCCGCTTTATTTACATAATAAGGTCTTTGACAACAGGCATCAGGCAAAAAGGGGATTTTGTGTTTCTCTGTAGAGACGCACGGCGTGCGTCTCAATGTTCTACGTCCGCACGGCGTGCGTCTCAATGTTCTACGTCCGCACGGCGTGCGTCTCAATGATGTTCATCCGCACGGCTTGCGTCTCAATTAATGTTGAAATTTGTTTCAGTCTTTGCGTCCTTTTTCCGATTCTTTGCGTTCTCTGCGTGAACCTCTCTGAAACACTGAAACACTGAAACACTGAAACTCTTTCTTTAGCCTCTAGCCTTCAGCCTTAAGCCTTATTCTTCAATTCTTTATTTACAAACTTAAACTTTAGTAAAATGGCAAAAATAACCGAATCCGTAATCGGAACGCTATCGGGAAAAATCGGCCAGGTGGTCGGTTTCTCCTGGAAAGGGATCGCTGTCCTGAGAGTCCTTTCAGGCAGCGTTGCCAATCCGCAAACTGACAAACAACTGGCCCAGCGTCAGAAGTTTTCAGTCCTCATGCATTTTCTCCAGCCGCTTTCTGAATTCCTTAAAACCGGATTCAAACAGTATGCTGTGAAAATGACCGGAATCAATGCCGCGATGGCTTACAACTATGACAACGCGCTTACGGGCACCTGGCCCAACATCGCTATGGATTACCCGAACGCGCTTGTCGCACGCGGCAATCTTGCTTCCTCCCTTAACGCGGTAGCTTCTTCCACCGTTGCCGGGACCGTAAAATTCGACTGGGACGATAACACTGGTGAGATCGGAGCTTCAGCCACCGATAAAACCCTCATCGTAATTTACAACCCGGTGCAGAACCAGGCCGTAACGGTCAACCAGCTCGCCGAACGCGGCGACGGTACTCAAACTGTTACCGTTCCCAGTTCATTCAGCGGGGATCTTGTTCAATGCTTCATGGCCTTCATCAGCGAAACAGGCGAAATTTCCAACAGCGCCTTCGCCGGTGCCGTTACCGTGGCGTAAAAGATTATTGGAGACCGGAAAATGGAGACGGGAGACCGGATCGTTGTTGAAATCATCCGTTTCCGAGATCTTCCGGTTTCTCCCTTCTCCTTAATTCGTTCATTCTTTAATTACAGAAACAGCCGGGCTGATTTGCCGAGGGACAACAGTCACAGAGACTTCAGCCCGCTGTTTTTTAGGCTATAGACTTACTAATTACCGCGTAGCGGTTTAACTATTGTAGAATCGAATGCAAAAAACATCATTTTCCCCGTAGGGGATACGGACATCAACAAACAAATAATTGCGCAACACCTACGGTGTAAAAATATGATTGGAAATCTTTTATCTACAATACCTTATGCCCTACGGGCAATAAATCCCGATAGCTATCGGGACACATCAGCACATTAACACATTATTAATTCTTTTTATTATGAAAACTCTTTATATCATTCTCGCTGGCATTTTAGTTTTTCTGTTGTTCTTCGGTGGCTGCATCGTCAACATCATTGGCGATAGCTCTGCCAGTACAGACGCGATTAATCGCGTCTCTGCAGATCCGCCTTCAACCATTAAACTGATTGCCCTGGCAGCCCTGGCAGTCTATGAAGCCGTTGTACGTATTGTTCCTTCTGTTGGTGACTATTCAGCCGTCTCCTGGATCATCAAAATTCTTAAAAAGGCTTCGGACTCGTTGAATATCACCAAAAGCGGATGATCATCAGAAATGATTACCGCGTAGCGGTTCAGGTATTGTAGAATCGTAAATATTACCGCGTAGCGGTTTAGGTATTGTAGAATCAGGTGTAAAAAACAACATTTTCCCCGTAGGGGATACGGAATACCAACAAACAAATATTTGCGTAACACCTACGGTGTAACAATTTGAATACATTCCCTTTTTCTACAATACCTTATACCCTTCGGGTAATCAACCTTATTCATTTTGATTTAATCTTAGTAACGCTGGAATACTCACATAAACCAAACCTTATTCGCTTATTAATAAGGTAATAAGATTGGGAAATACGGGGGTCTCAATTTCTCTACTAAGGTTTAAAAAATATAAATAAGGTTTTTTAAAACCCGGCATTTCGAACCCAGTTTCCTACAGCCCGCTGCCGATATTCTAATTATTACCGCGTAGCGGTTCAGGTATTGTAGAATCAGGTGTAAAAAACAACATTTTCCCCGTAGGGGATACGGAACATCAACAAACAAATAATTGCGCAACACCTACGGTGTAAAAATTTGAATGGGAATACATTTTCTACAATACCTTATTCCCTGCGGGCTAGGAACAATCAGCACATTTTCTTTAACCACGAAGTGGTGTTATTTGAATAACCCCGGGTTTCAACCCGGGGAAAGGATCACCCCGAAAAACCGGAGCCCTGAAGGGGCTCAACAATCTGAACCTTAATCATTAACACATTTTATACCATGGAAAATGATAACCATAAGATATTGAACCCTTTCAGGGCTCTGATGCGGGGAGAGCTATGCTTTTCCACGGGTTACACCTGTGGTTATTCAGATTTAACCACTCCGTGGTTTCCTGATAGCTATCGGGATCGTGCAATTCTTAATCCTTGAATCCTTGAATCTTATAAATCTTAATTCAGACATTATTATGAACTCAATTTGGAATCCCATTCTCGTGATCGACACCCTCAGGGTGCCTGTCCAGTTGTTTAACGCAGCCCAAAAATCGAAGATCTCCTTCGAAATGATTGACTCCCGCGATAAGGCAAAGATTCGCATGATCAAGACCAACGAAAACACCGGCGAGGCGGTCCCTCAGCAATTTATCGGAAAAGGCTACCTTCCTGGTAGAGACGCGATTAATCGCGTCTCTTCTGAACCCATTCTTGTCCCGCCTGACCTGATCGCTTCATGCCTTCCGCCGGCCTCCAATGAGATCATTTTTGACTATTTCATCAATTCATGGGATTTGCCTTTCACGCGAATCGAAACGTTTTACCATGTCCTGCCGATGAAAGGCGAAGAACTGAACTACGCCATTCTTCTCAAAGCATTGAATGACATGAACACAATGGGCATTGCACAGGCAACTTACCAGAACTGCTGCAACCTCTTTGGCCTTGCTGCTGCCCCTGCCCCTGCTGCTGACAAATTGGTTCTTTACAAACTTCGTTTCGATGATCAGATTTCTGAATGTCCGGCGCCTGTTCTTCCTCTGCTTGAAAATGAAGATGATGCTGTGATGGCTGGTCTTAAATCTTTCATTGAATCCTGCTGTGATGTCCTCGATCTTTCCGGCTTCCGTGATACGTTCAATGATAAATTCTTAGAGGCAATCGCTGCGTGAGCATTTTAATCCCGAAAGGATGACAGGATTGTAAATGAATCAGAACACGATCATATAAAATCCCGAAGGGATGATATGATTGTAGATGAATCAGATCACGATCATATAAAATCCCGAAGGGATGACATGATTGTAGATGAATCAGATCACGATCATATAAAATCCCGAAGGGATGACATGATTGTAGATGAATCAGAACACGATCAAATAAAATCCCGAAGGGATGACATAGATTATAGCATGACATGGTAATAATTTCACCCTTTCAGGGTTAATGTCCTGAAAAATGACATTCATCTACAATCATTACAGCCCTTCGGGCTTGTGATTACCGCGTAGAGGTTCAGGTATTGTATAATCAGGTGCAAAAAACAACATTTTTCCCGTAGGGGATACGGAATGCCAAAAAAACGATTTGCATAACACCTACGGTGTAAAAATTTGAATGGGAATACATTTTCTACAATACCTTATGCCCTACGGGCAAGCTATAATCAGCACATTAGCACATCAGCACATCTTCGTGTAATTCGTCAATAATTCGTGGAATTCCAATAATTGAACACTGAACATTATGAAATTCATTAAAATCTATCGTGGTTCTGTCAGGTTAATTACTCCCCATTTCAAAGAGTCGGAGTTTTTCTGCAAGTCACTTGACTTCAAAAGAGATTTTCATCTCCTGGATCAAAGTCTTGTTATGGGGGCTGAAATAATTCGTGAGTTTGCCGATGCTCCTGTTCTTATTTCAAGCTCTTACAGAACTCCTGAAGGAAATAAGGCCTGCGGCGGCGCTCTTGATTCTTTTCATTTAAGAGGAATGGCATTGGACCTTCGCTGTCCCTTGAAACAATCCTTGATCAATGAAAATCTTTTCAGGCGCGGCTTTCTCTATCATTCGCTCCGCTCCGCCGGCATCAATGGCTTCGGCATCTGTGAACGATTCCTTCATATCGATACGCGGTCGTTTGGATACACGCCTGATGCGGAGTTTGGCAGTTATTCTCTTTGGTACTACTAAAGTCTAAATCCTTAATTGTCAATTGTTAATTAATTCTTAATCCTTTAATCCTTTAATCTTATAAGATCCTAATTCAGACAACATTATGAAAAAACTAAATCAAAAAGCATTTTCAGAACAAATTTCTGAATACTCAGTTAAAGAGCTTGCCTTTTGTTTAGGCCATATCTTTTTGGCTATGATAAAAAGGAATTCATCTTCTGATAACATTGCTTATCTAAAACATTGGTGTTCTCAAACCATTGATTCAGCTGTTCGGTTTCATGAAAAGCATAAAAAATCATAATTATCAATTGTCAATTGTCAATTATCTGATACCATTGACTCGGCTATCCGTTTTAAGAAAAGACAACAAAGGCAAGCGGCAGCAATTAATGAAGGAATGAAGAAATAAGGCTGTAGGCTTTAGACTGTAAGCTTTAGGAAAAGTGGCAGTGGTGCTCTCCAGCGGCGCTCTGGTTTTTGACTGCTCCTGCAACCGCTACTGCTACTCTGCATCGGTCTCCTTCGTGTCAATTTGTCTCCTGTCTCGATAGCTACGGGATCGGGATCGTGTAATTCATAATTAAATGTTCATTCTGTTATCCTTGCAACGACCCTGACCAATGAACTGTCGGCATTGATTTTAAGGGGGAAAGCAAAAATTTCAAAGACAGGTTCAGACAATAAAAGATTAAGATTTGTCAGATTCTCAAGAATTAAAATGTTGTTCCGCAAAAGGATTTGGTGCATCGGATAGGGTTCATGATCAGGAGACGCCCAGTCCAGCCCGATCATCTTTACTTTCTTTTCAACCAGAAATTGTATCAAAGATTCCTCAAAAACCGGATAATCAATAAAGTAACCTTCTTCCCCGAAATTCTTATCGAAACCGGAGTAAAATAAAACAATACTCCCCGATTTGACACGCTGTGATGATTTCGCTGTTTATTCCCGGTTGTTTCTGATCCCGCACATCAATAACGATCCCCTCCCCGCAAAAAGATTCAAGAGGCAAACCGGCTATGTAAGTATTTGAAGTTGTCAGATGCATCGGCCCGTCGATATGGGTCCCGGCATGCATACCAGTGCACAATCTGAAATTTGAATATCCGTCTTTGCTGAAACTATTAAGCCTGGCCAGACTTACAGGTGCATCGCCGGGATAAACAGGAAGGCCGCTCTTTAAGGTATGGGTCAGGTCAATTAGTTTCATTCCAAAATAATTAAAGAATTAAATTAGGCTGTAGACTGTAGGCTTTAGGGAAAGTGGCATTGGCATACTCCAAAGGCAGATACTTGACTGCTCCTGCAACTGCCCCCGCTACTCTGCTCCGGTCTCCTTCGTGTCAATTCGTCTCCCGATAGCTATCGGGATCGTGTAATTCGTAATTCGTAATTCGTAATTCGTAATTTAAATTCCTATATCCTTACCAGCATCGATTCCTTAACCCATCCTTTATTCCCGTCAGGTATCCGGATCTCGACCCAATCGCCCAACTTATCTGTAAGTTGAACAGTCAGCCCTTCATGAATGATAAAAAGCTCAGTGCCCGTTTCACTTGGAGAACTTTTAACCCTCAGGCTTCGTTCTGTTATTACTGCGGTATTATGTTGCAATATTTTGCTTCTTATTCCTGAAGCGAATGAAAAAGTCAATGAACTGTAAACCAAAGCTAAAACAGCCAGCCAGAATGATAATCTTTTAGTCCGCATGACCTTTGTTAATAAAAACAGGCCAGAAAGGACAAGAAACAGGAAAAAGGCGATAATACTTTGCACACCCCACTGATTGGAGGACCGCAGGGAAATTAACTGCCTGCCCCAGGCCAGAAAACCCGGCTCCGGAAGAGGAGCAATATTATCAACGATTTGTCTCCGCGCCATATCGAGATTATACTTTATGTCTTCGTCGTTTGGTGACAACTTCCTTGCCCTTTCATAATTCACTATGGCAAAAGTTGAATTACCTGCCTTATAATAAGCATTGCCAAGATTGAAGTACAGAACCGGTGACTCGTAACCTTTGCCAAGTATAAACTCATATGTCCGGATTGCTTCTTTATACCTGGCTTCGTTGTAATATTTAGCCGCCTGTGCAACAGAATCCTCAAGGGCCGGAGATTGCGCCCTGATATTCTGAAATACAACCAGGATAAGAAGTGTAAGAAAATATTTAAATAACTTTATTATCATTCGTAATTCATTTTATCTCTTTTTCCATTTGGCTCATGACATCACAGGCCTCATCATACAATTCATTCATCTTCTCAGTACTGCCGCCGGGGCAAACCTTGCGTACTCACAGGTATCAAGGATATTGATAAACCGGTTAATAACTCCTTCAGAGGCTTTATGTCCCACAAGACTCACCGATGCACGTTCTTTAGTCAACTCAGCGACCGGAATTGTAATCTTGTCGCTCAGATAGCCCCAAAACGCCCTCGTTACAGATTCATAGAATTTTTCTACCGAACCGCTTTTCAAATGATTATTGGCTTCCTTCAAGCGTTTCAGAGCGACTTTGCTTGCCTTCTTATTTTTTAGTCTGGCCAGATTGGCATTTTCACGAATGCGTTTTTGATTCAACAAATAAAGTGTAAGTAATCCCAGTATTCCTATAATATAAAAGAGGTAAAAATTCAGGCTCCCAAAAAACAGATAACCTTTTGGCATCAACTGAATGTCTCCCTGTTTTAAAAACCGGATGTCTTTCCCTAAGAATTTGACATCTTCTTTTGAAACGTTATAGTTCAAAGACTGAGAGGCCAGGCTGCTGCTCCCTCTTGCAACATGTAATCTGAATTCCTTTGAAGATTTGGTCACATATTTGCCGCTTGAGGGATCAAAAAAAACAAAATCGACTGGAGGTATAGTATAATCGCCGGCATAGCGCGGGAGGAAAAGATATTCAAAGGATACATTTCCATTTACTCCGTCAGCGGTTGTGTTGAAGTTGCTTTCCGTTTTTGGATCATAAACCTCAAAATCGGCAGGCAGTTTAACCTTTGGAGGATTAATCAGTTTAATATTTCCGTTCCCGGAGACATCGAGTCTTAATGTGACTGCATCGTTCTCTTTAACATTCTCCGATGTAATCGAAGACTGAATATCAAATTTTCCGACAGCTCCTGAGAAATTTGAAGGCCCGGCGGGAAGCGGATTTACAGTTATAGTTACCGGATCACTTGTGATTGTAGCTTTTACACTGGCAAAACTGTCAAAAAAATCATCGAAGAAATTGGACGATCTTCTCACTCTTTGCTGAACAACACAATCAATTTTAACCGGGCTTATTTTAATATTTCCGGTTTGCTGAGGGAACAGAATGGTCTTCTTTAATATGCCGACATTATAAATTTCTCCGTTGTAAGTCTCCCGTTGTAAGGAAACCTGTTGGGGAAGCGCAATATCCTGCGACCAGAATCCTTCATAATCAGGCAGGGTAATATCTTCAAATCTGTTCAGATTTACTTTTGAATAGATCTTTATCGTCGCAGTCAGATGATCACCTTTATAAATACTTCGCCGGTCTACGATAAGTTTAACAAACAGATCACTTTTAGGGACTGTTCCAATAGCTGAGGCAGGCTGATCTACTCCTCCGCCGGACGGTTTGGCAGAACCCTTTACAACTTCAACTGTAACACTGTTTGATGTATACTGGCTGCCATTCACTGAGATTGTTGCGGGATTTATAGTGAAATGTCCTTCTTTTTTGGATCTCAGAACAAAAAGGTAAGAAAAGGTCACGGATTGCGAACTTACACCGTTAATGATTGAAAATGAAGTGCTTGTTGAGGTAGAAGGGCCCATCAGCACATCAAAATCATCAAGTTGAGGAAGTTTGAGATTCTGTCCCTGGGAATTAAGAGATAATGTCAACCTGAATTGTTCACCAAGTTCCACAATTTTAGGAGCGTCCATTGTAAATTTTACCGGCTCGGTAAAACCCGGAAAGCCCATATATAGAATAAGTATGAAAAGATAGAATTTCTTCATCTTAATATAGTACCGCAATAATTTCTTTATTCTTCAAACACTTTTCAAAATTAATCATAATCAGAAAATATCCTTCCACGCAGATTCAAATGCTGATTTACCAGTTCTTATCAATTTTTGATTGTTCCGCTTTGATGGCCTGCGCTCTTTTCACTTTTTCCTGAGTCTGTTTTTCATCATTTTCGAGGGCCTGCAGCATTTGTTCCGCATTCTGCCTTGATATTTTATTTTGCTGATCCTTGTTTTGCTGATTTTGTTGATTCTGATCCTGATTCTTATTATTCTGATTTTTATCCTTATTCTGATCCTGATTCTGGTTATTATCCTGTTTATTCTTATCCTGGTTCTTTTTATTATCCTTGTCCTGTTTGTTTTGATTCTGCTGCTTCTTTTTTTGCTCTTCCTTTTTCATCTTCATGGCATAGGCAAGGTTATACTTTGTTTCCGGATCATTTGGATTAATTCTCAGAGCTTTCTTGTAGGCCTCGATGCTGGGATCAAATTTCTTCTGAGTAAGAAAGGAATTGCCCAGGTTGTGATAGACAGATGCTTTCTCAAGAGGGCTCTCGGTCTTGTCTGCCAGGTTTTCAAACTCTTTTGCGGCCTCATCGGATCGCTTTTGCTTATAAATGGCATCGGCCAGATTAAATTGCCAATGAAAGTCATTGGGTTTGATATCCAGAGCCCTGCGATAGGCCACTTCTGCTTTACCGAATGAAACAGTATCAAGTTTTGCAGTGTCTTTTAAGCCTTCTGCAAAATAATCATTCCCTTCCCTGACAAATTTTCTCTCTTTTTGTCCAAAAGTGCTCAAGGACACACCAAACATTAATATTATCAGTACTATTGATATTCTCATTCTCAATCTTATTTTTCTCTTCCGAATAACCTGAAATTTCGCAGCCACTTATTTTTCCTGTCAAGTATGATAAAATCAAGTACGATCAATCCCAACCCAAAAAAAAGAAATAAAGGAAACTGGTCGTTGTATTCCGAATATTCATGTGAACTTAGTTCCGTTTTTTCCATGCTGTCAATTTCATTGAACAGACTATTCAGTCCGACATCACTGCATTGTTGGCCCGAATGTATGTTCCTCCGCCCGCTTCTGCGATCTGCATAAGCATATTTTCATTCAATTTTGTAACCACAACGTTGTTGTTTTTATCCTTCATGTAATCCTTGACACCACCCGTAACCACAGGAATCGGCACTCCTTCGGGTAAACCCATGCCAATGGTATGAACGATAATATTTTTTTCCTTCGCGCTTTTTGCTGATCCCACCGCATCATCCTCATGATTTTCACCATCCGATATTATAATGATAGCTTTACTGCCGGTAAAATCAGGAGTAAACGATCTCATGGCCATATTGATAGCTGCACCTATAGCAGTTCCCTGCGTCGGAACACTGTTTGTGGATATGGCATTGAGAAATAATTTTGCCGAAGTATAATCTGTTGTGATAGGAAGTTGTACATAGGCCTGCCCTGCAAAAATGATTAATCCAAGTTTGTCATTTTTCAGACGATCAGTTAACTGGGCAATCGCTCTTTTAGCCCTTTCAAGACGGTTAGGCTTGATATCTTCGGCCATCATACTGTTCGAAACGTCGAGGGCAATAATGATTTCAGCTCCCTTTTTTTTGGATATCTGCAATTTTGATCCAAATTGCGGCTGTGCCAAAGCGGTAATCATCAAAACAATAATAACCATCCAGATAATGAACTTTATAACAGGCCTGGTATTTGAAACGCTCGGCATCAGGTTTCCCAGTAAATCTTTATTTCCGAATTTCCGAAGTGAATTCTTTCGTATTATTCTTGAAATAACAAACAATATAATGAATACCGGAATGACCAGTAATAAATAAAAATAACCAGGATGTGCAAATCTGAATGAATCCATAATTCTTTTCTTAACTTACTATGGAATTGATCTGAATACTGCAAACTGTAAAGCCAGCGCTAATAATGCCAATATAAATGCAGGCACTTCGTACCGGTGATATTCTTCTGTCTTTTTGCTGAATTCCCTGCTTTCAATTCTGGAACGCTCCAGCCGGTCAATATCTTTGTAAATCTGTTTAAGCGTCTGATTATCGGTTGCCCTGAAGTATTTTCCATCAGTAATGGTGGCAATTTGCTGCAGAGTCTTCTCATCAATCTTAACCTCCATATCCCGAAGCTGTACGCCAAACGGGGTCTGTACAGGATAAGGCGCAGTCCCGATAGTCCCGACACCAATAGTATATACCCTGATGCCAAATGTTTTCGCAATTTCCGCCGCAGTGATCGGGGCAATTTCTCCTCGGTTGTTTTCCCCGTCCGTCAAAAGAATGATCACCCTGCTCTTAGCCTCGCTGTCCTTTAACCTTGAAACCGCGTTGGCTAATCCGAGTCCGATGGCTGTACCATCTTCAAGCAGGCCGCTTTTCACATTGTTTAAAAGGTTAATAAGCACTGCCCTGTCTGTTGTAAGAGGACATTGTGTAAAACTTTCCGCTGCAAAAACAACCAGGCCCATCCGATCATAGGGTCGTCCTGAAATAAATTCTGTTGCCACTTTCTTGGCTGCATCAATACGGTCAGGATTGAAATCGCGTGCAAGCATGGAGCTCGAAATATCAAGGGCAAATACAATATCAATGCCCTCAACTGTCTGATTCTCCCAACTGTCGGTAGATTGGGGACGGGCAAGACAGGCAATGATCAGTGACATTACAATTAACTGCGTTAGGAATATCACATGACGCAAATAATGTTTCCACGTCCTGGGAACATTTTTTATTCCCTCAAGACTTGATATTTGAATACTTGCCCGCGATTTTTTCTGCTGCAGGATATACCATACTATCATTGGGATAAGTCCCAGAAGCAGCCAAAAATATGCGGGTTTAGCAAATATTATACTACTCATAACGGCTCTTTACCTTCTTTCTCACTTAAATCTGTAACCAATTCTTTTTTCGGTTTTTCTTTTTCTTCTTCAGCTTTAACAGATTCAGCCGATTCTTCAATCTTTGTGTGTTCCACAAACTGCCAGGCTTCATCAAAACACTTATGATTATCGTCCGGCAATGGACTTAATTTGGCAAACTTAACAAGGTCAGCCAGTTGAAGAATATCTTTTAAACTGTCATAGGAATGAGAATCTGTAAGCAATTTCCTTTCACGGAATTCCAGTAAAATTTCATACGTTGTCTGTTCCATGGCAGAGATATTGAACCGGTCTTCAACATATACCCTTAAAATATCGGTCAGCCTTGTATAATAATCCTTAATCTTATCGTGCTGCCACAATTGTTCCTCTTTAAGTTTTTCCAAATCCTGAAAGGCAATAATGTGAGCAGGAAGCCTGGGCTTTTCAGGTCGCTGGAATAGAGGCAGATTCTTTCGTCTTCGGCTGATCATGTAAACGATAAGAAAAATAATCGCTCCTGCCAGGATGATTCCCAACACCCATGGAGCAATCTCTTTAAATGTCACAGGAGCTTCGAAAGGTTTTTTGATATCGGCAATTCCTTTTTTTAAATCGACATCCGGTACTTTGACAAACAGTGTTAAGCTGTTCGTTTTTAAAGAATCTGTCGATCCATTTTGCTGAACCTTGAAATAAAAAGGAGGTATAAAGTGAGGACCGCTGTCGAAACAGGTAATAATATAGGCCTGTTTTAACTGCAAACGGGCATTGTCAAGAGCAGTTGAGTCTATAAATGACCTTTTAAGGATTTCCACATTTCCCGCAATGGTATCACGGGTTTGGGGAAAATCGATTTTAACCCCTGAAGGTTTTTCAGCAACAAGCAAAAGCTTGATCTGGTCGCCCAGCCATATTGAATCTCTCTCAATAGCAGCCTGCAGTTTTATCTCCTGTCCGCTCGCCATTGATATCGAAAACAGGCAAACACAAAACAACAATATTTTTTCGATCTTCTGAAGCAATTTCTTAATTCTTAATTCTTAATTCGTAATTCGTAATTCTTTAAAGTTTGTGTTCCCTCTTCTTAAAAAGCGAAACAAGTGATTTCACATAATCTTCACGGGTATTGATACTTATATAATCGAGACCGGTTTTGGTAAATAGTGTGTCAATCTGCTTTTTCTTTTGGTCCCAAAAATCAGAAAATACTTTTCTCGCCTGTCTGCTTGATGTATCGACCCAAAGGTATTGTCCTGTCTCAGCATCCTTCAGTTTAACCATCCCTATCGCCGGCAATTTTGTTTCCCGTTCATCATAAATGTGCAGGGCCACAACGTCATGCTTGTTTGATGCTATTGATAAGGACTGCTCAAGTTCCGGTATATTTACCATGAAATCCGAAATAATAAATACATTAACACGCCTTTTCATAGCGTTGGTAAGGTACCTGATAGCCTGGG
Organism: uncultured Bacteroidia bacterium; assembly: GCA_963810555.1. Classification (GTDB taxonomy): domain Bacteria; phylum Bacteroidota; class Bacteroidia; order Bacteroidales; family Prolixibacteraceae. Next base: position 380,933 of record CAWENX010000006.1, on the reverse strand, counting down.
CGATATCCGTTCTCCTTGATTCCGGCTCAAAGTTAATCAGTTCACTTATAATCCTTAAAGTGTGTGTCCGGCCTTTCTGCGGAGGAATAAATTTCTCAATCTTATCGGTAAAAAAGATAACTCCGATTTTATCATTATTCGAAATCGCCGAAAAGGAAAGAATGGCCGATACTTCAGTAATTACATCCCTTTTCATCCGTTCCGTTGTACCGAAATCCTGCGACCCGCTCATATCAACCAGCAGCATGACGGTCAATTCACGTTCTTCCTCAAAAATCTTAATGAAAGGATGGCTGTACCGGGCTGTGACATTCCAGTCGAGATTCCGGATATCATCGCCATACTGGTATTCTCGCACCTCGCTGAAAGCCATACCCCTCCCTTTGAAGGCGCTGTGATATTCTCCCGCGAAAATATTCCGCGAAAACCCTCTCGTCTTTATCTCAATCTTCCTGACTTTTTTTAACAGTTCCGATGCTTCCACTTGAAGGAATTCGGAATTAACAATTAAGAATTAATAATTAAAGGAGCTAAAGAATTAAGGAATAAGAAATTAAGTCGAATATCAATTCTTAATTCTTAATTTTTAATTATTAAGTGTTTTTTATGGTACTTCAACCGTATTCAGTATTTCGCTGATTATCTCTTCTGATGTAAGATTATTGGCTTCTGCCTCATAGCTCAATCCAATGCGGTGGCGCATGACGTCGTGGCACACGGCACGAATATCTTCAGGAATTACATATCCGCTTCTTTTAATAAATGCAAATGCCTTGGCGGCCTGCGCAAGACAAATGGAGGCGCGGGGAGAAGCTCCGTATGAGATCATTTCCTTAAACTGCGGCAGTCCGTGTGATTCGGGTTCGCGGGTTGAATAAACTATGTCGACAATATATTTCTGGATCTTTTCATCCATATATACTTCCTTAACCACGTCACGAGCTTTAATGATATCTGCAGGCTTAATAACTGCTGTTGCCCTTCGGAAATACTTTAAGAAGGTTCATCTGAATAATCAGTTTCTCTTCTTCTTTTTTCGGATAATTAATAATCACTTTCAGCATAAACCTGTCAACCTGCGCTTCAGGTAGACGGTAGGTCCCTTCCTGTTCGATCGGATTTTGGGTTGCCATCACAAGAAATGGTTCTTCGAGTTTGTATGTATGATCGCTGATGGTAATCTGTCGTTCCTGCATGGCTTCAAGAAGCGCTGACTGAACTTTTGCCGGAGCACGGTTGATTTCATCCGCAAGGACGAAATTGGTGAAAATAGGCCCTTTCTTTACCATAAACTCTTCCTTCTTCTGACTGTAAATCATGGTTCCCAGGAGGTCGGCCGGAAGAAGATCGGGAGTAAATTGAATTCGGGCAAACTTGGCATCAATAGCGCTGGCAAGGGTATTGATTGCCAGTGTTTTTGCCAGTCCGGGGACACCTTCCAAAAGAATATGGCCGTCAGACAAAAGCCCAATCAGAAGGCTTTCAACCAGATGCTTCTGTCCGACAATTACCTTGTTCATTTCCATGGAAATAAGATCCACGAAGGAGCTTTCAATCTGAATTCGTTCATTGAGCTCTCTGATATCCAATGTTTGAATCATAATCAGATAGATTATTAATATTTATGCATTTTAAATGGCTACGAAAATACTATTTTCATTCTAATCAGTAAGAAAGGACATCTTAAAAAATGTTAAGTTGAATTGAATCATAAAATTAATTCACCTGATTTGATAAACATTAAACCAAGCTTAGCCAGATAATTATTAATTAACATCCTGCCTTGTTGTTATCTAAGTATTTTTCTAATCGGATTTGTGATTATACCGGAGGCATTAAGAATAAAGGAGAAATTGTATATTTATGCAATCGATATGTATAATTATTCACTCAATCTGAATATTTCAATGCCGAACCAATCACGAACCTATCCCGAAGCAAACACGAAGCTGTTATGCACCTGATCAGTATTCTGATTTTGCATAAATATTCATTTCATCATTAATATTCCAAATACCAAAACCAGAAAATTTTCAGGTTGAAACAAGAATAACAATACTGATAAAAATTTCAAAATCTTCTGATCTTTAAGTCCAGCTCATTTCTTCACATTCCTTTGTCTAAAGTACCCATAAATTAAAAACCGGTCAAGCTTGTTTAATAAAAATCGAAAAGGACGGTTCCGGGCGGAACCATCCTTTTACTAAAACTAACCAAACTAACTAACCTAACTAAACCTAAACTTATGAAAAAAAATGTACTACAAAGATACCGGGTATCACCTTCTTAAACCAAATAATTCATGTTAAATTATTGTAAAATTTGAATGACCTTAATAAACTGTGTTTAAATTCTTTGTCCCACCTTATATTGATTAAGGTCCAAACATAAAATATAGTCTCATAGAAGCTGAAATTATAACTCCGAAGGAGTTCCCATTGAATAACCTTCGGTTTTAACCGGAGGAGGGGAGTCGAATCCATTACCTCTCAGCTCATCAGGTTTTTATGAATGAATTTGTTCATATCGTCATAATGCGATCCCTTCCAGTAAACCTTCCTGCAATCCGGGCATCTGTAAAATTCGTCAAATATTCGGAATGTATCGGGATCCACCTCTTCGCGTATTTCTTCCTTTTCCGCACTTTCCAACGGATGATTGCAATTCAGGCACCGTGTAAAGGGATTGGCCTGCGAGTAAAGATCGAACTTCGCAATTATTTCAGCAAGCTGATCTTTCGGATGTATCGCCCTTACATAATATCCGTGTGTCACATCTTTATGATTGAGCAAATCCCTGTCCCTTGTAAGGATGATCCTCAATTCCTCCACAGCAATTTTCCTTATTGTCTCGTCAGGATAATCATTTTGATAAAGCGTATCAAAACCGAACATTCTTAAATATTTGGCTAATTTACCCAAATGGGCATCAAGGATAAACCGGGTAATGCGAAGGGGACTTTTCCTGAGCTGTGAAACTGAAGAAATATCAAACCGTTCAAATACAGGGTAAATAGAGATATAATCAGAATCATTTACGTGATAATCAAATCCAACCGGATTTCCGTTCACAAGGATCAGATCGACCTCGGAAGGAGGCACCTTCATCGATTCAATGACTTCTTTTACTAGTGATAGGCCCCGGAAATGAGTAATCAAAACTTTTCTGCCTTTCATTTTGGGGAAGAAACGTATTCAGTTCAGCATAAAACCTGAGCCTGACAGTCTTGTAGTATTTAAGCTCCCTCCTCTTCAGTTTTAAATTCCCGGCATACATACCTTAAGTTTCAAAATTAAAGTGTTTCAGAGTTACAGAGTCAATCCTGAAACATTGAATCGAAGATCAGCGAAGCTAAACTCTGAAACATCATCATCAGCATATCACCGCATCCTCCCCTTTAGGGGCCGGGGGTAGCACATCAGTTCACTTCACTTCATCCCTATATTCGAATAATCCACCCGTTCGTTTGCATATCTGTCTGCAATCTCATCAAGAACCGAAATCACTTCCTCATATTCAGTTGCCTGTAGTAGTTTTATACGTAATTCACGGAAATCTCTCAGATTGGGAAAATACCTGGCAAAGTGCCGGCGCATTTCCAGTATTGCCCTTCGCGGCTCATCCTTCCACATCACCGATTGTAAAAGCTGATCTTTGACATTTTTCACCACCTCCGGCACCAAAGGTGAAGCCAGCAATTCTCCCGTCTGAAGAAAGTGCCGGATTTCTCTGAAAATCCATGGCCGTCCAATCGATCCGCGCCCGATCATAAGAGCATCGACGCCCGATAAATCCAGAAAAGCTTTCGCCTTCTCGGGGCCGTTGATATCGCCATTGCCAATAATTGGAATTTTTATTCGCGGATTACTCTTTACCCTTGCAATCATCTCCCAATCCGCTTCTCCCGTATAAAGCTGGCTTCTTGTCCGCCCGTGAATGGCAAGAGCCTGTATGCCTGCGTCCTGAAGCCTTTCGGCTATTTCTGCAATAGGTTTATGATTACTGTCCCATCCCAAACGGGTTTTGGCTGTAACAGGCAGTTTTACTGCTTTTGCTACTTTCCCCGCCATCTCTGTCATTTTGGGAATATCGTTTAAAAGTCCAGCCCCGGCTCCTTTGTTTGCGATTTTTTTCATAGGACAGCCAAAGTTCAGATCAATAAAATCAGGCCCGGCTTCTTCAGCAACTTTAGCAGCCTCAACCATCGGGTCGATATTAGCACCATACAATTGGATCCCTATAGGGCGGTCGAATTCAAATAAGGTCATTTTTCGCCTTGTTTTACTCACATCACGGATCAATGCCTCACTGGATATAAATTCCGTGTACATAACATCAGCACCGAATTTCTTGCACATATAACGGAAGGATTTGTAGGTAACATCTTCCATTGGGGCAAGAAACAGGGGCAATTCTCCTAATTCCAGTTTGCCGATCTTCACCTTATAACCTGTTTGTTCTGACTGCAAAGATACGAAACGGTCAGAAATCCAAATTTGTGATTAACTATTTACAGTAACGCCGGATATGTTAACTTTGTATAAAATATTTACAACATGTTCTTACGTACGCTTAGGGAATCTTCTGCCTCACAGCAGATCTTTTTTGCTGCCCTGGTTATCATGATCTTCGGGCTTACTTTCATGGGACTTGGTTTAGCAGGAGCAGCCATCATATTCGGAACAGGAATTAACGGCATACAATCAGCCCTTGCTGATCTTTCGTCACCCAATAGTTTGTCAATCATCAAATATTTCCAGGTTGTTCAATCCATCGGACTATTCATCATACCTCCTTTAATTATTGCCTGGGCTATTCATGGAAAACCCTCAGTGTACCTCAAATATGATAAGTTTCCTGTTTTTAAAATTATATTGTTGGTCATTGCCATTGTTTACTTTTCTGAACCAATGGTCAACTGGCTTAGTGAGATAAATTCAAATCTCAACCTTCCTCAATGGTTGAGCCCTGTTCAGGACTGGATGAAGGAAACGGAAAATAACGCAGATAAGATCACAAATGCATTCCTTGGAACACAGTCAGTATCCGGCCTCCTTTTTAACGTGTTCATGATCGGGATACTGCCCGCAATAGGAGAAGAGCTTCTCTTCAGGGGAATCATACAACAGCTCTTTAAAAAACTGACGCACAACGCTCATGCCGCCATCTGGATTTCAGCAATAATATTTAGCGCCTTGCATTTGCAATTTTTCGGATTCCTGCCCCGCATGGTCCTGGGTGCCATGTTTGGCTATATGCTTGAATGGAGCGGAACTCTTTGGTTACCTATCCTGGCCCACTTCGTCAACAATGTCACCGCTGTTGTTGCTTACTACCTGGCTGCAAAAGGGATCGTGGGCACCGGCATTGAGAACGTAGGAACACCCTCTTCCGGAACTTCCTGGCTTGTATTGATCAGTGTGGGATTTCTTTTTATACTTTTCAGGATTCTGTACCTGAACCGCGAAAAAGTGACCCAATAACTCATTATTCATATCTCATTTACATCATTTTCAAAAATTATTATATCTTTCGCCAATAATTGAGTCACCTTAAACCGAAATCCTGTTAAAAAATATCTCCGGCGATTTTTATGGATTAATTTCTTCTGATAAATAAAATTCAGTACAATGAAAAAACACCTTATTGGAATTCTTTTGTTAGGCCTGATTATGGCTTTACCATCAATCGCTACTTACGGACAGCAAAAAAAAGATAATCCGGGCACTTCCTCTGAAACCATAATCACTGTCGGTCAAACCAAAGGGGATATTATCGGTTCGGATAACCGGGCTATCCAGGCTGCTATCGATATGGTAGGGATGCGCGGCGGCGGCACAGTTCACATATTGCAGGGCGAATATATTCTTAATGACGCCCTACACCTCAGATCCAACATTACTCTTACAGGCGATGGTCCTCAGAAAACAATCCTGAAACATGCCCCTTCCATTTCAAGCCCATTGTTAAAGGATGCAGATATCGGTCAAAAAGAGGCCACTCCGAAAGATCCCTCTCTCTTTAAAGTGGGAATGGGGATTGCAATTCGCAGCACCAGACACCAGAATGAAATGGCTAACCAAACCGTTAACAATTGTTAAAATTGAAAACGGCGTGCTTTATTTCAATGACTATGTGGAATGGGATTTTACAGCCGATTGGGACGGCCCCCAAAAAGTTGTTGGCGGAGGAGTTGTATCCAATATTTACCCTTTAATATGGGGCTACGAAGTGCATAATGTAAAAGTTGAAGGTTTGACAGTTGATTCCAAAGTCGATGACAATCCAGGCTGGGGAAATGATGTTTGGACAGGAGGAGTTCTGATTGACCGCTGCCAGAACTGTAATATATCAAATGTTAAAGCAATGAATACCAAGGGCGATGGCATGTTAATCGTTACATCCGAACATGTTACGGTTGAAAATTGCGAAGGAGCCAACAATACGCATCACGGTTTTCATTTCGGATCACACAGCCCCTGGTCAATTCTCAGGCATTGCATATCGCATGATAACGGATCTGACGGGATTTATCTCTGCTGGGGAGTGAGGGAAAGTGAAGTCACTGATAATGAGGTGTACCACAATGGCTTTGGATTAATCCGAAACGGAATTTCAACCGGTCATAAAGATACCGACAATCTGATCGCCCGTAACCATATTTATAACAATGCAAAAGACGGTATTCGGTTCAGGACCAAAACTGAACCCAACGGGCCCCACCATACACGAGTAATTGATAATGTAATAGAAAACAACGGATTGGCAGGTGCAAAGGTCAGAGGCGCCGGAATACATATCTGCGGTATTGTCCACGATGTCACAATTGAAAACAACGTCATCCGCGATACCCGAAAGGGTGATGAAAGACTGCAGCTAAATGCTGTTTTCATTGAAGAGGGCGTTTCCGGATTAAAAATTCTGAACAACAAGATAATCGGCCACCCTAATGAAGCAATTGTCGATAATTCAAAGAGTCCTGACAATCAGATTCAGTCAGTTCCAAAATCCGAATAAAGGATTACCAAAAACAATAGAACCAATATATTGCAACAAAACTTACAAAACAAAAGTGAATGTGTTAAACCAAATCTGTAAATCGAAATGAGAATTAAAAAATCAAAATCTGTAACTGTTGCAATTCTTTTGTTTCTTGCTGCATCGTTCATTATCCCATCGAACTCCTTTGCTAAGGGATTGATGAAAATTAAAGCCAATCCTGCCGAAACTGCTGACCGGATGATCAATAATCCCATTCTAAAGAAACTGGATGGGGAAAACTTTTGCTGGAATGCCGCTAACGGTATCCAGGTGTTCGTCAATAATTACGAACTGACTAAAAACACGGAATGGCTCGATGCCGGATAAAATACTATGACTTCCTTGTCAGTAAGATGGAAACCGATCCTGATGGATATAAAGGCTGGATTGGAGAATATGGGTATGATTCAAGGTATGATCAGGATGCTCTTGTGGGTGATGCCATCATTCTTGACGGTATCCTCGATTTTTCGGTCCTTGTCCTGGAAAATAAGGACTTAAAGAAAAAATATGGTGATAAGGCCAATGAGTATTCAAAAATAGCCGCACACGATTTTATTGAAAAAAATGACAAAAGGGGCTGCTGGATTGAAGATGGGCCTTACGGAGGATATGTAGGATTTAATAAATATCTCGCCAAAGGCGACCGCAAAACATGGATTTATGGCCCGAAAGTCGATCGCAGCGGATTAAGCCATCCGTTCAACAAACAGGAAGATGTGGGAGCTGTTTGTCTTCGGCTCTGGAGAATTACCGGGAATAAATTCTACCGTGACCGTGCTGAAAAGATTTTCTTCACCGCAAAAAGCCATTTCCAGTATTTCGATAATCATTACTGCTGGAACTACTTTGAACCCCTTTATCCCGGTGATGTTAACGTCAAGAGAAACACAACCCGTCATTTTGTTGACGTTCATCCATGGCGTTCAGGATACCAGGCAGGCGAAGTCGAAAAAATTGTGGAAGCCTATCATTACGGCATAGTTTTCGACGAACAGGATATCAAAAGGATCATCAATACCAACCTTAAAGTAATGTGGAACGGCGATAAGGAACATCCGAAATGGATCTCTTCCAACGGTCTCGGAGCCGATGGTGATACAGTGGGAGTGGCAGCATTTAAAAAAGCTTACGGTCATTCGAACGTTACCAAATACGGTGGTGAACTCTGGACCGGCTTGCTTGATTTCGATCAGACAATCCGTGATTTGTATGAACTGCGTTTTAAAGGAGACACAACATCCGAAGCCTGGCTCCGTTATAAAAACACAGTATTGGTTAATCCTCCAAGTTTCAAAAGAAAATACGCAAAAGGTAAAGTCACTGTCCCGAAGATTGATTTCACCGAATCGAGAGACCTTTATTGTGCGGTTGTTCTTCCCCATGAGGTTAAAAGGGATTCCAGCTCAATAATCATTTGTAAATCAAGGGTCCCCGGAAATCTTTCCATCGATGTCTATTCAAAAAAGAATGTGAAGCTTTTAAACCTCTATACTGGACCCATCAGGGCAAACTTTTATACCATGACCTGGAACGGTAAAGACCCTGCCGGAAAGATACCGTTCAAAGGCGAATACAAGATTCGCTGGACTACAGCCGGCGGTTATCGCGAATTTCCTATCGTAGTGGATTAAAGTTAAGAAAAGACATACCTCATTTAAAATTTCCAGAAAAGGGATAACCAAACCGGCTATCCCTTTTTATCGTCCCAAATTCCCTGAACCGGATTGTTTGTTATCTCAAATTTTTCGCCCTCTTTCACCCCTTTCAAAACAATACCATCACCCTATTATATTCGTGCCATATTCGATGTTTGTTCGATCCTTATTCGATGCTTGTTCGATAATTAGTATTCAAAGTACATTTATACTTACAAGAAAGTATTATTGAGGAACGACTGTGAATAAGAGATGGTACGGCGATGAACATACGTTGACAGGTCAGATCAATCTGCCCTGCTCTTAATTTTCTTATTCTCTATGATTTACTTTCACGAAATCTGTTTAACTTTGCGCCGTTTTAAAACAGATTTGGCCCCGTAGCTTAATTGGATAGAGCATCTGACTACGGATCAGAAGGTTGGGGATTCGAGTTCCTCCGGGGTCACTTTAGATTCAGACACTTAAACAAGAAAATGTTTAAGTGTTTTTTATTTAGGTAGGTTTTTTATGGCATATAAATCATCTTCTTTGTCATTCCTCCGTCCACGATTATGTTGGCGCCGTTGACATAATCGTTGCCCCCGCTTGTAAGATAAAGGCAGGCTCTTGCCACATCTTCGGGTTTCCCTACCCGACCTGATAAATGCTGGATATGATCGATTTGCCTGAGTTTGGAATAATCTCCTGTTTCGATCCATCCCGGACTGATTGAATTTACCTGAACGTTATGCCGTGAAAGTGAAGCTGCAAGTGAATGGGTTAAAGAAATTAGTCCCCCTTTTGAAGCCGCGTAAGCTTCCGAATTTGGTTCAGACATAAATGCTCTTGTCGATGCTATATTTATGATGGATCCGCCCCCCTGTTCCTTCATAAATTTAGCTGCTTCCCGTGAACACAAAAAAGCGCTTCGCAGATTGGTGTCCATGATTTCGTCCCATTTCTCGACGGTCATCTCATAAGGAGATTCCCATTCCCATATACCGGCATTATTTATCAGGATATCTATTTTCCCGAACAGTTTCGCAGTCTTTCGAACCAACCTCTCGATGTCTTTTGGATTGCTTACATCCGTTGGAATCGAAATGGCAATACCTCCTGAGGAAAATATAATTTTCTCCGTTTCCGTACCTGATTCTGAATCTTTATCGGCAATGACAACTTTTGCCCCCTCTCTTGCGTAAGTTTGGGCTATGCACCGTCCGATTCCCTTTCCCGCTCCGGTTACTATGACAACCTTTCCGCTGAAATTCATGTTTATGTTTATTATTCAATATAAATTACGGTATTATACAGGACATCCATTTTTTTGTATCCCGATCGCTAATGTTCCTTTATTGCAAAATTGCTGAAGGCATCAGAATTGCTGATAAAATGTTTTAAGGAATGGTGATACCTGGTTGAATATAGGTTTGGTGAATTCTATGAACAATTCCTGCTGTTCTGGCGGAGAAACAGGTTTTTGCCTGCACATTGACAGTTGTTTGTCATTAAGAGCTCTTTCATCCCCGTTAAATGATCCCCATTCCATATTCCAGACATATTCACCCGGAAATTTCTTTTGCGTAACTATCCTGTTTAAAGGGAGATCCACAATTGTAACATCTAAAACACCTTTCGATACCACTTCCCTGCGATCGACTCTAAGTTTTGCCTTCACAGTATTGTAAGCCTTTACTTTGCTCCCGTTTGAAAGCGTAACTGTACCTACTTCCACGCTGTCGCGTGACAATTCGCGCACTGTTTCCTTGTCATATACCTGTCCGATGACAAAATCATCGAAGTTCATCCTCAACAGCTGATCCGGATTTTTGATCCCTGCTTTTTGGGCAGATTCAGGAGAAAAGTACTCTACAAATTCATTGGGCCTGTAACGTGTCAGATATTCAAGAATCTGGTTCAGAAAAAAGTCAGAACTGAGCTGGTATTTTGGCGATACATGAATCGGCTCTACAATAACCGTAAGTGTTGCATTATATCTTGCCGTCTCCATCCTGTTCTGCACGTCTTTATATCCCGCAACAAAGCGGTCGGCTTGCCGGTAATTTAAAAAAGCATCTTTCCACGATTGACGCGAATTCAGTTTCTCATTTTTCAATCCCGCATTATATTGTTCTTCAGCAGCAAGTTTCTTGGTCTCGGTCAATTCAGAGTTAAAATAATTTACATTTGGGAAAATTTTCAGTGCTGCAGGACAACGGCTTATTTCATCGGAAAGTCGGTTCATCGATTCGTAATATCCCACTGTTTCCGAATATTTAAAGGGAGAATTCGTATTTAACGTGTTCTGAATTTTTCCCTGAAAATAGTTTATCGCCATAGGATAACTTTCCTTAACAGCCTGTAATGCTTTGTCGGAAGTGGGATTACTGCGAAGCCGGTTAACTGCCTGCAAAGTAGCATTATAATAATCACCTCTTTCCAGCGCTTTTTTACCTGTTGAACAAGAAAAAAGTGCTGAACTGATCAGTAAAAAAATTGTAAGATATCTCATTGTTTTTCTTCTTAAGTTTATTGAATGTGCAAAGATAATAACTATTTTATAATTTCTTTACATGAGAAATAAATTATTTTACACAAAATGTTTATTTGTAAAATTTCATCTGATTGCATTTTTTATTAACTTGTACATACAAATCCGATAAAAGAAAACAAGATGAAATCCAAATCCCTGAAAACAAGCCGCCGCAAATTCCTTAAAAGTGCTACCGCTTTAGGAAGCGGCTCAATTATTTTAACCTCTCTGCCGTCTGGTATGTATGCTCAAATCACAAAACCTGATGATCCCAGGTTGTTTACTGAAATGATCGATTATCCCGGCGTAAGTTTGCCTATGATTGCTTACCAGGCTCGCCCTGTAGAAAACAAGAATTTTCCGGCAGTGATAGTGATTCATGAAAATCGTGGACTTCAGCCCCATATAAAAGATGTGGCAAGAAGAATTGCACTAAAAGGTTTTGTTGCCCTTGCTCCGGATGCTTTGTCGCCTTATGGAGGAACTCCCGATAATCAGGAGGAAGCCATGAAGATGATGCAGAAACTGGATTATAACGATACAATAAAGAATTTCGTTGCCGCTGTTAAATATATAAAATCGGATCCCATGACTACCGGAAAAGTTGGCTGTACCGGATTCTGCTGGGGAGGCGGAATGACCAACCAGGTGGCGGTTAATGCTCCGGATCTGAATGCGGCAGTTCCATTTTACGGCATGCAGCCCAAAGCAGAAGATGTTGCCAGAATAAAGTGCCCCATGCTTTTGCAATATGCGGAAAATGATGAACGGATCGACCGGGGAATTCCTGATTTTGAGAAAGAATTAAAACAGGCAAATGTTGAATATCAGGTCTTCATTTATCCGGGAACAGTGCATGGCTTTTTCAATGATACAAATCCGGAACGCTACAATAAAGAAGCGGCAGAACTCGCATGGGCCAGGACAATCAAGTTCTTTGAAGAAAAGCTTGAATGAATATTAATGTTTCAGTCCCGCATGTGCGGGATCAATGTTTCAAAGTTATTTTCTGAAACAATGAAACTCTGAAACATTTAATTTTATTGACTTTTCCAAACATCAGCGACTTGGTTAACAAACGGTTTGCAGTGTTTGAAAAACCGTTTGTACCCTGTGCACAGCCAATTCAATCCTGCCTTACCGTCAGGAGTTTGAATAAAACGGTCTTTGGGACAGGCGCCATTGCACATCTCAAGAACTTCGCATTCAAGGCAATACTCAGGTAAAGAATCGAGTTTAAACTGTCCGAATGCTTTCTGTGATGGGCTTGCAAGTAAAATTTCCAAAGAGGTGTTGCGAATATTCCCTAAGAAATTCTCTTTCCCAACAAAATGATCACATGAATATACGTCGCCGTTAAATTCCATTACAGGCACTCCCCCGCAGGTCTTTTTGAAAATGCAAAGCGTATGATCCTGATTGAATGCCGTCCTCAGGGCTTCCGCAAAAATCTGGATCTTAATATTGCCAATGTCATTTTCCTTCCATTCATCAAATATAATACACAGAAATTTCCCAAAATCCAGGGCATTAACAGATTGTTCAGCAACTTCTCCATTAAGAACAGATTGCCTGTTGACAAGAGGCAAAAAAGTAATGAACTGAGTCTTCAGTTGTTTGAAAAAACGGTACACCTCAAGCGGATAAGACACATTTTCAGGATTGACCACACAGAGTATTTCGCACGGAATCCTATGTGCTATTAACAGCCGAAAACCTTGCACCGCCTTATCAAAACACGAATCGCCTATCTTCCGGAAACGGTTGAGGGAATACAAATACTCCGGCCCGTCTATACTGACTCCGACAACAAAATTCTCTTTTTTTAGAAATCGGCACCATTCCTCATCGAGCAATATCCCGTTTGTCTGTAAACCATTGATTATCCTACAATTCTTAGGTTTATATTTTTGTTGGAGTTTCACGACCCGCTGATAAAACTTCAAACCGGCGAGCATAGGTTCACCGCCGTGCCAGGAGAAAAAGATATCAGGTCCCGAAGAAGCATGAATATGCTGAATAATATATTCTTCAAGAAGATCATCCGGCATCCGGATAGTTGTTCCTTCAGGATACAAATTCTTCTTATCCAGGTAATAGCAATAACTGCAGGCCATATTGCACATTGCCCCGACCGGTTTTACAAACACCTGGAAATCGTCCATCTATTTTTTAATTTTTTATTCCGAACAAATGTATAGATACGCAATCTATCGCATCTCCCTTTAATACCACCCGTACATGAATTTATTGCCGTAGACGCGATAAATCGCGTTTCTATCCACGAACATCAAAATATTCAACTAAAATATTCATCCTTTTCCCAATTTGCAAAGTTTGTTTCAATATAGTGTTGAATTCTGTTAAATAATTCATCTGATCGAACGATATGATAAATTTCGCTTGCAAGTCAAATCCATTAATTTACTGGTGTGATTCAAAGGTAACTCTCCCTTTATACCATCGAATGATCTTCGAAATATTTCAATACATCATAGGATTATGCGCCCCTTTTACACTTCTGGCACCAGAACCTGTTGTTTCTATTGTGGAGACGCGATTAATCGCGTCTCTACGCTTCTGGTCTGTACAATCTCCCTCATAATTCATAATTCATCAATCCATTTTAATATCTTTGGAAATTAAATCAAACTTTACCCGGTCATGAGAAGTATAGTAAAAGGTTTTGCCGTTATGATTATTCTGAGCAGCATGTCGATTGGCGCTATGGCAATAAATGAAGTGAAACAGTTGGTCTGTGAATACAAAACCAATCCCATTGGAATAGATGTTACACAGCCCCGTTTGAGCTGGCAGATCGCATCGACGGAGAATAATGTGATGCAGACGGCTTATGAAATCAAGGTTTTTGAAGCCAAAGGCAATCTGAGCAAGCCGGGACGATTGCTCTGGACATCGGGAAAAGTAAATTCAGACCAGTCGGTTGATGTCGTTTACGTAGGCCCGGCGCTGAAATCAATGCAAAAGGTTTTCTGGCAGGTCCGCATCTGGGACAACAATAACAAGGCCACGGCGTGGAGCGCTCCTGCTTCATGGGAAATGGGAATCCTTGAACCTTCAACCTGGAAGGCATCGTGGATTACCATGGAACCCGAAACAAGCACTGCAAAAGAAAAACCCTGTCAGTATTACCGTAAGGAGTTTACAGCGGCAAAAAAGACTAAATCGGCAAGAGTATATGTTACTTCTCTCGGCTTGTATCAGCTCTTTTTGAACGGGCAGAAAGTCAGCGCCGATCTTTTTACTCCTGGCTGGACAAGTTTCAATAAAAGGCTTCAGTATCAGACCTATGATGTTACTTCGATGATTAAGCCCAAAAATGCCATCGGCGCAATCTTAGGCGATGGCTGGTACCGCGGTTTTATTGGCTTTGCAGGCCAAAACAACTATTATGGCAATAAACTTTCTCTCCTTGTACAGCTTCAAATTAACTACACTGATGGAACATCCGAAACCGTTGTAACAGATAAAAACTGGAAGACTTCAACCGGGCCGATCATTTCATCTGATATCTACGATGGAGAAAATTATGATGCAAGACTTGAGATGCCGGGTTGGGATAATCCCGGGTTTGACCAATCCAAATGGATAGATGCAACAATTGCAGAGCATCCGTCCGCGAAACTTATCTCCCCGCAGGGTGAGGTGGTAAAGGTAATCCAGGAATTAAAACCCATTAAAGTCATTACAACTCCAAAAGGAGAGACTGTTTACGACATGGGCCAGAACATGGTAGGCTGGGTAAGGCTGCATATCAAAGGGAACAAAGGCGATCAGGTCACTATTAAGTTTGCCGAAGTGCTCGACAAGGAAGGCAACTTTTACACCGCCAATCTCCGCTCCGCCAAGGCCACCGACACCTATACACTAAAAGGTGGAGGAGAGGAGGTATTTGAGCCTCATTTTACCTTCCACGGATTCAGATATGTAAAGATTGAAGGGCCTGCGGCGCCGATCCCAATGGATAAGCTTACAGGTGTTGTTATTCACTCGGATATAAAACCTACAGGATCTTTCAGTTGCTCAAATCCGATGGTTAATCAGTTGCAGCACAATATCCAATGGGGGCAGAAAGGCAATTTCCTCGATGTGCCAACAGATTGTCCCCAGCGTGATGAAAGGCTTGGCTGGACTGGCGATGCACAGGTTTTCAGTATGACAGCTGCCTATAACTTTAATGTTGCGGCCTTTTACACCAAATGGCTTGGCGATGTGGCTGCCGATCAGCAGGAAGACGGGAAAATTCCTTTTGTGATACCCGATGCATTAAAAGGCGCCGCAGGTTCTACGGCATGGGCAGACGCCTGCATTATAGTACCCTGGACGATGTATCGTTCATACGGTGATAAACGAATCCTTGAGCGTCAGTATCCAAGCATGAAGGCATGGGTGGATTATATGAAAAGCAGGGCAGGGGAGAAAAACCTCTGGCTGGGCGACAAGCACTTTGGAGACTGGCTGGCTTTTGCATCTGATGCTTCCGATTACACAGGAGCCACAACTGAGAAAGACCTTATCGCTACAGCTTATTACATGTACTCGTCAGGATTGCTGGCAAAAATTGCTGCCATCCTGGGAAAAAATGATGATGCAGAAAAATATTCCAAATTATCGGATGATATCAAACAAGCCTTTATCCAGGAGTTTGTAACTCCGAACGGAAGGGTCGTTTCACATACACAGACGGCTTATTGCTTGGCTTTAGCCTTTGATCTTCTGCCTGAAAATCTCAGGCCGAAAGCTGGCGAATACCTTGCTGAAGACGTTGAGAAATTCAGGCATCTTACTACGGGATTTGTAGGCACTCCTCTTTTATGCAGGACATTATCATCAATCGGAAGAGACGATCTGGCATTTATGCTTTTGAACAGAAAACAATATCCTTCATGGCTGTATCCAATTACCCAGGGCGCTACAACGATCTGGGAAAGATGGGACGGACAGAAACCCGACGGCACTTTTCAGACCACAAGTATGAACAGCTTTAACCATTACGCTTACGGTGCGATCGGTGAATGGCTTTATCGTCATGTTGCGGGAATAGATATTGATCCTGAACAGCCCGGCTATAAACATATTCTTTTAAGTCCTCATCCGGGAGGAGGATTGACCAATGCTTCTGGTGAAATTGAAACGCTTTACGGAAAGGCAGGATCAGACTGGAAATTTGATGGAGATAATTTTGTGTACAAGGTTGAAGTTCCTGCCAATACAACGGCAACGGTTACTCTGCCTTATGCAAAAGCAGATCAGGTAATATTGAATTCCCAGCCTCTGCCTTCTGCTTTAAAAGAAAATATGACTCAGGCTCAGAATGCTGTCAATCTTAAGGTAGGCTCAGGCGCTTACGAATTCCGCTATTCAGCAGCCGATCTTAAAGAGGCAACAAAAGAATACAAACGCCCCAAAAGTCAGAATTAGGATTTATAGGATTAAAGGATGAGAGGATTAAACGGGATGAAATTAAAATCCTAAAAATCCTAATTCAGATATTGTGGTACTCGCCAAATTCACTGTAAGCCTTACAGATAATGGGATACAGAAGATTTGGAAAGTACCAGGGACCACAACTATATTCTGAGAAATGATTTTCACAGTATCACTTTCACCTACCTGAAAAAATGATATTTCAACAAATGATTATCATTTTCTTGATAATATTGATATTGTTTGTTAGATTTGTTGTAATACTTATTAAGCCTAACATGAATAAAAATTTATTGTTTATATCTCTTGTAGGTTTATTATTTTTTTCCTGTAAAAAAGACGCAGTAACAATAGTCGGCGAACTTGAAGGTACCGTTCAGAATGAGTTCGGCCAGCCGATTGAGGGGGTATTAATCAAGGTTGAAACGTATTCAGCAAAGTCGGACGTCATGGGAAAATATTCAATCAATAAAATTCCAGTGCAGGAATATTCTGTTTCAGCTTCAAAAGAATTTTTCCTTACAAAAGTTCAAAGAATAAATATAAGTCAAAATAAAACAGCCCGGCTGGACTTTAGTTTAATTGCGGGAGTTGTATACCTGAACCTTTCAGATTCCATTTTGGATTTTGATGAAAAAGGCGGTGTTTTCGATATTAAGGTCACATCCAATGCCGGCTGGATGATAATGGGCAATTCTTCGACGTGGCTCACCACCGATGTCAGCAGCGGGGAGGGCAACGGCCACGTGGGGATTCGTGTAGCGATGAGCCAGGAAGATTCAGTAAGAAATGTTACCGTTCAGTTTGTTTCTGGTTCAGCAAAAAAGACATTAAGCATCAGCCAGCTTGCGCCTGTTAAAATATTAAAATGCAAGGGAATAATCGGCAACGGGGCCAATAACACGAAGGACTCGGCTTACATACTTTTTAACAAGGCTGTGACGGTTACCAATTTTGCAAATATCCCGACTGATAAGGGATATGGAATCAAGTTCAGTATGTCAGGAATAAAATTAGGGAATGAATACCCATGCGGGATTGCTGGGACCGACAATGAAGGGAGAAATTTCAATATCAGCGCAAAGGTTCCGTTTTATCGATCAAAACTAAAACTGGATGGAATAATTACTGATTATCTGCTGATTAACAATGACAAGGAAATTTTGATATCGGCCTACCTACCCTGCAGAGTAATCAGGTATTCAATAGAATCAAACTCAATCATTCAGACTTATGATTTTTCACAATCGCTGACCCCGTTTAAAATGGCATACAACCCTTACAATTCAAAAGTCTATATTATTGGTTGTCCTCCAAATGCGATTTTCGGACACGCAGGGGTTAATCTTCCTGATATTTATACATTAGATTTGCAGACTGGTGAAATTATTAAAGCGATTACGTTTCATCCTGATGCAGAAGACCATCCGCAAGCCCCTGCAATAATTCCTTTCAACTTAGGATTTACAAAAAACGGGACTGGCATTGTTCTTTTGAAAGCGATGGAATCGAGCTCGCTGAGATGGAAATTCGTCAATACTGCAAATAAAGACAGCATATACACTTATCCATATTATGATGCTAGTCTTGATAAGTATACAATCTTTTTTGATCAGATCTACCCCAATTTCGACGGCAGCAAGCTTTTCCTGGGTCAACCGTGGGGATACGGCGATTACGGATTATTTGACCAAACGACCGGTCGTATTTCATTCGTTTCTGCGGATCCAGGCACCGGTACAAGAAACGTGTACATCACTCCCTACAGAAAATCCGATAAATTTTTTGCCGGTCAATTATACCTCCAGTTTATAAGTGATTTGGCAGGAAATAAAAGCATGCTTTCATATATCGAACATCCCGGCAGTGCAGATTTCAGTTACCGGGAAAATGAGGAAGATGTCGTATATGTCATGGATAGTTACTATTTCTACTATATGGATTATAAAAATGGCACTACTCCAATGTGGTGCGAATTTGCTGATGGAATGGCTTTAAATAAATTTATCTCCACAACAGACGGCAAATATGCAATAGGATTAACCTATAATCCCGAATTCTCGAGCAATTTGCTGATATTTGATACACAATCCTTTTCAAGGTACATTAAATAACTGTGTGACACCCTGCTCCGTCTCTTTTGTAACGAGGGGTTAAGGTCTGGAAATTTGCAATTCCTTTCTTCCCTTTTAAAAGTCATTTTAAAAAATATGTTGTGGTACCTGGTACTCGGCAAATTCGCTGTAAGCCTTATGGCTAGATGGATACAGAAGATTTGGGAAGTACCACATACCATTAACCTTATTTCCTCAGAAATATTGCGGTGATGCTTCTCTTGCATAAGAGGCTAAAGGCTAAAGGTTGGCAGAAATGTTCAATATTCAATGAAGTGACTATTTGACCTTTAACCTTCAACCTACAGCCTTTAGACTTAATTGTCAATTCTATTATAACATTCTTTAAGACTTTTTCACTTTTCAGAAGGGTAACCTTTGGGGCTTAAAAGGTATTAAATAATGTAAATTCCCAATTTACTGCCCTTTTACCTTTCGATGAGGTGATTTTGCATCCTGCAATATCACCTCAACCCTTTTATACAGGGTAGTAAAATCTTTTAATTTATTGTTTTATCAGACTTATTTCCAGGATTTTTAAGAATTCCAGGTTTGGATTGCCTGAATATTTATCCCGTTTTTTATTTCTTTGGCTTCAGGAGTAAATAGGAATTCAAGTTCCTTTTTGAATTTTTCGGTTATTTTACCGCGGACCATCTTCATGGTGCTGTTCAACAAGTGATTTTGTTCGGTGAAGGCTTCGGGAAGAATTGCCACCGCTAGCAGGGAGCCATCTTTCGGGGAACTGACCTTCAAATCTTCCACCTTTTCGAAATGCATTGATTTCCTGTTGAATAATTTCCAATGATTTTAGAATAGCTTTCTCACTGCCAGGCTGAATATCCCTGCTTTTCAAGCCAACGATTTATTGTCGAATGTTTGGAACTATCATACCCACTGTGTAGGGATCCTGGTTATTGTACAGCATCACCTGGTCGATAAAGGCAGATTGCTCAACTATTGCCTCCTCAATGCCTTCAGGACTGAATTTTTCACCGTCATTCCCAATGAGAAGGCTTTTGAATCGTCCTAATACATAAATAAAGCCATCAGGAGAGAAATAACCCATATCCCCTGTGTGGAGCCAACCGTTTTTTAAGACTTCTTCGGTAGCTTTTTGATTTTTCCAGTAACCTTTCATTACATTATCGCCCCTGACAACGATTTCACCCTTTTCTCCAGGAGCTAAAGTATTCCCATCAGAATCACAGATCTTAACATCAAGGTATTTTACTAACTTTCCCGATGAGCCGAACTTTACTGCTTCAGGACAATTTGCCGAAATAACCGGCGCTGCTTCAGTCAGACCATATCCCTGGTAAACTGGAATGCCGATGGCATAAAAGAACCGCTGGAGTTCATTGTCGAGCAATGCTCCTCCCCCAATAAAGAACTTCAGTTTTCCACCGAAGGCCTCCCGCACTTTCGAAAAGATGATGGTATCGAATAATGCATAAAAAGGTTTAAGGAATATTCGCCATCCTTTCCCCTTGTTCCATCCGTCGCCATTATAACTTTCGGCAATCCTCAGTCCAAGATTAAACAGGCTTTTAGTGAAACGATCCTTTTGCCTGCGATTCTCTTTTCAATATTTTTACGGAAATTTTTGGACAATGAAGGGACGCTCATCATGATTTCCGGTTTAAATTCCTTAATATTGACAGGAATATTTCGAATGTTTCCATCGGGGTGCGCCCTGCCTGAACAGATCCAATAGATGCTCCCTTCATCATGAAGGTATAAAGACAGGTAGTATGGGCAAATGAATGATCCCAGGGGAGAATGGCAAGAGTCTTGTAATCCTGGTAGATTTCAAGTACAGTATTTGACTGGATAACGTTTGTGACATAATTCAGGTGACTCAGCATGATTCCTTTCGGATCGGCAGTTGTCCCGGAAGTGTATGATATATTTGCAACATCGTCAGGAACAACTGAATTGTAAACTGACTCGAATGTTTTACGGTTTTCATTCGATTCAAGAAAGCTTTCTCCTCTTTTTAATCAGATCGCTGTAATTAATCTCCTTAATCCCGGGACCGGTTTTCTCATCAAGATAAATCATCCTTCGATCAAAGGCAGTTGGTCAATTATTCCGACTATTTTGGCAGCCTGTCCGGATGAGACGATGACCATTTTAGCTTCCGAATGTTCAAGCCTGAATTTCAATTCAGATGCCTCCAGTCTTACAGATAAAGGCACATTAACGGCTCCACAATATAGTACTGCCAATTCGCTGATAAGCCAGCTGTTTCTGCCTTCAGAGAATAAGTCCCACCCTATCGCCTTTCTGAAGTCCTGCGAATATAATCCTGCTCCAAGCAAAATCACCTGCCTGTGAATTTCCCGATAAGATGAAGGATATGTATTAATCTATCAGATTTTTCCCACAATAATGGGTTTTCAGGATATTTTTCAACGCTCTTTTCGAAAAGTTCAATCAGGGTTTTCATCTTATGGTGCTCCTTAAGTTACATTTTTAATGAACTTCTTGTTTATCATTATTATTAAATAATATTATGCTTTATTGTCCCTTCGATCGTCGAGCTTAAACTAATCAATTATTGTATAATTATACATTTTTCTGAATAAATATTCATTTTTTATCATTTTCCCGGACATTTTTCGGTAGCGAACCAAAAGCGAACCAAAAGCGAACCAAATACGGCCAAGGTATAACCCTGATCAACTTGCATAATTTGTATAAATATGCAGATTCTCCGGATGATTCAAAAACAAATATTTAAAATAATTATATTCAATTCAGTTAAACATCAATGATCATGTTTTCTCCCGGATATTCAATTGCACTGCCCTATTGGTATTGTAATTTCAGGGTCAAATGTTGCCAAACTTATAAATGGTTTTTGAGTTAAAAGTCTCTCCCGGGTGCAACAGAGTTGAAGGGAATCCGGATTTGTTAGGAGAATCGGGATAATGCTGCGATTCGAGTGTCAATCCTGCATATCTCCCGAAAACCTCTCCATTCGAGCCTCTCATTTCAGGAATATAATATCCTGTATAAAGCTGATCGCCGGTTCAGTTGTAAATTGTTCAACGTCCGTCCTGTCGATTCTTCCGATAATATGGCTGCCTTCACAAGTTTCCCCTTCGGATTATCGAGAATGAAATTATGATCATAGCCATCCTTTAATTGTTCAATACGTGAGCCAACTTTCACAGGTGATGTAAAATCGAGGGGAGTACCGGCAACATTCTCAATTTCTCCGGTTGGAATTAATCCATCGTCATTAACGGTATATTTTCGGGCGAAGAGTTGAAGTGTATGATTGAAAATATTTTCCTTACCGCCAGTTAAGTTAAAATAAGTGTGATTAGTCAGGTTAATGATTGTAGCTCTGTCTGTGACAGCTTTATATTCTATCTGGAATTCATTCTTGTGGTTCAGGGTATAAGTGACCTTAAATCGAGATTTCCGGGAAAACCTTCTTCCATATGAACACTTCTGTACTTTAGTTCTATACCAACAAGATCAGGCTTTTCAATTTTATTGGGGACCCATATTACTTTATCAAAACCAGTCATCCCGCCATGAAGGCTGTTGGGGCCGTTATTTACGGGCAGTGTATATTCTTTCCCTTCGATGGCAAATTTTCCCTTTGCGATTCTGTTGGCGTAACGTCCTACAATGCAACCGAAATAGGGGCAATTTTCAATATAGAAATCTGAAATATAATCCTGGAATGATTTAAAGCCTAAAACAATATTTTCCTTTTGACCATTTTTATCAGGAGTCTCGACTGAAGTGACAATCCCGCCGTAATTGGTTATTTTTATGGTAATCCCATTGTCATTTGACAAAGGTATATAAAAAGACTTTCTCGCCCCTGCGGGCATTACCGAAAATATCCCGAATGAGTTTCATGATTCTGATTTTGGTTATTCAATTACAAACTTAAATAAAAATGACCTTGATTTAAATGATTAAAGGATTTACTTGATTAATTTCATCTCAAATACGTAAATTTAACTCCCCATTTCTAATTACGAATTGAGAATTAATATGAATGAGGCAATTAAATTATCAGAATTAAACGGATGGGTCAAAAGGGTCATTAACGATGCATTCCCTGATAAAATATGGGTTATCGGGGAAATCTCAGAAATGAAAGTCAACCGTAATGGGCATTGTTACCTGAATCTGATAGAAAAAGATGAGGCAACTGACACTGTTACAGCCCAGGCCAGAGCTACAATCTGGTCTTATACTTTCCGTATGCTTCGTCCCTATTTCGAAACAACAACAGGACAGATCCTGATTGAAGGAATAAAAGTACTGGTGAATGTTACAGTAGAATTTCATGAGTTATATGGTTATAGTCTTAATATCCTGGATATTGATCCCACGTACACAATAGGGGATATGACAAGAAGAAGAAGGGAGATAATCAACAGACTTATAAATGAAGGTGTTGCCGACATGAATAAAGAGTTGGAATTCCCTTTGGTTCCACAGAAAATAGCGGTTATATCATCAGAAACAGCAGCAGGGTATCAGGATTTTAACGATCATTTGATCCGTAATCCTTCAGGTTATATATTCTATACCAAATTGTTTCCAGCCGTGATGCAGGGGCTCCAGGCTGAATCATCTATTATAGGAGCATTAGACCGTATATATGAATATGAGGATTTTTTTGATGTGGTGGTAATAATTCGTGGAGGAGGATCTCAACTTGACCTGAGCTGCTTTGACAACTATAATCTTGCCTATCATATCACGCAATTCCCCCTGCCTGTCATCACTGGCATTGGTCACGAAAAAGACAACACAATTGCAGATCTGGTTGCTCATACACGTCTGAAAACACCTACCGCAGTTGCCGAATTCCTGATTGGAGAACTTGCAGCGTTTGATCTTCGGCTTACAGAATCAAAGGAAAAACTTACAGACCTTGTAACAGAACAATTAGAGACGGCTAATCAAAAGGTTGAAAGGTATGCACGGATTTATGAGCCTCTAATCCGGTCAAAAATAAACAAATACCTCCAGTCCCTGAATCGCAGTGCCTGGCAATTGAATTATCTGATAAAGTCATCAATTACAGATCAAAGATATTTTCTGGATCGCAGAAAAGAAAACATTAACAGGAACTCCCGACAATTATTGAATTCAAAACTTATTGAACTAAGGGAAATAAGTGGACTGATTTCTTCAGGTTTAAAGATAATTGTTCCCGTAAAGTCTAATCGTTTAAAAAACTATATTTCAGTAACAGGTCATCTTGTAGGAAAAAAACTTGCCAATAAATTATTTGATCTGGAGATGGCTGCTCAAAAAGTTTATCTGACTGATCCGGTCCATATTTTGTCAAAAGGTTATTCAATAACAACTCTCAATGGGATGGTTTTAAAAGACAGTTCATGGGTTGCTGTCAATGAAACAATAATTACTACATTACATCAGGGTAATCTGAAAAGTAAAATATTAGAGAAGAATATTCCCGGACTTCAGACTGTTGATGATAATAATGTAAAGTCACCCGGTACATCGAAAGAGAAGATTTGATTTTCCGATTTTAATTGTATATTTCAGATCAAATTCCCGGATATGAATTGGATTGATGACACCCATTTTTGCAATGATCTGGATACTAATCCAAGACCTTATTTAGGGACTATTCTGGTTACAGGAGCAACAGGCTATATTGGAGGGCGACTTGTACCTGAACTGACCAACAGGGGTTACCATGTCAGGGTATTGGTCAGGAAATTTTCACCTGAACAAAAGGAGTTATGGCCTGGAGTAGAAATTGTGGAAGCCGATGCATTAGTATTGGACAAACTTATCCCTGCCCTTAAAAACATACACACAGCGTATTACCTTATCCATTCCATGTTGATGGGGCACAGATGGTTCGAACAGGCAGAATTAATTGCTGCAAGGAATTTCAGGATTGCTTCCGAAAAATCGGGAGTTAAGAGAATCATTTATCTCGGCGGCCTTGGAGATACAACTACAAATCTTTCCAGACATCTAAGAAGCAGGATGAGGGTGGCTGAGGAGTTAAAGAAGGGCAGTTCAGTACCGGTAACCATTTTGAGAGCAGCGGTTATTATTGGTTCCGGAAGTGCATCTTTCGAAATAATAGACCAATTGGTCAGAAAAATGTCAGTTATTTTACTCCCCGTCTCTGCAAAGAGTAAATGCCAGCCAATCAGCATACGAGACGTAATAAAATATCTCGTCGGCGTCCTTGAAGTGGATGAGACAATTGATAAATCGTTTGACATTGGAGGAGACAAAGTATATACTTACAAGGAAATGCTAAAGGTATATTCAAAAATGCTCCATCGTCGAATTTTATTCATATCAAGCCCATTTACGGGGATAAATGTCTCATCGTATATTACAAGTCTCCTTACTTCTGTTCCTGCTCCAATTGTTTTATGTCTGATGAAAAGTCTGAAACATGATGTCGTGGTTCAAAATAATGAAATTAAAAATTACCTGAAATTTCCTAATGTAGATTATAAAGTCGCACTAATCAGGGCAATAAACAGAGAAGAACAGGACAAATTGGCTACCCGCTGGTCAGATGCCTATCCGCCTGCCCATGAACTTTCAATTAAACTTGACGAAATAGATCATAATCAGTTATATACTAACCGGTATTCAATTCTCACAAGAAAAAACTCATCGAGGCTCTTTGAATCAATTTGTACCATAGGAGGCAAAAAAGGGTGGTTCAATTCTAATTTTCTTTGGAAAGCAAGAGGCTTTATTGACAAATTGCTTATGGGCGTAGGAACTGAGCGTGGACGCAAGGCAAAAAAAACACTCCAGATCAATGATGTATTGGATTTCTGGAGAGTCGAAAACCTTGTTCAGGATAAACAACTTCTTCTGCGAGCTGAAATGAAACTCCCGGGAAAGGCATGGCTGGAATTCAGGATTGATCAGGTCATGCCGGATAATTTATTGACTATCAATGCTTATTTTTTACCAAAAGGATTCTGGGGACATATATATTGGTACATTTTCTTACCTTTTCACTATTATATTTTCTACGACATTATCAAGAATCTCGCAAAGGAATAATAATTAAATTATGAATAAGAAACAAATTACGTACAAGGAAGCAATTAATGAGATAGAGAATATTCTTTCACAAATCGAAAACAACGAACTGGATGTGGATGAACTTTCAGAAAAGGTCAAACGCGTCTCTTCATTGATCAATATGTGTAAAGAAAAGCTGAAAAACACTGAGGAAGAAATAGAAAATATCCTGAAGGAAATGAATCAGGATTGAGGCGAAGGTTTTATTCCAGGAACCTTATTCTATTTTCCGTAGATGGAATCATACAGCTATCCATTCTGCCAAAAAACCAATATCTTCTCTTTGCCAGAAAATCGTAAAAAAAATCACGTAGGAATTTTGGCAGGATTATGAACCCATAAAACAACTTCCAGATCCCACCCAAATCTGACATTAATTCAAGAATCGCCAATGATTTACTAAAGCATTCCCCTTCCCTGAGATAAACAATAAATTCGGTTTGTCCATGAAGGAATCCAGCTTGTTTTAATAATTTTATTCCCCTCTCAGATTGAATGGCTGAAAATTTAATCTTTGCAGAGGGATCATGCTTGATTATAAAATCAACGAATCTTTGACACAAAATACACACGCCATCAAATAAGATTATCCGCCTGGCATCATCAATCATTATAAATTAATTATTCGAATCGGTACAAAGTTATACTTCAAATAATCAAATTAATCCAAGCCGGATCACTAACTGAATGATTATAACGTTGAACCCTTCACGGGATATTTGTTTATGGTTATGTATCCTTATTGGTCAATTGGACAATAATTTTTCCGTGCATCGTAAGCTTTTAAGCATCCTAATTCTCCGGCTCTGACAAAATCCAAGCATCCGCTCTCTTTTTCCCCAAGCATGATTTTTACCCAACCCCTTTGGAAATATGCTTCGGAAGATTTAGAATTAATTTCGATAACCTTTGTATAATCATTAACTGAACCTCTGAAATCACCAATCAGATATTTTTCTCCTGCCCTGTTGAAATATGATGGTGCATCACCCGGATCAATTTCAATTGCTTTTGTATAATCTTCAATAGCCCCGCTGTTGTTTTGAATAAGGTTCTTTATTCTCCCCCTGTCATAATAAGCCACCGTACAAGCCGGATCAATCTCAATAGCTGTTGTGAAATCTGCAATGGCCCCCGTATAATCCTGAATACCGGCTTTGGCGATACCCCGGTTTAAATAGACATCTGCATTACCTGGCACATATTTTGCAACTTTATTATAATCGGCTACAGCTCCCGAATAATCCTGAATTACTTTCCTGGTAAGGCCCCTGACATAATAAGCATCCGCATTTGTTGAATCAATTTCAAGAGCTTTGCTGTAGTCAGAAATAGCACCTGAATATAACAGAAGACTACTTTTAGCAAGACCCCTGTTAAAAAAAGCTGCGGCAATTTTCGGATTTAAAACAACCATTTTGGTATAATCAGCTATTGCACCTTTATAATCATTCAGGGCGCTTTTTACACCTGCCCTAAAATAACAAACCATCGGATGAAAAGGATTCAGTTCGAAGCATTTATTAAAATTCTCAAGTGCACCTTTATAATCTTCAAGGAAAAACATAGCATATCCTCTAATGAAATAAGCATCTGCATCAAAGGGATTTTTTTTTATCGCAATGGAACAATCTTCAATACCGCCTTTGAAATCTTTGTTGCCTATCTTCTCCATCCCCCTGTAACAGTACGCCTCATTATATAAACTATCAGTCTCAATAGCTTTCGAAAAGTCGATTATTGCAGCCTGGCTATCTTTAAGCAGGCTTTTTGAAACTCCCCTGCCAAAATATCCCCTTGCATCATTTGGATTAATTTGAAGCATTTTTGAAAAAATCTCTTTTGCTCCTTCAAAATCTTTTAATCTTCCTCTTACGAGAGCTTTCTGATAATAATATTCTGTTTGAACTGAATCAGCAATAACATTATTGGGAAAAGCATTGTCAATAAGTTTTCCATACATAATGTCCAAAGAATCATTATTCTTATTACTATTTATTCCTGTGTTGCCAAAATCATTTTCCGGAAATTTTCTGTCGTTAAAAAATGGCCCGCAAAATTCAGGTAATTTTGTTCTGTCAGATTCCCAATTGTAAAAAGCAGGATAAAATGAATTAAGTTTGGTTGAATCATCTGTTAAATTGTCCCTGAATTCCTTTGCATCATACTGTTTTATTCCTTTATCATCACCATTGGAAAATATTCGGGGAATATTTTGATTGATTTCCATTGACTTAGTAAAATAAATAATCACTTTACTGCAATCACTTATTTTTTCCTGCAGATCACTAAAAATTGAACCTCTGGAATTAGTGGAATAAATTTCTTTTTTTTCATTCCCAGTACCGGAATTTATCGGATTAAAAGTACCCGGATTAATGCTTGCATATTCATGATGATCGGATGTTCTCATACGCTGAGAATAGCCGTTTAATGCAATTATGGATATTATAATTAAAACGATAGCCGCTTTCATTTACCTATGGATCCAATTCAAAATGTTTCGCGAATCTAACACTATACCTTATTTTTGAATCCTGATGAAGATTGTTGATAAAATCACAGAATTCATTTCAGCTTTCAGTTTAGAAACTTACAAATCTTTTTTACCTTTTATTTGATTTAAATTACGGCTAAATATTGACATTTCAAATAGTTCCAAATAAATATGTAAATAATTTCGGATCTATTCAGCATGGTTTTAACTTCCGTGATCAGAAAAATGAATGAAAGTCATATTGAGGTCAGCAATTTTGGATCAATTCTATCCAAATACCCTTCCTTGTCTGAACCACTTGATTGCATGAATTTCTTTCAGAGGATACACTTCTGACATTCAATTAATTGAATATATGGACTATTGAAATTGAGGGGATGGTAATTTTTCATCTGCTGTTATAAAGATTTGACAGAAAGTCATTTAGTAATCCAAATCCTTATTTTATAAAAATATTATAGGGGGATCGGACAATTGATTGATTGAATTGAATCAACTGAGAAATGGATTGAACATTCTCAATGATTTTTATTTTTTTTCCCTTTTTTCCTACGGTCGTTCTTCTGACTTCCTCCACTTCTGTCATTTGGCTGAATTTCATTATCATAGATCCGGAAATCAAGCTGCTTTTTCTCAAGGTTTGCTCTTATAATTTCTACTTCTAACTCATCACCCAACTGGTATTTCTTATGAGTCCGGCGCCCGGTGATACAGTAATTCTTTTCATCATATTCATAATAATCATCGGTCAGTTCATGCACGGGAACCATTCCTTCGCACTTATTTTCTTCCAGCTCAACATAAATCCCCCAGTCTTTCACACCCGAGATAACACCCTTAAACACCTGACCTATTTTGTCCGACATGAACTCCACCTGCTTGTATTTTATCGATGCCCGTTCAGCATTGGCCGCCCGGGTTTCCATGTCAGAAGAATGTTTACACATATCTTCCCACTGGGGAGCAGGTACTGAACGGCCGCCTGCCAAATAACGCGAAAGCAGCCGGTGAACCATCATATCGGGATATCGTCTTATCGGAGATGTAAAATGAGTATAATAGTCAAATCCAAGGCCATAGTGCCCGATATTTCGTGTGGAATATTCAGCCTTAGCCATAGTTCGTATAGCGAGAGTCTCAATCACATTCTGCTCCTTTTTCCCGTTTACATTTTCCAGCAATTTATTCATTGACATTGCTGCAGCCTGAGGACTGCTGGTCACGATTCCGTAACCAAAACGCCTGATAAAATGATTGAAGGAATCCAGTTTATCGGGATCAGGTTTGTCATGTATCCTGTAAACGAAGGTACGTTCTTTCTTCTTTATTCCTGGTTTACCGATAAACTCAGCCACCCTGTTTGTTGGCAAGCAGCATAAATTCCTCGATCAGGTTATTGGCTTCTTTCGATTCCTTGTAAAAAACACTGAGAGGCCTCCCCATTTCGTCGATTTCAAACTTCACCTCTACCCTGTCAAATCCCATCGATCCTTCCGCAAACCTTTTATCCCTCATTATAATTGCAAGCCGGTTAAGGGTCAATAATTCTTCTTTCATATCACCCTCTCCGGTCTCAATAACCTGCTGGGCCTCATCATAGGTAAATCTTCTGTCAGAATGGATAATTGTTTTCCCAAACCACTCCTGCTTAACATTGCATTGATCATCAACCTGGAAAACTGCAGAAAAGCAGAGTTTATCCTCTCCCGGATTCAAGGAACAAAGGCCGTTCGACAGCCTTTCAGGCAACATGGGAACAACCCTGTCAACAAGGTAAACAGAAGTTGCCCTGTTATAAGCTTCCTCATCCAGAAGAGAGTCGGGCACAATATAGTGAGTGGCATCGGCAATGTGCACCCCAACTTCCCAAAGTTCGTTTTCAAGTCTGCGTAACGATAAAGCATCATCAAAATCCTTTGCATCCGCCGGATCGATTGTAAAGGTGGGAACATTCCGAAAATCTTTTCTGATCCTGATTTCTTCCTGGGTTATCTCGGACGGTATCTTACTGGCCGCTTTTTCCACCTTCTCCGGATAATGATACGGCAAGCCGAATTCTGCCAGAATCGCATGCATCTCTGTGGTATTATTTCCCGCATCGCCAAGCACATCAATAATTTCGGCAAAGGGATTCCGCGCATGTTCAGGCCAGTCCAGAATACGTGCAACTGCTTTTTGTCCGTCCAGAGCCCCTTTGAGTTTGTCTTTCGGAATAAACAGATCAAAAGGAGTTTTTTTTGTTGGAATCAGAAATGCTGAAAACTTTGATATTTCAACTGTACCGACAAAAGTTGTTTTAGCGCGCTCAAGAACTTCGATCACTTCGCCTTCAGGATTACTTCGCTTACGCCGGGCATACAGCCTAACTCTTACAGTGTCGCCATCCATGGCATGGCCCATATTGGCCGCCGATATAAATACGGGTTCGCTCAGCTCTTCACAATTAAGTTCACCGTAACCCTTCGGATTAATTTCAATGACCCCGCATACAATTCCCCCCTGTGATTTCAGTGTGTATTTCCCCCTTTCCGTTTCTTCCAGCGTTTCTGCATCACGCAATTCCATCAGCACAACATTGATAAGCTGCTTTGAGGTTTCATCTTTGGCCCCTATAAGAGATGCCAGTTGTTTATAATTAAAAGTCTTACCGGCATTTTCATAAAAAACGGCCAGTATGGCTTTTTTTAGACCAATCTTGTTAAAACGGAACGCTTTCTTACTCCCTTTACCCTTTGTCATAATTCCAAATATTACATCTCACAAGATAACTCTTATTTTTATTTCATTATACAATTATTATGAATAACAATTGAGAATCTCTCAGGAAGTTCATCAAAATATCATCAATAACATGTAACTTTAATATTGGTTTAAGATTGATCAATAAAGAAGTAAATGTCAGTGTTTAACGATTTACTTTCTCTCTTTTTTCCACAATTATGTGCCGGCTGCAACTCGCCTTTGGTGAAAGGTGAGGATATTCTTTGCCTTAATTGCCTGGCCGATCTCCCAAGAAACGATTTCAGCGACGGAAAAGAGAGTCCTTTTGCTCTCACCTTCCTGGGAAGGATAGATTACTGTTATGCCGCGTCTTATTATTGTTTTGATAAAGGAGGCCGGGTCCAGCATTTACTTCATGAGCTAAAATACAAGGGCAGAAAAGATATAGGATTCAAATTGGGACTAATGTTTGGCTTTGAACTTGATCAGCAGCCCCAATTCACTCAAATCGATGCCATCATTCCTGTGCCTTTGCATCCGAGAAAACAAAGATCGAGGGGGTATAACCAGAGCACAGAAATTTGCAGAGGCATTTCGCAATCGATGAACCGGCCTCTGATATTGGGAAACCTTATCAGAAAAGTCTATACATCTACGCAGACAACAAAAGGCAGGTACGAACGCTGGGAGAATGTCTCAGGAATTTTCAGTGTAAAAAACAGCAAGACTCTTTTAGGAAAACATATTTTACTTGTGGATGATGTGGTAACTACCGGCGCAACCATTGAAGCCTGCTCAGAACCTTTGTTGAAAATTCCCGGCGTAAAGCTGAGCATAGCCGCCCTCGCCAGTACAAATTAATATTTTAGGGTTTCAGTGTTATACGGCTCCAGAGTATGAGGTTGAAAAACCGGAAAACAGAAACTCTGGAACACCCAAATAATATCATACACTTTTCAGGATATCGCTTTGGCCTTTCCATTTAAATCCGTCATTATCAATTCCTGCAAGATCGAGGACTCTGTTGACCACTGTGTCAACGGCATCTTCGATTGTTACAGGAAGACTGTAAAACGAAGGGGAAGCAGCTGCAATAATTGCTCCTGCCTCAGTCAGCAAGGTCATATTTTTTAAATGAATCAGATTGAAAGGATTCTCCCGTGTCACAAGAATCAGCCTTTTTCGTTCTTTCAGCATCACATCAGCAGCCCTCGTGATAAGGTTATCGGATACGCCTGAAGCAATCCGTCCCAACGTTCCCATCGAACAGGGAATAATAATCATGGCATCATAAGCCGATGATCCTGAAGCAAATGGAGCATGATAATCATATAAGTCCCATACTTTAAAAGGAGAATCCAACATATCAGGCAGCTTCCCCAGTTCATTTTTCCAGATATCCAGTGCGTTAGGAGTATAAACAATACTGCATTCCTCTAATTGTTCCCGATAAGTCTGTAACCTCTTGAACAGTCTTTTTGCATAGATAGCCCCGCTCGCACCAGTAACGCCGACAATGATTTTTTTGCTCATTTCAGGATTAAATTTTATTCGTATTCTTAAACTTTATGGTACAATTTTTAATTTTAATATGTTACACAAAGTCTCACAAAGTTTTCACAAAGTCTCACAAAGTCTTAATTGTTAATTCTTAATTCACAACTCATAATTCATAACTATTATTAGCTCCGTTACATCTCATCCAGCCTCTTGCGTAAAATGGCAACTCCTTCCCCTGCTCCTTTAGCGATGACTTTTATCCGTCCCGGCAATGCTGCCGGTGGATTCGGATCAATCAGGAACAGAGGTATATGGGCAGGCGTGTAATGAATTAATCCCGCTGCCGGATAAACATTCAGCGAAGTGCCTATAACACAGAAAATATCAGCCGTTTCAGTGATGGCAATTGCTTCAACCATTGCCGGCACCTCCTCTCCGAACCACACAATATGAGGCCTTAGCTGGCTTCCTTTTTCACACTTATCACCCATCCTCATTTCCCAGTGATCAAGTGTATAAATCAGCGACGGATCAAGAGTACTGCGTGCTTTCATCAATTCCCCGTGCAGGTGAAGCACCGATGTAGAGCCGGCTCTTTCATGAAGATTATCAATGTTCTGTGTAATAATCTTCACTTCATAGTCCGTTTCCAGTTCTGCCAGTCCCGTATGTCCCGCATTGGGTTTGGCATCAAGCAGTTCCTTCCTTCGCTTGTTGTAGAAATTCAAAACAAGTTCAGGGTTTTTTCTCCATCCCTGGATGCTCGCCACTTCCATGATATCATACTCCTCCCACATACCGCCCTGGTCGCGGAAAGTTCGGATACCGCTCTCGGCCGACATCCCGGCCCCGGTTAATACAACCAGCCTTTTCATTTTTACGAATTACACGATCCCGATAACTATCGGGAAACGAATTTCACGAATCAGTGCCCAAAAGTTTTGGTTGAATATCAGCATTTTTTCTTAATTAAACAACCTGTGACTATATGTATATCATTTAATTCATATAAAAGCATTTAACAGGGATGCCACAATCAGTTTCAGAATTTACTATGAAATGAATATTAAAACAGGAACAAAGAATCTTCAAATTCATACCAAGTCTGGTCTTTATTCGTAGATTATTCGTAGTTTATTCGTAGATCATTCGTATATTATACGAATGATCTACGAATAATATTTGAATAATCTGCGAATAAACACCTAAGTTAAACCGGTGCTGAATCGGATTAATTAACAATTAATCCTCTTGCAATTTACTCATTCAATGCTTAAAATTGGAAAGGATCACCATTCAGATTCAAAAGAATACTAATAGACTAAAGAAGGTCAGGGATTAAAAACCAGCCTGAGACGCGGCACGTCGCATCTCTACAGGATTGGAGGTGCTTTCTGTTTCAAATGCAGTTAATTATAATTTTATGAAAGCGCGGCAATTCCAGATCCGATCAGATTGGCATTTTCGATATGGGCAATATCTATTTTCATCGTTTTGTGGCCCATTTCACAGAGAAGACGGTCCAGTGTCCGTTTTACCGTTTTGTTGTAATTGCGGAAATTGTTGACCCTGCTCCAGAAGAGACTTCCTTCAGCGGTGATCTTTACACTGTTAACGGAATTATCGTGAGAAATCAAAAGGTCGATGAGCCCTGCAAGTGAAGCGGCCACCAGATTTGCAGAACGTTTGTAAATCCTTCGGGCGGCTTTGACATGCCTTTTTCTGTATTTATTCGGATGGTTAATGATGTCGGTTAAACCCTTTGCATCGAAATTCTTATCAAAACCGTCCCTGAGGAACATCTCCCTGAATACCTGTCCCAGATACATTCCTGAAACGGCTTTTTCGAACCTCTGGGCGCCTGGAATATCCGACTTTTTATCGACAAGATTGTCATATTTAGTCAGGTGAGGAGGATAATAATTGCCATTTTCGAGATTTACAGGAGTCAGTCCGTGCCAGTCAAGCTCAGGACTAATCTTGGGAATTTTTGTTGAGTTAATAAATGCTGCCATATTTGTACCCGTTCCGACGATCAATCCAATATAAGCGTCGAATCCGGTATCTGTAAGGCCGGCGAACAGGCTTGCCACTGTATCATTGATCACCTTAATGCCTGTAAAAGTTGCTTTTCCGGTTTTATTCAGCCATTCCAGCAAAGGTTTCCCGACAGGTTTGCCAACCATTTCGGTAATTTCCACTCCTTTCGTCCAGTTGATCAGCTCTGCATCCCCATCGGGAAGGCATCGTCCCGGATAAGAAAAACAATAACCAATGGGAGCTTTTTCAGGTAATTCAATTTCATTGACAAAAGCTGCCTGTTTTGACAAGAGATCATCCTGAGTGAAGCCTTTTGTCTTCATCACTGAAAGATCCTTTGAATCAGGATTTTCAGGAGATATTTCAGATTTCCCGTTGGCAAATTTCACAACGGCCGCCCTATAATTTGTTCCTCCGAAATCAAGGACGACAGCCTGTCCCTCAACCCCGCCTGTTGAAGGGTGAATATAGGTTGGAATACCCTTTATTTCAGCTCCGTCTTTCATCAGACCTTCTTCGATCTTCTTTTCAAGATCAAGAGCTATTTCTTTTAACTGATCAACGTTCAGCCTGAATACATTCTTCATATTTACGAATTACATTATAACGAATTACACAAATTTCAGACTAATTGCACGAATTAGTTTATCCGGTTATAAGACTGGTATGAAAAGGAGTTTTAATGTCTTTTTACCTAATAGACTAACAGCCTGAAAGTATAATTGTTTTCAATATTTTGCATATTTATTTAAGGCCTCCAGCATGGCCAGAATATTTTGCGGGGGAACATCGGATTGTATGTTATGAACAGTTGCAAAGACAAAACCCCCTTCCGGCGCAAGTGCATCGATATTCCTTTTTACGTTATCGGCCACTTCGGTTACAGTTCCTGAGGGAAGAATTTTTTGTGTATCCACTCCGCCTCCCCAGAATACAATATCCTTTCCGAAATCTTTCTTTAGTTGACAGGGTTCCATTCCAGTGGCATTAATATGCACCGGATTAAGTATATCAATTCCCATCTCAATAAAATCAGGTATTTCCGGCCGTACGTTGCCGCATGAGTGGAACATGACTTTTGCATTTGGGGCACTTTTTTTATTGCCTTTATAATCCGGGCAATATGTGGTTTATAGTATTGTCTGAAATGTTCAGGATCAATCAACTGGGATTCCTGGGTTCCATAGTCATCCCCTTCGGCGATGATGTCCACAACATCAGCCAGTTCGGCAAGAGCCATTTCCCAGAATTCGATTTTCAGATCAGCAATTTTACCTATCAACCGATCTGAAAATTCGGGATAAAGGAAAGAATCGAGAAGAGCATTTTGCATTCCCCGGCATCTCTGGTGCATCTCGAATATGCCGGCACAGAGACCCTTTAATATCACAATTTTGTCCTGTTTCTTATATTGAAGCGCTAATTCCCTTAATCCTTCGATTCGTCTTTTGTCTGAAGCAAATGGCCAGGGATAGGAACTTATTGCATTTATATCGGGAATGATGTTTTCCATAGGATACCTGACATAAGAAAACCAGTTACCGTCGTGTTTTGGGAAATGCAGGGTGAATCCCCATTCATCAGGATACTCCCAGTTATCACCTGCATCTATTAATTTGTTGTAAACATCCCAGTTACTGCTTGTAAGGGGAAACAGCCCCCTTGTATCTACTTTGAATGTTTTAAGAATTTCGTCTGAGGGAATGACTATTTGCTGAATTACATCAGACCATTGCAATCCATCTGCCGGCGTTTTTTCCCCATAAATCCGAGTAAATTCTTATAGGCTTTGTCTGCGATTCCTGTCCAGGTTGTTCCGGCAAGGTCAAATGGTACAAGGTCAGGTTCTCTGTGATTTAAAGTAGTTAAGATTCTTTCCCTTGAGTTCATTGGTCATTTAGACTGTTAGCTGATCCCGCACATGTGGGACAGCCTAATTTTATACTTTTTCTCCTGATAAAATTAGTCAGTATCACATAAAAATAAAAATATTCACGATCAGGGTAAAGAATTATTTGAACTCGAAAAACTTGCTTTCGGGAGTCCCACAGATAGGACAGGGATCTTTCACATCCGCTTCAGCATAGGTTGGCAGCACATCTGGGACAAACATACCATGCTGCCGGCAAGGTTTCCTGATCTTTTGTCCCGTAAGCAGTGAGAGCAACATAATAGTAACCCATATGTTCAGAATCGCCATTCATTGACCATTTGAAAACCTGCACAGCATTAGGAACATTTTCATCTTCCGCATCTTCAATAAATTGCGGATATGAGACCTGGATATCATATGTTTCTGATTTATAGGAGTCAAGAAGGTTCTCAAATGTTGAATTCGCCTCACTGTTAACAGTGGGAGCTTCAAAAGTCACGCCCAAACTATCAAGGACTTGTTTAAAATTTTTAGCCTGTATAAGCTTCAGATTTTGCCAATGCCGTAAACATCAGGGCAATCTTATCATATTTTTCATCTGCAGCCTTTAAAGCGTACTTGTTGTACCTGTCAATCTGGGAGATTTCTTCGATATAAGCCGCTTTTAAATTTGCAATAGTTTTATCAGGTCTTTTTTTGTACACCCGCTGATTACTATAATAATCGCTCCGGCGATAAGAGCTAATTTGACATAATTCCTAAAGTATGATTTCATAGACATAAAGCATTATAAATTGTAAATTGAATAAATGAATATTTAAGCTCAGCATGTTATTGTAAATATACGACAATCCGTAATACGTGTCAATAAATTACTTTTATGATAAAACTTTAATTAAAAATTAATAACAGAATTATAACAATCCAGTAAAAAAAGAAGGGACAAATTTGTCCTTCTTTTTATTATAATTAATTCCTGAGAAATCTCGATAGTTATCTGATTGTTCTGAATCTGTTATTCGAATACCAGGAATTTTTCTTTTGGCACATCATCAAAATAACACTTATTTTTAACATCTGCGACAGCATAAGTTCCTCCGCATGACGGACAAACATACCATTTCTCCGGCATGTTCAATTCGCTTCCGGTACCCATTGTGGTAAGAGCCACGCTATAATATCCCATATGCTGAATTTCGACCTTATATGCCCAGGTAAAGGATTCAACTGCCTCATCTGAACCCTCCAATTTCGCCTGATCTATAAAAGCGGGATACATCTTTTCTATTTCGTACTTTTCAGTTTCCAGTCCATCCTGAAGATTTTCAAGTGTTGAAAAAACTGCATACTTGCTTTCCGGGAATCCAACATATGGTCCTTTAAGTTTTTCAAGTACTCTCTTGTGATTGGCGGCATGTATTCCCTCGGCCTTTGAAATAGCAGAAAACATCAATCCAACTTTGGGGAAATTATCTTCTTTGGCTTTATCTGCATATTCAGTATACTTTTGTTCAACAGTTGCCTCACGAATATAAGCCACCGTCATATTTGAAATAGATTTCTCGGGTTTTCTTGGAGCACAACCTACCAATAATCCGCTGCCTGCAAGACCAAGACCGGCGGCTTTAAAAAAATTTCTTCGATTCGATTTCATACGACTACAGGATTTTAATTTTTATTTGATTTTAGTTTAAATTGACAATTATGCAAATATATAATTATTAAGCAATATCCAAGTATATTGTTTCTTGTAAACATTTTTTTAAAGATTACAAAATAATTGCCTGATTTAAAAAAAGAGAAGCAGCTAATCACTCACTTCTTTTAAGATAGAAATTATTTTTAACAATATGAAATAACCAAAATTACTTGAATTCGATGAATTTTGATCTGGGTGTCGGGTCAAAGTAACATGTTGCTTTCACATCAGCTTCTGCATATGTCCCGCCGCATTTTGGACATACAAACCAGGCGTCCGGTAAAGTAAGTTCACTTTTAGTTCCCATCGCTGTAATAGCAACAAAGTAATAGCCCTGGTGTTGTTTCTCCACCTGACGTGCCCAGGTAAATGTATCAACCGCATCAGGAACATTTTCGGTTTTTGCTTCTGCTATAAATGCAGGATACATGGTATCGTATTCATAAGTTTCACTTTTATACCCGTCTTCAAGATTTTCGAGAGTAGACCTTACTTCAAAATTACCGACAGGTTGTGCCGGATAATTGCCTTTAAGTTCATCAAGTACTCTTTTGTGATTGGCGGCATGTATGCCTTCAGCATAAGCAATAGCAGAAAACATTAAAGATACTTTTTTAAAATCATCTTCCTTTGCTTTTTTTGAAAACATATTGTATTTATCTTGTGTTGTAGCTTCACGAATATAGGCAATTTTCATATCCGCTAATGTCTTTACCGGTTTTCTGGCCGCGCATCCCACAATAAATCCTGTACTTGCAAGACCAGCCATTTTAATAAAATTCCTTCTGTCAGATTTCATATTACATTAATTTTTAAATTATTTTATTTCTTTGTTTTATTAAATACCAAGAAAGTAACTGTATACCATGGTTCCGCCCATATATCCTGTAAAACTCACCGCAGCGGTACCGGCGGCATACAAACCATACAAGAAGCCGTTTAAACGTAATTCCTTCTGCTTAACTGCCCTTCGGGTCCGGAGTATTGAAAGCAGGAGCATTATCAATACTGTTATGTAACAACCTGTTTTATGAAGTATATAAATATGCACCACCTTACCTTCGGTAGGTTCGGACGTAAAAAGCACCCCAGTAAGATAAGTTGCACACGCTGCTACCGTTCCAAACATCATGAGCCAAAAACCCGCCTTGGGTAACCAGCTTTGAGACCTGTAAAAATAATAAAGAGTATCAAAAATAAAACCTGTAATGATGATCGCGATCGGAAAATGGACGATCATAGGGTGAATGTGGGCTGTGTCAATCATTACTTCGAGGATTTATGAAATCAATAAGATTGTTTCATTCAAATATACATTTATTTAGCCACGCTCGCAATAATTTTTGGGGGAATATTGGATGTTTATTTTATATCCTGATTAATCTTCCAAAAATCACAAATCCGACATTAAAATTCCGAAGTTTCGGGACTGAAATTCTTGTTTACTTATTTCTATATTATGATTAAAATAGTACAATAGGGAAATACGGACTTAATACGGACTTAATACGGAGGAAACAGGGCGATAGAATTTTGAAGATATTGTTAAATACATTCTTTAAATATCTTCTTATTAAATCTGACATTTTTTAAGCCTGACAGGTTCCCAAAATACATCAGGTTTGATGGGCGGATCGGACAGTCCAGTTAATTTATGCTGACTTTTTGGACACCTCCGTCACATAAATGTGACGGCAAAGGATAAAAGCTGACGAAGGATAAAATAATTCAAAGCGTTGTTATTATTTCCTTTATTGTTTAAATTGTATTAGAATCCTCCGGTAATTGAAAATCGATAATTTATTATCTGAATTCGGATTTCTAAGATTAAGAGATTTAAGGATGAAAGATTTCGATTTTTTTTGATTTTAAGTGACAGGTTTTTTCAATATTTAAGATTAAATTAAGATAGAATAAAGTTAAATCAAGGATCTGAAAATGGAAGAGTCATTACAAATTGCAAAAAACTGCCGTCACTATGCCATGTGCAAGATCGATTTTCTTGGCAGCGGGGTATGTGATTCTGGTCTGGAAAAACATTATGTGAGCTTTTATCCGCAAGGGAGAATGATGCTTTATGAAGCACTGGCACAGGATAAAATTCCGGTAACCGAAAAATGTATTGAGATTGCAGACACATGTAACCTTTGCGGGAAATGTGATTATCAGTGTTATTTCGTCACTGAATTACGGCCGGTTAAAGTCATGAAGACATTAAAGGATTATATCGCAGAATATCTGAAAAGTGGCAAATCGGTTGTTCAGACTGAAGATGATCCCATTCTGAATGAAATAAAAGAGATTGTAGGTGATTATTGGGCATCCAATGATCCTGGCATTCGATATACTTATTCGCATGATTTAAGTCCGATATCTAAACCTAAAATGCCAGATTATGTGGTAATGCCTGAAACAAAAGAGCAGGTTTCTTCCCTGGTAAAACTTTTCAATAAATACAACCTCATTTTCACTGTTCGCGGAAATGGTACCAATCTTTTGGGATTTGCGGTCAGCGAAGGTGTGATTATTGATATAAACAGAATGAAAACCGTTGAATTTGATGAGAAGAACTGGGTCGTAAAAGCAGGGGCTGGTGTTTCTGCATTCGATCTTCAGAATCAGGCAATTAAAAGAGGATATCGCATCAATGCAGCAGAACCTGCCGCACTGATCTGCTCAAATATCATGGGATCGGGTGTAATGTCTACATTTTCTACCAGTTACGGAATAAATGCCGATAATTTTGTAAATGCTGAATTCGTTGGCAATGACGGTTCCATTTTCAATCTAAATGATAAAAATTCACCCAATCCTTATACTTACAGCAATTTAATCCACTCTGATTCTCCCGGAGTTTGTACTTCTGCCCTCATTAAACTTCACCCAGTTACTGATGATGAAGCCGGCATTCTTGTTCCGTTTCAATCTCTGGAAAATGCACTCGAATTCAGTAAAATTTGTGCAGTAAGGCATATTGGATTGGCAATAGGGATAATCGGGATCGAATATATTTCAGCTTTTTTTACATTAACACGAAAAAAGGCTGAGGAAGCAAGAGATATTTTTTTAAATAAGCTCGAGATATCCTATTTAGTTGTTCTGATTGGAGATAAGTTTGCAATAAATGCAGTTGAGGAATATGGATTATCCTTTCATTAATCAACGCATGTTCAGTGCACTTTACCTTGGAATTTCTTCCCTGAGTTCATCCATGTGGCTTAAGTTAATTAAAGAACTTTCGGATGAAGAACCCTTTTCCTTCCTAAAACTGAAACAATTTTCCGACCTGGTTGAAACTGCGCTTGATCCTTCTCCGGAAAGGATTACCAAAGATATTGATCCAGATCTGCGTAAATTTTTCGTTAAGATCTATTCATCGCCTGA
This sequence comes from uncultured Bacteroidia bacterium, assembly GCA_963810555.1. Lineage (GTDB taxonomy): Bacteria > Bacteroidota > Bacteroidia > Bacteroidales > Prolixibacteraceae. The sequence continues at coordinate 339,360 of CAWENX010000006.1, read as the reverse complement.
TATGACTGATCTTGTCTGGCTGAATATGTTCAGAATACTTAGTACAAGGGTCGGCCGTTTACAGCCATTTGTGCCGGTATATACCTATCTTCCTGTTGATTATAATCTTATTCGGGATATAACTGTTCAGTATTCACTCATTGCAAATAAACATGGGATCAGAAATGAATTTGGATTCATTACTCCTATAGATAACGGGAAAAGATGCATGTATGAATATGACTATTTTTTCGATCATAATAATCCGGATGAAGTTGCACGTGTCAAACGTGCTTCAACGGAAGCAAACCAGTTGGTTGATGATTATTCCGCCCTCACAGGGACAGTAAAGGGACATCACTACGTACTCCATCAGGGATTTTCGAGAAAAGAGAATTTACTTTATTCATAATCAAATAGAAATATTTCATGTTTGATCATGTTAAGCCAGTAGTAAGTCTGACCGGTGCGACCGGATTTCTTGGCAGTCATCTGATGAATGAATTACTTTCCAAAGGATATAAAGTTATTGCACTTGGACGGGCATCGGGTGGAATTTCGTTAACAAAAAGAATTTTAATGCTCCTGAAATGGTTTGGGAATATCAACTATCCCGGAAACCTGGAAACATTTGAAATCGATTATCAAAAACCATTATTTGGACTTTCTTTCCAAAGATATTCTTCGCTGTGTTCAAAGACCGACATGATCATTCATTGTGCATCAGAAACCAGTTTTTCAGAAAGGAAACGAGACCAGGTATTTGAATTTAATGTCAGTAATTTATCCGGAATTTTAGACTTTGTGACTGCTTCACGAGCACAATTTTTCTATTACATCAGTACTGCATATGTCGCAGGTATTAATGGCTCTGTCTGTAAAGAAAAAATGTCAACAGCTACCAAGTTCACAAATGTTTATGAAGAAAGTAAATCAATGGCAGAACAAATCATCAATGAATATTGCAGAATAAATTCTATTCCATTAGTCTTTATTCGTCCAACAATTGTTTATGGAGATTCGAGAACCGGTCGTTCACTGAGGTTTAACGCTTTATATCATCCAATTCGATCTGTTCAGATTATAAGGGACATTTATCTCAATGATATCCGTAATAATGGTGGAATAAGATCGAAGAATCAGGGAATATATCTTGATAAGGAAGGAAATCTCCATTTACCTATTCGGATTTGCTTACCCAATAAAGGCAGTATTAACCTTATTCCTGTAGATTATTTTGTAAACACGGTATACAGAATTATCAATGATCCAGCGCCAAGAGTAATTTATCAATTAACTAATCCTAAACCAGCTTTACTTGAGGAAATTGTATGCTATAATGAAAAGCTAATGAAAGTCAAAGGGATAGAAATTTATTACCATGAACCAAAAGAGAAGATTCTCAGAAATCCAGCTGAGGAATTGTTTGATCGCTTTATTGAACCTTACAGACCCTATTTATCTGATGAGAGGATATTTGAAAGTACAAATACTGAAAATGTAACAGGTGATTTATTCCCACCCGAATTTACTTATGAGATATTCAAGAGATGTATTGATTATGCTATCAAGGTTGAATGGGGGGAATCGATATTTAATGACAAAACAGATATTCAACTTTTATTTACTGATAAAAATGCATAATCGAATTAAGACTATCTCACCGAAAATTTACAATCAGATAAACAATAAATTATACGATTCTGATGAAGACTTATGGTGGGAAGCTAATACCATGCTTCATTTAATAAAAGTATTGCTTAATCCGGTTCGCATCAGTTATATTCAAAAAAAATTGAATGAAAAATTTCCGTTGGGATTTAAAGATAAACCAGCTCTGGAGATAGGATGCGGAGGTGGTATTTTATGTGAAGAAATTGCCGGATTAGGAATTGAAATTACAGGAATTGATCCATCCCAAAAATCTGTAAACTGTGCCATCAAACATTCAAAAGAAAATCATCTCCTGATAAATTACAGGGTTGCTTCAGGAGAAAATCTACCATTTGAGGATCAATACTTTGATATTGTTTTTTGTTGTGATGTTCTCGAACATGTTCAGAATTTAGCCGGTGTGATCAGTGAAATATCAAGAGTACTGAAACCAGATGGAATATTTATTTACGATACAATTAACCGGACAATTATCAGCAATCTGGTCGTAATAAAGATATTGCAGAAATGGAAACATTGGGCCATCTTTCCTGAGAATTTTCATCTTTGGAAAATGTTTATCAAACCTGTGGAATTAAAGACACTGTTAATGCAAAATAACCTTGAAATGGTTGAAAACAAAGGAATTGTACCCGATATTCCAGCTCTGAAAATAATTCATTTTCTTCATCAAAGAGTTTCAGGTAAATTATCATATGAGGAGTTTGGATCAAAATTCTGCCTCAAAGAAGGAAAATCCCTTGGTGTTTCTTATCTGGGGTACGCAATTAAAAAATCATTTTTAGATCAGAATAAAAATTAAAAGGGATTGACTTTGTTGAGACAATCCCTTTACTTACAAATTTTCTTTCAATTAATATTCCCAAAGATCCTGTTCATAATTGAAAATGGAATTCTTTATTCTTTCGGATTCCTTTGCAGCATATTCACCAGAGGCATACTGTTGGATGGAACGATTGTTATAAATATTTTCTTCTTTGACTACATAGCTGTCAAATCTTCTTGTGAGAAATAAATCGTCAAAACTGAAACTTCGTGCACTATTAAAAAAGTTTAACGATTCATTTTTTGCCAGCAACGGTCGAATTTCAGGATAATAAACCCAGAAAATTTTCTTCCTCAACAAAGTCTCCTGGTTAACATCTTCATCCCGATAAAATAATTTGATTGGACAAAGTCCTAAAATACGCACCTGAAGCGTTGATTTTTGTTTGTCGAAATACCATATTTCCTTAACCATCAACTGTTTAATTTCATCAGGTCTGATATCCTGCTGAATAGTAACTGTATCCATTTGACCTGTCTCAAAATTACGTCTTTGGGTTACTTTGGAAGTGGCCCCAAATTCTTTTTTGACCTGTTCATAAGTTATTGGCAGTTTAAATTCATCATCATCCTGGCTGGCATCATAAGCCGTGATAGTATTTTCCTTTATCCCTTTCAACAACAGGTTAATGAGATTTGTACGGCCCTGCATTTCACGAGTCGGGTAATAAAATTGCTGATTCATTTTTTCCCTGAGGTCTATAATGCGCCAAATTGTTTTTGACCAAACTACATCTGCTTCTCTCACTCCAGGCAGCAAGACAGGTTTACGTTCAAACATCATCTTTTTCTGATAACCTTCAATGATCTGTGAGTATAAACCACTGTTTAAAGAAGCTCCGATAAATAGCACCCAAAAAATCAATATTAATCTTTTCATTTCTTATCTGATTTTAAAGCTTATAGCTGATAAATTACGTGTAGTACCATCTTCTCCTTTCACTACAATATTATCGATATATACCCTGCTTCCGGGATTCAAACCTTTCATCAAATCAACCTGATCCTGACTAAATCTGTTACTTTTTGCAGACTTATCCACTACAAATCCTTGTCTTGTTGTGGAAACGTCAAAAGATGTAACCGTAAATTTCATTTCAAAATCAAAATCTGGAATCTCAGCATAAACACCTTGCTCTGCCAAAAGCTCGTTCCTGGAAATTAATCCAGCATTTTTCCCTGCTACTGTAGCAACAGGATCAGGAACCCGTTTTACCCGGAATGGGGTTGCACCGATTTGTTTTAAATTCCCGTCAATCAAAGCGCTTACTGAAACAATTGAATTAACTCCAACCTTTTCCGGATATACGAAATACCCGCCGGCATTTTGTTCAATTCTCCCATTTGATACTGAAATCTTTACATTTGATGCAGATATACCCGGAACTGAGACTGAAAGTGGATTTGCCAAACCGGCATAAAAAACATTCATTTTTGTTGGTGAAACTGTCATCGAAGGTTTGGCTACTTCGTATTCATGCTTGAATGGATAACTGACAATTTGCCCTTCCGGATTTTTATAATTTATTCGACCGCTCCATTCAAACTTGCCTGCATTTGTAACAGGAACTTTATAAAGGCCTGCATTTTCAGATGATATCATAGGGAGTACCCTTCCTCCAACTACAATCTCAGGTTTTGCTGTAGTATCAATAGCTGAAAGAAAAACTTTAGCTTCATATGTCCCTCCTTCCAAAATATAATCTGACTTTGAGACAACCTGAGCCTGAAGCTGATTGAACTTAAATGAACTCGCATCAATTTGAGCATAAAGATAATTGATTACATCGGACTCAGCATTACGGATATCACTTTGCATCTTTGACATTAAAGTAATAACACCTATCAACGGGTATCCTTCAAATTTGCTTATCTCCCAGGAAGGTGTCTGGCCTTCTGTACCTTTGGGAGCTGAAGTATCCAAACTTTTATGTACAGATGCAATTAAAGAGGAATCAGAAGGATCAACAAGTGTCAGTAAAAAAGCCCGGTATTCCTCAATCGCTTTTTTCAAAGCTGTACCGTGTTTTTTAACAATCATCAATTCAGCTGGAATATTCAGGTCATCCTTGTGGTCAATATTATTTACATCTCCATCCGGACCATCTGCCCTTTTAACAATCATTTCCTTCAGCTGAGCGACGTACTTATAAAGTGAGTCGGAGTGGGCTTTAACTTTCAGCACCTCCCTGTTCAAATCACCCACCTTTTTGGGATTTTCCTGGGCCGCATTATTAAAATCAGTATAAACCCGTGCATTCTTTGCGGTAGAATTCTCAATTGTTTTCATAAAACTCTGATTCACCACTGCAAAGGCGTCCAGGACCGATTTATCGACATTTAAAGCGAGCATTGCCGTCAGTACGAGATACATCAGGCTGATCATTCTTTGCCGAGGCGTTTCAGGACAATTTTTTACTCCCATTTTATATAAAGATTGATCAGTTTAACCTTTTACATTCATTGCTCCAAGCATATTACCATATATCCTGTTAAGAGCTTCCAGATTTTTATTAAGCTCCTCAGAATGTTTACGGTATTTCTGTGCTTCTTCCAAAGATACATTTACCAATTCATTCATTTTATTGTATTCATCGAAAGCTTTGGTCGATGCTTCGGATACTTTTCTTGCATTCTGAAGTTGCAGTTCATATGACGAATTCAATGAAGACAGACTGGAATTTATTTTGCTTAATTCACTGCCATATGATTTTGAATTTTCGTTAAGTGCTATAAAATCCCTTTGAATCGCTTCACTCAAATCCTTATAATTCGATGCAAGTTTATCTCCTGATGCGGCGAACTGGTCATTAATTTTCTTTGCAGAATCAACCAGGGTAGATGCCATTGACTTGGATGAATCGGTCAGCAGTTGCGAAGTTTGATCATACGATCGGGCCAATTCGTCGGCTGATCTCTCGACTGCATGGGCAGCACGCGCATTGACTTCATTCATTTGACTAATTGATTCCGAAGCTAAATTCAAATTACTAACATAAAGTTCCGTGGCAAGAGATGCACTTGAAATCTCGGCAATCCCATGAGCTGTGTTTGAAAGATCTTGTAAACCTTTCTTAAGTTTCGCCAACAATTCAGGTGATATTTCGGCCTTCTCAAGCATGTTGTCAAAACTTACCGGCTCTATCCTTTTTGCAGGATACAAATCATCCTCCAGTTCAAAATCCTCTCTCAATTGTGGATATACCTTAGCCCAGTCAGGAATTTCCACTAACGGCTCAAAGGCCGAAAGGAAAAAAATCAGAGCTTCTGTTGACATTCCGATAGTAAGCATGAGCCCTCCTGCAGGCCAATGCTGCAGTTTAAACAGAGCTCCCAAAAGAACTACAGAAGCTCCAAAACTGTAAAAGTAACCCATGGTAGATCTCCATCTTCTCGAATGTGTTAATTCACCCAGTGCCATTTTTATTAAGTGTTTAGTTAATTTGAATAATTAAAATTTGTCCCCGAAAGTAGACCGGACACAACGAAAACCTACATAGGACTTTGCTGTATCCTGATACTCAAATGTACGTGTACCAACCTGTATATAATAAGCAACATCCTTCCATGATCCTCCCCTGATAACTTTTCTTTTCATTGCAGGTGGATCATCAGGAAGAGCATTGTATTCAAAATTAGGATTTAAATCGTGCATAAAATTATATGTGGACTCATCATAAGCTGTTATGGTCCACTCGGCTACATTTCCTGCCATATCATATAATCCATATCCGTTAGGATCATAACTGGCCACTTTAACCGAGGCTTTCCCGCCGTCGTCACTATAATTACCGCGCATAGGCTTGAAATTTGCAAGGAAACAGCCAGTTTCCGACCGGGTATAATATCCTCCCCAGGGATACATTGAGTTATCCAGTCCTCCCCGCGCAGCCAATTCCCACTCAGCTTCAGAAGGCAAACGATAATCCTGGACAGGATAATCTCCCCTTTCAGCCAGTGTAGAATTCTTATAATTGGTTCTCCACATACAAAATGCTTTTGCCTGTTTCCATGTCACGCCTACGACCGGATAATCATCAAAACCGGGATGAGAAAAATACATCTTTGTCCAGGGTTCATTATAAGAATAGGAATAATCACGTATCCACACAAGTGTATCAGGATAAACATTTACTGCTTCTTTCATCACAAAAGATGAACGCCCGTCAATGGGAACAACTTTACCATTAAGATCTGTAACTGTTCCCTGATATTTTTGTGTCTCAAAATTATAGGCATTCTGACGTCTTGCAGCCTGTTGCAAATCAATCCAGAAATAACTGTAATTCAATTTTCTTACATCAATTTCCTTCTTCCCGAAAATACGATCATTGCCTTGATAATACATAGGATCTAATGCATCCTTGAAATCCGGATCATTCAGGTTCAATTTGGTACGCCAGTTCAATATAGGCGGATCGATAGGATTACCTTTCCTGTCAGCAGTAATCTTAAACTGATCAAATTGTTCTGACAGCATTTGCCTTGCAATTGAATCCCGGACCCAGTATACAAATTGCCTGTACTCGTTATTGGTTATTTCAGTATCATCCATCCAGAATGTGGCAAGGTCTACCGTACGGGTAGGAGAGGCAGCATAGGCGACATCCTGATCGCCGAGGCCCATGTTAAAGCTACGCCCGGGAATAAGAACCATGCCTAAAGGAGAAGGTTCAAAATATTTTCCCCGCTTTTCCACTCCCACCAATTCTCCTGTTCCCGAGCGGTGGCAGCTATACAAGGATAGCATCACCAGTAAACCACCAAAGAAAAATAATCTTTTCATAATTCTAATTAGTATGTTGTGCACAACCACAAATTTGCATCAAATTTTACAAAAATCTAACACTTTTATACTTGTGTGTCTTTTTTTTACCAAGCATAATTGAATAGGCAAGAAAAACTTCATGGGATCCTGAATTATACCTCGATAATGCAGATGTACTGATATCATAAGCATAACCGAATTTAATTCCATTCCTTAACTCAGCTCCCAGAGTCAGGATAACTGCATCACCAGGCCGGAGGCCTAAACCGCCCCATAATCGTTTGTCATATAAAACGATCATGTCTAAATCAACCTGGTAAGCGGTTGCATCAGTCTTTAAAAAGAACGTAGGCAGCAATTCGAACATCTCATTTTTCATCCGGAGGTTATATCCTCCCATAAAATAATAATGCCTTCGCATCGAATACTTTCCTGCCAGCTCATATGAAAATGACGGCTGGTTGATGTGTTTAACCGATATGGCAAGATAATAATCCCTGTTCTCATAATACAGTCCTGCACCTATATCAGCCAAAATTCCATTTACTTCCTGTTTCGGTATTGCCGGATCAGAAAGGTTAACCAGTTCGCTACCATCTGCTGAAGTCCAGTCGGGTTTAATATTTTTATTCATCAATCCTAATGAAATTCCTGAACCAAGTTTTCCACCTCCAACTTCTGTCCGCCAGGAATAAATTAAACCTACTGAAACATTTTTTTCATATCCAATCGCGTCATTCATTATTGAAATTCCCAGTCCGTCATTCTTTCCGATTAGTTTCAAGGCAGCATCGGCATTAAAAACCGTAGTAACCGGCGCACCTGGGAAACCAACCCACTGATATCTGTTCAATAATGAAACATTTATTACATTTAAAGAACCCGCATAACCCGGATTTACTGTCAGCTGATTTAATTTATTCAGGCTGAACTGAGGATCTTGCTGAGCTTTCATGTTAAAAATACTAATAAACAATATTAATGAACTTAATACAGCCCTTTTCATTAGTATTTTTGTATTTAATACAATATAACCATTTTTCTCAACTATCCTCAATCCGGGAGCACATACGACTTCAATTATAACATTTTTTAATTGCAACAAAGATAAAATAAAAAAAATGAAAAAACAAATAATTTTAAAAAAATCTTACAGTAAATATTTTTACTTTCAATATTTTGTTCCTTATCTAATGTATTCCTATCCCAATTTTGCAATTGTTAAAACAAAATGATACTATGCTATTTTATTGAATTCCAATTAATTATAAATATGCATTGTTTCCAGAAATCTTCCGGTCAAAATTTTCCCAATTGAATTTTGACTTGTAAAAAAAATTCATTTTTTATACAGTAAACATACTTTACTTAAATAAAAATCTCTTAAACTTAAAAAATCCTTTAAAAAGTTAATAAATCAATAATGAGTATTTTCATTTCTCAGTTCAGTCTTTTAAAGATCGCACTTAATTTCTTTATAACCTATCCCTATTTTCAGGGATTTTGAAAAAACATTATGTTGAATGATCGTTAAAATATTTCCACCATCTTTCAGGAATTTCATTTTTACAAGCCTTACGATAATCTTTTTTAGAACAGGGAATACGAATTGCAAAGTTATCACAGTCCTCTGAAGGAACTTCCATCCACCATCGTCCTGTAACCGAATGTTTTAAAAATGAAACAGCTTCTTCCAGTTCATCGATATGAACACGATAATGAATAAAATCCGTAGCTTCTTCAATCGGGGCATTATCAATCCGCTTTGATATCCCGTTGAGATAATACCAGCAAATCTGCGCAGCCATCATGGCTCCTATAGAATCAGGATCAAAGGTAGGGGAATAACCAAATAAACCAAACCAGACAGCAGAAGTCGCAATCCCTGAATACCAGGATAACTGACAAGCTTCTTCCCCTGTAAGTCCGTTCGGGGACAAACGGAATTGTCCGGGCGCCTCTGAGAGCTTCATTGCTCCGTAATCGAAGCTGACCAAATCCGTATCACGAAGAAGGGGCTCCATCTCTTTTATGCCTGATCGAACCTCCCCTAATGTAACAACATTTCCGTTAAAACTTTCAGCAACTTCATCCTTCCCCTTCGGATCAATAAAATAAGACTGACCTGCCACAACATTAATAATAGTTCTGAATGGTAAGTTATTGAGAAAAATCTCATCATTTGAACTATGCCGATTAATACAATTATCAATCCTGTCATCTATAATCGTGACTTTCAGGTCTTCCTTCTCAAAACCGGATATTAATGGTTCCGTAATATCCTGGCTTCCTCCAAGTACAAGTAAATTGATATTAAGGGCTGACAACTCCTCAGAAACCATCTTTACTGCCGCAAAAGTGTCAGCAGCATCCTTGCCGGTTTGAATATTGCCCAGATCAACCATCTTAAAGGAAATCGGAAAATTTGAAAGTGAATATAATTGTTTACGGATAATATCGGGCGCTTCTGATACACTCGGACAAGATGATGTCCTTCCTTCGGGGACTCCGAGTATGGCAACCTTGGGAAGATTATTTATATCCCATGAACTGTTTTTTAATGAAAAACCCAACTTCTCAGGCCCATCATTAAATTGTTTCATTACAATCAGTTCAGATACAGGTGTAATCAGGTCTTTCAGCATTGGACTCTCCGTTGATTGGAAATTGCCACAATGTAAACAAAATTTTCAATTAAAAACAATAAGCAGCCCTTCAATAATTTATTTTGCTTTTCTTTTATTTTTTGAAGCCTTGCTGCCTTCCGATTCAATGATGGTTTTGCATTCCTTAAGCGTCAGTTTATCAATATTTGTCCCCTTCCTGATTTTGTAATTTCCTTTTTTAAATGAGATATAAGGACCCCATCTCCCTGCAAGAATTTTAATCTCCGGATCCTCTTCAAAAGTTTTTAAAACAGATTTTGAAACCTGTTCTCTTTTCTCATCAATCAATTGAATGGCCCTTTCAAGCGTAACTGTATGAGGATCATCCACTCCTCTTTTTAACGAAACGAATCCTCCGTCATGCCTGATATAGGGACCAAATCGTCCTATCCCGACAGTCACTTTTTTACCTTCATATTCACCCAGTTCGCGCGGCAGATCGAAAAGCTTTAAAGCATCTTCAAGAGATATCGTTTCAATACTCTGTCCCTTTTGCAGACTTGCAAACTGAGGCTTCTCGTCGCTGTTATCACTTCCTTCTCCTATTTGAACAAAAGGACCAAAACGTCCGATCTTCACAGTGACCGGCTTACCTGTTGCCGGATCATTTCCTAATAATCTCTCCCCCCTTACTTTTTCCGATTTGGTAAGAGCATCTTCTATTTTGATGTGAAAAGGACGATAAAATTCATCAATCATCTCAGACCATCCCAATTTCCCTTCCGCAATCTCGTCAAATTGTTTTTCAACAGACGCCGTGAAATTGTAATCAATTATCGATTCGAAATACCTGATAAGAAAGTCATTTACAACAAGCCCTATATCCGTCGGGAACAACTTAGCCTTTTCAGCACCTGTAATTTCGGTTTTATCTGATTCAGTGATCTGGCCTTTTTTTAAAATCAGCGTTTTAAATTTTCTTTCTGTGCCCTCCCTGTCTTCCTTGATTACATATTCGCGCTGCTGGATCGTAGTAATTGTAGGAGCATAAGTTGAAGGACGGCCTATTCCCAATTCTTCGAGCTTCCTCACAAGACTTGCTTCTGTATAACGAGGGGGTTTGATGGTAAATCGCTCTGTAGCCTGGATCTGTTCAGATTTCAACTCCTCTCCGATCTTCAACGGAGGCAGCAATCCTTTTTCTTCATCCGATTGGGATTCCTCATCGCTCGATTCCAAATACACACTTAGAAATCCGTCAAATTTTAAAACCTCACCTGAAGCAATAAATTCTTCCTTAGCCTTCGAAACCGATATATTGACATTAGTTCTTTCTATTTCAGCATCAGCCATCTGGGAGGCTATAGTCCTTTTCCAGATCAGAGCGTAAAGTTTTTGCTCCTGGGAAGTTCCTTTAATCGTTTCATTGTCAATATATGTCGGACGAATAGCCTCATGGGCTTCCTGTGCCCCTTTTACTTTCGTTTTATATTGCCTGATCTTTATATAATTGGCGCCAAAAGTTTCAGCAATCTTCTTCTTTGCTGAATTCAGTGCCAATTGTGAAAGATTTGTTGAATCGGTACGCATATAGGTAATCATCCCGGCCTCATACAGCTTCTGGGCAACGGACATAGTCAGACTCACAGGAAATCCCAGTTTGCGGCTTGCTTCCTGTTGAAGGGTTGACGTTGTAAAAGGCGGTGCCGGTGACTTCTTTGCAGGTTTTGTTACTATATTTTTTACCCTGAACTCTGAGACCCTGCATTTCTCAAGAAAAGTACGTGCCTGATCAATGGTTTCAAAACGATCTGACAATTCAGCTTTAATCGAATTAATTTTACCGTTGCCATTCCCGCTTGTTTCAGGAATAAGAAAAACCGCACTGACCTTAAAGTAGGCCTTACTCTCAAAACCGGCGATCTCACGCTCCCGCTCAACTATTAACCTGACAGCTACAGACTGAACTCTCCCTGCAGACAGGGCCGGCCTGACCTTTTTCCATAAAACTGGAGAAATTTCAAATCCGACAAGCCTGTCCAGCACTCGCCTCGCCTGCTGCGCATCGACCAGATCTTTGTTAAGGCGGCGGGGATTCTCAATAGCATGATGAATGGCCTCTTTTGTGATTTCATGAAAAACTATCCTGTTGGTATGTTCAGGGCGCAGTTTTAATACCTCCATCAAATGCCAGGCAATGGCTTCACCTTCACGGTCCTCATCTGAAGCAATCCAAACCTTTGAAGCAGTTTGGGCATATTTCTTCAGATCACTGACTACCTTTTTCTTATCAGTGGGAACAATATAATTTGGCTTATAATTATTTTTGATATCAACTCCAAAATCCTTCTTGTCAAGGTCACGGATATGGCCAAAACTTGATTTAACCAGGAAATCTTTTCCAAGAAACTTTTCAATGGTCTTTGCTTTGGCAGGTGACTCAACGATGACCAGATTCTCTTCCATATTTTAAATATAACGATTGAATGCTCTCAAAATTTTTTGCAAAGTAAAGTAATTCACTCCTTAAGTTGCAACTATTTTTACGAACTAAATTGAACAGAGTATAAAAACGAAAGGATTAAAATAATATAAAAGTGCATATATAACGTTGATTATGTGAGAGTATATCTAATCCCAAACCCTAAATATTCCTGATCAAAAATCAAAATATAAATGCCGGAACTTAGACCAACCGATGCGCAACTATTGCCCTGTTTTGCTTCCGGTTCAATTCTGATAATAATGGTTATTTGCAATTATGAATGTTATCGCACTGTTTAAATACCTATTAACCTGTAGTACCCTTGAAAACAAAGCTGAAAAGCCGCTCATTTGTAATTAATTGGTTCCTCCGACCGAAGGTCTCTCCCTCCCATTTAGCCTTCAACTTCAATTGTATCCCTAAATTTCGAGACTCAAAGACAATTAAATCCCAATGTTTCGGGATCGAATGATTATCCTACATTATGTTGCACTCTCAATTAGATACTGAATTTATAAGTGAAGATGTTTCAGAACAATATTTAACAATATCTCTAAAATTTCACCTCCGTGTTTGCTCCGCTTTTGGTTCGCTTTTGCTCCGTATTCGCCTCGGAAGCTCTTGTAATCATAATATCAAGTTTCGCAACAAGGGTTTTAATCGTGTTTTAACATCTTTATCGAAGATCAACAGAATTATTTATGTTTAGTAGTATTGTGTAGTTTCGTTTTCACCTCAGCCCATAAAAGTTTAAACTTCATTTTTAACCGCAATACACATTACTGATAAGTTCCTTTCTTAAAAAATGGCCGGCCGCCATGGAAACATTTGCATAACAGGCAATTTTATCTAAATTTGAAAAGTCAATTTTATATTAATATGAAAAACTTATGAAATATTTACCTTTTCTCTTTTTATTGACAGTTTTATCCTGCCAGTCCGGCAGTGGACTAAAAGAATTATCCGTAATTCCAAAGCCGGAATCAGTTTCTCTCACAGGAGGATATTTTAAAATTAATAATGGTTTGACCCTTTCATATAATGACGACAGTCTTCTGGGGCCAGCTGAAACATTTAAAAGTGAAATCAATGAGCTGATGCCGGTGAGTATGGCAGGGGGACAATCTGCAAATTTGGAGCTTATCCTGAATAAAACTATTTCAGGGAAGGATGAGGCTTATAAACTTTCAGTGAGCAATGATAAAGTAACAATCGAGGCTCACAACCCGGTTGGCGTATTTTACGGTCTCCAGACTCTCAGGCAGTTAATTCTCTTCGGAAAACATACAGACGGGGTTTGGAAAATTCCCTGTGTTAATGTGAGTGATGAACCAAGATTTGAGTGGAGAGGTTTCATGGTCGATGAATCAAGGCACTTTTTCGGCAAGGAAAAGATTGAGCAGCTGCTTGATGTGATGGCTTTGCACAAAATGAACAGATTACATTGGCATCTGACTGACGAGCCGGGCTGGAGAATTGAAATCAAAAAATATCCGAACCTCACCCTGGTTGGCGGGAAAGGCAACTATCATGATCCCGATGCTCCTGCAAAATTTTATACACAGGAAGATATCAAAGAAATCGTGAAGTATGCAACGGACCGTTTTATCAAAGTAGTTCCCGAGGTCGATATGCCTGGCCATGCCACTGCAGCAAATCGTGCCTATCCTGAATTCAGCGGAGGAGGTTCACCAAGATATCCTGATTTCACTTTTAATCCCGGGAAAGAAGGCACTTACACATACCTGACCAACATTCTCAGAGAAATTACCGAATTGATCCCCTCACCTTATATCAGTACCGGAGGGGATGAAGTTTCTTTCGGGACTGAGCACTGGTCAGTCGATCCGGATGTGCAGAAGCTGATGAAAAAGGAACACCTCAAAGATCTCAAAGAGGTTGAGGCCTATTTTAATCTCAGGATGGCTGATTCTGTGAGAAGTTTCAACAGAATCCTTACCGGGTGGGATGAGATGGTGGATACAAAGATCGATCCCGCCCATTCAATAGTGATGTGGTGGAGACATGATAAGACAGATCAGCTTTTAAAGGCATTGGATAACAATTATAAAGTAGTTTTGTGTCCGCGTATTCCGCTTTATTTTGACTTCGTTCAGGATAAATCGCACCAGTGGGGACGAAAATCACGCGGGGCCGGATGTACTGAAGAGCTGGTTTATAATTTTCCTCCTGATACCCTTCCCGGTTTAAAGGAGAGGGGAGACCAGGTTCTCGGCATCCAGGCAAATCTGTGGACAGAAGTTATTCAGAACAACGACCGGTTTGATTTTATGACCTATCCCAGGCTCAGCGCCCTTGCAGAAGCAGCCTGGACAGAAAATTCTCAAAAAGATTACTCTGGATTTATGTCAAGACTGAAAAACATGTTAACCTATTATGACCATTTAAAATTATATTATTATAATCTTTTCGATCCCGCAAAGTCTCCTGAACCAGCAGGTGTCAGAAGACCTGAAACCAGGAAGTGACAAGATGGAGAAGGGAGACAGGAGAACGGAGACAGAAGGAGGGAGGACGGTCAGTAATCAGTGAACGGTGAACAGTTAACAGCTAACAAGAATCAGTGAACAGGAATCTTGAAGGGAGGATGGAGCAGACAGTATAAGGCAGAATAAGGTACAATGCTTTTTGTAATTTGATAAATTAACAGTGCGGATAATCACTAATTGAGCTGCATCTGGCAAATTATTCAGGTCACGAATCCAAAGAAAATTAAGCAGATAAGTTTAATAATGATATTATAATGAAATTTATTTATAATTGTTGTATCTTTATACCTTTATTATAATTAGAATAATTATCATCATGACAGCAGCGAAAATCGAGTTTTCATATGACAATCTTCACCTTGTATGCGAAGGTGAGAAAGAATGGGTAGAAACACAGTTAGACAAAGTTCTTGACAGAATTCCGGCATTAAATCAGCCGGCACGTGAGGTTAAAATCAAAACTACTGAAGAAATCCAAAAGGTTGAAGAGCCAAATAGTGTAGCCGTAAAGGAAGTTAAAAGGGGGCGTGGCAGAAGGCCTAAAGTTTCAGTTGAAACCATAAATCAGGATTCTCCATCCAGTCCTTTATTAGAATTTCTAAGAGATAAAAAAGCTGATAAGAACCAGGTAAAAAAATTTTTAGCTACCGCCGTGTATTTACATTCCCAAGGTGAAGAAAAATTCTCGAGTCCATTAATTTCCAAGACTTTAAAAAATGCTGGTATAGAAAAACTAATAAATGCAAGCGACTGCCTGAATAAAAATGAAAAGAAAGGATTCTGCATCAAGGATAAAAAAGAATTTATCCTCACCGACCTGGGAATCCAGTCAATCCTCGGCAATCAGTAAACAGTGATCACTGATCACTAAAATTAAAATCCTATATTCACGCTCAACAGCCAATTTATGCCCGCCTGTGGGAAATAGCCGTCCATCTTATACCTGTTGCCATTGTAAATATAAGAGTACACCCAGGCATTGCTTTCATATTTGCTGTCGAATAAGTTATTGATCAGGAAATGAAATTTCACTTCTTTGAAAAAGTGTTGGTTCAAAAGATAATCGAACCTTAGATTATTGACAAGATAAGGGTCTAATTTACGGTCATTGCTGGAAGTATTGTCAATATACTGCTTTGATACATATGTTGAAAGAAGGTTGATGTCCAGATTCCCCGGCAGTTTGAACGTAAGAGTACTGTTAGCCATATAATCCGGAGAGAAAGCAATATCAGTACTGCCGAGGTGATTTACGTCAAGACTTCCAGTATCCCAGTTTTCAACATATTCAGTGAAGTTTTTGATTTTATTTCGGCTGAAAGTGGCATTCAGATCCCATAATATCCTGTCAAAGAATTTAATCCCTGCTGTAAGCTCAATTCCTGCACGATAGCTTTTGTCCACATTGGTCATTATCGGTGAACCGACATCATTGATCTGACCGGTCAGGATCAACTGATTCTTGTACAGCATATAATAAAGATTTGTTCCAATCATAAGGTGTGGGGATTTGTAGGAATACCCCATTTCAAAGTCATTCAGTGATTCGTAGGTGGGTTTTTTACCCGAAGGGTCTGCGTCGACAAAGTTATCCCTGTTGGGTTCCCTGTTGGCCCTTCCATAATTAAAATATACATCCTGATCTTTATACAATTTATAATATATCCCTAACTTCGGATTGAAAAAGTCAAACCAGTGATTTTGTGTTACATCACGCAAATTGTCGTCTATCCCTGTTATCTCGTAATTAATATGACGGTACTGCAAATCAAATGAAACATTTAATTTTTCGGAAAACTGATAATTATACCTTGTATAGATATTGTAATCTTTTTTCAGACCTTTGCCCCGGTAGTATTCATGATCATAATCAGTTTCACCGGCATACTGTTCCCATATTATACGTCCGAAATGATCGCCGTCATAGATGTTTCCCCCTCCTCCGATATTAAGTTTTGACTTGTAGCCATTCCTGGCTAATGAAAATATCATACCGTAAAAACCATTGTCAAGCCATTTCCTCCTTATCAAATCAGTTGATTCAATTGCTGTTCCATTTATGACCGGTGGGGCAAGATTATAATCTTCATATGATTGACCTTCCTTATATTCTTCATAATACCCGGCACCGTGAGTATAAAATCCGGCGAGATTCAGGTTCCATAAGTAATTGAATTTATGGGAAAAATGAAGCTGATAATACTCCTGCTGATAATGATCCACCTGATTTTTATAGGTATAGAGATTGTAGGTCCGGCTGTTGGAATGAATCATATTTTGGGTCTCTTCAGGAGTATATAAATAATTCTCCTCATATTGCAGCATTCCGGTCAGATCGTTATTTAACCTGACCGACGGGACGCCATTCCATGCCTGGTATGTTTGTTCAAAACCAGTGAAAATTGTGGCTTTCAAAATAGTCTTTTGACTAAACCAACCGCCAGAGACAAAAAAGGATTTCAAATCGGATGCTCCGCGGTCTATGAATCCATTGGAAGTGATCTTTGAAATGGCAGCATTAACAGCAAATTTTTCTCCAAGCATTCCAGACCCAACAGATAAATTATTCCTGAAAGTATTAAATGATCCGGCCGATGAACTGAAATTAACCATCGCCTGTGAATCAAGCTTTGTCAGTTTGTATATCAATACTTGCGCCAAATGCTGCCGCCCCGTTGGTTGAATTCCCGACACCTCTTTGGATCTGGATATTTTCAATTGAGGAAGCGATATCCGGAATATCGACAAAATAGGTACTGTGTGACTCGGCATCTGAGACCGGAATACCATTCATGGTCACGTTTATACGATTCAAATCAGTACCCCTGATCCGAAAATTTGTATAACCTATACCAGTTCCTGCATCAGAGGTAGAAACAAAAGAAGGAGTCATGTTAAGTAAATAAGGAATATCCTGCCCAAGATTTTCATTGCTTATTGATTCTTTGCTTAATGTAGAATGGGCGATTGAAGAATGTTCACCTGCACGTGAGGCAGAAACCAGGGCTTCTTCCATCAATATGGGCGCAGGTTTTAAGACAATTTCGAGATGGGTTGTTTTTGTAATATCTGCGTCAATTCTTTGGGTTTCATAGCCAAGATATGAAATTTGAAGAAAATATTTATCCGCTTTCAAATTGTTGAACTGAAATTTGCCTTCAGAATTTGTTGTAGTAACCATGAATGTGTTGCCTAAAACAATATTTGCCTGGGGAAGAGGATCACCATTTTCATCCCTGACAGTTCCGGTGAATGAAAATTGTGCAAATGCCATTATTGATTGCAGAAAAAGATAAAAAGCTAAATAAAGCGTTTTCATTCAGATATCAATTAACAAGATTAATTAATGACCAATGAGGTTGTGATTTTGGTCAGCCATCCCTTCGCCGGCATTACCCGAATCAGGTTCGATGGGTTTGATCTCAGCCCGTGATATTAAGGCACCCCATTGTAAGAATTACAAATTACGAACTACGAATCAGCTAAAAGCAGAGGGCAAAGGGCGAAGAGTTTTTTCCCTTTCCCCGTTTACCCTTAGCCCTCCAACTTTATTTTCCCTTATGAATAAAAGATTAATTCAAATACATCTACCCCTAAAGGAAAAATGCTAAAATGAACAAAATGTGAGGGATATTCTGAATGATAATGAACCGAAGATTTCCTTTTCCCTTTCCGGCATTATCCGGACAGGTTCGATGGGTTTGATCTCAGCCCGTTATATTAAGGCACCCCTTTTGAATTCTAAGGCAAAGTTAAAAAATATTAGTTAATGTACAAAAGATTGAATAGGCATTTATTTCAAAAAATAAGAATATTTAGTCTGAAAAGATATCTCAGTAAACTGAATATCAGATTCCCGATTTGGTACTGGAAACGAAATCACGTGTCGCTTTGAGAAGATTGACAGTTTGAAGAAGGAGGTTTTTTGATTCAGACATCAGGGTGAAATACAGTACCGAATTCCGGCTGTTTGTCTCTTTTTTCCTTATCCTGCGGATATGACTTTTTTCCTGTTCCAACATTATATCGAGTAAATCCTGCTGCCTAAGGATCAATTCATCAATCAGTTCAAAACGGGATTCTTTAATGATGTGGAGTACAAAGTTTAAGAAATCAGTCATCTGAGTACTGAATTGATTTAATTCGTCACTTAGATCCTCAGAAAAAGGTTTATGATTATTCTCCAGGTGTTCATAAAGGGGTTTAACGACATATTTTATTGAATGGGCCATCTCACGCAAATAATCGATGATCTGAACGTAATAATGCCCGGTTTCAATGGAATCCTGTTGTAATTTCTGAATAACCTTGAAGATATTGGCTTTAAGTTTTTTCATTCTCTGATTGAATTCTTCAATTTCAACTTCGATTTCACGAAGCTGTTCCTTGTTTTCAGAATGAAAACTTGACAATCCCAGATAATAGGCTTTTGCAATCATGATGATTGCATTTGAGATGTCCTGATTTGTTTTAACAAGAACGCTTTCAGCCCTTACAGTAAGTTCAGGGAATTCTTCAGAATCTTCGGGAACCGTCTCACTTTTTCGCCGGAATAACCGACTGCGTATAACACTTAAAAAGGCGATTATTCCAAAGATCAGGGCAACAAATATACCTCCGGCAGAGATAAGGAGCAGAATAACTGCCGAAAGGACAAATGCCGCGACAGCATTAAAAAACCAGCTCCCAACCATTGATATCATTCCTGAAACCTTATAGACAGCGGTATCCTTGTTCCAGTTTCTGTCAGCGAGGGAGGTTCCCAGGGTGACCATGAATATTATATAGGAGGTCGACAAGGGCAGATTAAAAACTATTCCTGTATATACCAATAAAGAAGATATCATCAGGATGTTAAGTATTCGTAAATGATCAGCCCCTGGAACTTCAGTTATCAGATCGTCTCCTTCGGACAGGACGAAACGATCATTTATCCATTTCCTTATTCCTGCACTGATATATTTATTAAAGCGTCCTGACATCATGATACTGCCCCTGACTATTGATGTTGATACAGGTAAGTACCCTTTTTTCTCTGATCCATCATCTATTCTGGAATAATCGTCCGTCATAAAAGCAAGAGGCCGAACCTTACGATGATTTAACATACTCAGTACAACAATAACTCCGGCGATAAATAAAAGAAAATTAACACTTTTAACAGGTTCATTCAATACACCCATGTAAAAATCAGCCCCTGAAGAGATACCGGATGCTTTCCAGGCTTTAAAAGATTCCAATCCTGCCATCGGCACTCCCAGAAAATTGGCAAGATCATTCCCGGCAAAAGAAAAGGCCAGGATAAATGTAGCAGCTGCAATAGAAATACCAAGAAAATTAATCTTTTTCCATACCAATTGCAAAATCTGAAATAAGATTGCCCATCCCAAAAAACTGATGATCCATATTATCACGACATTATTTTGGAATGAAGAAAGTAAATCTCCCTGTAGCCAAGGTTTTAATTCATTCAGTAACAATAACGTCAATATAGAAAAGGTAAATCCGCAAAACAGTGATCCAAAGTAGTGTATATATTTCTCATAACGGAAAGTGAAAATAACACGTAAAATCCATTGAATCAGAAATCCAAGAATGAAGGCTATGGCTATTGAAGCCAGTATAACTGACATAATAGCCAGAGATTTATCTGAATTAATGTATAGGGATAAGTCGTTTATTGTAACTCCTGATTTTTTGATATCGACAATTGACCTTAAAAACGATGCACCGAACAAACTGAAAATAACTGAAACAGTAGTTGAGAGTGGTAAATTAATATTGCTGAAAAAATTCCTGAGAAATATTACTGTCACTATGACAGTTATGAAGATGATCATTACTTCATAAAAAGGGAATTTATCAGGTTGAAAAATGCCATTCCTTGACACTTCCATCATTTCTCCGGATATTGATATACCCAACAGGATACCGAGTCCTGCAGCCCAAAATACAGAGCGGGATGGAATAGATTTTGATGTTAATAAAGTATTGAGGGAATTAAGAATATCAATACGGATACCTATTATCAGATCAGAGACTGACAGGAGAATAAGAACGATAAGTAATAAAAGATAATAGATTTCCATTAATATTTCAGTTCTGACAGTTAATGCAAAGGTATTTCCGATAATTTTGTCTGGTCGCTCTCATAATATTAAATAAATGTTAGTTAGCGTTAAATTATTGTAAATAATCTTGGAACATAATAAGATTTAAAGCTGAGTTGTTTTACATTTAAATATTATGAAATTAATATCTGCAAAATCGATAACGCCTGCAAAGTTGTCTGTTATGGCTTCCGTTATAACTACTTTGCTTTCCGCCTTTATCCTTTTTATTTCTCATTTGTTGGGATGGAAAATGTGGATGTTGGTTTTCATTCCTTTTATCTTCATAATAGCTTATTTTATTACATTTTATATTTTGAAACTATTCATATCAGAAAAATTAGAGCCCATATATAAGACCATTCGTGAAATTCCTTTCAGCGGGAGCAGAGTGCCACAACCAAAAGATATTAAAAAAGAATCACTCGATAAGTTGGATATTGATGTGAAAATGTGGGCAGATGATAAAATCGCTGAAATAGACCGTTTGCGTGATCTCGAAAAATATCGGAAAGACTTCATAGGCAATATTTCGCACGAATTGAAAACCCCTATCTTCAATATTCAGGGATATGTTTTGACGTTATTGGATGGAGGTCTGGAAGATCCTAAAATTAATCGTCTTTACCTTGAGCGAACCGAAAAAAGTATTGACCGGATGATAAATATTGTTGAAGATCTGGAATCTATCACAAAACTTGAATCCGGAGAAGTTGAACTAAATATTGAAGCCTTTGAACTTACCCGCCTGATAGAAGAAGTTTTTGAATTCGAAATGAGAGAGGCCAATGAGAGAAGAATCAACATGAATTTGTCTGTCAAAGCAAACAATCCTGTAATGGTTATGGCCGATAAAAAAAGGATATTCGAGGTATTCAGCAATCTTGTGGGGAATGGCATTAAATACGGGAAAAAAGGGGGCAATATAGATGTCGTTTTATACGATATGAAGGATGTGATTTTAATCGAAGTCAGTGATGACGGAATCGGAATCTCGAAAAAAGACCTGTCAAGGATTTTTGAACGCTTTTACCGAGTAGATAAAAGCCGGTCAAGAATGCAGGGTGGTACAGGTCTCGGACTTTCCATTGTCAAGCACATCATTGAGGCCCATAAGCAGACAATTCATGTTAAGAGTCAGATAGATGAAGGAAGCACATTTACATTTATGCTTGAAAAACAAAAGAAATAAACAATTTTTGTTGCTCCGGATAAACAAAATACCTGATTAATTGCTATTTTTAATCTCTTAATACTTAATTAAAATAAATTATTTCCTATGATTGATAAAGAAAATACACCGCGTATTCTTCTGGTTGATGATGAAGAGGATATCCTGGAATTTGTCAGCTATAATCTTCAGCGAGAAGGCTTTAAGGTCTTTTTAGCCAGAAATGGAACAGAAGCCATTCAGATGACTTCAAAGACTAAACCGGATTTGATTATTCTTGACGTAATGATGCCGGAAATGGATGGAATTGCTGCCTGCGAAGAAATACGCAAACTTCCGGGAGGTAAAAATATTATTATTGCATTTCTGACAGCCAGAGGTGAAGATTATTCACAAATAGCCGGGTTTGAAGCAGGGGCTGATGATTACATCACTAAACCTATCCGTCCGAAAGTATTGATCAGCCGGGTCAGGGCATTATTGAAACGATCGGTTGAAATTTCTGCCGAAGGAACTGCTGATGAAAAGATCCTGAAAATCGGAAACTTTGTATTGGATAAAGAAAGATATGTCCTTCAGATTGAGGGTAAAGAACTTACACTTCCCAGAAAAGAATTTGAACTTTTATCACTTTTAATATCTAAGCCGGATAAAGTTTTTACCCGGGATGAGATATATAAATCAGTCTGGGGTAATAATGTTATCGTAGGTGACAGGACTATTGATGTCCACATCCGGAAGTTGCGTGAAAAGATAGGTAATGATCACATAAGGACTCTGAAAGGAATTGGCTACAAATTTATTGCCTGATCACTTTAAAAAAGTGAACACTAAACAGTGAATTGAGAAAATGAGAAAATCTCACGTTCTCGCTTTCTCATCTTCTCATGTTCTTAAAAATAATCTTTGATTACCGAGCAACGGTTACCGGTCACCGATTCTTAAGTCTAATAGGCTGTCGGATAACTTGTATGTCTCTCGATGTCTTTTGGTGGAGGAGCCAGGGAAAATCTGAACTTCCCATCATGTATCTCCGCCATATATATATCTCCGATATCATTCCATGATCCGTCAAAAATAATTTTACCGGTAATACCTTCATAACCCTGGAATGTTTTTAAATCCGTCAACAAATCGCGGATCAGCACTCTGTTAAGTCCTGCTCTCCTGATAGCTTCAATGATAATATTCATTCCATCGTACGCATGTGCAGCAAAGACATCAGGTTCCTCTCCAAATCTTTTTAAATAATTTACCTGAAAAACTTTGAGTCTTGGATTATTGGCAGTCGGATTATACTGACAAGTTGTGATTATTCCGTCAGCGTTTTTCCCCGCTATTTTAAGAAATTGAGCAGAAACCATTCTGTCAGAGCCATATACCTGTTGTTTTAATCCCAGTTCGCGTATTTGTTTTAAAATCAGTGCCGACTCTTTGGCATTGCCCCAGATCAGGATAGCATCAGGTGATGTTTTCCTTATTCTCTCAATCTGAGATTTAAAATCTGTTTCGCCATCGTTAAACCTTTCTTCAATAACAATTGGATGACCTACCCGAACTGCAGTTTCAGAAAATATTTTAACACCTACTCTCCCGTAACGGCCACCTGTCCTGATCACTGCCACGCGGGAATGATGATCTTTTGTATAAATCTGGTGGATCAACGCATAGCTGCTTTGTCTGTCATCACTAATTACACGAATCATCCACGGAATGTTTGTCTCTGTAAAGGTCGGATCAGGATCACCTGAACATACCATCGGTATCTCCAGTTTCAATGTTGCGCGTAGTGCCACATGAGAAACTATATCGTCGATAGATCCCAGCCACGCCCATACCTTTTCATCATCCATTTTTACAATTTCATTGGCTGCAGCACCCCATAAACCAACATCATTGTGCACCATTAATTTGAACGGGAGCCCTTTATAACCATCTTTTTCATTCGCTTCTTCAATGGCAAGTGTAGCACCCTGTAACATCTGTGTGCCTAAATCCACAATCATCGATCCTTCAAGTGGTCCCAGAAATCCTATTCTAACCTCTTTTATATCCTTTGGAGGCGGTATCTCACGACCCGATCCATAGAATTGTATTGGTTCAAGAAAAAAATATTGGTAGGCTTTGGTAAATCTTTCAAAGGGAAAGATTTCATCGGGAGCTTTGCCGTAATTCAGTTTCTCATCCTGCCCTTTCAAACCATAAACAGGCAAAATCAGAACCATAACAATTATCGATAATAACTTACAATTAAGCTTCATAATCACATTAATAAATTAATTCAATTGGCATATGATTCATTTTACAAATTACGAATTCACTGGTCACAGTTTACTGGTCACCGATTATTGATTCATCAATTCCCCACGACTAACACCATGTTCCGTAGCGAGCCATATTATGCCATCCTGTACATCTACTCCAAGTACAAAATTGTGGGCAATGGATGGCGATACCGGCAATTCTTTAGTTGATTTATTCTTTGTACTATCGCTGTCACGGCCAAAATTTTTAATTATCATCTTTCCACTATTGTTATTTTCATTTTTATTATAGGTAATCCAACTTTTCCCGTCAGTACAGCTTAATCCTTTATCCTGTACATAAGTAAGCTACCGGCCCGACTGCTCTGACAAAGTTGATGAAATTACTTGCTAAACCGCTGTCATTGTCAAAATAACCTTTCCAGTGTACACCATCATAACGGCTTAATCCAAAGTAGGTTGCCACCCATAAAATACCCTCTGACCATGAGGTCGCAGTTGTAATATCATGAACGGGGCCATCATCAGGAAGAAGGTCAATCTCCATTTCACCATCCGGATCGGTATAATCCCTGAAATGTTTTGTTTTACTGTTATATTCGATTACTCCGCCTCCCCATGCAGCTATAAATATTTTCCCTCCACCCGAACAAACGCCATATGTCCATGGTTCATGCATAGGAGCATTTTGCTCGGTAAAAATCTCCCAGTTTTTTGTATAGGTATCATAATGGCCCGCTCCTCCTCCGGTAGCAACCCAAACATCTTTCCCATCGCATATTACGCTGTAAATAAGATCATTTGCCAGACCGCTGTTAAGTTGCGTGAAATTTTCAAACTTCCCTGCTGAGAACCGGCTTAATCCTCCAAATGTTCCAATCCACAAATCCCCGGTCTCTTTGCTTACATCAATTGCAATGACTCCATTATGTGCAAGACCATCTTTTGTTGTATAAGTCCGCCACTTCCCGTTCTCATATAAAGCAAGCCCGTCATGGGTCCCTACCCATACACGCTTCCCGTCAATCCGAACCGCATAGGTATGATCGGAAGGCAAACCATCTTTTGTAGTAAAATTCCGCCAGTGACCAAATAAAGGTAATGTACCGGCCCCGTTTTTAAGGCTGGCATTATCAGATTCTTTTGGAGACAATACCTGTAAATCTTTATTGTGTGCGATTCTATCAACAACAGAGTTCGTATTTGCTGAAGGTTTTTCCCTCCAAACAAATCCAAAAGATAATATTCCTCCAAAGACCAGAATTAGTACGGTATATTTTAGATACTTTAATCGCAATATTTCTTCCATAATTACATGTCTTAATTAGGTTTAACTGAAGCCTGCCGAAACTTAGGTTTTTGTTGTTCATACTCCGGTGAGCTTAATGATTTCAGATAATCTACCAGATCATTAAGCTGATTCTTTGTCATATCATTCACATAACCGTGTTTATCACCCTTCCCATATTTGGTCCATATCTCTTCGAGTGTCGCAGCACGGCCATCGTGCAGATAAGGAGGTAGAAGCATATATATTATTAAGATGAGGCGTGTCAAATAAAACAGAATCATCTGTTGCAGAAAGTGTCTGAACATATTCCAGTTTTCGGTTTGTGTAATAAGGTGGCGGATGACAGGTAATACAACGATTATTATCAGGTATATCTTTGCCAAAGTTATCCACACTCCTGTCAAAAATAGCTTTCCCCCGTTGCTGGGATTCAGTTAGCTCGCCCTTTGGATTATAAAGAAGATTGGGAGGGTAGTGTATACCTGTTAATATATAAGCAACAAGCGCGTCCAGGTCTTTATAGCTGAATGTCTCAGTCCTTGTAAGAAAAGTTGAAAAACGCATACCATCCTGTTTGTAAACAGTCTGATTTGTACCCGTCCATTTAAACGGGGCTGTCTCACTTATATCGCGTAAAGACTCCGTGTTTGTGACATTTCTTCCCATATCTTTGCCCGACATATTATAAACAAGTCCATCCTCATGCATATCAGGATGACAGGTGTAACAACAGTATTGATTCTGGAAAGTATGTGAAGCGTTATTAAAAAGCCTTCGTCCCTGACGTGCCACCGTAATTCTCTTCGGGCCGCCAAGATCAATGGAAGATATTTTCTCAAAAGATTTAGTATCGATAACCGCTATTTTGTCTTCCAGCATCTCAGCAACATATAATTTACTTCCATCAGGCGAAAGAGCCAGCCCTTTGGGATTCGATCCTGTTGTAATCCTTTTAACGATATAATGACGGCTGATCCCAAGATTATCTGAATATGTTTTCAGCATTTCAGGCGTAGCGCAGTTAATTAATGCCTTTACGGAGTCAATATCGATGACCGAAATACGGTCTGCACCGGAACTTGTAATAAAAGCCCTTTTACCATCCGGAGTAATTACAATATCAAAAGGATCTGAATAATAGGCGTTAGGCTCATCAATTAATAACTGAATCACTCTGCCATTATTCTTCAGGTCAATGATACCAAATCCATGGGTCATCATCCAGCCTTGCTCGACCTGGATGGCAGGAATAAGGTTTTTTGGACGGATCAATGTAACAAATCCCATATCTCCTGTGGGAGTAAAAGCCACATTTTCCATCATATAAGCTGATTCCATATCTTTATATTCTTTGACTCTTTGTGTGCTGTCATTTATCACAGTGAGTTCCCTTACAACCGGTTCTCCATAAGGAACAATATTGGCACGCCTGCTTGTTACAAAGAGTACTTTCCCGTCGGGAGATAATTTGATTCCTGTCGGATTATTACCTGCCGTCAATCTTTTAATTTCTTCTCCCTGTACTCAGATCAATAACAGAAACATCTGATGAATAAGAATTGACAACATAAAGTGATCGTCCGTCTGAACTCAAGTGAAATTCCTGCCGGACCATTCCCTGTTTTCAAAGTATCTATGACCTTTGAGAATTCAAATCGATTACAGATATATTATCAGACCATTGATTACTTACATAGGCCTTACTGCCATCCTTACTGAGTATTACTGAATGTGGCATGTTTCCCACTTTTATCTTTTTAAGTACTTTTTGCGTTTCTGAATCAACTATCAGCAAGGCATTGGCCTCCTGCGCAACAACATACAACCGTTTGCCGTCTGCAGAAACTGTAAGATTAAAAGGAGAAAGATATTCTGCATTTATAAGTTTTGAAATAATACCGCTTTTTTGAGTATAAAGATGACATGAAGTACATAAAAGAGGATGGTCGGTTACAGCCGTTTCGTAGTTTACATGCTTCCTTGCCGCTTTTCGCCCGGGAAAACAAATGAGCAAACCCAACAGTCCGAAAATTCCTATAAACCACATTAATTTATACGATCTCTTCATAACTATTCAGTATCAATCAATTTCTCTTCAATCTTATTTATATGAACCGGAACACTTATCGGAGATTTTTTTACTGCCATAGGAATTCTGTTCTCCGGCGCCAGTTCATGATTCTCATGACAGCCAACGCATCCGCGGCGCTCATTTGGACGTAACCATATCCAGTCACAACTCTGAATTACATTTCCGTCTTTATCAACAGTACGAATCTGAAATGGTTTGTCTGCAAGTACCCTTAAATAAAAAGAACCGTCCTTCCTGGATGAATAACTCCAAGTGAAGAATCTATGCCCATAATCTCGATCGCTGAAAACCTTGGATGATACAAGATGATCTTGTCGGACAATTTCGGATCAGGAAGATTTACATTCTGGCATACAATCAATCCTGTTTTTATATCCATATGAACTTCACTTGGAAGTTTCCTTGCTCTTTTATGCACACGAACCTCTACGGCTTCCAACACATCAAAGTCTTTATCATATAAGGCCTGACTCAATACCCTGTTGTTGGGATCAAATTCATAGAGGCCATAAGGTTCTGAACTCGGACTTACGATAAGACACCAGAAATTTGCCGGATTCCTCAGGATAAACATATCCAAAATCACCCTCGATTTTCGATGTGAGATTTTCACGGGAATGGAAAGGCTCGTTATAATTAACGGAAATGATATCACTTTTTTTATTACCTCCTTTATGCGATTCAATAAAGACAATATCATTATTCAATGTTTCCCATCCCCTGCTTTCTATATTACTGCTTTCAGGGCTATTATAGAATAATTCAGACTTTGTGCCATCCGGCCTCATAACCAGAAGCAAAGCATTTCCCTGTTCAGGATAAACTTTCCTGCTGTTAGATAAAATGCGGCCATCCTGCAATACCGACGCCGTAAAATAAGTATGAGGATTAAATGTAATTCTTTTTATATCTGAACCATCAAGATTACCTGTAAACAGAGAATATCCGGATTTCACTGAATCATCCGGCAAAAATCCAGTGAATACAAATCCTCCCAAAGGCAAATAAGCCGGATCAATACAATTATTTTTTGCAAAAGTTACCTGCCTGGCTTTTAGATTGGCCAAATCCATTTCCCATATCTGCCATGGCTCGTTCTGTTTAAGCTGGCCTGCAAATAACATATGCTTTCCATCGCTATGAAATCTCGGGAGAACAGGCAGAATAATAATCAGATGTAAGAACTTTGGGAGATTTCAACCGTCCAGTTGGATTTAATTCTACCAGTTGTGAAGGCAAAATATATCTCCATGAATTTCTGTCAACAGAATCGCTGTCCTTCAATTTTTCTTTAACCTGCGTAAATATGATGGTGCCGTCTAATGATTTTTGCTTGCAGGATGTTAGTAATCCTGCGATCAATAATACAAATATAAAAGATATATTTTTACTTAATCCGGCCACTCTTTGTTTAAATTCTTAATTCCTAATTCGTATATTCGTAATTCTTGCCATAACCTAAAGTCTATAGTCTATAGCCTACCGTCTTCTTTAGGGTTCCTGAACCGTAATAATCTGGTTGGCTTTTACATCCTCAAGCACCTGTGTCTTTCCCGATGGCCATTTTATCTCAATTTTATCAGCCTTGTCATTTTTTGCAAGACCGAAATGAATCCTCGGATCACTCGAGGAGAGATATCCCGTCGTGCTTTTCCTTACTGCTGTTTGAACAATTCCTCCTGAAACCATCTTAATCCTGGCGCCTATCCCATCCCTGTTACTCTTCGTTCCGACAAGCTTAATCATGATCCAGTTATTCTGGTTCCCTTTATTATTCCTCAGAAATGCTCCGTGGTCATTCAGGTTGACAATAAACACATCAATATCTCCATCATTATCATAGTCGCCAAAGCAGGCTCCCCGTCCCACAAGTTCTTTTTGGAAATAGGCCCCTCTTCCGACGGAAACATCCTTGAATTTCCCGTCTCCTGTATTTTCAAATAATTGATCTTCCTGTCCGTACAAATGCTTCAGCGCTCCGTTGATTTTGAAAATATCGACATCACCGTCATTGTCATAATCTACAAAGGCAGTCGACCATCCGACATATTGCCCGGCAGGCATTGAAATGCCGGCAGTATAAGATTTATCGCTGAAAATGCCGTTGCCAAGGTTTTCGTAAAGAGAACAGTATTTATCATCGGAGAGAAAAATATCGAGTAATCCGTCTCCATTAAAGTCAGCATAATCCACCGACATGCTGACAGTCGATTCCCCGGCCTGGCTGAAGGCTGTTCCTGTCATGGTCCCACGGTCAGTAAATCCTTTGCCTCCGTCATTATGCCACAGGTAATTCAAAGTATGATCATTTGCGACATAAATATCAGTAAATCCGTCGTCATCATAATCAGCAGCCCCTACGCCCATGGCCCTTCCGTCAACGTCAACAATTCCCATTCTTTTAGTTACATCTTCGAAAGTGCCATCCCCGTTGTTATGGTACAAAATATCAGGCTGACTGTCATAGGCAAGTGGTCCCGGGAATCCGTCAGGAGCATAATAATATTTGTACTTCGGATCAAAACTGAGATAATTCCCGACATAAAGGTCAAGGTAGCCGTCATTATCGTAATCGAGCCAGGTTGCACCTACACTGAAATCATGTCCCCCTCCCCCTACCTTTGCCTTCTTTGTAACATCGGAAAATGTTCCGTCACCATTATTCTTATAAAGAACATTCGTACCATAATTACTGATGAACAAATCAGGGTAACCATCATTATTGAAGTCCCCGACAGTCACTCCCATGCTATACCACGGCTTATCCAAACCCGCTTCTTTGGTAACATCTTCAAAAGTACCATTCCCGAGGTTGTGATAAAGATGATTGTGAGGCATCTTATCGGGTTTATCGCCGCTGCTGAGTCCTTCAACCCAGGTCCCGCTGCAAACATACAGGTCAATAAATCCATCCTGGTCATAATCCAGAAAGGCAGCGCCGCCTCCGCTTGATTCAACGATATTGGATAATTCTTTATCTCCGATGGAATGCACAAAATCTATTCCTATCTCCTTCCCAATCTCCTGAAAGTAATCTCCATTTGCTGCAGGTGGTGTCAATGATTTCCCTTCAGACTTGGAAGAAGATTTGTTGTTGGAATTACAACCGGGTAATAAAAGAAGTAAAGCAAAAAAAATTATAACAGGGATACAATGAATCAATGTACTTGGGGCAAGATGTTTTTTTACACAGACTCCCTTGAAATCTGATCCGATAGTCTGCATCCTAAAGCCCAAAGTCCTGTTGTAATATTTTGAATTTCTGTAAAGCTTCCTATTTAAGAACATTGCTAAAATATATTTAACTTTTTGATACCCAACTCTTCCCCATTTAGATTTAATTAACACAAAGAACCGGAATTAATCCGTGGACGTCAAATATAATAATTTCTCTGAATCTGCACTTAGTGGATTTTATTAAAGAGATTTTCCTCTTTAAATAAAATTTGTTCAAAATCCGTAACAGACCATTTTACTTTTTCTTCTTCCCATCGTTTTTTAGTGCCCTTTTGATTTCTTGTTTCAACAAAATTAAGACCCTGCTTTTTGTACTAAGCATTTAACAATAAATACAAAATTCTATCTCCTTGTTAAGTCCGGTTTAAGTCCGCTTTAAGTCCGCTTTTCCCTTAACAGCTCTTGTAATCATAATATTGAAATCCGGACAGCCAATTTTAGATTAAAATTTAACCTCAGAAATGGCCTCAGAAATTCAAAAACCAGGTTCTGAACACCTGGTCAGGATATCGCTTGTTTTGGATTTTTATACCCTTACATTTTTATTCAACAAAATTTTAATCAGTCTGCCTTAATTTGAGGATTTGAAAATATCTCATAACTCGTTTTTTATATCTCAAATTTCTTTTATCTGAAATATATCCTTTAGATTTGCGAATGAGGCATCTCAAATTAAACCCTCTTATTCATGTCATGTAATTGGAATAAAATTCGTGGAATTCGTTAAAAATTCGTGAAATTCGTTTATTATGAAGATAATTTGGATCAGCGCTTTAATATTTCTGATTATTTCCTGTAAAGAAAAAAACGGGTCCATAAAGGTTTTGAATAGCCACCAGGAAAAGTCAACGCTTTTCGAAATTGTACCCGCATCGGAAAGCGGTATAAACTTTACCGATGATTTTACGGAAACGCCCGAACTGAACGGATTTAATTACATAAATTTCAATAATGGATCTGGGGTGGCTGTAGCAGATTTTAATAATGACGGTCTTCAGGATATCTATTTTCTGTCAATGCTCGGGAAGAACAAGTTGTACCTCAACAAGGGAAACATGCACTTTGAAGATATTTCGGCATTATCCGGAACAGAAAATATCCCGGGATTACATACAGGAGTTACTACTGTCGATATCAATGGCGACGGCTGGATGGATATCTATATCTGCAATTCAGGTCCCTACAAAGATCCTGAAATGAGGAAGAATAAACTGCTTGTGAACCAGGGATTAAATAAAGACGGAATTCCTACATTCCGGGAAGAGAGTGCAAAATATGGGCTGGATATTCCCGCATGTTCCACACAGGCTGCTTTTTTCGATTTTGACCATGACGGGGATCTTGATATGTTTCTTATTAATCATTCTCCGGACCCCGATATCTTTAGAATGGAGAACCTTGAGGAAAATCTGGGTAAAGAAAGCAATTTAACAGGGGACAAATTATATGAAAACCGGAACGGGAAATATGTGGATATTTCAAAAAAGGCAGGTTTATTAAATAACAGTCTGATGATGGATTTGGGTCTGGGCATAAGTGATTTAAATAATGACGGCTGGCCTGATGTCTATGTATGCACCGATTTTATGGGGAAAGATAAGTTATACCTGAATAACCGGAACGGAACTTTTACGGAATCAGGCAATGAATCCCTTTACCACACTTCCTACGCTTCCATGGGCAATTCATTGGCTGATTTCAACAATGACGGCTGGTCGGACATCATTACCTTCGAAATGATAGCCAATGATAATTACACTTCAAAGTCAAGCCTTGAATCAATGAGTCCCATGATTTATCAGCGCCTTGTCGATCTGGGAGAACACCATCAGTTCAGGTTTAATACGCTTCAAATGAATAATGGCATTATTGGAAAAGGTCAAAAACCCGTTTTTTCCGATATAGCCCAGCTTGCAGGAATATCGGCTACAGACTGGAGTTGGGGACCAATGCTCTTCGACATGGATAACGACGGCAAAAAAGATTTATTTGTCCCTAACGGCTACAAGGCTGATTATTTAAATGCTGATTTTAAAACATATTTCAGTAAAAAAATCGCCCGGATGCTGGAATCCGGGGAATTGAACCGATCCGGCTATCTGTACAGCCCTTTGTCTCTTAACGTCTTGAAAGATATGCCTCCAAGAAGAAAAAACAACTTCTTTTTCAGAAACAATGGAGACCTGACATTCAAAAAAATGAACGGAATATGGGCGCCTGATTCTCTTACATGTTCCAATGGGACTGCCTATGCGGATTTTGATAATGACGGGGATATCGACATCGTTGTAAACAATTCAACAGAACCTTCCTTTATTTATAAAAACACCTGCCGGGAAAAAGGTCTGGGGAATTATATCCGGTTTGATCTCAAGGGTACTGCTCAAAATACTTTCGGTATCGGGACTAAGATTATTCTAAGGCAAAAAGGTCAGATGCAAATGGAGGAACAATACCTGACCCGTGGCTTTGAATCATCAGTAAGTCCTGTTCTCAGTTTTGGTGTGGGAAAAGATTCCATTATACCCGAAATTGATGTTATCTGGCCTGACGGCAAAGAACAGGTTCTTATAAATACACCTGCAAATCAAAGCAAAACCTTGTATTATAAGGATGCCGGTAAAATGCATGACTTTTCTTACACTGATCCCCTTTTATTCAGTGATATAACCAGGTCGGTTCACCTCAACTATAAACACGTGGAAGATACATTCAACGAAATGGACCAGCAAAGTTTAATGTCTCACAGAACCCCGGAAAGCATGTTGCCTCATAAAATGTCTGATCTCGGCCCGTGTCTGGCGGTAGGCGATGTTAATAATGACGGTCTGGAAGATTTTTATGTCGGAGGCGCCAAAGGCCATGCGGGTAAATTGTTCATTCAGACAAATGATGGTTTTAAAGACTCAGGTGATTTGCCCTGGTCGGAAGATATGAATTGTGAAGATGTTGGAGCAGCCTTCTTTGATGCTGATAATGACGGTGATCTGGACCTATATGTGGTAAGCGGAAGTAATGAGTATGAAGAAGGCTCAGTGAATCTGCAGGACAGGCTTTATTTAAACGACGGCAAAGGCAATTTCAAAAAAGCCAAAAATGCATTGCCCGATATGACCGGAAGCGGTTCCTGTGTTGTTGCTTGTGATTATGATGGGGATGGTGATCTGGATCTTTTCGTCGGAGGCCGGCAAAAACCAGGCAAATACCCGTTCCCTGCAACAAGCCACATTCTGAGAAACGACAGCAAACCCAACAAAGTCCTCTTCACCGATGTAACTTCTGAAGTCGCTCCTCAGCTTAAAAATATTGGAATGGTGACAGATGCCGTATTTACCGACGTCGATGGCGATGGGAAACCGGACCTTGTAATTGTTGGAGAATGGATGCCGGTGAAAATATTTAAAAACAAAGGCAGCGCTTTTGAAGACATGACCGATCGTGCAGGACTCTCAAATGAAACAGGCTGGTGGAACTGTGTGATTGCCGGTGATTTTGATCATGACGGCGACATGGATCTGGTAGCAGGAAATCTCGGCCTGAATTATCAATACAAGGCAAGTAAAAAATATCCCTTTGAGATATATGCAAAGGATTTCGATAATAACGGCACGCTCGACATCGCGCTTGGCTATTTTTATAATGATACTTTATTCCCTGTGTATGGACGTGATCGCAGTGCAATTCAGACTCCTTTTATCCGGCAAAAATTTCCGACTTACAGGGATTTTGCAAAAGCAACGCTGGCAGATGTATACGGCTCAGATAATCTGAAAAGCGCCTTGAGCTACAAAGCTACCAACTTTGCAACCTGTTATTTTGAAAATAAGGGTAACGGCACCTTCATCGCCCATCCGCTCCCGAACCAGGCTCAGATATCTTCTGTAAACAGCATTATAAAAGAAGATATCGACGGAGATGGAAACCTGGATCTTGTCATTGCCGGCAATATGTACGGCTCTGAAATTGAAACAACCAGGAATGATGCAAGTATAGGACTTTATTTAAAAGGAGACGGGAAAGGCAACTTTGAACCTGTACCCTATACAAACAGCGGATTACTCATCGGTGGCGATGTAAGGAAAATAAATCTGATTCATATCGGAAAAAACAAAAACAGGGCAATCTTAGTGGCAAAAAACAACAGCTCTATGCAGCTGGTTAAAATAAAATAAACCTCCGTCAGCTAAAGCTGACGGCAAAGGATAATAAAACCGGACATTTTGATCCTCAATCCTTTGCCCCCACATTTCCGCTTATCCTTTGCCGTCACATTTATGTGACGGAACAAAAACAAATCTATCTTACCCCCACATTTCTGCCTATCCTTTGCCGTCACATTTATGTGACGGAACAAAAACAATCTATCCTTTGCCCCCACATTTCTGCCTATCCTTTGCCGTCACATTTATGTGACGGAACAAAAACAAATCTATCCTTTGCCCCCACATTTCTACCTATCCTTTGCCGTCACATTTATGTGACGGAACAAAAACAAATCTATCCTTTGCCCCCACATTTCTGCCTATCCTTTGCCGTCACATTTATGTGACGGAACAATAAATATTTCAAATTAATTTTCATTTATCCTCTGAATTCATTAAATTTAATCTGATATCCCTAAAAGAACGATATGTCCTATGTAAAAATTTGGCTGCATTGTGTCTGGAGTACTAAAAACAGGGAATCTTATATTCCCTTTTCTTTTCGGCCCGACCTGCTTAAACATTTCAGAACAAATGCTGAATCTGAAAATATTGCTCTTGATTACATCAATGCCCATGAAAACCACGTTCATGCACTCATTAGTCTTGATAAACAACAAAATATTGCCTGTTTAATGCATCTGCTTAAAGGTGAAAGCTCTTTCTGGATTAACAAACAGAAAATCCTTACCAGCCACTTTGAATGGCAGGATGATTATTTTGCAGTGTCTGTGAGCCCTTCTCAAATCAATAAGGTAAGGTTGTACATTAAAAATCAGGATAAGCATCACAAACAAATTTCCTGGGAGGAAGAATCCCGGCAATTTATAAGCAAATTGGGTTTTGAAAAGATAAAGGACTAAAGCAGTTAAATAATTATCCGTCCGTCAGCTAAAGCTGACGGCAAAGGATAATGATCAAATACTTTTTGAGCTAATGTCCTTTGCCATTTATCATTTGCCCCCACATTTCCGCCTATCCTTTGCCGATAGAAAACAACATATCAATCTCACCATCCCTTGCCGTCTATCCTTTGCCGTCACATTTATGTGACGGATTTATGTGATGGATTTATGTGACGGATTTATGTGATGGATTTATGTGACGGATTTATGTGATGGATTTATGTGACGGATTTATAAATCTATGAATCAAGAATTTTATATCTCACCACCCCCCACTTATGCAGCCTGTAAAGCATGGATACCTTCAATATCCCTAATCCATATTTTACGCCCCTTGTAAAGTTAATCGATGATGCCTCCTTAAAATACCTGGTCGGACAGGTAATCTCGGCAATATCATATCCATTGTGAAAAATCTGGGCAATTATTTCATTATCAAATATAAAATCATCCGAATTATTCATAAAATTTATTTTACGCAATACCTCTCGTACTGAAAGCCCTGTAACCCGTATGATATTCCGACAATTTTTTTCTCAGCATCAGGTTCTGAAACCATGTAAGAAACCTGTTTGCAATATACTTGTAAACCGGCATCCCGCCCTTAATAGCTCCGCTTCCCAGAATCCTGCTTCCGAAAACAACCGGATAAACATCGTTTACAATAAGATAGCACATTGAATGAATCAGTTTGGGAGTATACTGGTAATCGGGGTGCAGCATAACAACAATGTCAGCCCCCGTCTCAAGGGCTTTATTATAACAGGTTTTTTGATTACCGCCGTACCCTTTATTATAATCATGTCTTATAACATGCTGAATCCCAAGCCGGGTGGCCAATTCCATTGTATTATCGCTGCTGCAGTCATCAACCAGAATCACAAAATCGACAATATCATGCGGCACTTCCTTAAGAGTTATTTCCAATGTCTGTTCCGCATTATAAGCCGGCATGACTACCGCAACTGTTTTGTTTTGAATCATAGAATTATCCTTTGCTGTCTATCCTTTGCTGTCTATCCTTTGCCGTTACATTTATGTGACGGAAAACAAAATATCAATCTCACCATCCCTCACCGCCTATCCTTTGCCGTCACATTTATGTGATGGAACAAAAACAAATCTATCTTACCTCTACATTTCTGTCTATCCTTTGCCGTCACATTTATGTGACGGATATGTGACAGAACAAAATCTCTTATTTACAAAACTTTGCCAACGCCTCAATGGCAGGATTGTACCCAAGGTCAGCAGCCTGTTTCATATCCATACAGCCAGCATCCTTTTGGCCCAGATTATACTCCGCCATCCCTCGTTTAAACCAGGCCAGTTTATAATCAGGTTTTAATTCTATTGCCTTTGAATAAGCTGCGACAGCTTCATCAAATTTCTTCTCATCATAAAGAACATTGCCCTTGTTATTATAGGCAAGAACATACCCCGGATCCAGTTCGATAGCCCTGGTAAAATCTGATAGCGCCTCATCATTTCGTTTTTCATTGTAAAAAGCGATCCCTCTGTTATTATAAGCCAATGCAATTCCCGGTTTAAGTTCGATAACCTGAGTGAAATCCTCAATGGCTTCATCAAATTTCTTTTCATTCACATAGGCAATCCCCCTTAAATTATAGGCTTCCAAATAATCCGGTTTTAGTTCAACAGCGCTTGTGAATTCTTTGATTGCATCCTTATATTGAAACAAATTCGCATATTTGGTTCCTTTCTTAAAATGATCTTCTGCACTTCCTGGTTTCATTTTATCCGAATTGGCGGTTTTAACCCCTTCCGTATTCCCTCTTTTATCAAAGAAATAGCCCTTGTAATAGGCTTCCTCAACTTCTTTATTCTGGCTTATAATATCATTCCATAGGGTCATATCATCTTTCCAGATACCGCACCTGGCATAAGTTTTTACAGAAAATAGGACTCCTGCCAAACTCAATAAGGCGACTGCGGGCCATTTGATCTTTTTGTTCAGCAAATACATAAATCCCTCCCCGGCCAGGTAAAAAATCCCGATCGAAGGAATATAACTGTAACGGTCAGCCATTATGGCTTTGCCAACAGGCAGTAACTGCAGAACAAGTAAAATGGTTATTGTAAAAAATCCCAGGCCGAAAATGACCTTTTTGGGTAATCGCTGACCGTAAAAAAATAGATAAATCGCCAGGGCTAAAAAGGCAATAAAATATAAATGATAACGGGAAGGAATAAATATCCCATTAATATTCACAGGGTATGGATAAAAAGCGCTTAGATTTAACGGAAATAACATCTTGATCAGATAAGTGATAAACCCATATGATGCGAATACGGCCCGTTGGGGAAAAGTGGTAAATGTCGTGTTCTGAATATAATCGAATGATTTCTGGGCATGAATGGCCAATAATCCAAAAATTAGGGCAAGAACAAAAAACGGCACTTTTTCAATCAGTGTCTTTTTATCGATCTTTCTTCCTTTAAAATAATCTGTCAGTATCAACACCAGCGGCAGGGATACCGCCATCGCCTTTGACAGAAGTGAAAAAGCGAACAGCGCTAACGCCAGGTAATAAAACTTAGTAGCAGTAGCAGTAGCAGTGGCAGTTAGTGCTGCTGATCTTGCCCCTGCCCCTGCGGCAGCTCCTGCTGCTGCCACTCTCTTCTGCCCTCGCTGGCGCGGATCTGTGATCCGTGTCCTTTCGTTGGTGCTCGCCACTGCTCCTGCCCCTGCCGCTCTCTTCTGCTCTTTAATGTATTTCAGGTAGTAAACATAGGAGGCCAGGAAAAACAGTGTATAAAGCAGATCCTTCAATTCCGAAATCCAGGCAACCGACTCAACATGCAAAGGATGAATCCCGAACAACAGCGAGGCAACCAACCCGACCAGGGCTTTGTCGCTGAGAAGATAAACCGCATAAAAAACAAGCAATGTATTCAACAGATGCAGTATAAGATTAATTGCATGATAACCTGCCGGATTCAATCCGAAAAGATGATATTCAACGGCAAGAATAAGAATGGTAAAAGGATGATAATTGCCCATCACATTTTGGGAAAAAATCTCCCCCAGATTAAAGGAATGAACCAAAGGATTATTTTCAATATAAGAACTGTCATCCCATTGCAAAAAGGCATTTGGAAAAATCGGCAAATAAACGATAATTGAAATCAGGATAATAACACCCAACGCAATAAAGACTCTCATTCTGACAGAATCAGTGATACTTACCTCTCTTTGAAAGTGTTTGGATTCAGATGAATGATGTTTAATTTCTTTTTTATTTTTCATAAATCGAAGATCAGAGTAACTAAAGGTGAATAGTTGATGGGATAAAATTAAATAAAATTCACTCTTTTAATTCTTAATTCTTAATTCTTTAATTACTATTGCCTGTTGTCTGTTGCCTGTTCCCCCTTTTGTAAAGAATCAGCAAAACAATATACAGCAAAACAGAAACAATCGAAATCCCGGCTACCGGATAAAACAGCGGCGGAGTAAATGAAAGTTCAATCCTGTGATAGCCTTTATCCAGGAGCAGACCAGGAAATGCTATATTGATTCTTAAAGGCTTTTGTTTTTCCCCGTCAACATGGGCAGACCATCCCGGACTGTAAAGTATGGAAAGGAAAAGCATTTTCTTTTGTTCAAGGGTAATGGTGCCTTTAAAATGGTTCCTGTCGAAATTGGTTATCGCAAGAGTATCTCCTTTCAGATTGCTGATATCTTTGATAAATTCCTCATGCGGATAAAATTTAGGAATGTCGACAGGTTCGTAATGAGGCAGTTCTTTGGAATACCCGCCATAAAGAGAGCTATTGCTCCGGAGATTATTTGTAGATTATAGGTAGATTATTCGTAGTTTATTCGTATCTTATACGAATGATCTACGAATAATATACGAATAAACTACGAATAAAGACCGGACCTGGTGCAAGGTTGAGAGGGGGATGGCATTATGAATGATGTGAGTGCAGATACAATTTACTGACTGACGGAACATTTTTTACCGCCTGCAAATTTGAAAGTTTCAGTGTTTCAGAATTTCAACGTTACAGATTATGAGATGGAACGATGAAACGCTGAAACGCTGGAACATTGATAATTAAACATTGAATATTGATCATTTGCAAATCTGAATTAATATATCTGCCGCCGGTTTTAATCCTAAAGCAGCTGCCTTTCGAAAGTCCTTACAGGCAGCATCTTTGTTATCTGTATTATATTCCAGGAGCCCTCTGTTAAAATACCCCGGTGCATAGTCAGGTTTCAATTCAATCGCTTTATTGTAGTCTCTTAACGCATCATCATTTCGTTTTTCAAATATAAACAGATACCCCTACTCAGGTAAATGTCTGCATAGTCGGGTCTTAGCTCGATAGCTTTATTGTAGTCTTTTAAAGCATCATCATTTCGTTTTTGGTTCAGAAAGATATTGCCTCGGCTCAGATAGGCATCAGCATAGTCAGGTTTTAGCTCAATGGCTTTATTATAATCCTTTAAAGCCTCGTCAGTACTTTTTTTATTCATAAAAGCAAAACCGCGATTATAATATGCAATTGCACATTTGTGATGACTGAGGACATCATTCCATAAAGATATATCATTGTTCCAGATACTGCATCTGGTATAGGATTTGACTGAAAATAAAAGAGCAACTGTAAACAGAAGGATGACGGCAGTCCATTTCAACTTTTTCGTCATTAATGTCGAAAGTCCTTCCCCTGCAAGATAAAAAATCCCGATAGAAGGAATGTATCTGTACCTGTCAGCCATAATTGCCTTACCAACAGGCAGTAACTGTAACACAAGCAGAACAGTAATGGTAAAAAATCCTATGCCGAAAATGATTTTCTTTGAAAAACGCAATGAATAAATGGCAAATGCCGCAATCCCTAAAGATAAAACCGGATAGAGATAATATTGTATGGGAATTGATTCACCTCCCATTTACAGGATAAGGATAAAAAGAGCTTAAATTCAAAGGAATAACAATTTGACCAGGTAAGTGACAAATCCGTAAGAAGCAAAGACAATCCGCTGGAAAAATGTAAAACCCTGTGTGAGATCAGTCGCACCGAAGGATTTCTGTGCAAAAATTGCCACTATTCCCAAAATGATGGCAAGGACGAAAAAGGGCGCTTTTTCGATAGAGACGCGATTAATCGCGTCTCTACTATCCATCTTTCTTCCTTTGAAATAATCCGTCAGTATCAACACCAGAGGCAGTGAAGCCGCCATGGCTTTTGACAGAAGAGAAAAAGCGAACAGCACTAAAGCCAGGTAATAAAACTTAGTCGCAGTGGCAGTAGCAGTGGCAGTAGCCTTTGCAGTTGCTGAAACCTTTCCTGCTGCTGCTCCTGCCGCTCTTTTTAGTTCTTTAAGATACTTCAGGTAAAATATATAAGAGGAAAGGAAAAACAGCGTATAAAGTAAGTCCTTTAATTCTGCAGCCCAGGCGACCGATTCAACATGCAAAGGATGAATCCCGAAAAGCAATGATGCAACCAATGCTACTGCGTATTTATCACTTACAAGATAGACTGCATAAAAAACAAGCAGGACATTTATAAGATGAAGCAAAAGGTTAACGGCATGATAGCCTGCGGGATTTAATCCGAAAAAATGATACTCAATAGCGAGTATCAGAATGGACACAGGATGATAATTCCCCATTACATTTTGGGAAAAAATCTCCTTAAGGTTGAATGAATGGACAAGGAGATTATTATTGATATATCCTTCATCATCCCAGGCCAGAAGTCCGTTGTGAAAAACAGGAAGATAGACAACAAATGAAATGATCAGAATTAAAATTAGCGCGCCGTATATTTTCCTTCTGTCGAACTCTTCAGCTTTAACAGCCACCGGTGGATTCTTCACCTTCGGACGATGATTCTTCTGTCTTTTTTTGTTTCCCATACCCAATGACTTGTAGACCGGCATAAAGGTAAAACAAAAATCATTTTTCATCAGGTAACGGGATACTAAATGAAAAATGGATAATCAAATTCTGTTTATGGATGAATGTATTTGTCCCTGAGTGAAAGCTTCCGCAATGCCGGGGCCTTCCATACCGCCATTATGACAACCAGAAGGGTCATTGCACCTCCGAACACGACGGAAGGGATCAGCCCCATTAACCTTGCCGCGACTCCGGATTCAAAGGCGCCCAATTCATTCGATGATCCGACAAAAATGCTGTTTACAGCGGCTACCCTGCCTTTCATCTCGTTCGAGGTAAATAACTGCAGTATGGTTGCACGGATCACCACGCTGACATTATCAAAACAACCGCTCAGAAATAAGCTTACAACCGATAGGATAAAACTTTTTGATAAGGCAAAGACGATCATGCAAACCCCAAATCCAAAGACACTGGATAATAAAATTGGCCCCGAACGCTTTACGGGGGGATTAAATGCCAGGACAACAGACATCAGGATGGCTCCAACCGCAGGGCTTGCCCTTAAAACTCCAAGCCCCTCAGGACCAACCTTCAAAATATCAGATGCATAGACGGGAAGCATGGCTACTGCCCCGCCAAACAGCACGGCAAACATATCAAGCCCGAAGGCGCTGAGCAATACCTGGCTGTTAAAGACATAACGTATACCTTCCTTGATTCTCGATAATATCCCGGTTTGAGCCGTGTGATCAATCCCCACTTTACCCGGACTTTTAATAAAAAACATAAAAAAGATGGAGACGAGGAAGAATACAAATATCACCGAATAGGCAGCAACGACGCCGAAGAAACCGTAGACAAGGCCTCCCACTGCAGGTCCTGCGACCGCCGCAATTTCCCAGGTGGTACTGCTCCAGGTAGCGGCTTCTGCTAAAAGTTTACGGGGAATCATCTGACCCAGCAGTGCCACATTGGCGGGCATCAGGATCCCTCTTACCAGCCCGGTCAGAAAGACGGTCACATAGATAGGTAAAACTCCCAGCAACAACTGGAGTTTCAGAGAGGGGATACTGTACAGGGCCAGCAGGGAGGAACCCAGCAGTAACAGAAAAGAGGTGTGGAAGATGATCTTTTTCCGGTCCCAGATATCCACGTAATGGCCGGCAATCAGGGCTATACTGACCTGTGGTACCACCTCAGTCAGGCCAATCATTCCGAGTGAAAGAACATCTTTTGTGATGCTGTACAACTGCCATCCCACAACCACCGACTGCATCAGGGTCGCCGAAGTAATGAAAAACCTGTAAGCGAGGAAAAACCTGAAATCCCGGTGGTGCATCACCGCAAAAGCCTCATTGGAGAACATCTTCTTCATTCAAGGGTGGCAGGATTCCGTTTTTAAGAGGTTAATTTTATCAGACTAAATGCAGATTTAATCAGGGATACAAAGATAATTAAACACAGACCAATACTTCGTGCTATTGTCCAAATCAATTTATAATATTTTTCAGATTGGTGAAAATTCAGAAAAGATGTTTTATTTTCTCAGCTTCGGTGATAAATTTCTCAATATCATCCTCATCGTTGAAGAAACTCACCGATACGCGGATTCCTTCTCCCCTCACTGAAACGATAATGTTTTTGGCGGCTAAATCTTCTTTAATCTTTTTGGCATTTGCCGTTTTTATGATAAGGATTCCTGACCTGTTTTCATCCTTTGGAGGAGCTATCACTGAAAGACCGGATTCTTCGGCACGGCGCTGGAGATACTTGTTAAGGCTGAGCACCCGCTGATATATATTCTCCGGGCCGATTGAACGGATGAGATCCAGGGCGCCGCTAAGGGCAAAGATCGAAGGGAAATGAGGACAACCAGATTCAATGGCTGAGGCTTCCTTTCGTATTTTGAAATTACTGTTGTCCATTTTATCCGGATCTTCTGTACTTTGCCACCCTGCCACAGGAAGCCTGTATTTTTCCAGCATCTTTTTGCTTATGAAAATCGCTCCCGCTCCGTAACCCGATGTCGTCCACTTTAGTCCTGAAAAAACCATAAAATCAATTCCTGCCGCTTTGACATCGATAGGCATCACCCCAATTCCCTGGGTGGCATTCACGACATAAATGAGATTGTATTTTCTGCAAAGTTTTCCCAATCCTTCAAGGTTCAACCTGTACCCTGTGCGATACTGCACGTAGGAGGCAACCATAATTCTTATCCCCGGAGTAATATATTTTTCTATTTCGTCAACGGGATAAGCATTGTTTATGGGTTCCACAAAACTTACTTTAAACCCGTTGTTTATCCATGCTACAGTTGAGGAGGGGAATTCGTCTCTTAGGGTAAGCACACTCCCTTCTCCGCGGAGCATCAGGCTGACAAGGTTCATCCCGGTGGAAGTATTGGTGGTGAAACCGATTTCAGAAGGCGAGGAGTTAATCAACTCCGCCAGTTTTTGTCTCGTCACTTCGGTTCGGCGCATCCATTCTTCGTAAGGGCAATCTCCTTCGGCGACCATTTCATCAAAGTATCTTTTAGCGCTGTTTGCCGCTGAAATTGACATGGGCGAACCTCCTGCAGGGTTCAGGTAGGTCATTTTTTGAAGTACAGGAAATTGCTTTCGGATTTCCTTCCAGTCGGGCATGGTTAGAGATTAAAAGTTTCAAGGTACAAAAATATAAATATTGAGTCCACTCCGAAAAGTCATTTATGCCACCGATAACTATCGGACGTCACCAAAATCCACAAAAAATTGTAATATAGATTATTTCGACTGCGGATGGTGTTAGTGCTTTGGTGGCAACAAGATTATTTTTCGGAGTGGACTCAATATTGACAATGACGAGGAGCAGTTGATGATGAAGATCAAATTTATCCCTATTATCTGATATAAAAACCCTTATTCCCTCAGTAGCAGAAAATTCGACCATTCCCATCATCTACCCTTATTCCCTTATTTCGGATCAATCGTTTTCTGATA
The DNA here is from genome assembly GCA_963810555.1 of uncultured Bacteroidia bacterium. Taxonomy (GTDB): domain Bacteria; phylum Bacteroidota; class Bacteroidia; order Bacteroidales; family Prolixibacteraceae. The sequence goes on along the minus strand of CAWENX010000006.1, from coordinate 294,372 downwards.
AAATTTAAAAAATGTATTGTATTCTTCATTAAAACTGGTTTCCCGGTGATGTTCAGGTTATTATTACAATATTATGGTTTTAAATTATAGTAGCTATAATTTGAGGCTTGCCCCACCCTGAGAAACCTTCGGCTGATAACCGGCGTCCCGTTTTCAGGCGTAAATACTGCAACCAGAACATAACCACCCGCTTCGCCCGGGAAAGTTATTGACACAGGAATATCTTTTCTAAGAAACGACTCCAATTTTACCGGAAAACTTTGTTCAGAAAAATTCTTTCCTTTCTGATTGATAAGTTTAATATTTACCGTTCCATTAATAGTAACGTTTTGATTATTAATACCTGCCAGATTGAAAAGCAAAGTCGAGCCCGGCTGATGAGGCTCGATAAATTTGGTATAGCGTTCGTCAGTAAGGTTAATAAATACTGCTGTAGGAGCAAATGCATGATGAAACCAATCGAGTGTCGGAGAAGGTTTCAGATCCTTGATATTTCCTACGAACCAATCGCCTGTATAGCCGTAATTATTTGTCAGTAAGCAGAATGCAAGTACTCCGGCAATAGAAGGTTCGCTTCTCAGCCATTCAGTTTCCAATTGCATCCAATAAGCCTGTAATTCACGGTTTTGTTCGGGAGTGGAATTCTTTCCCAAATAATACTCATAAACCTCAACGGTTAATTTACTCGGTAATCCGTTACGCCACAGCCAGATCCATCCATATTCATTGACAAGTTGTGCAGAGCTTGAACCTTGAATCTTCTGAAGGATTGGAGGTTTATAATCAAGATTTCCAAGTGGATAAAAGTTTTTGGTCGAGCCCGGCTGAATACTGCTTATTCGTCCCTGGTAAGGGTGCGGTTCATCCATTTCATCAAGCGCCATCTGATCACTCGTCATATAACCGGCATCCCAGATTCGGGTGGGATCAAGTTTTTTAAGTTCCGGGATAAGGGTCCCTCCGATATAATCATCTGTGTTTTCATTGATTGCGTCCCAGATGGCAATGCTTGGATGATTTCCGTCGGACCAAACCCAATCTGTATATTCCTTACGAATCTCATCATCCCATCCGTGATTTTGCCAGTAAAGCCATTCGTTCTGAAACATCAATCCGTACTCGTCTGCCAAATCATACCAAAAATCAGGAGCGATACCCACACAGATACGCATCATATTCCAGTTCAACTGTTTGGAGTAATCAATCAGCAGTTTTTTTACCCACTCACGATCCCATGCAAGGTTTCCACAGTCGGGATCTTCAAAGAACCGTTGAAGTGTAATATTGGTGCCTCTTAAAATTATTCTTTCGCCATTCAGATAAAAGAATTTACCTTTTCTTGTAAAATCACGCATTCCAAATTGTTTGACCAACTCATCGGAAACGCCTTTGTCATTTTCTAAAGTTGCAATTGCCTGGTAAAGAAATGGTTTGTCGGGAGTCCAGCTTTTAATATCCTTCAATGGAATTTCCAATATCGCTTCAGATATATTGTCACGTTTAGCGGCAAACCGTCCACTCTTAACCGCAACAACTTTACCGCTGAGTTTTTCTGCAATTGATATTTTTAGTGTTACTGAGTCCTGCATTGCATCACCGTAAAATATCTGGGCGGGAATCAAATTGCGAATCTGCGTCTTTACTGTGACCTTTTTATTAATGAGTGACGGCAGAACGAGCAATCGGTTAACTCTCACTTTGCCCGTAAAAGAAAGCAATACATCATCCCATATTCCCGGTAAATAGTGTTCTTTCTCTTTATCTGTACCTCCGGCAGCAGAACTCGGAAGCCAAACCCTGTCACCGCATTTGATCAGTATTTCGTTTTCGGCGCCATATTTAAGGACATTGGTCAGTGGAAATTCTATCGGTGTATAACAAGCTTCCGAGCTTCCCATATCAATCCCATTTACGTAAACCTGTGTAACATACTGGCTTTTTTTGATCGTGATCATCCCCTCCGCGCCCTCGAGCTTTTTCGGGATAAAGACTTTTTTCCGGTACCAACTGTATCTTGGCGTATAATCAATATTGTAAAGATTGTGCTGTAGCTTTGCCTCAACCTTTTCGGCACGTTTGAAAAACTTATCGTAATCCTCAATTTTAGGCTCCGCAAGATGAACCAAACCGGGAACAGGAATAATCCGGGTAAATTTTGCCGGAGGAAATGCATCGGTAGTTTGATCAAATTCCCATTTCCCATTAAGGTTGATAGTCGTTCGGGCAGACGTTTGGGCTTTTGCAGCGATCGCCAGAAACATCAAAGGCAATATTAACTGATAAATCTTAATCACAATATTTGTTTTAAAATTAGATTCGTATTTGAATAACAATTTAGTATCCGGAATTGGCGCTTTTTTTGCATTTGCAGCATACGGGATAAAGATACAATTTAGCAACAAAATGATCATAATGACGTTAAATTTTAGGATGGGTTGCGTATTGTTTTCTTATTTCCGGATTTGTAATTATCATATTTGCCCTTATTCCCTGAGTAGAAATTTTTGATAACCCTGTGAATTACCCTTATGCCCTTATTACTATTCATTACAGGTAAAGAATAAAAAACCCGGAAATTCATGATTCTCCGGGTTTAGAAATATTGAGTTGTTTTCAATTATAAACTTTCTCCGAAATCCGCCTTGAATTTGGCCACCAGTTTTTGCGGCCAGTCTGAAGTAGGTGCAAGACGTCCGTTAAAGAATCGCAGTACCGGGGGTTCTTCCACAAACTTTAGTCCACCGACAAGGTCCCTGTTTTTATAAAGCCAATGAACACGGTCAACAACAAACATGGTCTGCGAAAGCGTAAAGACGCGGCGCGGGAAAGCCAGACGAAGAAGTTCAACATCAGCCAGCACATCGTTGCCGTCGGCATCACGAACGCTGGAGATCGTCCCCCGTTCCATTCCCCGGATACCTGAAATGATAAACAACGCAGCCGCCAGGGCGCCGGCAGGGTATTCAGCCTGCGGCAGATGTGCAAGGAATCCTCCTGCATCGATATGACAGCCCAGAGCGCCGGAAGGGGTAACCACCGGAACTCCCAGCTTATCCAATTCATTGACAGCATATTCAATAAAAGAAGGCGACTGACAGATCACTGTATCATCCGTTGTTTCGTAAATTCCTACAGCCATTGCCTCAATTTCGCGCACCGACATACCGCCATAGGTGGTAAATCCTTCGTAGAGCACTACCAGGTCGCGCATTTTCATGAAAATGTCTTCGCTGTTGGTACAGATAGCGCCCCCGCGGGTCGAGCTGACTTTGCGGCTTGAGAAGTAAACAAGATCGGCAATTGCACACATTTCAAGCAGGATATCTTTAATGGACGCGTTTTTGTATCCTTCTTCGCGTTTCTTGATAAACCAGGCATTTTCACCGATCAGACTGGCATCCAGGACGAGCATTATCTTATGCTGATCGGCAATTTTACGGACCTCTTTCATGTTTTGCATCGAGAATGGCTGTCCGCCGATCAGGTTGGTTGAAGCTTCGAGACGAATAAAAGGAATATGCTCCGCCCCGTATTTTGCTATGACAGCCTTTAGTTTATCAATATCGATATTTCCTTTGAAAGGGATATTGCTTTTAATCTTTAATGCTTCGTCCGTATAAATCTCAAGTATTTCAGCTCCATTCAATTCCATATGCGCTTTCGTGGTGGTAAAGTGATAATTCATTGGAACAACATCACCCTTCTTGATAAAAGCCTGAGAGATAATATTTTCGGCGGCACGACCCTGGTGAACAGGAAGAACCCAATGTTTACCGAATACTTCACGGACTGCGGCTTCCATCCTGTAAAAGCTCTGCGATCCGGCATAGGCATCATCTGCCTTAAGCATGGAAGAGACCTGGTTGTCGCTCATGGCATTGGTACCGCTGTCGGTGAGCATGTCCAGGAAGATATCCTTTGTATTTAGCTGGAATGTATTGTAACCCCCTTCTTCCATGGCAGCCAGTCTTTCGTCAACCGGCTTCAGGAATAACTTCTGAACAATACGAACTTTGTGCAGTTCAACAGGGATGTTCTGTCCGTTGAAGAATTTAATTTCGTTGGCAGCTGGATTTGTCATCGTTAATATGATTTAGTTTATGATTTGAAGCGGCAAAAATAGATTTCCTTTTTCAATTTTCAAGAGATTTGCGTTTATTTATGGAATTTATAAGTAATGCATTCCTAATTTGTTAAAGGAAGAACTTATCAGAGCGAAAACCACGATGAACAATTATTGAAAAAATCGGAATATGTGATTGTTGAAAAATATGAAAGGTATTAACTTTGCACCCTCAAACTGGAGGAATGGCGAGGTAGCTCAGCTGGTTAGAGCGCATGATTCATAATCATGAGGTCGCCGGATCATCCCCGGCCCTCGCTACTTGAAAATAAGGCAGTTAGCAATGTATTTGTTACTGCTTTTTTATTTGATACATACCAGATACATACAAAACGGACAACTATAAGCAATTAAATGCAATTTAAGGATAATAACATTGAGGAAAAAGTTAAAATTTTTTCTCATGTCCATGAGAAGCTATCGTACTTAATATTATGCTCTCGCATAAAATCTCCAAACAATGAGTATGCTTTATTGCAACCTGAATCAATCTTTTATTGCAAGTAAAAGACCTGATTTATCCCCAGTTTTTAAATTGAATAGTGGATAGAATTTCATTACTTCATCGGGGGCTTGATAGTATAGTTATACTCATAATCAGAATCTCCCCAAGCATAATTAACAGATTTACCAATATCATAGGCCATCAAAGAACAACTGATCTTTCTCATTAAAATATATTTGCATAGATATTTTACATATTTAGGTCTTTCTAAACTAAACAAAGTTACCTTTTCCATTTGTATTTGGTTTCCGCTATTAAATAATCTGTTCCACAATCCAGGCAAGCCCAGGAAGGTCTAAAATCGAAATACAACAACCACCAAGTTTCACTTTGCCTTCCTCAATATCATTTTCAAGTTTTTTTGAAAAGACAGGCATTCCATATAGGTATGAGGCAATATTTTTTGAACCACAAACCAGACAATAATTGGGTTTCTGAAATAACCTGATATTTTGGTCCTCTTTCCTTTCATTCATTTTCTTTATAACCCATTTTTTATGAATGTCAAACCAGTTTTGATTACTGTTACCCAAATTGCCAGCCTGTCTTGGATGAACTCAAAGGAATTACATTGTAAGTCTTTCCATTGATAATAATTGGATTATCTTCCCCATAGCCATGAAACTTTACAAAATCAGACAGGTTTTTATACATAGGGGAATAAGGTAGAAAATGTTTTAAAGGTAAATCACCAAGCAAAATAATTGTTTCAGCTTGAGATTGTTCCAACTCTGCAATTATTTCATCAACCCTTGATTCACTTTTTAAATCAGAGGCTTTATAAACAGGTATTGTACATTGTGGAAGGTCATAATCTCTTACCTTGTTATAATGGTTTTCAATGGCTCTTTGCTGATTCTTATTCAATCTGGTGTATGGCAATAAATCACAAAGCCATGCATCTTCTCTGGTGTAACCAAGAGGTAAAAGGAATAGATCATCAAGAATTTTGCCTGAAGGACCATTTAACCTTTTATCTGCAGGAGTAAGCTTCCCCAATTTTGAATCTATTTGGATTTTTTCAATTGCTCTTTTGCATCTTCCCCCCTCCAGAAGATATATGGCTCACTTGCCACAGCTAAGGCATTAACTAATGTTTTACCACTTGAGCTTTTCCATTTTGCATGAACAGCACTGGCATAAACACCAAGGACAAAAACTTTTTTAGGGGATTTGTCCTGTTGTTCAACTTTTTTCAGTTGTGAGCCAAAAGGGTAAACTTGTTTCATAAATGACGTAATTATCACATATAAAAACTATATTTCAATTGCATCTCCTCATTATTATCAAGATATTTTAATATCTCTCCAACATTCCTTGCACATTCGAGTGTAATAGGGAATCTTCTGTCAAATTGAGTATTATTCCAGTTCATTTTTGTTAATGAAAGTATTTCATCACAAATTAAATTGGGTGATTCATCATATGATGCAAGTCTGATTTCAATTGGACTTGGAATGTATTGACCGGGATAAGTTTCATAATATGGTACTGAACCTCTCGTGTATAAAATATGCTGGTTATCTGAAATAATCATGTGGGTTCCTCTCATAGGTGGATAGCTCCCTTTTCGATAAAGCCTAATATTAGAAGGCTGAATTGAGACTAAATCTACTTGATTAATATGAAATGATTTTGCTGCTTCATTAAATCCGTAAATCTCTGCATCATTGAAATTTGAGGTTTTATGTAGTACTAATCTTTTAGGGAATATCTTAACAGCATCATAATATTCTTTTAACGATTGACTTAAAATATTAAATGCTTGTTCTTCTGTTAAATGTGGAACTCTGTCATATTTAGCTAATTTTATTTCCTCTCCTCTTAAAATGACACCGCTCCCAAGCTCGTTAAAAATTTGAGCAATACTGGTTTCTGTTCTTTTATTATCACGACTTCTATAAAAACTAATTCCAGCATAACAAGTTGTCTCAGCAGAATCCTTTCTAATTAAAGCCCAAGGGGTTCCAGAGGCTTTATAATATAGTGCTGTAAAGAAATTCCATGCAATGGTTGCTTCATCTTGCATTTCAGAAGTGGGTTTAGCAATCCTATCCCTAACAATTTGTATAGGCACATTATATTGCATCGCTTTTGCTTTTAGATACCTTCTGAAATTTTGTTCTTTAGCGGAAATCTCTTCTAATTCAGCATCATCAGTCACTTCTGATTCTTCATCTTCATATTCATCATTTTCCTTAATGTAGGAAATAAAATTCTCAGACAAAGCACATAAGATTACGTCTGGCTTTTTGTTTTTGGTTAAATACTTTATTTCTCCTAAATAAAGCAAAGCTATTTCCCTAATTCTTATTTCAAGGTCAGTATGTTTCTTAATAATTTCATCAAACTCGGAATTTTTTAACCTTCGTATATATGAACCATCATATACTACTTCACTATGAAAGCCAATATTCTTATTAAAACCGCAAAAATTTAAAAACAATTTAGGATGTGGATTTTTGCTTTCCTTTCCCTTAATATGGTTTTTGCAATTATCCATCCATTTTAAAACTTTATCAATACTCTCTCCCTTCCCAATAATACCAATTGTTATTTTCTCAGGTCTCACTTGCTTAATATCAAAAGGCATATAATTATAAATACCTGATTTAGGGCAAATGTGTTGATTTGTACCAAATTGCAAAGAAGGTTCTTCTATGTATCTCAACTTTATCATTCAAAATAACTGTCATCAAAAAGTTCAAAGTCCAAACTTAACTCAACATCCTTATCCACATAAATTATATCAACTGTTTTGGGGGGATTCCATTTTCCCTCTTCAATCCTTGGAGTCATGGTCAAGTTCATGGAGTTATTGATTTTCATATATGGATAATGTTTAGTAAACAAATCACTATATGACATATAATACCCTAAAAATCTGAAAGCATTATAAACGGATTGATTATTCTCCAATCTTTTCAGACCTGACATATATGAAGCCTCATATTTGCTTGTGACATATCCTCCTGGATTTGTAAAACTCCAAGTTGGGTTAATTACGACAAACCATTCCCTATTAAGATTAAGAAAAGCACATTTAAAAGCCAAACTCCTAAAGCAAATAAGATGATTCTCTTTTTTGTTTCTAATTCCTGTGATTACTTTTCTTTTTGCCTCATTTATCCCTTTCCATCTTATTTCTTTCTCAGATGGTTCTTTTCTATTATTTGCAAACCGATAAAGTTTTTTCTTATTTACCCATTCGATTTCTTTTGTTTTACAAAATTCAGAAAAAGTCTGTCTAAGTAAATATTTAAAAACTTTTGCATAGTCATCGTTGGTTTCATAAAAATCCTGCGAATCAATAGGGGTTATTGTTCCAACATCAATGATATTATTTAAGGATTCATGTTTTAAATGTAAATCTCTGAAAGTATAGAGCCAATTTTCAAAAACAACCCAATCATCATTCCAAGCATAATAATCTCTTAGTTCCTGCTTTATAAGTTTTTCTGTTCTAAATTTTTTAACTCTTCTTTTTCCAATACTTACTAAGAACTCATTAAGTTTTTCGGCTATTCTATCCTCATCAAAATACAATTCTGCTTTGTAAAGTACTTTGGGGACTGAAATGCCTAATAAATTAGGACTTAACTCTTCGGACTCACTATTTAAATAACCTTCTTTATATTTTAATTGCCGATCTTCAATTTGAATATCTGAGAATTCATGTTCAAATAGCCTTGCAATGTTCGCAATTTTCACTGTTGAACTGATACCATTTATTTTTTTTAGTATTTCGTCTTTGTCAATAACATGTTCGCTAGTAGAAAAAAGAAACTCTTTAGGCAATATGGCAGCTAATTTGCTGTCATTATACTTTCCTTTTTTTTCTGTGAGAATGTAAAAATATATTATATCAAATTCTTCATTCAAATCATATTTGAAGAATGTCTCTAACGAGTGTTGTATTTTATTCAAGGAACTTGTTGAAGTAACCTGGAATGCAACTCTGTTTCTAAAATCAGCTAAATCAATTGCAGGATAATTCTTTTTTTGAGTAGAATTTAAATTCTCCAATGACAGCCCAAACACTTCATTAAGAAGTGGTATAAGAAAACTTTCCGCATGAATATTAATATGGTATTGATTCAAGGAATTAAATGACTCAACTTCTTGAATAAATCGTGAAGAATATTTGACAATTTTATCTATGTACTCTATCCTATTCATACAAAATATTTTTGAGCCAGCGCCTCCCTCAACACTTGCTGCAATAACATTTCATTTTGCCGCTGGCTGGCTTTAATGATTTCTTCCAGCTTATCACAGTATTGCATTAGTTCATTTAATTTGGAGACTATTTGTTGTTGTTCTGAAATTGGAGGTAATGGCATAATTGCCATAGTCCCATCTTTGGTCCCTAGTCTTGGCATTTTCATCCCCTTTGTAACACCATTTACATATTGCAAAAAATCTTTTCTCTTTAAATTGAATCTCATAAATGAAGGATTCAGGTTGCCATAAAACTTTAATGGTAATATTTCAGTTGTACAAACACCGTTTTCATCAGCTACAATGACTTTATCAAGATAAGGACGTAATTTTGAATACAAAACATCACCATAATTAAAAACACTTTTTGTACTTGATGATTTTCTTTCTTTGAATGAAATTTTTTGTAGAAGCTTTGAAGTTCCCTTTTCAATATCCTCTAAATCCAAAACCCAGGTTTCATCATTTATTTCTTTTGGTTCTGCTTTTGGACTGCTTCCATAATTACATATTTCCCCCAACCTACACCACTCCCAACTTTCAGGAATTTCAAAAGGAATTTCATCTTCTTTGATGGGTGGTAATGGTTTGTTTTTTTTGAGTTTGCCTTCTTTAACCAACTTTTCTTTCTCTGCTTTAATCTTTTTCAGAAGTTCATTTGCAGACTCAACATCAGGATTTTCCAATCTCCATTTTGCAGTCAATTTGCCTTGCATAGCTTCACATAAAAATGCCTTTTTGAGTTGTTTTACTAAATCTAATTGGTTACTTAATTCAATTGATATATCTCCATTTGATTCCTCTAATTTCAAATAACTCTCAACAAAATTTTCCTGTTCATCTAATGGCGGTATTGGAATCCCAATTTTTGCAATTTCTTTGATGGGTAAACTAACATTTGCCATACCTTTCATTCTACCCACAAGCTCTCGTTCTTTGTTTAGATACAAGAAACGATATAAATATTCTGCTTTTAAAATTGATTTATCCTTTGGTATAACTGCACACAATATAGAACCAACTGCAAATTTTCCTGATTGATAATGAATTCTTTTTAAACTTTTATGACCATGACCAGTGGAAGAAACTAATGGAATAATAACAGCTTCATCATCAAATTGAAATTCATTATGTGATTTTCTTTCTTCACTTGTTACTACTAAAGGATAGTCTCCTGGAATAGCATTATTAATGCCAATATTGCCTTTTTCAATAAAACAAAGTTCTCCTATTGTTTTGACAGTCCAACTCATTTCACAGCTTTTTTTAACAGGTTTAACAAGTCCTGAGTTTTGCCAAATGATTTTTCCAACATCTCTATCAGTTCAGAACTACTATGTTCAATGGTTTCTTCCTGTTTATTGGGATTCTTAATATCCAAATCATAGTTCCTTTCAACAATGGTTTTTATATCCACCTTCCAGCAAATCTCAAATTCTTCACGGTTATCCCACCATTTTTTTATCGGTTTAAACTCTTTTACCTGTATTGACTTTGTTTTGCTGTAACTTTTTTGTCCGGCTGGCAGCCTGTGTTCATAATACCAAACTTCTTTCGTTGGCTCTCCTTTAATAAAAAATAACAGGTTGGTTGCCACAGTTGCATAAGGCTGAAATACTGAATTAGGAAGCCTTATAATTGTATGAAGGTTGCAATCTTCCAATAGTTTTTGTCTTACACGTTGTTTAACTCCTTCACCTGTTAATGAACCATCTGGTAGCACAATACCTGCTCTGCCACCATTTTTAAGCAATTGAATCATAAGGATTAGAAAGAGGTCTGCACTTTCTTTTGTCCTGAAATTTTGCGGAAAATTATTTTCATTGTTATTTGCTACAATGCCTCCAAAGGGTGGATTAGCCAAAATTACATCTACTCGGTTCTTCTCAGTGTAGTTGCTTAGAGGTTGGTCTAATGAATCCCTGAATTTTATATTTGGCACTTCAATATCATGTAAAATCAAGTTGGTTGTTGCCAGCAAATAAGGAAGTGGTTTATATTCCCATCCTGAAATATTTTCAGCAATGCTTTTACGTTCATCCACATTGTTGGCTTGTTTGTTCAGGTGTTCAATTGCAGCAGTCAGATAACCACCTGTACCACATGATGGGTCTAAAATTTTTTCTCCAAGTTTGGGCGCAATCATTTCAGTGATAAACTCAGTTATTGCTCTTGGTGTGTAAAATTCACCACTTTTCCCAGCACTCTGTAAATCCTTTAAGATGGTTTCATATAATTCACCAAAAGCATGACGTTCTTTTGCTACATTAAAATCCAGTTCATTGAGTTTATTTAAAACCTTGCGGATATTAATCCCGCTTTTCATGTAGTTGTTATTTCCTTCAAAAACTTCCCTTACAATCAATGCTCGGCCATTACCAGTTGCAAGGTTTAAATTTCTCAGAGTAGGAAATAGTTTCCTGTCCACAAATTCCAGTAATTCATCACCAGTTATTCCCTCATCATTACCTGCCCAAGCATCCCAATGAAGTTCATCAGGGATTGGACTTATGTAATTGTCATCCAGCAATTCCAATTCTTTGTCTTTGTCTGAGAATATCTTTAAAAAGAGCATCCATCCCAACTGTTCTATCCTTTGTGCATCACCATTCAGTCCAGTGTCCTGCCACATGATCCTGCGGATACCATCAAGTAGCACTTTGAGGTTTGTCATTATGCTTGTTGTAGTTTTAATAAATCAATTGGTTCAGTTAATACTTTAACTCCTTGCGGAGAAGAACCCGTTGAGAAAATTGTATGCCAAAATTGATAATTTTGTTTACCACCAAAAACTGTAGTCGAAAGCTGATTGTTTATCCAAAGAGGCAAAACTGATAGATTCTTTATGTAATTTCTTATGTTTTGCCATAGAATATCAGAAAATTCATACTGAAATAGTTTTTCATTATCAATTGGTTTCCCAAGTGATATAAAGTGAGATTGGACAATTTGACTTAAAAATTTCAGCCAATTATAAATTATTTCCTCTTTTGCCATCCTGTATGCACGTACATGTTCAAGAGGAATGTCTTCATGTTTTTGAATTTTATTCTCAATTTGTGATGTTCCTAATTCCAAATTGAATTTTTCAATATATAATTCTTCAGCTATTATATTCATCAAATGAACAATTTGTTCTTTTTCAAGACTTCTTGGATTTTCCCCTTCTTCAAGTTTAAATCCTATTGGTGTATCTAATAGATCCTGATAGATAAAAAAGGAATAGAATGTTTTTTCTATTGTGCTGTATGAAATAGGTTTTTCCTTAGCTCTACCGCCTAAATCCACAAATTCCATTAATCTATTTTCGGGATCTCGTGTAACTCCATCCCTAACAGAATCTAAAATATATCGTTTCAACTCTCTTGATTCACCTTTGAAATAATTGACCAAATCTCTTTCCGAAAAATTGAAATTATTTTCTTCAAGTTTCATCTCTTGTTGGTATTGCTTAACCCTATCAAAATACAATGTATTGCCTAAATGTCTTTGGATTGATTTGTCAAAGGCAATTTGTTCCAATACAGTGCCGGCTCTGAAATTGGTTTTTATTATTACATCCTCATCAGGATTAATAAAAATTCTGACAGGAATTTCTTTAATATTCAACAATACTTGGGCTGCTGCTTTATGTTGACCATCAAAGATTTTTACTTTGGTTTCAGCATTATTTTCTATGTTAATCCAACCAAGCGAAATATGAAGCTGCGGATTACCTGAGTAAAATTCACTAATCAATTGTGAAATATTACTACCAATTGTTCTTGGATTAATTTTATCATCATGAAAAACAAATTCAATTGGAAGTACTGTAAAGAAATAATCCAATCCACTTAATTTATCATTATAAACTTGGCATTTTATAACCTCGTTTTTACCAATCTGAGCCAAGGAATATAATATGTGGCTATTTTCACGACGAAATTTCAGACTATACTTTGAACCTGATTTTGTTTGCAGAATGTCGTTCAAATTAGGATTTCTATCCTCTTTCTCTTTTAAGTCTTCTTGAATCTTTATGAATCTATGTAAAATTCTCGCTAAGTTTAAATCAGAAGCTTGTTTTGCTCTATTGGCTGATGAAAATGTTAAAGCAAAATTACTGGGGTCATCCTTCCCTCCCAATTTGGAGGGTATTATATGGTCTATATCTAATTGAGAATAATGTAATTCAAGGTCTATTGGTTCTTCAGTAATAAAACATACACCATTTTGAATTTTATAAAGTGCTTTGATTAAATCCATACGTTCTTCTGAATTTAATCTGTTCAAATAATTGGATGTCATAATTTAAGCTATAGATTTATAAAGTTCTCGTTCCAATTCTTTAATTGCTTCCATATATTTTGCCTTGCTGCCAAACTGCTTGACAATCTCCATCGGTGAACCATATTCAGTAAGAGGTTTAACCTTTAATACTTCCATACTTTCAATATTGGTTACACCTTCATCTGCATATTTGTCAAGCAATGCTTCCAAGTACCTTTCTTGCCTGTTCACCATATTTGGTAAAGTAGTTCCGTTTTTTCACATTATTTGCTCTTTCCTTTCTGGTAAGAGGTGGTTGGTCAAAAGCAATATGACAGATCAAATCAAATAATATCCACCTCTCTATTAACAGCATCAATAAAGCCTCAACTAAAACACCTTGTTCTTCCAGTTCTTTAATAATAGCCTCTTTCCTGTCTGATGAATCCCAAGGATTCAAAAAATCATCCAATGATGCAAATTGACCTTTTAATAATTTCCTTTGTATGGTCTTTTAAACTAACTGTTATTGGTTTGCCGTTGCTGTCAAAATACATTTCACGGCTAATTAATACTGAAACATCCACTCCATTTACATAAACTTTTTTTTCTTGGCTGGGGGTGGTGGCAGTGGTTGGAAGGGTGGTTCTGGTGTCCCTATTGGTGGATCAACAATTATTTCTTCTCCTGTTTCCTCATCAATAATAGGTTTGTTTAATTCTTCTTCCTCATCAACTATATTAGTTAAATCAGTGTCCTCAGTTACCGGTTTAATCCTGATTGGTTCTCCATCAAAATTGTTGTCTGCAAACAAATCTGTTACATTTCTGAAATCAAGAATATTAAAATACATTTGCCAAAATCTTCGTTGATTCTCGTTCCTCTGCCAATAATTTGTTTGAATTTGTCATGGATTTTATTTTGGCATCCAAGACTATTACTTTGCAGGTTTGTGCATCAATTCCTGTTGTCATTAATTCTGAAGTTGTTGCAATGACAGGATATGTTTCTTCGGGATTGATGAAGTTATCCAGTTCACGTTTACCCTCATCATTATCACCTGTAATCTGCATGATGTATTTGTGATTTTTGCCAACTAAGTCTGCATTTAGGTTCGATAATGCCGATCGCATTCGTTCTGCATGGTCAATGTCTGAACAGAACACAATGGTTTTTGCAAAACGGTCATAACCTTTTAAAAATTCGGTAAGCTTTTTTGCAACAGTTTCTGTTCGTTCATCAATAACCAGGTTTCGGTCAAAATCTTTTCTGTTGTATATTCTGTCCTCAACTTCATTTCTCCTTTTATCTGTTTTACCTGCTTCTGGTCGGCATCCCTCCAAATCAACATTTAACCCAACACTAATAACCCTGTATGGAGCAAGAAACCCATCATCAATTCCTTGTTTTAAAGAATAAGTGTAAATAGGATCACCAAAATATTCAATGTTTGGTTTCTTTGGTTTCCTTTGGTGTTGCTGTTAAGCCTATGTGTGTTGCTGTATTGAAATAGTTCAGAATCTCTCTCCATGCACTGTCTTCCTTTGCACTTCCCCTGTGGCACTCGTCAATGACAATCAAGGTCAAAGAACTCTCGCGAAAATTGTTTGTAGGCATTTGCTTCCTCATCTGCACCAGACAAACCTTGATACAAAGCCAAATAGATTTCATAACTCTTATCTATCATCCTGTGTTTTACCACAGTCATTTTATCCTTAAAATGTTTAAAGTCTCCTCTTCGTGTTTGGTCAATTAAGTGCATTTCTGTCAGCCAAAAAAAGAATTCTTTTTTGGTCTTGCCTTTCCACAAACGGTGTATTATCTGGAATGCTGCGTAAGTTTTTCCAGTTCCTGTTGCCATAACAAGCAAAATTCTGTTTTGACCTTTGGCAATTGCTTCAACCGCTCTGTTCATGGCTATCTGCTGATAATATCTTGGTGTTCTTCCTGAACCATCATAGAAGTAATCCTGTGCAGCAATTTTTTCAGCTTCCGGTGTTTCAATTCCTTTGTACTTTTTGTATTTCTGCCATAGTTGTTCAGGTGAAGGAAAAGATTCATTGTCCAGTTCTGATTCTATTTTCCATTCGTTGCACGTTCTGTCGTGAAAAACAAATCCATCGCCATTACTGCTGAACACACACGGGATATCAAGGATTGTTGCATAGTCCAATGCCTGCTGCATTCCAGCTCTAACTGAATGATTATTGTCTTTTGCTTCAATTATGGCAATTGGAATATTAGGTTTGTAATAGAGAATGTAATCTGCACGTTTTCTCTTTCCTCTTGCCGTGAGTTTCCCTTTTACATAAATTTTACCATCGGTAAAAAATACTTCTTCCTTCAGTTGTATAAACTTATCCCATCCTGCCTTTTCAATAGCAGGGGTTATGTACTTGGTGCAAATATCTCTTTCAGATAAAGTTTTTTTGTCAATCATCTTTTAGGTCAAAATACTTTGCAAAATACTTAATGGTATGTGGACAATGTATGGCTCTTTTGCTTTTATTGAAAGATTGGGATTATTAGTCAGATATTCCCTCACAGCAATACCCATTCCAGCATGAAGGTTGATCTGTCTTAATCCCTGGATAAGCCATCCACAGGCATTTAACTGTCTGTCAATGTTGTCTCTGGCAATTTGTTCTGGATTCTGGTTAGGCATTACTTTTTAAATCAATGAATAAAAACGTTAAAATACATATATTTTCTATATGTAGTATAATTAATATCCAAATTTTAAGAAATCTAATTGCCTTGAATAATATTTTAATTTGCTTCTTATCCAAATGACTTAATTTCTTCATTAGTTTCAACATATCCGGAATCCTGGAAATTCTTTCCTAAATTCCTCACTAAACTTATTCGCTGAAAATTAAAAATCGCCCTTAAAAGTAAAAAATAAGAAAAACAGGAAAGTAGCAAGAGTAGCAACGGTAGCAAAAGTAGCAAAATAGTAAGTACATTTTGTGCCTGACTATCCTGACAAAAGAGTTATATTTGATGGCTTTTGGGCCTGTTTAAGTTATAAACTTGAAATGTTTCCATACCAATTAATACCACCGCATCAGTTTAGATTCCGGATCAAAAGAGTGCGAATATAAAACAAGGAAACGGATTGGCCGGAAATGCAGCGGATGTCAGATTGATTTAAAATGAAAAGAGATTTTCGGTTTTTTTACATTGGTTACAGAGATTATTCTTTTATTTGGAATGAGAAATGATTTGAACCACATAAAATAAAAATAAAATGGTAAATTGGCTAAAAATCAGATTGTTGTATAAAGCGAAAAGTTTTTCGGCAATAGTCATTTTTTGCCTGATCTCTTATCATGCTTATCCTGAATCGTTTTTCCCGGTAAAAGAAGATTCGAACCAGGTGAAAGCCGTTGAAGACACGAACGTTGTTAAGACAGTTGAAGCAGAGATGCTTAAGAAAGCCGTTGAGAACATCGAGAAATACAGGAAAGGCGAATGCGGAAATTATATTTACAGATGGATCAGGAAAACCCGTAAAGGATGCAGAAGTTGAAGTTACTCAGAAAACCCATGATTTTTTGTTTGGATCAATTGCTTTTGATCTGGTAAGAGATGATCTCTACAGGCCTGAACTCTATAAAAAGCGTTTTAAGGAATTGTTCAATTACGCGCAATTACCTTTTTACTGGCGCAGTTATGAACCAACTCCCGGGATGACACAATGGGAAAGCAGGCTTGCCGCAATTGAATGGTGCCGGGCAAACGGGATCACAGTAAAAGGACATCCCCTTGCCTGGACAAATCCTGCCGGAGTTCCGGAATGGACCTATGATTTTCCGGTCAACATTTCTGAAGAGCTTTTAAAAACACGCATTATAGATCTCATAAGAGGGTTCAAAGGAAAAATTGACCATTGGGACGTTGTCAATGAGCCGACCCATACCCGGGCCTGGAACGACAGAGATGCCAGGTTTGCAACAAAGGAACCCATCCCGGTTGCCGCTGATTATTGTGAAAAAGCTTTCAGGTGGGCGTATCTGGCCAATCCTGAAGGAGATTTAATCCTGAATGAATTTCAGCAAATTATGAGTAAGACTATCAGACAGAAATTTTATGATCTGCTGGTGGAGCTTCAAAAAAGAAAGACACCCATTGCAGGTATCGGAATTCAGGCTCATGAACCGTGGGATTGCTGGTTCCCCCCCAAAGAGGTGTGGGCAGCATTTGATACCTATGTCCAATTTGGATATCCGATCCATATAACGGAATTTATGCCCCAGTCCAGTGGCAAGGAAATTACCGGAGGCTGGCGGTCAGGGAAATGGACTGAAGAAAAACAGGCGGATTTTGCAGAACAGTTCTATCGTTTGTGTTTCGGGTATCCTGCAGTTGCCTCGATTACGTGGATGGGGCTTTCCGACAGAAATATCTATTTGCCGGGAGGTGGTCTTATCGATGAGAACTACAAACCTAAACCGGTTTATGACCGACTCAATAAACTGATCAATGTTGAATGGACAACCAATTTGACCTCGAAGACAGATAATAAAGGAGCACTTAACTTTAAAGGATTTTTCGGAACATACGAGATAAAACTGACATCAAAAGAGGGAAAGATCAAATCATATGAAATCCATCTGCGGAAAGATGAAGAAAATAAATGGGTGTTTAACCTTTAACCTTGATCCAAAAAATATTCATACCAGAGGGTAAACGTAATATAATGAGGGCAATAGTTAAATATAGCAACTTTATTGAAACATAAATTCAGACAAAATGAACTTCAAATTATTTTTTCAGATTTTTATCATTCTTTTTTTCCCGGGGGTATTATTTTCTCAAAACAATAATCGTCTGAAAATCTCCATTGATGAACTTTGGAAGTTTAAAAAATCGGAGATAACCGATGTGTCAAAAATTTCGGAAATCCATGACTGGAAAACAGTAAATATTCCCCACACGTGGAATGTAAAGGATGTTTCGGATGATAAACCCGGTTACTACAGAGGTATTGGCTGGTATACGAAAACGGTTATTATTCCCGGGGGATTCAGCGGGAAAAAATTGTACCTCTATTTTGAAGGGGCTAACCAATACACGGAAGTTTATGTGAATGGTCAATTGGCAGGAACCCATACCGGAGGTTACACTGCTTTTTGTGTTCCCGTCAGCAAGTTTGTAAAAGACGAAAAGCAATTTAATCTTGCGGTTAAGGTAGATAACAGCCACAATGAAGATATTCCCCCATTAACAGCCGATTTTACGTTCTATGGCGGTATTTATCGTGATGTGTATCTGCTGGGAACTCAAGCGCAACATTTCAATGTCCTGGATAATGCATCTTCAGGAATTTATATTTCCACACCCAAAGTGACTGACCGGGAAGCCCGCATCAGAATAAAATCAGAAGTAGTTAATAATGCCAGCTCAACAAAGGAACTGATTCTTGAAAATATTCTTTATAATGCCGATCACAAAGAAATTGCCAGGAACTCACAAAAACTTGAGATCCACGGGAATTCTTCATTGGTAAATAACTCTGAATTACCGGAAATCAAAGATCCTGAGCTTTGGTCACCTTCAAATCCTTATTTATACACCCTTGTCAGCCGGATCGTTGAGGCCGGTAGTCATCAAATCAGCGATGAGATCTGTAATCCCGTCGGGTTGAGGTATTTTTCCTTCGATCCGGATAAAGGGTTTTTTCTGAACGGGAAGCATCTTAAACTGATCGGCACCAATCATCACCAGGATTATCAGGGATTGGGGAATGCCGTATCGGATGAACTCCTCATCAGGGATATGCAGATGCTTAAAAACATGGGGGCGAATTATGTCCGTATATCACATTATCCTCAGGATCCCTCACTTATGGAAGCCTGTGATAAACTCGGGCTTCTCACGAGTGTCGAAATTCCAATCGTAAACACGATCACCCAATCCACAGCATTTGAACAAAATTGCCTGAAATATGATGGTGGAAATGGTCAGGCAGAATTACAATCATCCCAGTGTTATTGTTTGGGCCTATATGAATGAGGTCTTGTTAAGGCTGCGATACAAAGACGGGACGGAACAACGGCAGAAATATATGAAGGACATAATAAAACTTGCCCGGGAAATTGATGACACCACACGAAAAGAGGATCCTTACCGCTATACCATGATCCCCTTTTACGGGGTTCCCGAACCAAATCTGAATTCAGGATTAACTAAAATCCCGATGATCGTGGGCTGGAATTTTTACAACGGATGGTATGGCCGGAATCTCAATGATCTTCAAAAAAATATGGAAATAGTCCATAAAGCAGATCCCGATAAACCCATTATCATTACCGAATACGGAGCAGGGGCGGATCCAAGGCTCAGAACCAATCATCCTGAACTGTTTGATTTTACAATCAATTATCAACTAATCTTCCATAAGCATTACCTGCCTGTGTTCCTTTCAACTCCCTATATTGCAGGTGCAAATGCATGGAATTTTAATGATTTTAATTCAGAAGACCGTAAGGACGCAGTTCCCCACATCAATAGTAAAGGCCTGGTCGGAACAAACAGGGTTCCAAAAGATACCTATTATTATTATCAGGCCTGTTTGTCTGAGAAACCGGTCGTTAAGATTGGCTCCCGAAACTGGACAGAAAGAGCTGGAATTGAAGACAGCCTTAAACCGGGATTTGTAACACAAAAGACAGAAATCTATTCCAATCAAAAAGAAGTGGGATTGATTGTTAATAATAAAAACCTGGGACAGAAAAAGGTGGAAGATCATGTGGCAATTTTTGATGTGCCTTTTTCCGGAGGGAAAAATTATCTGCGCGCCTATTCCGGTGAAACAGAGGATATGACTGTCATCGATATGCAGGTTTTTCCGAAAAACCTGAATAAAGAACCATTGGATTTGCGCGGGATAAGGATCAGTGTTGGTGATGAACGGTATTTTAATGACCCTGTACAACATACGGTTTGGCTGCCGGACAGGAAATACACCTCGGGAAGTTTCGGGCATATAGGAGGTGAAATGTATAAAGCGGATACAAAAGCTTATGGAAGTTTTGAAAATATCCTTGGAACCGGGAATGACCCCATCTTTCAGACACAGCTTACGGGACTGAAAGCCTACCGGATTGATGTCCCGGATGGACAATACACATTAACACTTGATTTTGCCGAACTGGAAAAAAATTCACATCCTCATATTGAAGGTAATAATGCACCAAAACAAAGAATTTTTGGCATAACGGTCAACGGAGAAGTCGTCTATTCTGGCTTAAATATTGAAGCTGAATATGGAGCGCTGACGGCCGTTTCTAAAAAACTGACTGTTTGTGCCAAAAACAATGAAGGCGTGGAAATTAAATTCATTCCCATCAAGGGTGAACCGATATTAAACGGAATAGAATTGTCCCCTATAAACTAAGTAATTAAGAATTATGATAGTTGCGGAAATTATGCGTTCGATAGCTTATTCACAAAATCTTTTAAGCGGAAAGTATTTTCATGGGACTAAAGACTAATGACATAGTGACGGATTTAAAGTTTTCGTTTTCGCGATATGTAGTGAGGGTAATAGAGCCGGAAGGTGGTCAGAAGGGGGAAACCTTTAATTCAGACTAAAATATTTCTGATAATAAAAAATCCAATTTCATCCGCCATCAGAAATTGTTCTTTATTGCAGAAAACAATAACTGTCAGATCGTAATCAGGTATATATTGGGATGTAGTTGAAAAACCAAATCCGGAACCCGGTGTCCAGACAATTTTATCACCATCAATATTTTTTATAAACCAACCCATCCCATAGTTTATCCCTGAATTTGGCATAACTTCCAAAATTTTCCCATTCTTAAGTTTTGTCGGAGTCCATAATTCAGCGATCAATTCTTTCTTTATAACCTTCCCCTGAGCCAGGGCAATAGTCCATTTAAAAAGGTCATTCAATGTCGACATAATATCGCCGTCCCCCTGTGCCTGAAATTCATTGATATCTTTATCCGGATTATTAAATCCGTTATCTCTGTATACATAACCATTTACCCTTGCTTTCATATCTTTTTCACCTCTAATTCTCATGGTATTATTCATCTTTAGGTTAGTGAAAAAGTTTTGTGCCAGATAATGATTATACTCAATACCCGAAATTTTTTCAACTATTCTGGCAGCTATCCAAAAACCTGTATTGGAATACCGCCACGAATCAGATGGCCTGAAATTCAGTGTATCGGCAAACACTTTATTCTTTACTTTATTCCAGGGCAGGCCATATAAACCCATTTCATTAAGGTAATCTTTAATCCCCGAGGTGTGCGAAAGCAGGTTAGAGACAGTAATATCTGAATAAGCTTCCGGAAGATTGT
The DNA here is from genome assembly GCA_963810555.1 of uncultured Bacteroidia bacterium. Taxonomy (GTDB): domain Bacteria; phylum Bacteroidota; class Bacteroidia; order Bacteroidales; family Prolixibacteraceae. The sequence goes on along the minus strand of CAWENX010000006.1, from coordinate 272,936 downwards.
CTATATATTTTGAAATTTTATCCTGAAGGGATAATTTATGTTCTTCAACCAACTTTAAACATGCAACAGTTGTAAATTGCTTGGAAATTGAACACACAGGCCATATTGAATTGATTGTTAATTTTTTATTCTCATCAAGGTTTTCATAACCAAATACATTGACATATCTGATTTTATTTCCAACTGCGATTCCAACAGATATTCCCGGAATATTCAGACTATCTTTTAACTCCCTGACAATTTTATCAATCTGATTGTGATCAATTCTGACAACTTTTTGAGCTGATGACGAGATAACTATCCAATACAATATTAGACTGAACGTACATACTTTTATCATTTCCTGATATTTTGTTAAAGCTATATGACGCAAAAGGTGTTTGCAGGTTACAAAGCGGCATATAAACTAGCAGGTACAGTTACTAAATCTATTCCAACGAAGGGAGAGATGAGAGCTAGTATAGTGTAAAATGAATTACTTTTTCATAGTTTTATCGAGCTCTTCCAACTGCTGAGTTCTGCTGGACTGATCACCTGTCATGATTTCTTTGGCGAGTTTACCCACCTCAAGGGCATGTTCACGCGGAACAACGATGACGCCATCCCCGTCAGCCACGATAAGGTCGCCGGGATAAACCAGAACACCGGCACATGAAATGGGGTAATTGTAGGATTCGATGATCATCCTGCCCGGCCTTATACCCCTGGTGCTGTATCCGTTGCGGCAGTAGACAGGAATTTTCCCGGTTTTTATGATCTCATCGGCATCGCGTGCTCCGCCGTTGGTGATAACGCCTGCAAATCCTTTTTGTGCCCATCCGAGGCTATTGTTGGACCCGATGTTGCCGCATTCAAATACACCGTTTACATCCATAACCACCACATCGCCAGATTTGCCCTCTTTTACCCAGCCTGCATCATTGGCACGGCCATACTGCTTATTTTTCCATGCTTTGGCCTCTTCAATGGTTTTAAAAGAATTTACCCCAACCCTGGTATCGGTAGGGACATATCGCACAGTTAACGCAAATCCTACCACTTTGTGCGTAAGTTTGTCAGGATCCCGCCATAAAGGCCGGATATTATTATCCATAAGACCAATGTCCTGTAAACCTATCAGGTCCATTCCATCCAGTACATCGGTGACACGAAGATCCCTATAAAGGTCAAGAATCTCTTTCCTGGCTTTATCACTGTTATCAAAGGATTTGTTTTTAAGCATCCTGACTCCCAGGGGCGTGTACGATTCCTGTGCATAAAGAACTAACAGGAACTGAACAAAGAAGATGGATAAAAGAATCTTGTAAAAGACGCTTTTGTTTTGTGATCTGTTTTTCATGGCAAATTAAATTAGGTTCTGTTACCAAAGATATTTTAATATGTTCAAAATTATCATTTTTCATAACAATATTTTTTCATGACTGTCCACTTAAAATAAGCTGATTGACAGTTGTTTACAATCACGTTCTTTGACATCTCTGTAATCTGTATTTGCAAATAGTTCATTTACAGGCGTTTTGTCCAGTAGGGATATGCCAATTACCTGTAATATTTCGTAGGTTGACCGTTCTATTTTCAATTCTTTTCCTACGATTGCCACCAAGCAATACGTAATAATGGCGCTGTAGATTTGAATGCGGACTGCGTTCTCTGAGTTTCCCCAAAAGGATTTAATCTTCAGGTGTTGTTTGATCCATTTGAAAAAAAGTTCTATCTGCCAACGATTTTTGTATAGCAATGCCACCTGATCGGATGTGATTTGAAAATTATTGGTCAGGAAAACGAAAGTCCGCTTGGTTTCCTTATCATAAAACTTGATCCTTCTCAGTTTCACAGGATACTCTTTGGATACATAAAAGCCTTTCGGTTTGCCAACTTGATCACATAAAACTCCTGTACTTTTGTCAATCTTCAAGGAATACATCCGGTTAAATTTGAGGTTTGATTTTGCTCGAATGACGAAAAAAGCGGAATGAACAGTTATCTTGTAGAGTCTTTTGTAATCCACATATCCTCTATCAAAGATATAGAAAGCGCTTTGCTCATAGACCAAATAATCCATTGCTTTCATATCATTCATCGTGGCAGGTGTTATATGAACGAATGCCGGAATTTGAGTTGTTATATCAAAAAGGGTGTGAAGTTTTATTCCTGCTTTGGTTTTACGAAAGGTTGCCCACCAGAATACACTCACACACAGGTCAATGATCGATAAGTCAAACGCATAGATTTTGCATTTAATCTCAAAATCATTGTTGGCTCTTTTTTTTCTGGCAACAGCGATATGATGATAAGCAAACGCCTCAAATATTTTGCTGTTTCGGGTTTCATTGGCTTTTGCCAAATTACTTCTTGTAACGCTTATGCCAAAGCCCAGATGATAAGATTTACTGCTATGGGCATACAGAGTAAATGGTTCCAGCACGAAAAATGTTTAACGTACTTATTGCCATCATACTTTTCAACAAAACGATCGAAAATCCGCTGAGGTAAAAACTCAACGATCTGTGCGAAAACATATTTGCCTTGATTCATAGTCGGATGTTTTTCCAACTAATCTAATCAATTCAAATCGTCACGCTACTTAAACTCTTGCAAATTATAGATTATCAATGATTTCAATGAACGTATTTATTTTTTTAATGGACACTCATGATTTTGAGTAATTTAAAATCATTAAAATAATTCATGGTACATGAAAAATCGGGGATAACATGCAGTTATACAGGCATTATGTATGTACCATTGATGTACCAAATCTCGTTATTAATGTTCAGCCCCTGCAGGGCTGTGTCTTGATTTTCTCCTTACCATGGGTTCCACCCACGGTTATTCATAGTAAACCCTTATCAGGGTTTTCCTCCGTGTATCTCTATAATTACTCTATGTAACTTATTTGTGCAATTCGTCATCAATTCGTCCAATTCGCTAATCGGAATCTCGCTGCATTTAGATGCATATGATTCTGATAATGAATATATTAACCAACATTTGCTTATCTTTGTATTGTTTTGGAAAGGGTCGTATCGGTTCCGGATTTTGAAAGTGCTTTTACCCTCCTTTTCAAAAAAATCTTCTCGCCGGAAGAACAACAGGCTCGTATCTCCTCCGTACCTCCGTCGTACCTCGTTCGGGATTTGTTCCCGTGAGTGCGATACTGGAACACTGGAACATTGAAACCCTGAAACTTCTTAAGCGTGAATCTATACATAATGTCTAATTTATTAATTTTTTTACTATGGCTAAAATAAAAGAATCCCCGTTGGGGATTATCCTTGGAAAAATAGGAATGATCGCCAGTGCGAAATGGAAAGGCATAAATTACGTTAGGGTTCTTGCAGGCAGCGTTGCAAATCCTCAGACCGACAAACAGTTAACTCAGAGACAAAAGTTCTCTGTGACCTATGAAGTTCCTCCAGCCCCTATCTGAATTTCTGAATATTGGCTTTAAAAGCTATGAAGTAGGTATGTCCGGCATCAACGCTGCAATGTCTTACAACATCAAGAACGCCTTGACAGGAACCTACCCCAACATCGCTGTGGATTATCCCAATGCCCTTGTGGCAAGGGGCAACCTCGCAGGGTCGCTGAATGCAGTGGCAAGCTCTACCGTTGCAGGAACAGTCAAATTCGACTGGGACGACAACACGGGTGAGATCGGCGCCTCGGCAACCGATAAAACCCTGCTCGTGGTTTACAATCCCGTGCAGAACCAGGCAGTAACGGTGAATGAACTGGCTGAAAGTGCAGACGGCACGCAGACCGTCACTGTGCCTCATTCCTTCAGCGGGGATCTTGTGCAGTGCTACATGGCTTTATCAGCCGAAGACGGAGAGGTATCGAACAGCGCGTTTGCAGGAGCGGTAACCGTTGCGTAGTCATTTACGCTGCGCGTGTCATTCAGTAGTCATTTATGCTTCGCATGTCATTCAATTGTTTTGTACGATGAATGACGGCGAAGCCGAATGACGCGAAGCCTATGACGCCGCAGGCGAATGACTGATCATTCGTGTAATTTGTCTCCCGATAGCTATCGGGATCGTGAAATCATTAAACATGAAATCCAAAAAAATGAAGACTATCTATAATTCCGGCATGTATTTGGGTGTTCGATGTATCGCAAAACATGAATAAGAATGTATAGAACCAGATATTTCGTTCTTTATTCAAACAGAAAATAAACGCAATTCATTAATTTTCAAATCATACGCTGATATTTTTTGTTTTATTAACTTTACAGGGAATATCATCAAAACCGCAATGGGTATTTTTTTAATCATACTTTTAGTTTTTCTCAACGGGTTCTTCGTCGCCGCTGAATTTGCAATAGTCAAGGTGAGGTACTCCCAGATACAGCTAAGAGCCGAAAGCGGAAGCAAACTGGCAAAAAAAGCTGAATACATCATTGATCATTTGGATACTTATCTTTCAGCAACCCAATTGGGAATAACGCTTGCCAGCCTTGGGCTGGGATGGATTGGCGAGCCCATTGTCGCCAAACTGATCAGATATGTTATTGAAAGTTTTAACCTTGAATTATCCTCGGAGTCAATTCATGCCATATCCTTCCCTGTTGGCTTTTTATTTATCACAATCTTGCACATCGTTTTTGGTGAACTTGCCCCTAAATCGATCGCCATCCGAAAATCAGAATCCACTTCCCTGGCCGTATCCTATCCGCTCTATTTGTTTTTCATCGTCTTCAGGCCTTTTATCTGGCTGCTGAATTCCTTGTCAAATCTGTTCCTGCACATAATCGGCATCCGGCCTGTTGACCAGCATGAAATACATACCCCTGATGAATTAAGGCTGCTTGTTAAACAAAGCAAGGAAGGCGGCGCGATACAAGCCGAAAATTATGAGATAATAAAAAATGCTTTTGACTTTACGGACTATACTGCCAAACAGATTATGATTCCCCGTCACCATATTTTCGCTGTTGACATAGATATGCCCCTTAAAAAAGTCATCCGTGAAATCATTGAAAACGGCTATTCGCGGATGCCCATTTATCAAAATTCGCTCGACAATATTTTAGGTATAGTCTATTCAAAAGATTTGCTTAAAGAGCAGTTCAAAAACCCTCAGATCAACATCCGCAATCTGATTCATCCTGCATTTTACGTCTACGAAACAAAAAGGATCAGTGAAATACTTACCCAGTTTCAGAAACAGAGAATACATATGGCCGTCATTATCAATGAATTTGGAGGAACCGAAGGCATCATCACACTGGAAGATATCCTTGAGGAATTGGTCGGAGAGATTCATGATGAAGATGATGAGGAGAAGATTATCGTTGAGAAAAAGAGCGAGGACTCCTGGGTGGTGCAGTCCACTGAATCACTTTCGGATATCAACGATTTCCTGCCTTACCCGTTCGAATTAAGCGATAATTACACCTCCCTCTCAGGTTACCTTCTGTTCCATTTTAGCAGGATCCCAAGACCTAACGAGAAGATAACGCTTGGAAATTATGAGATCACAATCCTTAAAATTCATCACAGATCCATTCAGTCTGTATTATTGAAAGATATTTCAGCCGGGAATTCAGAAAAAAACAGCCATCAGTAAATTGCCGTCAGCCCTGGTCGGCGGGAAGCCGATAATAATTTGCTTCCGGCTTTAATTCATCTCACAGCACCGTGAACTCTTCCGGATCTTCCTGTTAACCCCGATTCAAAATAAAGATCAGGGACTTAAAGTGAGGGGTTGTTAACAGTTGACTTTGCTTTTACCGGTGTGACCTGTTAATACCCTGGCAGGAGGATGGCAGGTATAAAAAGATGTGTTGATCATTTTCCCCACATTCATACGAAGGATGACGAATTGCTTTTCCCTTATTGTTTCTGTAGCATAAAACATCCCGGGAAATAAGAGAAAGAATTGAATTTCATGTTTTTGACACCCTTTATTGATTGTATCCCATACCTAAAGTGTTATTAAAAGAATGACCGGCCGGTGTAAACTTCGCAGAAAAGAGTGTATAAAAGGCGCAGATAATGCACAGAAGAGGCATCTGAATATCAGTCAATAAAGGCCTTAATGTCCCAGGTTCTTTACAAACCAATCCCACAGCGGATCTTTCGGAGGTGGGGCTGTGATGGTAACATCTTCGCCGCTTACGGGGTGGATAAATTCAATCTTCCGTGCATGAAGATGGATGCCGCCGTCCTTGTTGGATCGCGGAAAGCCGTATTTCAGGTCTCCTTTGATATGAATGCCAATCGCGGCAAGCTGGGCCCTGATCTGGTGATGACGCCCCGTATGGATTTCTATTTCAAGAAGATGGTATTTGTCAGAAGATAGAAGGTGACGGACTGTCAGGCTTGCTTTCTGCGAATCCTTTTGTTCGCTTTCAAAGGCAAATGATTTGTTCTGTTTGGAATCCCTCGTAAGCCAGTGCTCCATCTGCATAACGGTCTGCGGAGGTCTGTTATCTGTTACGGCCCAGTAGATTTTTCGTATCGATCCCTCTTCCGTAAAAAGCTTATTAATGCGGCTTAATGCCTTGGATGTTCTGGCAAACAGCACCACGCCGCTTGTGGGGCGGTCGATACGGTGAGTCACTCCAAGAAATACATTTCCCGGCTTATTGTATTTCTTCTTTAAATAATCCTTTACCTCATCTCCAAGTGTTCTGTCGCCGGTCTTATCCCCCTGCACAATATCTCCGCACCGCTTGTTAACGGCAATAATGTGATTGTCTTCAAATAATATTGAAAGATCAGACATAGAGAAAATTACGAATGTTACGAATGATACAAATGATTCAATGTACAGTGATCAGAACTATGTGAATTGACAGCATTATACATTGATTCATTCTGTACATTGAACATTGACTATTAATCGTATTCCTCCTTCTTATTGGGGAAGTCAAGCGATTTGACATCTTTTACGTAACTTGAAACAGCACCTTTGATCTCCTCGGACAGGTTAAGGTATCTCCTTAAAAACCTCGGTGAGAACTCCTGAGTCAGCCCAAGCATGTCATGAATAACAAGAACCTGGCCGTCAACCCCGCCGCCGGCTCCAATCCCAATGATCGGAATTTTTAACTCTTTGGCTACACGGGCTCCCAGTTTGGCAGGAATTTTTTCCAGCACCACAGCCAAAACATCCCGCCTGTTCAAGCAGATGGGCATCTTCAACGAGTTTGTTTGCCTCCTCCGGTTCTGTTGCCCTTACAACATAGGTTCCGTATTTATGAATTGACTGGGGCATAAGACCAAGGTGACCCATGACAGGGATTCCGGCAGAGATAATTCTCGAAACGGATTCGATTACCTCTTTCCCTCCTTCGAGTTTAACCGCGTCGGCATGGGTGACTTTCATAATGCGGATAGCCGAATTCAATGCCTCAAGAGAGTTGCCCTGGTAAGTGCCGAAAGGCATATCCACCACCACAAGGGCGCGTTTCACAGCTTTCACGACCGACTTCCCGTGATAGATCATCTGATCCAGGGTGATGGGAAGAGTTGTCTCATTGCCTGCCATGACATTTGAAGCCGAATCCCCGACAAGGATCACATCGATCCCGGCCTGATCGACCAGCTTTGCCATGCTGTAATCATAGGAGGTGAGCATCGAGATTTTTTCATTCCTTTGCTTCATCTCCCCAAGAACAAAGGTGGTAACCTTTTTGATCTCTTTTTGTGCTGACATAAGGATTTAATTAAAAGATGAACAAAGGTATGAACAATTATGATTAAGGAATTAAAAAATTAAAGAATGAAAATGAGAAAATTAAAATCTCACATTCCCATCTTCTTTATCATCGCATATCCATCTCCCTTAGGGGCCGGGGGTGCACTTCATCCATCATCCCATCACTGCACTTTGGGGCCGGGGTAGCAAATCATTCTTAACTATACCCTGAGGAAAATTTTCTTTTTGTAAAGGTAATACAGCAATAACCATTCTATGACTATTGCTCCCAAAATGACAATCCAGTCTCCCAACGGTTTGGCAAGCCATCCCGTAAAAAACCTTGAAAGCGCGCTGAAATTAATAATCCGTGTGCCAAGGTAAATTGTGATGGAGTTCATCCCGATCACTTTAAAGAAAAGCCATTTATAAGAGATGATCCCGTTGGTCCATTTCCTCACGTCAATAAGAAAATAAGAAAGCGATAACAATAAAGCGCCGATACCTGCTGTCAGCATATCGAACGGGACTGTCCATGCTTTTTTAACGATGGGATAGAAGGGTGAAAGGATCAGGGCGATGATGACAAGTGCGGCGCCTGAGACGGCTATTAAGGAGGCCTTTTGCTTATTAGCCGGTTTACCGTCTCTGAGAACAGCTCCGGCAAGCGATCCCATCAGCGTTACAGTGATGGCTGAAACGATGCAGAGCAGTCCTTCCGGATCGTATGTTTGCCCGTAAAGTCTTCCCGGCAGCAAGATTCTGTCGATCCAGGCATTGACACCGCCTTCCGGATTAATTAATCCTGCACCGTAACCGGGAACAGGAAATGCAAGCTGCAAAAAAGCAATGACGGCCCAAATTCCGAGAAGCCATAAAACACGAATTTTCCAGTTGCGGGTATATAAATTGATCATGGCAGCAAAAAGATAAGCCAGTCCGATCTGACCCAATACACTGGCATAGCGTAGGTTGACAAAACCCCTTTCCAATGCGCCGTTGTAAAGGATACCGAATAAGACAAGGATAAGACCCCTTCGTACGATCTTTCTTAAAAGTGGTTTACGACTTATCCCCGATTCAACTTTTGCATTGATTGCATAAGGTATCGCTACTCCTGAAATGAACATGAATAACGGGAATATCAGATCATAAAAATGAAAACCCTTCCATTCTGCATGTTCCATCTGATCAGCAACAATTTGAAGCCATCCCCATTGGGTACTTTTGGCAAGCGAGATAATCAGGGTGCCTCCGCCTATGATCCATAACATATCGAATCCGCGAAGCACATCGAGCGAAGCAAGCCGTTCAGTCAGTTTTGTGTCATTCTTTTTCGTTTCCATTGGTAAGTTTTTAGTAAACCTTCAAAATTAAAAAAATAGAATTAGTAAGCAATAAATGGTCACTTAATTGTCTCTAATAACGCGAAACTAATGACGCGCGGAGCGCCAATGACAGTTGAATGACGCGAAGCACATCACCACTACTTGTCCCGATCCTTCGGGATCATCTCATCATCTCATCAGCACATCCTCCCCTTTAGGGGCCAGGGGTAGCAGATCAGTACATCATCGCATCAGCACATCACCACATCAGCACATCATTTCCTGTCGTTTTGTCACCTGTTGTGACACCCATTTTTCTTAAGACTTAATTATTATGCCAATTTTGCCAGAAAAATCTGAAATGAATATTATGGCACAGTGATTGAAAGAAACTATTTGTTTAATTGAAATTTGTATAAAGATTGTAAATTGAAATAGAATAAAAATGGGAAAAATTATAGGAATCGACCTGGGAACAACCAACTCCTGCGTGGCAGTCATGGAGGGAAACGAATCGGTTGTCATCCCTAACAGTGAAGGCAAGCGTACCACCCCTTCGGTTGTTGCTTTTGTGGAGAACGGAGAACGGAAAATTGGTGATCCTGCCAAAAGACAGGCTATTACCAACGCCCATAAAACGGTCTACTCCATCAAACGATTTATGGGAGAACCTTATTCCAATCTGTCAAAAGAAATAAATCGGGTTCCTTTTAATGTTGTCAAGGGTGACCATGATACGCCGAGGGTTAAAATCGATGACAGGTTTTATTCCCCTCAGGAGATTTCGGCAATGATCCTTCAGAAAATGAAAAAAACTGCCGAAGATTATCTGGGACAGGAAGTAACTGAAGCTGTCATTACAGTCCCGGCTTATTTCAACGATTCTCAGCGTCAGGCTACAAAAGAAGCAGGCGAAATAGCCGGATTGAAGGTTCGCCGTATTATCAATGAACCCACTGCCGCATCTTTGGCATACGGACTGGATAAGATGCATAAGGATATGAAGGTTGCCGTGTTCGACCTTGGCGGAGGAACTTTTGATATATCAATTCTTGAATTGGGCGAGGGAGTTTTCGAAGTAAAATCTACAGATGGAGATACCCACCTGGGAGGTGACGACTTCGACCAGCGAGTGGTGGATTGGCTGGCTGATGAATTTAAAAAGGAAGAGGGACTCGATCTGCGTAAAGATCCAATGGCCCTTCAGCGTCTGAAAGAAGCTGCGGAAAAGGCAAAAATTGAACTGTCCAGTTCCAATCAGACTGAGATCAACCTGCCTTATATCATGCCTGTCAATGGGATACCAAAACACCTTGTCAAAACACTGACAAGATCAAAATTCGAACAACTGTGCGATGACCTGATCAATGCAACTATTGAACCCTGCCGTAAAGCTCTTCAGAATGCAAACATGACAATAAAAGATATTGACGAAGTAATTCTTGTGGGAGGGTCTACACGTATCCCGGCTGTGCAGGATAAAGTTCAGGCATTCTTTGGAAAGACTCCTTCAAAAGGAGTAAATCCTGATGAAGTTGTTGCCGTAGGCGCTGCAATTCAGGGTGGCGTACTTTCCGGAGAAGTTAAGGATGTTCTGCTTCTCGATGTCACACCGCTTTCGTTGGGTATTGAAACCATGGGAGGCGTTATGACCCGTCTTATTGAAGCCAATACCACTATCCCGACTAAAAAGGCGGAAACCTTTACCACGGCAGCGGATAATCAGCCGTCTGTTGAAATTCATGTTCTGCAAGGCGAACGGCCTATGGCCTCAGGGAATAAAACAATTGGTCGTTTCCATCTTGATGGACTTCCACCAGCTCCAAGAGGTATCCCTCAGATTGAAGTGACCTTTGATATTGATGCAAATGGTATTCTTCATGTCACAGCAAAAGACAAAGCTACCGGCAAGGAGCAATCCATACGGATCGAAGCCTCAACAGGTTTAAGCGACGACGAAATCAAGCGAATGAAAGAAGAGGCAGCCGCCAATGCTGAAGCCGACAGACAGGCTGTCGAAAAGGTTGAAAAGCTCAATCGTGCCGATTCATTGATTTTTCAGACCGAAAAGCAGCTAAAGGAATTTGGGGATAAACTTCCGGCAGACAAAAAGGGACCAATCGAAGCTGCATTGGCTAAACTGAAAGAGGCCCATAAAAATCAGGATCTTAATGCTATCGACTCCGCCACGACAGAACTCAACCAGGTATTTCAGGCCGCTTCTCAGGAAATGTACAATGCTTCAGGTGCTCAGGGTGAACCGACAGGTGCACAGACCGGAGGTGAGAATTCCCAAAAACAGGGGCCAAAAGGTGACGGTGATGTGACTGATGTCGATTTCGAGGAAGTCAAATAAATATATACAATCTCTATTAATCAAATAAAGGCCCGCTCCCCGTGGAGGCGGGTTTTTATTTTTATCAGTGAATACCTTAAAGTTTTACAAACGATTTGGTCTTGTACATCCAGTAAAGGATCAGCCAGACAATGGCAAGAGCAAAAGTCGAAGAAATAAATTCACCCCAGGGCTGAATGCGCGGGAGAAGGCTTCCTACAAAAATATTCCCGACAGGCCGGAAACTCATCAGTTCAGTGGCTGTATAAACCGCAAGTGAGTTCATTCCGATCACCCGGAAGAAAAATGACCAGCTTCGATATCCTTTTACATCAATGATCCAGTAAAAGAAGGCCAGTAAAAGAAAAGCAATGCCGCCGGCAACAAGAACGAAAGAACTGGTCCACAATAGCTTGATAATCGGAAAAAACAGGCTCCACAAAAGACCAACAACTATTGAACCTGTCCCTGCCCCTGTCAGTAAAATCACTTTGGTCTTTTGGGAATAAGGCATTTTGAGCAGATGTGAAGCCATTACCCCCATAAGTACAGAGGAGGCGAAGGCAGGATAACTTAAAAACCAGGTATTTTCTCCATAATGAAATCTCCCAAGAATCAATTGATCAACATAAGTAGCAATATTTCCCTGCGGGGTCAGCACACCGGCGCCGACTCCGGGCACGGGGATCATCTCAAGAATTGCCCAGTAAAGCAGAAGAAAAATAACGGTCATAATAAGCTGCATTTTAGGACGCAATTCAAGGACAAGAATAACAGCAATCAGGTAACCTGCCGCTATGCCATGCAAAACACTGTAGCAGGGATGCAGTTGTGACAGATCCCATTTTAAAAGTCCTCCCTGCAAAGCCATTCCTATAATAAAAAGGATAACGGCCCTTCGTACGGCATGAATATAAAGTACCCTTTTTGTCTGTCCCGCTGCCCTGCGTTTCTCAATCGAAAGAGGGATCGAAACACCCACAATAAACATAAAAAGCGGCCAAATCAGATCGTAGAAATGAAGCCCTTCCCAGGGCACATGTTCAAATTGGGGAGCTATCATCTCAAACACACCTCCTGCCGGTTTGGCAAGATTCTTGAAAATTGCTGCCCCGCCTATTATCCAGAGCATGTCAAATCCCCTTAAAGCATCGAGGGATAATAACCGCTTCGATTGTTGAATGCCGCTATTTGTTTCCATTAGTTAATTTGGTTTTATTTCCCCAGGTTGTGATTGTGGAAGATATTTACAAACGAAATTACGAATTGGATTTTTATTATTCACCTGAAAATTTTCCACCTGCTTTTTAGCCAATTCGGGATTAATCAGAAGTATAAAAATCAGAAGTCAGTATTTCGATGCCCTCAAAATCTCCCTCTTCCCCGGCGGGCCGGGCAATCGTTCAGTAATATAACCTGAATCCTTCAAAGCCCTGCGTACCGATCCTTTCGAACAATAGGTAACCAGCTTCCCGAAGGGAACGGTTTGATCGTATAATTTTTTGAAGATGCTCTTCTCCCAAAGTTCTGGTTGTTTTTCAGGAGAAAAAGCATCAAAATAGATAAGGTCAAAATGTGGTTGAAGATCGAAATCAAAATTGGTCATATCTCCCAATATCTTTTTTATTGTAAAATTCTTTCCCAATCTTATTTTTTCATTCCACTCAGCCAGATGCATGGCACGAAAAATTTCACCATGGGAAAGAATTCCCGGATAATTTAAAAGTTCCCAAACATTGCGGGGAACAGGAAATTTCTCAATCGAAATATATTGTATTGTCTTCCCGGATTGTAAAGATTCAAGATATGTCAGGAAAGCATTTAATCCTGTACCGAAACCTACTTCAAAAATGGTAAGTGGAGAATTACTGCATAATTTCAGCCCGTTCTGAATAAAAACATGCATGGACTCCTGGATCGCCCCGTAAGTAGAATGATAATGCTCCCCTAACTCTTTCATGTAAAGGGTGTCTGAACCGTCTTTTGTCTTCAGCAGCTCGATTGTCATTAAAGTGATCGTTTGTTATCAGCATTAAAGTTACAAACAAGAAACGTAAAAAGAAACACTTCTGCAAATCCCTGAATTTAAGACAATAGGTTAAATTTTCTTAATATTATCTTTATATTCGAGGCAAATCATCGATTTTATCCGTCAATTCTGCAATTATAAAATGAAAAATCTTAATTTTCGACCATAAAATAATGATTCAAATGTTTAAACAAATAAAATGCTGATTCGATTGTACCACGAAAATCCTAAAATGAAGGATATTCTAAAAGCAGTGGAAATACTGCGCAATGGAGGTGTAATAATTTATCCTACCGATACAATTTACGGGATCGGCTGTGATATCACAAAACCAAAAGCTGTCGAAAGGGTTGCAAGAATAAAAAATACCAGGCCCGACAGACCTGATTTAACCTTTATCTTTGACGATCTTAGTCATATTTCCGAATACTGCAAACCCATTCCCAACCCGATCTTTAAATTGCTCAAAAAAAATCTGCCCGGACCATTCACCTTTATCCTGAATGCCAACAGCAAAGTTCCCAAGCTTTTCAAGAATTCAAAGAAAAGCATCGGTATCAGGATTCCCGATAACAATATCATCCGCGAAATTGTGAGAGAATTGGGTAATCCTCTCCTTTCAACCTCGGTTCATGACGACGATGAGATCAAAGAATATATCACCGATCCTGAATTGATCCATGAAAAATATGGTCATTTTGTCGATCTTGTCATCGACGGAGGTTTTGGAGATAACATCCCGTCCACAGTGCTGGATTGTACAACAGGCGAACCCTCCCTTCTCAGGATCGGGAAAGGAATTCTGAAAGAATAAAAAAGACTTTAGACTTTAGGCTTTAGGGAAAACCCATTTTAAACATTTCCTGCAGCCTACAGCCTTTAGCATACAGTCTATTTTACTGTTCACTGATCACTGTTTACTGATTACTTCTTCTTCATGGCTTTAAGAAACCGCTCTCTTACATCTGTTCTGGTAAAACCTTCAGGTCCCGATTGCAACCTGAACTGTACTTACTGTTTCTATCTCGATAAGGAGAAATTATTCCCTGAAAACAAGGTTCACCGTATGAGTCCTGAGATCCAGGAGGAGATGATCCGCCAGGTGATGCAGCAGTCCGGCGACTCCGTTTCAATCGGATGGCAAGGGGGCGAACCGGCGCTGATGGGCCTCGATTTCTACAAAAGGGCGATAGACCTTGAGATGAAATACGGACACGGACAATCTGTCGGTAACGGATTCCAGACAAATGGGACTCTCCTTGACCGTGAGTGGGCAAAGTTCTTTAAAAAGTATGACTGGCTGATCGGGCTTTCCCTCGACGGGCCGGAACACATTCACGATCATTACCGCTTTGATAAAGGGAATCATGTGACCTGGAACACTGTAAGGGATAAAGCGGTCATGCTGCTGGATGAAGGAGTGGCCGTCAATGCGATGTGCTGCATAACGGATTATTCTTCTGATAAAGCGGAAGAGCTTTATAACTATTATAAAAGCATGGGAATCACCTGGATGCAGTTTATCCCGATTGTCGAAACCGACAAAAATGATCCCTCAAAGGCTGCATCTTTTTCTCTTAGCGCTGAAAAATTCGGTCGATTTCTTGTTACCCTTTTTGATCTCTGGCTTGACGATTTTAAGGAAGGACAGCCCACCACCTCCATCCGCCACTTCGAATCGGTATTTTATAATTATGTGGGACTTGAATCCCCGGAGTGCTCTTTTATGAAAGAATGCGGACCCTACGTGGTGATCGAACACAACGGCAATGTTTATTCATGCGATTTCTTTGTCGAACCGCATCACCGCCTCGGGAACATCAGGCACGATAAGATCATCAACATGCTCAACTCCAAAAAACAGGACGACTTTGGAAAAGCCAAAACCATACTACCCAAGAAATGCAGGATGTGCCCCTGGTTGTCGAAATGCTACGGCGGCTGTACCAAAGACCGCATCAAAGATCCATCTGACCACCATCAGCCCCGCTTCTGCAGAAGCTATCAGATGTTTTATGAACATGCTGATGGTGTATTGAAAAAAATGGCCGCCCAATGGAAACAGCAGCAGGCCGATTATAAGGAAAAAGTCGAAACCCGCGGAGTGTATAATGCTTTCAATGATTTTGTGAAAAAATAGTTATTCTCCCGTCAAAACATCCCTATTATTTTCTCATTCCTTATCCTTTGCCGTCACTCCTTATCCTTTGCCGTCACATTCCTTATCCTTTGCCGTCACATTCATGTGACGGAACACAAAAAATAACCATGGATTTTTAGTATATTTGAGAAATACAGTGCCGATCTTTCCGACAAGAAAGGCAGGCATCCTAAATATGAATGATGTATTGGGCAATAAAAATATATCTGGCCCTCGCATTGATTGTTCCATTGCCGGCGATCCTCAAAGGTTCTGACGACGAAGCGGCTTCAAGGCTGAAAGAATTCAGGAAATATATGCTGGATGAGGTGAATTTTGTCCGGACAAAGCCTGCCGAGTATGCTGACGCCAGGTTAATAAAAGATAAAGAGAATAAAACAGACAACGGGGCTTATAGATACCTTAAAAGGATCAAGCCTGTTAAAATCTGATCCTGAATGAAATTCTAAATACAACAGCTTTAAAATATGCCCATCTGCTTGCCGGTAAGAACGTTTTCAATCATTATGCCGACGGGACACCGTTTGAGAGGGCAAAGAAAGAAGGATATCATTATTTTGCCATGGCTGAAAACATTGCCTGCGGGAACGAAAACTACTACGATGCAATAAACCATCCCGAGACCTCTGCAATTGCATTTGTTAAAATGCTGATCATTGATAAGGGTATCAAAGATCTTGGCCACCGCCTGACCTTGATGAATCCGGTATACAAATCAGCAGGATTTGGTTTTGCAAGTAATCCTTCAAGCTATTGTGTCAATTATGCGGTACAGGAATTCGGAAATCCGTAATTAAAACAGTTCAAAATATGATAAAACAATTTGAAATAACCCTTCCCGCTCAACGCAGGGGGTATCACCTTGTAACCGGTGAAATAGAATCGCGGATACGCGGACAAATCAGCAACGGGATAGCCAATTTGTTCCTTAAACATACATCGGCTGCTTTAACCCTCAATGAAAATGCTGATCCTGATGTACGGGTTGATTTTGAATCGTTTATGAACAAGCTGGTCCCTGACGGGGACAGAAGTTTTATCCATATGATCGAAGGAAGTGATGATATGTCAGCTCATCTTAAATCTTCCATTTTCGGTGCAAGCCTTACGATACCCATTGTCAACGGAAAGTTTCAGTTAGGTATCTGGCAGGGCATTTATTTGTGCGAGTTCCGCAACCGTGCTATATCAAGAAAAATCTTTGTAACGCTGATAGGAGAATAGGCTTCCCCAGACCCGCAATGGGTGAGTATTAGACTTAATTGTTAAATTTCAGCTAACTTCGCGGCAATAAAATTTGCTTCAGAATTTTACTATATGTTTTTATGACACAGAAACTTTTACTTGGTGTGGAGGCAATCGGGCAGGGAGCCATAGACGGTGGTATATCAGGTGTTTATGCCTATCCGGGTACGCCTTCAACCGAGATAACGGAATATATACAGGAAAATAAAACAGCCATCGCGCGCAATATTCACCGTGAATGGTCGGCAAATGAGAAGACGGCCATGGAAGCGGCGCTTGGGATGTCGTATGCAGGAAAAAGATCAATGGTCTGCATGAAGCACGTAGGACTGAATGTTGCCGCCGATGCTTTTATGAATTCGGCAGTAACGGGTATAAACGGCGGCCTGATCATAACCGTTGCTGATGATCCGTCCATGCATTCGTCACAAAATGAGCAGGATTCGCGCTATTACGGCAGGTTTGCCATGATCCCGATACTTGAGCCATCCAACCAGCAGGAGGCTTATGATATGGCAAGGACAGGATTCGACCTTTCGGAGAGGCTTGGAACACCTGTCCTTCTCAGGATCACAACACGCCTTGCCCATTCTCGCTCAGGGGTTATGACTGTTCCTGCCGCCAGAAGAGAAAATATCCTTACTCTGCCAGGAAACAGGATGCAGTTTATGCTCCTTCCGGCTTACGCAAGGAAACATTACCAGGCATTGCTTGATAAACAAAAAGAGATGAAAGATGAATCCGAAGCTTCATCTTTCAACAGTTATACAGATGCTATCGACAAGACTTTAGGCATCGTATGCTGTGGTATAGCTTTAAATTACCTGAATGAGAATTTTCCTGAGGGGTGTCCTTATCCGGTTGTAAAGATTTCGCAATACCCTCTTCCTTCAAAAATGCTTAAAAAACTTGAGCAGGAGACAGATAAGATTTTGGTGATTGAAGAAGGGTATCCTCTCGTGGAAGAACAATTAAGAGACTTTTTCGGAAAAGGAAAGCCGGTTCTGGGCAAACTGGACGGAACGCTTCCAGAGAAGCGGAGAACTGAATCCCGATGTGGTAGGAAAGCTTTGAAGAAGCAGACTGCGAAAGGGACTCCGATTCCCGGAATTGTTGCCAATCGTCCGCCCGCCCTGTGCAAGGGATGCGGTCATCATGATACCTTTAAAGCACTTAATGAAGCGATGGCAAAATACGGCGACCGGTATGCCTTTTCAGATATCGGCTGTTATACATTGGGGGCGCTGCCTCCCTACAATTCAATCATCTCATGTGTGGATATGGGGGCTTCCCTTACCATGGCCAAAGGAGCTGCTGATGCAGGCTTGTTCCCTTCGGTTGCAGTGATAGGAGATTCAACCTTTACCCATTCAGGAATGACCGGTTTGCTGGATGCTGTGAATGAGAAATCGAATATCGTGGTAATTATCTGTGACAATGAATCGACTTCCATGACAGGAGGGCAGGACTCATCAGCCTACGGCAGGATTGAATCCATCTGTAAAGGCTTAGGTGTTGAACCTGAGCATATCCGTGTCATTGAAGCACTCCCCAAAAATCATGAGAAACTGGTAAAAATGATCGAAGAAGAAATTAATTATAAAGGAGTATCTGTAATTATTCCAAGGAGGGAATGTATTCAAAAAGCCGCAAGGAGGGTGAGAAAGAAAGTCACTCGATAGTCATTCAATAGTCATTCAATTGTCATTCGTTTGTGCAAATTAATTTTCAAGATTATGAAATTAGAAGAATTAAAGGTTTATAATTTGTCAATGACAATGGCTCAAAAAATTTGGGATATAGTGATAAAATGGGATTACTTCAATAAAGATACGATCGGGAAACAATTAGTAAGGGCTGCCGATTCAATAGCTGCGAATTTGAGCGAAGGATTTGGACGATATCATTTTAAAGAAAATACAAATTTCAGTTATTATTCACATGGATCATTGTCTGAAACAAAAACATGGCTTACAAAAACCCATACCAGAAAATTAATTTCAGATGAAGCATTTGAAACGTTAAACTCTGAAATTGATAATATTGGAGTAAAGCTCAATAACTATATCAAATCAATAGGGAAAACATCTGCAACTGAATGACAATTGAATGACGCGAAGCAAATGACAATTGTGTGACCATCGAATGACGCGAAGCTAATGACAATTGAATGACGTAGAGAAACGAAGCGAATGACGCGCGAAGGCACTAATGATACGTAAGAAATGACAATAAAAAATGAAATGTGATATTGTACTGGCTGGAGTAGGGGGACAGGGAATACTGTCGATTGCGGCAGTGCTGGGATTCGCTGCTCTTGAGAACAATTTATACCTTAAACAGGCTGAAACTCACGGGATGAGCCAGCGGGGCGGAGCAATACAATCCTATTTACGATTATCCGACAAACCGGTCCATTCAGATCTTATTCCATTTGGTAAAGCAGATCTGATCCTCTCAGTCGAACCGATGGAATCTTTAAGGTATTTGCCATACCTTTCTTCGGAAGGATATATTGTCTCCAACAGCATACCCTATAACAACATTCCTGATTATCCTGATATTCAGACGATTCTTGATGAAATAAAGAAACAGCCCAAAGCAGTTCTTATCGATGCCGAACACGTGGCAAGAGAAGCAGGAAATGTAAAGGCATCGAACATGGTAATGGTGGGAGCTGCCACACCTTTTATTGATATTCCCGTTGCAAGCATCGAAAAGGGTATCCGTGAAATATTTTCCAGAAAAGGTGAGAATATTGTAACGATGAACCTGAATGCCTTTCATGCAGGGAGGGAATTTTCGCTGGCTCATATAAAATTAAGTAAAGGATAATGTAAAAGATGGGTGTAGGATAAAATCCACATTAAAAATCCCGAAGGGATGAAATGATTATAGAAGAAAGAGGAAAATGAAGAAGGAGAACTCCGAAGGAGTGACATTATAAATTCTATTATAATATTGATTGAATAATTATGTCACCCTTTCAGGGTTCCGTTTCTGTTCGTGCCTTTCTATCTGCAATCATACCAACCCTTCGGGTTTAAATTCAGAAATAAGCGGATTTTGTCTTAAACCCTGAAAGATTCGGGATATTCTTTTGATGAAAATTTGGAGTACTTTTGGTCTCTTTTTAAACAGGAATAAAAGAATGGCTGGAAATGGAATGATAACGAGCACGGAACTGATGACAGGAGATCTTCTGTTTATGAATCATCTCTCCTGTTCCGTCTCACAGGCTATCGATCTTGTCACACAGACCGGAAAAAATACCCATTTCAGTCATATCGGCATCGTTGAGATATCCGATAACTCAGTTAAAGTTTACCATTCCACTCCCTCAGCGGGTGTTTGCTGTGAAAACCTCGATCAATTTCTTCATCCTGATGAAAAGGAAACCGAGGTCACAGTTTACCGGTTGAAAAAGGAGTATTTGTCCTTTATACCCCAGGCAATAAAGTCAGCAAGGGAATTTCTGGGAGAAGCCTATAATCATAGTTTTCAGCTCACTTCTCCCGGTTACTACTGCTCGGAATTGATATTCAGGATATTCGCTCCGGTTCAGATTTTTGACTTATTCCCAATGACTTTTAAAGACCGGGAGAAGAAAGAATTTCCCCCGCATTGGATAGAGTACTACCGTCAGCTTGGAATCTCAATACCTGAAAATCAACCCGGATGCAACCCAAATGGAATGGCAGCTTCCGATAAGATTCAATGGGTAGGGGAACTAAAATTCTGAATTCCAATAACCTTACATGGAGAGTTTTTACAAATATCCGGACAAACTATGGCTTCCAACATCAGTTAAGGAAATGAAATCACTGGGCTGGGATCAGCCCGACGTGATTCTTTTCTCCGGAGATGCCTATATCGATCATCCTTCGTTTGGGACTGCGGTAATAGGAAGGATTTTGGAACGCGAAGGTTTGAAAGTCGCCGTCGTTCCGCAGCCCAACTGGCAGGATGACCTGAGGGATTTCAGGAAATTTGGCAAACCCCGGATGTTCTTTGCCATATCAGCCGGATGCATGGATTCGATGGTCAATCATTATACAGCCAATAAGCGAAAACGAAGTGATGATGCATACACACCGGGAGGCCGTGCAGGCGCCAGACCTGATTATGCAACCATTGTTTATTCCAATATCCTGAAAAACCTTTATCCTGATGTTCCCGTAATCATAGGAGGGATAGAAGCATCTATGAGAAGGCTGACCCATTACGATTACTGGTCTGATCAGCTAAAGCCCTCCATTCTGGTTGACAGCAAGGCAGATCTTCTTTTCTATGGTATGGGAGAGAAATCGATCATTGAATTGATCAGATTGCTGAGGCAGGGAGTTCCTTTCCAAACAATCACAACGATTCCCCAAACGGCATTTCTCACCGGAGATTTGGAAGAATATGCCACAAATAAAAAATGGAAAGAGATCGAATTGTTTTCCCATGAAGATTGTATTTCTGATAAAGTAAACCATGCCAAAAATTTCAGGCATATCGAAGAAGAATCGAATAAAACAGAGGGCATCCAAACTGACTCAAAGGATTGGTGAATCAAAAGATTGTCGTTAATCCTTCATGGCCTGTACTGACGACAGATGAACTCGACAGCTATTATGATCTGCCGTTTACAAGGCTTCCCCATCCCCGCTATAACGGAAAAGGAATGATTCCTGCGTATGAAATGATCCGCCATTCCATCACCATTCACAGGGGCTGCTTCGGTGGATGTGCTTTTTGCACCATTTCAGCGCATCAGGGAAAATTTATTACCTCCCGGTCTGAAGAATCTATTCTTGCAGAAGCTGAAAAGGTGGCAAAGATGCCTGATTTTAAAGGGAATATCTCAGATGTGGGAGGACCTTCGGCAAATATGTACAGAATGGCAGGGGAAGATCTTTCAAAATGCAATGTATGTAAAAGGCCTTCCTGTATTTATCCTTCCGTCTGTTCCAATCTAAATACCGACCATCGCCCGATGAGCCAACTTTACGGGAAAGTTGCTTCCGTTAAAGGAATCAAAAAGGTCTTTATCGGCAGCGGTATACGTTACGACCTTATTTTTCATCATAACAAAGATAATGACATCAACCGCGGAAACAGGGAATATCTTGAACAGGTCATTGTAAACCATGTTTCCGGAAGATTAAAGGTGGCGCCTGAGCATACATCAGAAAAAGTATTGAAGATCATCAGAAAACCTCCCTTTACATTATTCAGGAAACTGACAAAGTTCTTCGATAAGGTGAATAATGATAACGGATTAAACCAGCAATTAATCCCCTATTTTATCTCAAGCCACCCTGGTTGTACGAATGAGGATATGGCAGAACTGGCTGTAGAAACCAAAGATTTGAATTTCAAACTGGAACAGGTTCAGGATTTTACCCCTACACCGATGACACTTGCAACAGTAATCTATTACTCCGGTTATCATCCTTATACTCTTAGAAAAGATCTATACGGCAAAGACACAGGAGCAGAAACTTTTACAAAGAAAATTTTTCTTCTGGTATAAAAAGGAGTACAGGCAGAATCTGATCGGAGAGCTCAGAAAGATTAACCGCACAGACCTGATACAGAAATTATTTGGCAAAAATCGTTAGGTTGACAATAACCTGAATTCAAATCCTAAAAATCCAACTCCCCGCGAAAATTCCAGTTAAAACTCCCATGGATTAATTCTTTTACCAGAACCGTTCAGCCTTTCGCCTGACCTTCACCTTACCATGCCCATACCAGGTCCATATTATTTCCACTGGTTCTTCACTATTTAAACACTATTTATACACTAATTAGTGCAGATATAGTGCAGAAATAGTGCAGATATAGTGTAGAAGGTATGGACCTGGTACGGCTTTGGTATGATCATGGTAAGGAGTAAAAGGGAATACAGATGAGATGATCGGGAGAGAAAATTGGTTTATAAAACGCCGATAAAGGAAAAGTTATCCGTTAAATGCCGCAATATTTTAAGTTTCGGATTGTTATTTCAAAAGCGGGTTATTGCTATTCTTTCAGCATATCGGGTATGATGCGTAATCCCATTTCGCCGGTGCTTGCCCTGAGTTCAGACCATAAACCGGCATCGAAATCGATGGCAACAGTTGAGCATGTGGGAACATCATCTGTGAAATTGCGCATCAGGTAATTCATGTAATAATAAACTGAGGGATTGTGACCAAATACGAATACAGTATTGATCTCTTCTTCAAGTTCCTGAATCATTTCAAGAAAAGCTTCAGGCGTTTTCCTGTGATACAGTTTCTTTTCAAAACGAATGGATTTTGGGGGATAATTCAGATTTGAAGCAAATATTTCGGCTGTTTTGGTTGTCCGTCGGGCTGGACTGGCAATAATAAGATCAGGAAATACTTTCAGCCTTTTCAGTTCATTGCTCACAAGATCAGCATCATCCTCTCCCCTTTCAGTGAGACGGCGTTCGAGATCATTGTCATACCCGTATTGTTCTGCTTTGGCATGACGGACTATTACAACTCTTTTCATTTGTATCAAAATTAAAATCCCCGATCAAAGTTAATCGATCGGGGACATATTATCATAAATTTTACGATCTTTTTTAAGACCGGCAATAGATTAATTCTTCTCCATCTCTTTCCAGACCAGTGCGCTGGCTCCGACAATTGCTGCTGAACCTTCCTTGAGTTTTGACGGAAGCAGTTTTACTTTGTTCCTGAAAATGGGGAGCAGATGGCGTTCCATACTTTCCCTTGTGGGTTTGAATATATATTCTCCTGCTGCAGCGGCGCCTCCAAAGAAAAATATCGCTTCAGGGCTCAGGTGGCTTACAGTATCGGCCATTGACCGTCCAAGCAGTTCGCCGGTGATTTCAAATACTTCCTTTGCTATAGGATCACCCTTCTCCGCAGCGTCGAACACTTTCTTGGCTGTCATTTCATTATAAGGAACCTTCGCAAGTTCACTCGTCGAGTTATTGTATTTTGCCAGCACTTCAAAAACAGTACGTTTAATTCCGGTTGCCGAACAATAGGCTTCAAGATGTCCCAATCCTCCGCATCCGCAAACACGTCCGTTAGGAACAAGGGTAGTATGACCTATTTCACCGGCAAAGCCGTCAGCGCCGTAAACCAGGTCACCGTTGACGATCAATCCGCTGCCCAGTCCCGTACCGAGGGTGATCATGACAAAGTTCTTCATTCCTATGCCGCCTCCGTAAATCAGCTCACCAAGGGCGGCCGCATTGGCATCGTTTGTTAGTGCAATGTACTTGAATTCAGGAAATTTTGCCTTGATCATATCCGTCACATGAACAACGCCGACAAAAGGAAGATTGGGGGCGAATTCAATAGTACCGTTGTAATAATTACCGTTGGGAGCCCCGATTCCGATACCCGCAACTTCCATCTCAGGATTGATCTGCTGAACGGTAGCAATCGCTGTCTTTATCTCAGCAGCAAGGGTATTAATGTATTCATCACGCAATTTCTCTCCTATGGCTTTATCCCAGTCCGGATTCTCACTTCTCAAAGGTGTCGGGAGCTGGGGTTTTTTTTCATACAGGAGATTGCCTGCCCTGTCAACCACTCCGATTGCGGTATTCGTTCCGCCGATATCAATTCCTATTGCTACCTGTTTCATTGTTAATTATAATTATTAGATAAATTTTGATATGATATAATCTTGTGTCATTCAGACTTCGTGTCATTCAATAGTCATTGGCGCTTCGCGCGTCATTCAATAGTCATTCAGCTTTAACGGATTTTACTGCCCTTTAATGCAAAGAAGGTAATGTATGCATAGCTGAGGATCAGAAGGATCATGGCTGTGCGTGCACTGTAGGCGTCTGTCAGGGCGCCGAGAGCCACGGGAATGATAGCCCCTCCTACAATAAACGTGTTGATAATCCCTGATGCAAGTGGCATTTCTGAAGGATCGAGGTCATTCACTCCAAGGGAGAAAATGTTGGGGAACATGATGGAATTGAAGAATCCTATGGAAAGCAGGCACCACATCCCCAGTGTCGCTGGCATTATGATGGCTGCAAGAACAAGGAGCATGTTAACAGTTCCGAAAACACCAAGTGCAAGATGTGCCTTCCCTTTGCCAAGCATCATGAGGAAGAAATTAACAATGGCAATTCCAAGGAAAATCAATCCGTCGATCGGGTGGGACTGGAAGACAAATTTACCATCTGTTACCGAAGCCGAAGTGATAAACCATCCGACAAAAAAGGCAAAGATCATTACATAAACCGAATACTGGTATTTTTTTGCCTGCGGCAGAGTCCCCAGCAATATCGATCCGTAAAACCGTCCGATCATAGCGCCTCCCCAATAGATTGCGGATAATTTTATGGCTACGTCGGCTGCTTCAATTTTTGCGAGATAGGGAGCAATTTGTCCTGCCGTTCCCACTTCAGCGCCCACATAGAATAAGATACCGAGAGAACCCAGCCAGACCTGTGGTTTTCTTAAGACAGACTTTGAAGGGATGGTTTCATCTCCCTTGATAACCGGAAGCTTGATAAACGAAATTCCGACTGCAATCAGTACAACAATGGAACCTATAATGACAAAAGGCATTTTGACATATTCTGCTGCTTCAGCGGCTGATTTGCCTGAATTAATGGCCACAACAGCGGGAGCCAGTACCAGGATCCCGGCAAGGAAAGGCGCTATGGTAGTACCAACGGAATTTAATGCCTGAGTCAGATTTAAACGGGCAGAAGCCGTATCCTGATGCCCGAGAGCGACCACATAAGGATTGGCGGCAGTCTGAAGAAACACGACTCCTGTTGCCATTACGAATACGGCAAGCAGGAACAACGGATAAGAAAGAATGGCGACAGCCGGAAAGAACATATAACTGCCTAATGCCACAAGGGCAAGGCCTGCAATGACACCGTTTTTGTAGCCGATCTTTTTAATGATAGCTCCGCAGAGAAAGCTGAAACAGGCATAAGCCAGGAAGAACACCCCGTTTACGAGCTGGGCAAAAAAGTTTTCCCAGCCGGGATAGAGAGCATGAAGATCGAATGCCAGTTTCACCTGGTCCTTCATGGCAATGTTGAAGTTGGTGATAAAACCAAAAATGAAGAAGATCGATGCCATAAAGGTCATCCCTAATCTTACATTACTGTTAGTCTGTTGATTCATAGCCGGATATTTTTCTTTTGATGATGGGTTTAGCTATTTTTTAATTGGAACCAAATATAAGAATTATTGATACGAAAATACGATACGACTGCAATTTTCCTTTTTCCCCTGAATTTTACATTATGAGAATCAGACTTTAGACTCCGGGCGATAGGAAAAAGGGATTTATTCTTTTATTCTTCATTCCCTGATGATTGTCAATTCTCAATTGTCAACTGTCAATTATTTTGAACTTTTTTATGTAATATTGGGAGAGAATGGAATTGTATGATTATTAAAGAAGAGTTATATGAATTTCTTAACTAATACTTTGTCTAAAAGGATGAGAATTATTTTTCTTATCACTTTCTTTTTTATTTCGCTGATTTTGAAAGGACAGCATTACAATCCGTTTCGCGAACATATCGATTGGAAAAAATGGGAGATAAATGTTCCGGAT
This sequence comes from uncultured Bacteroidia bacterium, assembly GCA_963810555.1. Taxonomy (GTDB): domain Bacteria; phylum Bacteroidota; class Bacteroidia; order Bacteroidales; family Prolixibacteraceae. Next base: position 246,609 of record CAWENX010000006.1, on the reverse strand, counting down.
TCGATAAAAATTTCTGAATTCTTAAAATTGAATAAGGACTTTAAAGAAAGAATTGATAGTGATAGAAAATCCGGGCGGGAAGATTCGGCTGATCCTAGACTAAAAGAGATATCAAATGGTTGCCATTTTGTTGATTTCAACTTGGATGGAAAGGCTGACATTATTTATTCTGGTGATGCGCTTGATCGCGAAGGAACAAACACAAAGTATTGGTTAAACAGGGATGGTTCATATGGATTGGTTTTTGACTCTGAAGGGGTACTGATAAATATTCAGAGTTTTATACCCGGTGTTCCTTCTGCAATAAATTTATCCATCTATCCATGGGATCCACCCGAAGTTGAACAATTGATAGATACTTATAACATCGTTATTGATAAATCATATTTAAATTTCAGGAAAATATCGACAATTTGTGTTATAGATGAGACAGTATTCCCGGATTCAATCACCTTTTTTAAACCATTTGCGGTACAAAATGATGGCTACAAATTACGATTATCAGCTAAAATAGACGCCATCACAGACTACTTCTCTCGTGATTGGTATGGCAATGAAATAGCGACCTATCCAAAAGGATCAATCGGATATGAATTGTCAACCCAAACAGATAAGACCGGTAGAGTTTGGTGGTTCGTTTTAATGATAAACAATCTTAAACCTATTAGGGATTATTGTATTGATAAGTCAGATCGATATTATAGCGTCGGTTGGATGAGCAGCAAGTTTTTAAAAGATTTTAAAACCTATTAAAAACAATTTATATGCCACTGTTCCCGAAGAATTGTAACTTAAAACCGTATTTCGAAATTAAGGTGCAATCCTGCGGAAACAGTGGAAATATTATACTATTCGAAATTAAAACGAATCCTGTCTATATGCTGACTTTCGAATTGGTACATAAAAAACGCAGGCCGATTAAGATTTATGCCATTGCCGGGCTTGTTATAGGCTTCTTGCTGATAATTCCTATTGGATTGATTCATGGTAAGATAAATAATTCTCTGGGTAAGTTATTTTGGTACCTCAATAAGCTTTAGGCTGTAGGAAAAAAGGGATTGATTCTTTTATTCTTCATTCCCTGATAATTGTCAAATCGTCAATTATCAACTGTCAATTATTTACAATTTTTTTATGTAACATTGGGAGAGAAAATCACAAGAGGTTGAAAAAGATATTTAATAGGATTTCAAGTCCAGTAATTAAATTTAAAGATCACAAATCATTACTAGCTATCAATGTATTTAAAAGTTGTTTAAAAAGAAAGGAGCAATTTTGAGAAGCATCATTTTATTAGTTTTAGCGTTGTTTATGATGCCAATCGGACTTAATTCTAAAAGCAAAAGAGTTATGGAAAAACCTTGCTTTTTAGGTACGACCTGGGCAATGCACTTGAAGGGAGATGCTTATGACTATTTTTGGCTTTCTTGTGATTCCAATTTTACGTTATATGATGACGAAATCGAGAATCGATATTACGGCAGATTTAAAATAAAAGATGATACGTTAATCCTTAATCAACAATATGAGGATGATTATCATGAATATGGTGCATTCCCCCTTAAGGCCGCTAGTTTAAAAGTGCTAAAGTTTTTAATTCTAAATGATAGTAACTTGTTGTTCTTATCACACGATAACGTAAAAGTCAATTCACATTTTATTTACAAATTAAAACAGCGGTTTAATTGTAATTCTCTGAGTAATCAATAAAAGATTCCTCTTCTGCTCTTGTGGGATTGTATTGTTTGGCAGCGGTGTTGAAAAATTATAATATCCGAAAGAGAAAACGAATCCTGTCTATATGCTGACTTTCGAATTGGTTCATAAAAAACGCAGGCCTATTAAGATTTATGCTATTGCCGGGCTTGTTATCGGCTTTTTGCTGATAATTCCTATTGGATTGGTTCATGGTAAGATAAGTAATTCTCTGGGTAAGTTATTTTGGTACCTCAATACTGTATTGTTAATATCCTGCCTGTTTGTCTTAATCAGTTCTTTCAGATTCAGGAAAGTTATCGGTCGTATAACTTCTCAAGAGAGTACATAGAAATTGAATTTTACGGGAAAAAGGAGATCTTCAGAATTGAAGATATATTTGATATATCCTTTGATTTAAGGGGATATGAGGGATTAAACAAAGCCGTTACGCCTGATGGATTTTATAGTTTAGCTTCCCGAAGCGGCATCAATAATTTCGTTCAATTCCAAACCGGGAATGTCATTAAAAAACTGGAGTTCTATATTCCTGACCAAAAGGCATTCAACGAGTTACAGGTGGTTGCGGAATACTATCAGCGTATAGTTAAATCAGCAGAATAAAAGTCGGTTTGATAATTTTCAGCCGGCGCGAATCTTTGATTTGGGTTTTTTCAGGATTAAAATTGATTGGTGAGATTTAGTGCTTTAGAGTTTTGGTGGCAAAATTTCTTTAAAGCCACAAAATCACTAAAACACCAAATTACACCAAACAGGCTGTAGGCTGTAGGAAAAAGGGATTTATTCTCTTACTCTTCAATCCCTGATAATTGTCAATTTAATAATCGGAGGAGTCAATTTGTCACCTCCAATAGCGATAAAATGGGCTTGCGATTGGCACTGCATGCTTTTACCGGGGACGTAGTTACTCAATAATCAAATCTTTGATTCAAACTTTGCGATCTAAACGAAAAAGCCTGGCGGACTTTGCGGTTATTTGATTGCTCTTCCAAATCTTTTGTATATTGCGCCTGTTTTAAAGGGTTAACCAGACAATTATTTATTACAATTCGTTATAAAAAAGATCAGTAATTATGAAGAAGATCATCTTTATTTTATCCGGGATTCTGTTATTCGGAGGAGTCTTGTCCGCTCAGAATTTCAAGCAATTGCATATATTAATCATCGGCGCTCATCCCGACGATGCGGAAGAATCATGCGGAACAGCGGCATTATGGCTGGAGGCCGGAGCTAAAGTAAAACTGGTATCGTTGACAAACGGCGATGCAGGTCATCAGACTTTGGGCGGAGGCCAGCTGGCAAGAATAAGGGCGGCTGAGGCTAAAAAGGCCGGTGAAGTATTAGGTGTTGAATACCAGGTTCTGGGCAACCATGACGGCGAACTTATGCCTACTCTCGAGAACAGGCGTAAAGTCATCAGGCTGATCCGTGAATTTCAGGCTGATATAGTGATCTTACCCAGGCCCAATGATTATCATCCCGATCACCGCAATACGGCACAGCTTGTGCTCGATGCAGCTTATATGGTAACAGTTCCGAATATCTGTCCTGAAACCCCTATCTGCCAAAAAAATCCTGTTTTCCTTTATACTTCGGATGATTTTACAAAACCGGTACCTTTCGAGCCGGATGTGGTCGTAGGAATTGACCAGACCCTTGAAAAGAAAATCGATATGTATGATTGTCATGTGTCGCAGGTCTATGAATGGCTGCCGTTTAATTCGGGCAGGCTTGACCAGGTTCCCAAAGGCAAGGCTGAGCGCAGGGAATGGCTTGCAAAACGATACAGAAGAGCCGCAGCGCAAATGGCAGACCAGTACCGCAGCAAGCTGATTGAGCTCTACGGGCAGGAAAAAGGCTCTAAAATAAAGGCTGCGGAAGCTTTTGAAGATTCGGAATACGGAACAAGGCTGACGAAGGAAAATATACCGAAGTATTTTCCTTTCATTGGCAAATAATCTGATCAAACAATCCGGTTTATTCATTGTTATTTAATTCTTCAGTCATTAACCTAATCCGATATTAAAATGCAGTATCTCCCTGACCCGAACCGTTATAACAGAATTGATTACCGCCGCTGCGGCCGGAGCGGAATAAGACTTCCGATAATCTCATTCGGATTGTGGCATAATTTTGGCGGAGTCGATACCCAGGAAAACGGGCGTGAAATGCTCCGCTATGCCTTTGATCACGGCATTACCCATTTTGACCTTGCCAATAATTACGGCCCGCCTCCCGGATCGGCAGAGGAGAATTTCGGCGATATCCTGAAAAAGGATTTTCTTCCCTATCGCGATGAACTGATCATTTCGAGCAAAGCGGGTTACCTGATGTGGCCCGGCCCTTACGGTGAATGGGGTTCACGGAAGTATTTGCTGTCCAGCCTTGATCAGAGCCTTAAACGAATGGGACTGGATTATGTGGATATTTTTTATTCTCACCGTCCTGATCCCGAAACGCCTCTCGAAGAGACGATGATGGCGCTTGATCAGGCTGTCCGGTCGGGCAAGGCTCTTTATGCAGGGATTTCCAATTATTCTGCGGAAATGACGAAAAGAGCTTCCGCAATTCTGAAGGATCTGGGTACTCCCTGCCTGATTCATCAGCCCAAATATTCGATGTTTGAAAGATGGGTTGAGAAGGGATTACTCGAAACTGTAGAAAATGAGGGGATCGGGGTGATTGCCTTTTCGCCGCTTGCTCAAGGTCTGCTGACAGACCGGTATCTTAAGGGAGTACCGAAGGATTCGAGAGCAGCAAAGTCATGGGGATTTCTCAGGGAAGAACAGGTTGCGCCTGCGATGGATAAAGTCAGAATGCTGAATGAAGTTGCTAAAGGCAGAAACCAATCCCTTGCACAGATGGCCCTTGCGTGGCTGCTGAAAGACCAAAGGGTAACTTCGGTTTTGATAGGAGCAAGTTCTGTTGCCCAGCTGAAGGACAATCTTGAAGCCACGAATAACCTTATCTTTTCGACAGAGGAACTGAAAGAGATTGAAAGAATTCTAAAATAGGCTGTGCGGATGTACTACCCCCGGCCCCTAAAGGGGAGGATGTGATGATGCGATGATGTAAGGATTAAGAAGGTATTGATCATCAGGCATGTTCATTGGTCACGCGAAGTTTTCATTCCTGCATTCCTTAATTACTAACTGCCTTTTCCTGAAACTTTGCAACTCTGATACTCTGAAATTATCCCAGTATTTTAGAAAAGTATCTGATCGCGCAATCCTGAAGTGTCTTGTTCTTCCTCTCTTCTGAAATTTCAGCGCTAAGGGAATGCTGGCGAAAGACAGGCCATCCTTCGGCATCAAATCCGGTTCTCTTTGTAAGTCCCATTTCCATATAAAGAGTACAACTTCCAAGGTTAATCAGGTTCATCTTTTCTTCTCTTGTGAACTCCCTGAAGCTGAGGCCTCTCTCCCGCATGCCTATCAGAAAGAGCACCCCGTTCAGATCGATTGTGATACCGAACATCCTGTTCAGCCGGTTGCATAAGTCATTCCACGTTGCCGGAGCTGGCATATATTTACTTTTTGCAAAAATAGTAATTCCGGGAATTCCCGATAATATTTCTTCCCAAGGTTATTTTCCATTTTATCCATATATTTGCTTTTCATACTTTTCACCCAATATTCATTCAGCTATGAAGATTAAAGGCAATTTCACAGTAAAAATCACTGTTGCAGCTATATTGATCATCATGTGCCTTACGGGGCCGGCCGGAGCTCAGGAACAGCAAACCTTCGGAGGCAAGCGGATTACAGTTGAAGCGGCAGGACACACAGGTTTTGTCGTACAGCCTCTCCACAAGGCAAGGCATGGCCGTAATCCGGTGGTCTGGTATGCTCCGACAATTGGTAAATATCCAAATGTCAACACGGTATGGATTTTATCCCGGCTGGTAAAACGGGGATTCTGGGTATGCGGAATCGATGTGGGTGAATCCTGGGGAAGCCCCGAAGGAAGAAAGGTCTATTCAGCTTTTTATGATACGCTGATGACGCGTTTTCACCTCGACCGCAAGGTGTGCCTTATGCCGCAGAGCCGCGGGGGGCTTATGCTGTACTGCTGGGCTGAGGATCCGGCAATGCCGTTAAGGTGTCCAGAATTGCTGGGATTTATCCCATTGGTGATTTCTTCAGTTGTCCCGGACTTGAAAAAACGGCCAAAGCCTGGAATATGGATCCCGAAGAGCTTAAGGCGCATGCAGCGGAGCATAATCCTATCGACAGGCTTCAATCCCTGAAGGATGCCGGCGTTAAGATATTTCATCTGCACGGAAATGCCGATACGGTCGTCCCAATGGACAAAAACAGCAGGGTGATAGTGGACCGTTACAAGGCTATGGGAGGCGATGCAACGCTTGTTGTCATCCCCGGAAAAGGCCATGCCGAGATACCGGAATATTTTCACTCAAAGGCTTTTGTGAAATTCCTGCTTGCTGATCTGAAAGAAAGAAGGTAAGAAAGACACAGCCCTTCAGCAATTGGCTATTGGAAGTGAATTTCATTTATTTTGCCTCAACAGGAAGATATTATTGGTTCAGACGTTATCAGCACAAATGAACCCATTCTTATCTTTGGGAAATAAAAAAACTACTCAGAAACTGTAATCACAACCTGCAGGGAATTTCATTTTGCAGAAATTGCAGCGGGATTATTCTCCTGCACTTAACTTCCCAAGTTTCTTCCTTAAGAACCTGAGTTTTTTCTCCTGTTCTTTGAGGCGCGCATTGCCGAAGAAAGCGAAAAGCAGCTTGTCGTCGTTGGAAAAATCGTCTTTCAGGTTGTATTTCTGCCTTTTTTTGAGGAATTTAAGTGAGACGCCCAGGTTATTCAGCGTTCCCTGCATCAGGCAGAATGAATCAAAGTAATCACTCTCGGCAGGTTCATTTTCAAATCTTTCCAGTTCAGCCACAAAATCATCATAATTTTTCATGATCCAGAGGTTCCGTTTAGCGAGCGCTCAATATAAGAAATAAAAAATTCTAAAACAAATGAAACGGAAGATTTTATATTCAAAGTCATAAATGACAAATAAACAGGGAAATCCCATACTGACATAGTGATTTGGCCTTCATGGAGAAATAGAGAAGGAAAAATATGGATCGTTTAAGGAAGAGGGATTACATCAGCTCCTCTTTGAGGAAGTCATCGAAATTCCGTTCACTAAGGGTTATGACCTTGATAAGGAGGGAGCGGTCATCGCAAAGCCGGGTTATCAGGTTTTGAAGCTGGAGAAGCTGTCCTTCAGCCGTGAGCCAGGTCTCCTTGTCGCCTGAAATTTCGAGGAGCTTGCGGGCTATGGAGGGAGAATCGGCGCGGGTGAGCTGTCCGACAGGCAGAGACAGAACCTCGATCAGCGCATTGATTCCGCAGAGGATCAGTTCCTGAATGTAAGGGCATTCATCCAGGCCACGCGAATCTGTTTCCTGTCCGGTTAGTCTCATTGTTCAGGTCGATTCAACGGTAAATTCCCGGTTTATAATCTATGCTTCAGAACTTTGCCGCTATAAATATACGTTTTATAACGGCCTTAAAATTAAACCGGAACTTCCATATTCAGATCAAAAAAAGAAGAAAGATATGAACAACGGGCAGAATGATATGAACAATATATAAATCCCGCTAATGGTTTAATGCAGTATGTTGTAAACCGGCAGTAATGTATGTTCAGGGGAGACGATGCCGTTTTTTTCAAGCAGCGGCAAAAGACTGCTGTTGTATTCCTCAAATGTCTTATGGGATTCCCATACAGCGATGATTGTCATATTATTTCCCTGTTTAACCGCTATATGATAGAGCCGGCCTTTAGGGTGCTCAAGACCCCCCTTTTCCAAATCCTTCAGTGTATTATCGTATTGCCGGGATGTACCCTTTAGATTATACTGAACAACAATTCTTGACATTACAATTCAATTAAATTATCCTGATCTTAAGGCTTTTCAGAATATGCCCCGTTTTTTTCAGTGGTCTTCAGTTTCCACACCTTCGATTCATTATGAGAACCCTGAACGGCAGACACAATAAATCAAACCCGTTTATTCTACGATTCCTGATGATTCAACGTTTCATCCCGGATAATGAAAAAGAGCAGCGAAGGATTGAAATCCTTTCAGGGTCAGCGCTTCAGACTTTCATTTTTCAGGCATAAACTCAAAACAACCCAAATCGGGGACAGCTTTTACGGGATTCCCGTCAAGATCATATTTCCACGGGGTTTTTGCTCCTTTCCCTATACAAGGCGATCCGGCCTGAAGATGAAAATCGTTTCTGTCATAGCTGACAAACAGAGGATCAGCTGTAATTCCTCCGGGTTCGGACAGGGTATCACGGGGATTGAAGGGATTGAAGTAACAGTTATTGGAATGGTGAGGCGTCTGGGCCACATCGCCGACGGTGCTGTTGTAAATGATATTGTTGCGGAACCAGGTATTGGCAGGATTGCTTTTACCGGTCACTGAAAAGTAGAGGCATCTTCGTGAACTCTCATTGCTTCGGAGGGCAAATGTGTTATTTTCTATGATTGTCGAATCAGTGCCGTAACGGTTGGTTCCCTTCAGATCGATACCGTTGTAAGTGCCCCGGCCTATTCCGCTGTCACAGTAAAAAAGGTTGTGCTCAACCACTGCCCCGTTGACCCACTGGTCATTCCATGCCGGATCGCCCAGGAACAGAAGCATCCCGCAGTTGGCAAATATGTTGTAACGGAAAATGCAGTGATCCCCGCTGGGCATCTGTACCGCATCCTCATGCGCTGCTTTTGGAATACTCTGCTGCCTGAAATCGTGGATATAGCAATGTTCGACCAGCAGGTTGTCGCAATAGTTGACACGAAGCCCGTCTTCAGGCCCGCCATCCACGCTGACTTCCGAATTCCCGTCCAGTTCTACATTACGGATGGTCACGTTTTTTGAATTCCTCAGCATGATCTGTCCGCCGATCCCTGTAATACCGGTTTCGCGGAATTTCCAGGGGGAATGAGAAGTCCCGTCGAACGTGAAACCGTCAGCGCCCCTTACTTCAAGAAAATGGCCCGGAGCATGATCGACAATAACCTGACCATCGAGTTTATCGTTCCACCCTTCATTTGTTCCATGATCGGTCACTGTGGCTCTTTTAATCGTGATGCCGGGAATGGTAACCACCGGGAAACAGGTTTTGTAAGTACCCGCGGCAACATATACTGTTCCGCCCTGTCCCACCGTCTTCCAGTTTACCTGGCTGAATTCGTTCCATGCCGATGTCCATGAAGCGCCACCGCTGTTGCTGCCGTTTTCGGAAACATAAAACACACCTGCCTTAACCGAAAGAGATGCACACAAAAACAAGACTGAAGCAATAATACCTGTTTTGCCTGCCAGTTTATTGAAAATCGTTTTAGCCATTTGATTGATTTGTGTTATTTGTTTGCCTGTGTATCTATTGCTGATAGGCCCCGATACTCCATCCTGACCCCTGCGGGCGGGGCTTACCGTCTTTATCGTCATTAAAATACCTGCTTAAGGAAATCCCTGAATTTCCTGCTGTTTTATCTCCAGGTGCAAGATGGAAGTCATTATCAGCACTGTTCGGGGAATACCTCACAAATAAGGGAGCATCTGTTTTGCCGTGCGGCTCCTTCAGGGCAATCCATTCAGAAGCGGAGTAACCTGTTCCGTTATATTGAATAAAGGCAGAATTGTTATTGTTGTAATAAATATTGGCATCGAAGGTAAACGAATCATCGGTGAATCCGTTGCTGTGAGCGATGAGTATATCAGGGTACTGTGATCCGTTTCCGCAGTTGTAAAAGATATTGTTTTCGATTTCGTTGCCCGATCCCGCGGGATTGTTTTTCCTGAACCCGTTGAAACGCACTGCTGTATAACCGGTGTGGTTTGCACCTGTATTGTCAGCAAATGTGTTGTTAAGGATTTTGAAGTTAGTTATAGAAGTAAGGGGCCTGTCCATTGAAATATAAAACCGGAAATACTCAGGATAGGTGTCTATGAGTTCCACTATGCGGAAAAGATTGTTGTAAATCCAAACGTCGTGGGGCGTGCTGTTGGAATAGCAGTCATAATCGATACCTGAATCGGCAATGTTGATAAATTCATTGTTGAACACTTTAATAAAATTACCCTGGATTTGTAAAATGTCCGGATGCTGGGTTGAAGTGTAGACCGACGTTTTAACATACCTGAAGGTATTATTGTAAATCGACATCCCGCTTGAAGTCTGAATACCGTCAGGCCCGCCGTAACGGGAATTGGCCTGGTTGGGAGGCGCTGCCGTGTTATAAAGCAGTTCAATATAATTGTCATGTATCTTATTGGCGTCCCATCGATTGGCTCCCCCGTCAATCATTATGGCGACATCCCCGCGCACCTCTTTTAAGTTTGAATGCATGACCTCATTGCCGGCACCCCCTCCTCTTAACCGTATGGGATTGTTGCAATTGATAAAGTCAATATGATCAATCACAATATTCGAATTCCCCGTACCGGTAATGCAGTTTGCCTCTGTTGATCCCTCACCCACTCCGTGCGGATTGCCTGTAATGTTGCGGAGGTTTTTAAAAACAATATGGTTTTGTCCTTTTACGTTTCCGTTAATGGTGATATAATGGCGGTTAACCATCGTAATGGCATCTTCAGTGGCAGTCTCACCGAGGGCGTCGTAATCAAATACGGCTGTTCCGTTATGATTCGCATCAGCGGCATCTATGGCAATCGTGACGGGATGCCCCTCTGATTCCGCTTGCACCTGCTTTCCATGACTCGGTATATGTTTTAGTTCCTCCCGAAGGCCCTCCGCTGATATATATAAAATCTCCTGCCTGAACATTTTCCCACCCAATGTCTGAAAAATGTCTGAATGCAGTCGCCCAGGATCTGCCGTTCCCCGGAGCCAAAACAGCATTGTCCACATACCAGGAAGCAGCACTTGCATCAGCAGCGAAGATTACCAGAAAAACATACGGAACAAAAAATGCCAAAACTCCTTTTTTCATTTTTATCTGTTTGTTTAATTTGGTTTGCAACGACGGCTAATTTAATAATCTTTAAATTAAAGACAAGAGTATTTGAACAGAAGGTCAACAAATAGCAGATTGAAGCCTTAATGCTTCTTTGTGTTTTCGAAACAAAGGGAATGTATATTTCATTTCAGTGTCACGCAACAAAAAAGGGAAACCTGCGCGGCCTCCCTTTCCCGTGAAAACAAATCCTGATTCAAATCAGTTTATCTCGATAGTTCTTGCTGGTCTTGGTTTGGCTTCCTCTTTCTTAGGAATGACCACCTTCAAAATACCATTTTCATACTTTGCGCCGATTTTTTCACCATCGGCGGTGTCGGGTAATGTAAATGAACGGCTGAATGACTGATAACTGAACTCACGAAGCGAGAATTCCTGGCCATCCTTTGTTTCCTTTTCATTTTCCTTTTCGGATGAAATTGTTAAAAGGTCGTGATTTAATTCAATTCTAAAGTCATTTTTTGAAAGACCGGGTGCAGCTACTTCTACCTCAAAATCATCAGCGCTTTCCTTGATATTTACCGAAGGAAGGGTGGTGTTTGTACTTGAAAAATTGCGGTTGGACAAATCAAATAAGTCCGGTTCAAAAAAGCGGTCAAAAACTGACGGGCGGCGATTTCCAAATCTTACGAGTGTCATAATATTATCCTCCATTTTAAGTTATACATCATTTTATTGACATTAGGAATATCTCAAAAAGAGTTCCAAAACTAAAAACGATGGTTATGTAAGATAAAATGTCGGCATTTCAGTGATTCGACGGTAAATCAGGTCAATTATATGCCCTTTTGGCATATTTATATAATTTATAGTGCCATATTGGCATATTTAACAAGCTAAAATATCTGAATTATAGCAATAAATGGGATTGACCACGTTTATAAGTTGGGTGAAATGGCTTTAACTGAATCCAATTTTGAAAAGGGATTTAAAAAAGAGTTATTGACCAAGTAATGAAACATAAGTTTCCCCGGACCGATTCAGTTGAGTGGATTTATTATTAGCCAGGTATTTATGACTCCCATTTCACTTAAATAATTATTTAGAATGCTTCTATATTATAACATTTCTTAATTTTCCTGCCTCTCTTAGAGGAACCTTTTGGGATTAAAAGGTATAAATAATTGCAAACAACCATTGGTTCTATTTTTAATTGATAAAGTGAACAGGTTCAGAATATCAACCTTGTTATTTAAACCAATGAAAAGCCGACTAAAGAAATGAGAATTTCAGAAAAAAACGGAAAGAATAAACACCGGGCTTTTAATCAAATCGAATCTTATCCCCTTTTCATTTATAATGAATTTCCAGGAGAAGTTCATACGGAAATACCTCAAATCAGATCCTGCAAAATAAGTTTTAAAAAGAAATCAAAGGTTTATCTGCTTTCAATTCGGTCAGAAATTCAAACCAACTGACGGCCAGGAAAAAGACTTTGAAGATTCCTCAAAGATCCTTTGGGAACAAAATCCAACAATTTAACTATAAAAAAAAGATGTTAGGAGCTTTATTCTTATCAATCAATGAAAAATAAATTTGGAATTAATAAAATATATTTTTAAATTGACCTTACTTAATTAATTTTAGCTTATGGAGACTGTCATTCTCTTTTATGGCAGTGATTTTTTAGTAATTATTGCCATTATTCTTTATTTCATTCCTTCGTTCGTTGCCTCAAACAGACGGGACAGTGCAGCTGTATTTTGGCTCAATCTGCTTTTGGGTTGGACTGTTATCGGCTGGATTGGCAGTTTAATATGGGCATTAAGTTCTTCATACAGAGGAAGCCGTTTTTCGAACAGTTATTTTAGAAAAACATGGAGTGAGAAAAGAATTTAGTACACTATTCCAAAGGTTTTATGACCCCCGTAATAGTCAAAAACATCTTCCTTAAGTTTTTAACGGTTAAACCGGATAATGAATCTTTTCAGCTATCTGGTAGCGTGTGTCATATCATGTTTCCAAAAAAGATGATATGAAAATTCTTATCCTTAAACATTTTCCTGCCATCCAAATAATCGGAACACCTGATGTAAAAATTATTTTGGCACAGATCCCGGCAACTTATTAAAATAAAGAATCAGAATAAAATTAGAAAAGCGGATATCGTCTCTATATTCCTGTTATTATAAAAATTCCGGTCATAATAGAAAAAATCCACAACAATCCGAATCTCTTTACATAGTATTAAAAAATAAAACCCCTGTATTTTAATTAAATACAGAGGCATTATGTAGCGGGGACAGGACTCGAACCTGCGACCTCCGGGTTATGAGCCCGACGAGCTACCAACTGCTCTACCCCGCAGTATATCTTAATAGAGAGGCAAGTTTTTAATGTGACCGCAAAGGTACGTAATAATTGGCCAAATACAAATATTTTTTTTGAAAAATCGTTGAATCCGATTTTTAGCCTCAATTAGTCGCAAATCTTTTTTCTTATCTGAAATATCAATACATTTGTTTGTACCAGGATCTTTAATTCCGGTATAACAGTTTAAGATACAACCTTATTGCTTTAATATCCGAAACTAAAATATTGAACCATTCCTTGAAATCATATTGTATAATTTAAACCTCACACTTGAAAAGATGAAAAATGAAATCAAAGTCGGACGGCGCGATTTTTTAAAGACAACGGGCGGGGTACTTACTGCCTCAGCTATAGGTCTCGATCCGCTTATTCTGTCGGCAAGCTCCCGGGCTGCCGGAGCACCTTACAGCTGCAAATTTTATCCCTTTGAAGGAACCCCTGATGCTGACAGCGCATGGGCAGTTTCAACAGGTCCTGACGGTATGATCTATGCAGGGGCCTGTAATGAAGGAGCACCGGGCGGAACGGTCAAGCTGTACCGTTATAACGAACAAACAGATGTGATGGACAGGCTATTTGACGTGGGAGAGAAAACCAATGATCCGGGTAATTCAGGAAGAGCAACACCCTGCAAGATACATTACAGTTTTGCACCTTCACTATCAGATGGCATTATGTATATGGCGACCCATCTTTCTGCATCACCCATTGACCTGCCAACCTATTCACCGTGGTATTCGTGGCACGACCCGAAACGCTGTTTCAAGGGTGCTGCGCTGGTGGCTTATGATACTAAGAAAAATGAAATTGCATGGTGGGATACCATGATACCCAAAGAAGGCTCCCGATGCCTCGCAATTGACGAAGAAATGGGATTGCTTTATTCCATTAGCTATCCCCGCGACCATTTATTTATCTATGATATTAAAAAAAGAACCCGTCGTGATGTCGGAAGAATTGGTTCAGTTAACGGACAGTGCCTCTTCATTGATAAAAAACATCGTGTTTATACGACCAGCGATTACGGGCATCTCGTAAGATATTCCCATGATAAGGACAGGATTGAGTTATCTCCGTATATCTTACCCTTCGATAACAGGCAACAAACAGGATGGCATGAAGTTTTTTATGATGCAGTAGCATCGCCTGACCGTGAATGTGTTTATACCTCGATGTGGATGCCCCAGCCGCGAATGCTCAGGATATGGCCCCACAAGGGTGATTGGCCTGAGGTGGAAGACTTGGGTAAACTTACCCAGGAACAGGATCTGACAATGCCCCAGAATATGTTTGTTGATCACTGCGGCGGCCTGACCTTTGCCGCTGACGGGAAGCTCTATTTTGTTGCATCGAGGTGGCGGGACGAGAAGTACAATCCTTACGATGCCGGCCGCGAGGCTCGTGAAGGTGTCATCTGGCGCCTTGATCCTGAATCCCTGAAAAAAGAGGAAGTCGGATTATTGAAACATCCGGTCGGAACAGCACAGTATGTCTCACGTGGTGCAATTGATCACAATGGCGACCTGTTCTTCGGATATATCAATCACATGAGGAAGCCCGCAGGGATTTTCAAAGTTACCATGCCCGATGACCGGAAAAAGAAAAATGCCCATCTTCCCCTCAGGATTTGGGGATAGAAATGAATGATGAATTATGAATAAGGAAATAAATTGAAAGATTAAAACACTGATATAATTATGGAACAACAACAGCAAAGAAACCGGATGAATACGCCCGAAATGCGGGCCTACCGGCGCGAAGTTGAAGAAGCAAGTTTTACAAAGGAAGGTATGATGATTGCATTCCCGACCTGTTTCCCGGGAGTGACTACGCCAATAACTCACGATGAAAGCCGCATTACTGCGCTGGATATCATTCCAAACGGAACCATTTACGGGGGAACAAGCGGTTACCAGGCACACCTCTTTGCCGCCAATTTTTATGGTATAAGGGGAGCAATTTTTGATCTTGGCGTTGTTAATGATGCGAACGAATGTGTGGCAGTATGTTGCGGAAAATCAAATTTTGCAGCTTTCGTGAACGGGCCCAAAGGCGGAAGGGCAATTATTTCCAGGAACAGCCGCATTGACACCGACCTGATCGAAGAATGGGGTTTTGACCGTCCTCAGTATGAAGACCTTGGCGAATGTGTTGCAGGAGAACCGGTTATTCATGCAGCAGGTGATCAGGAATCCGAAATTATAGTCGGAACGACCTCAAAACATGTTTTCAAACTTGACCTTAAGAGCAAAAAGATTGATATCCTCGGTGAAAGCCCTTCAGGTGGACAAGTTGCAAGAACATCCAAAGGAGGATTCATTGGAAGGGACAGTAATTCAGGCTTATGGCATTACAATCCCTCTTCCGGAAGTTTCAGAAAGGGAGCAATAAAATTACCGCAGGGTAAATGGAACAATAATCTTTCATGGGCACGTGATAACCACTCAGGTATGTTGTATACGGCAGATGAAGATGGAAGATTTTTCAGTTACCAAGAAGATAAGGGTTTTAGCGCCCCAATGGATAAGGCTATGCTTACACCTGTCGGATCAATGGCCGTATCCAACGACGGAAGAGTTTTCGGTTTTTGCGGCAGCGTAATGTCAAAACTTTTTTGTCTTGATCCTTCAACTGGTAAAGTATCTGCACTTGGCTCTGCCGCCTCGATAATTGAGCACAGGAGGTATGGATACGAATTCGGCGCTGCGGTTACCGGAAGAGACGGAGAGATTTATTTTGGCGAGAATGACAATGGTGGGCATATGTGGATGTATTTCCCGAGAATTATGCCTTCTGTTAAAGTCTGATAATTCATACTTCCAATATTACTGAGAGGTGGGTCTTATTTAAAGATCCACCTCTCAACATTTTGAAGAATATTATTTTGCCCTTGTCAAAGCTATACCATCGCCGTATCAAGTCCATACCTTCTGCACTATTTCTGCACTACATCTGCACTATATCTACACTAATTAGTGGAAATGATGTGTTCAGATAGTGGAAAAATAGTGTCTATAATAAAGACCTGATATGGCCATGGTAAGGGGAAGGTCAGGCGAATATATTGGGAGATCAGCAAAAGGGATTATTTATCCGGTAATTTAAACCGGGACTCTTGTGGGATGTTGTCTGATTATTATTTGGGAAGCAGGTTACTAAAAGCTTTTTAAGGATCAATTATACTTCAGGATATTGACTGCCTTTCTGAAAAGAGATTCTTTTAATACAATAGCACTTTCGGGACACATTTCCTGGCAGCAGTAGCACCTGATGCACAGGTCATAGTTGTAAACAGGAACTTTGGAGTGGTCGCCAGCAGGCCAGTTAACCGCCTTTTCTGTAACCGGACAACTGTTCACACAGGTTCCGCATTTCGTACATTTTTTGGATATAATGACAGGTTTAGGAATCAAATGATTATTAAGAAAATTAAAGATCTTGTTTTTTGTTCCGGGTTTTACCGGTGAACGATTAACAATAAAATCCGGATTAAAAAAACTATCCTTCTCATCTCCCAGGAGTTCTATTTCTTCTTCGAGAAAAGTTCCTGATCCTGTCTTACTTCCTATTAATGTGGTGGGAACATAAACCGGATTCAGATTAATTAAACGGCAGGCAGTGGCATCAAGCGCTACGGGGTCTGTCGAGAACAACAAAACATTCATCTGTTTTGGATTACCGCCGCGCGGACCATTTCCTTCCATTGCCGTTACGCCATCCATAATGTAAAGGCGTGGACGGATAAAATTATTTAAATCAACGATCATCTTCGCAAAATCCATAGGATCAGCCAGTTTGAAATGAAACTCACCTTTTCGCATTCCAACAACAGAACCAAACTGATTTTTAATAGCTCCTGTAAACCTCATAAATGCGTGAGTTTTCAATTTCGGGAGGCTGATTATTCCATCAGAGTCAAGAACTCCATTGGCGATGAAGAATTTTTTATTTTGTTGCCCTTTTTCAAAGAATATTTCGCGGCCCTCCTTAAAATCGGCAAAAGGTATATTCATTTCTTCAGCGACATTTGCCAGTCCGGCTTTTCTCGCTGTTGCATGGGGAGTACCGAAACCAGGCGAATCACCATAACTGATAACAGCACCTTCTTTCTGAAATATTTCGGCTACAGCTTTAAATACGGATGGATGAGTGGTTACGCATTTTTCCGGTGGATCAGCTGCTAACAGATTAACCTTTAAGACAATCCTTTCTCCTTCTTTTACAAATTTACCGGCCCCTCCCAGAAATTCTATCCCTTTTGAAACAGCCTGCCTGACTTCATTAATCTCATAAGAATTACACCTGATAAGGACAACTTTGCTTTTCATATTTAATCAGTGATTATAATTAAAAAGAACATTTTCATGTAAAAATCATTCGATAAATCTCATATTATTATGAAATTATTAACTTTACATTTCTTTGAATCAATGTCATATTGCATGATGACCAACTAAATGACCTTTTCCCAATGACGATACCTGCCAAATAACAAAAAGTGCTGTAATAATAATTAAACTTTATGTGAATAATTAAAAAAATCAAAAATGGAAAGCGGAAATAAAGTTAAACGAAGGGATTTTCTTAAAATCGGAGGATTATCGGTTGCCGCGATCAGCCTTGATCCTCAACTGCTTTCGGCAAATGGTATGGCTGCAGGTGAGCCTTACAGCTGTAAATTTTATCCTTTTGAGGGTTACCCTGATTCGGATACATGCTGGGCATTATCCGTCGGGCCTGACGGACGCATTTATGCCTCTGCCTGCAATGAAGGCAGGTCAGGGGGGACAGCAAAGTTGTACAGATACAACGAACAAGCTGATAAACTGGATTTGCTGTTCGATCTTGGAGAGAAAACGGATGATCCATGGAATTCAGGCCGGGCTACACCATGTAAGATTCATTACAGCTTTTCGCCCTCTCTGTCAGACGGCATTATGTATATGGCAACTCACCTTTCGGCAGCGCCTTTTGACCTTCCGACTTATTCTCCCTGGTATTCATGGCATGATCCCAAACGTTGCTTCAGAGGGGCTGCCCTGGTAGCGTATGATACGAAGAAGAATGAGATTGCATGGTGGGAAACGATGCTTCCAAAAGAAGGCTGCCGCTGCCTGGCCATCGACGAAGAAAGAGGATTATTGTATGCCATCAGTTATCCTCGTGATCATTTTTTTATTTACGATATCAAAAAGAGGGAGCGCCGCGATATTGGCAGAATCGGATCAATCAACGGACAAACCCTTTTTATCGACAAGAAACATCGTGTTTACACCACCAATGATTACGGTCATCTTGTGCGGTATACCCCTGAAAAAGACCGTCTTGAGATTTCACCTTACGTACTGCCCTTTGATACCCGGCAACAGACAGGATGGCATGAGGTCTTTTATGATGTAGTTGCATCACCGGACAGGGAATGTGTTTATGCATCCACATGGATGCCCCAGCCTCGTTTGCTAAGGATATGGCCAAATGAAGGAGAGTGGCCAAAAGTAGAGGATCTGGGTAAAGCAACCCAGGAGCAGGATCTGACAATTCCGCAAAGCATGTTTCTTGACCATTGTGGAGGTCTGGTGTTTGGCGCCGATGAGAAACTCTATTTTGTAGCTTCAAGGTGGAGGGATGAGAAATACAATCCCTATGATGAAAAGCGTGAATCGCGCGAAGGTGTGATCTGGCGGCTTGATCCTGAGACACTGAAGAAAGAGGAAGTCGGCATGCTTAAACATCCTGTCGGAACTGCACAATATGTATCACGCGGAGCGATTGATCACAATGGAGATTTGTTCTTCGGATATATTAACCATCAGGCAAAACCTGCAGGAATATTTAAAATCATTATGCCTGCGGACCGTAAAAAGAAAAATGCCCATCTGCCGATCAGGATATGGGGATAAAATAAATCAGAAAACGACATAAACGATAAAAACATATGGAACAACAACAGGAAAGAAGACGGATGAATACACCTGAGATGCAGGCTTACCGTCGCGAAGTTGCAGAAGCCAGTTTTACAAAGGAAGGAATGATGATTGCCTTTCCGACATGTTTCCCCGGAGTGACCATTCCTATACCTCTTGATGAGAGCCGCATAACCGCACTGGATATGATTCCTTCCGGAAGTATTTATGGCGGCACAAGCGGTTATCAGACCCATTTATTTTCAGCAAGCTTTTATGGAATTAAAGGAGCAGTAGTTGATCTTGGTGTCGTAAATGATGCAAATCAATGTGTGGCAGTATGCTGCGGAAAATCAAACTTTGCTGCCTTTGTCAATGGTCCGGGTGGCGGAAGGGCAATTGTTGTAGCGAATAGTCGAATAGCCAACGATTTGATCCAGGAATGGGGATTCAGCCAGCCGTCATTTAATGATCTGGGTGAATGTGTAACAGGGGAACCGGTAGTTCATGCTGTAGCTGATCCTTCATTGGATATCGTGATAGGAACAACCTCCAGGCATGTTTTCAAACTTGATTTAAACACGAAGAAGATTGAAGTCCTTGGAGAATCTGCTGCCGGTGGAAAGATTGCAAGGGCTTCAAAAGGGGGATTTGTGGGACGTGACAGTTCGTCCAGTCTTTGGCATTACAATCCTTCATCCAATAGTTTCAGAACAGGAGCCATTAAACTGCCCCAGGGGAAATGGAATCATTCTCTTTCATGGGCAAGAGATAACAATTCAGGAGTACTTTACACTGCTGATGAGGACGGCAGGTTTTTTAGTTTCGATGAAGACAATGGTTTTAGCAGTTCCATGGATAAAGCTATGCTTGCCCCTGTTGGGCCTATGGCGGTTTCAGGTGACGGAAGGGTATACGGTTTTTGCGGAACAGTCATGTCAAAACTATTTTGCCTTGATCCCAAAACAAAGAAAGTATCACCATTAGGATCTGCTGCTTCAATAATTGAGCACAGACGTTATGGATATGAATTCGGCGATGCTGTAACGGGAAGGGATGGAGAGATCTATTTTGGGGAGAATGACAACGGTGGACATGTTTGGCTCTATTTCCCGGGAAAAACAACTAATACCTGATCTGAGATAAGCTTTAATTCTGAAAGAAACCAATTTTTGTCAGAATAATAATCAATAAAAAACCCGTTTGTTGCTATTTGAATTACAAACGGGTTATTTATTCCTGAGGTCGATGGCGGACTCGAACCGCCGTACACGGTTTTGCAGACCGTTGCCTAGCCACTCGGCCAACCGACCTTTTAGCGGTCGCAAAGATAGGGAAATTTTGTCTTTCTGCCATGAAGGACCAAAATTCTTAAACTTTATATCTTTGCAGATTGCAATTAGCAATATGATTTAATCAGGTATATGCCAACATTTCTTTTTGATAAGACCATCTTCGGTCCGGTCATCAGCCGTAGATTGGGAGTTTCACTGGGAATCAATCTTCTTCCAAATGATTCAAAGCTCTGTTCATTTGATTGTATTTACTGTGAATGCGGCTGGAATCCTCTAAGGCGGGATAAAAAAGCAACTCTGCCGTCACGTTCTGAGGTTAGCAGCTTGCTGAAGGGAGAACTCTTAAAAATGAATGAAGAGTCACTTGTCCCTGATGTTATTACATTTGCGGGCAATGGTGAACCTACTCTTCATCCTGATTTTGAAGGCATTATTGATGATACGATTATGATCCGTAACGAATTATGCCCAAATGCCCGAATTGCTGTTTTATCCAATTCAACAATGCTCAATAAGTCAAGTGTAGTCAGGGCACTTGAAAAGGTAGATGACAATATCCTGAAACTTGATTCCGGAATACCTGAGACTATTATGGCTCTGGACCAGCCGGTTGGGAAATTTGATCTTCGAAAGGTGGTAACAAACCTTAAACAGTTTAATGGCCGACAGATTATTCAAACCATGTTCGTTCGGGGAAGTTATAAAGGAAAGATGATAGATAACACTACCGAAACTGAACTTAAAGCATGGAAAGAACTGTTGAATGAAATACGGCCCAAAACGGTCATGATCTACACTTTTGCGCGTGATACTCCCCTGGATGGTCTGAATAAAATACCTGTCAGAGAGTTGGAAGCAATAGCCAAATCGGTAAAAGATGAACTTGGTCTCGATGTGCAGGTAAGCGGTTAAGATTTACTTCAAACATTTTATTTGACGATCTTGTCAATTATTGATCCTGGGTGATTAGAGCAGTATAATTCCGGTTGCCATTCTTCCTGTTTTAGGTCCATCTCTTCGGGCCGAAAAGAAAGTTTCTGGATTTGAATAAGTGCATAAACCCGCCAGCTCTGTTTGTTCTTCCGGAACTCCTGATTCATTAAGCTGATCACGATTAGCTTTCCAAAGATCAAGAAAACATTTATCATCACTATTATTAGGAACAAATTGCAGATATTTTTTATCAAAATGGATCCACACATCCTTTCCGACTTCATAAACTTCCGGACTAATTGACGGACCAATGCCTGCAATAATTTCAGATGGATCAGAACCGAATTCGGAAATCATCAATTGTATAGTCTCCGACAGAATACCTTTCAATGTGCCCCGCCATCCGGCATGAACGGCCGAAATCACTTTATTTTTGGAATCATATAAAAGAATTGGTACACAATCTGCAGTTTTAGCGCCAAGGCAGATTCCCTGAATATTTGTAATAACAGCATCAGTTTCCATAAGAAAAGCTTTCTTCTCATGCTCATCAGCTTTCAGATAGTCCTGTCCGATAATCTTAATGGTTGCAGAGTGAGTTTGCTTAGGAAAAATGATTTGGTCTGTTTCAATATTTATTGTTCTGCATAGGATACTTCTGTTTTGTAATACATTCTCCGGATTGTCCCCTGAATTAAATCCCAGGTTAAATGAATTATATTTTCCAATGCTTACTCCGCCTTTACGTGTTGTTATAAAGTGAAACAAATCCTGAAAACCGGACAGATTTGAAAACTGAAGTAATGAAATTCTATTTTTTATCTGGGTTATCATCCTTTTTATATCTCCATTTGGATTAAATTCGCTGACAATTTACAAAGGAAAGCTAAAATATCTGTCTGTCAAAAATGCAAATCGAAATACTTCAATTAATCAGCGGGGCAAAAAAAGCCAGGGGATTAACCGTCATCATTGATGTTTTCAGGGCATTCTCAACAGCTTGTTATATAATGGATAATGGGGCCGAAAAAATTATCACTGTTGAGCATGTTGAAGATGCACTCCACCTGAAAAGAATTTTGGATGATGCAATCCTCCTGGGTGAGAGAAATGAACGTAAAGTGCCTGGTTTTGATTTTGGCAACTCTCCCACACATATCCTTAACTATGATTTTAAAGGTAAAACTGTCATAATGACGACAAGTTCAGGAACGCGCGGCATTGTCAATGCCCGGTCTGCTGATGAAATCATAACAGGAAGTTTTGTAAATGCTGATGCAGTGATTTCTTATATCCGCAGAAAAAATCCAGCAGAATTAAGCCTCGTGTGCATGGGTTACGAAGGTCATACGCCAACCCGGGAAGATACTTTTTTCGCTGAGTATGTCAGGGATAGTCTTTTAAACAAAAAGATTGATTTTGAACAGATGAAAGATATTTTACGAACCGGTGACGGGGCAAGGCTTCTTAACCCGGCGAATCACGAATGGTCCCCTGCAACCGATTTCGGTCTTTGCCTTGATCTTAACCGCTTTGATTTCGTTCTCTCTGTTGACAGGGGAGCGGATTATTATTCGCTGAAGAAAATATAAAAGAAATGAAAATATATGATTTCGATGAAATTATCGAACGCAGAGGCACAAACTGCGTGAAATACGATATGCTTGGCGAGATTTTCGGCAATCAGGATGCCCTTCCTCTTTGGGTAGCGGATACCGATTTCCGTGTTCCTGAATTCATTACAGAGGCGCTGCGTAAAAGAATGCGACATGAAGTTCTTGGTTATACATTCAGGCCGGAAAGTTATTATGACGCAGTCATCAATTGGATGGACAGGAGGCATGGATGGAAAATCAGCAGAGAGATGATATCTTCCAGTCCGGGTGTTGTTTCAGGTGTTACCATGCTCATCATGGCTCTTTCTGAACCGGGTGACAAAGTGATTGTCCAGCCCCCTGTTTATTTCCCTTTTTTCGGAATAATAAAAGGTTCAGGCAGAAAAATTGTTGAAAATCCTCTTTTATTAAGAGAAGGACGTTATTATTTTGATTTCGAAAACCTGAAGAAAAACATAGATAAAGAAACCAAACTCCTCATATTGTGTAGTCCCCATAATCCCGGTGGCATGGTTTGGAAGGCAGAAGAACTTCTTGAACTTGGACAAATCTGTCTACAAAACGGGATAACTGTTATCTCGGATGAAATCCATTCCGACCTTGTATTCAAAGGTTTCCGGCACATCCCGTTTCCAATGATTTCAGATGAATTAGCCAATAATTGTGCGGTTTGTATGGCCCCAAGCAAAACATTCAATATTGCAGGACTTTCATCTGCACTTGTGATCATTCCAGACAAAACTATACGATCAAAATATGAAAAAGTCATTCATACTCTTCATCTTGCGGGAGGCAACATCTTTGGTAATGTTGCAACTGAAGCTGCCTATGCTAATGGTGATGAATGGCTTAATCAATTAATGGACTATCTTCATGATAATTGGCTGTTCCTTGAATCATTTATCAATGAAAAGCTTCCGAGTGTAAAAATTATAAAGCCTGAAGCGACTTTTCTTGCTTGGCTCGACCTGAGTGCTTACGGGCTCAGTGAATCCGAAATGGCGAAATTGCTGAGCCACGAAGCAGGAGTAGCTTTAAATTCCGGAAGCAGATTCGGTACCGGAGGCGAGGGATTTTTCAGGTTAAATTTCGCTTGCCCAAGATCTGTTCTCGAAGAAGGACTCATTAAAATAGCCAAAGTTTTATCCCAATATAATTGAGAAACCTTTTGATATGTCATCTGCAACACAAATAAAATTTCATTGCAAATGTTAATTTAAATTGTATAAAATTAATACTTTAAAAAAGCCGGTTATTTAAGAATTTAATTTCTATCTTCGCAGCTCTTATATTGAACGTTAATATTGACACAAATTTATTATGCAAATTAAATCTCTCGTTATTGCACTGGTTGCCGGTTCACTGCTATTCGCATCCTGCAACTCATTTAAGAGTTCAAAAATTGAGCTCAAAACCCAGGCTGATTCTGTTGCCTATGCTATCGGAAGCGACATGGCCACCATGGTGATAAAACAAATCCCGAACGCTCCCGGAGGTAAAGACATTAATCAGCAACTTATATTGGCTGCTTTTACTGAAATCATTAACGGGAAAGAGTCCAAAATTCCTGCAGAAAAGATCCCCGGAATTACCCAAAGTTACTTTGTTAAAATGCAGGCCAGCGAAGGGGCTTCAAACCTTGAAGCCGGCAAAAAATTCCTTGACGAAAACGGGAAACGTTCAGATGTTAAAACCACTGCAAGCGGCCTTCAGTATGAAATCCTTAAAGAAGGTACAGGTCCCAAACCTATGTCAACCGATACGGTTGTAGTAAATTACAAAGGTACCCTTATTGATGGTAAAGTATTTGACGATCAGTGCTCGGAAGGCAAAAAACCTGCTACCTTTGCAGCAAACCAGGTTATTCCGGGATGGACAGAAGCGCTTCAACTGATGCCTGTTGGATCAAAATGGAAAATTTATGTTCCTTCAGCGCTTGCCTACGGAGATCGTGCTATGGGAGCCGATATCAAACCTAACTCCGTGCTGGTTTTCGAGGTTACACTTCTTGAAATCAAAAAGTAATAAAATAAGTGATATAAGGGATTGACCCTGACAACAGGATCCGGGATGATCAATTCCGAATCCTGTTTTTTTATGCATTTTTAATCCAAAGACACATGAGTTTCAAAGTAAAAGGAAAAATCCTGCAAATCCTGCCGGAACAAAGAGGAACAAGTCAGCGTGGTGAATGGAAAAAACAGGATTTTGTAATCGAAACAGCAGATGATCAGTTTCCAAGAAAGATTTGCTTCACATTATTCAATGACAAAACCTCCGCCTTGGAAAACATTAAACCCAATATGGAGGTGGAAGTATCTTTCAGTATCGAATCACGGGAGTACAATCAAAAATGGTTCACAAACGTGAATGCATTCAGAATTGAAAGTGTAAAAGAAGAAGAACCACAAGGCATGGCTCCTCCCCCCTATTCATCCGAGGATATACCACCCCTGGAACAAGCTGATGAAAATGATGATCTTCCTTTCTAAATCAGGCCTTAGGCTTAAGACTGTGCGCTGTAAGAATTAACAATATTTTTAGTGTAATTGGGTGTTTGGGGATTTGGTGTCACCGTTCTTTTACATTTTTACCACCAAAACTCTAAATCCCCAAATCCCCCCAAAGATATTTACCGATTACGGATCATCGTTCACTGATCCTGGACCAAAGCCTATTTAACCGGAATTTGTCTTTTAAAATCTTCCTCTAATGATATAAATGTTTCAGTACGTGCAATCCCGTCAATAGCCTGAAGGTCCGTATCGATTATCTTCATGAGATGTTTGTTGGTTTTTGTCTGGATTTTTATAAAAATGGCATATTGACCCGTAGTGTGGTGGCATTCTACGACTTCCTGTATTTCACGCAATTGTTTTAATACCTTTTTATCATAGTTGGCTTTTTCAAGGTAAATTCCCATGTAAGCTGTCGTATTGTATCCAAGTTTCTGGGGATTGACTATAAATTCCGAACCTGTTACAACTCCAATTGAGATAAGCCTCTGAACGCGCTGATGAATGGCTGCTCCCGATACGCCGCATTCGCGCGCTACCTCAAGAAAAGGTATCCTTGCATTGGCAGTTATGAGTTTAAGGATCTTACGATCAAGATCATCAATAGGAGCAGTTTGTTCTTTGTAATCTTCTTCTAATTCAACGCTGGTCTTTTTCACTTTGCTTACAATTTGACGCAAAAATGCCGATTAATTTTAACATTCCTAACTTTTTTATCAAAAAACGGCAAATTAATTTATCTATACACTGAAAATTAAACATGGAAATTGACCTTAGTGAAAACGATGTAATAAAAGTAAAAATCAAACTGTACATCTTTCCTGACACAAACCAGGGCCGGATTTCCTTAATAAAGTCTGTACACTGTTTATATATTGACTGTACATTGTTGTACTAAAATAGTAAAGACAACATGGAGATGGTATGGTGCTGAAATGATCATGGCAACAGGAAATCAGTGAGAGGAACCGGAAAGGATCAGTAAATTATTCCGGCAATGTTAATGTTGATATTTTAATTATTAACTGCCTGATATTTATGAGGATAAATAAAGGGTCCCTGGAATAAACGCAATTCAAATTCAGGGAGAACGGCCAGTATATGATTAATTATTTCATCCTGCAATTTCTCAAAAGGAACAGCATCCTGATATTTGCTGAATACAATGATTTCCAATGGCAATCCTTTTTCATCCGATTGCAAAAACCTTATTAACCTTGTCATATTATGATGGATTCCGGGATGAGATTTACAATAACCTTCCATATACTCCCTGAACAAAGATAAATTGGTAACCAGGGTTTTCTGAGAGGAAGCGGTCCCTTGTCCTCTGCCCTTGCTTTTAATGTCCTGATTTTCAGAAACAGCGTCATGAATAAAGCCAGTTATTAAAGGATTCGCCATCAGCTTATTTAAGAATTCATCATCGCAAATCCTGATGCTTGTCATATCTATTCTGACTGATCGCTTTATGCGTCTTCCGCCTGATTCTGTCATTCCGGTCCAGTTTGTTACAGATTCGGATACAAGGGAATAAGTAGGAATCGTCGTAATGGTTTTATCCCAGTTCCGAATTTTGACAGTTGTAAGACTTATATCTTCCACAGTACCGTCTATGTCAAATTTAGGAACTGTAATCCAATCTCCATGTTTTACCATTTTATTGGCTGCCAGTTGAATACTTGCAACAAAACCAAGAATCGGGTCTTTGAATACGAATATCAGCACAGCGGTCATGGCTCCTAATCCGGCAAAAATACTGGCAGGGTTTTGTTCGAAAATTAAGGCCAGCAAAAGTATTGCTCCGGAAGAGTAAATGATAATTTTAACCAGTTGGATATATCCTTTTATGGGGCGTTCCCTGGCATAAGGATAGGTATTATAAATATCAAGGGCTGAATTAAGAAAACGAATTGATCCAATGACAAATATGGTAAGAATATAAATCTTGGCCAAAATGATGATCTTCCCTGGCAGCCAGGTTAAATCTCGACCGGCAAATCCAGACGAAATGTATATTATCAGGGCAGGAACCAGATGGGCAAGTACATGAAAAACCTTATGCGAATACAGTGTATCATCCCAGATCCCTTTGGTATGACGGACTATTCGCCCGATTATTTTAACAAGAATAATACGGACAATAAAGAATATTATCAGCGAGAAAATTATAAGGATCAGGAAAGTTCCCAGGGCTGCACTATAAATTGCCAGTTCCGGGAATAAACCATAATCAAGCAGCAGTTCTTTTATAAATCCATATAACAGAACCATAACGGAAGATATTTAACTGATCAGAAATAATTACATTTGCTCGTTGAGACGCACTTTAGTGCGTCTCTATCTGCTGCAAAAGTAGCAAAGATTATAAATTCGTGTAATTCGTCATCCGATAGCTTTCGGATTCGTGTAATTCGTCTCCCGATAGTTATCGGTATCGTTTAATTCGTTAACTATGAAAATCATTTTACTTAAGATTATAATTCTCCTCCTCCCCTTAGTTACATTGGGAAATCCGGCATTCGAGAAATATTTCACAACCGGTGTTTTGCGTTTTGACTATTTGCTTTCAGGAAACCACGACACGGCATATGTCTTCCCTGTTCAGATGAAAAAAGAAAAGCTCTGGGGCGGATCACACTCTAATCTTATTGATCCTTTGAATTACGGTACTTATCGTTTCCGGGTTTTTGACAAATCTGACGGAGAGTTAATATTTCTGCAGGGGTTTTGTCCCTTGTTTCAGGAATGGCAGTCGACAGCCGAAGCTAAAAAGATATCAAAATCATTCTACCAGGTTTTAAGATTCCCCTTTCCTAAACAACCTGTGAGGATTGAAATTGACCGCCGTGATTGGGAAGGAGAATTCAAAATGGTTTATTCAACCGATATTAATCCTTCGGCAATTATTTCATTATCAATGAAAAACCGGATTCTGTAAATGTAAAAACTATTCTTTCATCAGGTGATCCGGCTCATAAGATCGATATTGCAATACTTGCAGAAGGTTACAAGGCACAGGAAATGAATAAGTTCATTAAAGATATCCGGGTTTTAACCGATTCCCTTTTTAAGACCGAACCGTTTTCCAAAATGAAGCATTACTTCAATATTTACGCATTAAAAACACCTTCTGTTGAGTCAGGAACCGATGTGCCGGGAGAAAGAATATTCCGTAACACCGTCTTCAACAGCACTTTTTATACATTCGACATATCAAGGTATCTTACCACATCGGATATGAAGACCGTTCATGACAAGGCTGCCGCGGTGCCTTATGACCAGATCATTTTACTTGTCAATTCAGACAGATATGGAGGAGGGGGATTTTACAATTATCTGGATGTATGTACTTCAGGGAATAAATTATCCCCAAGAGTTTTTATTCATGAATTCGGTCATGAATTTGCCGGATTGGGAGACGAATATTATACTTCGGAAGTGGCTTACGAAAATTATTATAACCTGAAAATCGAACCGTGGGAACCAAATCTGACCACACTTATTGACTTCGATTCCAAATGGAAAAGTATGGTGGATTCAACCACTCCGATTCCTACACCCCGGTACAGCGGTTATTCTTCCAAAGTGGGTGCTTTTGAAGGAGGCGGGTATGAGGCCAAAGGAATCTACAGCCCCATGGAAGACTGTATTATGAAATCCAATTCAACCACTCACTTCTGCCCTGTCTGTATTAAGGCCATTAAAGATGTAATTCTTCTGAATACCAGGTAAGAAACGTTTTCACCACAGATTTCACAGATAAACTCAGATTAAAAACTTACTTCAAATAATCTGTGCTTATCTGCGTAATCTGAGGTGAATTAATTCGTAATTCGTAATTCGTAATTACTATTGCCTATTGATTTTCAGGACTTTCTTTTGCTTTTTCCTGGAGTTCCTGTTTCCTCAGTAAAAAATGAGCTCCAATCAATGCAAGGCCGCCGAAAAGAAAAATCATGGAAAAGTAAGCTGCTTCCTCATTCATGGCTCCTGATCTGGCCAGCATTTCAGCAATAACAATGCCTATGCCAATCCCAACAAGAAACATGCCCCATTTGATAACCCGGTTCGAATTGCCTTTTTTTACGCTCTCAAATAGCTTCGGATCGGCTCCTCTTTCAATCAATGCCATCCGTTCTTTGTTCCGGGCGGTTACAACTATATAAACAATCCCAAAGACCATTGCAAATGTTCCAAGAGAAACAATTATCCCCTCATTAAAAGGTCCCATAATTTTTAGTTTTAAAATTTAACATTTGCACATTTGACGCCTTTCATTTTATTCCGGTTACAAAAACTATGGTCTTTTTTCACTGAACAATCATCATTGAACACTGATGATTGAATTTTTAATGTAACATTTGTGATTTTCTCACGTCTTTATTGTAATTTTATCATTCAGAGAGTGTAACCTGTGTAGTTAATCATTCGTCTAATCGCAATATGGAGAACAAATCCGATGAATATTACATCCGGGAGATTCTTAAAGGCGATTCAGGTGCTTTTTCCGTGCTTGTGGAAAAGTACCAGCATCTCGCGTACTCTCTTTCGATGAAAATTCTGAACCATCGTGAAAATGCCGAAGACGCCGCACAGGAAGCATTTATAAAGGCATACCGTTCTTTGAGGTTTTTTAACGGTAAATCGTCTTTCAGGACTTGGTTTTTCAGGATAGTATATAATAATGCTATCATAAAGCTAAGAAGCCTGAAAAAGGCTGAAATGAAAATTGAGGATGTCAGAATTACTGAGTCGGAAATAACGGAAACCGAATCTTCAATGAATCATTTCACTACCGAAGACAGGCAAAAATATCTGAAATCAGGATTCGAAAGACTCGAGCCGGAAGAGAAAGCATTATTGACAATGTATTACTACGATGATTTTTCGATGGATGAAATTGCCAGGGTTACAGGATTAACAGTATCCAATGTTAAGGTAAAAATGCACCGAAGCCGTAAAAGACTCCTCAGGGAATTGACAAATATTTTAAAGGATGAAGTAATTTCAATACTATGAATCAAAAAGATTTTATGAAAGAGTGGTTCAAAGAGTTGCCGCAAGAAAAGGCACCTTCAGGCTTTTCTAACAAAGTCATGAAAAGTGTCATGTCGGAATGGAGACTTAATCCCATAGGATATAAACCGATTATAAGTAAAAAAGCCTGGTGGCTGTTGGGAATTATTGCAATGGTTATAACCAGTGTACTATTCTCATTGCGTTCATCACTTCTCAATTCGTCTGCCATTTCTGATCAGACTCCGACTCTTTTAGGAATAAACTTTTCAAAAATATTCACATCCTTCAGTCTTTGCATTGATAAATTGAACAACATTTCGCCCGTAGTGGCTGTGGGGGCATTAGCAATAGTGGCATTATGGTTTTTTGATCAATTGTTCTCCCATGCCATTCGTCATTAATCAGCATATCCGCACATCAATCATAACTCCTCATTCAGCCGATAATTATCGGATTCATAATTTCCCTGGTTCCTGATCATTATCAAAGAAAAAATTGACTTTCTCCATAAAAGATTTTCATTTTTTCTTAAAAGTTTCCTCAAGCTTTATATTTTTGCATCAAACCAATTACTCAATGCTTAAACTGCTTTACCACCGGCGTAGTACGCGCAAATTTCTGGAAAAAAAAGTTGAGGAGGAAAAAATCAGGACCCTTCTGACAGCGGCATTGCTCGCTCCATCATCGCATAATCGTCAGCCCTGGGAATTCATTGTAGTCGATGATCCTGTTTTACTTGAGAAACTCTCAACAGCTAAACCTCACGGTTCTGCTTTACTAAAACATGCACCTCTGGCAATAATTATTTTAGGAGATAAAACCGTCAGTGATATCTGGATCGAGGATTGTTCCATTGCATCTATTATTATTCAGCTTCAAGCTGAATCTTTGGGACTGGGATCCTGCTGGGTTCAGATCCACCGGCGTTATTATGATGATAATATTTCCTCCAGCGAGTACATCTGTGAATTGTTTAAAATTCCTGAAAGTCTCGAAGTATTGTCAATAGTAGGCATTGGATACAAGGCCGCCGAGAGGTTGCCGCTTAGCAGTAAAGATCTTTTATGGGAAAAGGTATCCAAGAATAAATATACCGAACATCCGAAACATTCGCCTGATTTTGATCCCGAATCCTGATTCATCCATTTAACCTTTTTAGCCTGATTCTCCATCCGGACTTTTTAAGTCCATCGCCATTTTATCTCCGTTTCATCTCCGGTGTTTATTCGTAGATTATTCGTAGTTTATTCGTAGATCATTCGTACATTATACGAATAAACTACGAATAATCTATAAATAATCTACGAATAAAGTGCGAACCTGGTATAGTGACGAAGCGAGACATGAATATAATTATCCCTCTTTGTATTCAAAGGCGTAGGACTCTTCATGCTGGGTAATGTCCAGTCCCAAACGTTCCGATTTGGGGGGGACACGCATAGGAATAATAAGATTTGTCAGGCGATAGAGTAAATACGAACCTCCGAATGTAAATACTCCAACGATTACAAGGGCCAGCAAATGGAAAAGAAATGTTTTATATTCACCATAGAAAAGGCCGACACCCTGTGCAAAAACACCTGTTAAAATCATTCCGGTTATTCCGCCCATACCATGTGCAGGGAATACATCGAGGGTGTCCTCAATTGAGGTTTTTGACCGGTAAGAAATCGCAATATTACTGATTATGGAAGCCAAAAGCCCGATAAAAATACTGGCTCCGACATTAACATATCCGGCAGCAGGGGTTATGGCAACAAGCCCGACCACTAATCCTATGGCAGCTCCCATCGCAGAAGGTTTTCTTCCCATAGCTGCATCAACCAGTAAATATCCCAGCATAGCGGCTGCTGAAGCGGTATTTGTGTTCACGAGAGCCAGCGTTGCAACTGAATTGGCTGCCAAAGCAGAGCCTGCATTGAATCCAAACCACCCGAACCACAGCATCCCTGCTCCCAAAAGGACAAATGGAATGTTTGCCGGACGAAAGGACTGGAAATAATCACGGCGGGGCCCGAGAAAAATCCCTCCGGCGAGAGCAGCAAATCCGGCAGACATATGAACTACAGTTCCACCGGCAAAATCGAGAACGCCCCAGTTACGCAGAAAACCATTGGGATGCCATGTCCAATGAGCGAGTGGACAGTAAATAAAAATGACAAACAGGGACATAAACAAAATATAGGCGCTGAACCTCACCCTGCCGGCAAACGAGCCGGTAATAAGCGCAGGCGTTATAATGGCGAATTTTAACTGGAACATTGCAAAAAGAGCAAGGGGAATTGTCGGAGCCAGAGCAGCATTTGTAAAGCCGTTTACTCCTCTAAACATGAAAAAGGTGAAAGGATTACCTATAAAACCGTATTTTTCAGGCCCAATGCTGTCGCCGAAAGCAAGGCTGAATCCGAATACGATCCAGATGATGCTTACAATCCCCATTGCAATATAACTTTGAAGCATTGTAGAAATAATATTTTTGGGCTGAATCATACCTCCATAAAAGAAAGCCAGGCCCGGTGTCATCAGCAAGACCAGGGCAGTTGCGGTAAGCATCCACGCTATATCGCCCGGGACAAGAAGCGGATCGGTTTTAGCGGGAATTTTACCGGTAACATATGCACCGGCCAATGATAAAATCAACCCAACGATAATGATAAGTACCCATTTCTTTTTCATCCTGCATCCATTTTTAAGTTATAACAATTATCTGCAACTTATTTTTCCAAAAAATATCGTCCCCAAATTGATTTCACTTTTTTTAGTCTTAGGGACCGATTTCTGATCAGATTCAAAAATATCATATTTCCATTTTTAATTTATTCTATCTTCCATATTTCTATTATATTTAACGTTTATTTTACATTTATCCATTTTTTAATAAGTTTTATATCACATAGTCATTTTACAAAAACATTTTAAGCACAGGTTAAATCGATAAAGAAAGAATTATTGAGGTATCTTCCGAATAAATTTCTCAAATACCCATGAAAAGAGCGTTAAGAATTATAATTTTGATTCCGTTATAATACAAAAACGATGACCTTGCGTACTCAACTTGATGAAACAGATCTCCATATTCTGAACATCATTACAAAAAATGCGAGAATTCCTTTTAAAGATGTTGCCAAAGATTGCAATATCTCGAGAGCGGCCGTTCACCAGCGCGTCAACAGAATGATTGAACTTGGAGTCATAACCGGCTCAGGTTATTCAATTGATCCGAAAAAAATTGACTATCATACGTGTACATACATTGGGATATTCCTTGAAAAAGGGGGATTGTTTCATGAAGTTGCTGAACAACTAAGGCTAATCAGGGAAATTGTAGAATGTCATTACACAACAGGGCAATACGCGATATTTATCAAAGTGTACGCGCGTGACAATGAACATCTGAAAGAAATTCTAAGTGAGAAAATTCAGAAAATCCCCGGTGTATCGAGCACAGAAACCTTCATCTCGCTCGAAGAGACTTTCAAGCGCGAAGCTCCCATATTTTAAATTAAATGAAGGAATTAAAAAAATTAAAGAATTAAAGAATATCTCTTGCTCTTTCAGCCTTCATTCTTTATTCATTCTTAATTCTTAATTCTTAATTAAGTGTCTCCGCTGGCGCACAGCCTCATAAATCATGATTGCCGCTGCAACTGAAACATTGAGCGATCTGATTTGGCCGAATTGGGGAATTTTCACCCATTCGTCCGCATTCTTTAGCAACTGGGCTCCAATGCCAAATTCCTCTGATCCCATTATAATTGCTACCGGATCAGCCATATTGGTTTCATCATAAAATTTTTCCCCTTTTTCAGTTGCGGCGATTATCTTTAATCCGCAGTTCTTCAGGAATTTGATGGTTGCAGGAAGATTTTTCACTCTGCAGACCGGTAACAGGTTCAAGGCCCCGGCAGAAGTTTTCATTGCATCGGCATTAATCTGAGCCGCCCCTTTATCAGGAATAACGATTGTATGGACACCTGCCACCTCTGCCGATCTTGCAATTGCTCCAAAATTTCGTACATCTGTAACCTGATCAAGGATTAATACCAACGGAATTTTACCCTGTTCAAAAAGTTCAGGGATCATTTCTTCGATATTATAATAAGTGATTGGAGATATAAAGGCAACAATACCCTGGTGATTTTTCCCCGTGATATGATTGATTTTTTCAATGGGGACCATTTGCATCGGAATGTGCATCTTTCGAGCAAGATCAGATAGTTCGCTATAAAGCTCACCATGCGAACCTTTTTTTACGAGTATTCTGTCAATTTCTTTCCCTGAATTGATTGCTTCAATCACGGTACGAATACCGAAGATAAAATCAGATTGCTTCATGCTCATGATCTCTTTACCAGGTTTTTTTTCTTGTCCAGTCCTGAAGTTCAACATGAAGATTTTCCCATTTCTTCATCGCTTTATCCAGTTCTTTTTGTGCAGAAGTATAATCCTGAAGATGAGAATTGAAATTATCAGTTGAAGAATCAGATAAAATAATATCCAGTGAAGCCATCTTATTTTCCAGTTCTGTAATTCTGGCCTCAATATCATTTACCTGCTTCTCAAGACGGCTGATCATCCGGTTGATTTCCTTACGTTCTTCAAAACTGATGGCCTCCGTTCTCCCATCTCCCTTCTCCTTACGCTGTTCTCTGGTTTCCGTTCTTCTTTCTCCCTTCTCCCTTCTCCTTTCTCCCTTCTCCAATTCTTTCAGTGATTCAATTTTTTTTCTCTGAAGAAAGTTATAAATCCCGCCAAGGTGCTGTTTTATTTTTTTATTTCGGAATTCATATACCACATCAACCAGTCCGTCCATGAATTCCCTGTCGTGCGAAACGATTAACAGAGTTCCGTCGAAATTCATCAAAGCCTGTTTCAATAACTCTTTTGAATGAATATCGAGGTGATTTGTGGGCTCGTCAAGCACAAGGAAATTTACCGGCTGGAGCAAGAGCTCTATCATAGCAAGCCGGGAACGTTCACCGCCTGAGAGCACTTTCACTTTTTTATCAGCCTCTTCCCCGGAGAACATAAAGGCTCCAAGTATATCCCTGATTCGCGTGCGAACGTCGCCGACGGCAATTTGATCAATTGTTTCCAGGGCAGTATATTCGGGATCAAGCAATTCAGCCTGATTTTGGGCAAAATATCCGATCTTCACATTGTACCCCAGCTTTTGTTCTCCTTTATAATCCAGTTCCTGCATGATGATGCGGACCATTGTTGTTTTTCCTTCACCGTTTTTTCCTACAAAGGCAACGCGATTACCACGGTTAATGGTGAGATCCACTTTATCCAGTACTATATGACTTCCATAGCTCTTCGATAAATGCCGGGCTTCAAAAACAACACTTCCTGATCGTGGTGAAGGCGGAAACCTTAAATTCAGCGACCTGTTATCTTCGACATCAATTTCAATTCTTTCAAGTTTTTCCAACTGTTTGATCCGGGACTGAACCTGTATGGCTTTGGTGGCTTTATACCTGAACCTTTCGATAAATTCCTCTGCATCCTGGATCATCTTTTGCTGGTTCCTGTAAGCTGCGAGCAGTTGTTCACGACGCTCAATCCTCAGTTCAAGATATTTTGAGTAATTAACCTTGTAATCGTAAAGCTTTCCTAAACTTATTTCCACGGTCCTTGTAGTGACATTATCCAGGAAAGCCCTGTCATGCGAGACAAGGACAACGGCGCCTGCATAGTCTTTCAGAAAGCTTTCCAGCCATTGGATTGATTCAATATCAAGATGATTGGTAGGTTCGTCGAGAAGAAATACATTTGGTTTTTGAAGAAGGATCTTGGCAAGTTCAATACGCATGCGCCATCCTCCGGAAAATTCAGATGTCATGCGATTTAGGTCTTTGTTTTCGAATCCGAGACCCATTAATGTCTGAATAATATCGACATGATAATTTGTACCTCCCATGAGTTGGAAACGCTCATTCATTTCATGAACATCATCAATGATTCGGTGATATTCTTCGGATTCATAATCAGTGCGTACAGCAAGTTCTTCATTCAAAAACTCAATCCGGTGTTCGAGTTGCTTAATTTCGATAAAAGCTGAATCTGCTTCCTCCATCAGGGTGCGTGTATCAGTGGTCTCCATCTGCTGGGGAAGATAACCGATCCTGATATCTTTGGGCACAACGACCTGACCGGAGGTGGGGAGCTGTAATCCGGCAAATATTTTTAGCAAAGTTGACTTTCCGGCGCCGTTTCTTCCTGCCAGTCCGATACGATCACGCGGATTTACAATGAAACTGATATTTTTGAATAGTTCAAATCCGCCAAATGCCACATACAAATCTTCTACTGATATCACTATTAATTAACCTATTTAAAAAGTTACAAAGATAGGACAATTTATAAAAGGCTGTCAGATTGAAGACCTCGGTCAGGTAATGAGCAAGCCGACTTTGTATGTATCTTTGACAAATTTTAAATTGAAATTTTGGGGCGAAAAAATAAAAAGTTTCCTTTCTATGAAAAGGTAAAAATAACAGATATTGGTGCTGAAGGGAAAGCTATAGCCAGGCTTGACGGGATGGTAATTTTCACGACAAAAGTCATTCCCGGAGATATTGCGGATCTTCAGGTGACAAGGAAAAGGACTAAATACCAGGAAGCCAAAGTTGTAAAAATTCACGAATTCTCACCTGACAGGATTTCGGCTTTTTGTGAGCACTTTGAAGTTTGCGGTGGATGCAAATGGCAGTACCTTCCGTATGAAAAGCAGTTGTATTATAAGCATAAACAGGTTGCAGACCAGCTCACAAGGATTGGCAGGCTTGAATTGCCGGAAATCAGACCAATCATTGGATCAGCAAATACTACTTTTTATAGAAATAAGCTGGAATTTACGTTCTCTCACCACCGTTGGCTTACTGATGAGGAGGTAAAATCAGGAAAACCAATTGATGAAATTCCTGTTCTTGGATTTCATGTGCAGGGATTATTTGATAAAGTCATGGATGTACGTAAATGCTGGCTTCAGCCAGAACCTTCCAATGAAATCCGTAATACAGTTAAAGAATACGCCCTTAAAAATAATTTGCCTTTTTTTAATCTAAAGAACAGGACAGGATTTCTGAGAAATCTCACAATCAGGAACAGCCTCTCGGGAGAAGTGATGGTCATTGTATCTTTTTTTCATGAAGACAGACCGGCAAGAGAATCTTTGCTTGATTTTATTGATAAAAGATTCCCTGAAATCACTTCACTGCTTTACGTGATAAATGAAAAAGGCAATGATACTTTAACTGACCAGGAAATTCTTCTGTACAAGGGGAGGGATTATATTGTGGAAGAAATGGAGGGGTTGAAATTCAGAATTGGGCCTAAATCTTTCTTTCAGACCAACACTTTACAGGCGTACGAACTTTATAAGGTAGTTCGTGAATTTGCTTCACTTAATCACAATGAGATTGTTTATGACCTTTATACAGGGACTGGGACAATT
The DNA here is from genome assembly GCA_963810555.1 of uncultured Bacteroidia bacterium. GTDB lineage: Bacteria > Bacteroidota > Bacteroidia > Bacteroidales > Prolixibacteraceae. The sequence goes on along the minus strand of CAWENX010000006.1, from coordinate 208,815 downwards.
GCCAATTTTATTGCAGGAGATGCAAAGAAAGTTATCGGAATAGAATATGTCCCGGAGGCAATTGAAGATGCCGTTTTAAATTCTGAATGCAACAATATAACAAATACAAGCTTCTTCGCCGGAGATATGAAGAATATTCTGACAGAAAATTTCATTAATGAGAATGGACATCCCGATGTAATCATTACCGATCCGCCGAGAGCTGGTATGAGTGAAGATGTAATTAAATCAATTCTTATTGCCTTACCTGAAAAGATTGTATACGTAAGTTGCAATCCTGCCACACAGGCCCGTGATCTACAATTGATGAATGACTTATACAAAGTTACTAAAGTACAACCAGTTGATATGTTTCCTCAAACCCATCATGTAGAAAATGTGGTACTTTTGGAAAAAAGGTCGTGGGAAAAATAGTAAAAGGGGAAAAGGGGGAAACGTGGAAAATCTTTTTGCCTGTAATAGAAAATTCAGGAGAGGTACCATTATCATTCTGTTTCTATCTCCGGTCTCCCCTTTCCCAAACAACAAGCCCCGGCTCATTTCTGAACCGGGGCTTTCAATTGTTTAATAAGGTTGGCGGCGGCCTACTCTCCCACTAATATCGCAGTACCATCGGCGCTGACGGGCTTAACTTCTCTGTTCGGAATGGGAAGAGGTGGAACCCCGTCGCTATAGCCACCTAAATCTTTCAGTGTTCAATGTTCAGTGTTCAATGACTTTTGACCAATGACCAATGACACCCAATATTTTTAACATGCCGGATACAGAATAGTAATTTTTAAGAAAAACACCAGGAATGTTGAGCCCTCCTTCCCCGGCTTGAAGAAAGCTTTTGGGCAATTAGTACCGCTCGGCTTTGACATTACTGCCTTTACACCTGCGGCCTATCAACGTTGTCGTCTTCAACGGCCCTTATGTGGAGACCTCATCTTGAGGGAAGCTTCGCGCTTAGATGCTTTCAGCGCTTATCTCTTCCATACATGGCTACCCAGCGGTGCTCCTGGCGGAACAACTGGTACACCAGAGGTATGTCCAACGCGGTCCTCTCGTACTAGCGTCAGCTCCTCGCAAGTCTCCTGCGCCCACAACAGATAGGGACCGAACTGTCTCACGACGTTCTGAACCCAGCTCGCGTGCCACTTTAATCGGCGAACAGCCGAACCCTTGGGACCTTCTCCAGCCCCAGGATGTGACGAGCCGACATCGAGGTGCCAAACCGCTCCGTCGATATGAGCTCTTGGGAGCGATCAGCCTGTTATCCCCGGAGTACCTTTTATCCTTTGAGCGATGGCCCTTCCATGCGGAACCACCGGATCACTATGCCCAACTTTCGTCCCTGTTCGACTTGTCTGTCTCGCAGTCAAGCACCCTTGTGCCATTACACTCTGCTGGCGGTTACCAATCGCCATGAGGGTACCTTTGGAAGCCTCCGTTACTCTTTTGGAGGCGACCACCCCAGTCAAACTACCCACCACACAATGTCTCCCTCGCGGGATTAGGCCCCAGGCAAGCAAAGGGACGTATTTCAAGGATGGCTCCACGAACCCTGGCGAGCCCGCTTCATAGCCTCCGTCCTATCCTACACATCACTTACCCAGAACCAATGTGAAGCTGCAGTAAAGGTTCACGGGGTCTTTCCGTCCCGTTGCGGGTAAGCGGCATCTTCACCGCTACTACAATTTCACCGAGCTCATGGCTGAGACAGTATCCAGATCGTTACACCATTCGTGCAGGTCGGAACTTACCCGACAAGGAATTTCGCTACCTTAGGACCGTTATAGTTACGGCCGCCGTTTACCGGGGCTTCAATTCAATGCTTCTTCCTTTCAGAATAACATCCCCTCTTAACCTTCCGGCACCGGGCAGGTGTCAGGCCTTATACATCATCTTTCGATTTGGCAAAGCCCTGTGTTTTTGATAAACAGTCGCCTGGACCTTTTTTCTGCGTCCCACCCATCCCTGGGCAGGAGACCCTTCTCCCGAAGTTACGGGCCCATTTTGCCTAGTTCCTTAGCCATGATTCACTCGAGCGCCTCAGGATGCTCTCCTTGACTACCTGTGTCGGTTTGCGGTACGGGTCTTTACTGCCTGAAGTTTAGAGGATTTTCTCGGAAGCCCTTACCGGCACTATCCGCTCGCCCGAAGGCTCACGGTACTGTCTGGCTTCAGCTCAAAGGACGGTTTTGCCTGCCCCTCTCATCGCCTACACCATTTAACGTACTATTCCGTCAGTACGCGGCCGTTTCATCACTTCGTCTCCCCATCACAGCAGTAAAGAGTACCGGAATATTAACCGGTTGTCCATCGGCTTCGCCTTACGGCTACACCTTAGGCCCCGACTTACCCTGATCCGATTAACGTTGATCAGGAAACCTCAGTCTATCGGCGTCCCGGTTTCCCACCGGGATTATCGTTACTTATGCCTACATTTGCTTTTCCAGCCGCTCCAGCATGCCTCACAACACACCTTCAACGCAGATCTGGAATGCTCCCCTACCAATCCCGCTTACGCGGAATTCCACAGCTTCGGTGGTATGTTTGATGCCCGATTATTATCCACGCCCGATCGCTCGACTAGTGAGCTGTTACGCACTCTTTAAATGAATGGCTGCTTCCAAGCCAACATCCTAGCTGTCTCTGCAATCAAACCTCGTTATTGCCTCAACTTAACATACACTTGGGGACCTTAGCCGATGGTCCGGATTCTTCTCCTCTCGGACACGGACCTTAGCACCCGCGCCCTCACTCCCGGTAAACATCTTACAGCATTCGGAGTTTGTCTGGAATTGATAGGCGGTGAAGCCCTCGCATCCAATCAGTAGCTCTACCTCTGCAAGACTCTTAACCGAGGCTGCACCTAAATGCATTTCGGGGAGTACGAGCTATCTCCCAGTTTGATTAGCCTTTCACCCCTACCCACAGCTCATCCAAGAGCTTTTCAACGCTCCCTGGTGCGGTCCTCCAGTGAGTGTTACCTCACCTTCAACCTGGCCATGGGTAGATCACAAGGTTTCGCGTCTACCCCCACTGACTCTATTGCCGCCCTGTTCAGACTCGCTTTCGCTTCGGCTCCTCCCCTCAAGGGGATTAACCTCGCCAGTGAGGAGTAACTCGTAGGCTCATTATGCAAAAGGCACGCCGTCATCCCGATTACTCAGGACTCCGACCGCTTGTAAGCGTACGGTTTCAGGTACTATTTCACTCCCCTGTTCGGGGTGCTTTTCACCTTTCCTTCACAGTACTGGTTCACTATCGGTCTCTTTGTAGTATTTAGCCTTGCCGGATGGTCCCGGCCGATTCAGACAGGATTCCTCGTGTCCCGCCCTACTCAGGGTCCCGCTAACTACAACTGATCTTACGTGTACAAGACTTTCACTCCCTCTGGTGCGTCTTTCCAGTGCGCTTCCACTTCAATCAGTCGCCGTACCTCGCGGCCCTACAACCCCGCCTATGCCGAAACATAAACGGTTTAGGCTCTTCCCCGTTCGATCGCCACTACTAAGGGAATCACTATTGTTTTCTTTTCCTCCGGGTACTAAGATGTTTCAGTTCCCCGGGTTCGCCTCCAATATTATTGGATACCCGATTGCTCAGGTGGGTTTCCCCATTCGGATGCCCGCGGATCAACTCGTATTTGCCAATCCCCGCGGATTATCGCAGCTTATCACGTCCTTCTTCGCCTCAAAGAGCCAAGGCATCCCCCGTACGCCCTTCTTTAACTTTCTCTCGCCTTTTTTCTTAAGTCAGGATTGCTCCTTCCTTTACGCGTTTCTCTTACTTCTTACTATTCTGCTTATTTTCTTTCCAGCATGTCAAAGAACTTTAAATCAATTATGAATTACGAATGACGAATGACGAATATTTGCTTATCCGCTCTTCTCTTATTTCCTTAATCCATACCGATTAAGTAGATCTTAAGGGAATCGAACCCTGTATTTTTCAGCCCCCAGGCAAATCTTTTTCTAATTAAAGAATGAAAGAATGAAACAATATTTCCTTCCCCCTTAATCCCTTTTTTTAATCTCTTAATGAACGTTAGTTTTTTATTCTCTTTTCAGTCGCCCCTGAATTGCCTCCAGCTTGAACTGGTGGTGGAGAATAAGGGAGTCGAACCCTTGACCTCTTGAGTGCAAATCAAGCGCTCTAGCCAACTGAGCTAATCCCCCCTGATTTTTTAATTAAAAATTAATAATTATTAATCAAGAATCGGATCCAGCTTACTCTGCTCTGTCCTGTAATTCTTAATTTTTAATTCTTCATTCTTAATTTCCCTCTGGCTGCGTAGTCCCGCCCAGACTTGAACTGGGGACCTCTACATTATCAGTGTAGCGCTCTAACCAGCTGAGCTACGGGACTTTATTAATTACAAATGACGAACGACGAATTACGAATGATGAATGAAAAACCTGGATTTATCACCCTTAATTCGCAATTCCTGATTCGTAATTCCTAATTCAATCCAATCCCTGGTAATATCTTTAAAAAAAGGCAGAAGACTTGCTTCTCTAATTCTCAATCCCAGATTATCCTTAACAGATACTTCTTTCAATAGACTCCGGGCGCCGGGCAAGGCTCCAGAAAGGAGGTGTTCCAGCCACACCTTCCGGTACGGCTACCTTGTTACGACTTAACCCCAGTCATTGGTTTTACCCTAGGCCGCTCCTTGCGGTCACAGACTTCAGGTCCCCCCAACTCCCATGGTTTGACGGGCGGTGTGTACAAGGCCCGGGAACGTATTCACCGCGCCATGGCTGATGCGCGATTACTAGCGAATCCAGCTTCACGGAGTCGGGTTGCAGACTCCGATCCGAACTGAGACCGACTTTATCGGATTAGCTCCCTGTCACCAGGTCGCTGCCCTCTGTATCGGCCATTGTAACACGTGTGTAGCCCTGGACATAAGGGCCGTGCTGATTTGACGTCATCCCCGCCTTCCTCTCACCTTACGGTGGCAGTCTCGCCAGAGTCCCCAGCTTTACCTGCTGGCAACTGACAATAAGGGTTGCGCTCGTTATGGGACTTAACCCGACACCTCACGGCACGAGCTGACGACAACCATGCAGCACCTTGTACGGCGTCCTTGCGGAAAACCAGCTTTCACCAGTCAGCACCATACATTTAAGCCCAGGTAAGGTTCCTCGCGTATCATCGAATTAAACCACATGTTCCTCCGCTTGTGCGGGCCCCCGTCAATTCCTTTGAGTTTCACTCTTGCGAGCGTACTCCCCAGGTGGATGACTTAACGCTTTCACTAAGCCGCTGAACGGTATATCGCCAACAGCGAGTCATCATCGTTTACGGCGTGGACTACCAGGGTATCTAATCCTGTTCGATCCCCACGCTTTCGTGCCTCAGCGTCAGTTGACCCTTAGTAAGCTGCCTTCGCAATCGGTGTTCTGTGTAATATCTAAGCATTTCACCGCTACACTACACATTCCGCCTACCTCAGGATAACTCAAGTAAAACAGTTTCAACGGCACAACTACAGTTAAGCTGCAGTATTTCACCACTGACTTATCCTACCGCCTACGCACCCTTTAAACCCAATAAATCCGGATAACGCTTGCACCCTCCGTATTACCGCGGCTGCTGGCACGGAGTTAGCCGGTGCTTATTCACGCAATACCGTCAAATACCCTCACGAGGATACCTTTCTTCTTGCACAAAAGCAGTTTACAACCCATAGGGCCGTCTTCCTGCACGCGGGATGGCTGGTTCAGGCTCTCGCCCATTGACCAATATTCCTCACTGCTGCCTCCCGTAGGAGTCTGGTCCGTGTCTCAGTACCAGTGTGGGGGACCTTCCTCTCAGAACCCCTAGACATCGCAGCCTTGGTGGGCCGTTACCCCGCCAACAAGCTAATGTCACGCACGCCCATCCTCTACCGCCCGAAGGCTTTACCTGTAAACCCATGCGAATCTACAGAACCATGGGGTATTAATCCGGATTTCTCCGGGCTATCCCCCAGTAAAGGGCAGGTTGCATACGCGTTACTCACCCGTGCGCCGGTCTCGGAAACGTATTGCTACATCTCCTACCCCTCGACTTGCATGTGTTAAGCCTCCCGCTAGCGTTCATCCTGAGCCAGGATCAAACTCTCCGTTGTATAAAAATTCTTATAAACCTATCGTTTGTCTCTTTTACCCGGCCCGGAACTACCCTGTCGAATCTATTTTCTTTTTCCCTGTAAAGAATTTACGAAACTTCTAATCTTTAAAGCCCGTCTTCTTACCTTCTCTTAATAATTTCAATGAACCTGTTTCTTTTTTTCTCCTCTTCTTTTAGAGAAACCCCTGTAGAAAAGTGTGGCAAAACTAATACTTATTCTAAAATACACAAAAGACTTTTTAAAGTCAGATTGAAGTAATTTTCTTAATAAGTATTTATGTTTTCTCAGCTCTTCCAAAGAACCCTTCCCTCACAAATTTTAACTATTCTTCTTATAAGTTCGGGGTGGCAAAGATAAAGAGTTTTATATTTTAAAATTCACTTCCGTTAAAAATTACTCATTAATCAACCCTTTATTTTAATCGATTCCCTTAAAGCAAATAAAACTAATGAGTTAAGTAAGTTAACCAAATGTTAACAAATAATTTTAATTTCGAAAACCCAACATTTAATGGATTCACGTTATACCCTTTTACGTTTTTTAAACGATAACAGCGTCGAAAAGTTCCGTAAATTTGGTTAAAATCAACTTTTTCGCTCTCTCAAAATCTTGTTTATGCCCCAGTTCCTTCTCAAGGGAAGTTACGGATTTATCGGTAAAACCGCAAGGATTTATGTAATGAAAATATTGAAGGTCGGTATTTATATTCAAAGCGAATCCGTGCATAGTCACAAAACGGCTGCTTTTAACGCCAATTGCGCAAATTTTACGTGCAGAAGGTTTTCCTAAATCAATCCATACTCCGGTAGCTTTAGGGTCCCTTCCGGCCTTGATTCCATATTCAGACACAGTACGGATAATGGCTTCTTCAAGCGTATATATATATTGTCTCAATCCCATGCCGAAATTTTCAAGATCAAGAATCGGATATCCCACAATTTGCCCTGGACCGTGATAAGTGATATCACCGCCGCGGTCGGTATGGAAAAATGTCGCTCCTTTGTCCTGCAACTGTTTAAAATTAAGAAGCAGGTTTTTTTCATTCCCGCTTTTGCCGAGAGTATAAACATGGGGATGCTCAACAAATATAAGCCAGTTGGGCGTCTTAAGCTTTCTTCCTTCCGGAAGATCTGTGTTGGCACGCTTTATATTTACAATTTCTTTCAGTAATTCTTCCTGACGATCCCAGATCTCTTTATACTCCGCCAGACCAAAATCCAGGAATTTAATTTCATTATTTGTCATTCTCACCAGAATTTTAGGATATACTGTTCTTCCTGATTCGAAGAAGGTGCTTGAAATTAGTGTAATTTATATCATTTTAATCAGTTCCTAAAGGTCTTTTGAAAAATGCAGTATAACCAACTGTCAAATTTATCCAACCCATAAAAAATGCAAAGAATCCACCTTTCATTTTAGGTTCTACCTTGATCAGTTCCCATCCATCCCGGCCGTACTCATCGAATTTTATATTAATATCCTCCGGCATACCGGACTCTGTACGATTTCTCGCATCGATATATATGATTTTATATTCCCACTTCATTTTTCTTTCATTTTAAGGATAAATAATTATTACGTAAAGCTAAACACTTCTTACTAAAAATTTATATCCCCTTCCGTTTATTTCGCAATTCTCCATTACCGGATTTGCTTTTCGGCATGATAGGATGAACGGACAAGGGGAGCGCTTTCAACAATCCGGAATCCGCGTTTCAGACCTTCTTCTTTTAAGAGGGCAAATTCATCGGGATGAATATATTCTGAGACTTCAAGGTGGGCTTTGGTTGGCTGTAGGTACTGTCCCATTGTAAAAATCTCACATCCTTTATTTACAAGGTCATCCATCGTTTGAAGGATTTCATCTCTTGTTTCGCCAAGACCAAGCATTATCCCCGATTTTGAAACCTTTACTTCAGCCTCAATAAGCTCAATAACTTTAAGACTTGTCTGATATTTTGCCCTGCTCCTTACCAAAGGAGTGAGCCTTTCGACCGTTTCAAGATTGTGCGAGATAATATCAGGTCCAGCATCGGCAATTTGATTAATCAATTCTGCCTTTCCATTAAAATCAGGAATCAAAACTTCAATAGTGATGCCTGGATTCTCTTTTTTCACTTCACGAATGGTCTCTGCCCAGTGTCCAGAACCTCCATCCTTAAGGTCGTCTCTGTCGACAGAAGTAATAACCGCATGACGAAGATTCATCAATTTAACGGAACGGGCAATTTTTGAAGGTTCTTCCGGGTCAAGTGGCAATGGTTTTCCCGTACGCGTCGCGCAAAATTTACAGGATCGGGTACAGATCTCTCCCGCGATCATAAAAGTTGCCGTTCCCGCTCCCCAGCACTCTCCCATATTGGGGCACTGACCGCTGGAGCAGATCGTATGCAGACCGTATCCGGTTACAATTCCTTTCAGTCTGGTGTAATTTGTTCCTTTCGGGACCCTTATTTTCAGCCAGTCGGGCTTACCTTTTATTTCCAAATCCACCAAGAATTTTTATTGTTCAAAAATAAATCTTTTAAATTGGTTCAATTATACATCATTTGGCAAAGACCCGAGATTTCAAAATTAAATAAGCTCCGAAATTCAGAGCTTACTTAATTAATTCGAATGAATTTCTTACTTTCACGTACCTCTTCAATATGGTAGTATCCGAATCTCTTACGGTCTGCCTTTCAATTTTTGGAAAATCCTTTTCAACAAATTCAAGGACAAAATTGTCAGGCAACTTCTCAATTTCAACTGGATTATCTATTAGAAAATCCACAAAATCAAACGTTAATCCAATATTTCGCTCTACCGTTTCTCTGTTTGTCAGCTTTAAATTATTCTGGTAACGGCAGTTGGAAATTACCCGCTATAATCCCTTTAACAGTGATATCTTCATCAAGGTTTTCCCAACGTAAGGCATATCCATTCAGACGGATTTTAACTTCCTTCAACTGTTCATCGGTTGCGTTGGCCAGAATTTTAAACCTGTCAGCCGGAAAACTAATACTCCTGCCATCAGTAAGTTCAATTACAATAGTTCTCCCGACACTCCTTACACTCTGTGCTATAGGTTCTGCAATAAGTAAATTATCTGTGCTCATGAAATTCCTGAAATTTAGCGTACAAAAATACATTGTTTTCAAAGACCAACTTTTCGATATCTCTGACAACTTTAGGGGTTAAATTTTTATTGCCTGCTAATTTGACTGGATTAAGCCAAATTTGCACTCCCCGTCAGCTGTTTCAACATGAATGTGAGGCGGTTCATTATACTCGTCAGAGTAAAAATGAAAACGGTAGGGCCCAATACGTAAAACAGTTGGCATTTATTGATTGTCAAATATTTGGTGAATATACGAATATTTCTGAAAGAAGTGTAGAATTAAGGCAAACAATTCAAAGCACCACACATCTTGATGCAAAACACAAATATTTGAGAGCGCTAAATTAAGCAATTAAGAAATCAAGTCGAAACTCGAAAGCATTTCTGCCATATTATGATTAATCAGCTATTAAATCAAAAGCAAATATGATATAAATGAATCATAAATAAAACATAAAGAGGACATTTCAAACATATTGTTAAGCATCAACGATTATCATTATCCCATCACCGATAAGGAGAACGAAGTCATGAAGAAAACTGCTTTAGTTTATTATCTGTGGGTAATTTAAGCAAATTTCCTACTTTTGATCTTTACTAAACTTTTCTGATTATGGGCATTGGCAGAGTAATGAAAAAATATCCCGTAACCTTTTGGGTTGGGAATACGATGGAGTTGTTCGAACGGTGGGCCTGGTATGGATTTTATATCCTTTTCGCACTGTACCTCACCAATTCAACTGATACAGGGGCATTGGGCTTCACACAAACCCAAAAAGGACTGATCATGGGGATCGGGACAGGATTTCTTTATTTTCTGCCAATTATTACAGGTGCAATTTCAGACCGGATCGGATTCCGTAAAACACTTTATATTGCTTTTACTATCTATACAATTGTATTTCTGGTGATGCCGCATTTCAAGTCTTTTGTGCCTGTTTTTGCTATATTTCTTATGCTGGCAACAGGAGCCGCGCTTTTTAAACCCATTATCGCGGCAACGGTTGCGAAAACAACGGATGAAGAGACTTCCTCGATCGGATTCGGGATATTTTATATGGTGGTCAATATCGGAGCTTTTATAGGACCTTTTGTAACTGGCTATTTCAGGAAATATTCGTGGGACTATGTTTTTTATGCCTCCGCTGCCGTAATTGCTTTCAATTTCATTCTTCTGACTTTTTTATACAAGGAGCCTTTAAAAAAGGAAACGATTACACTTACTTTCAAAGAGCAGGTGAACGTTATTTTCAGGAATATCTGGAAAGCTTTGGCCGACTGGAGGTTCAGCCTTTTTCTGCTGATCATTGCTGGATTCTGGACCATGTATAACCAGTTATTCATGACGCTGCCGGTTTTTATAGACCAATGGGTAAACACTCACCTTATTTACAATTTCCTTATCCAATACTGGCCCTGGCTTGCCAATCATCTCGGTACGGCGGAGGGAACTATCCCGGCTGAATATGTTATCAATACCGATGCCGGATGCATTATTCTTTTCCAGATCATCATCTCATCCATTGTGATGCGATACAAGCCGCTGAGAGCGATGATAGCCGGAATTATTATCGCTTCGATAGGTATCGGATTCAGCCTTGCCACCCAAAACGGGATTTTTGTTGTCGTTGCACTGGTCATATTTGCCATAGGCGAGATGTCAAGCTCTCCCAAGATTACGGAATATATAGGTCGCATCGCACCAACAGACAAGACTGCGCTTTATATGGGCTGTTCTTTTATCCCTGTTGCCATTGGGTACGTACTTGCCGGAATCGTTTCGGGAAATGTCTACCAGGGAATGTCGGACAAAATTTCGCTGGCTCAAAGGGAAGTCGGATTAAGGGGGATCAATCTACCTTCCATAGGGGAGAAGTTCACTCAGAATGATTTTTTCGCTGCTGCCGCTTCAAAAATGAATATGAATGCGGATCAATTGACACAATTCCTTTGGGATAAATATCATCCTTCATCTATCTGGGTAGTGGTCACGGCAATAGGGATTGCGGCTGCGTTGTTGCTGATCCTTTATGACAGATATGTTTTAAAGAAATAATAAATTCAGGTATTAACATTTTAAACATTCCTATTATGAAACTTGCTTTGTGGATCAGTTTGTGTTTTGTATTAATAAGTTTAAATGTAAACGGTCAAAGCCAAAAGCAAAATGATGAAAAGATCCTGCATGTCAGAGGTGTCGCGATATTAAAGCAATTACCGGAGCTCATTTCTGTTTCAATAAATATCAAAGTTGAAGCCAATGAGTACAAAGAATGTCATGACAAATTGATGTCTGCGGAACAAAAAGCAAAAGAAATCTTTATCAATAACGGGATTGATCAGAGTTTAATTAAAACGAATGGTTTTCGGGTCTCACAAAATAATGTTTACAAAAACGGGGCTGTTGAAAAAATTGTATATAATGGTTCTGCATCATTCCTCATTGAAACGGTTTATACACTTGAATTTACGAAAAAGCTCCTCTCAGCGTTACAGACCGATTCAATGCCGTTCAGTTACAGCATTGCATTTAACTTGTCGGAGAAGCAGAAAGAGCTGTTAAGAAAAGAAGCTATTTCAAAAGCGGTTGATGATGCAAGGGAAAAGGCTCTCCTGATTGCTGAATCATCAAAAGTTACAATTGGTAAGATTATATCAATAACTTATGTTGACAGCTTTGTCTCTGCAGGCGGTAATAATGATATAGTAAGGGAATATCAATCGCGTTCAGGAGCTGCTTTTAATTATGTCGGCAATGAAAGAGGCAATGTCCCCAAAATAGAGTTTAATCCAAAGGAAATCAGCATTGTAAAAGCAGTTGATATTGAATGGGAAATAAATGATTAGGACTTGCATTGAATTGATGAAAAATATTGGTGCCAAAATGTTAAATCCTTTCAGCATATATAAGAGCGTAAGCTCATATTTCTCCTCAAGTTGCTATTCATGTTTAAACACTTCGTGGTTTATAAATCTGATGTTCCTGATTTCATTCCTATTTGCCGGTTTCACAGCAAATTCTCAAAACGCTTACACTTTTTTCGAGTCCTATCAGCCTTTTGAACAAAATGCAAAGGGAAAATTCTCTTTTTATTTCGATAATGTCTCCTTTTTTAAGAACAACGAATACAAGGGCAATATTGCCGATGGATACACACTGACCGGCGCATGGATAAGGCCGAAATTAAGTTATTATCCTGACGATAAGGTTAGGGTTGAATTAGGCGGAAATGTTCTGAAATACAACGGCAGGGAAGATTACGATAATCTGCTGCCCTGGTTTAATGTCCAGTATCAGCCCTTTAAAGCACTTTCTCTTATTCTGGGAAACCTCGACAACAACCGGAATCACAACCTTATCGAGCCTCTTCTTGATCCGGAGCGTTATCTCACGGCAAAGCCTGAAGCGGGATTGCAGGTCAAATACAACTCACCGCGTTTCTCTTTGGACACCTGGATCGACTGGCAGCGATTTATTGAAAAGGGAGACCCGTTCCAGGAACAATTCGCTTTCGGAGCTTTTGCTGCTTTGAAAATAATAGACAAAAATAAATCTGAATTCTCTTTCCCTTTGACTTTGTATGGCCGGCACATGGGAGGGGAAATCAATAATTCAACGGAACCGGCGCATTCCTACATCACCATTACGCCCGGACTCTCCTTTAAAAGAACTCTTTCAGGGCAAATTCTTCAAAGCTGGGATATAAACAGTTATTACTTACGTTGCACTTTCCCCGAAGACAAATCCTTTTTCGGTAAATCATCCGGATGGGGATTCTATGCAAACGGAGGCATAGAAACCCATTTTGGAGGACTTTTACTGGCTTACTGGCACGGTCATGATTTTTACACTCCCCAGGGCGGTATCCTTTACCAGAACCTTTCCTTAATCGGGAACGGACTGGTGCCCGACAACGAACTGTTCAATCTTAAGTATCACCTTGACAAGGAAATATTTCCATCAGCCCATCTGGGCTTTATGCTGGATCTTTATTATGATACCATAAGTAAAGTATCGATGAACAGCGAAGGATTATATCTTGTCATTAATTTCGGAGTACCCCTTAAAAAGGCAAAATAAGATACCCGCCTTGAAGTCGATTGTAATTCATAAAGTTGGAAACTTTGTTTAATTCTGAATTTTTCGTGTAATCGGCTTATTGTAAATTAAAAAATAATAAATACTTTTGCAGTCCCGATTTTATCCTCATCCGGCGGAGTATTGATCGGCTGTTGTGGCAACCTTAGCAACTTTTATAAACAAGTGTTTGTTTATAATCCTGCTACAACACCTTTTAATCAGGTGAGCCGCCAGAAAACGGATTGTGTCACGAATAAAACTGAAACGAAAGTGGATACTTTAAGTTATAAGACAATATCGTTGAACAAAGCAACGGTAGAAAAAGAATGGGTTGTTGTCGATGCAACAGATCAGATTCTGGGGCGTTTTGCCAGTAAGGTGGCCTTAATCCTGAGAGGTAAACACAAACCGGGATACACTCCGCATGTGGATTGCGGGGATAATGTCATTGTGATCAATGCTGAAAAGGTAAAACTGACAGGCGACAAATGGAAATCCAAGACATACATTCGTCACTCAGGATATCCCGGAGGACAGAGTTCCAGGACAGCGGAAGAGGTTTTGAACAAATTTCCTGAACGAATAATGGAAAAGGCAGTAAAAGGAATGCTGCCCAAGAACAGGCTGGGAAGCCGGCTATTCACGAATCTACATGTTTTTGTGGGGCCAAATCACAATAAGGAAGCTCAACAGCCCAAGTTTATTAATCTGGATAATATTCGATAATCATTATGGAAATAATTAACACCATCGGTAGACGTAAAACAGCTGTTGCCAGGGTATATCTTTCTGAAGGAAAAGGAAAAATTACCGTAAACAAACGTGAATTAAACGAATACTTTCCTGTCGGGACTTTGCAGTACATTGTACAACAACCTTTGAATCTTTGCGAGGTTGCAGGAATGTACGACATTAAAGTCAATCTTTACGGCGGCGGCCTCAACGGCCAGGCTGAAGCTCTTCGCTTAGGCATTTCGCGCGCTTTGCTGAAAATTAACGAAACTGAATATCGTCCGAAATTGAAAGCCGCCGGATTTTTGACCCGCGACCCGCGTGAGGTTGAGCGTAAGAAACCAGGGCAACCAAAAGCGCGTAAACGCTTCCAATTCTCGAAACGTTAATCTCTGGATTGAAGAAATTATTTTTAATCTTGTTTAGTATCTAAATGTTCCGGACTCCTGAATAAGGACTACCGGTTCATTGATCAAACAGAAAGTAAACAAATCATTTAGTATGCCAAGAACAGAATTTAAACAATTGCTCGATGCAGGTGTTCATTTTGGTCACCTGAAACGTAAATGGAATCCGAACATGGCTCCCTATATTTTCATGGAAAAAAACGGGATCCATATCATCGATCTCCAGAAAACCATTGAAAAAATAGATGAAGCTGCTGATGGCTTGAAGCAGATTGCAAAGTCAGGACGCAAGATCCTGTTTGTCGCCACAAAGAAACAGGCCAAATCAATTATTGCTGAAAAAGTCGGCGCTGTGAACATGCCTTATATTGCCGAACGCTGGGCAGGAGGTATGCTCACCAATTTCCCAACCATCCGAAAAGCCGTGAAAAAGATGTCTTCCATCGATAAGATGATGAAGGATCCCACCTGGGATAATCTTTCAAAACGTGAAAAACTTCAGATAACCCGTCAGCGGGCTAAACTGGATAAGATATTGGGATCGATTGCTGATCTTACACGTCTTCCGGCTGCATTGTTTGTTGTGGATGTACTTAAAGAGAGGATCGCAGTGCGTGAAGCTCAACGACTCAGTATACCGATTTTTGCTATGGTAGATACAAACTCTGATCCTGAAGGAATTGACTTTGTAATCCCTGCAAATGATGATGCTTCCCAATCGGTTGATCTTATTATCAGAATCATGTGTGATGCCATTAAAGAGGGTCTCACTGACCGTAAGACAGAGCGTGAAAAGGAAGAAGTCGAAGAAAAACCGCTAACACTGAAGAAAGGACGCAAAGCCGTCACCAAAATCATCGTGGAAGATGATGAACCGGAAGAAGGTGAAACAGAATCCAAAGGAGCAAGTCCGGATGAAATAATCACCAGTTTGCTGCTCGACAAAGGATTGTTGGATGATGATAATATTTAATGTAAAATAACCTTTATAAATTATCTGATAATGGATATTTCTACTGCTGATGTAGTAAAGCTGCGAAAGGCCACCGGAGCAGGAATGATGGATTGTAAAAATGCACTCGCTGAGGCTGAAGGCAATTTTGACCGGGCTGTTGAAATCATTCGCGAAAAAGGCAAACTGATTGCAAGCAAACGTGCCGACAGGGAATCGACCGAAGGCGTGGTCCTTGCCAAAGTTTCAGATGATAAAACTTTCGGTGCCATTATTTCATTGAATTGCGAGACCGATTTCGTAGCAAAAAACGCAGATTTTATCGCTTTAACCGGGAAAATTCTTGACCTGGCGATAAAAAGCAAATGCACTTCACTTGAAGAAGTGAAGGCTCTGGTAATGGATGGCCGGACAGTTGGTGAACAAGTTCTCGAACAAACCGGAATAATTGGCGAAAAAATTGAATTGTCATATTATGAATCTGTAGCTGCCGCATATATTAATCCTTATATCCACCCGGGGAATAAACTTGCCACATTGGTCGGTTTCAATAAACCTATTGAACACCTTGCCGGCCGTGATATAGCAATGCAGGTGGCAGCCATGAATCCTGTAGCCATTGACAATTCAGATGTTCCTGCCGAAATTATTGATCAGGAGCTGAAGATTGCCAAGGAAAAATTCCGTCTGGAAGGCAAGCCCGAAGCTATGCTGGATAAAATCGCACAGGGAGCCCTCGTCAAGTTCTTCAAGGACAGTACCCTTCTGAACCAGGAATTCATTAAAGACAATAAAAAGACGGTGCGCCAGTATCTCGAAAGTGTGGATAAAGATGTTAACGTTACAGCATTCCTTAGGTTTACCCTTAATGTATAATTTGCTGAAAAATAATTAAATAACATAAGGCCTCAACCACGAGGCCTTTTTTATTTAATTCAATTCATAAACAACTTTAATTCAGCTCTAAACAGATATTTTTTTAAACTTTGCATATTGTTTATATATATTTATATTTACGATGTGTACATAAACCATTTACAATGTTTATTAATAAAATGCAATCGAAGAGGTTGTTGCCAGGTAGTTAAACAATTTAGGGAATTATTTATGCTTATCAGAATTAGGCATTAAAGAGGAATTTATAATAAACCTTACTATTGAATGAACGCATAAATATCCCCCTTGCTTTTTGTCAAAAAGTCTTTTTTGATGTATGTTTGTGATACAAAATTTTAGCAATGGTTAAATATAAACGCGTCCTGCTCAAGCTTTCCGGAGAATCGCTTATGGGGCAGCAGCAGTCAGGGATCGACGAAGAAAGATTATCTGAATATATTTCTCAAATAAAAGAAGCTGTTGAACTGGGTGTTGAAATCGCAATAGTCATAGGCGGCGGAAATATTTTCAGAGGTGTGGCAGGAGCCGCGAAAGGCTTCGACAGGGTAAAAGGAGATCAGATGGGAATGCTTGCCACAGTGATCAACGGCCTTGCACTCAATTCAGCTTTTGCTGTTGCCGGAATTAAATCGAGATTACTGACTGCAATCAGGATGGAACCGATAGGAGAGTTCTATTCAAGGGATAAAGCCATTGAAGCGCTTGAGAAAGGTGAGTTGGTTATTTTAACAGGGGGAACCGGGAATCCTTATTTTACGACTGATACAGCTTCTGCACTGCGTGGAATAGAGATCGGCGCAGATGCCATGTTCAAAGGGACGAGAGTTGACGGAATCTATACTGCTGATCCTGAGAAAGATCCCTCAGCCATAAAATACCATGAAATCACATTCGATGAGATTTACAATAATGGTCTAAGAATCATGGACCTTACTGCAACGACAATGTGCAAGGAGAACAATCTGCCTGTTGTTGTTTTTAATATGGATGTTAAAGGAAACCTGATAAAAGTTCTTAAAGGGGAGCCCATCGGGACGATTGTTCATAAATAAAAGAACTAATTCAGAGTTAAAGCGTTTCAGAATTTCAGAATTAAAACAAAATCTGAAACTCTGAAACCCGGAAATGGTTTTTTATTGGTTATGTATAATATATTTTTCTAAATTTGTTCATTTCATCAAAGATTAATATCAGAGACTTATGAATGAAGAGATTCAAATGCTTATAGACGATACCATAGAAAGAATGGATCATGCCATTTCACACCTTGATCATGAGCTGGCTCATATCCGTGCAGGGAAAGCCAATCCACGGATGGTTGAAAGCGTGATGGTCGATTATTACGGAGTTCCTACGGCGCTTCCCAAAGTTTCCAATGTCAGTACTCCTGATGCCCGTACAATCGCTATACAGCCATGGGATAAGAAAATGATCCCAATCATCGAGAGAGCCATTATTAATTCAAATTTGGGCTTTAATCCTGAAAATAACGGCGAAATCATCCGTCTTAATGTTCCAATCCCCACTGAGGAAAGAAGGCATACGCTTGTAAAGGATTCTCATAAGGAGGGAGAAACCGCTAAAGTAAGTATTAGATCGGCCCGTAAAGATGGCAATGATTATCTCAGAAAACTTCTTAAATCCAAGGAGATCACTGAGGACGAAGAGAGGGAAGCGACTGATATAATCCAGGGGCACACCGATAAATATACCAAAAAGGTGGATGATATGATTGCTGCCAAGGAAAAGGAGATTCTTACTGTATAATCCCTTCTGTGACTTAGAGAGTACATTTAAAAGACTTATTTAACAATATCGTCAGAATTTTATCTCCATGATTGCTCCGTGATTGCTCCGTATTAAGTCCGTATTTCCCCAAAGAGCTCCAATAATCATAATATTGAAACTTGTAAATGACGATACCGGGGGGTATTTTAACATCTGAATCGAAGAATTGATTGACCACCGGCCGATTTTTACAGGATTAGAAAGTCGTCTGTTATTCGATAAAAACTACTTTATAAAGTAACCACCTTTTGAAATCCATTTCCAGGGTCTTATTTCATAGTCATGTTTTGTACTTAATCGATAAGCTACATTAAATCTCAGGTTACCGGTATTCCAGTTAATAATCGTTTTAGGCACCGGAGTTGGGGTAAAGTACTGGAAATTAGCCAGCGACACGCCTATAAAGAACCGGTCATAATGATATCCGGCCCCTGCCTTTTCGTTCAAAGTATAGTTTGGCTGAAATTTTACAAGCCTTTTCCCTTCAACCGGTGAGATAAAATGTTCACCGACTCCTATGCTGCCATTTAATCCAAGCATTATGGAAAAGTGATTGCGAATAACAAAAGTATAAGCATACCCTGCTGTAAAATTCATCGAATAGAATTGCCACCTGTTGAAATCTCTTCCATCAAAGAAATTTTTGTTTTTGAGGTTCGATGGAATAAATGAAGAATCCGCTGAAGAGCCTACCCAATATAGTTCCAAACCTGCAGTGGGTTGACCTGCACTGCGTTTTTGCCATTCGTTCTGCTGAAACAGGGCTCTGACACTGTACTTTGAAGGATTAAGGTTTGTATAGATTCCAAATCCTGCAGAATAGGTCCTTATGTCATTCCTGATATAAAACTCATTGCCGGTTGGCATATTGTTAAGGACAGTTTTTGAATTTGCAAGATATTGTCCCTTGTAATATCCTGAATAAAAGTCGATAGTAAACCTTCTCAGGTATAAGTGGGACTGAAGATCCAGGTATTTTGTGTTTCCGTATACTTCAGGATCAGGTTTTGCAAAGGGGAAGACTGTTCCAATGTTTACACCGAGGAATTTGTAGTTAAATCCAAGACCTAACACATATCCGTTTGAAGGGCGGTAGGAAAGGGTCGTTTTTTCTCCTTGGTCCACAATTCGCTGTGCTGAATACTTCTGCGAAGCGTAAACTCTAAGTATAAAATCTTTGTAATAACTTTCGACATAAGATGTATCGGGTTTCTGATTCAGCCACTGTTTAAATTTGTTTTGGCCGCCTACTTTTGCTGTTATAACGGTCAATACTGATATCAGGCAAAGAATTTGTATTTTCCCTTGCATAAGATTAAGAATATTGTTATAAAGGGAATGAAAGACCGTTGGGATTATGGATATAAAAAAGAGGGTCAGCCCCTCTTTTCTATTGTTTTTTAATTAATAACCAAACATCACTGTATTGTGGGAACTTTTGACGTATTTCCCTGATCCTGTTTCTTGCCTGTGTTTCGTCATCATAGCTGTTAACGCTGACCCTGTACAGACCATTCTGGTTGACAAGAATACCCGGATAGAAATCCTGGCTCATCAATTGTTTTTTAAAACGCAAAGCATTATCATAAATACGGAAACTCCCAAGAATTACATAGAATTGTTTTGATCCGAAATCGCTTGCTTCTCCTTTTGCAGCAGTTACGCTCTCCTCTTTTGTGGATACAGCTGAAGTTTCAGGCGAGGGGGTCTGCGTTTTGGCTGCCTGGCTGGGCGGTTCAGGCATTGGAGCGATTTTTTGAGTTTTACATCCTGTCAACAAAACGACCAAAACCAGAAATAAGATATTAAGAACTTTCATTTTTTTCAATTTGTGTAAGGATTTAACTCAGCGAATATAACAATATTTATCGAGGAAATTTTTCTAAAGGTACCAGCGATTTGAAAATACTTATCAACAAAATTGCCTTTCACAAAGAAAAAACTGAATGTCAATCATTAAAGAAATTACAAATAGTCATCTTTTAACAAATTTTGGCATGAGTATTGCATTTAGTTATGAGTATTGCATTTAATTATATGCGGCAATTAAAAATTTAACGGCATGAAAACAAATATTATATTAACAACAGCTTTCCTGATATTCAGTTTAAATACAGGATTTGCAAAGATTCAGCCACAAAACAGTAGAGCTGAAAAAAGGATACAATTACAGAAGCAGATCGAAAATATTATTACTTCCAGGAGTTTTGTCTTTGTTGGCAGAACAGCTCTGCCAATGTGGGGAACTGCAATAGATCTGACCACAAATTCAAACTATTTGAAATTTACTCCCACTCATATTGATAGTTATATGCCTTTCTTCGGACAAACCTACAGCGCAGAATACAATTATGATCCGGGTGTAAAATTTGAAGGCAAACCAGATGAATTCCAGGTAAAGAAACTAAAAAAAGACAGGGGATATGATGTGAGGGTTGAAGTACCACTGGCGAAAGACACTTATGATATTTTTGTACATGTGAGTCTGGATGGACATGCCAGCCTGACCATTTCATCTTACAACAGAAGTTCCATTTCTTACGCTGGATCGATTATTGTACCACCTCGACCAGCCCAAAAAGAGAATGAAGTAAATGGATCTGTTCTCTAAATACTGATTGAGCTCAGGTAATTTAATATTGTAGCTCTGAGTAGTTTTTGTTAACTTTGTTGTTCATTTTATTGAATTTCAATGTTAATCAGGAAAAAATTTCGATTCGAGGGAGCTCATATTGTACGAAATTGCACCAGCCGGCGATGTCGGGAAAACATTCACGGACATTCTTATGAAGTGGAAGTATTTGTAAAATCCGATTCACTCGATAAGGGTTTCATGGTCATGGATTTTATTTTGCTTAATAAAGCAGGAGAATTCATTCACAGTTTTGATCATTCCTATACACTTTGGGACAAAGAGCCTGACGAAGTGAAAAAAGCCGTTTACAAATTAAATACAAGGGTTGCTGAAATTCCCGTTTCCCCTTCCGCCGAAGGTTATGCGCTCCTCTTCCTATATGTTATTGACAAAATAATTGAAAATATGGAATTCCGTAACGGGGAAAGCAATGTAATGCTTAATTCTGTCAGAGTTCATGAGACTCAATCAGGATATGCCGAAGCATTCCGGGAAGATTTGTCCCTGGTCAATTTCGATCTGAAGGATATTCATTTTAGCCAGGGAATAAAAGATGAGTGGAAAGACCCGATTTGGTGGGAAAGACTTTGTTCAATGTTTAATGATCAATGATCAATATTCAATGTTTCCAGGCATTCAGGATTAATCCTGATCCAGATATTTTAATCCTTTAATCTTATAAATCCTGATCGGGATTTATAATAAAAAAAGAGCTATTTTTGCACACGAAATTAAATTGTGTGCAATTTTTGTTTATTGAAAGAAACAACCCGACATACTATTTTAAAGGTCGCCTATAAAGTTTTGGCGGATCATGGGATAACCAAAGCAACAGTCGATGATGTTGCAAAAGCCTCCGGGTTGGGCAGAAGAACAATTTACACCTACTTCAAAACACGGGAAGAACTTTTTCACGCTGTAATAAGAGAAGAAACAAGTAAAATTATCAGGCATCTCAATAAAATTATAAGTCTTAAGGTATCTCCCGAACAAAAATATGCGCGATTTATGGCTGTGCATATGAAAACCATTGAAAATTTAATTCGCAGAAGCAGGCTCCTCAGAAAAGAATTCCTGAAAAGAAGTGAAAGAATCGAAAACTACCGCAAAGAAATTGATGACCATGAGAAGGAATGCCTGACAAAAATCCTTCGTGAAGGTGTTCAAACCGGCATATTTAAACTGGATGATTATGAAAATACCGCTGCCCTTACATTGACTACATTAAAAGGGCTCGAAAGGCAGTTTATACTGGACAATTTTAGCAAGGCTTGCATGTCGGTGTTAAACCTTTGGCAAAATATACTTTTTAGAGGTATCAAAGCCTCCAAATAATTTTAGAGAATATTGATGATCGGCTATGAGAATGTTTATTAACACGATTTCCCATTACATTCCAGAACAACGTATTCACAATGAATACTTTAAGGACTTGAACGGGCTTGATAACGAATGGATTTATGAACGCACCGGCATTCGTACCCGTTCAAAAGCTGCTAAAGGAGAAAATACCAATACTATGGCAATTAATGCAGTTAAAAATGCCATAATCAATTTACCCTATGATATTAAAGAAGTAGATTTAATCATCGGGGCTTCCTACACACCCTATGATACAGTTTCAACTTTAGGTCATGCGGTGCAGAATGAATTTAAAATCCCCGATGCTAAGGTGGTTTATGTATCCGCTGCCTGTTCATCTTTGGTTAATTCCCTGGAAATAGCGGAAGGTTATATTTCTATGGGTAAAGCTACAAGGGTTCTGATCATTGCCTCAGAACACAATTCAGCCTATAGTGATGAGACCTGCAAAAAAAGCGGCCACCTCTGGGGCGATGGAGCTACAGCACTTTTTATTTCAGAAGAACCAATCGGTAATAAACCCGGTGAGATTCTCAATATCTACACACGCGGATTGGGTCATATAGGAAAAGGAACGGAATCAGTATATGTCAGGCCCAATGACGGAGGTTTACGAATGCCCGACGGACGCGACGTATTTATGCATGCCTGTAACTTTATGCGCGTAGCCCTGGAACGATCGCTTGAAGGCTGCAACCTTTCCCTCGACGACCTGGATTTTATCATCCCCCATCAGGCAAATCAACGCATCATAGCTAACCTTACCAAACAATTAGATGTGTTGCCGAAAAAAGTCCTCTCCAACATCAGTGAGTTGGGCAATACGGGGAGCGCAAGTACAGGTATTTGCTTATCGCAGAATATCGACAAAATCCCTGAAAACTCTTTGGTGGGAATCACAGTATTTGGAGGAGGTTATTCAGCCGGAGCTTTTATTATCAGATTTTGAAAGAATGGAAATGAGAAAATGAGAAAATTAAAATCACACATTCTCATCTTCTTAATTATTAATTCTTAAATCTTAATTATTTACGATATTTTGTATCGTCTTTTTCAAGAATAGAAAGGTAAGATTCATAACGGGAGACAGGAATTTTTCCTTCCTTTAAAGCCTCCTTAACTGCACAACCGGGTTCATGCGTATGTGTACAATTATGGTAACGGCAGTTTTTTAATAAGTCAAATATTTCAGGGAAGTAATGGGATATCTCTTCCTTTGCCATATCGATCACCCCAAATCCCCTGGGTCCTGGTGTATCTATCACATAACCGCCATTTTTCATCTCGAACATTTCGGCAAAAGTAGTGGTATGTTTGCCCTGAAGGTGATAATCAGAAATAAGTTCAGTTTTAAGTTTTAATCCGGGCTCAAGACAATTCAGAATAGAAGATTTCCCTACGCCTGACAATCCCGAGAAGAGGTTAATTTTACCTTTGGTGTCCTCATATAATTCCTTAAAATTAAAGTTCTTCAATGCAGAAACCTGGTAACATTTATAACCGATTGACTCATACGTCTGAAGATATTCCTCCAATTTTTGATAATCTTCTTTGTTGTAAATATCAATTTTGTTGAAAACAAGCGAAGCAGGTATTCTGTATGCTCTTGCAGAAACCAGGTAACGATCAATAAATCCGGTCAAAGTAACAGGATAATTTACAGTAACGACCAGAAATGCCCGATCAATATTTGCCGCAATAATCTGGCTTTCTTTTGAAAGATTCGATGATTTTCTGATAATGTAATTCGATCTTGGTTGGATAGAATAAATTATGCCAACCATCCTGTCCTTAACCGATTCTTCACTCTGAAGTTCAAATTCGACATGATCACCTACGGCTACAGGATTAGTCGTCCGCACTCCTTTCATCCTTAGTTTTCCCTTAATACGGCATTCTATTTTATCACCTGCATCGGTTTTTACCAGGTACCAGCTTCCTGTCGACCGAATGACAATCCCTTTTCCCAAAATGAATAAATGTTTGGGATAAAGGTACATCAAAAGAAGAAATATATTTAACCATCCGATTGGGGAGGTTAAAAAATATAAATTTTACGTGAATTTCAGGATTTAGCCAATAAGGTACAGTATTTCAACGTTACAACGCTGAAATTTGAAACTCTTAATACCCTGAAACATTTATTTATCAATTAACCCGATCATTTAACCGGAAAAATTCTCGTATCCATTCCTGTTAAGATCCTGTTATTTGGCCATTTTCAGGATTTTACCGAACAATGATTTCCTGTTATTATCACCGTACTCTCTCCATGTTGTCTGTATACTTACTGTACACTTACTGTACACTTATTGTACTAAATCTGTACAGACAGTGTACAGACAGTATATAGTCAGTGTACAGTAAAACCGGAGGAAATCCTGCCCTGGTATTAATCTGGTTAGATGGACAGGTTTATTTTTAGCGTTCCTTTAATGCTTTCAGAAGGGTCCGTTTCCGGGGGATAATATTCAGGAGGATCAATTCAATTAAATTAGCAGCCGTATCAAAACAGTCTGCTGATAGCGAGGTAATAAAACATTTTAAGAAAATTAAACTCTTTCAATTGTCAATTTCAATTATATAACGCTTTTTAACAGCTTTTCGACATTATTCAAACTTATAAATGGTTTATTTGTTGTAAGTAATCAAAGATTAAAGGTGAAGAGACAACATCGAATTAATAGTTAATTATTGCAAAAAAAATAATATTATCAATTAATTATCAGGTCTGTTAAAGAATCAATTCCCTGTCAGTAAATATCATGAGAGGTATTTCATTTCGAATTTTGATTACGGGTTGTTACATCCGATTGAGAATTATCATTCAGGTTTTATTAATTTTGTTGGTTTGAAGTATTTAATATTTGAATAAACGCACAAGAGTAAAATGAAGAGAAGCAAGATACTAAAGCCTTTACTGGCATTAACAGTTACCTTAATTATTGGTATTTCCATCTGGGGATTTCGTACTGATGAAAGGAACTTCGAAATTTCAAAAAACCTTGACATTTTCTATTCGCTCGTAAGGGAGCTGAATATCTTTTATGTGGATGACATCCATCCTGAAAAGCTGATCAGAACCGGCATCGATGATATGCTGGAGACCCTTGATCCTTACACAGTATTTATTCCCGAATCTGAGATAGATGAATTTAATTTCATGACAACCGGAGAGTATGCAGGAATTGGGGCTGTGATAAGTAAACATGGAGATCAAATTGTTGTTGCAGAACCTTATGAAGGATTCCCTGCCCAGAAAAGCGGCCTCAGGGCGGGGGATATTTTTCTCGATGTTGATGGGAAACCGGTTGATAAGATGAAAGTTTCAGATGTCTCTCAAATGTTGAAGGGACCGGCAAAAAAACCGGTAAATGTAAAGATACAAAGGCCGGGACAAAAGAGACCAATCTCTATTGATATCGTTCGTGAAGAGATACAAATTGATCCGGTAACTTATTACGGAATGATTAATGATCACACAGGATATATTCGATTATCAAGCTTTACAGATGGATGTGCTGATAAAATGAAAGAAGCTCTTCTGGACCTCAGGGATAAAATGGGAGCAAAAAATCTTGTGATTGATCTTCGCTCTAATCCGGGAGGACTTTTAAACGAAGCCGTGAAGGTAACCAATCTTTTTGTCAATCATGGACAGGAAATTGTAAGCACAAGAGGAAAAGTCACTCAATGGGATAAAACTTACAGGGCTACAGAACAGCCAGTTGACTCAATAATGCCCCTCATCGTTCTTGTCAACAGCGGATCTGCATCTGCATCTGAAATCGTTTCAGGAGCACTCCAGGATCTTGATCGTGCGGTAATAGTCGGGAACCGTACTTTTGGTAAAGGACTTGTACAAACCACAAGAAACCTGAGTTATGATACAAAATTAAAAGTGACAACGGCAAAGTACTATATCCCAAGCGGACGTTGTATTCAGGCCCTTGATTACTCTCACCGGAATCCGGATGGGAGTGTTGGAAATGTTCCTGATTCCCTGATCCATGAATTCAAAACCAAAAACGGCAGGATAGTCAGAGATGGGGGAGGAATCACTCCGGATTATAAAATTAATCAGGATACATTAAGTGCACTAGCAGTAGGTTTAGTTCAGGATTTCATGATTTTTGATTTTGCAACGGACTACGCCAATTCAAATAAATCGATTGCTGATCCTGAGCATTTTCAGATTACCGATAAGATTTACAATGATTTCTGTAAATATGTCAAAGAAGAAAAATTCTCCTATAAGTCGAAAAGTGAGCAGGCATTGGAAGATTTGATTGAAACAGCAAAAAAAGAGCACTATTACGAAGGAGCTCAGCAGGAATTTGAGGCTCTCGATAAAAGTTTAACCCTTAATCTTAACCGTGATCTTTTTAAGTTTAGTAATGATATCAGAGAATTATTAAAAGATGAAATCGTTTCCCGGTATTATTATCAAAAAGGCGCCATATTGGCCTCGCTTGATGATGATAAGGAAATTAAAACAGCAAAAACACTTCTGGACAATCCTTCCCAATACAGAGCACTTTTATTGCCTTCAAAAGTTGTGGCTTCTAAGGTTGCAGCTTCTAAAATACTGAATTAATCATTTATTAACTGCAGACTATCATCCCTATTTTAATGAGGCGTAAAATTCTGATCGTAGCAAGAGTCCCAAGTATTGGTTTAAAAGAACTTGAAGAAAAATTCGACCTGATTTATCCCGTTGAATTTCAATTTAATTCGGATGAATTGAAAGAGAGAATCAAAGAGGTTGATGGTTTATTATCTGTTTTCGTTTTACCTATAACAAAAGAGCTGCTCCAATCAGCCACACGACTAAAAATCATTGCCAATTTTGGCGTCGGTTATAACAATATCGATGTGGATTCTGCAACTTCAATGGGTATAGTTGTTTGTAATACTCCCAATGCAGTTACTGAACCCACAGCAGAAATGGCTATGGGTTTACTGATTTCTCTCATGCGGCGTATATCAGAAACGGACCGGAAATTAAGGATTGATCCCGGTTTTAAATGGGGAATGATGAAAAACCTGGGAACAACATTATACGGGAAAACCCTTGGAATTATTGGCATGGGAAGAATCGGCACTGCATTGGCCCGCAGGGCAGTAGCTTCAGGTATGAAAGTAATTTATTACAACAGAAGAAGGCTGTCAGATGATCTTGAATTTAAATCAGGGGCGAAATGGCACCCTTTTGATGAATTATTATCAATTGCTGATGTAATTTCCCTTCACTGCCCTCTTAGTGAGGAAACATATCATCTCATCGATGAAAAAGAAATGGAATTGATGAAAGATGGTGTATTCATCATAAATACTTCACGCGGTCAGGTTATCAATGAAAAGATGTTGGTTAAATATCTTAAGAATGGAAAAATCGGAGGTGCCGGACTGGATGTATTTGAAGAAGAACCGATTATTCAGCCCGCACTTTATGAGATGGATAATGTGGTTTTGACCCCTCATAATGCAACCGGGACGATTGATACCAGGATAGATACCACAAGAGAAGCCTCCAGAAACATAATAGACTTCTTTGAAGGAAAGAAATCCATTTCAATAGTCAATCCAAAAGTCTGGGAATAAAAAAATACCACCCATCAGGTGGTATTTTTTTATATGGAAAGGCGTTTTTAATTTCCCCGAAGATTGAATTTTTCAGGAAATAATATTGTGAGGCTGACAATGATGAGTATCAGAATTGCCAGGGCAATAAAGAAAAAAGTAACCCCTACTTTATATCTTTTATTGCTTCTGACCAGATCCTGAACAGATATTATCTTATTAATCTTATCAACCATTTTCTTTAGAGCCATCTGATCTTTTACAATGTAATCATAGGCCCCGTATTTCATTGAATTGATAGCAACATCGACACTATCCTGACCTGAAAGAAATATAAATTCAGTTTCGGGATAAATTTTCTTTGTCATTTTTAATACTTCAATCCCGTTCATACCTTCGAGAAGGTAATCCTGGATTACGATGTCCGGTTTTTTCCCAATATTTTTAATACATTCTTCTCCGCTTAAATAACTTTCTACTCTTGTAAATTTTTGCGAACGAAGATAGCTGACAACTAATTTATTATAGACCGAGTTATCTTCAACAATAAAGATTAAGGGATCTTTTAGCTTTTGCATAACATTTTTTTTAACTGTTCATAAATTTAAGTATCCCAATATACTCATCCTTGAATTTACATCCCTGATAACTTTTGTAAAAATAAAAAATCTAATTGATTTGCAATTAATTTTATTGTTTCTTTTCACAGTCAAATATTTGAGCGTTTATAAGTAAAAAAATGAGTCTTAATTAATTTAAAACACTGCATAATATTTGAAAACAAAAGTATAAATTAAATAACCACTTTCCTAATAAAAGGGGAAACCGGTTGATGAAATACGATTTTGAAAATCAATGATTCGAATGTATAATATTCTTAAATCAATAAACTCAGTCAAGCGGCTTTCAAATATTTATCTCAGCAACCATAGATTTAATAAGACTTATCGATGTCTCCTTGTCTTTTAAAATCTTCACAATTTCCAACGCAAATTGAAGTGCTACTCCGGCACCCCGTCCTGTAATGATATTTCCGTCGGTTATCACTGGTGTGTATTTAACAGTTGCTCCTTTAAGATATTTTTCATATCCGGGGTAACAAACGGCATTTTTACCATTAAGTATCCCCAGATTCCCAAAAACCATTGGAGCAGCACATATGGCGCCCAGGAGTTTCCCTTCGTTAAAAAAATTAAGAATCTGTTTATTTAATCCCTTGTGTTCATTAAGATTTTTTGCCCCTGGCATTCCGCCCGGGAGAATTATCATCTCAGCTTGATTATAATCAGCGTCTTTAAAGAGAATATCTGCCTTCACAGGTATTTTGTGCGAACCTGTTACGATATTAGAATCAGAAACAGAAACCGTTATTACATTCATCCCCGCACGACGTAAAACATCGATGATGGTTATAGCTTCAATTTCTTCAAATCCTTCAGCAAGATGTACAAAAATAGATTTCATGATATATTGTAACTCATTAGAAGAACTAACAGTAAATAACTCAAATATTTTATTCTTCCTTTTTACGTGATATATCCTGAATCGTTAAGTATTCAGAAAATTTATTTCAATGAGTTATAATATGCAACAATTTTTTTCAGATCATCAACTTTTTTAGCTGAAAGCTTTTGTTTCGAAATAAAATTTCCTATTTCCCTTTGTTTGTCGCCGAATGCTTTAACCAGTTTTTTGTTGTTTCCAATCATTTGGGCAGGTCCATTATCGATTGACAAATAATAAGTTTCAGAAAAATCATCAAACCTTGCGGGTTTAGGATCAGCAAAACCTCTTAATTCTTCTGCTTCATAAAATTTTATTCCAAAACGGGCCAGTAAATCGGCCTTGCCTTCAGTCAGTAATTGAAAAAATGATTTGTCATTGTTTCCCTCTCCCTCAATATCTTTATATATGAATACCTGCCCACCGAATTCAATTCTTTTTATTTTTTCTTTGGGCAATAATTCATACGATTTGTTGTCTTTTTCAAATTCCATAATATCATTGAAGCAATTATACCTCAATGGAATGTCTTTATAAACGGCATTATCATCAGTAGTGACTGTACCCGGCTTGTACTCGGAATCAAGATAAGGAGATCCACTGATCTCATTTAATGTAAGGTTATTCCTTCCCCAGGAATATTTAGTCGGCATCGGATCATTCCAGCTCACTGATTGAGCTTTAACCAAAGGAGACAAAAAACAAATTGTCGCTATTAATGCCAATATACTCTTCATGTTCATTTTCTTAAGTATTTTATTAAAAATAACTGCATTTTCAGATTTTTATTCGTTTCGAAAATTATTACAAATTTCGAAATTAATAAAATCTTTTAAAGATTCTCTTAATTTCAGTCCATTCCTGGATTAAAACAGTGATTAAAAAAATAATCATAAGAAAGGATTTGAACGCAAAACTGATCATATTGTTGGAAAATTTCACATAAATACTTAAAATATAAAGAACTAAAGCAACCGCAAAGTATAATCCTATCTTTTTCAGATTGTAATTAATCGGAAAGTGTTTTTGACCTGCCAGATAGGATAATATAGTCATTATCAGTGAAGCGCTAAAAAAAGCATAACCTGAAGCCATGTAACCAAGTGAAGGTATAAATAATACATTAACACCAAGAGTAATAACTGCGCCCGTGATGGCAAATTTAGCCCCATACAGCGTTTTATCCGTTAGTTTGTACCAAAGGGATTGAGTGTAAAAAATACCGAGAAACAAATTTCCCATTAAGAGCCAGGGTACAACTTTAAGGCCTGTGAGATAACCGGAATTTGATCTTCCAATAAAATGCTTGAGAATATCCATATAAAGCATGACCCCAAGAAATATAACAAGCCCAAGAATCACAAAATAATTCATTATCCGTGAATAAGTCACCTTGGAATCTTCATTTTTATAATGGGAAAAAAGAAAAGGTTCGAAAGAAAATCGAAATGCCTGGATAAAAAGGTTCATCAGGACTGCAAGTTTCGCATTCGCTGCATATATTCCCAATTCGGCAATAGGGTCAGCAGAATGGTCAAGTTCAGGAATGAGTATTTTCTCAATGTTGGTATTTACCATTCCTGCGATTCCAATTATCAATATAGGCCAACCGTATTTAAACATCTGATTAAAAATGCTCTTTTCAAAGGACAATGTCTTCATCTTAAAATCAGGCAGAAAAAGAAGAAGTGTCGCAGCAGAAGAAATAAGATAGGCAAGAAAAACATAACCTATGCCGATATTTTCTGAATAAATAAATCGGATGAACGAATTCGGATGATTATTAAGGTACCATGGGCAAAATCCTATCCATAACAAGTTCAGAAAGATGTATATGGATATATTAATAATCTTATATGACGCAAATTTGAGTGCTTTGGACTGAAATCTGAGTTTGGCAAAAGGAATGGCAGATAATGTGTCAAGTGCCAGTGTGATTCCCATCCAGATGATGTAATTTTTATGTCCCTTATAATCAATCGCATCAGCAATTTTTCCGGCAAAAACAACAATCAGTACGACAAAAACCAGCGAACTTATTATCAGTGAGGTCAAAGCCGTGCTGAATATTTTTTCAGGCTCTTTACTGCGGCTGGCAAACCTGAAAAAGGAGGTTTCCATACCAAAAGTCAGGAGAACCTGGAAAAAGGCAACATAGGCAAGGATATTGCTTAAAATACCGTATTGCCCCTCAGCAAAATTGTAAGTATAAAGAGGTGTAAGAAACCAGGGTAAAAGTCGGGCCACAATACTTGAAGTACCGTAAATTACAGTCTCTCCTGCCAGCTTTTTTATTGTACTCAAAGGATTGGTTTTAATTTTGTCGTTTCATTGCAAAGATAATTTTCAAAAATCTAATTCTTTACATAGTTCTTTTATATATTTCACCAATAAAACTTTTTGTATCATTTAATAGTTATTTAGAACATTTAAATTGCTTAATACCATCATTTTCAGGGAAACTCTATGTACCTTTATTGTTTTCGTGTAATTTGTCATTTAATCGTGTAATTCGTTAATATGAGAACTTTATGTACTTTATTATTGGCAATTTCTTTAACCTCTTTTGTAGTTTCAAATTGTGCCCAACCTTCAAAAAGACCAAGAAATCCAGTAACTTCAATTCAATTTCAACCTGAGAAGAATAGTTATACTATCGGAGATAAAATTACAGTCATTCTTAAAACTAAAATTAAAGATGGCTCTCTTGATAAAAGTGAACTGTTTCAGGATGACAAATCAATTTTCACAACAAAAAATACTGAGGCCACAGTAAATATCGAAACAACTGATTTAAATTTTGGTATTCATTATCTGAAAGTCATTGCAACAAATGAGGAAGGAGCTTCAGGGATAAATTATGCACAATTTCTTCTTTTACCTAAAAACCCTCCTATAATGTATGGCTATAAAATTATCAACAGTTTTCCACACAATGCCAGTCATTTTACGCAAGGATTGGAGATTCATGATGGTTATTTGTATGAAGGGACCGGAAGGGAGGGAGAATCAGAAATCTACAAAATAGATATGAAAACATGGAAAATATTAAAAGAACATAAACTTAATATCCAATACTTTGGCGAAGGAATTACAATTATGGATAATAAACTCTACGAATTGACTTATAAAGCAAAAATTGGGTTCGTTTATAATCTCAGTACATTTCAGCCTATAAAGACCTTTACATTTCAATCCGCAGAGGGATGGGGACTTACAAATGACGGACATTACCTTATCATGAGTGATGGAACAGATTATCTTACATATATTGATCCCGACAACTTCTCAACCATAAAAAAAATACAGGTTTGCAGTAATACAGGTGTTATGAAAAATCTTAACGAATTAGAGTATATAAAAGGCGAAATTTGGGCAAATGTTTGGATGACCAATAAAATAGTAAGAATCAATCCGAACACGGGCGAAATCGTCGGAGAAATCGATTTAACGGGTTTGGAGAGTAATTTTGTAAATAATCAAAATAATGAGGAAGCGGTTTTAAACGGGATAGCGTATGATCAGGCTGCAAATAAACTTTATGTTACAGGTAAATTGTGGCCAAAAATTTATGAAATAGAGCTGGTTAAAAAATAGTTGATTAATTGAGTCCTTTCTTTAGAAATCAGAACAGGCTTTGCATATTATCCTTGGTTCTGATCCTTCCTAAATGTTTAAATGCCAATTCTGTGGCTTCTCGTCCCCTCGGCGTTCGTTTCAAAAATCCTTCTTTAATGAGAAATGGTTCATACACCTCTTCTATTGTTCCTGTTTCCTCTCCCACAGCTGTAGAAATAGTAGATATTCCGACGGGGCCTCCTTTAAACTTGTCGATGATAGTTGTGAGAATCCTGTTGTCCATCTCATCAAGTCCGTGTTTATCAATATTCAGTTCTTCAAGAGCATAACGCGTTATTTCCAGGTCAATCTTTCCATTACCCTTTACCATTGCAAAATCTCTTACACGCCTGAGTAGTGCATTTACTATTCTTGGTGTTCCTCTGCTTCTGCCAGCAATTTCAACGGCTGCATCATCATTAATTTCACACTTAAGTATTTTTGATGATCGCTTGACTATTCCTGTCAATACTTCAGCATCATAATATTCCAGGTGACAGTTGATCCCAAAACGTGCTCTCAGTGGACTGGTAAGCAATCCGCTTCTTGTGGTGGCACCTATTAATGTAAAAGGATTGATTTCCAGTTGAATTGACCTGGCGCTGGGTCCTTTATCTATCATGATATCAATCCGGTAATCTTCCATTGCCGAATAAAGGTATTCTTCCACTATTGGGCTTAGGCGATGTATTTCATCTATAAAAAGTACATCATTCTTTTCCAGGTTAGTAAGTAAACCGGCTAAGTCTCCGGGTTTATCCAAAACAGGTCCGGAAGTGAGTTTAAGATTAACGCCGAGTTCATTGGCAATTATATTTGAAAGGGTCGTTTTGCCCAATCCCGGAGGTCCATGAAGCAAAACATGATCAAGAGACTCTTTTCTCATCGAGGCCGCTTTGACAAATACTTTCAGATTATTGACAATTTTCTTCTGCCCATGAAAATCACTGAACCGAAGTGGTCTGAGTTTATTATCAAGTTCACGGTCGGTATCCGAATAAAAATTTCCTCTTAAATCAATAAAATCATCCATTGTATGGAGATAAAATAACAGTTTAATTTATCTTTTTTAAATCACTATAAATTTTTCACTATTTCACCGAATTTTTCAAAACTGAAAGGTTTTTCTATAATGTTATCCATCCCTCCGCTTACACACTTGTCGTAATCATTGTTCAAAGTATTGGCAGTAAATGCAATAATAGGTGTGTAAAGCCTGTTCTTATCCTCCGATTCAATTCTTCTCATCTCTCTTGTCGCCTCAAATCCATCCATCACCGGCATCATAAGATCCATCAGAACAACGTCGAATTTTTCATTTTTAAATAATTCAACACCTTCAGCGCCATTATTTGCAATGGCAACTTTATAGTTATATCTTTTCATCGTAATCTGCATCAATTTTTGATTGAGTTCGTTATCTTCAACCAATAGGATTGATAAAGGGTTAGTTATGTCCATTCCGTGAATTTTTATTTATTGCTCGAAATTACATTTAATATGAAATCTGTGCAAATTCAAAGAGATTGGATTTTTTTATATTGTTTAAACAAGAATTTAATAATATTATTTGATTTTTTATTGTTTAAAGAAATATGATTCATTTATAACCCTGTTTAAATTGTTATAAAAAAAACGGATCTTTATTTTGATATTTAATAATTAAATTCACCTAACAGATAATTAAGAAATAATTAACCGGTTAATTATAAGATAACCTGTTTAATATGAAATATTGAACGAAGTGTTGATAACGTGAAGTTGTTGAATTAATTATTTTTCAGAAAATGAATTTGACGTTAATAAATCTTACAATTTTTTCTGATTAAACAATTAAGAAATAATTTGTAAATAGAAATTTTTTTATATACGGTGATAATGTCTTCGGTAATTCAAAAAGTTTCGCTTTTTAATAAACAAATATCAACACTAAATTAACAAAGATGTTATTAATGTTATCGCCTTTAAAATTCTCTAAATACTCCGATGGATTAAAAGGAAATTATTATAAAAACTTACATTTGTAGCATAATATATAAATTTATGGATATAATTGCTGTGGCTTCGGATCATGCGGGATTTGAAATGAAAAATGCAGTTATAAAGTATTTAAGGAATAAAGGTTATTCGGTTAAGGATTTTGGATGTTATTCAGCCGAGAGCTGCGATTATCCTGATTATGCCCATCCTTTGGCTAAGGCTATGGAAAAAGGAGAGCATAAACGTGCCATTGTATTTTGTGGTAGCGGAAATGGAATTAATATGACTGTTAATAAATATCCGGGAATAAGATCTGCAATTTGCTGGAATACTGAATTGGCAATGCTTTCAAGACATCATAACGATGCAAATATTTGTTCGATGCCGGCAAGGTTTATTTCTGTTGATGAAGCAATTTCAATTACTGACATTTTTCTGAATGAAAGTTTCGATGGGGGAAGGCATTTGAAAAGAATATTAAAGGTTCCGATTCATTAATTGAATTCGATATTTAAATGATTTTTAAAAACCATTGAAAAATTATACTTCAATTAACAATAAGTACATAATCCCGGGCTCCTGTCTCATTTGTATTTGATTTATACCTAATTTACTATTGATTTTGGATTGCATTAAACATAAATTATACGCTTAAATGTAATTTGAAATGACTATTTTTGTAACCTTATCAAATTCTTTAAAAGGTTGGAATGGCAGGTATTTACATCCATGTTCCGTTTTGTAAGAAGAAATGCAGCTATTGTGATTTTTATTCCGATACAAATTTAGGCATAACAGAAGATCTTATTAAAGCTAAAATTATTGAATTGCAGAAAAGAAAGAATTATCTGGGAAAAGAAAATGTTGAAACAATTTACTTAGGTGGAGGAACGCCCTCATTATTAAGAATTAATCAGATAAAGTCTTTGCTTTCGGCAATTTATGAAAACTACAATGTTAATAATGATTGCGAAGTAACTTTCGAATGTAATCCTGATGATCTTTCAAATGAATATATCAAGAAGCTTAAAATGTCAGGAATTAATCGTATTAGTATAGGTGTTCAGAGTTTTAATAATGAGGTATTAAAATTTTTAGGTCGAAGACATTCTGCTGAACAGGCCAAAAATACCGTTATCTGGGCTAAAGAGGAAGGATTTAATAATATTTCAGTTGATCTGATTTTTGGAATTCCCGGATCTTCATTCGAATATTATAAAAAATCTCTCGATCAGGCAATAGATCTTGGAGTTCAGCATATTTCATCCTATCAGTTGACTTATGAGGGTAATACGCCATTAAATAAAAAATTGTTGAATAAAGAATTTAATGAGGTTGATGAAGAAGAATTAATTGAACAATTCGAATATACAATAAGTTATTTGGGAAGTAATGGATTTAATCAATATGAAGTGAGCAACTATGCGATCGAAGGATTTATGTCAAAACACAATTGGTTATATTGGACGAATGAGAAATATTTGGGGGTAGGTCCTTCAGCTCATAGTTATAATGGAAATTCAAGGCAATGGAATACATATAATAACGATAAGTATATTCATCAGATTAATTCGGATGAATCTCATTTCACGATTGAAAACCTTTCAGAGGTTGATAAATACAATGAATACATTCTTACGGGTTTAAGGACGATAAAAGGTATTTCATTTGAGTTTATTCAAAGAAACTTTAATAAGAAAATTAAGGATCATTTTTTAAATACAATCAGTAAGTTTATCGATGAATCTTTTATTAAAGAGATGAATTGTAATTATACTGTAAGTAAAAAAGGTTTGAATATTTTGGATTTTATTGTTAATAAGTTAAATTACATTTAAAATATATATAATTTTATAAAAAATTATTAATATTACTCATTCTAAATAAAGAATGGTAAATCCTGAGTACTATAAAAGATTGGTGATTCCTTCAACTTATGAAGGGTTAAAAACATGCCTTGATCTTATACCGGAGAT
Source organism: uncultured Bacteroidia bacterium (assembly GCA_963810555.1). Taxonomy (GTDB): domain Bacteria; phylum Bacteroidota; class Bacteroidia; order Bacteroidales; family Prolixibacteraceae. The sequence goes on along the minus strand of CAWENX010000006.1, from coordinate 172,092 downwards.
TGAATTTAAACTCCATTTTGATGATAAAACCGGTTTTGCTTTAAGGACGATTTTGATTGAAAGTGTTACCAATGCCATACGTCATGGAAATCACTATAATAAGGATTTAAATGCAATTATTACGATTGAAATAAGCAAAAAGGAAATTTTTGTGGAAGTTGAAGATCAGGGAGAAGGATTTGATGCCAATCTGATTCCTTCACCAGTTGATGCTGATAATATCACCCTTGAAACAGGAAGAGGAATTTTTTTTATTAAGGCTTTCAGTGACAGTTTTAAAACCATTGGCAAAGGGAATATTGTAAATATTGTTATAAACAGATAATGGCGATTAATTATTTTACTGAAACAGTCGCTAAACCAGTACTAAAATTCCGTTTGATTACTCAATGGCTGAAAGAAATAATATTTCAGCACAATAAAAAATTAGGAAATATCAACTATATTTTTTGTGATGACAATTATTTGTTGGAATTGAACAAGCAATATCTTAATCATAATTATTATACCGACATTATAACTTTTGATTATGTTGAAGGGAACAAAATTTCCGGAGATATTTATATTAGTAAAAATAGGGTTGCCGATAATTCGGAAAAATTAGGAGTAAATTTGGAGGATGAGTTTATTAGGGTTATTCTTCATGGAGTTTTACATTTATTAAATTACAAGGATAAATCAAGCCTGGAAAAAAAATCAATGAGAAGGCTCGAAGATGAATATATTTCTAAGTATAAGAATTTAATACATGACGGTTTTTTTAAAATATGATGTAATTGTTGTCGGTGCCGGCCATGCAGGATGTGAAGCCGCGGCAGCAGCTGCAAGATTAGGATCAAAAACATTGCTTGTGACTATGGATCTTAATAAAATTGCGCAAATGAGCTGTAATCCTGCTGTTGGCGGAATAGCAAAGGGTCAGATTGTCAGGGAAATAGATGCTTTGGGAGGATTGATGGGTGTTGTCACAGATATGTCGACTATTCAGTTCAGGATGTTAAACCTTTCAAAAGGCCCGGCAATGTGGAGTCCCCGTGCTCAGTGTGATAAAAACAAATTCTCAGCCAATTGGAGAAATCAGTTGGAACAAATTAATAATCTCGATTTTTGGCAAGGGATCGTCGTAAGGCTTCTTTTTGAAGAGGATTCAATTGTTGGTGTAGAAACAGAAATAGGAGTTAAATTCTTTTCTAAATCCGTTATTTTGACAAACGGGACTTTTCTTAATGGATTATTGCATTTTGGACAATCAAAGGTCCCTGGTGGAAGAATTGCAGAATCTCCTTCTTACGGAATTACTGAACAACTTATATCAAAAGGATTTATTGCTGGAAGGATGAAGACTGGAACACCTGTCAGATTGGACGGTCGATCAATAGATTTTGCTAAAATGCAGGTGCAGGGTGGTGATTTAAGGAGAAGAAAATTTAGTTTTCTTTCGGAAATCAATTCAGATCTGAAACAATTACCCTGTTACATAACTTTTACAAATCCTCAGGTACATGAAGTATTGGAAAAGGGATTTAAAGATTCTCCTCTTTTCGATGGAACGATTGTAGGTTTGGGACCAAGATATTGTCCAAGCATCGAAACAAAACTTGTAATTTTCAGAGACAAGGAAAAACATCAGTTGTTTCTCGAACCTGAAGGAGAAGATTCTATTGAATATTATTTAAATGGTTTTTCTTCTTCCTTATACTGGAATATTCAAAGTGAAGCCATACATAAAATACCCGGACTTGAAAATGCCAAACTTATACGGCCCGGTTATGCCATCGAATATGATTATTTTGATCCTACACAGATTAATCAGACCCTTGAAACTAAAATAGTTGAAAATCTTTATTTTGCTGGTCAAATTAATGGAACGACGGGTTACGAGGAAGCTGGTGCCCAGGGAATAATGGCAGGGATTAATGCACATAGAAAAATTAATGGAGAGGATTCATTTATTCTGAAAACGAAATGAAGCTTATATCGGGGTTTTGATTGATGATCTTATTACCAAAGGTGTTGATGAACCATACAGGATGTTTACAAGCAGGGCCGAATACAGGCTTTTGCTGCGACAGGACAATGCTGATGAACGATTGACTGAATATGGATTTAAATTGGGCTTGGTATCGAATGAAAGATATCTGAAATTTAAGGAAAAGATTGCATTAAGGGATAAATTAATTTCTTTATGTGGAAATCACATGGTAAAAAAGGAAACGGTCAATAAATATTTAGAAAAAAAGGAAAGTTCACAATTGAAGCATAATACAAAAATCAGTAATTTAGTAATGCGTCCTCAGATATCATATATTTGATTTAATTAAAATCATTCCTCCATTAAATAAGTTTTATTCGGATCTTAGTATTGAACAAAGAGAAGAAATATTTGAATCTGCAGAAATAGCTATTAAATATTCCGGATATATTGATCAGGGAAATGTCAGTTAGCTGATAAAATTGGATCGATTGGAAGGAATACAAAATCGACAACCATTTTAATTATGATGAAATTAATTCACTTTCAACTGAGGCAAGGCAAAAACTTGAAAAAATTAAACCGGTAACAATTGGACAGGCAAGCCGGATTCCGGGAGTTTCTCCAAGCGATATTAATGTGTTAATCATTTTGTTAGGAAGATAATGTTCCACGTGGAACACAAAAACAAAATACTCAATCAAAATATTCATGGAAAGCAGAAAAAATAATCGATCTTGAATTTGTGAAAAATTCAGTTCGGAATATACCTGATTTCCCTAAAATAGGGATAAACTTTAAAGATGTATCAACATCTTTTAAAAATCCGGAATATTGCAATTTATTCTGAATGAAATTTATGATCACTATAAATCATTATGGAATTACAAAAGTTGTGGGAATTGAATCACGTGGATTTATTCTTGGCGGGGCATTGGCGAATACGATTGAATGCCGGATTTGTTCCGATCCGAAAACCGGGGAAATTACCTGCTGAAACAATTTCTCAATCCTATGAATTGGAATATGGATTCGATACAATTGAAATTCATGCGGACGCTCTTAATCCAGAAGATGTGGTTCTTATTCATGATGATCTTGCTTGCTACAGGAGGAACCATGAATGCCGCCATTGAATCTGGTTCGGAAATTCGGAGTAACAGAAATATTTGTTAATTTTTTCATTGAGCTTGATTTTCTCAAAGGAAGAGATAAAATCTTGAATACGATATCCCGGTTTGGTCTCTTATTCATTTTGACGAATAGGGAAGAGGAGAGCGGTTATATAGATCTAATTGAGGACCTCAAAAGAGTTGTGAGCCTTCTGCCTGAATTGCCCGGAGTATATCAATATTTCAATTCAGAGGGCAAAATTATATATGTAGGGAAGGCAAAAACCTAAGAAAACGGGTTTCCTCTTATTTTACAAAGCAGCATGCCGACAGAAAAACCGCTGTATTGGTAAGTAAAATTGCTGAAATAAGGCATATTGTTCTTGAATCGGAAGAAGATGCCCTTTTGATGGAAAACAATTTTATCAAAAATTTTCAGCCCCGATACAATGTTCTGTTAAAAGATGACAAATCTTTTCCCTGGATTTGTGTTAAAAATGAACGATTTCCCCGAGTTTTTTACACACGAAATCTCATCCGTGACGGATCAGCTTATTTTGGTCCTTATGCATCCGTACATATGGTAAAAACCCTGCTGGATGTAATACGGCAGCTTTTCCCGCTTCGTAATTGCACTCTTAATTTATCCCGGGAAAATATAGAGAAGAAAAAATTTAAAGTATGTCTTGAATATTTTCTCGGAAACTGCAAAGGGACCCTGTGAAGCATTGCAAATGGAGGAAGAATACAACGAAAATATCCGGCAAATTAAAGAAATCCTCAAAGGAAATTTGACTTCAGTAATGGGTCACCTGAATGAAGTAATGAGTAAACTGGCTTCAGAATACAAATTCGAGGAAGCCGAACTGGTGAAAAATAAATTGAATATTCTTGATAATTATAAAAGCAAATCAACAGTTGTAAGCTCCACCATCTCAAACGTCGATGTATTCTCATTTGCTGAGGATGAATCGTCAGCCTACATCAATTTTCTCAAAGTTGTTGACGGAGCAATCGTCCAGTCACACACTCTTGAATTGAAAAAACGGATTGATGAAAGCAGGGAAGATTTACTTTCGATTGGAATTGTTGAAATACGGCAAAACCTGAATTCAGATTCGCAGGAAATAATAATTCCGTTTCCGATTGAAATGGATTTAAAAGGAATTAAAGCAACTGTCCCGAGAATAGGTGAAAAGCTCAGACTGCTAAAACTATCCGAAACGAATGTGAAATTTTATATTCTTGAGAAGAAAAAACGAAATTCCCTTAAATCTCCTGAAACAAGGACGAACCGGATACTCGAAAAGATCAGGCAGGATTTACGCATAAATCAATTGCCCGCCCATATTGAATGTTTTGACAATTCAAATATTCAGGGCGATATTCCGGTTGCCTCATGCGTGGTTTTCAGAAATGCAAAGCCTTCAAAAAATGAGTACCGGCATTTCAATATAAAAACGGTGGAGGGCCCTAATGATTTTGCATCAATGGAGGAAATCATCTTTCGGAGATATAAAAGATTAACTGAAGAAGGAAAGGACTTACCGCAGCTCATTGTGATAGATGGTGGTAAAGGGCAATTAAGTTCGGCAATGAATTCGCTTGAAAAATTAAATCTTGCCGGCAGTATAGCTGTGATCGGAATTGCCAAAAAGCTTGAAGAAATATATTATCCGGAAGACCCGGTCCCTCTCTATCTCGATAAAAACTCTGAAACCCTAAAAGTGCTTCAATATATTAGAAATGAGGCACATAGATTTGGAATAACCTTTCACAGGAATAAAAGATCCAATAAATTTCTCTCCTCTGAACTGGAATCTGTACCTGGTATTGGTCAGAAAACCATTGATGCCTTAATGAAAAAATTCAAAACGATTAAGCGTTTAAAAACTGTTTCATTTGATGACATGGCGGCTGAGATCGGCCCATCAAAGGCAACAAAGCTTTTAAATTATCCTGAATTCAAAGTAATTGGGAAAAGATTACTTTCTGAAAAATATCATTTTAAACCCCTTCTTCTCTCATTTTCCATCTGATTTAGAATATGTTTTAACTCTTTTTCTTCCATATTATAATAATACCATGTTCGTACCAAATCCATATCATCTTCGTAGTTCCTTCGATGCTTGTTCGATGTTTGTTCGATAAATAGTATTAAAACTACGAATAAACTATGATATAATATCAATAATGATTCGGACTTAGTATAAGTAAGATATGGTCTTATATGGGCGAAGTTTCTAATAAGAAGATGTAAATCAGATTTTTTTATCAGAGAAAGGAGGAATTCTTAACCGGTACAGGCTGGTTCTAAGAGACAGAAATATTCGTTAATAGGCGGGAGATTAAAAAAATTGATCGCAGAAGCCATTGATCGAAAAATCTGAATTTAAATTTGTCAGGCTGTGTTTAGAGAATATTTCTAAAAATGATTGATAATCATGTTTAACATTTACCAGGGAATCAAATAGCCGGACAATATTTTTATCTGCATTTATGTCTTTTTCAAGTGAATAGCTTTTGACCCATCCTTTTTCTACATTTAACTGAAATTTAACTGATTGTCCATATAATTCGATTTCGTTCTGAAATATGTATTTAGGAGAATAGCCATAGATCCAATCCCAGGTTGAAAATTTCTCACGGGCTAACTTTTCAATTTCGTTTATGTCAGAATTGCTCAATGAATAAATACGCGTGGAACCCAGATGTTTAAATGTTTCAGCAAAAAGGGCATCAGTAAAGTCGTTCATTGACATGGGAGGATTCAAAAATTCAGATATATTGACTACCCTGGAGGGTATCGATTTGATGGATTTATCTATATATCTTTCCTTGTGATTTTTTAGGGCATTGGAAAGGTGGTTTAAATCGGATTCGTAGAGTAAAGTTCCATGAGAAAGAACTCTGTTTTTATAAATATGCATTGCATTGCCAGAAATTTTCCTGTTCTCTAAAATTATATCATTATGTCCTGAAAATTCAGCAGTTACTCCTATAGAATTTAATGCCAGGATGATGGGAAGTGTTAGCCGTTTGTAGCTAACATTTTCAAGATCTGGACAATCAGAAATAAAGCTGAAATTAAGATTTCCCTGATCATGATAAACAGTTCCTCCGCCGCTGATGCGCCTTGCAGGAAGTATATTGTTTTTTCTTACCCATGATTGGTTTATTTCGGCAAGAATATTCTGATGTTTACCTGCCACAACCGAAGGTTCGTTGATATATAACAGAAAATACTCTTCATTCTTATTTTTGAGAAAATACTCTTCAGATGCCAGATTAAAATATGGATTATTGGACTGAGATATAAAGCAATTCATAGAAAAATATTTACGATGCAATACAAATATATTAAACTTAAAATAGAGTGAGGGGTATTACGGTAATTTTGGAACCTAAGCGTTTAAAGGGCAGATTATTGATTAATGAAAAAAATGATGTTTAATAATTTGAATTTATCTGATTTTGTTCTATCTTAATGGGGTATTTGGGAATTCAAATTATTAATTAATAGGAAAGGAGCGTTATTATGCCTGCAAAAAAATTAAAGGAGTATTTGGACAACCAAAATATTGAATATGTTTCAATTTATCATGCTGCTGCCTCGACTTCTCAAAGGATTGCCGCCACTTCACATATACCCGGGAAGGAATTAGCCAAAACAGTAATGGTTAAGATTGACGGAAAAATGGCCATGGTCGTCCTGCCGGCTTCACATAACATTAATTTCGGATTGTTTAAAAAAGTCGTCAATGCAGAAAAGGTTGAGCTTGCCGGAGAACTGGCGTTTGTAAATCTTTTCCCTGATTGTGAAGTAGGAGCTATGCCTCCCTTTGGAAATCTTTACGGGATGGATGTCTATGTTGCGGATGTACTCGCTGAAGATGAGGAAATTGCATTTAATGCGGGTACTCATACCGAACTGATCAAGATGGCCTGTAAAGATTTCGTTAAAGTTGTAAATCCGAAGATCGGAAATTTTACGAGGTAATTTTTTGAAGGAATATGGTTTTTCTATAAATTTAATTTGGTAAAGAAAGCCGGAGGTTTAAAAAATCAGGAGATTTGAAAAGGTCATTAGTTCCATTATTGAAATTATGATCATTATGGCATTGAGGGTAATACGGACCTGATACGATCCAAACACGGAGGATATAAAGAAAGAGTTTATCTTGATATATTGTTAAATACGTTTAGGATTATTCTACTTAAGAAGGATTACTTTAATTCCAATAAAGATAAGGTTGTTGATATTTTGTGATATTAAAACTTCTTTAAGAACTTTCTATTTGTAACAATTAAGAAGAAGAAAAAAACCGGAGGTTGATTCCTCCGGTTTTTTTGAATAACTGGTTAATATCCACCCATTCCGCCACCCATTCCGCCACCAGGAGGCATCATTGCGGGTTTTTCTTCTTTTTCTTCAACAATTACAGTTTCAGTTGTTAAGAACATACCAGCAATAGAAGCTGCATTTTCAAGCGCAATACGGGTAACTTTTGCCGGGTCGATAACACCTGTTTCATATAGATTTTCGTAATTCATCAGTACGTGCATTGTAACCGAAATCGGCTTTACCTTCCCTAATTTTCTGAACAACGACAGCACCCTCTTTTCCTGAATTTATTACAATCTGACGAAGTGGTTCTTCGATGGCACGTTTAACAATTTCAATACCTGTTTGCTCATCATCGTTTTCACCTTTTACTTTATTCAAAGCATCAATCGCACGGATGTAAGCAACTCCGCCACCAGGAACAATTCCTTCTTCAACAGCAGCACGGGTTGCACTCAATGCATCGTCAACACGGTCTTTTTTCTCTTTCATTTCAACTTCTGAAGCAGCACCTACATAAATTACTGCAACCCCACCTGCCAATTTAGCAAGACGTTCCTGCAATTTTTCTCTATCATAGTCAGAAGTTGTAGTTTCAATCTGTTTTTTGATTTGACCAACACGTGCCGCAATATTATCTGATTCTCCAGCACCATTTACAATTGTAGTATTTTCTTTATCAACTGGTAATTTTTTCTGCTTGCCCAAGCATGTCAAGAGTTGCTTGTTCCAGTTTCATACCTTTTTCTTCAGTAATAACTGTTCCGCCTGTTAGAACTGCAATATCTTCCAGCATTTCTTTTCTGCGATCGCCAAAACCCGGTGCTTTTACCGCACAACTTTTAACGAACCACGCAAACGGTTAACCACCAATGTAGCCAGAGCTTCACCATCAACATCTTCAGCAATAATCATTAAAGGACGACCAGTTTGTGCTGATGCTTCAAGCACCGGAAGCATATCTTTCATGGTGCTGATTTTCTTATCGTGAATCAGAATATAAGGATTTTCCAGTTCGGCTGCCATTTTTTCAGTATCGGTAACAAAATAAGGAGAAATATAACCTCGGTCAAACTGCATACCTTCAACAACATCAACATAAGTTTCAGTTCCTTTTGCTTCTTCAATAGTGATTACACCTTCTTTATGTAACTTTTTCCATTGCCTCAGCAATCAATTTACCAATTGTCTCATCGTTATTTGCAGAAATTTTAGCAACCGGTTCGATTTTTGTAATCATCACCAACAGTTTTTGCCTGTTCTTCAATATTTTTACAACTGCTTTAACAGCTTTGTCGATACCGCGTTTCAAATCCATCGGATTTGCACCGGCAGTAACATTTTTCAAACCTACATTAATAATTGACTGTGCAAGAACAGTTGCAGTTGTTGTTCCATCACCTGCATCGTCCCCGGTTTTTGAAGCAACTTCTTTTACCATTTGAGCACCCATGTTTTCAAATGCGTCAGCTAATTCAATTTCTTTTGCAACAGTAACACCATCTTTTGTAACTTGTGGTGCACCAAATTTCTTGTCAATTATAACATTTCGGCCTTTTGGACCTAATGTGACTTTTACTGCGTTTGCAAGTTGATCAACGCCTTCTTTTAGCCGTTCGCGTGCTTCAATGTTAAATTTAATTTCTTTTGCCATTATTTCTTGTATTTTAAGTAATAATCAATAAATTAATTCATTAAGCAATGTAATAGAACATCAGTTTGTGAAATTAATAAATAATCTTCCCCATCAATGTTAACTCAGTACCAGCATACTTTCCGTAAAAAACAACATCTCCAACTTTCACTTCCATCGGTTCATCTTTTTTACCGGCTCCAACAAGCACTACCTTCCCTACATGAGGTTTTTCTTTTGCTGAATCAGGAATAATAATTCCACCTGCTGTTTTTTCTTCGGCTTCCTGCGGCTGAACCAATACTTTACCCGCAAGAATTTTTCCTTTAATCTCTGCCATTTTTAGTTTATTTATAATTAGACAATAGTTTATCGTTGTATCCCTTCACCTTCATAAAATGTGCCAAACAGAATAAATCAGTATTTATAACAATCAAAAGGACAATTTTACACATAAATTTTAAAAGAATTATTTAGATGTTTTCAACTTGCTGTAAATTAACTATTAATACAAAATTTTAGTTGTCATTCGAAACTGTCAACATGACATTAAAAGCTAATGCATGTCAGTAAAGCAAAGAAAAAGTCCGTTTTGAAAAAAACGGACTTTTTAAAAAATAAGTTGATTTAGTAACAAAATCAGATAAGATTTACTTTCAAAGTTTACCTTGTCTTAAATCTTGTCAAAGAAATCTTATTTGGTTTTGGAGGTATCGACAGATTGGGGAAAATTTGGAATTTCACCTGGGACCGGCACATTCTGAATTTGCTGTTCAATAGCAGATTTGCTCGTTTCATTCGGACGAGGTAAAAATGCTGTTGACACTATGGAAAGGCCTACCAGGGCGAGTGCAAGTACCCATGTTGCTTTTTCAAGAAAATCAGTGGTTCGCCGGACTCCCATGACCTGATTAGAACTTGAGAATGAAGAAACTAATCCTCCTCCTTTTGAATTCTGGACCAAAACAAACAATATCAAAAGTAAACACACAATAAAAACCAGGACAATAATAATTGTAAACATCGCATTATTTATTAAGCAATTTATTAACTTCTTCAATTTGACGCGCAAAATAAGCACTTTTTTCGGGATATTTCAAAGTTAATTTCTGAAAAGCATTAATTGCTTTTTGATATAATCCCTGTTTTATATAAATTTTGGCTAAAGTTTCTGTGATAAATTCATCATTTTCATTAAATATTTCTTCCTGCTCCTGATTAATATCAGAATTCTTGATTATAACATTATCCTCGTTTGAAATTGCAGGATTTTCCTTTAGAAAACGGTCAATGAGATCTTCTTTTAATCCTGTTTCTTTACTTTTAATTTGTTTTCCGGCAGACTCATTTATTTCTTTGACCAGTTGGCCCAGTGATTTTTCTGACTCTGAATCTGTATCAGCGAGACGATAAGCAGATTCATATTGTTCATAGTTCAGATCAGGCTCAGAGCTTTTTTCTGGGCTAACATTTTTAATGATATCTGAAGGTTGTGAAGATTTACTGACTTCCTGATCTTTTTCTGATAAGACATCCTGAATTTTTTCTTTGGGCTTTACAGGATTAAGTAATTGGTATAAAATTCTTCGGTCAGTTGCATAAAGGGCACAAATTTTAAGCTGATTGACAAACCGGAAATTGTCCTCGTTTAATAAATTTCGGGTATAGAGCAAACGGACTGTCTGAAAATAAGGAAATTCATCAAGAATTTCCTTCAGTTCTATCAGCGTTTTGTCATTTAATAACGCGGGGTTTTCCATAAAGCTCAATATTTGTTCCCTGGTCATCGACATATGAAGAAAAGTTTCAGAGTTTTAAAAGTTCCACCGCAAAATGCACTGAAACTACCAATTGGCGACTGATTTATTAAAGATATCTTCGACCAACTGATCAGTAATGGCATTGACGGCATCGTTTTCAACTGCGCTTAAAGCCAGTGTACTATTCCAATCATAATAGGCTGAAAAATTGTTTTTAAAATCAAACTGATGTTCTTTATTATTTGTAAAGACAACGCGGACAGTAATGGTAAGGCGGTTCATGGAAGCGAAGTCCCTTCCTTGCTGGCTTGTCTGGATTGATTGAGGACGAACATCATAACCGATAATGTCTCCCGAAAATTCAAGGTCGCCCTGGTCCCGCGATAAGGTTAAATTCGTCTGGCTTACAAATTTATCTTTCAGTTTTTCAGTAAATGTCTGGCTTAACGTGGGATTGATCACCCTTGCCCGGTTATTAAAAAACTCTATAAATACTGTCTTAACAGCAGGAGATATTGAAGCTCCTGTGAATGAGTAACTGATTTTACAACTGTATATTCCTGAAATAATCAATATTAAAACTGCAACCCTGAAAATTCTGTTCAGATTTTTGTTATTCATCAGGCTTCGATATTGTATTCTTTTATTTTACGATATAGGGTGCGTTCCGAGATACCAAGTTCCTGTGCTGCCATTTTACGCTTGCCATTATGCTTTTCCAGAGATTTGATGATCATTTCGATCTCTTTATCTTCCAATGATAATGATTCTTCAACAAATTCTTCTGTATCTTCAATATTTTGTTCCGGTGGTTTGATCTTTGCAGGCTGATTGTATTCCTGTGGAGAAGATTTATAATCTTCTTCATTTTCAGGATATATTTTCCGGAAAAGATGAGCATTCCCTTCGTGGATTTTGGGACTATGTCCCTCCCCTGCCATATCATAAACGAACTTTTTCAGATCATTCATATCTTTTTTCAGATCGAAAAGAATTTGATAAAGTATTTCCCGTTCACTTCTGAAAGTTTTTTCATCAATAGACTTGCTGTATAAGGCAGGTAAAGTTGCAATATTATCAGAAGGAATATAATGAATTAAGGTTTCTGCCGTAATTTCCCGATCCGTCTCAATAATAGAAACTTGTTCGGTTATATTTTTAAGTTGCCTCACATTGCCGGGCCACCTGTAATTGATCATTATTTTTTGGGCTTCATCTGTCAGTCGGATCGGAGGCATTTGATATCGTTCGGCAAAATCTGATGCAAATTTTCTGAAGAGCAGAAGTATATCTGCATTTCGCTTTCGTAAGGGAGGTACACTTATTGGAACCGTATTTAAGCGGTAATACAAATCTTCGCGAAATTTACCATGATTTACTTCATTTGTCAAATCAATGTTAGTTGCGGCTATGACCCTGACATCTGTTTTCTGCACCTGTGATGAACCGACACGTATAAATTCACCAGATTCAAGAACTCTTAGCAGCCTTACTTGCGTGGACAGCGGAAGTTCGCCAATCTCGTCCAGAAATAATGTTCCTCCGTCTGTAACTTCGAAATAACCTTTACGGTCGCTCATTGCGCCGGTAAATGAACCTTTTTCATGGCCGAATAATTCTGAATCGATTGTGCCTTCAGGTATGGCTCCGCAGTTTACCGCAATGTATTTTCCATGTTTCCGGTGTGAAAAGTTGTGTATTATCTGCGGAAAATATTCTTTTCCCACTCCGCTCTCCCCGCTGATAAGAACAGACAGATCGGTAGGAGCCACCTGAATTGCAACTTCAATTGACCGGTTTAATTCAGGATCATTGCCGATAATTCCAAACCTTTGTTTAATCTCCTGGATATCCATTTACATCTGAACAATTTTAAGAGTACAAAGTTATAACTTATCTGCAAAATTTGTCAATATAAAGTTGTGGAACGATTGACTTTGACCTTCATGAATTGATTTGTTTGAACAAATTGATTTCTGAGATATTTTAATAATACCCGTCCTATTCAAAGTTGAACTAAAACATGGGGACAGAAAGCCGATTTTATTATTCATTTTAAGATATAATTAAATCAGAACCTGAACAACTTTGAAGTTTCTGCGATCTTTTAAAGAAGGCGATTCTTAATACAGACGGATTCATAAGTTAAATGAAATCTAAAAAGGGACTAATTTAGCAGGAGATTTATGCTCTGACTTTAACTATTTGGCATTGTTTGTCTTTAATTATTAAAATTCTGACTAACTTAACGGCAATGACCGATCAATCCTTTAATTTTGTGAAAATTTAATTAATCAAATCAATGAATTTTATCGGAATAATTCCCTCACGGTACGGTTCAACCAGGTTTCCGGGAAAAGCATTGGCTGAAATTGAAGGCAAGCCAATGATTCAAAGGGTTTACGAGCAGGTAATCAAGGTGATGAAAGAAGTATGGGTTGCCACGGATGACGATCGTATCCTGGATGCTGTTCGTAATTTTGGCGGCAATGCGGTAATGACATCAAAAACACATAGCAGCGGTACGGACCGGTGCGCCGAAGCAGTATCCAAAGTCAGCAATATAAAACGTGAAATATTTGATGTTGTGGTCAATATACAAGGGGATGAACCTTTTATGCAGCCGGATCAGATTGAACTTATAATTTCTGAATTCACGAATGAGCCCGACACGGAAATAGCGACGCTTATTCAACCGATTTTAAAAAACGAAGATATTTTCAGGCCTGATATGGTAAAGGTGGTGCTTGATAAAAATTCGAACGCAATTTATTTCAGCCGCTCGCCTATTCCTTATTTGTTCAAAGTTCCTGAATCCGAATGGATTGAGAATTTCACCTTTTATGGCCATATCGGTTTATATGCTTATCGTACTGATATTTTGCAGAAACTGGTCAAACTATCCGAAAGTAAATTGGAGAAGGTTGAAACGCTCGAACAATTGCGCTGGCTCGAAAACGGATTTCATATTAAAACACATATCACCCATTATGACAGTTTCGGCATTGATACGCCTGAGGACCTTCAGAAAGTCCTTATGGAAGGGATTGACAAATATTATAAATAAATTTTCGGGAGTTTAGGGAAATGTATTTAATCTCTTTCGAAAGAATATCATTTGCTCTAATATTAATAATTGAACATTTATAATTGAACATCGAGCATTAAATAATGTTAACTTTATTAAGTTATTATAATCTCTATGGAAATTCCTGAAATAGTAAAACGTGATCCTTACCTTGAAAATTACAGCAAGGATTTAAACCGCTGGCGGGAAAAATACAAAGTAAAATTGAGCGAATTGGTTCATGGTAAGCGACTTTTTGACTTTGCCAACGGACACAAATACTTTGGACTGTTTAGGAAAGAGGATGGATGGGTTGTTCATGACTGGGCTCCCAATGCGACACAGATATTCCTCATTGGTGATTTCAATAATTGGAATGAAGACAAAGCTTACGAACTTAAAAGCTTAGGGAACGGATACTGGGAATTGCAGCTCGGGGAGGCTTCGATTCATCACGGCGATCTGTATGCCTTCTCCATGCACTGGAAAGGAGGAAACGGGAAACGTATCCCTGCTTGGGCAAACCGGGTAGTACAGGATCCCGACAGTTTGATTTTTAATGCTCAGGTTTGGGCCCCTCAGGAAAAATATGAGTGGAAACATCAGAGTTTCCAACGATCTCCTGAAGCGCCTCTTATTTATGAGGCGCATATTGGAATGGGAGGGGAGGAACCTCGTATCCATACTTATAATGAGTTCAGGACTCATATTCTGCCCCGGATAAAACTTGGGGGATACAATACGGTCCAGTTTATGGCAATTCCTGAGCACCCCTATTACGGGAGTTTTGGCTATCATGTCTCAAGTTTCTTTGCTCCCTCATCAAGGTTCGGCACTCCGGAGGAATTAAAACAGTTGATTGATGAGGCGCATGGCATGGGTCTTTCCGTAATTATGGATATTGTTCATTCACATGCAGTTAGAAATGAAGTGGAAGGATTGGGCCGGTATGACGGCACAAGATACCAGTTTTTCCACGAAGGGGCTCGAGGTGAACATCCGCAATGGGATTCCTACTGTTTCAATTACAATAAAAATGAAGTGATTCATTTTCTTCTTTCCAATATTAAATACTGGATGGAAGAGTTCCGGTTCGACGGATTCCGTTTTGACGGAGTAACCAGCATGCTCTATTTAGATCATGGATTAGGGAAAGCATTTACTTCTTATGACGACTATTTTAATCCGAATCTTGACGAAGAGGCGGTCGTCTATTTTATGCTGGCCAATAAATTAATTCATGAAATTAATCAGAATGCAATTTCCATTGCGGAAGATATGAGCGGACTTCCCGGTCTTGCCGCACCTTATAAAATGGGAGGCGTAGGTTTTAATTACAGGCTTGCTATGGGAGTTCCGGATTACTGGATCAAAATAATCAAAGAGTACAGCGACGATAGTTGGGACATGGGTCAGATCTTCCATGAATTGACGAGTCATCGGGCGGATGAGAAAGTTATCAGCTATGCCGAAGGACACGATCAGGCCCTTGTCGGTGACAAAACGATCATTTTCCGTCTGCTCGACAAGGAAATGTATTACAGTATGCGGAAAGACCAACCCAATCTGACTGTAGAAAGGGGCATAGCACTTCATAAAATGATCAGACTGGCAACTCTTACCTGCGCAGGGGGAGGCTATATGAATTTCATGGGAAATGAATTCGGCCATCCTGAATGGATCGATTTCCCTCGACAGGGCAACGGATGGTCATACAGTCATGCCAGGCGTATCTGGAGTATTTCGGAAGATACTGAATTAAGGTATCACTGGCTTCTTGATTTCGATCATGACATGATCAATCTTGTGAAGGAAGAGAAATTGCTGGAAGATCTATGGATACAAAGCCTGATAATTAACAACTATGATAAAGTTTTTGCCTTTAGAAGAAGGAATCTTGTGTTTGTCTTTAATTTCCATCCGTCAAATTCATATGAGGGATACGGAATACAAATGGAACCTTCCAAATTCAGGATTGTTTTGAATACGGATTCACATGCTTTCGGAGGATTCAACCGTATTGATGACAGGCTGACCTATTATACCGTACCGGAAGCTGGAATTGGTTCTAACCAATATCTGAAAGTTTATCTTCCTGCAAGGACAGCCATTGTTTTTAAGAAAATGCCAACAGCGAAGATCAGATAGATAAAGCAGGGAGCAGAGAGCTCAGAGTTATCATCCCTTTGCCCTTTGCTGATTTAACATTGAATATTGGAAATTGAACAGAAAATGCCCCGGGTCATTACAATTGGCGAGACAACTTATGATATACGCTTTAAAGGTGAGCATCCTGAAGGCGGATGCGGAGGGGGAAGCGCTTTCAATTCAGCGGTTTCATTAGGCCGCTGCAGGATTCCTGTCTCACTTGTTTCAACTATGGGCAATGACAGGATAGGCGATATTGCATACTCCATGCTTCAGAAAAATGGCGTGAATTGTCACTTACATTAAACGATATGAAGGTCAGTCAAGAGTGGCGCTTGCCTTTTTTGATAACGGTCAAAATCCCCAATATTCATTTTACCACGCATCCAAAGAGGCTATCCCGGATTATCCTGAACCTCAGAAGGATGAAATCATTCTGCTGGGCTCATCATTTGCTTTACGTGATAAGGGGCGGAATGAGCTGCTGGATTACCTGGTCAAAGCTCAAAAGGCCGGCTGCTGCATCATTTATGACCCCAATGCGAGGAAACATCTTGCCGAAGATCCTGAATTTATGAAGAAGATTGAGGAAAACATTTCGCTTGCAACGATTGTCAAAGGATCTGACGAGGATTTCCGTCTTATATTCAACGAATCAAATGGTAAAGGGGCTTATGAAAAAGTCTGGAAAGCAGGCGCAAACTTTCTCTTTTATACAAAAGGATCACAAGGTTCAGAATTCTTTTCACCTGAAGTGCATCTGGAGATTAAGGCTCCGGAAATCAAGGTTGTCAGCACAATAGGAGCCGGGGATAATTTTTCGGCGGGTATCGCATACGGGCTTTATATCAATTA
This sequence comes from uncultured Bacteroidia bacterium, assembly GCA_963810555.1. Lineage (GTDB taxonomy): Bacteria > Bacteroidota > Bacteroidia > Bacteroidales > Prolixibacteraceae. The sequence continues at coordinate 155,200 of CAWENX010000006.1, read as the reverse complement.
CCTGAAAAATATTTCCTTTCATGATTTAAAGGAGAATGACTGGAGAAGAATCATGGAATTGGGAACACTCTTTGCCACCCGGGTCTGTGAATCCAGTGAAAATTATATACCCTGGGAAACGGTTGAAGAATTAGGAATAGCTCCGCAATATTCAGCAGAAAATAACCAGTAAGTTTTCATTCGTAATTCGTAATTTAAAACTTACCGGTTAATTTACAGGCTATAGAACTTTTATTTAGAGGAGTATAAAGGAACGATTGGTCCCCGGTACTTTGCCCACATCTCATCCACGAAAGGATCCCATGTCTGGCCCTCCCTGTTACCGCTGAGATCTTTACCCAGTTGTTTTTTAATCTCTGCCAGCGCTTTTGTATCGTCTTCCGTCATCCATCGGTCGCAGTAATCAAAATAAGCGTCATGATTCCAGAGTTTCTCAGCATGCATGATATGGGCTGCAAGAGCCGAGCCAATCCATGAGATGCTTGTACAGCAGCGGCGGTACCCTTCCGACTGCGTTTTCTTTGGCCCTGGCCAGTCTTTAGGCTGAAGATGTTCATAAGCGCCCCTGTCACCTGTCCCTCCGACGGGTGTATGTCCTGCGAATACCACATTGGCGCCTGTCCAGCATTTGCCGTATTTGGTCTGCTCATCCTCCCCAAAGCGAACTGTGGGAATCGTAGTATTTGGCGTTTGCATTTCCTTGTCTCCAAGAAGTATCCCGGATAAGATGATCGGCCATTTGCGACCGTTGCCGTATCCTCCTTCGGCTTCCCAGCCTCCTCCGGCTTTTGCCACACCCCAAAGATCGATGCCATATTGCACGAACGAAAGCAGCAATTTTTCCTTCTGTTGAGGTGTAAAATCACACATAAGCATAAGCGAGGCCACCGATACAGCCCGCGAGGTTTCCCTTGAATATTCCGGCATATTATCCGTAGGATGGGTTTCACGGTTTCCCCATCCCATGGTGTGATCTATCCAGGGACGTTCGAATATGCGCTCCCATGTGGTTAAATCAGGAGTTTTAGATACCCTATCCAGTTTAGGAAGCAACTCGCGATGAAGATCGCTTGCACGATAAATTTTAGCTGTAGTATCGCTGTATGAGGGCCGGAAGGCGTCCAATGGAACAGGAGCAGAAAGACAAGTAAGCACTGCCGCCGATCTCAGCCGGGTCTGAGGAACGCCGTGACGGGCAAAAACAGGCTCCCTGTTCTTTTCATTATCCTTCAGGCTGATGGATGAAATGAGGGAATACCCTGGCTTCAGATTTACTGGAAATTTAACAGCATATTTTGCCGAATAGCCGATCGAACGGCTGTCGTAACTGCTGTTGTAACTCGCCGGCCCGTTAAGCATTGAGCCGTTTCTTCCGTTTTCAGGAGCAGGGGAGACGGCTAACACCGTTACAGGCCCTACGACATAATAACTCCCGGTGATAAACTTCCCGACCCTGACTTTTTTATCGAACTTCCAGGTAATCCCGTATTGTGACAAAGTGTCAGTTAAAGGTAAATCAGAGAGAGCCGGAACAGAAGGTCGGTTATCTTTTGTATAGATTATCTGTCCCCGGAGGTTAATATTTGCAATAAATATTACGAGGACTGAGATCAATAGTCCCCTTAACAAAAAATTGATATGCTTCATCCGGTTATTTTATCTTGTACTGATGAACAGCGTAGTGGGAAAAATCATCACTGAATTTCCCGTTTTTAATTTTAATTGTCCTGTTTTCACCAATCACTTCGGCTTTCTTACCTGATTTCACTTCAAAAGTGGCTTTTGTATCCCCCGGACGCATGGCAATGGCAAAAAGATAGTTGGATTTGTTGTAATTCTTGGTCATCATATCGACAGGAATTTCAGAATTACTGCTGCTCACAGTGGCAAAGCCTGAAGTATTGGGACTGTTCAAAACAGGGGCAAGGGCCGTGACCCCGGCATCAATGTCTTTAACCGCTGCGGCCATCTCGGCATCCTGGAGCAAACCCGGTTCCACGGGCTTGGGTACCCATGTATGACAGAAATAACCAACTCCCTTTGCGCCATGGATCAAAGCCATCCAAACCTCTGATTTTACTTCTCCGGTAGTTGGTTTCCTGTTATTCTTTGCGTTGATAAACGTGGTCTCAATCCAGCACCAGGCAGGCTTTCCTTCTGACCAACGTATCAGATTCTGAATCCCATTGGCTACATACCAGAGATGCTCTTTTGTTTCCTTATCATTGTTGTTGCAGGGATAGATATCGAAGGAAGCAATATCGCAGCCTTTCAGATAGCCGTTTTCGGAAACTTTGTATTTATTGGTGTCGCCACGGCATTCTCCCCTGCCGTTGTAGTTAATATAAGCAACTCCCTGTCCAAGATTGATATAGACGGGACGCGAGGGATCTTTTTTCTTGATGTCATTATAACTGTCGATGATGATCTGTGGATCGCGACAGGGATCGTATCCGGGCTGGCCGTTCCTTTTGCTCTGGGCATTGTCGGGCTCATCCCCGTGCATCCAGGCGTATATGGTAGGATCGTCAAGATGATTTAATCCGTATTGATTCATATGTCCGATAACTCTCATTCCGGCTGCTTTGAACAGGGCGAGTTCTGATTCATTAATCGAGGCGCCGACAACCATATTCACCCCGATATCTTTGTATTTCATAGCATTGCGGCCGCTCTGCACCCATACGCCGATAGGGAAGAAATTGGGATCCGTCATCCCGGGATTTAAATTTTGTCCGATAGAATAATCATTCATCATAAACAGACAAAACAGAATAAAAAAGATTCTTTTCATAATTTAAAGATTTAACTTATTGACTTTAGTGTTTACTGTTAAAACCTTCGAAAGATAGAATAATTCTGATTATGAAGAAAAGTGTTCGGACCGATTTTTAGTGAAAGCTGTATAAGGATTCAAATATTGCCCTTTTGCCTGTTTTATTCGTAACTTTGATGGACAGTCCGCTTTAAAAAGATAATAATGGAAAAAATTGTTGTGGGAAGCCTGATCCCTGAATTTTCCCTGCCGGATCAGAATGGTAATTTGTTTCACATTAGTTCTGTCCTTGGGAAAAAGAATCTCGTCATTTATTTTTATCCCAAAGATGACAGTACCGGATGCACCAGGGAAGCCTGTTCTTTCCGGGACAGTTTTGAGGCATTCAGTGAAGCAGATGCCATGATTATAGGGATAAGCGGGCAATCGGTGGAAAGCCATCGTAAATTTTCTGCAAAATACGGCCTCAATTATACTTTGCTGAGTGACAAAGGGAATAAAATAAGAAAACTTTTTGGCGTACCTGCTGATTTATTGGGAATTATTCCCGGGCGCGTAACCTATATAGCCGATAAAAAGGGGAAAGTTGTTTATATCTTCAAATCACAGACAGAAGTAACAAAACATGTGGATGAGGCATTAAGGATTCTCAGGGAGTTAAAATAAACTATCCGGACATTCTGAAAAACAGATAAAGTGTCCGGGATTAAATGGATGTCAGGTATCAATACGGTCTTTTCGTATCCAATCAAAAATGCTGTAAGGTCTTGGTCTCCTCCATGCCAGACAGGTCAGCTTTCAAAACCTCCTTCTGCACCCGGCTCTTGCTCCGGGGTATATCTTCCCCTTTCCTCATTACGGGCATGAAGGACAACCCGGAGGCCTTCTCTGATCAGCTCCGTTGCTGCCAATTGTCCCGGCCCGTCAGAAAAACCGGTGATGAATATTCCTGCCACTTCAGTTTTTTAATCATCGGATTAAAGAATCCGAAGCTTCAGTCCACAGGCTTTAAGTTAACAGTTTCGCTTAACACAAATTACACCGCTTTAGATTTCATGGATGATTGAAAAGTCAGAGATTGAAACACAGCCATCTTTTTTCCCTCGCTCCCCTTCGTTTGTAATGAAGGGGTATTATGGTTCAGAGTTTGTAACTCTTTACAATGATCAATGATTACGTCAAAGACATAAAACCATAAACCTCCTCATTGCAAACCAGGGGGAGTTTACTGTGTGATGCCTTTGCAAATCCACACCCGTCCCGTGTAAATATTTAAGAATTTTAACTATTATGTACATCAAATCCCCTTTTTAGGGGATTGTTTACACAATATTATATGATAAATTTTGTAGTCTTTGACGTCATCTCTTTAACGTCTTAAGGCTGAAAATGTACATGATATTGTAAATTAAATCTTTCCGGCAATCATGTCATTTTTTTGTCTTTTGATGCGCGATCTTTTTTTAGTGTCTTTGAGGATCAATAAAAGCGGTTGTCTCTTTTATAATGAAATACTGATGTTATACGAAGGACAAAAGCATATGTACTGGATCTTTTCAGAGCAGGAGCTTCTTGAAATTTTCCGGACGCTTTCAGAAATAACGAAGGCGCTGAATGCTTTTGCCATTAAGGAGCGCATAAGACAGAGCAAAAAACTCAAAGAGGAATGGATCGGCAGTGACCGGGTTATGAATCTTCTCGGTATTCAAAGAAGGGCATTGCAAAATCTCCGCGATAAAGGTATTCTTCCATTCAGTCAGGTCGGCGGCAAATTCTATTATAAGGTTTCAGACATTCGGAATCTTCTTGAATCCAATTATACCCGCCGAGGGAAAAAAGTCTGAACTATGATTTGCAGGATTGGAATGAATTGACAATTGACAATTGAAAATTGACAATTAAAAAGTTCACGCAAATGCACGAACCAACCAGACGCACGCCGTGCGTCTCTACTTCTGCTGCCTTCTGCCGCTGCCGTATATGATGCTGATTCCTTTGGTGTAATTTAGTGCTTTGGAGATTTAGTGGCAAAATATTGGATCATGAAGCCACCAAAACACTAAGCCACCAAATCTCTCCAATAAAATTGATGATTATTACTTCAAGACACACGGCGTGTGTCTCTACACTGCCACTGCCTTCTGCCGCTGCCGCTTTTCCTTCAGCCTTTAGCCTTTAGTCTTTAACCTAAATTCCGAAATACTGATCCACCGACCAGCGCTTTCTGTCTTCCGAAGCAAAGAACAGATACACCCCGTGCACTGTACCCGGTACCGTCGGAATGGGTATCACCGCCGCTTCCTGTTCCCGTTTTGCCCCGGTTGCGACAGGCCCTGTAAATTCAGGCTCATGCCCCACCATCATCATCAGCTCGTCGTCATCCCACGCGAGGGCGCTTCCCGGATCATCCTGCCAGGTCACTTCCAGCAGGGAAAGATCGACCTGTGACCTCGCAGCCGCGAACCGCAATGGCAGCGGCAGCTCTCCTGCCGAAAAATGAAGCCTTTCGGGATCGGTCAACGTCCCGTCAGAACCGAATGCCGGCATATTGACGCTGAGGAACAGGTTGTCTCCGCGCCTTCCCTTCACCGCTGACTTCCATATGCCCTGGACAGGCGAATTGTCAAACCGCCCCCAGAACTCCTTTACGGCAGCGAAACGTTTCCGGGCCAGTAACTGCCGCTCTGTCCAGGAATTTTTCGCCTTTTTCCGCGGCAATGTCCTGACACACTGCACCCCGTTGTAACTGTAAAAAACCAAATTGCCGACCAGACCTCTAAGACCTTCGCCGGACCTTACTCCTATTTTCGCCATAGCATCACCGTATTAAAAACATTGGTTCAACATATACAAAAACACAATTTAAACACTGATTAGTGTACAAATAGTGTTCCAATAGTGTTGCAATAGTGTTTAAAATACGGATTTGGTAGGGGGATGGTAGGGTGATGGAATGATCAGTAGAATATAAAATTAGGGTGATGCAGGGAAAATGGTCAAATAATTTTCCTCCTCCTTATTAAAAAACGGAATTACTACCTAAAATTTGGTTAAGTGTGAGCCTATGCCGGGGGATGGCACTATTTTTAACTCTTAAATGTTCCTGTTTTGAGACATTTTAATTCTTTTCAAAATATCAAATGCAGTTCCATAATTTCGGGATCTTCCGTCAATTGAGAAGAAATAGAGGGAATGAATATTCTACTAAATCATCATAATCCGAATGTTTTCCAGTGATTCAGCCCTCCCTAAATGCCACTCTATATTGAAAATCAATTGATTCATATAAGCCAAAGTACTTTTACTGTCAGTTGTATAAATCTGAATTTCGGAATTTAAATCAAAATTGGGAATCAGTGTTTTAAATCCGAGCCTGGTTAAATAATTTTCAACCCTGACAGGTAACTGTTTGACAGCAATATTTAATGATTTGGTTGGACATATTATCGAAATCCTTGTTTTATTATGATACAGAAGCATAACCAATTTTCCCGGATGACCGGTTTTTACCGTATTGGCATACCATTCTCCCGAGAAGACCGCGTCATTGTTTTCATCTGACTTTAACGGCTTAATCCCGGCAATCCTTAATAACTTCTTTGTAGCTCTTATTATCATGTCCTAAAGTCTCAAATCAATTAATAATCAGCAAATTTATTTATTTTAAATAACACTTTGATTGCCCCTGCAGAAGGGTTAAAAGATTATGACAGCGGCTTGCTGAAGTGGAAAGGGTAGATGTAAACAGCCTGCCTTTCCATGCCTCCAGTATCAGCATAACGGGGGAACTGATTGCTGCTTTTGAGTGAGGGGAGTTTTAAAACATTCCGGTTTGAGTTACAACTGTTCCTCATAATATGCCTGGGAATTTTATCAGTCAGTCAGGAATTTGAAATTGGCTTCGCTGATCTTCGAGATAGCTCATAAGTTTGCAGGTTTTGGGTTATTCAAATCAAATTTAGTGAACAAAATCATTATTTACAAAATCAAAGGGGGATTTTCCTGGTCAACAACCCTTTCGGGGGTTTAGAACCCCGAAAGGGTTTGGGAGTAAGGAGCAGCCTTCGCAGCCGCCGCCAATGGATCAGATTTGAAGCCTCCGACGGGGTAAAAAAACCACCGTCGGGGCGGAGGGGTTAGTTGAAGCCCATCGTTGAAGCCTCCGTCGGGGTTTGGAACTGTCGTGACAACAACCTTTCGGGGGTTTTGAACCCCGAAAGGGTAGCGGAGCAATTATAATCCCAACCATTTCTCCAGATCTGATGTATTCTCCGGTTTATCGTGTGCTGTTTTGAAATCAGCCTGATTGTTGAACCATCCTGTTGTCGCATCGCGCTGCAAACGGGTGGGCTTAACCGAAATGCAGGTTAAATATGATGACCATGGATAATCCATTGCATGTTGCGTAAAACCATGGTGGACAGGATTATTGTGAATATAGACAACCATCGTTTTAAAATGCTCCGTCTCTTCAATTAACTTCCGTTTGAAGGGATGTTCAAAAAGACTGCCTGTACGTTTGTTTAGTTTATTAAAGGCCTGGGCATAGGCGTTGAAAAGATGGGAGAACTGGCGGGAGGGGTCGGGGAATTTAACCCTTTCGGGGGTTTCCAACCCCGAAAGGGTTTGTACCTTCGAAAGGGTTTGTAACTCCGTCACCTCTTTTATTCTTACCAGTAAATGAAAATGATTCTTCATCAGCACCCAGGCATAGGTATCGGCTACAGGTGTCAGATATTTGTCATATAAATTAAGGAAGTATTCATAGTTGGGGTTTTCAGTGAACAAATCACAACCGTTGATTCCCCTGTTATAAATATGGTAGAATTTACCGTGGATCAATGGTTCAATTTGACGCATAACAAGAAATATTATAACCCTTTCGGGGTTTATAACCCCCGAAAGGGTTATAACAGATACAATTAACGAAAAAAACGGCAGATTTACAATGGTGAATGGAAATTCAAACCCTTTCGGGGTTGGAAACCCCCGAAAGGGTTAGCAGAAACCGGTTATGACACTTCTGCCATTGTCATTTTGTCAGTGTGCATTTGAGTGCAAACGAGTGCACGATTATCCTGAAAATCTGGCACGGTTTGGTTATTGGATAAAGTGTCCTGAACCGGCGAAGGAAGGAATCCATCGGGACTGGCCAGACGAACAGGATGAATTCCGGGGAACGGTGAATTGTTGAATTCCTTAAAACTTAAAGACATGGGAATTATAAAACAAGGAATCACAGGAGGATTCTCCGGAAACGTAGGAAACGTGATCGGAGGATCGTGGAAGGGCATCGCTTATATGCGCATTCGCCCTGTAAGTGTGGCAAACCCGCAGACTGACCTTCAAATGGATCAGCGTTCAAAGTTTGCCGTGACAATCAAATTCCTGGAACCGCTTACCGAAGCGCTGAGAACAGGTTTCAGGAATTTTGCCATCAAAATGTCGGCTTTCAACAGCGCGATGTCGTACAACTTCTTCAATGCCATCACGGGAACTTATCCCAACTACACGGTTGATTATCCCAATGCATTGATTTCAAAGGGAAAACTGCCGCGTCCGCTGAACCAGGTGGCTTCATCCACCGTTGCAGGGACGGTGAAGTTCGACTGGGACGACAATTCGGATGAGGTGAGGGCAAGAGCCGATGATCAGACCCTGCTGGTGGTGTACAATCCGGTGCAGGAACAGGCTGTCGTTATTGCCGGGTTAGCCCAACGGGCTGACGGCACGCAGACGGTTACTGTACCGGCTTCGTTTTCGGGTGATCTTGTTCAATGTTATATGGCTTTCAAGGCCAAAGAAGGTGAACTGATCTCCAATTCTGCTTTCGCAGGAGCTGTTACCGTAGCGTAATTGTTAAACCTGACAGGTTTCAATAACCTGTCAGGTTTTCTGCGGAAACAAGAAAGGCTGCCTTTAAAATTTAGGCAGCCTCTTCGTTCCCTGTTAAGGTTTAATTCAGGACTTTTACTTTGTTCGTTATAATCTTACATTGACCGTGTACCGGTAACAGTAATGTCATTCTCACCGTTGTTGAAATGCCGCTTACGCTTGTATCGGTTATATTTAAGGTTCCCATATCGTCTCCTTATCACCTTTAATCGTCAAGATTGTGCTGGAAATGGTACCGCCAATGGGTCCCTGGCTGTGCGAATCGTAATGATAACCAATTCCGATATTGCCATAAATGACAAAATTCCAGGTTCCGTGGACGTCTCCTGATTGCTTTGATCGACATAAGTTCCCTCATAGCATTTCACCAGAGCCGTAGAGGTTTCTTTAGACAATGAGACGTTAACAGTGTGGCCGGGTACGGCAATTGTTGCCGTTGGGTTTGAACCGTCAGATCCGCAGCTAAAGGTCAAACTTACTGATACTCCATTCCAGGTACCTGTAAATACAGCGTTGGTAATGGCCTGACCGGGAGTCCAGTCCGCAAGTGAAGTTGTCGTCAGCGTCACTTCTTTATCGTCCAGAACGAAGATACATGTGGATGAGTTGTCACCGTTCTCGATGGTGATTTTAAAATAGCCTGAAGAACCGACCATAACGCCTTTGTAAACACCTGCACTGCTGTTGTCGTTTGCGGCAATTGCAGAAGGAGTGTTTTCAATGTTTTGGGGTGCAGGTTCAGAATCACTGTCTTTTTTGCATCCGGACAATCCGATCAATAATAATCCAATAACTAACAAAGAGGTAATTTTCATAATAAACAAGTTTTAAGGTTAAATAATCTTTTGTGTGTTAAAAATATTTACATTGTTAATCTGTTCTTTTCTAAATGATTAATAGAAAAATTGACGTCAAATGTAATAATATTTTCCATTAAAAATCATACAAATGTAAAATAATTTATATAATTACCTGAAAAAGGGGATAAAAGAGCCAAATTTTAAATTGGATAATGAATATTTTTACTATATTTACATCTAAGAGACGGGCGATAAATTATAAAACCCGGATTGTCCTTCTAAATTAAGTCCTGGTGATTTTGCATCCTTTTTTAAAGTTTCTTAAATTCCAAGGTTATGAAAATGATTTATAAATCTCTGATTCTCTTAATAATTCTTCAGACATTCTCAGGATATGTAAAAAGTCAGGAGAAAAATGTATTAATCGACCGTATTAAATCGCAATTATTTTTTTACAGTACACAAAATGTAATTCAGAATATAGTGGTTCGGACCGATAAATCTCTCTATCGGCCGGATGAAAAAATATGGCTGAACGTATTTGTCACAGATGCTTTAACACATATGCCCTCCGCAAAAAGCAAGGAGGTTGTTGTTCAACTGAAAGACTTAAACGGGAAAGTTTTGATTAAGGAAAATCTCCCGCTAAATTCCGGGCTGGCATCAAGTTCACTTACCATCCCTTCAGGGACAAAGAGTGACAGGTATTTCCTTACAGCCTTGACACCCGAAATGGCGGAAGGATCGATGAATCAGGCAAGGGATATTTATATCTGTTCTCCGGAAAATATGAATTTGGTACCTGAGATTACCTACTCTTCTTCTGTATTCCATCCTCAGGAAACAGGGAAAGCCTTATTAAGCCTGAGTGATTTTTCAGGTAAACCGGTTTCGGGAAAAAAATTTGAATACCGCATTACAAGTGCAACTAAAGAATTATTATCCGGAAAAGAGAAGACTTTGGCCGATGGAACGGCTGAATTAAGAATTCCTTCCTCTATTTCAGGCTCAGGAGAGGCAATGCTGCTGAATGTAAATCTTCCGGCAGGAAAGGAAGAAATAAATCTGGTCAGTCATATCCCGTTTTCCGGTGAGAAAATTAATGTAAGTTTTTTCCCTGAAGGTGGAAAAATTGTCCCGGGCATACCGCAGAAGATTGTTTACAGCGCAAAGGATCAACTGGGCAATCCGGTGGATGTAAGCGGAAATATTATTGATGGGGCAGGGAAAGTAATTACAGCAACAAAAATCATTCAGAAAGGGATGGGGCTTATCAATATGATCAGTCCGGAGAATTCAGGATATTTATTCAAAATTACAAGCGAACAGGGTGAAGGTCAGGTTTATCCGCTTCCTTCACCCGATACGACAGGGATGAGTATATCTGTTTTAAAAACCGACGGAGACCTGATGTATCTCTTACTTGCAAGAAGTCCAAATTCAAAACAATCCAGGTTTTCAATGATTACTTTGAGTGACGGGCAAATTTGCTGGGCAAGTGAATTTGATCTGGAACAGTCAGGCATAATTAAAATTCCGCTGGCTGATTTTGATTCCGAAATAGGCGATGTGGCTATATTTAATTCCAACGGTACACTGGCTGGAGAAAGGTTGATCTATACGGGGAAAAAGAAGGCGGTGAATGTTGCTGTTGTACCTGATAAATCAGTCTACTCAACCGAACAGGAAGGAATAATAAATATAAATCTGAAAAGATCTGACGGCACCCCGGTAAAAGGTTTACTTTCAGTCAGCTTCAGTGACAAATCTGCTCTTTTCGGTTCGGATGATGTAAACAACCTCTTCAACTATGGACTTGATACACCCTTACAATCCGATACCCCTTTGGACAGTATGGACAAAACAATTCTCGATTACAATCTGATTGCCAAGAAACTTCATGGATTGGACTGGACTAAGATACTTTCGATTGATCCGGATAATCCGAAATCACTCAAATCAATGGGAAATATGAATTCGGTCACAACATCCCGAAACAATGAAAGTAAAGCTTCTTATGCTTCAAATACCGGTGTCAATGAGTGGAAATTTCTTGAAGAGTTTCAGAAATCAGGTTATTTCCGGCAAAACTCTGATTTTCTTAAGGCAAACTTGTCGGAGAAATCAATAAACAATGGGACTAAGACCAGACAGCCCTACTGGAAAAAGTATCTGGAACATTCAAATAACCTGATTGATGTTATAAGAATGATCAAGCCTTTTGATTACGTAAATGGCAAATTGGTTTACAGAGGTCCCAATTCCTTTTTAAACCAGGACGGGGCACTCATAGTAGTTGATGGAACAAGGATTGGAACTGACGCGGAAGTTCTGAATCAGATCAATCCGAACAGTGTGGAAGATATCAAAGTGTCTTCGGACCCTATGGATATTACAAAATATACCAGTTTTAATAACGTGGGTGTTATCGAAATAACCACAAAACGCGGCCCATCAAACAACAATGCTGAAAATACGGAAGTTCGAAAGGAAGGTATTTCAGGTACTTTTTCTCCTGAACCCATCGGTAACAGTAAATATAATCTGCTGACCACACTTCAGTGGATTCCGGAGATGTGGACAAATGAAAACGGTGAAGCCAAAATCAGTTTTTCAACCGGAAATATTAAATCCGATTTTATCCTGAATATTGTTGGTCGCACTGAAAAAGGGGAATGGTTTGAGAAGAAGGCCGAAATTTATGTCAGGTGATATAATCAGGCGTTTGTTTCAGGTCTTCCTTTTTAAAACGAAGGGGGAGAAGATTATCTATTCCTTCACAAATTACGATTTTATCTTCGCCGTCAAGGATAATCCGGATCGGGATTCCGGAGAGGTCTTCATACTCTGAAATGACCTGGCGGCATGAACCGCAGGGTTTGGCAATTCCTGAATTAATTTCCTGATCATTTAGGTTTGAAATGGCTATTGCCTTTATTGCAACAGAAGGATAATTGGATGCAGCGTAAAAGAGTGCAATCCTCTCAGCACATAAACCTGAGGGATAGGCGGCATTCTCCTGGTTATTTGCACTTATGATTTCTCCATTCCCAAGAAGAATTGCGGCTCCTACGCGAAATCCGGAATACGGGGCATAGGCATTCAATCCTGCTTCCCGGGCACAAATTATCAATTCTCTATCCTGTTCCGGTAAGTCGTCAGCACTTTTATATTCCGTGAATTGTGAGACAATCTTCCTGATTTTCATATTTTAAATGAATTCACTTTCAAAATTACTATATAAATTTTAAACTATCCTAATCCTGCACTAAGGTATTATTTGTGAATGAAAACAGATTACAGGGTTAAAAAAATCCTGATGATGAATCAGTTAATTTGAACATCATTTATGAATTTTACTATCATCTTTCTATTTAGAAGGTTTCATTGAGGATTTTGTTGTTCAGGACTCACAGTTTTTTATATTTTTGAAACAAATTTTGACTCGTAATGCCAAAAATATACTACACTACACTAATCCTTTGTATACTCCTGGGTTTTAAAGGCAATGTCTTTGCAGGTTCATACAAAAAACTAACGCGACAGGAATACATTGAACACTTTGCCCGCTACGCAATTGAGGAGATGAATGAATACCATATTCCGGCCAGCATTATTCTGGCACAGGCTTGTCTTGAATCAGGCGATGGGAATTCGGCACTTGCAAGAGTATCCAATAATCACTTTGGGATAAAGTGTAAATCTGGATGGAGAGGGCAAACTGTGAACTATGATGATGATGAACGTAATGAATGTTTCAGGAAATATAATTCACCTTTGGAATCTTTTCGTGACCATTCGATATTCCTGGTTCAGAGCGACCGATACAGGTTTTTATTCGACTATAATATTACAGATTACAAGAGGTGGGCGCATGGTTTGAAAAGGGCCGGCTATGCAACTGATCCCAATTATCCTGACCGGCTGATCAAAATAATTGAAGATTACAGGCTTAACGAATTGGACAGATATTATAATGCAGGAATTAATTATGCAGGGATAAAACGAAGAGGATTCCATTTGGGTAACTTGGGAAGAAATGTATACGACAGGAACGGAAGCCGGGCTTTTTATGCCAAAGCGGGTGATACATACGAAAACATTGCCCTGGAATTTGGTTTAAAAGAATGGGAAATATTCAAGTATAACGATAGTGCAAAAGGAAGTCAACCTGAAGAGAATTCTGTAGTCTATATCAGCAGGAAAAAAAGTAAAGCTCCCAGGGGGAATGACTATCATATTTTCAGGGAGGGTGACTCAATGTGGACAATTGCCCAGTGGTACGGAGTTAAGTTAAATTCATTATACCGGTTAAACAGGATGACAAAAGCTGAAGAACCTCAGCCGGGGCAGAGAATTTCCCTGAGGAAAAAAGTTAAAAAGTAACATCTTGTTTGGTTGAATACTAAGTTAAAAAGTCGGTCACTTCTATTTAATTGGTTCTTCTCACCGAAAAAGTCTTTTCGGAGCAGTTGGCCTTCAACCTTATTTGAATGACAATTGTATCCCGCAATTTCACAATTCGATGATATGAAAACATTATGTTTTCCTCTAAAATAGGTTTTGAGTATTAAAAAAATGATATCTCAAACATGTATTTAACAATATCTTCGAAATTCCAGCTCCATGTTTGCTCCGCTTTTGGTTCGCTTTTGGTTCGCTTTTGACTTGGAAGCCTTTCTAATCATAATATATTAATCCGTAACAAGTGTTTTAAAGAACTTTTAACATCTGAATCAACGATCGAAAGAGATAATTATGTTTATCGCTATCATGCATAATCTCTTCCATAACCCCTTGTATACTTTTTAACTTTATTACCAACCGCACTACACCTGAAAAATAATCTGAATCCGTTAGAAGTTGTTAATCTGGGATTGAGCACTTTTTATTTGGAATCGGGGTTAAAAGCGCTGTAAACCAAATACCGGCCTGTTGCAATTATCTGGCCTCCCAATCTCCGGGATTAGAAAATCCCCGCAAAAAATCTTCAACCGGCATCCTTTTTTTACCCGCTAACTGAAGATCTCGGATATTTATAAAGCCATCATTAACAGCAACTTTCAGATATTTTTTCTTGTCGCTTACAATATGCCCCGGTAAGAAGGAATGAATTGCTGGTTCGAAAGAAGAACCAAAGATTTTCAGAATGAAAAGATCATCACCATGCGCCAAATAGGTCCAGGCGGTCGGATAAGGACTCAATCCCCTTATAAGATTGTTAATCTGAACTCCCGGTTTTTTCCAGTCTATCTTACAGTCCTCCTTAAATATTTTAGGGGCATGTAACCGGCCCGGATCAATTTTCAACGATTCCTGCGGAATTGGAGTAGCAGTTCCTTCAGCCAGCGCATCTATGGTTTTCAATAATAATTTCGAGCCAATCACCATTAATCTGTCATGGAGGTCTCCTACGGTATCTTCAGGATGGATAGGAGTCTTTTCCTGGAACAGGATATGGCCGGTATCGATTTCATGATTTAAAAGAAATGTGCTCACTCCCGTTTCCCTGTCGCCATTGATAATCGGCCAGTTTAAAGGAGCCGCCCCTCGGTACAAAGGCAACAAAGAGGCATGAAGATTAATGGTTCCCAACGTAGGCATATTCCAGACTATTTCCGGGAGCATCCGAAAAGCAACCACTACCTGGAGATCAGCTTTATAAGACTTTAAAGCGTTTACAAATGATTCGTTTTTCAGCTTTTCAGGCTGTAAAAGAGGTATTTTATGATGCAGGGCAAATTGTTTGACTTCTGATTGAGTGATTTTCTGGCCTCTCCCGGCTGGTTTATCGGGAGCTGTAACTGCAGCTACAACATTGTACCCGTTTTCCATCAAAACCTTTAGACTTTCACAGGCAAATTCGGGAGTCCCCATAAAAACGAGTCGCAGGTCTTTTCCGGTCATATCAGACAATCAGATTAAAGAATGTGTCCCATCCGGTCACGCTTCGTTTGGATATAAAGTTCATTGTGCTTATTTGGTTTGATTATAATAGGCACTGTCTCAATAACTTTGAGTCCGTACCCCTCCAGTCCGACACGTTTTACAGGATTATTTGTCAGCAAACGCATTTTCCTGATACCAAGATTGCATAAAATTTGTGCTCCTACCCCGTAATCCCGTTCATCAGGATCAAAACCCAGATGAACATTGGCATCTACTGTATCAAGACCTTGTTCCTGAAGCCTGTACGCCTTGATTTTGTTCATCAGACCGATACCCCGGCCCTCTTGTTGGATATAAATGATTACTCCTTTACCTTCTTTTTCAATGATTTCCATTGATTTATGGAGTTGTTCCCCACACTCGCATCTCAAAGAACCAAAAATATCACCGGTAGCACAAGATGAATGCATTCTTACAAGAACAGTTTCATCCGGTTTCCATGAACCTTTGAGCAGGGCAATATGCTCAACACCATTTGATTTCTGAAGAAAAGGGATTAATCTGAAGTTTCCGTACAAAGTGGGAAGCTTAACTTCAACACCCCTTTCTATAAGGCTTTCACGTTTGAGTTTATAACTGATAAGATCAGCAATAGAGATCAATTTAAGATTGAATTTTCTGGCAATTTTAAAAAGCTGGGGTAGGCGGGCCATAGTGCCGTCAGGATTCATAATTTCTACCAGTACACCGGCAGGATACAATCCGGCTAACCTTGTCAGATCAACAGCAGCTTCGGTATGTCCGGCGCGTCGAAGTACTCCCTTGCTTCTGGCTCTCAAAGGAAATATATGACCGGGCCGGGCAAGCTCATGAGGATGAGTTGCAGGATTTGCCAGTTTTTGAATTGTGATTGCACGGTCACGAGCGGAAATACCGGTGGTCGTGTTTTCCCCGATAGCATCAACTGAAACGGTGAAAGGTGTATCATGCAGGGAAGTATTGCGTGAAACCATCATGTCCAATTCAAGTTCGTCGCAACGTTCATCAGTTAAAGGTACACAAATGAGACCACGCCCCTCTGTGGCCATGAAATTTACCATTTCGGGAGTGATTTTTTCTGCAGCTGCGATGAAATCACCCTCATTTTCACGATCTTCATCATCGACCACGATGATTAGTTTGCCGTTACGGATATCCTCAACAGCTTCATCAATGGTATTTAATTTAAATTCATTCATTTTTGAATTAACTACTTATTAAAGGATCTTTCCTTTATGAACACAAATTTATAAATAATCTTTGGCCGGGGGATATGCACAAATGACTTTTCTTTTTTGTTATCAAATAAGAATCAGGTTTTATCAGGAAAAACTATTTTTATTACTTATCCTAATTGGATTTGGTTTCACTGTAATTCTTTTCTTTAATCTTCAATGAAATCTTCCTCAACTTTTTCCTTTTTTAAAATATGTAATTTCCTGAGAATTTGAATATAGGCATCAATATTGAACACGATAGAATCATTGGCGGCTTTGTAAGTAAGGAAAATACCCGCAGGCAGGAAGATAAAGGATGTAAACCAGACACCTTCCCATACAACGGATACACTTTCACGGGCAAATTTTTCCCCTGTAGTGGACATAATCCAGTAAAAAATAAACAAAATTACTGAAACGACAAGGGGCATACCCAATCCGCCTTTTCGGATTATGGCTCCCAAAGGCGCCCCAATAAATAAAAATATAATGCACGCCAGGGCAAATGTATATTTCTTATGCCATTCGATACCAAATCTGTTTAGCGTTTTAATGCTTATCGAAAGACCCTGATCCTCCATCTGAATAGCCCTTGCATTATCCCTTGCGTTACTTAATGCCCTCTCCACCGTTTCAAGTTTAATTGAGTGGTTTGTATTTGCAACCAGGCTGTCAATGTTAACATAGTGTTTAAGAGTGATTGGCATAATGGCGGATGTATCTTTCCTTGTGATCTGTAAAATGCTTGTTGCCAAAGGTTGAATATATGCAAAGCTTAGGGCAAATTGAATCCTTTGTTTTTCTATTTCTTTCCCGATGGAGTCTTCGTAAAGTACAATCTGCCTGTTATTCAGGGCTTTATCTTTTCCCCTTACAATACTTTCATCCTTTCGCTCAAGCTCCATCCCAAGCAATGGCGTGTATATAGTTTCTTCTTTGAAATTGTCATTATGTGCAGGATAATCTTTACGACGACGGTCTTTGGATTCGAGTTCTGCGTATGCACGTCCCGAATAAAGATTGATCATCATATATTTTTTATCCTTCGTAATTTGCATACGACCTGAATCAGCTAAAGTAACATTATCGTTGCCTTTTTGATCGCGATGATCATAAATCATAATGTTATACATCATATCCCCGCTTTTGGATTTACGGCCTACTTTTATGGAATAGCCTGGTATTTCGTTGGTAAATACCCCCTCCTTTACTACTATTTCAGGACGCAATTCCCTTATACTGATCATTAATGTATAAAGTTTTTTATAAGCGACCGGAATAACCTCATTGGAAAAATAAAATGCACCAATACTCAGGAAAACGCTTAAAACAATTACAGGTTTCATAATCTTGTACAATGAAATTCCGGATGCTTTCATCGCAAGCAATTCATTGTTTTCACCCAGATCGCCAAAGGTCATAATCGAAGCAAGAAGCATTGCCAAAGGAAGGGCATTTGTCATCAACAATGCTAAAGTGTAGACTATAAATTCAAGAATAACATTAAAATCCAGGCCTTTACCAACCAGTTCATCAAGGTAAACCCATAAAAACTGCATTAGTAAAACGAAGAGGGCTATGACCAGAGTAACAAAGAAAGGGCCGATAAAACTCTGTATAATGTAAAGGTGTAAGCGCTTCATAAAAATATGTCCGGAAACCGCAGCAAAGCTATATCTTTTTACGGACTTTGTTTACTACGATAAAGATCCGATCACCTGTTTTAATTTTGAAATCTGTGAATCCCAGAGGATTTTCGCATCTTCTTCATCTTCATCTTCAATGTTATCACTTATAATCAATGCAACATCCCCCGTCAGATCATCCTTGACAATACAAAATTCGAATTCACCCGGGTGTCTCCGAATCCCGCCAGCGGAAACGAATTGATTCATTGGGAACAATTTTTACTATCTCAGCTTCCTGTACCGTATCTCCCCAGTGAAATTTATAAACTCCACTCTCAACTTCCACATTATCAGCGAACCATTCCGCGAGTCCCGTAGCTGAACCGATCCGGCTAAACAATACCGGGGGTGAATGTTTTTAATAAATATTCCTGGTGTATTTCCTTCATCGATTCGAGAGGTCATAAGTTTAAATTGTTTGTATCGGGGTTGAAGTTAACAATTTCATTATAAATATCACCTCAATTGAAAAAATTCTTTATTAAAAAAGTGAATTAAGATAAAATAATGACAGGATCTAAGGCAAATTCCCTGCTAAAATAACCAGCTTAAATATTCAGGAATTTAAGAGGAATGAATCTGAAAACAGATTAAACTGGATTACCGAACTATAATAGGTCCGGTTACTGATTCCACTATCTTAAAAACATCCTCCGAAGCCTCAGTCATCGCTTTTTCAACATTTTCTGGCAGCCCGGAAGCAAGGGCCGATACGTTGATCAATGAAACATATGTCTTCCCGTCATCTTTCATATATACCGCAATCCTGCAGGGCATCATGACCGATACAATCCTTTCATCATTTTTCTCCAGCATCTGGCCTGAATATTCAGGCTTACACATCTCGATGACTTTAACAGGCTTTAACCATCTTTCCTGATTTGGCCAATGACTGCTTGTAAATCATGGATGGCCGGGATGCTCCATTCTCCCTGGATAGCCTTTCCGCTTAGCAATTCTACTGTCTTATCAAAATCGTGAGGGCTTTGCTTCTCAATAATTAATTTCTTTGTTTCCATAGCGCTTATTATAATATCATTCATTTTAAGACCTATAATAAGCTAATTTAAATCAATTATCGGAAACTTACAAAGATTATTTGTTTTAAATCGGCATTTACTCTTAATTCAGCTCTTTTGCTATAGAAATAGCCGCTATAGTTCCATCGGCAACAGCAGTTGTGATTTGCCTGTATTTTTTGCTGGTTACATCACCAACGGCATAAATACCAGGCATACTTGTATGCTTGTCTTCATCGGTTTTAATATATCCCCATTTATCAAGTTCCAGGTGATCCTTAAAAAGGGATATATTAGGCTTCATGCCTATGAAAATAAAAACCCCGTCGCTCACCAGCGTCTTCATCTCTTTCGTATTGAGATCTTCAATTTCGGTGATCATTTTATCTCCGTCGCGTCTGAATGACCTGGGCTCATGTTCGAAATAGAAATTCATCTTGGGGTTGGCAAATATCTTATGCTGGGCATGCTTATTTGCCGTAAATTCGGCAAACTGGTGAACCATAGTTACTTTGCTTGCAAATCTTGAAATAAAATCCGACTCTTCCACTGCCGAGTTTCCTCCTCCTATAACAACAACCTCTTTATCAACAAAATATTTTGCATCGCAGGTGGCGCAATAGGATATTCCCTTTCCTTTCAGTTCCTTTTCTCCGGGGATCCCTATCAGATTAGGTGTTGTACCGGTGGCAATAATGATCTTCTTTGCCTTGATCGTTTCATATTCATCAATCACTATCTCTTTTTTATGAAGATCCACTTGAGTTACATCAACCGCGACTTTATAGGTTGTTCCGCACAGTTTGGTCTGTTCCGACATGTTAGTGTGATAACATATACCCTGCCTGGGGTTCAATAAAACCGGGATAATTTGAGACTTCGTGTGTGGTGGATACATGACCGCCCGGTAAGGCAATATCAATCAGATACCGTATTGACCCTTGCCTGGCAAAGATATAATCCGGCTGTCAGTCCTCCCGGGCCTCCTCCGAGCACAATGACCTCATATTTTGAGACGGAAGGTTTGATCTTCTTTGAAATGGCTTCTGCCCTTTCTGTCGGAATATTCTGTTTAACTGGTGAATGATGTCTCCGCGCTTAATCCCGCCTGTAAGGCTTTCGCCAGTTCTTCGCCATTATTGAAGAAAATAAGGTTGGAGAAGATTTAACTCCAAGTTTATCAGCAAATTCCCGGTTTTGCTGCCGGAATATCTTTAAAATTTGATATCCTCGCGGTAAATTGGATAAAGCTTCAAATTTGGGAGCCAGAGCCTCGCAAGGCGGACATTCAGTCGAGTAAAAATCAAGAACGACTTTTCCCCCTTGTAAACCTCTTTTTCAAATTCAGCTGCGCTAATTTCAGTCATTATAATAATATTTTTCAGTTATATTTTTATCAATTATAGAATTGAGTTTTAAAAATAAGCAGAAAATCCCAGTTCCAGCAATTCCTTCACCGGTCGGCAGTCAGGCGAGCAAATGTTACCTGTTTTTGTTTTTGGCAACCGCTCCGCATCCTCCGCCGCAGGCCAATTGAAGTTCACATTCTTTGCACTCGGGAATTGAAGTTACATCACGCGATTCCCATTGTTCAATCATTTCCCTATTCAGTTTAACCTCAGGATAAAAAGTTCCAAGCGATTCGTCCTCTTTCCCAACTGTTGCCGTACACGAATAAATCCTGCCGGTATAATCAAACGCCCATTCCGTCTTGCAGGCTGGACACGAATCAAACAAGCGGATCAGGAAGCGATCCGTTTTCGGAAAGATATTTTGCAACTGAATAAGCCGGTTTATAAAATTCAGGGATATGCGGGAACTCCTTTGTCAGATTCAAATATTTTCCTGTAAAGCGAAATGCGGCTGAAAAGCTTATCAGGAGTCGATTGGCAGTGATGCAGTTCGTAATTCCTTCCGATTTGTGTCTTGAATAAAGGATTTGAAGTCCATCCTTTATCAATTGCAAACTGAGCAAAATCAGGAAGGTTTTCAATATTTTCCTTATCGATCACCATCCTGAGGTTAATTGGCATATTGTTTTCAAGGCAGGTGTCCACTCCCCTTACAATCCGCTCAAAAGTCTTTCCTCCGCCTTTCAAAGGGCGCCTTTTGTTATGGATGTTTTCAGTACCGTCGATAGTGACCTGTATCTCCCTGATCCTGCAGGTTTTAAGGATTTCAATATAATCCTCAAGCGTATAACCGTTTGTAACAAAACAAACATCCAGTTTCGCTTCATTGGCCTTTTCAAGAAGGTAAGTTATCTTCTTTTTTTGTACCGGAGAACTCAGAAGAGGCTCGCCTCCGAAAACGGTGATATATTTCTTACGATCACTGAATTTTCTTTGTATATAGCTGAAAAAGGCATCGATGATTTCAGTTCCTGCCTGATTGACAGGATTTGTATACTGATCCTGGTAACAATAATCACAGTTGAAATTGCAGGTGTAATTCAGAATAAAAAAAAGCTGAACCTCATCCTGGTCGCGATTGTCGATAAAATCAAGATATTTATTCCTGAATGTCCTGTTTTCCTTTTCAGCATCAGTCAAATAACCCTTATCGCAAAGATCCTGGGCGCAATCTGTCTCTTCGCTGCTGCTTTTTATACGATTTAACCGGAAAGCTTCATCAGGCTCAACCAAATCGGCATGCCCGCTTAAAAGGTTGACAATGTAATATTTGTCCGAATCTTTAACCTTTGAAAATATATTATGCTTCGAGTATTTCATAAGCAGTTTCAATCCATTTTAAAATCGGAGAGTGATGAGGGCTTCCAAAAATCTTTTAACCGCAAAGCACACAATGAATGTGCAAAGTACGCAGGGATAAAAAGCCATCCGGTTAATTCTTTTGTGTCCTCTTTGTGAAAAAACTTCGCGTCCTTTGTGGTTAATTTATTGTCATTTTTTGGATCCCTCATTTATCCTCCTTCAGGCTCTTTAGTCGTGACAGCCTGCAACAGTCCTTGATGTTTTTGCACAGCATTGGGCTGTTTTGACTACTTTCTCTGTTACTTTCTTTTTAATTAAACTTTTCATAAATAGTGATTTAACATTTGACTAAAACCTGACAGGTTTTCAAATCCTGTCAGGTTTATATTTTTAATTTGAATTAATTGCAGCAGCAGCACCCTCCTGGTTTCTTTCCCGCAATGGTAAAGCTTACAACCTCAGACTCTCCTTTTGCATAAGGTTTTGATTCCTCAATAATTTCAACATTGGTAAAGCCTGCCGCGGAAAGTGTTTTCATATATTCGATCCTTTGTTACAGCGCCGGCCCAGCATTCGGCAACAGCCTCAGGATCATTTTTATATTCATCCGCAATGGGGCTCGTCGAGTAAATATCGCTCACCACAAAACGGCCTCCTTTTTTCAGGATACGGTAAACTTCATTCCAAACGGCCTGTTTGTTTGAAGCATGATTGATTGTGCAGTTTGAAATGATCAGGTCCGCCCGATTATCAGGCAAATCGATTTTTTCAAGGTCGCTGCAAATAAAAGAGACATTCTTGACATCGAATTTCGATGCCATTTTGCGTGCCTTTTCCAGCATCCCTTCCGAAATATCGATCCCGTATGCAAAACCTTCTGCCCCAACCTCTTCCGCCAGTCTCAGCACATCGGTTCCCCTGCCGCTTCCAAGATCGACACATACCTCGCCCGGTTTCGGTTTAGAATAATTGATTGCCCCCCCGCACGAGAGGCAGCACTCCGAATTGGCCAGTTCACTGTACCTGATATTTATTGCCTTAGTTTCCATAACAACAATTTAAACGATTCCCGTTAAGAAAAAAACTATTTCGGAATCCAATTATCCTGTTCTTTTCAAAACGCGCACAAAAGTAATAAGGATTTAATTAAATCGCAATAGTATCACCTAAATCTTATTAATAACACCAATTTTTTATGAGATCATTCTTTATTCCCTCTGATTAAATTAAACATCGTTAATCCCGGACCAGCACAATTCAGGATTTATCTTCAAAAAATAAATTCACATCCTATATTTCTCCATGATTCAACCGTACCATCTCCGCTATTTATTCGTAGATTATACATACATTATTCGTAGTTTATTCGTATAATATACGAATGATCTACGAATAAACTACGAATAATCTACGAATAAACACCGGAGATGATATAAGGAAAAATAGGATTTGTATGGACTTTTATTTTGGGGATTGAAGTGATTTTGTGTGATTAGTGATTATCGCTACAAACGATTTATTTTTGACTCTTCAAGGCAAGCGAAAAGGTGTTCGAGATGATAATTGAAATCTGCAGCAGTCTTTATCCCTTTATGGTATTTTCTGAAATTACAATCAACCCTTCAATATTTTCAAAATCTTTCGCATTAATCGTAAGGATCGCCAGACCGTGTACCAAACAAGTTGCAGCTATAAATGCGTCGGGAAGTTTGATTTTATATTTTTTCCTGATTTCAATTGTTTGATCGACAATTGTATCGTCAATGGGATAAAGAATGGAATTATTGATGAACAATTTAAATATTTCCTCTTCGTTATTTTTAAGATTGGGATAACCAAGCAATTCAATCTTATTAATTACGGAGATATGGTAAGTTCCATCCAGGATTTTATCTATCCGGTTCATAGACCTGGCACTTAAACGGTTCCCGATATATGCTATTGCAATATTGGTATCGATTAATATCTCCGGTCCCATTCTGCCCTTTCTTTTTCGATTGTTTCGATCATTTCTTTGGCGCGGGAACCGGAAATAGTCCCTCTTAATTGTTTTGACAGGTCTTTATGTTTTACTTCCTTTTTAGGTAAAACTATTAAGCCTGCCTGTTCCATTCCTTTTAGAATAGCCAGGGCATCCTGATTTATGATGCTGATCTTTAATGTTTCCATCTTTTTTCTACAAATTTAAGGTATTTTCGATTGATCTGTCTCATACTTATCAAGATATATTGAAAAGTAACGAAAGGTTGTGCTTTTAACGCTTAAGGTCTGAGAGTCGTCTGGACTGTGATTTATGTGATTGGAGGGATTTGGGATGAATAGTGATTATCTTAAATACGATAAGCCATTAACCCCTTCGCTGCAAACGAGGGGGAACGCCTTTATTTACAATTGCAGTGTCAGGATTAGACGGCCGCCGAGGCCTTGCTGAATAATCTTCATTAATGTTGATAATCGTATATCAGAGGCATTGTTTTCGATTCTGGAAATATATGATTTATTCGTGCCGCATTTTTGGGCAAGCTCTTCTTGTGTCATTCCAAGTTTAGTTCTTGCTTGTTCGAGTAATACGCCGAGCCTGAATGCTTCAAATTGCTGCTCCCATTGCTCACGCTTTGGTTTTCCTCTCTTACCGTATTTTTTGTCAAGAATCTGATCCAATGTGGTTAAGTCACTTTTTGCTTTCATTTTGATATTCCTCCATTATTTTAATTGCCTTCTCGATTTCCTTTTTTGGCGTCTTCTGGGTTTTCTTGTGAAAAGCATTTCCAAGTATCACCAAATTACCCTTGTCAAAGAATGAGAAGATACGATAAATGCTTTTTCCTGCTTCAATTCTGATTTCATAGAGGCCTTTTATCCCTTCGATGTGTTTAAAATACTTTTCCGGGACCTGTCTTGTAACACGGATTAAATTCAGAGTCCACTCAATTTTTCTTTGAACATCGTCAGTTTGTTCCTCATAAAAGTCGAGGAAATAACGTTTATACGCTATTACCTGTCTTACGAAATTCATGTCTCAAAGTTAACTATTCAGACAACTATTTGCAAATTTGGAATCCTGATTTTTTGGGAATAGAGGGATTTTTATTAATTACTGATTATCATTATTAACGATATGCTGCAGACCCATTCGTTTCAGACTACGGAGAGCGAAAGGATTTTGATTATTTAGTCAGGTTTACATCCATTTTCATGAGCTTCTTTAAATTGATGTAGTTCTGATAAATTCATATTTGTTTTTGAAAATGTAAGATGTTCCGGATCAAACATATATATTACGTTTAGTTCTTTATTTTCATCCCATTGAGCGGCGTAGTATTTTCCACTGTTTATGTACCAATTAGAAAGATAAACCGGCAATTCTTTGGAATAAATAAAACTTATTCTTATCAAAATCAAAAACTGTCATGCCTGATAAATCTGAGTTCCAACGTGAAATTAAATATTTTCTATTCGCTGATATGAAATAATTTCCTCCAGATTTTTTAAATATTCTTCCTCTTGAATCAATTAAAATAACAAGACCTTCATAATCTCCATATTTAGAACCAATAATGTAATTTGTTATTAATTGATTCTTATTGAAACATAATCCATAAGAATCTCCAACTGGTTCAAAATCATCAAAATATAATTCGTTTATAATCTTATTGTTGATTTTTGCCTGAATTATTGCCTTACAGTAAAATTTATGTGTACTAAATGGTTTTTCAAAAATCTGGCCAATTTCAATTATTACTGAATCTAAAGTAAAGGTTTGAAATTCAGTATTGTATTCTGTGTTCAAATACTGAGTTCCTTTGATAATAATTCCATTATCGAGTTTCTGAAGGTTTTGGCCATTAAGTACAATTCCAATTGAAAAACAAAAGAAAATTGAAAAGTATTTTTTCATTTTTTAGGTACTAAGTTATTCGCGAATGTATGTATTATTTTTTTAATTAACTAAATTTCGGACTGTTATTTATGTGATTGGAGGGATTTGGTATGAATAGTGATTATCTTTACCTACGATAAGCCATAGACCCCTTCGTTGCAAACGAAGGGGAACTCGGAGCAGGTGAGATTGGAAGCGTTTTAAATTATTGGAAACATAAGGTTAAGGAATTCTGAACATTTATTTAAATCATTCTAAAATTCAAATAATCCTTGGAGGAGTCATTGAAGATATCTACTTTTGACAGTATAAACATGGGAAAATGAAACCGGCAGTGAATAAGCTCCCGGATTGTTTCATCTCCCTGAGCACCAGTCTAATTTAACAGATCCGGTTATGATCACCAAAGAAGAAGTTTGTAATGTTCAGTCGATGACTGAGGAGGAGAAATACGCTCTTCTCCGCGATGTCATTATCGACTATGAGAGAAAGGAAAACAACCTGATACAGGTCCTTCACATGGCGCAGGCGATTTTCGGATACCTTCCTTCGGAAGTGCAGCGGTTTATCGCCGAAGAAATGGACATGTCGATCTCGAAAGTCAACAGCGTGCTGTCCTTTTACTCCTTTTTCTCGACCAAACCGAAAGGCAAGTATACCGTATCGGTCTGCCTTGGAACGGCCTGTTATGTAAGAGGTGGAAAAGATTTGCTGAACAAGCTGAAAGATGTGCTCGGTATTGATGTGGGAGCTACCACAGAAGACAAAATGTTCAGCTTGCAGGTTATGCGCTGTATCGGCGCCTGCGGCCTTGCTCCGGCTATGATGGTCAACGATAAAGTATACAAACAGGTCAATCCGAATAAGATACAGCGGATACTCGGAATACTTAAGTAAGTACTAATTCTCTGTAAACCAAATAACATGAATATAAAATCTTATGAGGATCTTGAAGCGGTAAAGAAAGAATTCCTCAAAAAAGAGAAAGAGTTTCAGTATACAGCTCATATCTGTTACGGGGCGGGCTGTATCTCATCTGATTGCAGGGAAGTTAAGGAGGCTTTTATAACTGCCCTTGAGAATGAGAAGCTTATGTCAAAAGTAAGGATCAATCTTACCGGATGCATGGGAGCCTGTTCCCTTGGGCCGACACTGATCATCAATCCAGGCAATATACTTTACTGCAGCCTGAAACCGTCAGACATGAGAGGTATCGTAAAAGATCATATCAAAAAAGGGAAGATTGTTGAAAAGCTGTGCTTTAAGGATACGGAAACAGGGAAAGCTGTTCCGCATCTGAACGATATTGATTTTTTCAGACATCAGAAGAAAAATGTGCTTCAGAACTGCGGGGTTATTGATTTTGCCTCAATCGAAGAATATATTGCCCATGACGGATATTTTGCCATTGAAAAGGCTTTGAAACTGATGACTCCTGAAGATGTTATCGACAGAAATCCTGAAGTCAGGACTACGGGGACGCGGCGGCGGAGGTTTCCCTGTCGGTATGAAATGGCAGATGGCACGAAATGTTAAAAACGGACAAAAATATATTATTTGCAATGCCGATGAGGGTGATCCGGGAGCATTTATGGACCGCAGTCTTCTGGAAGGTGATGCCCATCTTGTCATTGAAGGGATGCTGCTTGGAGGATATGCGATAGGGGCTTCGAAAGGAATCGTTTACATCAGGGCTGAATATCCCATTGCCGTCGAACGTTTAACAATGGCCATCAAAACAGCCCGGGAGTGGGGATTGCTTGGAGAAAAAATATCTTGGAACAGACTTTAATTTCGATATGGAAATCCGTATCGGGGCCGGAGCTTTTGTTTGCGGTGAAGAAACTGCCCTGATGGCTTCGGTGGAAGGAAAGAGGGGCGAGCCAAGGCAAAAACCTCCGTATCCTGTCCAGAGCGGCTTGTATGAAAAACCGACCGTTATCAACAACGTTGAAACTTTCGGAAATGTTCCTTCTATTATCAGGAAAGGGGCGGAGTGGTTTGCATCGGTTGGGACAGAAAAAAGCAAGGGAACAAAAGTATTTGCCCTTGCGGGTGATATAAAATACAAAGGATTGATCGAAGTTCCGATGGGAGTCTCACTTGGAGAGATCCTCTTTGACATCGGAGGAGGTATTCCAGGAAGAAAGGCCTTTAAAGTGGCTCAGACAGGAGGCCCATCAGGCGGTTGCCTTACCTCAGCCCATCTTAACACGCCAATCGATTATGATTCACTGATCCAGCACGGCGCCATAATGGGATCGGGCGGACTGATCTGTGCCGATGAAGATACCTGTATGGTTGATATGGCGCGTTATTTCATGGAATTTGTCCAGGAAGAATCGTGCGGAAAATGTGTTCCCTGCCGTCTCGGAACAAAACGTATGCTTGAAATCCTTGAACGGATCACCCAGGGGAAGGGAAAAGAAGGTGATGTCGAAATATTGATTGAATTGGGCAATGCCATTAAAGAATCAGCGATCTGCGGTTTAGGACAGACAGCGCCGAATCCTGTGCTGAGTACAATCAAGCATTTCAGGCAAGAATATGACGAGCATATAAGGAACCACTACTGCAGGGCAGGAGTTTGCAGTGAAATGTTTATCTCGCCTTGCCAGAATGCCTGTCCCGCGGGAGTCAATGTACCGGGTTACATTGCTCTTATCGCTGCGGGAAGGATAAGGGATGCCTATAATCTGATCCGGCAGGAGAATCCTTTCCCTTCGATCTGCGGCCGTGTTTGCACCCATCCTTGTGAAAGCAAGTGCCGCCGCGCACAGATTGATGAACCCATTGCCATAGCAGACCTTAAACGTTATGCAGCAGACCAGGTGTTGAATTCTGATGAACCCTTCCTGAGCCTGATGTTTCAAAAGAACGGCAAATCGTGTAGGGATTATAGGTGCAGGGCCTTCAGGCCTGACTTGCGGTTATTATTTGCAAGGTTAGGCTATACCGTTGATATTTATGAGGAAAAACCGGTAGCAGGTGGAATACTTGCTTATGGGATACCAGAATACAGGCTTCCCAAGGAAGTTTTGAAAAAAGAAATTTCCTCAATAGTACAGGCAGGGATCAATATTATTTACAACACCAAGATCGGTGATAAGATTACTTTCAATGAATTGAAATCAAAATACCAGGCGATTTATATTGCGACCGGAACCCAGTTATCGAAGAAAATAGGCATTGAAGGAGAAGAGAAGCAAGGCGTTTATCACGGCCTTGATTTTCTAAGGGATATCAATCTTAATAAGGATGTGACGGTAAAAGGCATTGTTGCAGTGATCGGCGGAGGGAGCACAGCTATTGATGCTGCAAGATCTGCGTCTGAGATTAGGCGCTGAGAAAGTGCATCTTCTTTACAGAAGGACCAGGGAAGAAATGCCGGCCGATAAAAGAGAAGTAGAGGAGGCACTGGAAGAAGGCGTAATCCTTCATGAACTGGTGGCACCGGTAAGGTTCATCGGAAATGGGAAAGTAACACAGATTGAATGCATTAAGATGAAACTTGGGAAATTTGGGAAAGATGCCCGCCGTAGCCCTGAAGTCCTGAAGGATTCAAACTTCCTGTTAAATATCGATCTGGCTATTCCTGCTGTAAGCCAGTATTCTGATTTACCATTCATTACCAAAGAAGAGGTGGGAATCACAGACTGGGGAACTTTCATAGTTGACCAATATACTCAAATGACAACACAGAAAGGAGTATTTGCCGGAGGTGATATTGCGAGGGGATCCGATGTTGTAATCACCGCTATCGCGGACGGTAAAAATGCGGCCATTTCGATTGATAAATATTTAGGGGGCAAGGGCAAGCTCAATACAGGCGAACCCATTGAAATACCGGTTCATCCTTTTGAAGAGGGTAATGCCGTCGAACATGAAAGATTTCAGATGCGGTACCTTGAACCTGAAACAAGAGGACAGTCATTTGATGAAGTGGCGCAAGGCTTTCACAAGCTTAATGCCATAGCGGAAGCCATGAGATGCCTGCAATGTTCAAAACGTTAATCACAAGAAGATCTATTTGCCATGATAAATCTAACCATCAACAATAAGCCGGTCGAGGTCGAAGAAGGAACGACAATCTTTGAGGCTGCTAAAAGCAATCATATTCTGATTCCTCATTTTTGTTACATGGAAAATGTTCATCAGATTGGTGCCTGCAGAGTTTGTGTTGTCGAAGTAAAAGGATCTAAAACTCTTGTAGCCTCCTGTGTAACTGAAGCAAAAGACGGAATGGTGGTCAATACCAATTCGGAAAAGGTCAGGAATGTGCGAAAAGTGCTTTATGAACTGATGCTATCCGATCATCCGAAAGACTGCCTTGGCTGCTGGCGGAACCAGAATTGTGAATTGCAGGAACTTGGAACTGTAATTCAGGTGGACGAATTCAAATATGAAGGAGCCAAATCAAAGGATCTTATTGACATTTCAAGCCCCTCCATTGTACGTGACAGTTCGAAATGTATTTTATGCCGAAGGTGTGTGACAGTTTGTAATGAAATTCAGGGAGTGGGGTTAATGAATCCCCATCACCGCGGTTTTGCAACATTTATTGGTCCCACCGAAGATGAAATGCTGGGTGAATCAATTTGTACAAATTGCGGACAGTGCGTTCTGGTTTGTCCTGTGGGGGCATTGAAGGAAAAAGATTCCACACAGGTAGTATGGGAAGCTTTGCTGGATAAGTCAAAAACTGTTGTTGTTCAAACAGCTCCGGCAGTAAGGGCAGCTTTGGGGGAAAAATTTGAATATGAACCGGGTACGTTGTGACCGGTAAAATGGTCAGTGCATTGCGTGAAATCGGCTTCGATTATGTTTTTGATACAAATTTCGCGGCAGACCTGACGATTATGGAAGAAGGCACGGAATTGCTTGAAAGGCTGAAAGCGGCAATGACTTCACCCAATAATGGCGCTCATCTTCCCTTGATAACGAGCTGCAGTCCGGGATGGATTAAATTTATGGAACATCAGTTCCCAGAACAGATTCCGCATGTTTCAAGCTGTAAGTCGCCTCACATGATGCTGGGGGCAATGACAAAGACCTATTTTGCCCAAAAAATGGATATCAACCCAAAAGATATTTTCGTTGTATCCGTGATGCCCTGTACGGCGAAAAAGTTTGAAATCACAAGGCCGGAAATGACCAATGACGGATTGCCCAATGTTGATGCAGTGATCACAACACGCGAACTGGCAAGAATGATCCAGGATGCCGGAATCGATTTCCGCAATTTACCCGATACTCCATTTGACAGTCCGATGGGCTTATCTACCGGGGCTGCCGATATTTTTGGAACCACGGGAGGTGTGATGGAAGCAGCACTCCGGACTGTTTATGAACTGGTTACGGGTCGTGAACTGCCTGCTGAAGGTCTTCATGTCCAACCTCTTGTTGGTTTGAAAAGAATAAAAGCTGCGGAGATAAAAATTGAAAAACCTTTGAAAGAGTACGCATTCCTGGAAGGAGTTAATGTAAAGGTTGCCGTCACAAGCGGATTGAAAGGTG
This sequence comes from uncultured Bacteroidia bacterium, assembly GCA_963810555.1. Classification (GTDB taxonomy): domain Bacteria; phylum Bacteroidota; class Bacteroidia; order Bacteroidales; family Prolixibacteraceae. The sequence continues at coordinate 123,766 of CAWENX010000006.1, read as the reverse complement.
CGGCACAATTGCTGGATGAGATTAAACGGGGGGAAAGTCCTTATCATTTCATTGAGGTAATGGGTTGTCCCGGAGGATGTATCAGCGGAGGAGGCCAGCCGCGTCCTGTTAATGATGAAGTTCGTACGAAACGTCTTGAGGCTATTTATAAGGAAGACGAAGGAAAAAAATATCGTAAATCCCATGAAAATCAGGATGTAATTAAGCTGTACAATGAATTCCTTGGAAGTCCTTTAGGTCATATTTCCCACGAATATTTGCATACGACCTATACCCCAAGGAAGAAGAATTAAAAATTAAAAATGACGAACAAATAAATTCAGAGTTACAGAATTACAAATTGAAATACTGAAATATTGGAACACTGGAACTTTGAAACTCTGGAACGCTGAAAAATATTATTGTTTAACAGAATTCAATATTCTGAAACCGATCAGCCGGTCATAACGGGAAGAAAAGCCTCTGTAATAAGCAAAAATCTGGTAATCGTTCTCGGTTTCTACATGACTGCCTTCGAGTAAGGTATTATCTATCTTTGGATTATTCTTATCAACAAAGACGTACTGATAATCATAAAAACCCTGTTTAAGCAACAATGTGCCTTCATAAAGTTTTAAGGCATGTGTTATAATTCAATTTGTTTGCTTCACTGCATTTCCAGTTCGAAAGTCCGCCAAAAACATAAATATCCCCTTCCGGCAAAGGACGGTTAACCTGAAGCGAAAAATGCACAAGAATATAATCCGATTCAAGGTCAGGATCGTTGGAGCGATCATTCTTAATTAAATATTGTCCGTTCAGATCATTTTCGAAAATGTAACTTTGATCACTTCTTGGATAGTCGGTTTCAAGGAATACATTGTATAACGGGGGAATAAATTCAATGTTTCTGACTCCAAGACCATTGACCTGCAGAATTTTTGCATCGAAGTTCCGAAATTCATTTCCTGCTTTAAATACATTTTCCTGGTTATAATCGTAGCTCAGTTGATTATTCCTGATATAGAGAGGTCTAAGATTAGTGATGGCATTATCATATCGGAAATTCTGCATTAAAACGACTTTGACTTCAGTTGACGGATTTTGAATATTTAACCTGGGATAATCAAATGTAAAATCGACTTCCTGATTGGGTCCTCTGAATCTGTCAAATGTTGCATTTTTTACAATCCCGTTTATCCTGGCCGAAGGTTCGACCACATAAAATCTTCGGGTAAGAATGGGTGAATCCTGTTTTCCGTCTTCAAATACCTTTAAAAGGTAATTACCCGACACCAGTAATCTGACATTTTCATTGGGTATGGCAAGCTGGTAATTCACGTAGGGAATGGTAGTATTAATAGAAGTTCTGTAATCGTTAACCGGATTTTCAATAAAACCTTCCATGTATTCAGAAGGGATTAATCGTGACGGAAACCAGTCAAAATCACAATGAGTTATTGTGTAAGAATAATTCCTGGTTTGATTATTAAGCTCATCGAATTTTAATACAAGTCTCTCATTGCTTCCCATTTCAAGAATCGGCAGCGAAAAATTCCATCCCTCCCGGAAAAATTCTACAGTTTTAATATTGTCCTGATATATTGAATCATTCAAGGGCTTTTCCCTCTCTCTTGCTTCAACCGGAGATGTTGAGAAACTGAAAATTACCGTTATGAGGAAAACAATATTTAAAATTGCAAATGCAGAGAATGAAATTGTCTTATTTTTGGGCATTATGACTTGGAATTTGACCAAAGTTAGTCATTTATTAATTAAGACTAAAGACTAAAGGCTAAAGACCGAAGAATAAAAATCTTTGTGTGTTTTGTTGATATAAAAGGATTAAAACCTGGACCGGAATAATTCAGCAGGATGATAAATCAATAAAAAGTTGTTTAAAATATTGGATTGTAATACTTTCGTAGAGTTTTGCAATTAATGACAACATGAAGTTAATTCTGATATTATTTGCTTTATTATCTCTAAGTATGGCCTCAATGTCTCAACAGGAAATAAATCAGACAGATTCCAACAATTTGAGACAAGGGAAGTGGATTGGGAAGTTTCCTGACGGAACCGTTCGGTATGAAGGTTATTTTAAAAATAATAAGCCAGTGGGAGAATGGAAAAGATTTCATGAAAACGGTAAGCTTAAAGCAAATCTTTTATACTTTCCAAATTCGGGTAAGGTGACAGCTGAATTATATGATACAGATGGATTATTGGTATCAAGAGGCAATTATATGGGCACTCAAAAAGATAGCATCTGGACTTATTATGACAAGAATATTATCATCGCAAGGGAAAGTTATATTAAAGGATTGAAAAGCGGTTTGTCCTGTTTTTACTCATCAGATGGTAAGCTAATCAGGGAAACAAATTGGTTGAATGGAAAGCTTAATGGCATATCACATGAGTATTATTCTACAGGGATAATAAAGAGCGAGATCAATTACGAGGATGGAAAACGAAATGGCGATGTTCTTATTTATTTTGAATCCGGTAAGATTCAGATTGAAGGAAAATATGACAATGATCAGAATAACGGTAGCTGGAAATATTATAATCCTGACGGGACATTGAAATTTCAATTGAAATATAAAGATGGAATTCTCTTGAATCCTGAAATGATCGATAGTCTTCAAATGAAAGAATTCAACTCTTTTGACAGGGAAAAGGGAAGGTTGAAGGATCCTGAAAAATACATTGATAACCCGGAAGAATATTTAAAGAGATAAGAGTTAAAAATCCGAAGTTTTTATTTGTTGTTTTTTGATTGGTCCATCTTATTATAGTACCAACTTAATACAAGTGAAACGACCTTATTATAATTTTTAACCCCTTCCGGTATCCTGTTTGTTTTTAAATAGGCATTATTTGCAGCAGTCTGGATTTTGTCAATGGTTTTGTTTTCCATTTCTCTCCAGTATTTCCTTTCATTTTGAATATCATTGATTACCCTTTTGTCGATACGATCAACATATTCTTTATAATTTTTTAATTGGTGGGCATCTGAAAGAAAATAAAGAAGCAATTGCATGTTTCCTGAATAGCGCAATCGCGGGTCTTGAGATGTCGAACATACGACAAATGCGGCAAAATTTGCTTCTGATTCTTCGGTCATGCCAAATTGATGGGCTTTTTCATGAGCTAATGTAAAAGGATATTCAAACGGGAGTAAATAACTGTTGACCTGAATTTCGTTAAAAAAAGGCCCAAAATATCCCGTTACACCTGATTTTGCAAAAAGCCAGCTTAAAATCATTCTTTTTGGGACCCTTGTTCCATTCGGATAATTAATGCCAAGAGCCCGGGAATTTTCTTTGTATGAATTTTCAATCAGAGAATCAATGGTTATGTAATCGGAAGCAGTAATTTGTGTGTAGCTTTTATTTGTATTAACAATAATTGAATCAAGTATCTGACTAAAAAAGGATTCATCGGGAGCGGGCTTTATCCAATCAGACCGGATTGCTATTTTGGGCCTGAAATAATTGAAACCCCAGGAGAAATAGAACAGTGTATACATTAGAGCAAGACTTTGGAATAGTCTTAAGGCAAATAGCGAAAATTTCAATCTCCTTCTGATTACCAGGAATAGTGCAAACAGAATTATTAAAGTAAAGATAATCCAGAACATATCCCATAATGAAAACGGGACAACGCTGCTGAAGAAAGATAGTGTTGTGGCAATAAGGGGATAAATCCCTTCTGAGTAATATTTTTCAATCATCCAGGGATGATGTATTCCGAATTCTACACAGGCAAATGTTATCAATGCCAGAATAAAGGGCCAGGTATGTAATAAAATACGTTTCAGCATAAAATATAAAGAAACAAATTTAAGCTTTTCCGGGTTGCGATGTAAAAAACAATTCCCTTCACTTTGCAGAAATGATATAATCCTGATTTTGAACTAAAAAATGTACAACTCCTCCAAAACCTACGGTTCAGGTTTCCTGAGGAATAATTGGCTTCTTCGGTCGTCAATTTCTGCACCTGATTCCCGAAGGTCTTCGTCTGACCTTCTCTGTACCATGTCCATATCAAGTCCAAAATATTAACACTATATTTTCACTATTGAAACACTATATGAACACTAATTAGTGCAGATATAGTGTAGATATAGTGCAGAAATAGTGCAGAAGATATGGTTTTGGTATGGACTTGATACCGCCATGAATCAACGATAAAGTAGGCAAAAGAGTAAATTAATCTCCTTCAGAAAGGGAATAGGATCAAAAAGAAATCCGTGAATTACCGGTCTGGAAAGAATATGCTTATTGAGTGGTAATAAAAAAAGCCCGAAAGAATTTCTTTTCGGGCTTTCTTAGTATGAACATTACTAAAACACGAGTGTTGTCTGAACTGCTTTTGAATCGGATTTTATTTTTTCTGTGGGGCGGTAGACATAAGTCAATCCGTATTCCACAGCTTTTTCACGTTTCTGGTCATCGTCCAGATGTGAAAAATGATCCTCCACTTCATTCCAGATATCAAGAATAATAGCATCAGCTTCAGTTCTAAGGTCAGATACTTTAGCGGTCCATCTGGCTGTATTATTTTGAAGTGTTTTTTGAAAATGATAGGCATCGAGAAACTGGTCGAATTTTACTTTTACCAATGCTATTGATGGATTATAAACAGGATTTCCTCCATGAATCACACGTTGATGTTCTCCTTCGATTATCTTTTTTCCCCATTCAAGGATTTCAGAATCAAGCAGAAGAGATGGTGATTTCATTTCATCATCAAATCCATAATATTTCCTCGCTTCAGGTCTCATATCACCCCTCTGAACAGAAAAATTGATGATCTGTATAAAGTGTGACAGATACAATCTTGCCTTTCTGACAATATCCTGGTAAACCGAACTATTTTTTTCCTGTTGCTGGCGTGCCAGTTTATGATGGATTATCGTTGTTTCGAAATTGGTAAAAAAACCTCTTAACCGGGCAAGTGTATTTGAAGAAAATGCCAGTTCCTCAGTCGATTTTTTTTGAGCGGCTAATATTGCTGCATTGAGAGCTCTCAATCTGGCCTGATCTGTATTGGGTAATCTTCTGTATGGCATTATAATCCGGTTAGGAAATTTAACTATAACTTACCAAGTGCGAATATATGGATAAGACGCCTGAAGAAGAACTTCGCATTTAGAATAAATGAAATAATTATCAACTATTTACTGTTGATAACAAGAAAGGCTGTAGGCTGTAGGCTGTAGGCTAAAGGCTTAAGGAAGAGTTATGAGTGATGAATGATGAGTGATGAATTAAAATAGTATGGTGAACCTTGTGAGTTTTACTTTGTGAGTCTTAGTGATAAAATATTGATTGATAAGATGTTATACAATGTTTCACTAAGTTTTCACAATGTTCCACAAAATTTAGCATTAATCACTCATCAGACAATAGGTTATAGACTTCAGCTTTTAGCCTTCTTTCAGTCCGCTATTTTTGCGGCGAGATATTCTCTGTTTAAACGTGCTATGTGAGAAATGGAGATGGATTTGGGACAAGCCAGTTCACAAGCTCCAGTATTTGTGCATCCGCCAAAGCCAAGCTCATCCATTTTTGCCACCATAGCTTTTGCCCTTCTTTTGGCTTCGACTTGTCCCTGGGGAAGCTTGGCCAATTGAGAAACCTTGGCAGCTACAAAGAGCATGGCAGAGGCATTTTTACAGGTTGCAACGCATGCCCCGCAACCGATACAGGCGGCTGCATCCATTGCTTCCTCGGCATCTTCCTGTGGAATAGGAATAACATTACCATCAGGGACTCCTCCGGTATTGACAGAAATAAAACCACCTGCCTGCATGATTTTCTCAAAAGCCTTTCTGTCAACCATCAGGTCTTTAACAACAGGGAACGAACCTGCCCTCCAGGGTTCGACAGTAATAGTTTCCCCGTCATTGAATTTACGCATATGCAGCTGGCAGGTTGTCACTTCACTGTCAGGACCATGTGCATGACCATTAATATAAAGCGAGCACATTCCGCATATACCTTCCCTGCAGTCATGGTCGAAAGCAATAGGATCTTTCCCGTTCAAAATAAGCTGGTCATTAAGAATGTCTATCATTTCAAGGAAAGATGAACCTTGAGATATATTTTCAACAGTGTAAGTTTCAAATTTACCTTTAGCCTTTGGATTGTTTTGCCTCCAGACCTTTACATATATTTTTTTAAGAATTTTATCGGCCATTTTTCATTAATTAAGGAATTAATAATTAAAGAATTAAAGAATGTTCTTGCTTTTTAATTATTCTTTCATTCTTTCATTTGTTCATTTTTTCATTCTACTTGTAGCTTCTCTGGGTCAGTTCAATAGTTTCAAAAATCAGTTCTTCCTTATGAAGTTCGGGTTCAGTATCCAGGCCCTTATATTCCCAGGCTGATACATAGGCAAAATTTTTATCGTCACGTTTGGCTTCACCCTCTTCTGTTGACGACTCTTCACGGAAATGTCCTCCGCAGGATTCTTTGCGGTTAAGGGCGTCACGTAGCAATAAGTTCTCCCAATTCAAGAAAATCGGCTACACGACCTGCTTTTTCAAGTTCAGGATTGACATTGTTCATTTCGCCGGGAACTAAAAGATCTTTGTAAAATTCATCGCGTAATTCCCTGATTTCCTTGATGGCTTTCTTTAAACCTTCTTCATTTCTTGCCATCCCTACATTATCCCACATTATTTGTCCGAGTTTTTTATGGAAATGGTCAACCGGAGTTTTTCCTTTTATACTGAATAATTTTTCGAGCCTTTCTTTGACCACTTTTTCAACCTCCTCAAATTCCGGCCTGTTTGTATCAATTTTAGGCACCATTATTTCACCGGCAAGGTAATCTCCGATCGTATAAGGCAATATAAAATAACCGTCAGCAAGACCCTGCATAAGCGCTGAGGCCCCAAGACGGTTAGCTCCATGATCTGAAAAATTGGCTTCCCCGATTGCATATAATCCCGGAATTGTTGTCATCAGGTTATAATCAACCCATATTCCCCCCATCACATAATGGATTGCAGGGTAAATCTGCATAGGTTCTTTATAGGGATCGGTATCTGTAATTTTTTCGTACATCTGGAAAAGGTTTCCGTATCTTTTTTCAATGGTTTCTTTTCCTAAACGTTCGATGGCATATTTAAAGTCAAGAAAAACAGCTTTGCCTTCAGCATTGACTCCATATCCTGCATCACATCTTTCTTTTGCGGCACGTGAAGCTACATCCCTTGGAACGAGGTTCCCATAAGATGGGTAACGTCTTTCCAGATAAAAATCACGGTCTTCGTCGGGAATATCATTTGGTCTGATAGAACCGTTTCGCAGCTTTGCAACATCTTCCGGTTTTTTTGGCACCCAAACCCGGCCATCATTTCTAAGGGATTCAGACATTAGGGTCAGTTTTGACTGCTGAGAACCATGAACAGGAATACAGGTAGGATGAATCTGAACAAAGCAGGGATTGGCAAAATAAGCTCCTTTCTTATAACATACCCAATCTGCCGAACCATTACAACCCATTGCATTGGTTGACAGAAAATAAACATTTGAGTAACCGCCTGAAGCAATAACGACCGCATGAGCCCCATGACGCTTAATTTCCCCCGTTACCATGTCACGGGCAATAATTCCACGGGCTTTGCCGTCAATCAAAACAAGATCAAGCATTTCATGCCGTGTGTACATCTTAATATTGCCTTCTGCAATTTGTCTGTTTAAAGCGGAATAGGCTCCAAGCAACAATTGCTGGCCTGTTTGTCCGCGGGCATAAAATGTACGGCTCACCAAAACTCCTCCAAATGAACGGTTTGAAAGCAATCCGCCATATTCCCTGGCAAAAGGAACGCCCTGGGCAACACACTGATCAATGATATTGGGTGAGACTTCAGCCAACCTGTGAACGTTGGCCTCGCGTGAACGGTAATCGCCTCCTTTGATGGTATCGTAAAAAAGACGATAAACGGAATCATTATCGTTCTGATAATTTTTAGCAGCATTAATACCACCCTGAGCCGCAATGGAATGGGCACGTCGCGGACTATCCTGATAGCAGAAAGCTTTTACATTGTAACCTAATTCTGCAAGTGAAGCGGCAGCTGAAGCTCCCGCCAAGCCTGTTCCTACAACAATTATATCAAGTTTACGTTTATTGGCAGGACTGACTACTTTGATTTTGGCTTTATGATTTGTCCATTTTTGTGAAATGGACCCTGCCGGTATTTTTGAATTTAAGGTACTCATATTGTTATCCCTTTTTGTCAGTTAGAATTTAATAATGAAGTAGAGCGGAATGGCTGCGAATCCGATTGCAAATAAATATCCAAAAAAGGTTGATATATTTTTTAACCGTTTCATCCAAATGCTGTTATTGAAACCAATAGTTTGGAATGCACTCCAAAAACCGTGAGTTATATGCAGCCCTACAAGTATACTTCCTGCGATATAAAGGAAGTCATAGGCGAGATAATTTATAAACAAGCCTGAAACAAGGGCATATGAATTATGAATTTCAGGTCCCAGACCGGTAGGCAGATTAAGAAGCGGATTACCGGTGAATCTCATTTTTACCCAGAAATCAAAGAGATGAATTACTGTAAAAATTAAAACCAAACCGCCCAATATAAACATGTTCTTAGAAGGGAGCCACCAATGCAATAATTTGTCACTGACTGAATATCCCCGTGGCCGGGCCCTCATGTTTTCAAGAGTAATCCACCCTGACCAAATAATGTGAATAATAAAACCCAGAGCAAGGATAGGTTCGATGGTCCTTACGAAGGGATTTGTCGCCATAAAATGCGCGGCAACATTAAATAATTTTCCTGTATCATCAAATATCAGCATCAAATTCACAGTGAGGTGAACACACAGGAATAAGATGAGAAATAATCCTGTCAGGCTCATAAAAACTTTACGCCCGATCGAGGCGCTAAGAAAACTGCTCATAACTATGTGATTTATGTTTTTATTATTTATACATCAGAGGGCTAATTTGCTTTGCAAAAGTAGAGTATGCCAGAATGCTATACAACCGGCAGACAAGGATTAATTACAATTTAAATTGTTTCTAAGAAAGTACAGTCTGATGATTAACCGTTGTTCATGCTTTTAAAATATTTTAATCTTTGAACTTTATTAATAATACAAATTCAAACTGCCGGTTTTAAAACACTAATTGATAAACCATAAGCAAATCAATCTCAATCTGGTTTTAACTTTCAACTTTTCGGGTCTAAAAATATGTAAATGTTTAGATAATTATATTCTTTTCAGAATAAATTCTTCACTAAATGTTATCATGCTTATAATTAATAAATTTCTTCGGCAGATACAATTGTTTTTCCTGCTTGGTTCATTTTACCGGGATAATTTGATTTAGTTTTGCCAGACATTTTTAAGAAAGTGTAAAAGTCTATCAATAAAAGATTTTTTCCTCACCTGGAAGTATCAGAGATAATATTTATTTAAACCAAAAGCCTTTTTTAATGTTTTTGACGCCGCATCTTATAATTTAACAATAAGTTGAAAATAATTGCCTGATGTTCTCTCCGTGTTTGGGTCGTGATTGGTTCGTATTTGCTCCATGCCTTACAATAAACATAATATTGAAAGACAAGTCAAATCTTTAAGGCTTGTTGTACAATAAAATTCATTAAGATTTTAATGAAATGATTTATATGCTTTTGGGGCATAATTGGCTTATAATCTCACTCTTAGCTCCAGTTGACCGTTTAATCCTTGTCTGATAATAGTGGAGAGGGCAGAAACCGGTATATCCAGTAAATTATTTTCTATTTTTGAAATGTAGTAACTGGAAGTACCGCACTTTTGGGCAAGTTCCTCTCGCGTTAAATGTTGCCTCTCCCTCATTTCTTTTATTATCTCACCAAGTTTCGTGACTTCAAAACCTAATATATAATCTTCTGCTTTGTTCGATTGTACCTGGTCCATCTCAATTTCAAGATGCTCCTCATAATTGTCCATCCTGATATAATTGGTTTTCATTATCGCTTACTTTGCATTGATGTTATCGACAATACTGATTAAAGATACTTTATTTGAATACAAAAAACAATACCTGGGGAATAGATTTATGACCAATTATCAACTGATATATCTTGGTTCAAATCCCAGTATTTATCTTGAACAAAGAAAATATCAACAAACTGATATTAACTTTTTACTCTTTTACTTTACCGTCCTGATTACTCATAAATTAAAGTTAATCACAAGATAATTATTAAAACAAAAAGACCTCCTTTGAGGTCTCATGTTAGTTAATTATATTTAACTGATAAAATCAACCGCACTTGGAAGAGCCACAATTTTGGCAAATCAGGCAACCTTCCTGATAAATCACATTTGTAGAACCGCACCCTTCGCATCTTGCATCTTCGGCTGCAGTACCATTGGGAATATACTTTTTCAATGCACGGGCAACACCGTTTTTCCAGGTATTAATCGACTCGACATCAAATTGAAGGCTTGTTACAAGTTCAACTGCTTTCTGGATAGGCATACCGTGGCGCAATACACCTGATATCAGTTTTGCATAATTCCAGAATATCGGGTTGAATTTATAGGATAGGCCTTCAATTGTTGTCTTGTAACCTCTCGAATTACGATATTGGAAATCGTATCTTGAAACACCCTGCTCATCGCGGCTTTTGATAATCCAACCCTGGGTCACGGATCTTGGCAATAAAATACCGTCCTCATCATCATTAAGACCAGTGAAAATTTCATAAGGCTTATTATCTATCAGGCCGATGAAAGCGATCCATTTGTCTTTATTATTCTGAAAGCGCACGATATCGGCATCAAGAATTTCAGGTCGTTTCGTGGGGAAGATGCCATCCTTCACTTTATCCTTTGTGGAAAGCAATACTCCCGAACGCGATCCCTCACGATAGACTGTTACGCCTTTGCATCCGCTCTCCCAGGCAGTAAAATAGAGATTATTGACTAATTCTTCAGTTGCTTCTTCGGGTAAGTTAATGGTTACAGAAATGGAGTGGTCTACCCATTTCTGAATTTCACCCTGCATACGGACTTTTGATAACCAATCTATATCATTTGATGTAGCCTTATAATAAGGAGATTTGGCCACGAGCCGTTCAAGCTCTTCATTGGTATAATTTCGGTCAGTATCATAGCCGTTTATTTCCATCCAGACTTTGAACTTATGATGAAAAACGATATACTCTTCCCAACTGTCGCCCATTTCATCAACAAAATCTACACGTGCGTGCTTATCATTTGGATTTACTTTACGGCGGCGTTTATATACAGGCATAAATACCGGTTCAATACCTGAAGTGGTTTGTGTCATCAGGCTGGTTGTTCCTGTAGGTGCTATTGTTAACAAAGCAATATTCCGGCGTCCGTGGGCTGCCATATCGTTATAAAGTTCGGGATCAGCGTTGGCAATCCTTTGAATGAATGGATTATTCTTTTCCCGATTAGTGTCATAAATGGGGAATGGACCTCGTTCCTTTGCAAGATTCACCGAACCGCGATAAGCTTCCAGAGCTAATTTTTTCTGTACTTCCACAGAAAAATCAATTGCACTTTCTGAACCGTATTGTAATCCTAAGGCCGCAAGCATATCTCCCTCACCGGTAATTCCAATTCCCGTTCGGCGTCCGTTAGCTGCCATCTCCCTTATTTTTTTCCATAATTTTATCTCAACTCTTTTGATTTCCTCATCTTCGGGATCTGACAAAATCTTTTCATAAATTGCATCTATCTTTTCCAACTCAAGATCAATAATGTCGTCCATGATCTTTTGAGTCAGATGAACATGTTCGCTGAATAAATCAAAGTCAAATTTAGCTTCCGGGGTGAAAGGATTTTCTACATAGGAATAAAGATTGATTGCGATTAAACGGCAGCTGTCGTAAGGACAAAGCGGAATTTCTCCGCATGGATTAGTTGAGACCGTTCTGTAGCCTAAATCGGCATAACAGTCAGGAACCGATTCCCGAATAATAGTATCCCAGAATAATATTCCGGGCTCTGCTGATTTCCAGGCATTATGTACTATTTTATTCCAAAGATTGACTGCATCTGTATCTCTTGTATAAATTGGATGAGCACTGTCAATCGGATATTTTTGACGATAAATGGATTGGTTTTTTACTGCTTCCATGAATTCATCATTAATTTTTACGGAAACATTTGCACCTGTTACTTTCCCTTCTGTCATTTTGGCATCAATAAATTCTTCAGAATCGGGATGTTTAATGGAAACCGAAAGCATCAGAGCCCCGCGACGTCCATCCTGGGCAACTTCCCGTGTTGAATTTGAGAACCTTTCCATAAAAGGTACAATGCCTGTAGAGGTCAAAGCCGAATTTTTTACAGGTGAACCTTTAGGCCGGATATGTGATAAATCATGTCCCACACCCCCACGTCGTTTCATCAGCTGAACCTGTTCCTGATCAACCATAATAATACCGCCATAGCTGTCGGCACCGTTTCCTACAACAAAACAATTGGATAATGAAGCGACCTGAAAATTATTTCCTATTCCTGTCATGGGACCTCCCTGGGGGACAATATATCTGAAGTCTTTAAAAAGGTTAAATAATTCATCCTCAGTTAAAGGATTGGGATAATTCCTTTCAATCCGTGCAATTTCTGAAGCCATTCTCCGGTGAAGATCATCGGGTGTCAATTCGAAGATATTACCGAAAGAATCTTTAACGGCATATTTATTGACCCAAACCCGGGCGGCAAGGTCGTCACCATTAAAGTACTTAACCGATGCTGCAAAAGCTTTATCGGCTGAATAAATAGGCTGAACCTTCTCCTTTTTTTGCATAATACTTTCTTTTAATTCCATAAGATGTTTTTATTAGGTCAGAATTGTGAATCGAATATCATATAATTAAGTACTTACTAACTATTTTCTGATGATGCAATTTAATCACAGAAGGTGAAAATTGGTTCACATTTTTATCAATAAAATTTTAAAGTTATCAACTATTTAATGTTAATATCCTCTATATGAATAATATAGCCTTTTGATAATTTAAAATTGTTTGCAAAAAAAGTAATTTTTGTAAAAGTATCAGAAAAGATAAATTCCAGATAATAAGGCTTAAAAGAGGAATTTGAAAGAAGAGGAATTTGAATTATCCAAAAAAGTAATGAACAATCTCTTTTGTAGCTCCACGATTTTTATTGACATAATTACGCGCAATTGCAGAAGCTTCTGCAAGCAATTTGTCATTTCCCTGATATTCATTCATTATTAATGCCAATTCATCGTACCCGGAGATTGAAACAGCGGCTCCAAGCTTTATAAGATCATGTGCTTCCTGGAATTTTTTATATATTGGACCAAAAATAACCGGTAATCCAAATGCCGCAGGTTCGAGAATACTATGAATTCCTGTCGTAAATCCTCCCCCGATAAAGGCAAAAAGACCATATTTGTAAATAGATAGCAAGTAGCCGTATCCATCAATGATCAGAACTTTCGAAATTGATATTTCCTCATCTGAAGATGTAGAGTAAAATGAATAAGGTTTGGTTAAGGTATTGGTAATTCTTTCGATTGCCAGTTTATTTACTTCATGTGGGGCAATCACAAACTTCTGATCGGAGTTGTTTTCATTAATATATCTGATAAACAAATCTTCATCTTCTTTCCAGGTACTTCCTCCGATTATTACTTTTTTACCTCTGCAGAAAAGTTCCATCTTTTCCAGACCAGAGGCTTTATCAGCAATTTCACCTACTGCATCAAGTCGCGTGTCTCCGCAAATGTCGACATTTCTGAATCCGTGCTTATAAAGAATTTCATAGGATTCCTGATTCTGGACAAAAATGTGGTCATATACCTTCAGTGCTTTAAGAAACCATTTTCCCCAAGGGCGGAAAAATATCTGGGAAGGCCGGAACAAGGCCGAAAATATATAGGTCGGAATAGAATTTGCCTTTAATTCAGATAGATAGTTAAACCAAAACTCATATTTTATGAAAAAAGCCTTTTCAGGTTTGACAATACTGATAAACTTTGCAGCGTTTTTCCTTGTATCCAGAGGGAGATAGAAAACCCAATCCGCATATTGATAATTCTTTCTTAATTCATATCCCGAAGGCGAAAAGAAAGTAAGTAAGATTTTATAATCCGGCTTTTGCTTTTTTATGGATTCGATAACCGGTCTTCCCTGTTCAAATTCACCAAGTGACGAGGCATGAAACCATAAAATAGGTTCTCCCGGTTTTATCTTTTCACTGAGTCTTTTGAAGATATCTTTACGTCCCTGAATCCATTTTCTGGCTTTCTCATTTCGTAAAGAAGCAATTACTATTATAACATAATATCCATGGATTACCCAATTGTAAAACCACTTCATATCATAAGTTTTTAAACTGACAAATGTATTTTTTTTTAAACAATTGTTGAAAAGTTGTTTATTCAGTTTTCGGGCTGATATCCGGAATCTTCCGCAAGATTATTTTGAAGAGAAGCCTGAACGGCTAACTGATCACACCTTTCATTGTCAGGATTATCAGAATGCCCCCTTATCCAAATGAACTTAACTTGATGACGTTTGAAAACCTCAAGAAATCGCAGCCACAAATCCGAATTCTTTTTTCCTTTGAAACGTTTATTAACCCAATTAAAAATCCATCTTTTTTCTACAGCATCTGCCACATATTTTGAATCGGTGTAAACAGTGACCCTGCACTGTTCCACTTTTAATGCCTCCAGTCCTGCAATCACACCCATTAATTCCATTCTGTTGTTGGTTGTAAGCTTATAACCCTGAGAAATCTCTTTGCGATGTGTCCCTGACATTAAAACAGTCCCGAATCCCCCGGGACCGGGATTGCCTCTGGATGCTCCGTCTGAATAGATAATTACCTCAGGATTTTTTACCATTATCAAAATAACGTTTCAGGGTTTCGGAGTTTCAAGGTTCACTAAAACATATAAACACTGAAATATTGAAACTTTTTATTCATAATTTGGCTGTAGCCCTAAACTGTCCGCCAGGACGAAATACATCCGCACGGGTAAGCTTTATTGTATGAAAAAATAATTTTAGAAATTGATCATTGAACACTGATCACTTCTCTCTATTCTCTTATATCCATTTCTTTGACCAAATTGCCGGCTCCTGAAAATTTATCCATTATCCAGAGAACAAATCGTATATCGACACAGATACATCTTTGCAAATGGGGTTCATAAGCAATATCTCCGCTCATGGCTTCCCAGTTCCCGTCAAAAGCAAGTCCAATAAGTTCACCATTGGCATTAATGACCGGGCTGCCGGAATTACCTCCTGTTATGTCATTATTGGTAATAAAACATGTATGTAGTGTTCCGTCCTTATCCGCATACCTCCCGTAATCTTTCTCCCTGTACATTACACCCAGTTTTGGGGGATAGTAATAATCCGGATTACCTGTAAGGCCTTTTTGAATGTAGCCCAGTAAAGTTGTAAAATATTTATAGTATACCGCATCCCTGGGAACGTATCCATTTGCATAGCCATACGTCATTCGCATCGTTGAATTGGCATCAGGATAAAACTTTTTATTCTTATACATATCCATCAAACCTGCCATATACAATCTTCGGCCCTTTTCAAGATTTAACCTTGTTTTGCTAAGATCGAGCGAGATAGTATCCAATGTCTTAAAAATGGATTGCATAGCCTTGAATGCCAAATCCTTATCTAATTTCCTTAAAGAAGGTGACTGAAGAAAAGCTTCCATCCTTGCTTTACTTGCAAAAATTGAATGTTTGAACAATTTCCTGGCATAAACATTAAAATCTCCTTTATCTCTCTTTATTACCTGCTCACAAAATCCGGGAATATACCTTGAATTTACATTTTCCGTATATAATTTTAACAGTACTGCGGTAATTTTCATATCAGTGGGAGCATTATAATTCTTAAAATATTCATTAAGAGAGTTTTTTAATTCCTGTGCCGCAGTATCAATTTTCTCCTGGTTAGTCCCTTTTAAGGCTTCATAAAGCGATGAAGCTTCCGAAGCAAATGAAAATATTTCCGGTCCCCTCAATATGGCTTCGCGCATATATTCCAGGGCAATTTTATCATCGGGATTTTTAAAGGATGAATTAATCAGAGCAAGTGCATCACCATATTTTTCTTTTCTTTCGGGATTCTGATTGACCCATTTGGTAAATTCATTTTCGATTTCTTCTTTTTTACTAATAACATTTAATGCTCTCAAATCCTCGTTCTGACCAATAGAATATTTATAATAATTGGAACTTTGTGCAAATTTTGCAGCATACTGCAGACTGGCTTTTTCGCTGGTGTCCATATAATCCTTAATGATGGACAGTTTCGCTTTCCTTACTTTAATTCGTGTAGCATTTACAACATCCATTATATATTTTACTCCTGTAGCGGTTTCGTATCGCTCTGTCGTACCCGGATATCCCAATACCATCGTAAATCCCTTTTTCTCAATTCCTTTTAGTGAAATGGGGAGAAAATATTTAGGATGATAAGGAACATTATCTTTCGAATAATCTGCAGGTTTGCCATCAGGGGCACAATATATCCTGAAGACTGAAAAATCTCCTGTTTGCCTGGGCCATTCCCAGTTGTCTTTTTCTCCACCGAATTTACCAATCGATTGAGGTGGAGCGCCTACAAGACGAATATCGCGAAATGTTTGATAAAGGAACAGGTAGAATTGATTATTCTCGAAGAAACTTTTCACCCTTGCTTCATACTTGGATTCATTTCTCGCCTCTCTCT
Source organism: uncultured Bacteroidia bacterium (assembly GCA_963810555.1). GTDB lineage: Bacteria > Bacteroidota > Bacteroidia > Bacteroidales > Prolixibacteraceae. The sequence continues at coordinate 107,022 of CAWENX010000006.1, read as the reverse complement.
CAATTTCCGAGATTGCTTCCCGCTCCTTTTCTATCCGGGTTTCCTCATCCATACTATCGGTGACATTTTTAAGTACACGTCCGGTAACATCTTCAATACTGATTAAAAATGTAACCGTTTTACCCGGATTGGGGAGTTCTTCATCCCGGGTTTTTGCCCAGAAACCATTATTGAGATAGTCATGTTCAACAGTACTATGCGCCTGAATATCATTGTAACCGCAATGATGATTTGTTAACAACAAACCTTCGGCAGAGACAACTTCCCCGGTACATGAGCCATGGTCAATAGCAACAACAGCATCTTTAAGACTTGATTTGTTAATGCTGTAAATCTGGTCCGCAGTCAGCTTGCAGCCCAGTGAATCCATTTGATGTATGTTCAGCTTTTCGATAAGTGAAGGGATCCACATCCCTTCATCAGCTTTGGATACAAAGCTTAGAAAAACCAAAAAGGATAGAAGGAAAATTATTCTTTTCATTTACGTTTGATTGAATTAAATATGTTATCATAAGTTAAGGGAAAATTTCAACAAAATCCAATAACACGATTCAATCATTTTTAAATGGCTTTGGTGAAAATCTCCTGGAATCCCACACGTGCGGGATAAAACCGGAGGCAAAAATAACTTAATTTAATCTTAGTTCGAAATAAAAAATGCACAACTCTCTAAAAGAACCACGCTTTAAACTCCCGGATGAATAACTGACCACGCCAATCTTCTATTCCATGACTTCATCCCGGAATGATTTCGCAGTACCTTACCCGTACCATGGCTATACCAGGTCCATAGTTCCTACACTATTTCTGCACTATTTCTGCACTATATCTGCACTAATTAGTGTAGATATAGTGTTTAAATAGTATAGAAATAGTATTTAAATTATGGACCTGGTACGACCATGGTACAGTTTTGATAGGGGTAAAGTGATTTTCTTAAGAAGACATTCGGGGGAAATAAGCAGCCAGAGGCTTATGGACGGTGAGGGGACCGGTATAGGGAATGACGCAAACGTATGATCAATCTAATATCAGCCATGACCTTCAATACTGCCGGCAAACATTTATCAGTTTTAAAAACAGATGCTCAACAAGGTAATTGTTTTGGTGAGCAGATTATTCCAAGCGCACATTATTTAAAATAATTAACCGTAAAAAAAAGAGTCTGAATTATCTGATATTCTGAACGAAGGTTTTCACCCTGTCCCTGATCATTCCTTCACCCGAAAGCGATTTTATAAAAGCGCTTCCAATTATTGCCCCATTGGTGTATTGGCAAGCCTTTTTGAATGAGGACCGGTCAGAGATCCCGAATCCCGTTAACAGTTTGGAATTCAGGTTCATTTCACTTATTCTCTTAAAATAGGAAGATTGTGAATCGATAATGTTGTCTTTTATGCCTGTGGTTGAAGAGGAGGAGACCATATAAATAAATCCTGACGAAAGACTGTCAATCTTTCTAATCCTTGATTCACTTGTCTGGGGTGTAATCAGGAAGATATTAATCAGACTATTCTTCCTGAACACCTCCATAAAATCATTTTCATATACATCTAACGGCAGATCAGGAATTATTGTACCGTCGATTCCAATACTTTGACATTTTTGGCAAAAGTTTTCAATTCCGTATTGCATAATCGGATTTAGATACCCCATCATGATCAAAGGAAGTGATATGCGATCCCTGATAGTTTCCAGTTGACTGAATAGAAAATTTAAGCTCATTCCGTTCCTGAGGGCAATATCTGAACTGTGCTGAATAATGGGACCATCGGCGACAGGGTCAGAAAAAGGAATTCCGATTTCGATCAGATCAACCCCATTAGCCTCCAATTCTTCGATAATTTCAACACTGTTATTCAATTCCGGGAATCCTGCGGTAAAATAAACAGACAGGATGTTTTTATTTTTTTTCCTGAAAAGTGATTGAATCCGGTTTTCCATATTATGATTGTTTTTTTGATAATGTCTTATAATAATCCAGATAGGCTTCCATATCTTTATCTCCCCTGCCTGAAATATTCACGATAACAATTTCATCCTTTTTAAAATTGATCTTCTCCAATGCAGCGAGAGCATGAGCAGATTCAAGGGCAGGAATAATTCCCTCCTTTTGCGTCAGGTTGAAGGCAGCTCTCAAAGCCTCTTCATCAGTGGCATTTAAGAATTGAGCCCGTTTGGTTGAAAACAAATTGGCATGCATGGGTCCAATCCCCGGATAATCAAGTCCCGCAGAAATAGAGTAAGGTTCAATGATTTGTCCGTCGTCTGTCTGCATGATCAGGCTCAGGCTCCCGTGGAGCACTCCTTTTCGTCCCAACACAGTAGTAGCTGCTGACTCTCCTGAATCAACCCCTTTTCCTGCTGCTTCAACAGCTATGAGGTTAACTTCCGGATGATCAAGGAAATGGTAAAATGCTCCCGCGGCATTGCTCCCGCCTCCGACACATGCGATGATATAATCAGGATTCTGCCTTCCGGTTTGTTCTTTCAACTGGTACTTTATCTCTTCGCTGATGACTGACTGGAATCGGGCCACCATATCAGGATAGGGGTGAGGGCCCACAACCGATCCAAGTAAGTAATGAGTATCGGTCGGATTATTGATCCAATCCCTGATCGCTTCATTGGTAGCGTCTTTCAGCGTTTTGTTTCCGCTTTCCACTTTTCGCACCTCAGCGCCGAGCATTTTCATTTTCTCCACATTGGGCGATTGCCGCGCAACATCAAGGGCGCCCATGTAAACAATGCATTTCAAACCTTCTCTTGCACAGACTGTCGCGGTCGCAACTCCATGCTGCCCAGCTCCTGTCTCTGCAATAATGCGTGTTTTTCCCAATCGTCTTGCCAATAATATCTGACCGATCGTGTTGTTGATTTTGTGGGACCCGGTGTGATTCAAATCTTCCCGTTTTAGAAAAACCTTCGTCCTGTACTGAGAAGAAAACCTTTCTGAATAATATAACGGTGATGGCCTGCCGGCATAATCACGCAAAAGCTGCTGAAACTCCTTTTTAAAGTCAACACTTTCAATTATTTCGAGATAATGTTTTTGTAAATAATCAACATTCTGAAACATCATCTCCGGGATATAGGCTCCTCCGAACATGCCGTAATATCCTTTCCTGTTTACCTGAAAACTCATAGATTGGTGATTTATAATATTGAATTATAGATTATTAAATTTATTCATGTAATTATTTTGAAATCAACAAAGCCCTCTCGTTCCTTTTATTCGAAAACCATCGATCTGCGAATATCCTGAATAAAACTGCTTAATTTCACAATATCTTTAATTCCCGGTTCCGTTTCAAAACCGCTGTTGACATCAACTGCAAATAATGCCGGATGAGAAATATTCTTTACTAATTGACTATCATTTATGCTGATACCGCCGCTTAAAAAGAAGGATTTACTTCCTGTATATTGATTTATTAACTCCCAGTTAAATTTTATTCCTGTTCCGCCGGGAGTTTTACCTTCTGTATCGAAAAGAAAATAGTCACAGGATAATTCATAGGATTTGAGATTCTCAAAATCAAACATATCAGATATTTTGAATGCCTTTATGACCGGAATCCCCATTCTTTTAAGGTTATTGCAATAATCAGCTGTTTCACTGCCATGCAACTGAATCAGATCAAGCCTGTTGAAGTAATACTTTTCTGCGACTGATGCAAAGGGTTCATCTACAAAGACTCCGACCTTTTGAATACTGTCCGGAATAGCATGAAGTATTTCTTTTGGAATTTCCTCACCGATATATCTCTTTGAGGGCTTATAAAAGATAAACCCGATATAGTCAGGATTCAATCTGACCAATTGCTCGATATTACCTCGTTCCAGCATTCCGCAAACCTTGATTTTCATACCTCTGTATATGAATTTTTCAGTTTAAGAATAAAATCGCGGCAGGCTTCAGCCGGATTATCGGTTCTCATAAAGTTCTCCCCGACCAGGAATCCATTAAAGCCCTCTTTCTTCAACTTCCTGATCATTTCAGGATCACTTAATCCGCTTTCCGCAATTTTAATCACATTTTGAGGAAGTTCCTTCAGAAGATCCAGTGAATGCGCAATATTGACAGAGAAATCTTTTAAATTACGGTTATTGATTCCGATCATATCAACGCGACTATCAATCTTTTCAAGCTCATCTTTATCATGAAGTTCCAGCAATACCTCCATTCCCAGGTCATGAGAGAGAGTTGTAAAATCACGTATTTCTTCCTTATCCAAAACTGCGGCAATTAATAAAATCACATCTGCTTTAAGCAGCCGGGCTTCATAAATCTGGTAAGCATCAACCATAAAATCTTTCCTCAAAATTGGAATACCCGGATTGGCTTCACGGGCTGCCGATAAATCATCATTTCGTCCTCCAAAATATTCTTCTTCAGTGAGTACAGATAATCCTGCTGCTCCCGCATCAGCATAACCTTTGGTGACAACGGCAGGTTGGAGTTTATCATTGATTATTCCTTTCGATGGAGAGCGTCTCTTGAATTCAGCAATGATCCCACTTGAGCCTTCAGCCAATAACGCTCTGCTAAGTGAATTTTTCCTGTAATTCGGATCGATACGTTTCTTTAATTCAGCTAACGGGAAAGTATTCTTCAGTGAATCAACTTCTTTTCTTTGGTTATCAACGATCTCGTCAAGAATTGTTTTCATTGCAAAGAAATTAATTTGTTAAACACCTTCAACGCTTTTTCCTCCATAAGTGAATTATTCGCCTCTTCAATGCATTGGCCTAATTCTTTGCCTGGAAAATAGGTTGCCAGGGCCATGGCAGAATTAGATACCACAGCAGCATTTTGGGCTTTTGTCCCTTCTCCTTTAAGGATTTTTATAAAAATATCGGCAGTGCCCGGAACATCTCCCGCGCTTCTTAATTCTTCAGGTTTCAGTTCCGGCATATTCATATCAGAGGGGGAATAGATTTTTTCGGAAGTATTGGTCAGAACCTTAAATTCACTTGTAAGCGAAATCTCATCATAGCCGTCAAGACTGTGTAAAATGGAATAATTTGTATGATTTTGCTGATAAAGGTAATTGTACATTCTTGCCAGTTCAAGGCTGAAAACTCCGATTATTTGGTTCTGCGGGCTGCCCGGATTTACCATGGGCCCCAGCATATTGAAAAATGTTTTCAGGCGCAAGGCCCGCCTTACAGGTCCTACATTCTTCATTGCCGGATGAAAAAGAGGGGCGTGAAGGAAAGTAATACTGCACTTTTGGAGCTCATTTTTCAGCTTACTTTCGTCAGTTGAAAACCGGTAACCCAGATGTTCCATTACATTCGATGATCCGCATGAGGAGGAGGCGCTGTAATTGCCATGCTTTGCAACTACCCCTCCTGCTCCGGCAACAACAAAAGCAGATAGTGTCGAAATATTGAAAGTATCTTTCCCGTCTCCGCCTGTACCGCAAAGATCAATCGTATTGAAATCCGATAAATCAACCCGTTTACAGGTTTTCAGCAAGGCATTGCGGAAGCCGGTCAATTCTTCAATACTGATTTTTCTCATGTTAAAGACGGTCAAAAAGGAGGCGATCTCAGCATCCGAATATTTCCCGCTCGTTATTTCAAGCAGAGCCTCTTCGGCCTCTCTGCTGTTTAGCCTTTTATATTCAAACAGGTAATTGAGTGTCTCTTTCATAATTAATTTATTGTTTAAATTATTGAATCTGTTTATTAAAAATTATAACATAGCATTTAATCTTTATTCAGGTAATTTTATCATTTATCTGTTATTCATTTAATGTTCTATAGCCTTTAGCCTTTTAGTCTTAATTGCCTGATTCTACCCAGTTTTCAAGAATCTTTTCACCCAGCGGAGTAAGTACCGACTCAGGGTGAAACTGTACTCCCTGGATGTCAAATTCTTTGTGACGCAAGGCCATAATTCTCCCCTCCCCGTCTATACATGTGATTTCAAGGCAGTTCGGAAGAGTCTCCTTTTCCACAATCCAGGAATGATAACGTCCAGCCTCAAAAGTTGAAGGAAGGTTATTAAAAAGATAGCTTTCTGATACTACCGTAACAGGAGTAGCTACTCCGTGAAGCACTTTTGCCATATTCTGAAGTTTCCCTCCAAAATATTCCCCGATGGCCTGATGACCAAGACATACGCCAAGTGTAGGCTTCACGCTGGCATAACTGCGGATAATTTTCATCAGATTTCCTGCTTCAACAGGGATACCGGGCCCCGGAGAGAAGACCAGTTTATCAAATGATGCCTCTTCTTCTCCCGAAATTTCATCATTCCTTTTAACCTCAACCGTCACTCCCTCAAACTTCCTCAGCGCATGAACAAGGTTGTAGGTAAAGGAATCGTAATTATCTATCACTAATATTTTCATATTTAATTTTTATTCAGTGTTTGAATTTCAATGTTCTGTGTTCACTGTATTACAAGGCATGCCTTGTCTCTACTGATTCTCACTTTATCTCCTTCGCCATAAGGATTGCCTTTTTAAGCGCCGCCAGCTTGTTTCCCACCTCCTGCAGTTCGCTTTCAGGATCAGAGGCAGAAACGATCCCCGCCCCCGCCTGGTAAAAGAGAGTATTGTTCTTGCTGAGGAAGGAACGGATCATGATGGCATGATTCAATCGGTTGTCAAATCCTATAAATCCTATGCATCCTCCGTAGTAACCCCGGTTTTGATTCTCATACCGGTCAATCAGTTCCATGGCTTTGTATTTTGGCGCACCCGAAAGTGTCCCGGCAGGGAAAGAATCTCCTAACACTCTCACCGGATTGGTCTGATTGCTCAGTTTTCCCGAAACTTTGGAAACAAGATGAATAACGTGCGAATAAAACTGAACTTCCCTGAACAGCTCGACCTTAACATCATCGGCATTACGGCTCAGATCGTTACGGGCAAGATCGACCAGCATCACATGTTCAGCATTCTCCTTCGGATCTTTCGACAATTTTTCCGCTGAAGCCCTGTCTTCTTTATCATTACCCGTCCGCCGGAAGGTCCCTGCAATCGGATTGATCGAAACTGTGCCGTCCTTGATCTGCAATTGCGCCTCGGGCGAAGAACCGAATATCTTATAATTCCCGTAATCAAAATAATAAAGGTAAGGAGAGGGATTGACCGAACGCAATGTCCGGTAAACATTGAATTCATCTCCCGTAAATCTCTGCGAAAATTGCCTTGACAGAACAATCTGGAAAACGTCTCCCCTGAAACAATGCTCTTTCCCTTTATCTACAATGGCCATATATTCCTCATCCGTGATATTCGAATGCTCATGACCGGACGTATTGAAAGAAAATGTGGCAAAGTTTTGACTGCTCAGCAAATCCTCAATCTGTGAAAGGTGGGATTCTTCGCCCTCAAACAGGTTTTCAATGATCTGTATCCGGTTCTGGTAATGATTGATTGAAATAATATACCTGTAAAAAGCATAATGAACTTCAGGTATGGCGTAAGCAGGGGAAACCGGATTATTAAACCGGATACTCTCGAAATACTGCACCCCGTCATAGCTTACATATCCAAAAAATCCATTTGCAGGAATGCTATTCGTCTGTTTCGTCGTTTTGAAACAGTTGAAAAACTCTTCCATTTCATCCGCAAGCTGGCCATTGCGGATTATTTCACTGGTTTCCTGGCTTTTATCCGGATATTTTTTAAGTATTTTAAACTGTTCTGCCTGGATTGATGCCTCAGGTTTAAGGCATATAAACGAATAACTGTCTTCATGGCTGTGGTAATCAGAACTTTCAAGCAGGAGAGAATTTGGAAAAATATCGCGCATCCTTAGATAAACACTTACCGGAGTGACCAGATCGGCTAAGATTTCTTTTACGTTGGTTTTAAATTGATATGTTTTCATAGTCTTTAATTTGAATTTTTATAATCAAAAACGGCTTACCGTGATCCGATAAGCCGTTTTTTGCCTTTAAAAGGACAGAATAAGCCTGTCTTCTCACGTATGGAATGAGCAGTTTTGCCAGCGCCAGAACCAGAAATATTTGAAATTGAAGCTTATCATCTTTAATTATTAATTGTTAAATCACAAGTTCATAAATCTTTAAAACAAAAAAAACCGGCTTCCCTGTAAAAAGAAAGCCGGCTCAATATCTTAAAATACAATATGGCTTTACCTTTTACAAAGGAAAGTGTTGCCCCACCAAAGCCATATTGAATTAAATGTCATCATATAAACTTATTTCTGTTGCAAAAGAAGTGAATCTTTGGTTAATTTCCAACAATTTTCTCAAAATTTTAATTCTATTTCAGTAAATATTTTTTGCAACACCATTTTTACGAATGAACATCTTCAGGTTTTGTCTCCCTGACCTGATGAGAAAAACAGATTTCCCGTTTTTGTAATTTGTGGCCAACAAAAATTTCATTAACAGACAAAGGTCTCCTCCTACTTTAATTTTAGCAATAATTTCACAGTTTTTTATTCATATTAATTTCATTGATTATTCGCAGAGATGGTACGGTAATGATTATGCCATGGTATTGATTATTTGGGAGCAGGGAATAATTTGTTGAAAGGCCGGAGCGGGTGCCTGCAGCGATCAGCGGGATGGTTTTAAGCGCTAAACCCTTTCGGGGTTTCAAACCCCGAAAGGGTTGGGTAATAGTTAACCGGTTAAAAATACCTTGGTGTGACTTGTCTGCCTCTTCTTCCGTAGATAAAGTCGTAGCTGATCATAAACTCGTGGGTTCCTGAACTTACCTGGGTTGGGTTGAAGGTTGTAAGGTCGTAGGAATAACCGAACCTGAGCTGGTTGTTGACGTTAAACTGGAAGATAAGGGCGTAGGAATTTTCCATCCTGTAGGTTGCCCCAACCCAGAAGCGGTCATAGATCATCAGAGTGCCTGAAAAATCAATGTACGAGGGGGTTCGTTCGGCCCAGCGGTACAAAATGGTGGGCTTAAGCTTGAAGACATCATTCAGAAAAAAGACGTATCCTCCCATGCCATAAAAATGGAGCACTTCACGAAAGACATATTCATTGGCCTGGCTCTGGATCTGGTTTCTCAGCAGTTTGGGTGATGACACCCCGAGGAAAAAGCGGTCGGAGTGCCACATAATTCCCACACCTACATTGGGGAGCATTTTCAGATTCACATCGTAAGCATAGACAGGGTCGGTAGGATCATTCAGAATAAGGTCGGTAAACCAGGCCTGGTAAAGGTTGAATCCGCCTTTCAGGCCAAAGGAAAGATACTGATCGCGGGTGAGCTGGACGTGGAAGGCATAGTCGATGTAAATGCCATTCTGGCGTACAGGCCCCCATTTGTCATTGATAATTGAAAGCCCAAGACCTACGTTGTATCTTTTCAAGGGTCCCTGGATGGTGAGGGTATTAGTGTTGGGAGCACCGGGAAACCCAATCCACTGGGCCCTGGAGATACCGGTAATGTTTAGAAAGCCGGAACTTCCCGCATAGGCAGGCTGAATGGCTAAAAGATTGTTCAGATATTGTGTATAGACCGGGTCCTGCTGACCATATCCGGCAAGCGGAATAATTGGTAAAAGGACTACAATCATCCATTTTAACCTAGAATGCAATATATCCTTCAACCTTTTCAATATGAGTGATTTTAACAGATTCAATAATCAAATTATCGGAATTTTATGTCAAAGTAAAAATGTAAATTCCCGAATAAGACAACATAGAAATTTAGCCTTGCTTGAGATATTCAAACAGGATTAAGCTGTTCCAAAGTTTTGTATAAAAATAATATCAATAACTAACATAGACAAATCCTTTAATTGTCCGGTCGGTGCCGCCCAATTTGAGTATATAATAATATACACCGGTTGGAACCAGTTTGCTGACAGAAGATCCTCTGACTATATACCGGCCATCCCAATCGTTCTGGTAATTATCGCTTTGATAAATCAACTGTCCCGAACGGGTGTAAATGTACAATTGAGAATTCGGATATACTCCTAAACCTCCGAATATTAAGCGGTCATTTAATCCGTCATTATTTGGAGATATTGCTTCAGGAGTCTTTAGTCCCGGATCATAAATATCAATTGTTACAACGGCAGAGTCTTTTAATCCAACAATATCATGTACTTCATATATGAATTCATCACTTCCCGTTACTCTTCCGGTAGGGACATACGTTATAGTTCCATTTGCATTAATCCTTATTTCTCCCCTTGCAGGTTGTTTGATAATCCGAATTGACCCGGGAACCAGACTTGCTGTGGATTGGTCATTGGCCAAAACGGCAAGGGTAGTATCATGAGTCCACGAGATTCTTGCATAATCGTCATTGGCATCGATCTGGTACAATTCTATCGGGAACCTGAATGTTTTTGTCGATGTACAACCATATTCATCTGTGACTTCAAGGGTGTATAATCCTTCTCCGAGCAGAGATGCCGCAACTTGGTCTGCAGGACCGATAATATTTCCTTCAGTAGTGGACCAATTGTAACTTAATCCGGTTCCCAGGGAGATAGATCCATCAACGATCATGCTTCCGTCTTTCTGAGGCTCAAGGCTTGAGGTGATACCTGCAATTGGCGGAGAATCGACATTGATGCTTATGGTATCATTATCGGTCTGTCCTGTATTGCTTGTAACACGAAGCATTATCCGGAAGTTTGCAGGCAGAGTTCCGGAGTAGAGAGGTGATACCTGGAATTCTGTTCCGACTCCTGATTGGCTGGTCAAAGTTCCTCCCGGATCGAGCACAGACCATTCGTATTTGACGATATCGCCCTTTGATTGGGAAGCGTCCAGTTTAATGCTTTGACAAATTCCTATTTGGGTTATACCGGAAATAACTGCCTCAACAGAAGGACATGCAATATTTCCGACAGTTGCCGTAGTTGTGAATGTGCATCCATTAGCATCATTTACTATGATAGTGTAAACTCCAGCCGTGAGGTTATTGTACGAAATTACATTTGTAAAGGCACTTCCGTTAACGGAGAAGGTGTAGGGTCCGGTTCCACCTGTTACGGGTCCAAGAGTTATTGATCCTTGTCCACTATCGCACGTATCATCAGTTTTGTTTATTGACAGTGCTGAAGGAGGTTTTGGTATATCATGAATATTCAGAGCTGTTGGAACAGAGACACATCCTGTTGCAATATCCTGAACAGAGACATTGTAGTCACCTGAGGTAAGACCGGTAAATGTGGGCTGGTCGCTCCATGAAGCGCCTGAGTCAATACTGTATTTATAACCTGAGCCTTCGGCAGGAGAGGTAACAGTGATGGTACCTGAGGTATGGCACAGGTTGGCTGTGCGGAGACAGAAGCCAAAGGAGCAGCGGGAGCACCGGGAACAGGATTGACTGTAAGAACAGACGGATCGGAGACACAGGAATTATCGCCGATATTTCTTATTGTCACGTAATAATCACCGGGCACAAGGCCTGAGAATGTTACGGCAGACTGGTAATTGACCCCGTCGATACTATACTCATACTCTGCACCCAGCGGAGCTGAGACAGTAATAGTGCCAGTCGGAGCAGTACAGGTAGGCTGGACAGATACGACGGCCACAGGAGCTGAAGGCGCTGAAGGAACTGGATCAACGGTAAGGATTACAGGAACAGAAACACAGCCTGTTGCAATATCCTGAATGGAGACATTGTAGTCACCTGAGGTAAGACCGGTAAATGTGGTTTGATCGCTCCAGGAAGCGCCTGAGTCAATACTGTATTTATAACCTGAGCCTTCAGCAGGCGAGGTAACAGTAATGGTACCTGTCGGTACGGCACAGGTGGGCTGGACGGTCACAGAAGCCGTAGGAGCAGAAGGTGCACCAGGAACAGGATTGACTGTAAGAACAGACGGACCGGATACACAGGAATTATCACCGGTATCTCTTACTGTCACAGGGTAATCACCGGAAGCAAGACCTGAGAATGTCACGGCAGACTGGTAACTGACACCGTCAATGCTGTACTCATACTCTGCACCAAGTGGACTTGTGACAGTAATAGTGCCAGTCGGAGAAGTACAGGTAGGCTGGACAGATACGACGGCCGAAGGAGCCGAAGGCGCTGAAGGAACAGGATTAACGGTAAGGATTACAGGAACAGAAACACAGCCTGTTGCAATATCCTGAACGGAGACGATGTAGTCGCCGGGGATAAGGCCGGTAAATGTGGTTTGATCGCTCCAGGAAGCGCCTGAGTCAATACTGTATTTATAACCTGAACCTTCAGCAGGAGAGGTAACAGTAATGGTACCTGTAGGTACGGCACAGGTGGGCTGGACGGTCACAGACGCCGAAGGAGCAGAAGGTGCACCAGGAACAGGATTGACTGTAAGAACGGACGGATCGGAGACACAGGAATTATCGCCGGTATTTCTTACTGTCACGTAATAATCACCGGGCACAAGGCCTGAGAATGTTACGGCAGACTGGTAATTGACCCCGTCGATACTATACTCATACTCTGCACCCAGCGGAGCTGAGACAGTAATAGTGCCAGTCGGAGCGGTGCAGTAGGCTGAGCAGAAACAACAGCCACAGGCGCTGAAGGCGCTGAAGGAACTGGATCAACGGTAAGGGTCACGGGAACAGAGACACAGCCTGTTGCAATATCCTGAACGGAGACGATGTAGTCGCCTGAGGTAAGACCGGTAAATGTGGACTGGTCGCTCCATGAAGCCCCTGAGTCAATACTGTATTTATAACCTGAGCCTTCGGCAGGCGAGGTAACAGTAATGGTACCTGTAGGTATGGCACAGGTTGGCTGTGACGGTCACAGAAGCCGAAGGAGCAGAAGGTGCACCAGGAACAGGATTGACTGTAAGAACGGACGGATCGGAGACACAGGAATTATCGCCGGTATTTCTTACTGTCACGTAATAATCACCGGGCACAAGGCCTGAGAATGTTACGGCAGACTGGTAATTGACCCCGTCGATACTATACTCATACTCTGCACCCAGCGGAGCTGAGACAGTAATAGTGCCAGTCGGAGCGGTGCATGTAGGCTGAGCAGAAACAACAGCCACAGGCGCTGAAGGCGCTGAAGGAACTGGATCAACGGTAAGGGTCACGGGAACAGAGACACATCCTGTTGCAATATCCTGAACGGAGACGTTGTAGTCACCCGGGATAAGACCGGTAAATGTGGACTGATCGCTCCAGGAAGCGCCTGAGTCAATACTGTATTTATAACCTGAACCTTCAGCAGGAGAGGTAACAGTAATGGTACCTGTCGGTACGGCACAGGTAGGCTGGGCAGAGACAGAAGCCACAGGTATCGGTGGTTGAGAGGGCGGCGGATTAACAATTGCTGACGTTGACGGTGAGACACATCCAAATTCACTTTTAACCGTTACATTATATTGTCCCGGAGTGACGTCGGTAAATACTCCATCTGAGTTGGAATAATTTACTCCGTCAATACTAAATGAAATATTCCCATCCGGAACCGGAGATGTGACTGTTATTGTACCGTAAGGCGAGAGACAGGCAGGATCAGAAACTATGATCAAAGGAGCTTCCAACGACGGGTGTATAGTTACCTCAGCCGGGCTTATTGCAGAGCATCCGCCGGAAGCGACACCTTTAATATAATAAGTTCCACTTGCGGTTACTTCATCAGGATTGGGTAGAGGTATTGTAGCTTCCTCATCAATCCAATAGGAATAAGTTAAGCCGTCAGTGCTTCCGGCTGTAACAGACGGGGCGGTGAGATCCACTGAGGCAGGCAAACAAACCGGATCAGGATTGTGAATAATTAATAATGGCGCCGAAACAATTTGAACTGATAAAGTTATGCTTCTGGAACATTGACCTCCTGAGGGAGTAAATGTATAGTCCGTTGATCCTACCACATTTGTATTAATGATTGCCGGATCCCAAGTCCCTGTTATACCATTTGTTGATGTCGATGGTAATGACTGGAGGAGCAGAATATTGACATATTGGTGTAATTGGATCGAAGGTTGGTATTAGCTTCATCAACGACCTTCAAATCTAAAGTTGCTATTGAATCACACCCGTTTTTACCTATCAATTTGACTTCAAATATCCCATCATGATCGTATGAATTTCCATTCCATCCATAAGGTAAATTATTGCTGCATATTTCAACGATGGTTGTGCTGTGAGATGTCGGAAGAATGACGATCGGCAAAGTAGTCGTTGTTGCACAGGCACTTTCTGATGGTGTAAAAGTATAGGTCTTTGTTCCGGGTGTTGAAGTGTCAATATAAGGAGGATTCCAGGTTCCGGCTATATTATTGTCGGAAACAGTTGGTAATACTGGCGGTTCTGAGCTTTTACAGATTGGGTCTATCGGAGTAAATTTCGGGGTAACGGTTTCATTTATTGATATATCCAATGTTATTGGTAAAGCACATGGACTTTCAGTCGGCGTAAACAAATAAGGAGTTGTACCAACTGTTGAAGTATTTATTGATGCAGGAGTCCAGGTTCCGACAACTCCATTAGCAGAAATATTGGGCAGTGCGGGGGGCGTACTTCCCTGACAGATCGGGCCGATGGGATCAAAAGTCGGAGTGATTTCCGGATTAACAGTCAAGCTGTAATTTGCAGAAGTTGCAGAACAGGGAGGACCTGAGGGATTATCGGTAGTGACTGTTATCGTAATTGTTTTTCCGGCATCGGCAGCAACAGGAGAATAGGTTAAATCGAAAGGAGAAACAGTAAAAGTCCCAGCATTTAGTGTTCCGTTTCCATTGTGTGATACTGCGACTTCAGTTGCACTTCCATCAAACGAGTTGCCGCTTATGGTAATAGGTGTCGAAACACAGGTGCTTCCACTAATGCCGTTCAAAGTTACAGAAGGAGGATTTGAGCAGTCACAATTCACATTAAGAGTAGTGGCTGAGGACACACAACTGGTTGTTTTATTTCTTGCTACAATTGAGTGCGTCCCATTTGCTACACCAGTAAAAGATGTTCCATCCTGGAAGGTGGTTCCGTCCAGAGAGTACTGATAATCACCTATCGGAGAGGTTACCGTAAGAATTGCATGGTCAAAACCCAAGGAACAATCTACGTTTACCCCGGGTACAGTGGGAACGGGATTGACGGTGATGGTTATCTCGGTTGTGGCAGCACACTGACCTCCATCAGGGGTAAAGAGATATGTTGTAGTTTTCGTGTTGTTGATTGCCGGGCTCCATGAACCGGTAATTCCCTCGGTGGATGTGACAGGCAGTGGAGACAGAGGTTCTCCTGCACAGATTGACGGTACAGGATTGAAAGTGGGGGTTATCTTATCGTTGATTGTAATGGTTATTGACGCCTGGGTAGCACACTGCCCCGGATCTGGGGTGAATGTATAAGTGTCGTCTGCAGTAGTGCTGATCACGGCGGGGCTCCAGGTCCCTGTGATGGGCGGGGTGTTGGTTGAACTCAGCGGCAGGTCAGGTGGGGTACTTCCCTGGCAGAGGGGGCCGATCTGAGTAAAAGTGGGGGTGATCTTATCGTCGATTGTAATGGTTATTGACGTCTGGGTAGCACACTGGCCCGGATCGGGGGTGAAAGTATAAGTGCCGTCCGCAGTAGTGCTGATCACGGCGGGGCTCCAGGTACCTGTGATGGGCGGTGTATTGGTTGAATTCAGCGGCAGGTCAGGCGAAGTACTACCCTGGCAGAGCGGGCCTATGGGATCAAAAGTCGGGATTATTTGGGAAGCGATCGTTATAACCGCACTTCCATGTGTATTTCCCGAAGAACAATTTCCATCACTTACTTCTGTTATTAAATAAGTTGTTGTTGTCTCTGGCGATACGATGAACTCATAGGGAGAACTAAGAACATTATTTATCGTTACAGGTGTTATTCCGTCAGAATAGGTTAATGACCATGGTGAAGTACCTGTCAAAGTAACAGAAATGGTAGCAGAAGAACCGGAACATATAGAAACATTACCGTTGATGGTAGCGGAGGGGACTGGAATTTCACTAATTGAGATAAATGTAATAAACTCACATCCGTTGTTATCCTTTACATTAATGGAATGACTTCCTGCCGGCAGATTAGAATAAGTTGTGGTTACGCTGTACAGGCTTCCATCGACAGAATAGGTATACGGTGCAGTACCGCCTGTTACGATGCCAAGAGTAAGAGATCCGTTTGCCTCGCCGCATGTTGAATTGGTTGTTGAGATATCGATGTTCGTTGGCCCGTTTGAATTGCTGATTGAGGCAGTAGTAGAGTAAATACAGCCGTTGTTATCCTTTACATTAATGGAATGACTTCCTGCCGGCAGATTAGAATAAGTTGTGGTTACGCTGTACAGGCTTCCATCAACAGAATAGGTAAAAGGAGCGGTACCACCGGTTACACCGCCCAAGGTAAGAGATCCGTTAGTTTCACCGCAGGCGGCATCAGTTACAGAGACAGAAATATCGGTTGGGCCAGAAGTATTGCTGATTGAGGCAGTAGTAGAGTAAATACAACCGTTGTTATCCTTTACATTAATGGAATGACTTCCTGCCGGCAGATCAGAATAAGTTGTGGTTACACTGTACAGGCTTCCATCAACAGAATAGGCAAAAGGAGCAGTACCACCGGTTACACCGCCCAAGGTAAGAGATCCGTTAGCTTCACCGCAGGCGGCATCAGTCACAGAGACAGAAATATCAGTTGGACCAGAAGTGTTACTGATAGAAGCCGAAGTTGAGAACTCGCAGTTGTTTGCATCCCGGACAATAATTGCATGGGAAGCGGCAGAAAGATTACTGTAGACAGTTGTTGAGGTGAATGCTCCGCCATCCACAGAATAGGTATACGGCGATGTGCCACCGGTCACTGTTCCGAGAGTCATAGAACCGTTGTCCTGACCGCAGGTTGCATCAGTCACAGAGACAGAAATATCAGTTGGACCAGAAGTATTGCTGATTGAGGCAGTAGTAGAGTAAATACAACCGTTGTTATCCTTTACATTAATGGAATGACTTCCTGCCGGCAGATCAGAATAAGTTGTGGTTACGCTGTACAGGCTTCCATCGACAGAATAGGTATACGGTGCAGTACCGCCTGTTACGATGCCAAGAGTAAGAGATCCGTTTGCCTCGCCGCATGTTGAATTGGTTGTTGAGATATCGATGTTCGTTGGCCCGTTTGAATTGCTGATTGAGGCAGTAGTAGAGTAAATACAACCGTTGTTATCCTTTACATTAATGGAATGACTTCCTGCCGGCAGATCAGAATAAGTTGTGGTTACGCTGTACAGGCTTCCATCGACAGAATAGGTATACGGTGCGGTACCTCCTGTTACGATGCCAAGAATAAGAGATCCGTTTGCCTCGCCGCATGTTGAATTGGTTGTTGAGATATCGATGTTCGTTGGCCCGTTTGAATTGCTGATTGAGGCAGTAGTAGAGTAAATACAGCCGTTATTATCCTTTACATTAATGGAATGACTTCCTGCCGGCAGATCAGAATAAGTTGTGGTTACGCTGTACAGGCTTCCATCAACAGAATAGGTAAAAGGAGCAGTACCACCGGTTACACCGCCCAAGGTAAGAGATCCGTTAGCTTCACCGCAGGCGGCATCAGTCACAGAGACAGAAATATCAGTTCGTCCAGGAGTGCCGCTGATTGAAGCCGAAGTTGAGATCACAGTTGTTTGCATCCCGGACGGTAATTGCATGGGAAGCGGCAGAAACATTACTGTAGACAGTTGTTGAGGTAAATGCTCCGCCATCGACAGAATAAGTATAAGGCGAGGTACCGCCGGTTACACCGCCCAAGGTAAGAGATCCGTTAGCTTCACCGCAGGCGGCATCAGTTACAGAGACAGAAATATCAGTTGGACCAGAAGTGTTACTGATAGAAGCCGAAGTTGAGAACTCGCAGTTGTTTGATCTTGCAGAATAAATCCGGATGGGAAGTGACAGAAAGATTACTGTAGACAGTTGTTGAGGAAAAATGCTCCGCCATCGACAGAATAGGTATACGGCGATGTGCCACCGGTCAGCGTCCGAGTGTAATTGAACCGTTGCTTGCACCACAGGTGGCATCAGTCACAGAGACGGAGATATCAGTTGCACCAGAAGTGTTACTGATTGAAACTTGAAGTTGAGAACTCACAGTTGTTTGCATCCCGGACGATAATTGCATGGGAAGCGGCAGAAAGATTACTGTAGACAGTTGTTGAATAAATGCTCCGCCATCCACAGAGTAGGTATACGGCGATGTACCACCAGTCACTGATCCAAGTGTAATTGAACCGTTGGCCTGACCGCATGTAGTATCAGTCACAGAGACGGAGATATCAGTTGGACCAGAAGTGTTACTGATAGAGGCCGAGAGTAACGAGAACTCGCATTGTTTGATATTCTTTACATTAATTGAATTACTTCCTGCCGAAAGATCACTGTATACAGTTGTGGTAGGTAAATGCTTCGCCATCGATAATAGGTATAGGCGATGTGCTACCGGTCACTGTTCCGAGTGTAATTGATCCGTTGTCTTGACCGCAGGTGGCATCGGTCGCTGAGATAGCGATATTCGTTGGCCCAGAAGTGTTACTGATTGGAGCCGTTGTTGAGAACTCGCAGTTGTTTGATCCTTTACATTAATGGAATGGAAGCGGCAGAAAGATTACTGTAGACAGTTGTTGTTACGTAAATGCTTCGCCATCAACAGAATAGGTATAAGGCGCAGGTACCGCCGGTTACACCGCCCAAGGTAAGAGATCCGTTAGCTTCACCGCAGGCGGCATCAGTTACAGAGACAGAAATATCAGTTGGACCAGAAGTGTTACTGATTGAAGCCGAAGTTGAGAACTCGCAGTTGTTTGCATCCCGGACAATAATTGCATGGGAAGCGGCAGAAAGATTACTGATGACAGATATTGAGTAAATGCTCCGCCACCTAGCGAATAGGAATCCGGCGATGTGCCACCGGTCAGTGTTCCGAGTGTAATTGAACCGTTGTCTTGACCACAGGTGGCATCAGTCACAGAGACGGAGATATGAGTTGGACTAGAAGTGTTGCTGATTGATGCTGAAGTTGAGAACTCACAGTTGTTTCATCCCGGCAGATAATTGCATGGGAAGCGGCAGAAAATTACGTAGACAGTTGTTGAGGTAAATGCTCCGCCATCGACAGAATAGGTATACGGCTCACTGTTCCGAGAGTAATTGAACCGTTGTCCTGACCGCATGTAGCATCAGTTACAGAGACAGAATAGTTGGTCCAGAAGTGTTGCTGATTCCCCCCCCCCCCCCCCCTCACAGTTGTTTGCATCCCGGACGGTAATTGCACCCGCGGCAGAAATGTTGAGGCAAATGCTCCGCCATCGTACAGAATAGGGTATAGGTGAGGTACACCACTGGTCACTGCACCGAATGTAATAGAACCGTTGTCCTGACCGCAGGCGGCATCAGTCACAGAGACAGAAATATTAGTTGGACCAGAAGTGTTAACCAGATAGAAGCCGAAGTTGAGAACTCGCAGTTGTTTGCA
Source organism: uncultured Bacteroidia bacterium (assembly GCA_963810555.1). Taxonomy (GTDB): domain Bacteria; phylum Bacteroidota; class Bacteroidia; order Bacteroidales; family Prolixibacteraceae. Next base: position 87,599 of record CAWENX010000006.1, on the reverse strand, counting down.
TCCCGGACAATAATTGCCCCCCCCCGCAGACAGTTGTTGAGGTAAATGTCTGCTATTGGTTACTGTTCCGAGAGTCAGAACCGTTGTCCTGACCGCATGTAGCATCTGTCGCAGAGACGGAGATATCTGTCGGCCCGCTGATGTTGCTGATTGAGGCAGTAGTAGAGTAAATACAACCGTTGTTATCCTTTACATTAATGGAATGACTTCCTGCCGGCAGATCAGAATAAGTTGTGGTTACGCTGTACAGGCTTCCATCGACAGAATAGGTATACGGTGCGGTACCTGCCTGTTACGATGCCAAGAGTAAGAGATCCGTTTGCCTCGCCGCATGTTGAATTGGTTGTTGAGATATCGATGTTCGTTGGCCCGTTTGAATTGCTGATTGAGGCAGTAGTAGAGTAAATACAACCGTTGTTATCCTTTACATTAATGGAATGACTTCCTGCCGGCAGATCAGAATAAGTTGTGGTTACGCTGTACAGGCTTCCATCAACAGAATAGGTATAAGGAGCAACGCCTCCGGTGACGGCGCCCAGGGTAAGTGATCCGTTGGCTGCGCCGCAGGTGGCATCAGTGGCAGTCACCGCGATAGCTGTCGGCCCGTCGCTGTTACTGATTGAGGCTGTTGTTGAGAAGATACAGCCGTTGGCATCCTTCACATCGATGGTATGTGACGAGGCGGCCAGGTTATTGTAAACCGTTGTCGTGCTGTAGAGGCTCTGCGTCAACTGAATAAGTATAAGGAGCAACGCCTCCGGTGACGGCGCCCAGGGTGAGTGATCCGTTGGCTGCGCCGCAGGTGGCATCAGTGGCAGTCACCGCGATAGCTGTCGGCCCGTCGCTGTTACTGATTGAGGCTGTTGTTGAGAAGATACAGCCGTTGGCATCCTTCACATCGATGGTATGTGACGAGGCGGCCAGGTTATTGTAAACCGTTGTCGTGCTGTAGAGGCTTGCGTCAACTGAATAAGTATAAGGAGCAACGCCTCCGGTGACGGCGCCCAGGGTGAGTGATCCGTTGGCTGCGCCGCAGGTGGCATCAGTGGCAGTCACCGCGATAGCTGTCGGCCCGTCGCTGTTACTGATTGAGGCTGTTGTTGAGAAGATACAGCCGTTGGCATCCTTCACATCGATGGTATGTGACGAGGCGGCCAGGTTATTGTAAACCGTTGTCGTGCTGTAGAGGCTTGCGTCAACTGAATAAGTATAAGGAGCAACGCCTCCGGTGACGGCGCCCAGGGTGAGTGATCCGTTGGCTGCGCCGCAGGTGGCATCAGTGGCAGTCACCGCGATAGCTGTCGGCCCGTCGCTGTTACTGATTGAGGCTGTTGTTGAGAGATACAGCCATTTGCATCCATTACCTGGATGGCAGGAGCCGTCAGCCAGGTTTGTATAGCTTGTCGTGGCAGTAAATGCACTTCCGTCAAATGAATAAGTATACGGAGCAACGCCGCCTGTAACAGCTCCCAGGTAACAGATCCGTTCGAAGCACCGCATGCTGCATCGACTATTGTTGTAGTTATTGCGACCTTGGCCCGCTTGTATTTGCAACGATAGCAGATGTGGAGAAAATACAGCCATTTGCATCCATTACCTGGATTGCATAGGTAGCAGCAGCCAGGTTTGTATAGTTTGTTGTGGCAGTGAATGCACTTCCGTCAAATGAATAAGTATATGAAGCGACGCCACCGGTGACAGCACCCAGGGTACAGCTCCGTTTGAAGCTCCGCATGCTGCATCGACTATTGTTGTAGTTATTGCACTTGCTGTTTTTCTTGTATTTGCAACGATCAGCAGATCTGGAATAATATACAACCGTTTGCATCCATTACCTGGATTGCATAGGTAGCAGCAGCAAGGTTTGTATAGTTTGTCGTGGCAGTAAATGCACTTCCGTCAAATGAATATGTATACGGAGCAACGCCGCCTGTAACAGCACCCAGGGTAACAGATCCGTTTGAAGCACCGCATGCTGCATCGACTATTGTTGTAAAGCTATTGCACTTGGCCCGCTTGTATTTGCAACGATAGCAGAGGTTGAGAAAATACAGCCATTTGCATCCATTACCTGGATGGCATAGGTAGCAGCAGCCAGGTTGGTGTATAGTTTGTTGTGGCAGTGGATGCACTTCCGTCAACCGAGTAAGTATATGGAGCGACTCCTCCTGTTACAGCACCAGGGTTATTGATCCGTTTATGAGCCTCATGTGGCATCTGTTGTTGTAGATTGCTCTTGGTCCGCTTGTTTTGTTACTTACAGAAGCAGTTGTGGAGAAAGTACAACCGTTTGCATCCATTACCTGGACTGCATATGACGAGCGCAGCCAGGGTAGGTATAGCTGGTTGTTGCAGTAAATGCTTCCGTCAAACGAATATGTATATGGAGCAACTCCTCCTGTTACAGCACCCAGGGTTATATGATCCGTTGGAAGCTCCGCATGCTTCGTCACTGTTGTAGCAGTATTGCAGTCGGTCCGCCTGTATTACTTACCGAGCAGTAGTAGAGAATATACATCCGTTTGCATCCATTACCTGTATGGTATATGTAGCAGCAGCCAGGGTATTGTATAGCTTGTTGTGCAGTGAAATGCACTTCCGTCAAATGAATAAGTATACGGAGCAACGCCACCGGTAACAGCACCAAGGGTAACAGACCCATTGGAAGCACCGCATGCTGCATCAACTACCGTTGTAGATACTGCAGATTGCTCTAGGCCCGCCTGTATTTGCTACGATAGCAGTAGTGGAGAATGTACATCCGTTTGCATCCATTACCTGGACTGAATAGGTAGCAGCAGCCAGGTTAGTATAGCTTGTTGTTGCAGTAAATGCACTTCCCGTCAAATGAATATGTATAAGGAGCAACGCCGCCTGTAACGGCTCCAAGGGTAACAGACCCGTTGGAAGCACCGCATGCTGCATTTACTACTGTTGTAGCTACAATTGCAGTCGGTCCGCCTGTATTACCTACGATAGCAGTAGTTGAGAATGTACAACCGTTTGCATCCATTACCTCAACTGGATATGTACCTGCAGCCAAGCCGGTATAGCTTGTTGTGGAGTAAATGCACTTCCGTCAACCGAATATGTATATGGTGCAACGCCTCCGGTAACGGCACCAAGGGTTATCGATCCGTTGGAAGCTCCGCATGCTGCGTTTACTACTGTTGTAGCAATTGCTGTCGGTCCGCTGGTATTACTTACTAGAAGCAGTTGTGGAGAATGTACAGCCATTTGCATCCCTTACATCTACTGAATATGTTCCTGCAGCAAAGCCGGGGTAGCTGGTTGTTAGCAGTAAATGCACTTCCGTCAACCGAGTAATGTATATGGAGCAACGCCGCCGGTAACGGCTCCCAGGGTTATCGATCCGTTGGAAGCTCCGCATGCTGCATTACTACTGTTGTAACTATTGCAGTCGGGCCACCGGTATTACTTACCGATGCAGTTGTAGAGAATACAACCGTTTGCATCCCTTACATCTACTCGATATGTCGCCGCAGAGATTCCGGGGTAGCTTGTTGTTGAAGTAAATGCACTTCCGTCAACCGAGTATGTATATGGTGCAACGCCTCCTGTAACGGCTCCAAGAGTTATCGATCCGTTGGAAGCCCGCATGTGCGCACTAACAATTTTCGCAATTGCTGTTGGGCCGCCGGTATTACTTACCGAGCAGTTGCCGAAATTTATAACCATTTGCATCCTTTACATCTACCGAATATAGCAGCAGCAAGGGTTTGTAACTTGTTGTGATGCATCATTCCGTCAACCGAATATGTATATGGAGCAACTCCGCCCGTAACAGCTCCCAGGTTATAGATCCGTTGGAAGCACCGCATGAGGCATTGACTACTGTTAGTAAGAGCAATTGCTGTTGGTCCACTCGGTATTACTTACCGATGCAGTTGTAGAGAAAGTACAACCGTTTGCATCTCTTTACATCTACTGAATATGATCCTGCAGCAAAGCCCGGGTAGCTGAGGGGGGTAGTCATGAAGTAAATGCACTACCGTCAACCGAGTATGTATATGGTGCAACGCCTCCTGTAACAACTCCCAGAGTTATCGATCCGTTGGAAGCCCCGCATGAAGCATTTTTGACTACTGTTGTAGCAATTGCTGTCGGTCCACTTGTATTACTTACCGATGCAGTTGTCGAGATCTTGCAACCGTTTTCATCCTTACATCTACTGAATATGATCCTGCCCCAAAGCCGGGGTAGCTTGTATTGAGTTGAAGTAAATGCAGGACTTCCATCAACCGAGTATGTAAATGGTGCAACTCCTCCCGTCACAAGCCCCCAGAGTTATCGATCCGTTGGAAAAGCCACATATAGAAGCATTGACTACTGTTGTTGCAATTGCTGTCGGCCACTTGGTATTACTTACCGAAGCAGTTGTAGAGAATGTGCATCCGTTTGCATCCTACTACATCCTCCCTGCGTGAAGAGTGGGCGCCCCAAAGCCATAGGTGCTAAGTTGTCGTGAAGTAAATGCACTTCCGTCAACCGAGTATGTATATGGTGCAACCCCTCCCGTCACGGCTCCCAGAGTTATCAATCAGTTGGAAGCTCCGCATGAAGCATTGACTACTGTCAGTGAAAGCAATTGCTGTTGGTCCACCGCTGGTATTTGCCCTGGTCGCTCTTGAAGTTGAGAAGATACAGCCGTTGGCGTCCTTCACATCGATGGTATGTGACGAGGCGGCCAGGTTATTGTAAACCGTTGTCGTGCTGTAGAGGCTTGCGTCAACTGAATAAGTATAAGGAGAGGTACTACATGAATTCCCGTCGGTCATCGTCCAGGTGTAATTGTTGGTAATCAATCCCGAGAATGTAAAAGCACCGGCTTGAGGCCCGCTACTAAAACCGCCTGGATTCAATGCATAGGTATAATTAGCAGAGCCCGATGTGGGAGTAATTGTAACGGATCCATTATTACCATTAAAGCAACTTACATCTGTTTTGGAAGCAGATGCAGTCGGCAAAGGATTGACTGTAATGATTCTGTCTCCGCTTGCCACTCCGCACCCGGGAATATCATTGGTTGTCAATCTCAAGGTTATATTTCCAGAATAATTTGAAGGCGGAGTGTAAGTCACCGTTCCAGGCGAAGGAGTTTGTGCTGGATTGCTTAATGTTCCACCCCCTGAGATAATTGACCATGCGCCTGTTGTCGCTCCCCCTCCCACACTGGCGCCGCTAAGAGTAATTGCAGAAGGTTCAGCTGATTGACAGACATTGTCCGGCCCTCCTGGCGTTACAGTTGCCGGTGAATTTATAGTTAACGTAACAATGTTCGATTGGACTGTACACCAACCGTTAGTTGTCGGATAAAGTATTACCCAATATTGGGCTTTATCAGTATTCCCGTTTGACCCGGCAGTTATTTGTAAATCGGTATTTTTTATGGATGGATTTGTACCTGACGATAACATTACCGAATTTCCATTCGAATCTTTACGCCACCACTCATAATTCACTGAACCATTGTATGAATAGGATGAACTGAATGTAACACTACTTCCATTGCAACTGATCTGATCTGTTGGCTGCGTGGTAATTGTAACGAGAGCCCAACCCATATTGTCATTGATTCACTGCATCCGTTAATGTCTGTGTAAGTTATAGAACTTGAACCTGCAGCGCCGCCGGTTACCAACCCGGTTGAAGAAACAGTTGCAACAGAAGTATTGGAAGATGTCCATGCATTCGCAGCGGGAGTACCTGATCCAACCAATTGTGTAATTTCCTCCGGGCATATATTTGTTTTTCCTGATATTGTCGGCTTCGGATTCACTGTCACTGTAACACTATTAAGCATCGAGTTGGTGCAATTGGGCAGAGTTCTTCCGGTTGCAATAACAGTATAAGTACCAGGCAGAGTTTGTAATCCAAAACTTTTAGATTGTCCAGTAGTCCCATTTACCGGTGAACCTGTAGGATTCCCATTTACATAAAGCTGATAACTACTACTACTTTGTGAGTTTGCAATTCCGACCGCAACTCCTGATCCTCCTTCACAATAGCTTCCTCCGCCTGTTACGGTGTATGGAGTTGGCAATGGATACGCAAGCACCTGAGCGGTTCCTGAGTAAGTTCCGCTACAATTGGCATCGTTTACCGCTGTTAATGTGTATGTTGTAGAAGGGTTTGTCGGGGAAACGCTGATCAAATACGGACTGCTTGTTATACCTGATATCACTGTTGGAGTTGAGCCATCAGTATAAGTGATGCTCCATGGTTGTTGGCCGGTTAACGCTACCGATAAATTGGTTGAACTTCCGGCACAAATTGTTGCACCTCCGCTTAATACTGCTGTGGGCAATTGATTAACTGCCACCGTAACACTCTGGCAGGTTGAAGCCCCGCAACTGCTCTCCCAGCGGGCAAAATAGGTGGTGGTGGTTGAAGGGGCTGCAATTGTCAGCGGGGTTCCTGTGCCAACCAATGTTCCGCCGCAGCTTCCTGAATACCATTTTAATACAGGATTATTACCGGTGCCCCCGTCGCCGCCCGTGGAAGTTAAAGTGATGCTGGGAACTGTTCCGGCACATATCTGATTTGGCGATACCGCAGCAGAAACAGGAGGTGTCGGCAGAGTATACACAGTAACAGTCAGGCTCAGGCACCTTGACCAGCAGGTACCGTCAGTTGTCCGTACATAATAGGTCGTTGTTTGTGTAGGCACAGGATTTTGCGGTGGTATCAACTCAAAGGTACCGGTTGTGAGGGTCGAAGACATAAGCGTGCCTGTCCCACAATTGCCGCCCTGGCGCCATTCATAAACGTTTCCGGCAGGTCCTCCTTCCGTAATCAGGTTATAATGAGGCAAATGAGGTGGTGATCCGGAACAATATTGAGGAGGGAAGAAATTAGCATAAAAATTTGTGGGGCGTGGCGGCTCAGGTTTTACATTTACAGTAATGCTGGCGCAAGTCACAGATTCCCCGCAGGAATTAACACTGCTTGCATAATAGGTCATGGTCGAGGTTGGAGCAGCAATGGTTATGGGATTTGTATCACCGAGCGGGGCCCCTTTGCAACTGCCCTGATACCATTTAACACCTGTCCCATTGCCTCCAGTTGCTGTCAGGGTAATAAAATTAACCGAATAGGCACAGAAATCATTGTTATCAACAGTAATATTTGTCGGCGGATCAGGCAGCGGATCAATGGTCAGTGTCGCGGGATTGCCTTCCTGGCTGCAGGTAGTAGTAGTTGAAGTTAATACAGCCCGATACTGATAACCATTTTTGGTCCTGTCGGGTGTCCAGACAAATAGCTGGGATGATCGTACCCCAAGTTCTTGTCCCCATGTATCGTTTATAAGTTGAATCCATCCATTTCCATCATTTTTGTTTACCTGCCATTGGTAAGAAGTATTTGCATAAGGTTCAGCAGTAAAAATTGCTATCCCTGCAGGGCCTTCACAGGAAGAAGCATTATCTGGGTGTGTAACAGGTGGTTTTGCCTTATAGGGTAAAATCGTTGCCTCATTACTCGTCTTGCTGCCGCAGTCATCAGTTACAATACTCCGGTACCTGGCGCCCGGGATTCCATTATTTACAGTGAGAATTGTCCCGGTTGCGATATTAATCCAGGTTGAGCCATTCCAGGTCTGCCACTGATAATTAATAATCCCTGTGCCTGTTGCGGATATGGTAAAGGTGGCGTCGCCCCCCTCGCAGATCGCCTGATCAGCCGGAGAAGCTGTAATAACAAGATCCGGTTTTACCGTCAATGTCGCAGAATTACTTTCCGAAAAACACGTATTGTTATCGGTAACTATACACTTGTACTGATAACCATTATTGGAGGAGACAATTCCTGATACGCTAAGTGTTTGACTTGTATAGCCTGCATAAACAGGATTTGTTCCTGCTGATGTAATATTGGACCATGTAAATCCGTTATCAGAACTCACCTCCCATTGCCAGGAATTTCCGGTTGCAACAGTGATTGAAGTGCTGCCATTTGGACAGACGGGTGCAGGATCAGCAACATTCGGAACAACCGGAAGGGGATTGACCGTAATGTCCATTGTTGATGTTGTGGCACACTGTCCGGCATCTGGTGTGAATGTAAATGGATAAGTGCCGCTTGTTGCAGTGGTTATCACAGCGGGGCTCCAGGTACCGGTAATGGCCGGTGTATTGGTAGAACTCAGAGGCAGTGCGGGTGGCGTACTCCCCTGACAGAGCGGACCGATCTGAGTAAATGTTGGGGTGATGTTAGGTTCAATTGTAATGGTCAGAGTTGTGCCTGTAGCGCACTGTCCGGGTGTCGGGGTGAAGTTGTAAGCGGTTGTCTCCGTGTTATCAATTGCAGGACTCCAGGTACCGATGATGCCATTGAGCGAAGTGGTCGGCAATGCCGGGATAGATGCCCCTGAGCAGTATGGTCCGACGTCAGCAAAGGTCGGGATAGTTTGTGAATTGACAGTCAAACTGTAAGTTGCAACAGCTGCAACGCAAGAACCTGCTGCCGGATTGTCCGTAGTGACGGTTATCGTAACAATATTCCCTCCATCACCTAATGCCGGAGTATACGTAAAATCAAAGGTTGAAGAGTTTATTGTAGAAGGATTCACTGAACCGGCTCCATTCTCTGTAATTGTTACAGAAGTTGCACTTCCGCCAAAACTATTGTTGCTTATGGTGATTGGAGTCGAAACGCAGGTGGTTCCGCTGTTACCGTTTAATGTTAACGATGGCTGATTGATACAAATGCAATTATCCACTGCTGATACCGGCTTGATGTCGGAGCATCCTGTAGCCGTTGTTCCTTTAATGTAATAAGTCCCTGAAGTGGTTACGGCATTAGGATTTGCCAAAGCAATAGAGGCCCCGGCATCTGTCCAGTAGGTAAAGGTTAAACCTGACGTACTACCTGTCGTTACTGCTGGTGCAGTGAGATCAACTGTAAATGGTGAACATGCTGCAATGGGATTGGTGATTACAACAGTCGGTTTTGGATTTACTGTTACTGTTACAGGCATGATATCAAAGCATCCCGTTAGTGTAGTTCCTTTAATATAATAAATTCCTGAAGTTGTAACCGTTGCAGGACTTGCCAATGACATGGAGGCAGAGGCATCTGTCCAGTATGTAAAGGTCAGTCCAGTTGTTGAGCCTTCCGTAACTTCTGATGCTGTAAGATCTACCGTTGCCGGTGAACATGCTGATGCCGGATTGGTGATAGCAACTGTCGGTTTTGGATTTACCGTTACTGTTACTGAAAACGCATTGCCTGCACAACCGGCTCCTGATTTTGGGGTGACCGTATAGGTCGCCACTACCGGAGAATTTGTTGTATTGATAAGAGTACCGCTAATGTCAGAAGCATTGCTGCCAGCTGCTCCACCTGTAAATCCGGTACCTGTTGGTGCCGGCCAACTATAAGTTGTTCCTGCCGGGACTATACCATTTGTGCCATTTACAGGTGTTACTGCGAATCCAACTCCACTGCATACAGGGGTGGGAGCCATATTGGTTACAGCCGGTTTTGGATTTACCGTCATTGTTATTGTAAACGGTGAGCCTGTACAGGTTCCTGATGTAGGGGTTACAGTATAGGTTGCCGTTACTGCAGCATTAGTTGTATTAGTTAGCGTACCGCTGATGTTTGAAGCATTGGTACCTGATGCTCCGCCTGTAAATCCGGTGCCTGTTGGTGTTGGCCAGCTATACCTTGTTCCTGTCGGAACAACCCCATTTGTACCGTCAACGGGCGTTACCGTAAATACAGTTGCACTGCATACCGCGGAGGTCATTGCTGTTATCGCAGGTTTTGGATTCACCGTTACATTTACCGAACTGCTTGCAGTACAGCCTAAACGATCCGTTACAGTTACAGAATAAGTGCCGCCCACCGTCGAGGAGAACGTAGAAACATTACCTGGAGGGGTTACTCCCACAGGCACTGTCCATGCATAGGTGATTGGTGCGTTTCCACCGGTAATGGTGGAAGTGACTTGGAAAGTGGTGCCTTCACAAAAAGGAGAAACAGGCAATGTTGTAGTTGTCACACTTAATGGCACTGGATTAAGCTCGCTGAATGATATATCATCCAGACCTGAATTACCTCCTATCGCGATCCTGTATGGTTGGGTAACACTTATCGTCACAGAAGTATTGGATCCGGAAAACCATGGCACATTTATAAAAACGTGCTGCCATATGCGGGCAGTATTTCCTTGTTGGATTGGCAGGTCAAACCGTGTGGGAACACCGTTGATTCTCAGGTCAAGCTGGTTAACCGGGTGATTATCCATTGCCCCGAGATCCATTGCCCATAGGGAGAAATAGTAGTAAGTATTGGGTTTGACAGTAACAGTCTGTCCCCATATGATTCTATCGACAGCATTATCATATGAATTCATAGCAAGGAAAGGCTGGGAAGGTGTGGCCCCAAAATGGGTGTGGTCATATCCATACATATAATCACAGGAAGTATGAGCATTGGTGGTAACCACATAACGCCCGGTACTGCATAAATTATTCGGTGTGAATTGAGTTGTGAAATATGGATTGCGGTAATCCCAAGACGCCGAAAAATTACCGTTTACCACTACATCACCTCCAACATTTATCTCTTGCGTAAAATTACTGCACTGACTTTTAGAAAAAGTAACGGAATAAATTCCCGCTCCCGGCACTAAAGTTACAGGGCCCGTCGCACCTGTATTCCATGTGAATGAAGTTCCTGACGGGCCGGTGGCAGTCAATTCTATTTGTCCATCACTCCTGCAGTAATTACTGACATAAACACTGGTATTGCTTATTGTAGGGCATTGTCCGTATGTCTCGAAGGTAAAACCAAGCAACAGGATAATTGCAGTTAAACGTAAAATCTGAAAAGTGAAAATCTTTGGGATTAAATGCTTCGCGAAATCCGGTACCACATCCAAACCAGAATACTTTATCTTATTTTTTATTAATTTTGTACCGTCTTGATTTTTTGAGGTATAGTCCTCTTTGAGACAGATGGATTTTTGGGATTTTGGCTTATCTTTGAGATAAACGGGACACGGGAGGCTGGCCGGATTGATGGTGGCGGTATTCTTATTCCGTGCTTTAGAAATGGCCAAAATGGGTAATCCTCCCGGTCCCGTTGTATTAAAGCGGCAATCCTTCCCGGGAAGATTACTTCCTTGAAAACGATATCCGCCAAACAGCAGATAAAAACTCCTTATGATGCTTTTAATGCCCAAGTCTCTTTTAATTACCGGTCTCATCCGGCTTGTCAGACACCTTCAGCTATTGAAATCCCTCCGTAAAAAGGATAAATCTCCCCTCGTCATCTATTGTTATGATAAATGACGCCCTGACTTAGAAAAACTTAGTCGGTTTTAAATTCTGAGATTTGTCCCTTTCACCTTTAAGATACCGCCTCAGGAAAATCTGTTCGCCAGAATAACCCTTTATTGAAACATATAAAAGTTACGACAATTTATCGTAATTTCCAATCCCATTTTTTAATAAAATTTTAGTTTCTTTAACGTTTAATCGAATTGAAGTTAAGTCGCTGTTAATCAAACGAAAAAAATCTCATTCAAGGCCAAATGGAAAGAAATGAGAGATTAAATCTGCCTTCCGGAGAGGTAATTAGGACGGCGAAAAATCTGAAACAGACGTCGAATTACTTTGGAATTAATTATCTTAACCTGATGCAAATATCTGCCTAAGGGGTTTTAGGGGCAGCGGATTATCCTGTGAGGTTATTTTTTCACCTTGTAAAGGTCTTCTATCTTAACGACCTCGATCCGCATGGAATCCTTTAACGTTCGCGAGATCATCCCATAGGGGGCGGTGATGACCTCCTCGCCAGGTTCCAGCCCTTTTGTGATTTCGATATACATATTGTCCTGGATGCCTGTTTTTACTTTCCTTTCCCGGGCAAAACCATTCTGGCTGACAAATACGACCTCAAAATCTTCGGGTTCTTGGGCGTTAGGCGCTTCTATTTCATTGTCAGTCTTTTCCGTATCTGCTTCAAGATTGGAGATATCTTTTTTACCTTTCCCTTCAGCCGTTCGTGTCGTGACAGCCTGGATCGGAACGGTGATCACATTGGCTTTTGTATTGGTCCGGATATCAACGGTAGCCGACATGCCGGGAAGAAAAGGATTGGTGACAGCGCCGTTTTGAAGCAGGTCCCTGTATGATTCCGGAAGAAGAAAGGTTTTCACATCAAAATTGGTCACCTGGTCGGTAGAGGTGCCGGTTACATTGGCCGAACTCGCAATTTCCGTCACAAGCGCCTTGAATTTACGGTTCTGATAGGCATCCACCTCCACATAGGCCGTATCGTTGTATTCCACCTTGACAATATCGTTCTCATTGACAGCCACCTTAACCTCCATTTTGCTCAGATCGGCAATGGTCATCAGTTCGGTCCCCGCAAACTGGTTGGTTCCGACAACTCTTTCGCCTTTTTCCACATTCAGTTTGGAAACGGTGCCCGATATTGGAGAATAGATCCTCGTTTTCCTGAGATTTTCCTTTGCTTCGTTCACGCTCGATTCGGCGCTGAGCATTGTGTACCGTGCCGCCTGAACCTCCGATTGGGCAACTTTCCATGCTGCTTCAACCAGATCAAAATCAGATTGGGCAATGGTATTCGATTCAAGGAGTTTTTTGTTACGGTTATACTCCAGCTCTTTTTGGGAAAGCTGAGCCTGGGCTTGTGCCAGCCTCGCTTTTTGGGTGGTCATTGATGCTTCAAGCCTGTTAACTGTTGAAACGTATATTTCAGGATTGATGACAACAAGCAGATCACCTTTTTTTACTTCATCACCTTCTTTAACAGGGAGTTCAATGATCTCACCGGGAACCTCCGGCGAGATTTTCACCTGGGTCCTGGGCTCGATCTTCCCGTTAGCGGTAATGGATTCGGTAATATCCCTCTTCACCGCTTTTTCAGTGGCTACTTTGACCGATATATCTTTGCCAAACCATCCTTGCTTCTTTCCGATAAGCAACACAAGAATGGCAACAACTCCGATTATAATGAGGTAACGGGTATAATTTCTTTTCTTCTTCACGACGTGTAAAGCTGATAATAGTGAATTTCTTAAGAGATCATAAAATTACGACTATTTATGACACAATAAAAATTATCTGAATCAATTTAACAATTTAATTATTTGTCACTACCTGTCCGGCAATTTTCTTTCAGATTAAATTTCTCCCGAATATCGTTATGACTATCACCCGAAAACTATAATTTCATAAATTACATTTTAAGGGGGAACCCGTCCTGAAATTTGTTTTACTTTTCGAATAAAGCTATTTCAGGACAAGATACGATTTTTCGATTTTAAAGGTCACAATTCAGGTGTTATTTTAGTCTAAAATCACGCTTCGGGAATTTCAATATTATGATTATAAGAGCTGTTAAGGTAAACACGGACTTAAAGCGGACTTAAAGCGGACTTAACACGGAGATGGAATTCTGAATATATTGTTAAACAGATGATGCAAAAATACGGTTTAAAATCTAAAGGCTGAAAACTAAAGATAAAAGACAAAAGGGTAAAGAAAAAAGGGTAGTTAAACGCAGTGAAAGAAGAAGGATTGTGATAACTCTCAAGAGCAGGTCCAGAAGATCTTTTTAACCGCAAAGTATATGAAGAAGGTGCAAAGTTCGCCAGGATAAACAACAGCATTTCGGCTTAAGTGATGTCGGCAATAAAAATTTTGTGATCTTTTGAGTTTCAGTGTTGCAGGGTTTCAATGTTACAGCATTGTATTTAAGATTCTGAAACTCTGAAACCCTGAGAATCTGAAACTTCAATTTCATGGGATCATTTAATCATTCGGTTGAAAATATTATTCATTTTTAACGGGAGAATATGTTAATTTTGTAATAGAGGGCAGGGATCTATGAAATTATTGATCTTCCTGATCTATTGATCCTGACTTTTTATTCGGAAATAAATAGCTTAATATCAAGGAGTATGTATGGAAATATAAAGGAATACCTGCTGACTGAACTGGAGAATATCAGGACGGCGGGGCTTTACAAGAATGAGCGGATTATCGTTTCGCCGCAGGATGCCGTGATTAAACTCGATTCGGGGAAAGAGGTGCTGAATTTCTGCGCCAACAATTACCTGGGATTATCGAACAATCCTGAACTGATCAAAGCGGCAAAGGAAGCGCTGGATTCTCATGGGTTCGGGATGTCGTCCGTGAGGTTTATCTGCGGGACAACTGATCTGCATAAAAAGCTGGAGCAAAAAATAGCTCAATTCTTTGGAACGGAGGATTCAATACTTTATGCCGCCTGTTTCGATGCCAACGGCGGGAGTATTTGAACCCTTGTTTACGGAAGAGGATGCCATTATTTCCGATTCGCTGAACCATGCTTCGATCATCGACGGGGTAAGGCTATGCAAGGCCAAGCGTTTCCGTTACAACAACGCGGATATGGAAGACCTGGAGAAACAGCTTAAGCTTGCGACAGGCTTCGCGATTCAGGATCATAGCCACCGACGGGGTGTTTTCGATGGACGGGAATCTTGCCCCGGTTGGCCAAATCGTAAAATTAGCGAGACGATATGATGCCCTTGTAATGGTCGACGAATGTCATTCGGCGGGCGTGGTTGGGGAAACGGGACGCGGAGTAACAGAAAAATTCAACATCCGGGGAGAGGTCGATCTGATCACAGGGACGCTGGGAAAGGCATTCGGAGGAGCGATAGGGGGATTTACAACAGGGAGGAAAGAGATCATTGAATTTCTTCGGCAGAGGTCAAGGCCTTATCTCTTTTCCAATTCGATGCCCCCGGTGGTTGTCGGTGCAGGGATACGAATGTTTGATATGATGGCGGAGACGACGGAACTGCAGGACCGCCTGCACCGGAATACGGAATACTTTATGGCGAAAATAAAAGAGGCGGGATTTGATGTAAAGCCGACCCAGTCAGCCATTTGTGCCGTTATGCTTTATGATGCCAAGCTTTCGCAGGAGTTTGCGGCGCGGCTTCTGGATGAGGGAATATACGTGACCGGATTTTACTATCCCGTTGTTCCGCAGGGGCAGGCACGAATCAGGGTACAGCTTTCGGCAGCCCATAAAACGGAACATCTTGATCAAGCCATTGCGGCTTTTACAAAAGTGGGGAAAGAGCTGGGGGTGGTGAAATAGCTGGGAGGAGTAGAAGTAAAATACAAATTCAACCCCTGCGGGGCTGGCGCGATGGGTTGTGTATGCCGCGGGCTACACCCACGGTTATTCAGATTAAGCTCTTTCAGAGCTTTTGGCTGCGAGAAATGCCGCGAAGTGGCTGAATCTGAATAACCGTGAGTATAACTCACGGATAAGGAAGGAGAAAAAATCTAATCCCTGGTTCAACCCCCTGCGGGGCTGGTGCTGATGGGTTCTGTGCTCGTGGGCTTCACCCACGGTTATTCAGATTAAGCTCTTTCAGAGCTTTTGGCTGCGAGAAATGCCACGAAGTGGCTAAATCTGAATAACCGTGAGTATAACTCACGGATAAGGAAGGAGAAAAAATCTAATCCCTGGTTCAACCCCTGCGGGGCTGTTGCTGATGGGTTGTGTGCATCGTGGGCTTCACCCACGGTTATTCAGATTAGGCTCTTTCAGAGCTTTTGGCTGCGAGAAATGTCACGAAGTGGCTGAATCTGAATAACTGTGAGTATAACTCACGGATAAGAAAGGAGAAAAAATCTAATCCCTGGTTCAACCCCTTCGGGGCTGGCGCTGATGGGTTGTGTATGCCGCGGGCTACACCCGCGGTTATTCAGATTAAGCTCTTTCAGAGCTTTTGGCTGCGAGAAATGCCACGAAGTGGCTAAATCTGAGTAACCGTGAGTATAACTCACGGATAAGGAAGGAGAAAAAATCTAATCCCTGGTTCAACCCCTGCGGGGCTGTTGCTGATGGGTTGTGTGCATCGTGGGCTTCACCCACGGTTATTCAGATTGAGCTCTTTCAGAGCTATTGGATATCAGGGATGCTGATCCTGAGAAGAGGAAATTATGGCGGGTTTCGCGGACAGTTATTCAGAATAGTCCTTAAACTTGCCTAAATAACTCAACCAGATGCCAAATGTAAAACTGCTAAAAGTTTTTACCGTTTAATTCTGAAGGTATTGAATGATTTGGCGGCAAGGTTAACGGTAAAGGACTGATCATCAAGAGTGAAAGTGGCTTCTTTTGATTCTCCCGGATTATAGTTAAAGATTATGACCGAATCACGGTTTTTAAAAGCCAGGATGTTTTCATTTGCCTTATCGGTTTCCAGATAATGAGCTCCGGGATTGACAAATGCACTGAGATGTTTCATCAGATAAAATTCAGGATTGTATTTTACTGTCTTGTTTATTGAATTGACGGTTATCATGGAATTTTGTTTCCATCCCCACCGGCTCTTTCCTGTTTCGTTCAGCACCATATTCCAATACATATAAGCGCTTGCACCATTACTGAAATAGTGATGCATGAGCCTGAAAGTATGTTCGGCTGCGGCCCAATCGTTTGATCCGTTTCCGCATTCGGTTTCGGTTTGCATCAGTTTAAGGGAAGGATACTTATCATGAACCAATGGAATAGCTCCTTTTCCTGCCCATTGAAAACCAACTCCCCGGATGTATTTTTTGGCTTCGGGATTTTCAAGAATAGGATCGATCCGATCCATTTGCGGACGCTCGATTGTTCCAAGCCATATTTCGGTTTTTAAATTGGCGGCTTCCAATTGCGGTCCAAGATATTTTCCGATGAAGGTTGCCATATCCCCGGGACGCCAAATGCAGGAAGGAAAATCCTGGCATGAATTCAGTTCATTTTGGGGATGAATCTCAGATATATTAATTCCTTCGGAGGCATAAGCCTGTATGAATTTTTCAAAATAGAGCGCATAGGCTTTCAACACAGGGGGCTCCATCCGGAACTGGGTAACCATCTCTTTTCCCTGACGGTTGACAGGTAAATCATTGGTATTCGGATCTGAGGTGCAGGCATAATGATGATTCGTTTTCATCCAGGAGGGAGGGCACCACGGAGACGCCCAGATTTTAAGGTCAGGCCTGATTTTTTGGGCTGATCTGATGTACGGGATCAGTCGTTCCTTATCGCGATCAATACTGAAATGGTTCATTTCGTAATCATCGGGAGTTTCATCATAACTGTACCAATCCACAGAATAGTCGTTTGCACCGGCAGGCATGCGGCAGATATTGAACCGGCAGCCTGTGATGGTATCGAAAAGGGACCTGAGCACTGAATCTTTCTTTTCAGGGCTCAATATCTTCAAAGCTTCCCATCCCAATTCATTAAAGCAGCCTCCGAAACCGTCGATGGTTTGTCTCACCTGATCGGTTCTGACAATAATCCCGCTCTTCTGAAGATTAACTTTGACCGGACTTACCGGTTTATTGATTATCCAAGGCTGATCAGCCGTTGAACTGATCCACAGAATTTTTCCATTCTGATGACATGCTGAAAGGAATACAAACGAAATAATAAGAGTAATTGATATTTTCACAAGCCGGTATTGAAATATTTGTAAATTATAGAATCTGTTTCAAGGCCGGAATTTATAAAAATCATTTCATTATTGATCAGCTTTTGCAGGATTCGTTTCAACAGTAGTGAATAATCACATAATTATGATTTTACCTTTTTTAAATCGGTCATGTTCATTTTAATAATTGTAATTTTGAATTTCCGAAAACAAATTAAATATGGGGAAACAATTATTGGTGACAGGCGGCACAGGATATATCGGTTCACACACAGTTGTGGAACTTCAGGCTGCCGGATACGAGGTGGTTATTATCGATGATCTTTCCAACTCAGCAGCCGGGGTGGTGGATCAGATTGAAAAGATCAGCGGAGTGAGGCCGGCTTTCGAGGAATTCAATCTTCAGAGAAAGCCAAGACTGGTTTCATTTTTCAGGAAATACAGAGATATTGAGGCAATTGTCCATTTTGCTGCTTTTAAAGCAGTGGGTGAATCGGTGGAGAAGCCCCTTATGTATTACAGGAATAACCTTGTATCGCTGTTAAACCTGCTTGACTGCATGGCAAAATTCGGTGTATCCAATATTGTTTTCTCTTCTTCCTGTACCATTTATGGTCAGCCGGATCGGTTGCCGGTCACTGAAGCGACACCAAGGAAACCTGCTGAGTCGCCTTACGGGAATACAAAAGCGGTCAGCGAAGACATGATCAGGGATTTTGTGAATGTGACGCCGGGAATGAAAGGGATTTCGCTGAGATATTTTAATCCGATAGGCGCCCATCCTTCAGCACTGATTGGAGAACTGCCGCGAGGAGTTCCCAATAACCTGGTTCCTTTTATTACTCAGACTGCGGCCGGAGTAAGAAAACAACTCAATGTTTTCGGAAATGATTACAATACTCCCGACGGGAGCTGTATCCGTGATTATATCAATGTGGTGGATCTTGCCAAAGCTCATGTTTATGCTGTTGACAGGTTAATCAGCAATAAAAACGGTGATCCCTATGAATACTTCAATGTGGGGACCGGCAAGGGGATATCAGTGCTTGAGGTGATCAAAGCTTTTGAATCTGCCACTGGAGTCAGACTGAATTATAAGATTACAAACAGACGTCCGGGCGATATCGAAAAAATCTGGGCTGATACTACAAAAGCCAATAAGGTCCTCGGATGGAAAGCTGCAACCTCCCTTGAGGATACACTTCGTTCTGCATGGAAGTGGGAGAAAAATTTAAGAAACATGGAGAATAAATGAGAAAGTGAGAGGGCGAGAAGGTGGGAAGGTGAGAAGATGAGAGGAGAGATTTTCTCACGTTCTCACCATCTCACCCTCTTAATTTTATCACTCTCTCATTTTCTCTTAAAAACTATATTTTCAGGGCATAACCTACCGAAATAACCAGGCATCCTGTATTGTTCTGTCCGTTTACCGGGTCTTTCTGCACCTTTGTAAAACCATATGATCCACGCAGATCAAAGATAATATCACCGGGTCCCAGATTCCTTGAAAGTCCCACTCCGCCCGTAAAACCAATATTCATCTTTTTCAGATCATTTTTTATGTCGGTATCAGCCTTAAAGTCCTGGGCAGGCAAAGGCTGACCTTCAACAGATAATGGCATTGTCCCCGCGAGGTCAAGATAAATCTGACTCATCCCGCTTGTATTGTTTTTGCCGACAACAAGGTACCCGAAATTAGGACCGGCATCGATATATAATTTACATTTGCTGTTGACCGGAATATTGTATTTCGCTAACAGGGGAAGCTCAATATAATTCATGATAGCTTCGGATTTAAAATTTGCATACAGCGGAGTACCCTCCGGAACGGGAAGTCCGGAAAGCATTGAAGACTCAAGTATCTGCATTCCTTTCTTTACCCCTCCCTGGCTGACATATGACAATTCGACCTGTATGGCGAAATGTTCTGTATAATCATGCCAGGCAAGAATACCAAAGTCAGGGCCAAAACGGGATTTATATCCCTTACTCAGTTCTGTATTACCATCCTGAAGGCTTGGAATGCTTAGTCCGCCTTTTACTCCCAGCCATGTGCCCTGGGCATAAGTACTGTTTAAACAAAATGTAACTGCGACAAAAGTCAGCAGAATCGATACGGAGAAGATTGTTTTTTTCATAACTTAATGGGTTTAATATATCCATAATATTGCAATAACAGAATTATAGAATAACATTTAGTAAGTTAGGATAAAAAGAAATACAAAACAATATTACTTTTATTTTATATTTTGTGAAAGAAAATTTAAATGAATTCAAAGAGAGAAACCTGGTTTTTCACCCTAATGATGAAACGAATAGTTTTTAATATTTCATCAAGACCTTTTCGGAAAGGCACCCTTTAATGATTTAATCCTTTAGATATTTAATCTGCAATACAGCGCACCGATTGCCCGGATGGCATGTATTCATCGGGATTATAAAGTAACTGCCCTGAAAGATAACTTAAATAGGCACTCACCGCGTGAGTTGAATCGATGGGCCTCAGAATCCACAAATAACTGCCAAATCTGAATTCAGTGAATGTGCCGCCCCAGTATCTGAAACCACTGGGAAGCGCAGTGAAACCTGTTTCGTTTGTGGCTCCGGCATTTGGTGCCTGCCAATGAGAGGTGCCTGCTTCTTTAAGTTTTCCGCCTGCTGCCGAGGCACCTCCAAGAAAATCGGCCAGGACTAATCCTTCTGTGTCATTAGGCACATGCCATCCTGAAGGGCATAGTTTTCCTGTATTTACTGTGGCATAATTATATAATGCACCATAAGGTTCTTTATTGGCAATTAAATTATTAGGCCAGCAATAACGAGGTGTGGTAAGAGACGACCAGGAGGCGTCGTCAGTGACCTGCAGAATAGGCGTTCCGTCATTCAATTTTGTAACCCTCATGTTTTCCACAAGCCACACCTGGGTTCCGATCGTCACATAGTGATAAATATTACCATCCACGTCATCGACCAACGTTTTAAATGAAACCTCCTCTCCGTATGCTGTTCCGGCACAGTTGGTCGCATAAGCCCGGAGATAGTAAGTAGTATATGGCAAAAGCCCGGTCAGATGGCCGATAAAAGTTCCGGTCCCGGCGCCGTCAGTTGTTTTTGAATTATTGATTGTGGGACCCGGCGCATTGCTCCAGCACACTCCACGGGCAGTCACCGGAGCTCCGCCGTCATCGGTAACATTACCTCCGGCGCTTGCTGTTCGTGCGAGAGTATCTGTAATTGACCCCGAAACTACTACAGGTAAAACACCGGGAGTTGTTGCAGATTGGTTTTCGCCATACGAAGTCCCTACGCTGTTGGTTGCGTAAGCCCTGAAATAATAAGTAGTACATGGCGATAATCCTGTTATCTGACTGTTGAAATTTCCTGTACCGGAGCCTTCTGTCGAGTGAAGATCCGCGAGTGAAGGATTCTGATTGAGGCTCCAGCACACCCCCCTCGCCGTTACAGCGGCTCCTCCATCACCAGTGATATTTCCGCCGCAGACGACCGAGTACGGTTGGAGATTGGTAACAACATTGGTAGTAAGCGTGGGTACAGTCGGCGGGGTTGTAACAGGGACTTCGTTTCCGTATGCTGTTCCGGCACTGTTGGTTGCATAAGCCCGGACGTAATATGTTGTAGCGGGATTTAATCCTGTGATCTGGCTTGTGTAACTGCCTTTACCTGTACCGTCCGTAGTATGGGGATCATCGGTTGTAGGATTCTGCAAGAGGCTCCAGCATACACCTCGGGCAATGATGGCTCCACCTCCGTCATCCGTGATATTTCCACCGCTGACTGCAGAGTTGAATGCAGTCGCAGTGGTTAAAGCAGTGGTCAAGGTGGGAAGAGAAGCAGCTACTGAAACAATTACAGTATTTCCGTAAGCTGTACCCATACCGTTAGTGGCATAAGCCCTTATATAATAAGTGGTGCCATTTTGGAGCCCGGTTATCTGACTCGTAAAATTACCGATTCCTGTACCATCTGAAGTGTAAGAATCGGCGATTGTCGGATTCTGATTCTTACTCCAGCAGACTCCGCGTGCCGTGATCTCGGATCCGCCATCGCTTGTGATACTACCGCCGCTGGTGGCAGAATTTGCTCCCGAATTTGTGACATCGGTAGTTGTCAGGACAGGAACAGTGCTCAAGGTGGTAAAAGTTACCTGGTTGCTGTATGAGGTTCCCATCTCATTAATGGCAAAAGCCTTGACATTGTAAGCAGTACCTGGCGTCAATCCGGAAAGAGAGCTTATAAAACTGCCTGTTCCCGTACCGCTGACGTTTTTATCGTTGGCAGTTGTCGGGTTCTGGTCTGTACACCAACAGACGCCGCGGGAAGTAACTTTTGCTCCTCCGTCAGAGGTAACTGTTCCTCCGCTTGAAGCTGAAGCAGAAGTGATATTTGTGACTGCTGAAATGGTGACAGTCGGAGTGACCTTAATGACTTCTCCTTTTTTGCAGTTAAAACAGAAAATCAACAATAGAATAATCACTACGATAAGTCTGATCCAGACATCGGATTTCTTTTTCATAGCTCATAGAGTCTTAAGGTTAAGTAATTATGAATTGGCAGTATCTGTTAAAAATTCAAGGCATATTACCCGACATATTTAATTACGGAATTTCAACCACATATTTTCCTGTATTTTTACCCTGAAACAACCCGATAAAGGCAAGCGGTAAATTTTCAAATCCTTTTATTATGGTTTCGTGACTGACAAGTTTACCGGATTTAATCCAGGATGTTAATTCTTTAATGGCTTTGTCAAACTGATCGGAGTAATTATTTACAGTGAAACTCTGAATAATTGCGCTTTTCCCGATTAACATAGATTGTACTCTGGGACCGAAGGAAGGATTCACGTTGTTGTATTGTGATATCTGACCGCAAATAATAATCCTTGCAAATTTGTTGATGTACTTTAAGACAACATCCGAGATTTCTCCTCCTACATTATCAAAGTAAATATCAACTCCTTCCATGCAGACAGAAGAAAATTCTTCCTTCCAGTGCTCTTTGTGATAATTGAGAGCTTCGTCAAAATGGAGTTTGTTTTTAAGAAAATCGATTTTCTCATCACTTCCCGCGATTCCAATCACACGACAGCCTTTCAATTTGGCAAGCTGTCCCACGACATGCCCTACTGCCCCCGCCGCCCCCGAAACAACGACGGTTTCACCCGGAACAGGATTGCCTATTTCAAGAAAGCCAAAATAAGCCGTTAAACCGGTTAATCCCAGGATCCCAAGATAGTCACTTATGGAAGGCACCTCTGAAATGATACGGGATGCCTTATCACCCTTCACAACAATAAATTCCTGCCAGGGAAAATTTCCCTTTACAATATCTCCGGGCTGAAAATCAGGATGCCTGCTCTCGATAACCTCTGCCAGTATGGCTCCTTTAGGAGGTTCACCAACCTCAAATTGGGGCATGTTTGACTTTGCAGTTCCCATTCGTCCCCGCATATAAGGATCAACGGAGATAAAACGGGATTTTATTAACAGTTCGTTTTCCTGCACTTGCTGTTCAGGAGCTTCCCGTATGGAGAAATTTTCAGAAACCGGTATTCCCACCGGCCTTGATTTTAATATAATCTGCCTGTTCATTTCAATTATTTTGAATTAAAACTTATAAACAGCAGAATTTACGAAATTTCAGGGAATTATAGGAACTGTAGGAATAGGAATTAGTTACATCATTTACTGATTTTTCAATAAATTTAAAAAAACAAAAAGCAGGATTCAGCAATACAGTGAAAGATTAACTGCATACAATCAGAATAAAGAAGAGTTATGATCTTTCAGAAATGTGTTTACTCATAAAGGCGCAGTCTGTTTTGAAGGCTGATAATTTCATTCTGCATTTCATCGATCCTGTCAAGTAAATAGGTGATTGTTTCGATTCCTTCGAGATTAATACCCAGATCGTAATGAAGCCTGAATATTTTCTCAATGTGTTCCAATTGATTGGGATAAAGAAACACGGTATCATCGATGGTTGTGATATTGATCAATCCGTATTCAGAAAGAGAATCAATGAATGAAATTTCTATATTATGGCTGATACAAAAATCATTGGCCGGTATTAAATCTTCCATTACCATGGGTCTGTAATTTTAAATTATATTTTAGCCAATTCTGAGAACAAGGCCTTTTGTTTTTCTGTCAGATTTGTAGGAATTTTTATATCATAGGTGATATAAAGATCTCCGAATTGCCCCTCTTTTTTATAAACTGGAAATCCTTTACCTTTTAATTTGACCCTTGTACCATTTTGAGTTTCCGGTTTCACTTTTAATTTTACCTTTCCATCCAGGGTATCCACTGTAATCTCTCCGCCAAGAACAGCTGTGTACAAATTCAGATCAACCGTCCTGTACAGATTATTCCCTTCCCTTTTAAAAACTGGATGATTGGCAATTGAGAAGGTAATGTACAGATCCCCGTTTGGCCCTCCGTCCATTCCGGGTCCTCCATACCCCTGTATCCTGATCTTCTGACCGTTCTCGATACCTGCTGGTATAGTGATCCTGACCTGTTTACCGTTTATTGTGAGTGTTCGTTTATGGGTAGTTAAAACATCGGTCAGATCAAGCCGAAGTTCAGCGCTGTAATCTTCACCCTTGAATCTCACCTGATGTCTCCTTGAAGACCTTCCGAAACCGCCAAACAGGGAGTTGAAGAAATCGGAAAAATCTCCTTCTGAACTCGTGAACCAGGGATCTCCCGAAGTGTAAGTCTGTTGCTGATACTGTCCGGCTTTTTCAAATTCCTCGGCATGTTTCCAATCCTTTCCGTATTGGTCATATTTTTTACGTTTCTCGGGATCGCTCAGTACTTCGTTCGCCTCGTTGATTTGCTGAAATTTGCTTTTCGCTTCCTTGTCATTGGGATTCAGATCAGGATGATATTTCCTTGCAAGTTTGCGGTAAGCATTTTTAATCTCGGCCTGTGTTGCATTTTTATCTACTCCAAGAATCTTGTAATAATCGATGTACATAAAAACTCCATTTTATCTCAAAATTAATAATATATTTTTAGATCATAGGGTGCATCATAAGGCTCAGAAAATAATAAATGCAATTTAAACAGGAACAGGATTCAATAAGATCAGGAGATATAGTTTCTTAAAGATCACCTTCAAGCTTATTTATTCCGTGAAACGCCATAAGATTATAATCCTGTTTCTTCAGGGGATCAAGCCTGATTTTCTTTTGTCGGAACAATATAAAGCGGGATGGTCGACTGACGAAGCACTTCTTCGGTTACGCTGCCCATAAGGATCTTTTCCAACCATCTCCGGCTATGTGAACCTATAACAATAAGATCGGCAGATATTTCAGTAGCCGTGCGGATAATACCATCTGCGGTATTACCCTGTGTCACGGTTGTTTTAATATTTTCATCTTTCAAGTATTCTTTGGTTTTGGAAAGGAAATCCAAAGAATCCTGTTCCAATTCTTTCGGTTCGGCAATTTTAAACATATTGGGATTGATATAACCGGTAAATCCCATGATCGGACCATATTTCGGACCATATTCAAATGCAGAATAATAATTTGGCTCATTTATTACATGTAGCAGTGTTATTTCCGCTTTCATTGACTTGCCCAATGAATATCCTATTTCCGCCACCTTCTGGGCGGTCGGGTTGTAATCAATCGCTATTAATATCTTTTTCATAATATTAAAATTAAATCCTTCTGATTCCTGAAGCATTGTTTTAGCTTCCCGTCTTTCAATAAATTTAACATCTTCAAAGGATAAATGTTCGTGAGTTTATATTAAATGAAGAAAAGTATTGTGAAAAACTAACTGTGACGGTTCAGGTAAAATCACTCTATGAATGTATTCCGCGTCAGGTAAAAATTGAGTATGTCGCTAATTTATTCAGATTAATAAAAACTATAAGGTAAGCAGTTATTTCGGGTGTACGACAAAATTCTCTTTCTTCTCCCTTACTCCCTCAATAGAACATGTAAACAATACCCCGAAGTCCTTATTCCCTTATTTTAAATCTAAATTAAATAAGGGAATAAGGGAAAATACATATGAGTCCGTATTTTTCGATTAAAAGGGAATATTGTCGTACACCAGTTATTTCTGTTACCTTTCGAAATTTATTACAGATTTCTGATTTGACGTTAATTAAAAACAAAAAGCCCCGTCAGAAAATTCGTCCCGGGGCTTTAATTGTAAGTTAAGATTTATCCTATTCTTTCGATGAATCTTTTTTTGTCTCGTCTTTTGAAGTTTCTTTCGGAGTTTCTTTTGGTGATTCTTCTTCTTTTATAGCTTTTTTAAATTCCTTCATTCCCTTGCCAATACCTCCCATCAATTCGGGGATTTTCTTTCCTCCAAACAAAAGCAAAGCAATTGCTACAATCAGGACTAACTGCCATGGCCCGACAACTCCCGCAATAATTAATAAATTCATAGTCTTACTTTTAAAGTGTACCGCTGCAAATATACAAATATCCTGAATTGATTGCTTTCAATTCTATTTAAATAATTTAATGATGTCATTGCCGTTTGCATACAAAAGTAGCGCAAGGATAAGGATCATACCGGTAATCTGGGCATATTCAAGAAATTTGTCGCTTGGTTTTCTGCCTGTAACAATTTCATAAAAGAGGAAAAGAACGTGCCCTCCGTCCAGGGCAGGGATGGGCAGAATATTCATTACGGCAAGAATTATGGAAAGGAAGGCTGTCAGACTCCAGAAAGACTGCCAGTCCCATACGCCCGGGAAGATATTTCCTATTGCAATAAATCCGCCCAACGATTTGTAGGCCTTGGTCTCAGGGTGAAACAGCAGTTTAAATTGCTTGAGGTAATCGCCTATGGCGTGGTATCCTTTTGAAATCCCTGCCGGAATTGATTCAAGTAATCCATAATGAATGGTTTTAAATTGGAATATTCCTGCCATGTTCACTTCCCTTTCAATTCCCAGCATCCCGTTTTGACCGATTTTAACAGGCAGATCCAGGTCTTTTCCCTCCCGGTCGATTTTCACATTGACCACTTTCCCTTTCGAGGCAGCAAGAGTATCTGTAAACTGATCATAATACCGGAATCCATGGCCGTTTATCGCCAGAATTTTATCGTCAATATCCATCCCGGCATCACGGGCAGGTGAATCTTTGGTAAAACCCTTGACTATGCAGGAGTAAGGAATACGAAGACTTATGGCGTAAGGATCTTTTATCAGTTTCGCGATAATATCTTCTCTGACAGGAAGATTAATAAGTTCGCTGTCCCTTTCCACCTGGATGGTTTTTGCCCCATTCAGCAGAATATCGGGTACGAATTTTCTGAAATCCTCAACTTCCCTGCCATCTATACCGATCAGCTTATCACCGTTCTTCAGGCCCATTTCCTTTCCTGTCTGGTCGACTACGATACCGTATTTGACATTTTTAAGCGGGAGATACTGATCTCCCCAGACATAAAGTACACCCGAGTAAATAACAAGAGCCAGAAGAATATTAAATAAAACTCCCCCGACCATAATGATCAGTCTCTGCCAGGTCGGTTTGGAACGAAACTCCCAGGGCTGGGGAGGTTGTTTCAACTGTTCTCTGTCCATCGATTCATCGATCATTCCGGCAATTTTGACATACCCTCCGAGCGGAAGCCAGCCAATGCCATATTCAGTCTCACCCTTTTTTATTTTGAAGAGGGAAAACCAGGGATCGAAAAAGAGATAAAATTTTTCGATTCTGCACTTGAATGACTTGGCGAAGATGAAATGGCCAAATTCGTGAATGATAATCAGGATGGAGAGGCTCAGAACCAATTGTGCCGCTTTGATTAAAATTATCATAAATATAATTTTCAGTGTTCAAATGTTTCAGTTCTCCAGTATCTCAACTATCATGCCAAAAAACAGAGAATCTGAAACTGACGATTTCTTTATTATTTTGATATTCGATATTCCATGAATTCTTTAACAAGCTCTCCCGTACGCGCCCGCGTTTCAAAATCAGTTGCAATATAATCATCGAGAGTAGGATTGGCAATGAACTGTGCTTTCCGCATGATCTCTTCATTAATATTCCAGATGTTCGGAAATTTTATTATTCCTTTGAGAAAGGCTTCAACAACAATTTCGTTGGATGCATTTAAAACACAGGCCAGATTCCCGCCTTTTTGCAGGGCTTCAAAAGATAATGCAAGATTACGAAATTTTTTTGAATCGGGAATGGAAAAGGTCAGTGAAGGGATATGAGCAAAATTAATGCGCGGGAATCTGTTTTCAAGCCTTTCAGGGTAACTAAGGGCATATTGAATGGGAATTCTCATATCCGGCATTCCAAGCTGAGCCTTAACCGATCCGTCGCGAAACTGAACCATTGAATGTATAATGCTTTGCGGGTGTATTAGCACTTCAATCTGATCCAGTCTCAAATCAAAGAGCCATTTTGCTTCTATTACCTCAAAACCTTTGTTCATCAGGGTCGCTGAATCAATTGTTATCTTTGCACCCATATCCCAGTTGGGATGTTTTAAGGCATCCCGCGGTGTGACATTGGCAAGGGAGTTTTCATCGAGGTGATAAAATGGCCCACCTGAGCAGGTAATAATAATCTTTTCTACAGGATTATACAACTCACCTGCAAGACACTGAAAAATTGCTGAGTGTTCTGAATCGACCGGCAAAATTTCCACCCTGTTTTCTTTAACCAGGCTATTAATAAGATCACCGGCAACCACAAGCGTCTCTTTATTGGCAAGAGCGATTTGTTTATGCGCCTTTATAGCATTTATCGTGGGAAGAAGGCCCGAATAGCCTACCATTGCTGTCAATACCATGTCGATATTGCCCATTTCGACTACCTGGGCAAGTGCTTTCTCGCCGGCAAATACCTTAATGGGCTCTTTGGAAAGTGCTTCCCGTACTTCGTGGTATTTATCTTCATTCCCAATGACCACAACATCGGGATGATATTTTAAGGCTTGTTTAATCAGCAGGTCTACATTATTATTGGCCGTCAGAACCTCCGCGTTAAAAAGAGAGGGATGATTCCCGATCACTTCAAGTACCTGTTGTCCGATTGATCCTGTTGATCCCAGAATGGCGATATTCTTCATCAGAAAATCTTAAAATTTAATGTAGTCAGAAGGATTTAAAGGGACTCCGTTCATCCACATCTCGAAATGCAAATGAGGACCGGTGGTTTCTCTCCCTGTATTCCCCATTATTGCAATCGTTTCACCCGTCTTCACTTTATCGCCTTGTTTTTTAAGCAGTTCGGCATTGTGCTTGTAAACAGTTACAAGGTTATGATCATGCTGAATCTGAATCACATACCCGGTTGTCACTGTCCATTCAGCAAGGATCACTGTTCCGTCGAGAGCTGCTGAAATGGGTGAATCGGGTTTACCGACTATATCGATGCCATAATGCCCGTTTTTCAGATCCTGTTTTGCGGTAATCATCCCTTTTAAAGGAGTAAAGAAACTGATATCTCTTAATGTCTTCTTTTGGGTTGAGGTATCATTGAACGAAACATAGGATTGTTCCCGGGCAAGCTCGTCTTTGAAGATACTGTCGGGATTATATTTTTTAAATTTGATCTGTTCAAGTTTAAAATCAGAGATTTTTTTCCGGGAAGTATCCGGTTCAGGAGGTGTTTCTCCTGAAAGCATAGACCTGAAATCATTGAAATATCTGTCCTGTCTCTGGATTTCCTGCTCGAGGGAATCAACTTTCAATACATTGTTTATAACAACACGGCGCATGGCTACTGAAGTATAACCTGGAATGTATTCTCTTAATGGGGTGAAGGCAATCAGCATGGTGACTCCTATAATAATAAAGATGACTGCCGAAATAATGGTCATAACAAATGTACGGGCATTAAACCTTGCCTGTTTGATGATGTGCAGGTTCAGGTCATTGAAAATCACTATCCGGTAAGGATGCTGAAAAAACTTCTTTATTTTATCCCACTTATTTTTTATAGATATCATTTCAATTATTCAGGATTGCCCAAACTTACAAGAATTTATTTCGATACACAAAATAACAACAAAAATCGGTTCAAAAATGGGCAATAGGTTTAGTTCATATTCAGCTTTCTCCTGCTTCTCCGCCTTTGATATCCAATAGCTTAAAGATAATTCAGCAAATTTGTATTTTACTTTGCCGGTCACACTATATTTTAATCTTCTCCCAAATCCCGTCCTCCTTCTCTTATCTTTTATTAATCGGATTTTGATTATCATTCCAATATTACATAAAGTTTTCTGAATAACTAAATATCAAAAGCATGAAGAAACGCCTGTTTCATAATGCTTCCTGCTATTTTGCCCCTGCTAACTTCGTATTTATAATTATATTTTAATTGATCAAAAATAGTCTTTGAATAGTGATTACTGCAGAAGTACTGAATAAATACCGAAGAAGTACTGAACAAAGTACGAATATGGAATAGAATTGAAATGAGGAAAATAAGGCAAGACTGATACCTTATTCAGAAAAACTACTCAATTAGAAGCGTGTAATCCTTACAGGATGGGACAGTTAAGGGCATCGTTTAATTTACAGGGAAGGCGGTGCAGCCTGATGTGGGATAAGAAGTCAGTTGAAGAAGAAAGAAGTTGAAAACGGCAGGGGAAATGTTTACCTCTTGACGTACTGATTTTCGTAATACTTTTCATAGGTTCCGCTGACCACATTTTCAAGCCAGGTGGTGTTAGCAAGATACCAGTCCACTGTCTTTTCGATTCCTTCCTCAAACTGAAGGGAGGGCTTCCAGCCAAGCTCCTTTTGAAGTTTGGATGAATCGATAGCGTAGCGCAGATCATGTCCGGCACGATCTTTAACGAAAGTGATCAGTTTTTCTGAGGTACCTTCAGTGCGGCCGAGTTTGCGGTCCATCACTTTGCACAACAGGCGGATAAGGCGGATATTGGTCCATTCGTTACTGCCTCCGATATTATAAGTTTCGCCATCTTTTCCCTTATGAAAGATAAGATCGATGGCGGCGGCATGGTCTTCGACATAAAGCCAGTCGCGGATATTCTCTCCTTTTCCGTAAACCGGGACGGGTTTGTTGTGCCTGATGTTGTTGACTGCAAGGGGGATAAGCTTTTCAGGGAATTGATTGGGGCCGTAATTGTTTGAGCAGTTGGAAATGACAATTGGGAGTTTGTACGTATTGTGATACGCCCTTACGAGGTGATCAGAGCTTGCCTTTGAAGCGGAATAGGGGCTCTGGGGATCGTAAGATGTTGTTTCTGTGAAAAAGCCTTCTTTGCCAAGCGAACCGTAAACCTCGTCGGTTGAAATATGATAGAAACGTTTGCCTTCATCGTTGTTATTCCAGTTATGCCGTGCAGCATTGAGGAGATTTACCGTTCCGACAATATTGGTCATTATGAATGACATCGGATCGGATATAGAACGGTCGACATGCGATTCAGCGGCAAGATGCAAAACCCCGTCGAAATGATATTTGTCAAACAGTTGATTTATGAAAAGTGCATCGTTGATGTTTCCTTTTATGAATTCATAATTTGGTCTTGAATCGATATCTTTCAGATTTTCAAGGTTTCCTGCATAAGTAAGGGCGTCGAGGTTGACGATGCGGTATCCGGGATATTTATTCACGAAAAGCCTTACAACATGCGATCCGATAAATCCTGCTCCACCGGTTATCAGTATAGTTTTATTCATCATATCCGAAACAACATTAATTCCAATTATCCTTTAAAAAGATCTTTGTTTAAAATACGTAAAGTCAGCGAAAGTAACAAATATTATTGCAGGAAATCGTATGAAGTTCAGCAATGAGATAATTTCTTCGGCTCCCATAGGGTGAGAAGCAAACTTCTTTATTCCATCTCGGCAATGGTAACGGAACGTGCGCGCCAGGCGGAAAAGCTTTCAAAGCCGAAAATGATGAGAGCTGTCCAGACCATTCCATATCCGATGAGCTGAACGTGTGAGAATTGTTCCCCATAAATAAAGACTCCTGTGAGAAATGTAAGCGTGGGGGAGATAAATTGTAAAATTCCTATGAGAGAAAGTGGAATTTGCTGTGCGGCAGAGGCGAACATCAGCAGGGGGAATGCGGTTATAACCCCTGCCCCTATCAAAAGAAGATTGATTTCAGCCCCTTCGTGGAGAAAAGCACCATTTCCGGCGCTATTTACAAAGTATAGATATAAAGTTGCGGGAATCACAAGTATGCTGGTCTCGAGCATCAAACCGAAAAGTGAACCGAGAGGGGCTATTTTCTTTATAACGCCATAAAATGCAAACGAGGTGGCAAGCGTCAAGGCAATCCAGGGGAGTGAGCCCAGAGAGAAAGTGAGATAAAGAACCCCTAAGGCGGCAAGACTAACCGGTATCCATTGCCAGAGGCGGAGACGTTCACGGAAAAAGACCACTCCGAAGAGCATGCTGAGCAAAGGATTAATAAAATAACCAAGACTTGCCTCCACGATATGGCCGGCATTCACAGCCCAGACATAGGTAAGCCAGTTGATTGTGATCAGAATGGCAGCAAGCAAATAAATTCGCAATTTGCGTTTTAGAAGAGCCTCTTTACGAAACGATTTCCACTTTCCTTTCAAAAGAACTATGATCAGCAATATGAGAAATGACCATGCAATCCGGTGAGCGAGCAATTGGGGAGCCGGCACCTGTTTTAAAAGCTTCCAGAACAAAGGGACCAATCCCCAGCACCCGTATGCCCCAACAGCCAGTAATACTCCTCTTTTCATGCGATTTCTTTTAAGCCTTTCCGGTAAATTTTGCAAAATTAGAATAAACTATTTCTTTAAAAGAAATTGTTGATCATTGTTTTCATTGATTATTTATACTTTTATGCCATCACAAAAAATAAATTGTTTATGAAAAAGAGTTTTGTATTTCTGCTTGCGGGGATAATGTCCTTTATGCTTGCAGCCGCACAACAGTCACAAAAACCAGGGCCTCAGCCTCCACCCGAAACAGGGGAACAATTCAAATTGGGAATGGCTGGATATAGTTTTCTTAAGTTTGATCTGGATAAGACCCTGGAGACAATGAAAAAACTGGATCTGCACTACCTGTGCATCAAGGATTTTCATCTTCCGCTTAACAGTACGGATGAACAGATTGCCGCTTTTCACAAAAAACTCAGTGATGCGGGCGTCACAGGTTACGGTGTGGGTCCCCTCTATATGAGAAGCGAGGCAGAAGTTGACCGTGCTTTTGAATATGCAAAAAGGGCTGGCGTTACTCTGATAGTCGGTGTTCCGAATTATGATCTGCTTCCTTATGTGGACAAAAAAGTAAAGGAATACAACTTTCATTTTGCAATCCATCTTCACGGACCGGATATTGCCATCTATCCCGATGCGGAAGATGTATGGAATCATGTCAAAAACCTCGATCCGAGAATCGGCATGTGCCTCGATATCGGCCATGATACCCGTGCCGGAAAAGATCCTATTGCTGATCTGAAAAGGTACAAGAGCCGTGTATTTGACATTCATATCAAAGATGTAACCGGAAGAACTAAACTTGGTTATTCGCTGGAAATCGGCCGTGGAATAATCGATTTCCCCGCTTTTGTGAAAGCTTTGAGAGAGGTCGGATATACGGGAGTATGCGGTCTTGAAAATGAGATCAACATGAATGATCCCTTTATGAGTATTGCAGAATCAATTGGCTATTTCAGGGGAGTGATCAAAACAACGAAAGAAGAATAATCTGAAGGTATAGAAATATCCTTATAAAATCCCTCAAGGTGAAGTGCTTTGAGGGATTTTTATTAATAAAGGAATTAAGGAATTAAGGAAGATAAGAGTTGATGTGCCCCGATACCTATCGGGGTACTGATTTGCTGATGAGTTGATATGCTGATTCTGAAGATTCGGTACAAGTTGTGCTGATGAGTGGATGAGACAGGATTTAGTCTGAAGAAATTTAGACAGGCTGGTTAGATTAATCGGCAAAGAAAAACAATTGCTAAAGAATGTTGTTAATTTAACAGATTCTTACAAAGAAACTGGTAAAGTTAAACCTTAATAAAGAATTGAAGTCTAAAAAAGAAAATTGACCCGAAAAATTCCAGAATAATTTAAAAGCCTTTTCTATACTATGAAGACGAAAATAATTGGCCTCCTTTTCTTAATTGCAACCTTAAGTTTATCGGTAATTGCCAAAGAAGAACCAAAAGGTTCAAAGGATGAAATACAAGCTCCCAAAGGAACATCTGAGATTGTGGTAAATAATAATCTTTCAACTGATGATAACTTAAAATTGATTGATGATGTGATAAATAATAATTATTTATCTCTTCAGTCCAAAGTAGATAATACTCTGAGAATATCGACCAAAAAAAATTTTAAAGAAAGGATTGTTACTTATATATTTACCGTATCGATTAAAGATAATGCAATTACTATTACCGGAAAGTATACTACCAATTATATGGGAGGGCCGGATTATACCGAGAGCCAGGAAAAATCATTCAAAAAGATTTCAAACACTGGAACGAAAAACTCCATACAACATGAAAACTTTGCCCAAATGCAATCTTTTGCACTTTTATTGGGAAATAATCTGAAATATATTGCTGATTAGTATTATTGGCAGGCACTTATTAAAAAAACTCTTACAGTCAATCATTGTAAGAGTTTTTTAATTCTGATACCTTTGAGCGAAAACTGCCATGAAGGAGAATATTTTAATTCCTCACGTAAAGTGGCTTAATAAAACAACTACAGAAATGTAATTTTATTCGATTGAATTACTAGATAAAAACCTGAAATTATGAAAAGATCAGAAAATTCAAATCCCAAAGTAGGCATAAGGCCTGCGATAGACGGGCGCAGGGGAGGAGTGCGTGAATCACTCGAAGCACAAACCATGAATATGGCTAAAAGAGTGGCAGAGTTGCTAACAAGAGAACTTCGCCATGCGGATGGCAGTCCGGTGGAGTGCATCATTGCTGATACCTGCATTGGAGGAGTTAAAGAAGCTGCTATGGCAGCCGAGAAATTTGAAAAAGAAGGAGTCGGGGTATCGATTACGGTAACTCCCTGCTGGTGTTACGGAAGTGAAACAATCGATATGAATCCTTACACCCCGAAAGCCATTTGGGGTTTCAACGGTACAGAACGGCCCGGCGCTGTTTATCTTGCGGCAGCGCTTGCAGGGCACAATCAGAAGGGATTACCTGCTTTCAGCATTTATGGGCATGATGTGCAGGATTCCTCGGATACAACTATTCCGGAAGATGTAAAAATCAAACTTCTGAGATTTGCGAAAGCAGGACTTGCAACAGCCACCCTGAGAGGGAAATCTTATCTGTCCATTGGTTCAGTTTCAATGGGGATTGCCGGATCCATTGTGGATGCTGATTTCTTTCAGACCTGGCTCGGCATGCGAAATGAATATGTTGATATGTCGGAGATCATACGCCGTGTGAATGAAGGTATTTATGACAAAAAAGAATATGAAAAAGCCATCGCATGGACAAAAGCCAATTGCAGGGAAGGCGCTGATCTAAACGATCCTTCCAGACAACTCAGCCGTATCAGGAAAGATGAGATATGGGAATATGTGGTAAAAATGACGCTTATCATACGCGACCTGATGATCGGCAATCCTGAACTTGCAGGAATGGGATTCGGTGAAGAGGCTTTGGGCCACAATGCCATTGCCGCCGGATTCCAGGGACAACGGCAATGGACTGACCATATGCCCAACGGGGACTTCCCGGAAGCGATGCTTAACTCATCATTCGACTGGAACGGAATACGTGAGGCATTTGTGGTGGCGACAGAAAATGATTCTCTTAACGGAGTAGCCATGCTGTTCGGTCACCTGCTTTCAAATACTCCGCAGGTATTTGCCGATGTACGTACCTACTGGAGTCCTGAGGCTGTCAAAAGGGTAACGGGAAAAGAACTCACCGGATTAGCAAAAGATGGAATAATTCACCTTATCAACTCAGGGTCTGCTTCACTTGATGGAAGCGGTCAAATGACCAGAGAAGGAAAACCGGTAATGAAACCTTATTGGGAGATATCAGAAGCCGAAGCTCAGAAATGTCTCGATGCCACTACATGGTACCCTGCCTCTCAGGGATATTTCAGGGGAGGCGGATTTTCCTCCAACTTCCTGACCAAAGGAGGTATGCCTGTAACGATGTCGCGGATTAACCTGATAAAAGGTTTGGGACCTGTATTACAGATTGCCGAAGGATGGACCGCCGAAGTACCTTCTGAGGTGCATAAAATCCTGGATGACCGGACTGATAAGACCTGGCCGACTACATGGTTTGTACCTCGTCTGACCGGTAAAGGACCTTTTGCTGATGTTTATTCCGTTATGTACAACTGGGGCGCCAACCATGGGGCATTCAGCTATGGACATATAGGTGCTGACCTGATTACACTGGCATCCATGCTACGGATACCGGTTTGCATGCATAACGTGGAGGATAAAGATATTTTCCGCCCGAGCGCATGGTCCGCATTTGGAATGGACAGCGAAGGATCGGATTACAGAGCATGTCAAACTTACGGGGCATTATACAAATAAAATCATCATCCATGAAAAGATTTTTGGTAACTTTACTATTACTGATCGCTGTGGCAGATACTATTGCATTTGCACAGGATAAACCTTCTCAGGCCTATACCGATTCTTATAATAAACTGATGCAGCGTACTCAGTGGTGGCGGCAAACAAGGTTTGGCATGTTTATTCATTTCGGCGCTTATGCGGTGCCGGCGCGCGGTGAATGGGTTAAATCGAATGAAAGGCTGACTACCAAACAATATCAGGTCTATGTGGATGAATTCGATCCGGTTGACTTTGATGCCAAAAAATGGGCCAGGATTGCCAAACAAGCCGGGATGAAATATGCCGTTCTTACCGCCAAACACCATGACGGTTTTTGCATGTTCGACAGTAAACTCACAGACTATAAAATTAGTACACGCTTCAACGGACGTGATGTGGTAAAGGAGTTTCTCGATGCTTTCAGGGCAGAAGGATTAAAGGTAGGCCTTTATTATTCCCTTATCGATTGGCACCATCCCGATTATCCCAATGTAGGCAACCATCCTCAGCGGGATGACAAGGAATATGCCAAACGAAACTTTAACTGGGATAACTACCTGAAGTACATGCATGGACAGGTGGAAGAGCTGGTCAAAAACTACGGTAAAATTGACATCATGTGGTTCGATTATTCATTTGACGGGTACGCAGGGGAAAAATGGAAAGCCAGGGAACTCCTGGAAATGGTAAGGAAATATCAGCCTGATATATTGATTGATAATCGGTTGACCATTAATCAGGGAACTAAAAACAGCACGCGTACCATCAGCTCCTACGGAGATTTCGAGACTCCTGAGCAGGGTATCCCTGAAGAAGGGCTTCTGGATAAATACGGCAACCCGGTCCCTTGGGAGACTTGTCTTACGCTTAACAACAATTGGGGGTATAGCCAGTTTGATGATAACTGGAAGACTCCTCAACTGATCATTCAATCTCTTGTAAACTGTGTCAGTAAAAACGGCAATATGCTGCTCAATGTGGGGCCGGATGCCCGCGGCAATATTCCTGAGCAAAGCGTTTGTATCCTGAAGGAAGTAGGCAAGTGGATGGACAAAAATAGCGAGAGTATTTATGGCTGCGGGGCATCGGAATTAGCGAAACCAGACTGGGGAAGATACACGCAAAAAGGCAATATGCTGTATGTACATTGGATGTATTCGAGTTTAGTTCCGTTAAAACTAAAAGGGATTGGAAGCAGAGCCGGAAAGTCTTATTTGCTTAGCACAGGGGCTGAAGTGCCGTCATCATCAAGGTGGTGGAGTGAAGAGGGAACGGAAAATTATTTCATCAATTTTACCAGTCCGTCCAATACGCCGGATCATAATGATACGGTTTTTAAGGTGCCATTAAAATAAAACGATAGGCATTATTAGTAGTGGCAGTTGCACTAATCAGTGGCAGTCTGAACTTTTACTGCAACTGCACCTGTTGCTGCCACTTAAACCCTGAAACTCTGAAACTATATTTCTACTTATGACACAAAAAAATACAACCTCCCTGGTCAGAATCAACGGAACAAGTTATCTTATTCCCTTTATTTTGGTTACCAGCCTGTTCTTTCTATGGGGTTTTGCCCACAGCCTTCTCGATGTGCTGAACAAGCATTTCCAGGATATCCTGGGAATTACCAAATCCAGATCCGGGTGGGTGCAGGCTGCTCTATATGGCGGTTATGCTGTGATGGCAATACCTGCAGGCCTGATCATGAATCGGTTTGGATACAAAAGAGGGATTATTTTAGGACTTCTGTTTTATGCCGCGGGCGCCTTTCTGTTTTTCCCTGCAACTTACATCCAGACCTTTGAATTTACTTTGTTATGCCTTTTTATTATTGCCTGCGGGCTCACCTTGCTGGAAACAGCGGCCAATCCTTATTCATCAGTCCTTGGACCGCCGGAAAGGGCTGAGCAACGGCTTAATTTTTCTCAGTCGTTTAATGGTCTGGGATGGATTATTGGTCCCAGCGTCGGCGGTCTTTTGATTTTCGGGGCATCTGCTGATCACAATGCCAATAAATTTGCCTCAATGGCATTACCCTACATGATCATTGGAGTATTGGTCGTGCTTGTGGCTTTGTTGTTTATGTTCACAAAACTCCCGGATATCCATGAAGGGGAATATAACAGTCACGGAGAGAAAGGTAAATTCATTGATTTATTTAAATTCAGACATTTTAAGCACGCTATATTAGCCCAGTTTCTTTATGTTGCCGCTCAAACAGGAGTGAACAGTTTCTTTATCAATTATGTAACTGAGGCCAAACCGGAAATATCCAATGAAAAGGCAGCCTATTTATTGTCACTTGGTTTTATCTTCTTTATGTCAGGAAGATTTCTCGGCACCTTGTTCATGAAATGGTTCAATCCGCACCGGATGCTGGCCGTTTATGCCTTGGTCAATGTAATTACCATGATTGTTGTGATGGCAGGTCTTGGATGGGTTTCCATTACCGCGATTTATGTATGCTATTTCTGCATGTCCATCATGTTTCCGACCATTTTTGCTTTGGGAATAAAGAAGCTTGGGGGATTGACCAAGAAAGGTTCATCCTTATTGGTCATGATGGTTGCCGGAGGGGCGGTTTGTCCTGTTTTTATGGGCTGGATTGCTGATACCTACAGCATGGCAATCGGCTTTATCGTACCGTTGGTATGTTTTGCCTATATCTTATTTTTTGGATTAGATGGATACAAAATCAGATATGAGAAATGAGTTATGAATTATGAGTTGTGAATTACACGAATTTTCGACGAATTACACGAATCTAATATTGAAAACTGTGCGATGAACAAAGCTATACTTATCTTAGATTGTGGGGCCACAAATGTAAAAGCCTGCCTGGTTGATGAAGGGGGTGTTATTATTTCTTCACATTCCCTTGCCAATAAAACCATCGCTGATCCGTATTTTAAAGGCGGACTTATCTGGGATATCGACGACATATGGAATAAACTGCTGGATTGCAGTAAGAAGGTATGCAGTGAAGCCATAAACACAGAAATCATCGCGGTGACTGTGACTACTTTTGGTGTTGACGGCGCCCCTGTGAAGAAAAATGGAGAAATTTGTTATCCTGTTATCTCATGGCAATGCAGCAGAACTGAAAATATCGAGAAAAATATTCTTAAATACTATCAACCCGAATGGCTTTATCAGACTACCGGATTACAGTCTTACCATTTCAACACCATTTTTAAGCTTATCTGGCTTCGCGAGAACAGGCCTGATGTACTTGATGAGACGGACTATTGGTTATTTATGCCTTCTCTTATCATTTACCGTCTGACCGGCGAATTTGTCACTGACACAACGATGGCCGGAACCAGCATGTTAACCGATAATAAAAGGCGCAATTTTTCGGAAGATATTCTGAAACCACTGGGGTTAGATAAAAGTCAATTCCCCTCACTTGCTGAACCTGGAACTATTGTAGGCAATCTGAAATCAGATGTAGCAGAAGCTTTGGGAATCCAGCCTCGTCAAGGCATCAGCGCATCACCACACTCACCACATCACCAAATCAAACTCCCGATCCCGCTATTCTTTGCCGTCAGATTTATCTGACGGAGCACATCAGCACATCATTCCTGTTATCTCATCGGGTCATGACACACAATTTGCCATCCTTGGTTCAGGAGCAGGATTAAATCAACCAGTGTTAAGTTCGGGTACCTGGGAAATACTGATGCTAAGGGCTTTATCAGGATCGTTGCAAATGCCCGAAAGAAATTCAGGAATGACCATTGAGTTTGATTCTCAGCCAGGTCTCGTTGATATCGGAGTACAGTGGGTGGCTTCGGGTGTGCTTGAATGGGTAAGCCGGCTTTTTTATTACGATCTTCCCAGGAATTCAGGCTATGAAACGATGATCAATGAAGCCAGTTTAATCCCGCCCGGAACTAATGGGGTTACAATGATACCTGAACTGTTTTCAGGCGGATTCTCAAACAAACCGGGAGAAATAAAAGGATTTACGCACGAAACGACCCGGGCCCACATCTATCGTGCAGCTTTGGAGGCCTTATCTTATTATACCCGTATTGGACTTACAGGGCTTCAAAGAGCCGCCAATTGCAAGGTGAAGGATGTGATCTGCGTTGGCGGAGGATCAAAAAATGCTCTTTGGAATCAGATACGGGCTGATGTGCTGGGTATCCCTGTAAAAGTCGTTGATATACCTGAAACCACTTCACTGGGCGCAGCGATGACGACATTTATGGCTTTGGGAATATATAACAGCATTGACGAAGCACGCGGTGCATTGAAATTTAATACCGAAAGATCCGGTATTGAATATTTGCCTGGAAATGATCATAAAAGATACCAGGAGCTTTATCTGGAATATATTGAGAGTAATTTATTTTAGGGATAATTATCCTTTGTATTGAAAATGGCTATATTTGGCAATGCAGAATAATTTTTGCCATAGACACAATTGCACTCCTAACTTACACCATTGTATTGGCTTAAATACTTGTGGTAGTTTTATCTACGAATAAACAATGGAGTTATTATATTCTGAATTGCAGGGAAATATAAGTCGTGAAACAATTCTTTTAGGATAACATCTGAATTGTCAATTCAAAAAGATTGGCAGAGGGGGACAATACAGCCGGATTAAGGTACCCGGGGTGGGAATCGAACCCACACGATATTGCTATCACTGGATTTTGAGTCCAGCGCGTCTACCAATTCCGCCACCCGGGCTTGTTGATTTATTTGATTTAACGAGGCACAAATATAGCCCAATATTCTGTTTGCCAAAATAGTTTGATAAAAAAACCCCAGGCTGGTGATATCTTTTTCATTAACTTTTTTGCACAAATGAGAATATTAATTACATTTGATTCATTGAAAAAATACCTATGGAATTAGCGGTTTACCTTATTGAATTACTGAGACTTCATGATTGTGTGATCGTTCCTGATCTTGGTGGATTTGTCACCAATTACCGTCCCGCTGAGATGGATCTGTCCACTAACAGTTTCAGTCCTCCCAAAAAGGAGATTATCTTCAGCAGTAAGCTGGATAAAAATGATGGTCTGTTGGTTAATCATATTTCTGAATCGGAAGGAGTAGGTTATGTTGAGGCACGCCTTATGGTATCCGAGATCGTGGACGAAATGAAATCAAGACTCGAAAATGGGGAGAAAATCAAACTTCCTATGATAGGTTCCTTGAAATATGATCCGAACGAAAGACTGGTCTTTGAGCCTGAGATTCAGGAAAACCTCCTTCTTGACGCCTATGGATTGGAAAAATTCCAATTCCCGCAGATGAAACAATCGGATGTTTTCAACACAAGAAGTCCTTATATCAACCGGGAGGCGGTTCGACCCTTGTTCAGCAAAAGAGGAGTGAAAAGTCTTGTAATTGGAATACCCATTATTCTTGCTCTACTAATCATTCCAGCGACAAGAAGTTCCTGGAAAAACTACAGTTTCCGTAACAATCAGACTTCCAATACTGCTGCAATCGAAATTAATCAGCCTTCACCGACAATAATATCAAAAACGGAACAGACAAATGAAATAACTAACGGTGTAGCTTCAAATTCAGATTCAAAAATGGATGAGGGAGCTTCTGTCCGGGAGAAAGAGGATAATACTTCAATTGTTGGAGAAAGCGCACCATCAGAGGGGAAATATCATGTCATTGGCGGATGTTTCGGATTGAAAAAAAATGCAGACAAGTTGTTTAACGAGATGAAAGATAAAGGTTATAATTCTGAACTTTACCAGTATCCGAATGGCAATTATCTTGTTACAATTCAATCATATAAAACCTGGCATGAAGCCAAAAATACGCTGAATGCCCTTCGGGAACAAAATCCGCAGGCAGGATACTGGATTCAGGTTAAATAGGATTAAAAACTAACTGACACAAATAATACAGCTTCAAAAGGCTGTATTTTTTTTGAGGTTTTCTCAATGTGAATCTGTATTTAAGCCGGTTACAACGGTTATACCGGTTGGTTTAAAGTTATTGCCGGTAGTTTGCCAATCTGCTAAGGTACTTACCAATAATATCGAATTCAAGATTGACGACCGTTCCCTTTTTTATGGCATGGAAGTTAGTTTGTTCATAAGTATAAGGGATGATGGCAACCTGGAAGGAATCGTCTTTTGAATTGACAACAGTAAGACTGACACCATTTACGGTAACTGAACCTTTCTCTACTGTCATATAACCCTGCCGCGCTTTTTCTTTATCAAAGATGTACT
The DNA here is from genome assembly GCA_963810555.1 of uncultured Bacteroidia bacterium. Classification (GTDB taxonomy): domain Bacteria; phylum Bacteroidota; class Bacteroidia; order Bacteroidales; family Prolixibacteraceae. The sequence goes on along the minus strand of CAWENX010000006.1, from coordinate 45,303 downwards.
TAAAGGTATAATACCAGCTCCCCTGCGATTCCTCCACCTTTTCACAAACGGCAGTCTGGTCAACATGGCCCTTGTACAATATGGCCGTCAAGCCTGCCGTTGATCATCATGCTGCGTTCAAGGTTCACCTCGTCACCGGTCTTCAAAAGTCCGAGATTCGATTTAAGCAATGTTTCTTTTATAGCAGTAACAGTATAGGTATTGCCGGTCTTTTTTACCACGGTCAGACAAACCCCGTTATGTGACAGGCTTTGATCAATCTTTAATTCCCTGACAAAATCACATTCAAGGGTAAGGTGAACATTCTCCTGATCTTTTTCAATCGCCACAACGGTCCCCATTCCTTCAACAATTCCCGAAAACATATTCTGATATTTTAATTTTTGGCGAAGTTAACTTTTTAATTTCTAATCGACCGGATGCCCTGTTCACATATTATTATATTGTAAATAAATTCATCAACAGTCAGCCCGGTTAATTAGCAAGCTTTTTGTTACTTTGCATCAATGGAAAAACCCGATAAAAAGATAGTTGATTTTATCAGGAAGCATCATGTGCTGACTCTTGCAACAAGCCTGGACGGTCAGCCCTGGTGCTGTAACTGCTTTTATACTTATCTTGAAGATGAGGCAGCTTTTGTATTCACTTCTGATTACGAAACGCGTCATATCGGAGAGACTTTGAAAAACAACAGGGTTGCCGGATCGGTAGTTCTTGAGACAAGCATCGTTAATAAGATTCAGGGGATTCAGTTTACAGGGATATTGCTAATGCCGGAAGAGGAAATGGTTTCCAGGTCAAAACATGCCTATCTGAAACGGTTCCCATTCGCTGTCCTGATGGATACCACCCTTTGGATATTGTATGCTGATCATATCAAACTCACGGATAATCGTCTGGGATTTGGTAAAAAGCTGATCTGGGAGAGAAAGCAGGACGGTGACTGATATCTTACAATAGCGAATATTAAAATATGAATAAGAAAAACCTGGAGGCAGTAATTTTCGATATGGACGGTGTGCTGGTTGACAGCGAACCCTGGCATTATGATATCGAAACCATTCTTTTTAAGAAACTCGGACTGGATGTTTCGGAGGAATTGCACTATACCTATCTTGGAACGGCGGGTGATTTAATGTATTCAGACCTGAAAAAGAGGTTCGATATTCCCATGTCTTTGGAGGAATTGCTGAAGTGGGATGAGGAGTACAGGATTGAGATATTCAGAAAATGACAACATAAAGCCCACCCCAGGAATTCCTGAACTGCTGAAAGAATCTGAAATCCAATAACCTTAAAACTGCTGTGGCAACTTCTTCAGTCCCGGGGATTGTGGATATCATCCTTGAAAAATGCGGGATTAAAGACTTATTTTGATACTGTTGTGACAACTGTAATGGCAGGTAAAAGCAAACCTGCACCTGATGTTTACTTATATGCTTCACGTGCACTTGGCGTATCTCCCTCCAATTGCGTTGTATTCGAAGATTCCTTTAATGGTATCCGGGCTGCAAAGAGCGCCTCAATGTTCTGTATTGCCTATCAGGATGAAAATCCCTCGCTTGTTCTCGATGTTTCAGAGGCTGATGTTAAGATTAACAGTTTTAAGGATATCAATCTTGAACTGATCCGAAGGTTTTTTTCCTGAGTTGGATTTAAGCCCCTTTTAAATTCCGATTGATATTTGCTGGTTGCGTAAAATGATCCATAGTTCATGATACCGTCTCCGGGTCGGTACTGCCTTGAATACATATCTTACCCGGCAGATAATTTTGAGCGGTATTTGTCTTTTTCCAGAGATTTTTTCACACTTTCAACACCCTGCCAAAGTAATATTAAATCCATATTTTGAACACTATTTAAACACTATTGCAACACTATTTATACACTAATTAGTGTTTAAATAGTATTTAAATAGTATCGAAATAGTTTTAATGATTTGGGGATGGTATAGCTATGGTACGGGGAAAGTCCGGTTAAGGTCCCGGAGATTCAGGGTCCGAAAAGAATTGAAAATTACCTGTTAATTATTATTCGCGAGACTTGCAATTTGTGATTTACAGGTGGGGATGACAAATATTAGTTGCAATTATCACTTTACTTTTTGTTGCTCATATTAATAATAGCTTTACCTTCTCCTGTATTACCATTTCTAATTCCTATCCCGTTAACAATTACCTCCATTTCTGTCTTTCTGTCTCCTGTAAAAAATTCAACCGTTGCCTCGCCGTTCTGATCTGTTCTCACTGAAGGATTCCAGTAAAGTGTAGCCCTGCCGTCATATAGTTTGCTTTCTTTTGCCGGCCCGTCATAACGGGGTGAATAGAAAATTCTTGGAGTATCCAGACCATCAAGGATAAAGGTTTTTATTCCATCAGGATCACCCCTATAGGTATTTCTTGAATATGTTTCAATTACTACCATTGATTGTTTAATATTAATCTGGAGCATCAAAATTTAGAATCTGCATAATGATATGTTATATTCCCCGGAGGTATAACCATTAATTTTTTAATTTCATTTACCCTTATAGAATATAACATGTTAAGGAGTACATAAAATTTGAATGCTTCTCCTCCATTACAAAATATTTGACCATTCAACAGATAAATTGGAAAGAACCAGATCAGTCTTCACCTCTTACCGATGGCAATAAAATAGTTTCAAATCTGCTAGTCTATAATCTCTTCGTGCTCCAAATTCTCTAATCAATAGATCATAAAGATTTATCGTATTTTCTTCCTGTCGGATCAAGTGAATCCATATCCACGATCTTTTTGGCCTCATCTTCAAAATGGAGATACCATTCTTTATCCTTTCCTTTAACGGTAATCTCAGGCAGGTTCAGATGCCATTTGATGCTGTCATTAATGATTGATGCTTCTCTCTTTTTAACTGCCTGAAGCCTTTGAACATATTCAATTGCAGGAGTTGTAATTCCGGCAGGAGCAGGCAGGGGAGCCTTAAACTTTGGAATAACTTCTTCATCGATCAGTATATCCCCCAAAAACATCTTTCCTTTGGGAACAGTCCCTCTGAAAGCCTTTCCTTTGTCATAGGCCGCTTTTAAAAGGGAAATCTGCTGTCCGTAAACAAGAGGCGCCTCAAATGAGAAATTTCCCAGGCTGTCGGGATGAAAAAGATCGAAATAGCCATTTCCCGAAGGAGAGAGAAAGGTCAATCCAACCGTACTGTAATTGAACTTTTTCACCTTTTCACTTTTTCCCCTTAATGAGAGCTTCCCTTTCACCTCAAATCCTCTTTCCGGATAATATTTTATCCTGTTTGATGTCAGGCTGTCATTTTGAAATCTCCGGTATCCCTGTGTGAGAAGCAGAAGATCAAGCGCCCTGTGGTCTATAGAATCCCCTTTAAAATACCGGTCCGGCTCTTCAATATATCCTTTAAGCTCTGACTCAAGTAGTTTGTATGCGCTGATCCCACCTGACCGGAGTGTTCCCACTTGCCTGCTCTTTATCGACCACCGCAAGGGAGAGGTCAGCAGGAACAGGATCTCCGGTTTCTCCTGTAGTCTTTAGCTGTAATGTCACTTTTGATCTTAAACCGTAAGAAGAGGAATCAGGAATTACCTCCACTTTGAACCTTTCTCCACGGTCTGAATAGATCAGCCTTTCACAAAGAGGTTTAAAATCACTTCCAAGAAGCGTAAGCCTTGAAATCCCTTCAGGGAGAATATCCATCGGAACACTTATTTTTGATGAATCAGGTGTGGTTTTAAGACAGGAGATAAACCTTAATTTTCCATAAGCGCTTCCGGTAAGATAGAGTAGGCGGCCTGCCATGTGAAGGGGAGTATTTTACCCTAACCTGTGCAGAGTCTTTGCTTCCTGAAAAGCCAACCGACATTATAATCCCTTCATCACTTGCTGCAGGCAGGGGAAAATTAAAGATTCGGTGACCGTACTCAACCCATGCAGTGTATTTCTTATCCTTTTCAGGAGTTAAAAAAAACTCTCCCATCCCCTTATACTGGCTCTCAAATGAAGTGATAACTTCTCTGGTTCTCCTCCCTGATAGCTATCGGGCCTTTCCGGTTTCCGGTCTTTTCTTTTCCCTTCTCCGGTTTCCTTAACAACTCCTTTTACCTCACGGCTCAAGCCGTCCGTACCGGTTGCCTTGAATGCTATCCTGCTTTCAATACCGTTTACAAGTGATCCTCCTTCGGGGAAGAATTGAAAGTCAAGGTCTTCTTTTAAAGGAATGCGGAACTCTTTTTCAAAGGTAAGCCGTTCATCCTTAACCGACACTTTTAATAGAGCAACCGAATCATTTTCCCCCGTTTCAGGAAGCCTGCACTTAAATATCTGCTCAGTATTATCTGAGGAAATATCCTGCACTGAGTCAAACATTTTATCCCCTATCCTTACCGAATAATTTACCCGGTGGGAGAGGTCCTTTTTAAGGTCGCCCGACTGCTCAATCTCATAAAAACGGAAGGTTGCCTTGAGCGAATCTCCTTCTTTCCCCTTAATAAAAACCGGCGAGCAGTCAGCCTGGAAGTTCTGGTTTAAGGGCATTGATCGTAACAGTTCTGTAAAAAGGTTCGCCTGCATTATCGTTTAGCATCCAGCGGGTATAAGCTCTTATAACAGTATCTTCCCGGTGTGATGTTTTTATCAAGGACAAACTCCCCATTTGAAGTGCCGTTTTGGATTAAAAGCTTCCGGTACTGTTCAAGGCTGTCTTTTGGATTGAAAAAATCGACATACAGCACCTTGCTTACGGTATCGGGCAATTGTTCAAACCCAAACCATGAGTAAGCCTTAAACCATATCGTATCCCCCTGCATATAATTCGGTCGGTCAAGATGGAGATAGACCTTTTCTTGAGGGAGGGAATTGCTGAGTCGAAATTCTCTCCGTTCATCCTGTCCTGAAATCGTTGAGCCAATTAAAAAAGAAAACAAAGTTATCAGGAGAAAAGCTTTCATGACATTTTCAGGCTTTAGTATATCGAAATTAATCACATTAAATTTATTATACAAATTTGGCATTCATTATTTAACAATAAATTCAAAATTTTATCTCCGTATTTGCTCCGTGATTGCTCCGTGATTGCTCCGTATTTCCCTAAGTGGCCCTTGTGATCATAATATTGAAATTTCGGGGACGTGATTTGAGGGTCAAATTATCACTTTTTATAACCGGTTATCTTCAATTTTTACAACCCGATTGTCCGTGATGCCTATAACCGGATTTTTATCTTGCTTATTCCTTTTAAACTCTTTTTCTCTCAATATTTTCTCATAAAATAAAAGTCAGTTTAAAATTTTATTCAATATAACGATTGTCAGTTTTTTTCATAGCGTTTGCTTGATTGGTAAAGGGTATATTGTTAATTACTTGGTTTTGAATGCAACTTTATAATCAATTAATGGGTAGCCTTCTGGTGTTGTAAATTTTTTTCCTACCAATATAAATTCATATTCCGTGTCTGCTTTTAGTTTGAGTCTAATATGATGGATGAATTATTATCCGCATATTCTAACTCCTTTAGGTACCATTGGAAAATGTTCTCTGCCTTGTTGTCCTAAAAATACCGAGTAACCATTACCGGAAAGAGGTTTATCGAATACGACTTTCATTTCAGTAAGATCAGGTGATACTTCTGTTGAATTATTTTTAAACGGCTCGATTGAAATAACGTGAGCGCAATTTTCATACAATGCATTGCAGTCTTTAGCCAGAGAATTATAAAATGAAATCAGGCAGGGCATAAAGCTTTCAAGCGTTGGATATTTGTCGCGCGAATTTTCATAGTACTGAAGAGTGTCATTGAGCTCTCCAATCCATATAAAACCGTTAACCAATTGACTTTTTAATTCATTATCAGCGGCCTGACTGTCAGGATAATGTTTCTTCATGTATCTGACCACTGATGCTCTTACTAAAGCTTCTTTCATCATTATTTGCCAATTCCCGTAAGCTTGTCTCTTCATGATATCCTTAACTGGTTCAAAAAGTTGCTTACCGGCATTTTCAAATTCTTTTTCATTTCTCTCAATCAATTGATTTACAAAAGAATGATTAAATTCATGTATCAGTGTCGGCAGAAAACCATTTGGACTATATACCGGCTTGCCATTCTCATCAAATGACCATGAACCCATAATTGCAAAATCATCTTCTCTCCCGTCAGGGGAAATAACTTTAGCTCCATAATTGCCTCCTCCGTTTCCAAGGCCGATGATGATATTGAAACTTCCTGCTGGTTGTGTCCCGTAATATTCTTTGTACCAACTAATGTCTAATGCATCATAAACAGTTTTGAACCTTTCCTGGGCTAATTTGTACAATTCTTCATGCTGATTGAAAAACTCCTCACACTTGGCATCAACATAAAATTCTTGCAATAATTTAACGAATTTATTTGCATTATCTTCACCCCATCGACCCTCTGGAATGTCAGATGTGAAAGATATAAGAGGATTTAAAGCCGGAGGCTGTTGAAGATGAACCGCCATGGCCATCACAGCATCATAAGCCACTCCGTTTTTTTCATGCAGTTCTTTCGAGAATTTTATTAACGGATGGTCTTTATATTTACCAAAGTAATCATTAATATCTTTTACATAGTCTTTGTAAATGTCCTGATTATATTCCTGGTTACCGGCTAATCGAAAAACTATACTTAAAAGTTCTATTCGCCTATCAACTTTAGGCAAAGGGAAATGATTGTATTGGTTATTTTTAATGCTCTCTTGTCCAAATATCTCAATGGCAAATAAAAAACATAACAATAAAACGAAATTCTTTTTCATAATTTTAGATTTTGGTAACCTCTGGGGTAACTAATCACACATTCATAATTAACTACTTTTTATATATATCATTGATCCAGTTATAAAATTGGTCGCTGTTTAAAGTGGAAGAAAATAATTCTCCCTTTAACAACTCTAATATCCTCTGTATTTTATCTTTCTCTCCTTTTTTGTTGTAATAATTTGCCAAATGCCATAAGTTTACATAACAACTCATCAATGCATTTGAATAGACTGGAATATTATGCCTTTCCACATCTTTGAAATCCTTGAGGTTTTGTTTATTTAAAACGATTTTCTCCATCACTTCAGTATCAATCTCAAATGATGTGCCTTTTGTGATAAAGGGAACGAGTTTCTTCACAATTCCGCAGTTGGTGGTAAATGGAAAAAGGCCACATAATAGTTCTTCATAGAAACCATCTGCGAAATAGACAGGCCTTTCGAAGGCATTCGCTTCAATTATTTCAGCAAAAACTGCCCGCTCAGGACTTAAATAGGTGGAACCGTCAGAAGTCATATCAGGCGCTAAATCCCACGTGAAATAATCATTCTCAATCTTATATTTCTGTTTTACCGGCTCCGGAATCCTGATATGTAAACTAAGAGTATCCCATTTATATGGCCTCATTTCCATTATTTGTTCATCGGATAATCTTATCTTGACAGGAGTAACATTTTTCCTGATTCCATATTTATACAGTTTTACGTATCCCGGACGCCCAACTAAGCCAAGTGGTAGTATGGTTACATCCTTCCGGTAATTTTCAATTATTTGGACACAACTGGTTGCATTAAAAGTTACATCTCCAAACGTAAACAATATAGCATTCGCATCGCAACTGCTTAAGGCATTACGGCCATATTCCAACAGCCATTTTGGTATAGCTCCTTTATTAATAGCATTTTGGTATTCTTTTTTGCATCTCTTCACATCCCGGTTGAGTAAAGCGTCATCGGCACGGGCGCCATATTCAGCATCAAGCCAGCGGAAAGGTTCCCGGTAACCAGGTTTCATTGAAACGGCTTTTTCTAAGAATGAAATAATGGAATCAGAATAATTCCTGTTATAATTGATCAACGGCCTTGAATCATAAGCCCTGTAATGATAATAATGCCCTAAATCACAGTATAATTCGGCATCATTCGGGTTTTCTTTTACGGCTCTCTTTAATAATTCAATACCTGCATTATAATCCTGTTTTTCGAATTTCTTTAATGCATCCTGCCTGTAAGACTGGCTATAACAATTTGTCATATTAGCAATTACTGTCAAAAGCAAGAATAAAAGTTTGTACTGTATCATAATGTGTATTTTAAATAATTATAATTTATATCTCCATCAACCTCTTAATCTTCGCGCACAATTTCTTACTCTCTTACTCACATTGCTATAAGCGACACATTGTTCTCGAAGTCATAAAAGGTCTTACGCATAATGTCTGCCAGGAGGAGTTTATAATTTATAAACGCATCCAAACGGGTGATGTAAGCCGTGTTCATCCGTTCGCGTTCAAGCGCCATTGACTGGCTGTCAATATCCCCGTTTGAGTAACGCTGCCTTGAAATCTCAAAGCTTTTTTCAGCGATGACCACATTTTTTTCAAGCAGCTGGAGTCTTGTAAGATTGCTTTGCAAACGACTGACTGTTGTACGGACATCACGCTCAATACCGATTATATCACTTGATAATTGGATACGGTTTTGGTTGAGCATGGCTTCAGACGACCGAACTCTCGCCCTGTTTTCACCCCAGTCAATAAGCGGAATGTTAATCGTCAAACCAACACCCATACTATTGGGTCGTCGCAGCAGGTCATTCCATGTATTATCCAGTGAAGTCTGAAGAGGTATTGACCTTGGGTCCTGATTGACACCTCTGAATTCATAATTGACGGATATATCTCCGTTTATTCTTCCTTCTGCCTTTCGTCTTTTGATTTCCATATTGTTTAGCTCAATATTTATTTCATCTTCCTTGAGCTCAAGCCGGTTTTCAAGTGCCAGGCTGACTGCTTTTTCAGCATCCACTTCAACCGGCTTATAATTCAGGTCAGTTTTTATCGTAATGCTGTCTTTCAGCTCTATACCGAGCTCTTCTTTAAATAAACTCAATTGTGACAGATAATTGACATTAGCGATATCATGATTGTTTAATGCTTCTCCCAGGTCTACCTCCATCTGCAGGGCTTCTACTTCACGGATTAGCCCGGCCTTAAATTTGCTCTGGGCAATTTCGTAAGCTTCTTTTTGCCTTTGAAGGGTAAGCTTTGCAATATTCAGACGCTCGTGGAATGAAAGCAGGGTGAAAAATGCCTGGCTGATATTATAGACAAGGTCAAGTTCAGCTCGTTTCAGTTGTTTAAATGAACGATCGTAATTCAACTTAGCCTGCTTATAACCCATGGCAATGTTATTATAACCAAAAAAGGCCTCAATCGGCTGATTTAAACCAATTACCGAGGATATCTGTGAAGTACGGTTTTTGAAATAATAATCTTCAATATTTTCTACCCCTGAACGAATATACAGGGTCCCGTCTGTCGGTAATGGCTGGTTAATGGTCAGGTAACCATTCATTAAATTTTGTCTTACCTGGTACAAATGCACACCGGAAGTGTCTTCAAATTGTCTGACTGTTTTGGAAAAACGGGGAGCAATAAGATCGAGGTCAATATGTGTTTTAAACCTGCTGGTAGCCGCTTTCAGGTCGTAGCCAACTCCCGAGAGGTTTTCTTTTAATTTAAGCATCGTTTTGCTCTTCTCTTTGGCCAGGGCGATACTCGATTCAAGATCGAGATTATAAACTGTCTGAGCCTTGGCCAATGAAGTAACTGCGACTAAAATTAAAAACGTGAAGGTGAGTTTTAAAATTGTCATCAGAGAGTTATATTATTGGTTAATAGAATAGGATTCAGTCAGTTTATCACTATGTATGGTACCGTCTTTGAGATAGATGATGCGACGGCAATGAGCGGCAATATCGTTCTCGTGCGTAATCACAATGATGGTGTGGCCTTCCCGGTGAAGTTTACCGAAAATCGTCATAATTTCTTCGCCGCTCTGCGAATCCAAAGCCCCGGTGGGCTCGTCGGCCAGTATAATGCCCGGATTATTGACCAGGGCGCGTGCAATCGAAACACGTTGACACTGTCCGCCCGACAATTGTGCCGGTTTATGATGCACACGATCCGCAAGTCCAACTTTTTCAAGTGATTTTAAGGCAATATCTTTCCGTTTGCTTTTATCCACACCGGCATACATCAGCGGTAATTCAACATTATGCAGCGCGCTCATCTTTGGCAGGAGATTGAATGACTGAAATACAAATCCGATATTTTTATTCCGGATAGCGGAGAGTTCGTTATCGGTCAATAAGGTGACATCAACAGAATTGAGGAAATATTTTCCTTCAGTCGGTGTATCCAGACACCCCAGGATGTTCATCAGCGTTGATTTGCCGGAACCTGAAGGTCCCATGATAGCAACATATTCATTCTCAGTAGATCTGAAGATCGATACCGCGAAGCGCCGGAACCTCGATTGTTTCCACCTGATAATTTTTCTTCACATTTTTAATATCTATTATCATAACGTCTGTTTATTTGAATGTTTCAGAGTCTCAGAGTCTCAGTTTTTCAGAGTGCCTCAACATTGAAACTCTGAAACATTGAAACACTGAAACTTTAGTATCTTATCGATTCAACAGGCTTTAATTCGGCCGCTTTTTTAGCCGGCAGGTATCCGAAAGTTATTCCCACCAGGACTGAAAAACCAAATGCAATAAATATTGAATATAAAGTCAGGCTGGTATGTACCGCCGTAGTGAATGAGATCCCAAATGAAAGAGATATTCCCAGCAACACTCCTATTATCCCTCCTGAAAAGCTCATCACAACTGCTTCTGTAACGAACTGGTTCAATACATCTATTTTACGGGCTCCGATTGCCCTGCGAATGCCAATTTCGCTTGTCCGCTCCAAAACCGACGCAAGCATGATATTCATGATCCCGATACCTCCCACGATTAATGAAATGGCAGCAATCGAAGCCAGTAACAGGTTATAGATTCGGGTTTCCTTCTCTTCCTGTTTTAATAGTTCAAATGGAATGATGATACTAAAATCGTTGTTATTAAAATGATGACGGTTTAAAATACTCCGGATGACTGCAGCCGACTGAACCAGCTTGTCCGAATTATCGAGTTTAACGGTCAACTGCTTGAGTTCACTGGAAAAACGGTTTTCTTTGGGAATGCGTTTCGTAAAAGTTGTCAGGGGAATATAAATATCGTTGTTCAGATCGCGGGAAGCCAGTTCGCCGACTGTCTCTGTAAACAAAGATTTTGACTGCATCACGCCAACAACTTCAAACCATTGGTCATCCAGCTTCACGCTTTGACCCACGGGATTCTCATACCCGAATAAATCGTGTGCGACGCTTGCTCCAAGAAAACAAACCTTCAGTTGACGATCGTAATGGTCCTTGTTAATGAACATCCCTTTCCCAATCTCATAATTGAGTATCTTAATGATGGAAGGAGTGATCCCGATTAAAGTAGCCTTCGAAGATTTATCACCAAATCTTGCTTCAATCTTTTTTTCAGTCTGAGGCGCTACATCATTTACTCCGGGGACGATCTCTCTGATCACCTGCGCATCCCTGAGAGATAATCCCTGTGAAAACTTCATCCTCACCTGTTCCAGTTCTGCTTCCGTCAGATCTTTGTCCCTTATGATTATATTGCTGATGCCCATGTCTTTATATTTTGCAATAGCTTGCAGTTTGGCTCCTTCACCGATCGAGACCATCATGATCACAGATGCTGTCCCAAAAATGATCCCCAGCATAGTAAGAAAAGAACGTAACTTATGATCTATAATACTCAGTGCGGCAATAGTAAAGTTTTCATTGAATTGCATAGTACAGTTATTTAGGAGGGTAAATTCATTTCAAAAGGGACCAGTTTCTGACCGGCTTTCACATCCCCGGTGACAATGGTATGGTTGGAATTCGAAGGGCCGCATTTAACTTCAACCTTTCGTGGAGAACCGCTGCGTTTAAGCAAAAGATATGTGTGCCCTTTTTCCTCAAAAAGACAATTATTGGGAACAAATAACTCGTTTTCAGATTCATATAAAATATACTCACAACTGACGGTCATTCCCGGCTTGAGACGCATATCCGAATCGGAAACTTCCACAACCACATCAAAAACTTTCTCCTTCTCTCGGGTAAAACATATTTTGCTGATCTCCGTGATGAATCCATTAAAGGGAACAGAGGGCGAAGCATCGAGTCTCACGATCACTTTCATACCTGGTTTTACTTTATTAAATTCAGCTTCATTGATATAAGTTTTTACTTTCATTTGTTTGACATCAGGAATACTTGCGATGATCTGTCCCTGGTATGGCGAATCGCCTAACCTCCAGTTTTGGGGGTTTTGAGTAAACTTGTTTATGGCTATCTGGAAAATTCCATCTATCGGGGATTTAATTAAAAGCCTTTCCAGGTTTTCTTTGGCATTCTTTAGATCACTCTCCCGTTGAATCACTTTTATCTTCTGAATTTTCTGATCCTGCTTTTCCAATGCACGGGTCAGTTCGAGCTTACGTTGCGCCTTTTTTAGTTTGATAGTCGCTTGCTGAAAATTCAGCTCTTTAATTCTTTTTTTTGAGTCTGTATCAAATTTACTTCTGTCTAATTCAAGCTTTCCAAGATCATAAGCGGCCTGTTCATTTTTCAGTTGGGCTGTCAGATCCTGGATCTTTTCTTCACTTTGCACTGCTTGTTTGTGCACTGCAGCCAGTTCATTTTCGAGCTTGTCTTCCCCGTCAAGAATATACTTATAAATGGATGAGGGATCAAGTTTGATGATCGAATCCCCTTTGCGAACAAGCTTTCCATGTTCTGCCAGCCCGATGATTTTAAACTGGTATCCATACTGATAGGCGATACGGGGCATCATAATGTTGAATGCATTGATAGCCTGTAGTTCTCCGCCCTCAATGACTGATTGCCTGAATGATCCTTTCATGACTGTATAATCTCCCTGTTTGATGCCGCATGATGTCAATAAGCTGATAATCAGTAGACACAATAAACTCATTCTCAACTTGGTGAATTGTGTGTTTCGTTTATTAAAACCTATATTCATAATTCTTAATTACTTAATTCTTAACTCTGTGCAACTTTGTGTAACTTTTTAATTATCAATTGTCAATTGTCAAATCGTAATTCCTTTATTTTTAACTCTGTGATACTCTTTTCTTTACTCTGTGCAACTCTGTGTAACTTTTTAATTCTCAATTCGTCATTCGTCATTCGTAATTATTTAGCCTCTTTACCTTCCTCTTTATTGAGGTAGGGATTAGTTAATGCCACTTCCTCATTTTCTTCCAATCCATCCTTAACAACGACAAAATCTGTATTTGCTTCGCCTATCTTAATATCCTTTCGTTTAAAACCCGAGGTTGTCTTAGCGTAAACAAATTCATTTCCCTGTTCTTTGAATATCGCCTCGACCGGGACATACAACACATCATTCATTTCCTTGATTTTAATTTTGCAACTCACGGTCAGTCCGGGTAAAAGACTCACCGACTTATTGTCAATGGTTATCTTTACTGGAAATATTTTGATCTTGGATTTTGCATCCTTATTCTGAGCCAGGTTGGCAATGGCAATCACTTTACCGGAAAATACGGTATCGGAATAAGCATCCGGTTTAATTTCGACCATCAGTCCCGGTGATATTTTTGATATATCAACCTCATTTATATTTATCTCTGCCATCATTTCACTCAAATCAGGCAGTTCAATCAAGGTGGTGCCCGAATAGGGCTGATCGCCCACCTGCCATTTTTGACCCGTCATCCAGTTGTCTTTGAGGATGGCGATTCCTTTTGCAGGACTTGTCACAAAAAGACTGTTTAAAGATCCGTTGGCGTCATCCAGGACCGCCTGTAATTGTTTTATGCTTAAGGTCTTTTGAAAAATGTCCTCCTTTTGGATCTTTTTACGGTTTTCAATCTGTTCTTTTGCCCTTGCCAGTGCGATATTGGCTGTTTCGAGTTTAAGATTAATCTCCTTTTTGGTCACTTCCGACTCATACGTCGCCTGCTCAAAGTTGATTTTTGAAATTTTCTGGTTGATTTGCGTGATTTCGAGATCTGATTCAAGGTCTTCAATTTCTGATTGCTGTGTTGCTTTGAGCTTCTCGAATTCTGCATTGGCAATTTCAAGCTGCTGCTGGGAAGTAATAATCGATTTCTTTAATTCTGATGCATCGAACGTGATAAGAGTATCCCACTTGTTTACTTCCTTGCCATCGCTGACCATATTGGTGATTTTCAGGGCCCCGTAACGGTAAGATATATTGGGCGCATTGATGCTGATCGAATTTACAGCTCTTACAGTCCCCTCTTCGGTCAGTTCCTCAGTGAAATTTCCCCGTTTGACAATCGTAGTCTGAACCTCCTGAACTACTTTCCCTTTGCAGGCTGCAAGTCCAAGAAGGATAAAAAGAATGATGTTTTTGTTCATCGTCTGATATGTTTGCAAATGGTTTCAGTTCGTTAAATTGAAATGCTACTCTTAATCCAAATTTCGTTTAGTTACGATAATTCAAATAAATTTTCTCGCAAAGAGCGCAATGAAAAGACGCAAATGAACGCAAAGACTTTGCGATCTTTGCCAGCTTTGCGACCTTAGCGTGAACTTTAGTTTCGTCATTGATTCTTAATTCTTAATTCTTTAGACCGTTTTCTGTTTTCTTTTCTTTTATAACAAGATTGAACGGCGGCTCCATCAACGCGATGGTCTCATTGCCCGAAAGCCCTTTGGTGATAACGCTCTTTGAATTGTTTGACATGCCGGTCTCTACAATCACAGGCTTAAATTTTTCACCCTCCTCTACATAAACCACTTTCAGGCTGTCCCGGTTAAAGATGCCGGCTGTAGGTACAACGATGGTATCTTTTAACTGATCTACAATGATCTGGCATGATGCGCTCAACCCGGGTTTCATCTTAAGGTGGCAGCTGTCAACTTTGACAATTACTTCATAATTTTTTATGGGTGACTTTTCTGTATTATTCTTTGCCGCAAGAGACTTTCTTAGTATTTTTCCTGTTGTGCTAAGATTGTCCGAAGCGTCTATCCTGATCAGTACCTTTTGACCATTTTGAATCCGTTTGTATTCAGCCTCCGGAACCTCAACCGAAACCTGCATCTCTTTCATATCAGGGAATTGCAATACCGGTGTATTGCTGTAGACACTGCTTTTTTCTTCAATCTTACCCCCAAGAGTACCTCCGCCTCCGCTGGTCATAAAATAAAGAAGCGGTGATTCATAGTGAAGTACTATGCCATCATCAGGTGCAATGAGGGTGAGTGATCTAATCTGATCCTCATAAACTTTGATACGGTTTTTTTGTATCATGATACGCGACCTCAACTGTGTCACCTCCGAATTATCGATTTTTACCTGGGCGGCTACCTTTTTCTGAAGTTTCTTTCTTTCAACATTGGCTTTTTCCATTTCAAGAGAAAGTAGCTGCTGCTTAACTGCCGGAGCAAATTTCATCTGAATGGAATCAAGCATAGTTATGGCAATCTGGGCTTTATTGGTCTCAACCTGTGCATTCAGAACGGCCTTCTCCATCGCGTTATCAGCCTCGAGTTTTTTCATGTCAGCTTCCATCTTTTCGAGATCGATGTTTAAAGTTTCAAGATAATACACAATATCCGGCGCTTCAAGAATACAGACGGTATCTCCCTTTTTTACGTGTGCGCCGTCTTTGGCGAGGTAACCTACGATCATAGCAAGTGTGCTTACCCGGGGCGACTTAATCATAACGTTATTAACCGACTGTACCGTTCCGGCTGCCTCAATTGTCTCAACATAATCACTTCGCTTCAGGTCATAGGTGATCACCATCTCTTTCTTTCCCTTACAACCGAGAAGAAACATAACTATAAGCATAAAATATATTGGAATCTCTCGCATCAACATATAGATTATGTAATTTGTACGTTTGGTTGCGTAGCTGAAATATATTTTTAGGTTATATCATTATTATTATTAGCCAAATTTTAATCTTACAGATAGGAATTACATATCCATCAGCCTTTTGACCTCCCCACTGTAATTCTTTCCTGTTAAAAGTTTTGTCTCTTCTCGGTCGTCCAGTTTAAGAAGATACCTGCCGCCAGAGTGTTTGACAATCTCTTTGATCCTGCTCCCATTAACTAACAGTGATCGGTGCACCCTGATAAATTTATCTCTGAGCTTTTCTTCCAGGCTTTTGAGGGTTGAATCGGAAATGTGTTTTTTGCCGTCCCTTGTATGAATGGTCACGTATTTCTCTTCAGCTTCAAAATAAGTGATCTCTTCTATCCGGATAAAAATCATGCGGTCTCCCAATCGCACTGTCATACTGGTGATCTCTTTTTTGGGAACCTGGCTGATCCAATAATCAATAAATCGGAATATTTCCTCTCTGTCGCTGCCACGGAGCAGCGAATCCAGTTTATCAATTGATTTTTGAAGCCTCTCTGCCTTTACCGGTTTCACAAGGTAGTCAATGCTGTTGGTTTCAAAAGCCTGCAAGGCATATTCATCATAAGCCGTACAAAAGATAATGACGGGTGTGTGTTGAATATCCCGAAGCACCTCAAATCCGCTCAGCCCCGGCATCTGGATATCCAGAAACACCAGGTCGGGTTTCAGGCTGTCAATCATTTCGCGGCACTCTGTCCCGTCCTTCGCCTCGCCGATGATAATGATCTTCTCTCTATATTCATCCAGCAGCATTCTCAGCCGTTCGCGGGCATGCTCCTCATCATCTGCTATAAGGGTTCTGTATTTTATCAATTCTTTCACCATCATTTTCAACGTTGTCAATTTTATAACGGAAACATAATGTGCTGATTAGGGTCATCCTCGTTGATCAGCCCCCGCTTCTGGATAATCAATGCAGGAACCATGATAAGTATGGAGCAAATAATAAAATTGGAAAAAATAAGCCATTCAATACCGATTCCCTGAAATGCAAAAACTGAAACAATGATAATCGTATTAATAGCAATAATAGTGTATGTCGTCTCCCTATGAGATAATCCGATTACCAGTAATCTGTGATGAATATGATTTTTATCCGCAATAAAGGGAGATTTGTTACACAGTATTCTGATCATGAAAACTCTGATCGTGTCAATTACCGGATAAATCAATACGGCGAAAGAAACCGCAACCGACGATTTAACAGCGTATGGGGTCGATGGATCGATATTTAGCTCATTAAATTTGATAACCAGAACGGATAATGCTGTTCCTAAGAGAAGGGAACCCGTATCCCCCATAAATATTTTATATTTTCTACCATAAACATTGTAATAAAAAAATCCTGCCAGTGCTCCGGCCAGGGAAAAGGAGAGTACGGCATAATCAAAATGTCCGCTGATAAAAAACCATGATCCAAACACCACAGAGCTTAATAATCCCAAACCTGATGCTAATCCGTCGATACCGTCAATCAGGTTAAAGGCATTGATAAATCCAACCATTGCAAAGGCTGTAAGAAGAACGCTTGTCGCATATCCGATTTCGCCTATCCCAAGAAATCCGTGTAAATGTGTAAAGCGGAGATCCGCAAAAAAGATAAGAATTGCTACCGCAACCAATTGAGCGATAATCTTTTTAAAAGCGCTTATGTTGAGAATATCATCTTTAAGCCCGGTAAAAAACATTAGAAGCAAAGCCGTGAAGATGTAAAACAATCCCTTAATGAGATGTCCGTGAAGTCCAATGGCAGTGGATAATACAAAACTTATAAAAATAGCCACCCCCCCAAGAGTTGGTACAGCTCTTTTGGCTGCCGACCGCCCGTTAGGGTAATCCAGCAATTTCAAACTATAAGCAATCCTGATCACTTTTGGCACGGCATAAAGAACAATGCCCAGCGAAATAAGAAAACTCAAAGGGACAAAAAGAAAATCGTTCATAGAATTATTAATTAAGCCTTAATATAGAAATCACCATCGGTAATTATTTGATGATAGGTAGTTTCAATTCGATATACTTCTGATCAGTATTATTCCAGTTGATCGATGCTTTCTCACCATACAGCAGTGTAATACGTTCATGGATATTCTGAATCCCGTAACCGCTGAGAGGTCCCTCATGGAAAGGCGGGCCGTTGTCGTACACCTTGAAGCTCAATTGATTATCTTCTTGTCTGACGATGACCCTGATAATCCCTTTCCCTCTTATTTGTGACAAACCATGTTTTACCGCATTTTCTACAAGCGGCTGAATAATCAGTTGAGGTATCTGGAATTTTTTCAGTTCCTCCGGACAATCAATCTCAAAATTCAGCCTTTCGCCAAACCGGACCTTTTCAATTTCAAGGTATGTACGGACGGCATTTAGTTCCTCAGAACAGGAATTGAACTGTTTCTTTGCCCGGTTAAGAGCATATTTATAAAAGTCGGATAACGATAAAGCCATTTGCTCGGTTTTCCTTGCATCGCTTCGCGCAAGGGTGGCTATCGAACTAAGGGCATTGTAAAGAAAATGGGGGTTAATTTTCGCCTGCAGCGACTGCAATTGGGCATTTTTATGCAATTCGCTGATCTTTGCAAGTTCCACATCCTTTTGATTGATCATGCTGTTGTAACGATCATTAAGAAATATGTACAACACTCTTACAAAAGCCCCTAAGAGAAAAAAGGGAGAAAGGTTTAAATTTAATCTATCAATACTAATGTTTTGCCAGTTAGGAACAAAAGCAATAAAAGGAACACTAAACGTGATAAGGAAAATCAGAAATAACCTCAATCCGCCCGTAATACCTTTTCGGTAAATAAAATAATCTGCAAAATAGATAATATTTATGGCAGCAAATGCACGGACCAGATAATTGATGATAAGGGTTAGTTTTGATTTGACAATCCAGACATCCCGAAAGGACACAAAATAAATAAGTATAAAAACAATAAGTATTAGATATAATCCTATTTTGTTGTATTCAAGCCAACTCATCTTACGCTTAAGGCGGGTTCTCTTTGCCAGATATACCATAAAAAAAATAATGCCGATTAATAAACCAATATCGAACAATATCATACTAAAGAAGAATGAATATCTTTTTAAGAGATATGATCTGGAATCAGTCTTTATTGGGAATCTTTTTTTATATTGTTCCAGAAAATCATTGGCGTAAAGTTTGGCAAGAATAATGGAGTCGTATGGAGAGTATGTGATTTTCTCAGGATCATTTTCACTGAAAACGCAGCCTTCTATCGGAATACAGTCAGGATGATTTATATCAGGATAAACCAGTGAATTGTAAAAGTGATAATATATTATCTTTTTTCTTAAATCTTGTGAAACGTTTTTTGGAATATATATATAAATGTGGTGATAATAAAGATCCGAGCCAACCCGCGCAGGAGTGGATATTACAAGTTTTTTATCAGTAAAATGGAATACCAGGCATAATTTGGCGTCAGACAGAAAAATCTTTCTGTTCCGAAGAATAGGTTTTACTTGAGATATTAATTCGTTGAAACAGATGGAATCCTCCCTGCTTACATTTCCCTCGAGATTTATAGCAATATCTCTCGGATAGGTATATACATAAATTGTTGTGGTGGTTTTACTTGCATACACAAAATTGCAATCAATAAATTTCCATATCCTTTCTTCAGTCTCCTTACTGATCTCCTGTGAGTAGATGGTTTGAAACGACATAATCACAATAGCAATGATCACTATTTTTTTCATTAGTCTGGTGCTTCAAAGTTTAAAGTAACCAATTTACCATCCAATTTAAAATAATATTCCGACAAACTGCCTGTTTTAAACGGATAAACTGTGAGAATAAGGCGATAAACAGAATTGACGAACATTAATTAGTTATCCCAACTTACATTCCTCAACTCCCTTTTAGTATATCGAAATTAATCACATTTAATTATCTGTACAATCGTTCGTTTTAAGTCCGTATTAAGTCCGTTTTTCCCTGAGTGGCCCTTGTAATCATAATATCGAAATTTCGGAGTCGTGATTTGAGGGCAAATTATCACTTTCAGTAACCGGTTATTTTCACTTTTTTGCACTCTGATTATCCGTAATTCTCATAACCGGATCTTTGTCTTGCATATTCCATTTAAAGTCTTTACTTCTCATTATTTTCTCATACAGTCAAAGTCGGTTTATAATTTTATCGAAACGAAAAAATCTGCACTCTCAGATTTGCCGGTGAAAGATTGCCGGATCACATGATTCGGGAAGAACAAATCGCACTATTTTCTTTTTGTTTAAAAAATATCTCAATTAAAATGATATTTTCTTAAGTATTGCAATTGATTCACTTGCGTGCTTTTCTTTTGGATCAATATCCAATACCTTTCGGAAATACTCCTTTGAACTGTTCAAGTATTCCTTTGCCTTTCCCTCATCGGTCTTTTTAAACCGCAAATAATCGAAGTAGGCGTTTGAAGCAAGAGTATTATAACATTCTATAATCAAACTGCTGTGTTTTTCCACACCACCCTGTTCAAGTAAGAGCTGGAGTAGTTTTTCATATGCTTTTTTACCGGCATCGGTTTCCAGTTCCGGATCAAGCCACGTCGTCTGTATCCTGCCAATAAATAAATAACTGTTGTAAAATGTTGAATCCAGTTTTGTTACTTCGGTAAAAGCACTGACCGCATTTTGAAACCACATCAGCATTGAATCGCGGACTGCCGTGCTGTCGGGAAACGGGATATTCTTTGTCTTTTGAAGCTTATATAAAGAGTCAAATTTGGCTTTATATCTATATCCCTCCCAATAATCCTGTCTCCCTATATCAAAATAATTCGTAGCCTTATCACCGCCGTGGTTAATCAATTCCTGATAATAATGGGCTGCTTTAGCGTGCAGCATATTATTGGCTGCCAAATCCGCCAGATAACTAAATATCTGGATTTTTGTAGAATCCATCGCCAGCGCTTTTTTGAAATTCTCCATGGCTTGCATATCCTGACCTGTCTTTTGTAACAATTTGGCATAATAGATATAATCAGTAAACAGATTTTTGGATGGATCATGCAGTTCGAAGAATCTTTTCATAAAATCCGCTCCTTCCTGATAATGTCCCGTTTCATAATCAATATAGCCTCTGATTCTTAGAAGAACGGATTCATCTGAATTTTTCTTCATGACCTCTTTTAACATATCGGAAGCTTCATCGTACTTTTTATCGAAGAAAAGTATAAGGGCATAACGTTCCTTATCATCCATTGTCACTTCAGCCTTGCTCATGTAAATTTTGTAATTCTTTTCAGCCTCCGCATATCTTCCCAATGAATAATAAAGATCTCCTAAATCCTTGTAAACCCAGATCTGATCCGTATCAATTTCGATACATTTGTTGTATTCATCCCGCGCCTGCGGGTAAAATCTGGCGGCGGCGTAAATTTCCCCTAATTTGCGGTGGGCAAGAATTGAATTGGGTTCAAAGTAAATCGCTCTTTCGTAAGCATTAGCCGCTTTCCCGTAATTTTTCTTGTTATATTCCCAATCTCCCATTACCATATGAAATCCGGGAAATTTTGAGTTCATTTCCATCCCCTGCGTAAGATATTGATTGCCGGTAATAGTATCTTTTTTGAACAGGTCATAACAGGCTTTGGCTATCTGCCAGTACACCGCGGGATTTTTCTTGTCCTGTTTTCTTGCTTTATCAAAATAATCTGATTCTGCTTCATAGTCGCCATCCAACAATGCTGTTTTACCAAGTCCAATCAGGACAGTCGGGTTTTTAGGCTCAATTGCAAATGCTTTTTGATACATCATTTTGGCGCTGTCTGCTTTTTGTAATCCTATGTAAGCTTCTCCCAAAGCGCAGTAAATGCTTACGTCATTAGGCGATGATTTTAACTGTCCCTGGTAGTAGTCACGCGCCAGATTAAATTGCAGGTCATTGAGATACAATCTTCCCGGGCTTTTGTCCTCCTGTGCCATCCCATTTAAAACAGGAAGAGTCACAATAAGAAAAATTAAAATCTTAGTCTTCATTGGTTTAATTTATTAGGATTTAAAATTTTAAAAGTCAGGACATATAATCTTCTTTTTAAATAGACAAGTAAAACCAATTCAAATCACTGTTCAGACATTTTACTCATACCTCAGCGCCTCCACCGGGTTCCTTGTTGCAGCTTTCCAACTTTGCCAACTTACCGTTAAGAGCGCAATAATCAGGATAGAAAGTCCACTAATAAGAAAATAACCGGAATGTAGATGAATTTTATTCACAAAATTGCTGAGCCAATGCTGCATAAACAGATAACTCGCAATAAATGCAATAAACATCGATATCAAGACCAAAACAAAAGTTTCCCGAAGCAGGTCAACCATTATTTTGGTTTCCGAGCTTCCTGCAATTTTCCTAATTCCAATCTCTTTGGTCCGACGAGTTACATTCAGTATGGAAAGGGAGATTAATCCTATAATACTGATGAGGATGGCAAGGAAAGTCCCGGCTGAAACCAATTTTATGATTCTGTTCTCTTTATCAAATTTCGACAGGTATGTATTTGTTAATAAGAAATAATTCATAGTAAAATCCGGATCATATTTCTTAAACACAGCTTCCACCTGTTTCTGCTTATCTGGAGAGAATTCTCCCCTTATCCGGAAATAAGAAACGAACACCCTATCGGAATAATCTGTAATGACCATTGGCGCAATCGGTTCACCTGAATGATTGGTGTAATAAAAATCTTTAACCAATCCGATAACTGTCATCGGTTCATCAGACATTTGAACCAAGCTGCCTACAGGATTTTTAAGGTCCAGTATTTTAGAAGCTGCCTCATTCAGGATGACCGCATTTGTATCCCGTTCGTTCCGGGAAAAAAAACGTCCATCCAGTAACCGCAACTTCATGGTTTCGCAAAATCCATATTGTACCCTATACTCATTAATTGATAACAGCTTCCCCGTGTTCCCGTAGACTTTTATTCCCTGTCCGCTGCAACCTCCGCCCATATGATGGAATGAAGAACCGGTACTTTCGATAAATGGAAGTCGATCGAGTTCTTCCTGAATTGTCTTATATTTTCTTTGCACTTCTGGATTAAACACACTTACCCCCACAATATTTTTTGGTGAAAACCCAAGAGGAATTTGTTTTAAGTAATTAATCTGGGAATAGATGATAATCAGCGAACTAATCAGGAAAATCGTTATCGTAAATTGAAGTAAAACTGATGCCACCGAGAGTTTACTTTTTCTGGCAATCTGATTACTCTGGCCTTTAAATGCATTAACCAAATTAATACGTGAAAGATAAAAACTCGGATAAGCTCCCGAAATAAGAATTATGAAAGCCAAAAAAGAAATGATCAATATGATTCCTGAAACAGAAAAAATATCAGAGACTTGAAGGGAACGTTGCATTAAACTGGAAAAATAAGGTCGGCCCAAAAGAGTAATAATTAAAGCCAGGATAAAAGCAATGAGACTGATAATTCCGGTTTCAAAATAAAATAATCGGGATAAATTTCTTAAATCAGCGCCGAAAGATTTACGGACAGCTATTTCAGCAATTCTCTTTTCGCCATGCAGGACATATAAATTTATATAATTGACCATGGCTATCAACAAAATAAATAATGCAATCCCTGAAACAATAAGCATAACATTTAAATCCGCCTTTTCAGACAAATCAAAGTCAACACACGAATTCAAATGAAGGGAAGCAAGTAGCTCAGTTCCGGATTTTACCTTCCAATTGATTCCTGAGGTGATAGGTTTCATCAGGTCATCATTTGCGGTAGCAATCTTCCTTCCGATATCTTTAATGTTCGTGTTTTTCCGAATCAGGTAATAGGTGAAAAATTCCAGACTTCCTCCGAAATTTTCAGGACGTAGGGTTTGCATCGAGCATAACAAATCAAAGTTAAAATGCGTGTTTTTGGGGAAATCACCTATAATTCCTGAAATAATGAATTGTTCACCGGAAATGCTTATCATTTGTCCTACGCAATCCAGGTGCTTAAAAATCCTTAAGGCAAGGGAAGAAGAAAGGACAATTTTATTCTTTCCTTCAAGGGCTGTTTTTCTGTCGCCAAGAAGGAGATTCCGTCCAAAAACATCAAAAAATCCGGGATCCACGTACAAAAATTTTAGATCGCTAAAATATTCGTCGTTTGACTTTATGGTCACCAAACCATGGTCCCAAAGTTGAGTCGAGGCTTCAATTTCAGGAATTCTTGAAGGAATTTCAGTAAAAGCGCTTCGCAGGCAAATACCATAATTATTAGATTGATTGTTTTCCGTAATATTACAGTAAAGCCGTAGTACCCTGTCTTTTGTTGAAAAATGCTTGTCGAAACTCATTTCATAGTTCAAATAAACCAACAATAATAATACAGCGCTTAATCCTATTGCAAATCCTGGCAAATTGACATAAACTAACAAAGGATTTCTCCTTAACATGCGAAATATGAATTGAATATTCTTCATTGGTTCATGTTCTTAATATCCGGTAAAATCATAATTCCTCATAATCATTGTATTCATTAAATCATTTAATCATAGTTCAAGACTACTCATACCTCAGCGCCTCCACCGCTTTCCGGTCTCCCGTCTCCGTTCTCCGGTTTCCTGTCTCCGTTTTCCCTTCTCCCTGCCCTTAAATCATCATCTCGCTCATCAGCCGCCTCACCTCTTCCGTAATAACCTGCCCATCAAATAAATTGACTATCCGGTGAGCAAATCCGGCATCATGAAGGGAGTGGGTTACCATCACAATCGTTGTCCCTTCACGGTTAAGCTCGGTTAAAAGGTTCATCACTTCCAGTCCGTTCTTTGAATCGAGGTTACCGGTTGGCTCATCTGCCAGGATCAGTTTGGGATTGGCGACTACTGCCCTTGCAATAGCCACACGCTGCTGCTGTCCTCCCGATAACTGCTGGGGAAAATGTTTCCTCCTGTGGCTGATGCCCATTCTTTCCAGGACTTCACTGACCATTTTCTTCCGTTCACCGGCCTTCAGCTTGAGATAAATAAGCGGAAGCTCGACATTTTCATAAACATTGAGTTCATCAATCAGGTTAAAACTCTGGAAAACAAATCCGATGTTCCCTTTTCGAAGAAGTGTCCGGTTTCGTTCCTTAAGTTTTCCCACCTCCTTATCATTGAAATAATACTCTCCTGAAGTGGGATTGTCAAGCAGTCCGATAATATTCAGCAAGGTCGATTTACCGCATCCCGAAGGACCCATTATAGCAACAAATTCCCCCTTCTGAATATGAAGGGTTACTTCGTTTAACGCACAGGTTTCCACCTCGTCTGTGCGAAAGATCTTGTTTAAATTGATTGTTTTGATCATGATTAAAAGATTTGTTAGGATTGTATAGCCGGGATTTAAAATTACATTGTTTTTTTCATTATTGTCTGATAATATAAATTGGTTTTCCGGAGATTGAAATCCCGGAAAACAGAGGTTGATTAGTTCTTACATTTATATTCTTATATACAAGAATGGAGCCAAAAGTTGAACGTACTGAATTTTAATTATTTAATCCGATAGCTATCGGATCACTCTGTCCTATATGTTAAAAAATTAGACGAATGATTGTCTAAAAATTAGACAGTTTTTTGGTATTCCACTAATCGGCCCAACCTTTAAAATTGAACATAAAACACAGATCGGTATTGTTTTCAATGGCTGCTACTGATGCTGCCTCATATAAGTGAACGGGATGACGAAACGTTGTGTCAGAGAACGCTTTAATATATTCAGTTAATGCACGGCTATAATAACCTTTGGTAATATATCTGTGAGCGGAATCAATTTTGGCTGAATACTCCCGGGCATTTGTGTATCCAATACTGATCCAAAGAATTAAAAATAAAAATAAGAGTTTCATAGGTAAAGTTTCACTAATTCAGCAATTAACCATTAATAAATGAGATGACAGGTTGTACAAGCTTATATTTTTTTGAATTAGGGTCATAGATAAATTTGAATTGCCTGTATCCGTAAGTTGTCCATATCTTATTAACCCTTTTAAATGAGGTTATTTTTACAAAATAATGATCACCTTCTTGCCTTGCAGGTGAAATTTTTAACAAAGAAACACGTTTACCGCCAAAATTATAGATTTCTTTCTTTGACAAATATTTAACTATGTGGTAATTAGCGGTATTGTAATAATGGATGGAGTCAGGCCAGGAAGTTGGCAAATAATCTTCCTTCTGAATGATCACTGTGTCGACAGAAAGCGTTCCATCCTTATTACGAAATTCCATCTTACCGGTTAAAACTTCATTTTTGTTTATAACATTTGGAGTATAGTACTTAATGAATGCTTGTTTATATAGGTCTTCTTTCGAGGTACCTGTGGTACTTGCTTTTTTTACAGCAGAGAGATTTTCACCTGATTGGCAGAAAGTCAAGAGCAGCAAGGCTATCGCTGGCAGGAAGATCGCCACCTTCCAACGCCACGCTTTGCCGGGTTTTAATTTGTTCATCATAACAATACGGTTTTTAATTTGACAATGATTAAAACAGTTTGCAAGTGCGAACCGCTTGGGCCCGACACCTTTTTGAATGATAAGCAATTGGTATTTGGTTGCATCAACACCTTTGGTAAGTGTATGATAATCAGCCTGAAATTCATGAATATCCTTCATGTCATGGATAAGTCTGTAAATGAATGGATTGAACCATTGGAAGATTTTTACAGCTTCAAGAAAAATCAGGTCATAAAAATGATTTAACCGGATATGCTCCTGTTCATGAGCCGGAATTACATCAGGATGATCTTCATAATCGCGTCGGGATAAAAAGATGAAACGAGCAAACGAGAATGCGGGTATATCCTGTTCAACAATAACGAGTTTATAGCCATTCATTCTTTTTATTTCAGCTTTTTTGTAAAGCATGAAAATTGAAAAAAGGCTCCAAATCAAAATCAGAAAAGAAATAAAGCATCCAATGTTATAACCGTAGAGAATTATTTCTTTTTTTGAAACACTTAACCGATGATTGATTTTCTCCCGATTGTTGTCAATCTTAAGGGGAGTAGTTTCTTCAACGGAATTGTATTCAGGAATCTTATCATCATATTCCTCAAGAAATGGCAGAATCTGAACCACCACCGGTTTATGAACGTAATGGGGCAAAACCATTCCTGGAATCACCAGTGAGCTTACAACCAGGAATATCAGGATAATCCTGTTTAGCTTAAAATTGGCCTCTTTCCGCATCAACGAACGGAAAAGGAGATACAGAACGCTGAGGCAAATGCCAGAATTCAGAACATACAAAAGAAATTCGTTCATCTCATTCGCTTATAATGTTTCTGCTACATTGAATTTATGATCTTTTAATTCCTTAACTTTGTTTTGTTGTAGCAATACAACATTTGACAATGATTACTGCTGCCGGCAATGGAGACGCACCAGAACCGGCAGCTTTTTTAATTCTATCTGGCCTGGCTGATTAAATTCTTGTCGTAATCAGACAAATCAATTATTGCAAACCGCCCAATGTGACAATTTGCCATTTCATACAGAATATCCATGAGATTTAGGTAAGTCGAAGCATCCGTTGGCTCGATCAGTACAATTGGAGCGTTTTTGTCAGAAAGGATTTCATCTCGTTGCTTTTTAAAATCTTCTTCCGAAAGTTCCCCATTTTCTTTTTTCTTTCTCAGATCCTCCAATTTAGCCAAAGTATCATGATTCAAGTTTGTAAGTAATTCTTGAATTCCCGAAGGAGAATAGTTAGTTTTGGTTAAAACAGGATGAATACCCTTTGTATCTTGTGTGCCTAAATAGTAGTAAATCGAATTGTCCTTACCAAGAATAATGGTAACAGCGTTGGGTCTGCTTTTTGCATAATCCAATACAGAACTTTGTGAAAATTTTCCCGGTCCACCTGTTTTTGAGGGGAAAGCGACTTCGTAAGCTGTTTCCCATTTTGGAAGCGCCATGTATAACCTGTATTCATTCAAATCCTGCAATGTCTCAATTAATTGGTCAATCAACTGGTAAGAAGTTGCCTGATCACCTTTGAGGGTGATTAGCATATCCCTATTAACAGTTCTGGCTGTTCTGACCCAATTTTTAAACTCGTTGTTCCCTGAACCATAGGGTATACCAATTTCGTTTTCTGGTTCGTTCCTTTCTTCGGCAGGCTTTTTTAAAAATGCCTTCATCCGGTTCATAGGTACTCCGAAACTCTCGATCTTACTGAATTCCTCCAACTCTTTGGGGCTAAAAACAATGTTGTAGTCTTCACCCATTCTGGTTAAAAGCTTTCGCCTGTTATCCTGTCCGTCAAAACCGACAAAGACTTTCCCTTTGGCATCGACCTGTATCGAAAAAGTATTGCGTTTCGGCATTCTTATTTCCGAAGTTTCGGGAGGAGTAAATTTTATAGTTTGCCTATATTTCACGCTTGAAATACCTTCTTCTTTCAGGATATTATCAACAGCCTGAATGTCTGGATTATTTTTATCATAGATATTTATCCTCACTTTTGATTTTGGATTTTTCTTCACAACTTCAGGCAGTTGCTTCCTTAATTCATCCAGGGTGACTAATTTTTTCATTAAATAGATACCCTCTTTTTTATATCAATATATATTGGAGGAGGAGGAGGTGGTGGTGGCGTAAATTTTAATTTTGCATTACTTAAGAAAATGCTCATAGGTATTAACTTATCAATTTCAGTATGTTGATTAACTGTAAGATTTTGATAAGATAAGCCGTAACGTTCTTTTGAAAAATGATTACGCACCATTATAACCGTATTTGCAACAGAATTAAGTAGTTTTAGGTAGTCAGATTGAAGAGTTTTTGAATCTTTACCTATAATCATGATTTGATTTGGCTGAGTGCCTGCTTCACTGTAATAAATCCATCCATCTCCTGCCGTTTTATCATTGTAATACAATTTTTGAATTAAAGAAGAGAGTTCGTCTAAATTCCAAACCTTCTGCTTTGCACTTACAGTAATTTTTGATTCACCGTCAATATGAATGTAAATCTCGTTTTTAGGAAAATAATTTCTATTTGCTTTTTCAAATAATCCTCTCATATTTTCTACTGTAAATTCTTTAAAATCCGCTTCAGTCCATTGTTTTACAGGGTCTTGAGGCGAGGAAACAACAGAAGTTAAGATCTCCTTTTCAGGAGGCGCATTTTCGCCCTTTTTGCCGAATGCCATCAGCAGCAGGGCAAGCATGGGCAGGAAGATCGCCACCTTCCAACGCCACGCTTTGCCTGGTTTTAATTTGTTCATCATAACAATACGGTTTTTAATTTGACAATGATTAAAACTGTTTGCAAGTGCGAACCGCTTGGGCCCGACACCTTTTTGAATGATAAGCAATTGGTATTTGGTTGCATCAATACCTTTGGTAAGTGTATGATAATCAGCCTGAAATTCATGAATATCCTTCATGTCATGGATAAGTCTGTAAATGAATGGATTGAACCATTGGAAGATTTTTACAGCTTCAAGAAAAATCAGGTCATAAAAATGATTTAACCGGATATGCTCCTGTTCATGAGCCGGAATCACATCAGGATAATCTTCATAATCGCGCCGGGAAATAAAAATTATATGAGTAAACGAGAATGCAGGTATATCTTGTTCAACAATAACGAGTTTATAGCCATTCATTCTTTTTATTTCAGCTTTTTTGTAAAGCATGAAAATTGAAAAAAGGCTCCAAATCAAAATCAGAAAAGAAATAAAGCATCCAATGTTATAACCGTAGAGAATTATTTCTTTTTTTGAAACACTTAACCGATGATCGATTTTCTCCCGATTGTTGTCAATCTTAAGGGGAGTAGTTTCTTCAACGGAATTGTATTCAGGAATCTTATCATCATATTCCTCAAGAAATGGCAGAATCTGAACCACCACCGGTTTATGAACGTAATGGGGCAAAACCATTCCTGGAATTACCAGTGAGATCACAACCAGGGAAATCAAAACTATCCTGTTTAGCCTGAAATTGGACTCTTTCCGCATCAACGAACGGAAAAGGAGATACAGAACGCTGAGGCAAATGCCAGAATTCAGAACATACAAAAGAAATTCGTTCATCTCATTCGCTTATAATGTTTCTGCTACATTGAATTTATGATCTTTTAATTCCTTAACTTTGTTTTGTTGTAGCAATACAACATTTGACAATGATTACTGCTGCCGGCAATGGAGACGCACCAGAACCGGCAGCTTTTTTATTCCCGCAAATGATTTGACTGTGTTTCCAAAATGTTTGCTTTGAGGTCAAACAACTCACTTATTTTTTCTTGGACTCTACCTTTTGAGAATCAAGCTTCTTTAATTCATTTATAACATATGTTGCCTTTTCATCTGTGGGATCCAACTGAAGTACTTTCAGCCAGTAATCATTAAGGGTACTTTTCTGTAAATTGGCTTGCTGTTTATCGGTTCTAAGAAGTCTGTCATAATTTAAGTAAGCATAACTTCCAAGATATTTATAACACTCAATAATTGATTTTTTGTTCTTTTCTACCCCCTCTTTTTCATATATGGCGAGGGCTTTTTCAAAAGAATTCTTTGCAGTGTCGGTTTCTGCTTCAGGATCAAGCATCGATTGAATTTCGCCTCTGCGTAAATATCCGTCAGCATAATCGGGACTCAATTCAGTCACCGTTGCAAATGCATTTTCGGCCTTTTGAAACCAGATTCGAATGGAATCACGGACAATTGTACTGTCACTGAAGGGAATTTTACTTTGTTTTTGAAGCCTTGAGAGAGAATCAAACCTCACCTTGTAATTTTGTCCGATAGAGTAGGCTTGCAAACCGATTAAGTAATTTGTAACAGCCTTATCGTAACCTTTCCCTAGCATTTTTTGGTAATAATAAATTGCCTGATCGTGTAAAAGATTTTTTGCTGAAATCTTTGCTAATTCCGGGAGAATCTCTGTTTTTGTTGAATCCATCTCCAGCGCTTTCTTATAATAATCCAAAGCCTTGATATCCTGACCTGTCTTTTGTAACAATTTGGCATAATAGATATAATCAGTAAACAGATTCCTGGATGGATCATGCAGTTCGAAGAATCTTTTCATAAAATCCGCTCCTTCCTGATAATGTCCCGTTTCATAATCAATATAGCCTCTGATTCTTAGAAGAACAGATTCATCTGAATTTTTCTTCATGACCTCTTTTAACATATCGGAAGCTTCCTCGTACTTTTTATCGAAGAAAAGTATCAGGGCATAACGTTCCTTATCATCCATTGTCACTTCTGCCTTACTCATGTAAGTCTTGTAATTCTTTTCAGCCTCAGCATATCTTCCCAATGAATAATAAAGATCTCCTAAATCCTTGTAAACCCAAATCTGATCCGGATCAATCTCGATACATTTGTTGTATTCATCTCGTGCCTGCGGGTAAAATCTGGCGGCGGCATAAATTTCCCCTAATTTGCGGTGAGCAAGAATTGAATTGGGTTCAAAGTAAATCGCTCTTTCGTAGGCATTAGCCGCTTTCCCGTAATTTTTCTTGTAGTATTCACAATCTCCCTCAACCATATGAAATCCGGCTAATTTTGAGTTCATTTCCATCCCCTGCGTAAGATATTGATTGCCGGTAATAGTATCTTTTTTGGACAGGTCATAACAGGCTTTGGCTATCTGCCAGTACACCGCGGGATTTTTCTTGTCCTGTCTCCTTGCTTTATCAAAATAATCTGATTCTGCTTCATGGTTGCCGTCCAACAATGCTGTTTTACCAAGACCAATCAGGACAGTCGGGTTTTTAGGCTCAATTGCAAATGCTTTTTGATACATCATTTTGGCGCTGTCTGCTTTTTGTAATCCTATGTAAGCTTCTCCCAAAGCACAGTAAACTCTTACGTCATTAGGAAATGATTTTAATTGTCTCTGGTAATAGTCACGCGCCAGATTAAATTGCAGGTCATTGAGATACAATCTTCCCGGGCTTTTGTCCTCCTGTGCCATCCCATTCAAAACAGGAAGAGTCACAATAAGAAAAATTAAAATCTTAGTCTTCATTGGTTTAATTTCTTAGGATTTAAAATTGACAATCAATCTTAATGACTACAATTCTTATCGAATTGTGACGGTATTTTTAGTTTGTTAATATTCTTAGGTCTTATTTTATCCTAATAATCTGGATAATCATCTTTGATATTATAAACCAGATAGTCAAAATCTACTAAGCATTCTTTAGTCTGCGCTTGCAGAACAGAAATGCTCATTAAAAATGTAATCAGGAGAGTGTTATATACTTCATCCTTTGGTTTTTAAAATCTCTATTTCATTTATTCATCTTAAAAATACTATTTTTATCTCACAATTGCTTAATTTTAAAGCGTTGTAGCAATACAACATTTGACAATGATTATCGCTGCCGGCAATGGGGACGCACCAGAACCGAGATATTTTCCATTTTGACTAAACTGAAATATCTAATTGGCTCAAAACATATAGTAAACATTTAATTTCTATTTCACTTTCTTGAGTAATTCGGTTGATTCAATTGCTTGTTTGTCTGAAGGATCAATTTGAAGTATTTTTTTGAAATAATCTTTAGTAGCATTTAAATATTCATTTGCCTTCTCCTTATCCGTCTTTCTGGATTGGGCATAATCCAGATAGGCATCAAAGGCAAGTGATTTATAACATTCTATAATCAATTTGCCGTTCTTCTCCACACCTCCCTGTGCAAGCAGTAACTGAAGGGCCTTTTCATATGCTGTTTTACCGGTATTGGTTTTCTGATCAGGATCAAGTATCGACTGCATTCTGCCTTTCCACAAAAATCCGCCGTAATATGTGCTGTCCAGTTGGGTCACTTTTGTGAAAGCACTGTCCGCTCTCTGAAACCTGAGCCGCATCGCATCACGCACAGCTGAGCTGTCTTTGAAAGGGATGTTTTGTGTCTTTTGAAGCTTATAAAGTGAATCATACTTTGTTCTATATCTTTGAGCTTCAAAATAATATTGTCTGCCAATAGTATAAAAATCTGTCAATTTATTCACTTTATTTATCGTATCCTGAGTAAAAGGCGACACTTTTTCAGGAGGACTACTCTTTTCAAAAGATGCATTTTCGCCCGATTTGCAGAAAGTCAACAGTAAAAAGGCAAGCAGGGGAAGAAAGGCCGCCACCTTCCAAGGCCATGCTTTGCTGGTTTTTAGTTTGTTCATCATAACAATACGATTTTTAATTTGACAATGATTAAAACTGTTTGCAAGTGCGAACCGCTTTGGCCCGACACCTTTTTGAATGATTAGTAATCGATATTTGGTTGCATCGATGCCTTTGGTAAGTGTATGATAATCAGCCTGAAATTCATGAATATCCTTCATGTCACGGATAATTCTGTAAATGAATGGATTGAACCATTGGAAGATTTTTACAGCTTCAAGAAAAATCAGGTCATAAAAATGATTTAACCGGATATGCTCCTGTTCATGAGCCGGAATTACATCAGGATGATCTTCATAATCGCGTCGGGAAAAAAGACGAAACGGGCAAACGAGAATGCAGGTATATCCTGTTCAACTATAAGGAGTTTTAACCATTCATTCTTTTTAATTTCAGCTTTTCTGTAAAGCATGAAAATTGAAAAAAGGCCCCAAATCAAAATCAGAAAAGAAATAAAGCATCCAATGGAATAACCGTAAGAGAACCATTTCCTTTGATTGAAACATTTAACAATTGACTGATTTTCTCCCGATTGTTATCGATCTTAAGGCGGTGTAGTTTCTTCAACGGAATTGTATTCAGGAATCTTATCATCATTTACCTCAAGAAATGGCAGAATCTGAACGGTCCACCGGTTTATGAACGAAATGGGGCAAAACCATTCCTGGAATTACCAGTGAGATCACAACAAGAGATATCAAAACTATCCTGTTTAGCCTGAAATTGGCCTCTTTTCGCATTATCAGGCTGGAAAAGCAAATACAGTGTACTCAGGCAAATGCTTGAGTTCAGTAAATACAAAAGAAATTCATTCATCTTTTTCAGGTTTAGGGTTTTCAGCAAGTCGGATCAATTCTTTTATTTCATCAATTGATATTTTCTCCTCCTCCACAAACATCGAAATCACGGATGAATAGGACTTGTTGAAGTACTTTGCCTACAATGTTTCTTAATCGTGTTGCGGCTGAACTCTTCCCTTGAATATGATGGCATGAGTATCGATGAGTGTTTCCGAATTGTTCATGACCTAAAAATCCTTTATCCTCAAGTCCTCGCACGATGGTCGAAACTGTGTTATAATGCGGTTTCGGATCCTCCATCTCTTCTATTACGTCTTTAACATACAAGGGGCCTTTTTGCCAGAATATTTCCATGATTTCTTCTTCACGGTTTGTCAGATGTTTCATAGATGAATTATTTTATAAAACAAAGATAAACTATTAATTTTAGTTTTGCAACTATTTTATATAGTTTATTTACTAAAAATTTCAGTTTTTCTGAAATATTTACGTACACCGAGAATCCTAAATACAAAAAAATAACAGGGTTGATTAAGGTACAGGAAAAGATTTAATTAGTATCGATTTCTATCTTAAATGAGCAGTTTACACTAATTTTCGACAATCAGAAACTCATTCCGTGTTATTCTTCAGTTCAGCAATCAGAGTAAAAATTCCTTATCCCGGCACCTTTCGAATCCCGAAAGGGTTAACTTTTTCATCGGTCTATGTCCCCGCAAGGAAGCTGATTTCTCTGTACTTTGTATATAGTTCGTATATGGTTTGTATATAGTTCATATATGCTTTCATATATAAACCCTGTAAAAAGTAAATTTAAACCATAGACGAAATATGGAGTTGATACAGGGAAATCACGGATGAGAAACGTAGGAAAAGCGATAGTAGAAGCTCTTGCTTCAGAGATAGGACAGATTAGGGATGATCAAAGGGAATCTGTCTTAATTTATCAGTTTGGAGTTTACTCTCAAGCTGCCGGTCTTCAACTATTCAAGATAGGTATAGCCGTAAAGTCCTGACCTGTAATTCGAAAGGAATTCCTTGCCCTCTTCGGCAGTGATGATCCCCGATTTGACGGAAGAGGTCACCCATGTTTCGACTGTTCTGACCATCTTTTTGGGACTGTACTGAACGTATTCGAGAACCTCGGCAACAGTCTCCCCGTCGATGATCTGATCGATTTTGTAGCCATTGTCATCAATGGAGACATGAACCGCATTGGTATCCCCGAAGAGGTTGTGCAGGTCGCCCAGGATTTCCTGGTAAGCGCCGACGAGAAAAACGCCAATATAATAAGGTTCTTTAGGCTTTATGGAGTGGACGGGAAGGTAATAAGAGAGATTGCGTGTGGAAATGAAATTGCTGATCTTTCCGTCCGAATCACACGTGATATCCTGAAGTGTTGCCGATCTGTCGGGCTTTTCGTCGAGCCTTTGAATAGGGATGATGGGAAAGATCTGATCGATGGCCCAGGAATCGGGAAGCGACTGGAAGAGGGAGAAATTACAGAAATACTTATCCGAAAGCAGTTTGGGTAATTGAAGCAATTCTTCCGGGACATGCTTTAAACCGCTTGTCATTTGATGAATTTCCTTGGCGATGGACCAAAAAAGACGTTCAATCTGAGCCCTTGTTTTCAGATCGAGAAGGCCAAGGCTGAAGCGGTCGAGAGCTTCCTCGCGTATTTGCTGGGCATCGTGCCACGTTTCATGCATCCTGGTCAGGTTGAGGCTGTTCCAGAGCTCGAAAAGCTCTTTCAGCAATTCATGTTCATTGGTATTGACTTCTTCTTCATCATCCCAGACGGGAAGAGATGTCGCTTCGAGGGCCTCAAAAATCAGCACGGAGTGGTGGGCTGTCAGCGATCTGCCCGATTCGGTGATGATATTTGGGTGAGGAAGATTGTTCTTTTCGCTGGCATCGACCATTGTTGAAACGACGTCGTTTACATATTCCTGGGTGCTGTAATTTACGCTGCTTCCGCTGTTCGGGGAGTTTGTTCCGTCGTAATCCACACCCAGTCCGCCGCCGATGTCCACAAAAGCAACATTGTAACCGTTCAGATGAAGCTGAACGTAAAATTGAGAGGCTTCGCGAATAGCGACTTTTATCCTTCGAATATTGTTTACCTGGCTGCCGATGTGAAAATGGATCAGTTGGAGGCAGTCTTTCATTTTATTTTTATCAAGAATATCAAGGGCTTCGAGCAGTTCACTTGAAGTAAGGCCGAATTTGCTGACATCGCCGCCTGAATCTTCCCATTTTCCACTCCCGGAGCTGGCAATCTTGATTCGGATGCCCAGGTTGGGTTTGATCCTGAACTGTCTGGCAATTTTAAGGATCAGTTTCAGTTCGCTGAGTTTTTCGACTACAAGAAAGATGCGCCGCCCCATTTTCTGGGCAAGTAGAGCAAGTTCGATATAATTTTCGTCTTTGTAACCGTTGCAGATGATCAGCGAATCGTTGTCAGTATTGATGGCGATTACTGCGTGCAATTCAGGTTTTGAGCCTGCTTCGAGGCCGATGTTGAATTTTTTCCCGTGCCCGACGATCTCTTCCACCACAGGGCGCATCTGATTGACCTTGATGGGATAGATGATAAAATTCTGGGCTTTGTAGTTGTATTCCTCGGAGGCTGATTTAAAACAGCTTGCCATTCTTTCTATCCGGGAATCCAGGATGTCGGTGAAGCGAAGAAGCATGGGCAATGACACGTCGCGTAATTGCAGTTCTTCAACCAGGTCTTTTAAATCGACCTCTACCTTGTTCTTTTTTGGGGTAACGACAACATGGCCCTTCTCATTGATTGAGAAGTAGTTGATTCCCCAGCCATTGATGTTATAGAGTTCAGCGGAGTCTTCAATACGCCATTTTCTCATCAGCAACGAATTTTAATGATCAAAATGCGGGTTTATAATCTGGTATTCTGAATTTTAATTTCATCTGACAAAGATATATCAAAGATCAAAATAATTGTCATTGAAAATTGTGGGGCCGAAAATAAGAATTAATAATCAGTAATCAGTGATCAGACTTTGTGGAACTTTGTGTGTTTTACTTTGTGAGACATTGTGTTAAAAAAGAAAATATTTAACCACAATGGGCACTAAGATGTGACACGAAGAGAGGAATGAACAGTAATCAGTAATCAGATTTTTTGGGACTTTGAATCACTGATAACTTTAACCTTGGTTTTCATTCTCCTGAGGATATACTGAAACTGCGGCCGGCATTTGGATCAGATCATAATTCTGATTTCTTAAGCGAGGGATAAATCCTGCCTCACTTATTGTCTTTTGTATCTCAAGAGAATCCATTTTGTAAGATGCACCTGCTGAGGAAACGACATTTTCTTCTATCATAATGGATCCCAGGTCATTGGCGCCCGCATGAAGGCATAATTGGGCCGTCTCTTT
Source organism: uncultured Bacteroidia bacterium (assembly GCA_963810555.1). Taxonomy (GTDB): domain Bacteria; phylum Bacteroidota; class Bacteroidia; order Bacteroidales; family Prolixibacteraceae. Next base: position 8,077 of record CAWENX010000006.1, on the reverse strand, counting down.
GCCGACTGTCAGCCATGAGGCCTGGATATTTGAGATGTTATTCAGCATGATCCGGCTCATTGCGACGGTCCTGACATACTGAAGCGGCAAAACAGGTTGAATTTTAACTTCTTTCTCTAACTGGGTTCCCTCTGACATGAATGGCCATGGAATAAAAGCAGTAAATCCAGGCGAAGATTCAGGTTTTTCTGATTGAACTTCTCTTAACAGGACAAGGTGTTCAATGCGTTCATGAAGTGTTTCGACATGGCCGAACATCATTGTGGCAGAAGTCACCATTCCCAGTTTATGCGCTTCACGCATAACGTCAAGCCATTCCTGCGTTTTTGCCTTACCGGGAGAGATTCCTTTGCGGATTCGGTCGCAGAGGATTTCGGCGCCTGCACCCGGAAGACTGTCGAGGCCTGCTTCTATCAGATTTTCAAGCACCTCACGGTACGAAATCCTTTCTTTTCGCGCTATATGAACAATTTCAGGCGGCCCAAGAGCGTGTAATTTTACAGTAGGGAAATCCTTTTTAAGGCTTCTGAAAAGATCAGTATAGAATTTCAGTCCGTATTTAGGATGCATTCCTCCCTGGAGAAGAACCTGCTCACCTCCCAATGAAATCATGGATTCTATCTTCGCTTTATACTCCTCGGCAGTGGTGGTATAGGTTCCTTCGTCGTTGATCTTTTTATGGAAATTGCAGAATTTGCAGCCCGAGATGCAGATATTGGTGATGTTAATGTTGCGGTCGATCATCCATGTCACAATTTTATTCGGATGAAAAATCTGACGTAATTGATTGGCAATGAGGATTAATTCGGAAGTAGGCGCTTCGGTGTACAGAGAAAATCCTTCTTTTGTGTTAAGCGGATCAAGGTCAAGGACACGTCTGTATAAGGGATCGAAATTCATTTAAAACAAATTTTGGGATAAAGGTACTAATTTTGCAAAGCTTATATTTTTAACATTAGTATTATCAATTTAACATTTTATTATAAAAAAAAGCAATATATTGACATAAAACCAAATATGCTATGAAAATAAAGATTGTAAAGGCTCAGCCAGGAACATCACCTAACAGGGCATACCTTATCACAGATAAAGCGCAGATCAGTGATATACCCTTAAATGATAATGAAAAGCTTTATATTAAAGATCAGCTGGATGAAGATGTAAAGCTTGTGATCGTCAACCGTTTTAATGGATGGCTGTATGTTATTGCGGCCGATCACTCCAAAGGTGAATCCACCTTCCTTGAAGAATGCCGCAGGAAAGGGAACGAAATAATTGCTCATGTAAGAAAAGAGAAGATCACCTCCCTGGAAATCACATGTTTAGCTCACGAAACAGAAGCATTGCTTGCCTTTGTTGAAGGCCTTGCCCTGGGAAGTTATGATTTTGTCAAATATAAGTCAAAGAAGGATGAAAAGAGGGGTGAACTGAAAGATATTTACATTATCGCTGACTGGATCCCCGAAGAGAGGATCAAAGAGGTGACAATTATCACAGAAGCAGTTTATAAAGTCAGAGACCTTGTCAATGAACCGGTTTCATACCTGAATGCAGAAAAACTTTCGGAAGTGTTTGAGGCGATGGGGGAAGAGGCTGGTTTTCAAACAGAGATTTTCGATAAGGAAAAAATCACGGCATTAAAAATGGGAGGATTGCTTGGTGTGAACAGGGGAAGCATCGACCCTCCGACTTTCTCGGTTCTTGAATGGAAACCTGGAAATGCAAAAAATGAGAAACCGGTTATCCTCGTCGGGAAAGGGGTCACTTTTGATACAGGAGGATTAAGCCTGAAGCCGACTCCCAATTCAATGGACAGCATGAAATCTGATATGGCCGGCGGGGCCACTGTAGCTGCCGTAGTTTATGCAGCTGCCCGGATTGGTTTGCCTGTTCATTTGATTGCTCTTGTCCCTGCCACCGACAATCGCCCTGACGGAAATGCACTTACCCCGGGAGATATCCTATATACTCACAGCGGAAAATCGGTCGAGGTACTTAATACTGATGCCGAGGGACGGCTGATATTAGCCGACGCATTGAGTTTTGCTGCCAATTATGATCCTTCTCTTGTTATCGATGTTGCCACGCTTACGGGATCAGCTGCAATGGCAATAGGGCCATTATGGTATTGTAGCTATGGGAAATGCAGGAAAAGAGACATTTGATTTGTTAAAACAATCAGGAGAGAGAGTTTATGAACGTATTGTTGAATTCCCTTTTTGGGAAGAATATGACGAGTTGATAAAATCGGATATAGCTGATATCAAGAACATCGGATCGCGCGAGGGGGGAGCGATTACTGCAGGAAAATTCCTTGCCAATTTTGTCAGTTACCCCTGGATTCATCTTGACATTGCAGGACCGGCTTTTCTCCAAAATGCAGATAACTATCGCCCTAAAGGCGGTTCGGGCACGGGTGTGAGATTATTGATGGATTTTGTGAAGAATTATGCAGACAGGGGATAGATAAATTATTATAATGATTTCAAAAAATTGCTAATTCTTTAAAGTCTGATAAATACGAAAGAGAAGATTGATCAATTATTTTGATGATAGATTATTTAAATTGTTGTTATTTTAATGTCAGACAGCCTGACTAAATTATTCCGAACCAAATCTGTAATCTTTCTTAAAAATCTGGAATAAAAGTTTAAATTTGACAACTAAACAACTTGTAAAGGTTTTCCATAGGATAACCTGTAATAAACTAAAAAATGGAACAGAACAAGATCAGGGTAGGAATTACCCACGGAGATATAAACGGAATCAGCTACGAAGTTATTATTAAATCATTAGCTGACAACCGGATTCTGGAAATGTGTACTCCCATCGTGTACGGTTCACCGAAAGTGGCGGCTTATCATAAAAAGACACTTGATATTGACTTATTCAGCTTCAATCATATACAGTCTGCAAGAGAAGCCAACCCAAGGCGGGTCAATATCATTAATTGTGTTGATGATGAGATAAGAGTTGAACTGGGAAAATCCACCGGACAAGCCGGTGTTGCATCTTATCTTGCCCTTGAAGCAGCGGTGAAAGATCTGAAATCAGGTAATATTGATGTAGTTGTAACTGCTCCGATCAACAAGGAAAATATACAATCGGACAACTTCAGTTTTGCTGGCCATACAGAGTATTTTGCAAAGGAATTCGATACTATGGATTACCTTATGCTGATGGTAAGTGAAGTACTTAAGGTAGGGGTGGTAACGGGACATATACCTTTATCGGGGGTAGCAGAAAGTATATCAAAGGATAAGATACTTGCCGATATCCGATTGCTTCACAGAACTTTTGTCGAAGATTTTGCAATCCGAAAACCGCGTATTGCTGTTCTCGGGCTTAATCCTCATGCCGGTGATGGAGGGATTATCGGCAACGAAGAAAAGAATGTTATTATCCCGGCAATAAAACAGGCTAATGATGAGGGAATTATTGCATTAGGCCCTTATCCTGCTGACGGATTCTTTGGCTCGGGTGAATTCAATAAGTTTGATGTCACTCTTGCTATGTTTCATGACCAGGGGCTTATTCCCTTTAAAGTGATGGCCTTTGAATCGGGGGTCAACTTCACGGCCGGTCTGCCTATCATCCGGACTTCACCAGGACACGGAACAGCTTACAATATAGCAGGGAAAGGTACAGCCTCGGAAGAGTCGTTCCGAAATGCCCTTTACTTAGCTATTGACGTGTATATGAACAGGAAGAGATATAAGGAATTATCAAAGGATCCGTTGCAAAGACATGAGATTGACCGGACCGGAGGCGAATAGATATTATCTTTATGTACGAATATATTAAAGGAAACTTAACTGAACTAACTCCCGCAGGCGCCATTATTGAAACCGGGGGAGTAGGTTATTTTGCCCACATTTCACTCACAACCTATTCACGGATTAATGGTCACAATGAGGTAAAGTTATTTATCCAGGAAGTTATCCGCGAAGATGCCCATTCCTTATATGGTTTTGCAGATAAGGACGAAAGAGAGTTATTCCGTATGCTGATTTCAGTAAACGGTATTGGCGCAAATACGGCTTTAATGATGTTGTCCTCTTTTCTTCCCGATGATTTGAGGGAAGCCATAATCCAGGAAAATGTGAATTTGTTGAAAACGATTAAAGGTATTGGTGCAAAAACCGCCCAGCGTGTAATTATTGAATTAAAGGATAAAGTAGGAAAGGGGCCGGCATCAGATAAAATCTTTAAAACCCGAGGACAATGTTGTGAGGAGCGAAGCGCTGAGCGCTTTGGAAATGCTGGGGTACAATAAAAAAGCTGTTGAAAAGGGTCTGGATCAGATTATCAGGGAACACCCGGGACTTACTGTAGAACAATTACTCAAAATAGCATTAAAAAGTTTATAAAGAGATATTTTGCGACGAGTAATCATAAATACTTCGGCACTTTTATTTCTTTTGATGTTATCTTCATTATCCTCGGGCAGCGATGCATTCAGAGGAAAGATATCATCAACAAGAGATCTATTTACTGAAAATCCCGTTAGTCCGGAAGATTCACTTGCAACCGATACGATTGGTCCCCTTCGTTATCCATTTAAGGATGAAGGCCCTTTTGTCAAAACAGATCAGGCAGATACATCGGCAATGTATCTCAGGAAACCATCAAATATAAGAACTGAGGTTGAGTATGATGCCACCACGGGTCAGTACCTGATTTATGAAAAAGTGGATGGATTTGATTACCGATTACCGAGGGCACTCAGCCGGGATGAATATTTAAAAATGGATATAAAAGAATCCATTGATAAATACTGGCGGGAACAGATGGCTCAGAACAATCTTGAGATGAGATCCCAGTTGATTCCTCAGATTAGGGTGGCGGGAGAAGCATTCAGTAAGATATTCGGAACAAATGTTGTAAATATCCGTCCTCAGGGATATGTGGAAATGGTACTTGGATTAAAGAGCACCAGGATTGAAAATCCATCCATCCCGGTAAAGATGCAGCGTAATACGACGCTGGATTTCAATCAGAAAATCAATGTAAATCTTGACGGCGAAATCGGGGACAGATTAAAAATGCGTTTTAACTACAACACGGATGCTACATTTGATTTCGAGAATAAGATAAAAATTAATTATACCGGGCAAGAAGATGATATTGTAAAGAACGTTGAAGCGGGTAATGTTTCGATGCCGCTTGCCGGCACTTTAATCAGAGGCGGCACCAACCTTTTTGGCGTTAAAACGGATCTTCAGTTCGGTAAACTCTCTGTTTCCACTGTTTTCTCGCAGCAGAAAGGTGAGAACAAAGTTATCAATACGGAAGGCGGGGCAGAGAAGACGCGGTTTGAAATCACTGCTACAGGTTACGATGCCAACAGACATTTTCTTCTCGGGCACTATTTTTACGATACTTATGATGCCGCTTTGACAGAATTTCCGGTGATAAAATCCCCAATAACTATCAACAAAATTGAAGTTTGGGTTACGAATAAATCCAGCCGGTTCCAGCAATCCCGAAATATTCTTGCCCTGGCTGATCTTGGGGAAAAAGGAGAGAACAGGCAAAACCAGACCATCCCGGAGTTTGGAGACACTCCCGGGCTTCCCTATCCTAAAAATGTGTTCCCGAGCAATGAAGTTAACGGGCTGTATAATCAAATGACAACGCTTATTCCGGAATCAGGGATTTTACCAGATTAACAGAAGTATTGAGTCCTTTAAACAGCCGGGATTTTGTAGGAGGTCGGGATTATGAAAAGATTGAAAATGCGAGATTGCTTGATTCCACTGAATACAAGGTGAACAGACATCTTGGATATATTTCATTGAATCAATCGCTTAATGCAGATGAAGTTCTGGCTGTAGCTTATCAATATACCGCCAATGGGCAAACCTACCAGGTAGGAGAATTTTCAACCGATGGTATTGCGGCTCCAAATACCTTGATCCTGAAAATGCTCAGAAGCACGAATCTGAATCCGAAATACAAGAATTGGCGGCTGATGATGAAAAATATCTACAACACAAACGGACAACGGATTTCAGCGGAAGACTTTAAAATGGATGTTGCTGTATAAAAATGATGCAGCGGGAACAAACTTGAACTATCTGCCTGATGGTCCCTTGAAGGAAAAAATATTGCTCCAGGTAATGAACCTTGACAGGCTGAATAAGCAATTGGATCCAAATCCTGACGGTCTGTTTGACTTTGTCGAAAGTATAACAATTAATTCACAGACGGGGGCGGATTATTTTTCCTGTGATTGAACCATTTGGGTCCAATCTGGAAAGGCAAATGAAAGGCGATGCCAATGCAATCCAGAAATATGTTTTCCGAAGTTTGTATGATAATACGAAGATTGCGGCTGAGCAGGATGCGGAAAAAAATAAGTTTATGCTGCAGGGAAGTTATAAAGGATCCTCGACGGATGAAATCTCGCTGGATGCTATAAACATCAGCCGCGGATCGGTAAAAGTGCTCGCAGGGGGGAGACAATTGGAAGAGGATGTTGATTATATCGTCGATTATACCCAGGGTAAGGTAAAAATAATCAATCAGGGATTGCTTGAGTCGGGAACACCTATCTCGATTTCCACTGAAAGTGAAGATTTGTTCAGTATGCAGCGAAAAACACTGCTGGGGACACACCTGAATTATGAAATTAAAAAGAATTTCAACATCGGAGGTACAGCGATGTATTTGCAGGAGCGACCGCTCTACCAGAAAGTTAATTATGGAGAAGATCCTATATCCAACCTGATGCTTGGACTCAATGCTGCTTATACGGCAAATTCAGGATTGATCACTAAAATGGTCAATGCTCTTCCTTTTCTCAATACCAAGGAAGAATCAAAGATTGCAATCGAAGCAGAATGGGCAAGACTTTTCCCAGGACATTCACGAGTTATTTCCAAGGAGGGGGCGGCATATCTTGATGACTTTGAAGGAGCAAAAACTCCCATCAACCTTAAATCATTTATAGGATGGAGCCTGGCAAGTACACCACAGGGAAACGAAATGTTCCCCGAAGGCAGTCTCGTTAATGATCTTGCTGATGGTTATAACAGGGCATTATTATCGTGGTATGTTATTGATCCTTATATGCAGAGAAATACTGCTCCTTCTTATCTGATCCTGAACCATAAATTAGATGATCAGAGAGTCAGGGAGGTCTTTCAGAAAGAGATATTTCCCGAACGAGAAACCCCGGCAGGCCAGCCCACCAATATTCCTACACTCGATCTCGCTTTCTACCCAAACGAAAGAGGATCGTATAACTATGATGCCCCCCCCACATCATATTCTGCGGGAGTCGAAAGAGACGGCACATTAAGAAATCCGGAAACCCGCTGGGGAGGGATCATGCGCAAAATAGAAACAAGTGACTTTGAAGCTGCCAATGTCGAATACATTGAATTCTGGATGATGGATCCGTTTGCAATGGATAAGAATGATCAAAATCCCGGAGGAGATCTCTATTTTAACCTTGGCAATGTATCAGAAGATGTGTCACGGGATGGAAGAAAGTCATTTGAACAAGGTCTGCCGGCGGATGGTGATACTACAAAAACTGATGCCACTGTTTGGGGAAGGGTCTCAAGACAGCAATCCCTTGTTAAAGCCTTCGATAATTCGCCCGCAGCCCGCAAATACCAGGATATTGGGTTGGATGGCCTGAATTCGGCCGAAGAGAAAGATTTTTTTAAAGGATATCTATCCAAACTGCAGCCTCTTATAGCCGACAGTGCATTTCAGAAAGCGGAAACTGATCCTTCAAGCGATGATTATCACTATTTCCGCGGAAGCGATTATGACCGGGAAAAGAAAGATATACTTGAAAGGTACAAATATTACAGCCTTACCGAAGGAAATTCACCCACAGCTGATCAATCGCCCGAACCTTATCCGACAGCGGCCACTTCTATCCCGGATGAAGAAGATATCAATGATGATAATACGCTTAATGAGAATGAAGCCTATTATCAGTATCATTTGCGTATTGACAGGAATCATATGACTCTTGGACAGAATTATATATCTGATATTAAAACTTCGCCTGTAATTCTAAAAAGCGGTCAGCAAGACACCATAAGATGGTACCAGT
>CAWENX010000005.1:0-433467 GCA_963810555.1 uncultured Bacteroidia bacterium | reverse complement strand
AAGGACTTAATGGAATTATTTCAAAATATCAACTTATTAAACAAAAAAGTGAGAAGACAGAAAACGCTATTAATAAAGAAAATCAAATAATTGATGTATTTTAGAAAATCATATCGAGCAGAATACAGAACCAAAGATGGTCACTGATGTTCGTTCAAAGGCTGAAATGACAATTGATGATTCATTATACTTATGGGGTATTCCCCATGCCTATGAAAAGAAAATTCCTAATACAATCGAGAATGTATATTCTGACTTTCATATCCCATCCGGGAATGGTCGTCCAAGAGCAGTTTATATAGAATATTGGGGTCTGGAAAACGATGAACAATACAATAATCGAAAAAATAAAAAAATTGAAATTTATAAGGATCTTGATTGATTATTGATTCAGTTAACTGATTCAGACATAAAAAATATTGAAGATACCCTTCAGAAGTATTTATTAAAACATGGTATTAAAACCAATTAGGAATTCTCCAGAAAAAGATTTGCAATCTGCATTAAGATAATTTAGTATCTCTAAATATTGAGAAATGAAATTTGCACTAATTGACGGCAAGAGAACCGAAGCTAGCAAAGGCACTAAAGGATTCTGTACTATTTGTAGTTCAGAATTAATTGCCAAATGTGGGGATGTTAAAATAAATCATTGGGCACATAAAAGAATTCGTGATTGTGACCCTTGGTGGGAAAACGAAACAGAATGGCATCGCTCATGGAAAAATAATTTTCCAGCCGATTGGCAAGAAATTCTTTTTCCAGATGAACGAACGTGGCGAAAAACACATTGCAGATGTCCGTACCAGTCATGGCCTTGTGATTGAATTTCAACATTCACATATTGACCCCGAAGAACGTACTGCACGTGAGAACTTCTATAAAAATATGGTTTGGGTTGTTGATGGAACACGTCTAAAAAGAGACTATCATCGCTTTCTTAAAGGGAAAAAAATTTTCGTAAATACAAAAAAACAAGGATATTATTTTGTTGACTTTCCAGAAGAATGCTTTCCTTCCGCTTGGCTAGGTAGTTTAGTTCCGGTTATTTTTGATTTTCAGAGGAATGGAATTATTAGGCGACCTTAATGATTTAAGGAATAATCTTTACTGCTTGTTTCCTAAAACAGAATAAAAGGGAAGCTATACTTGCAATAATGACAAGTGAATCATTCATAAATAATACCATTAATGGTGAATGGTTCAAAAAACAACAAGAACCGCAAAATCAGAATGTGAAACAAACGATAGCCAATAAAATAATTCCAAAAAGACCAGAATCTCAATATGTTTTAGAACGAGGAAGATGGATAAGGCGACGGCGATTCTGAGAATAAAAAAAAGCATGTTAGCTAACGCTTTATATTTGAATTATGGCCGATGTTCACAGCAAGGAAACGCGGAGTTACAATATGAGCCGGATCAAAGGGAAGAATACAAAACCCGAGATGCTGGTGATGTAGTTTCTTTTTGTCTAATAAACCGATATGAACAACCTAGTTGAGTTGTTATAAAAATTTAACAAAGTTTTTAATATTAGCTGGCAATTAATACTTTTACTAAAATATAGATTGTCCTGCAAAACTTAAACAATACAACGATATGTCAATTCCTATAACATTACAAAAGAGCATTTGCTTAAGGCAATAAAAAAAAATTGACGAAGAAGGTATTCCAGATTATGCCCAATCTCAATATTACGATGTTGTATTTAATGATAAAAGATATCCCCCCAAATTAGTTGTCTCTTATGCCAATCTATTTGCAAATGGAGAAATTTTAGAAAGAAGCACATTCCCTGGAGGCAAAGGGACCGAATGCTTTAAGCTTTTAGAACGATATGGATTTGTTATCAAAGAAAAGGGAACTGGAATTCAAGTTATTCCAAATTATTGGATTGAAAAAACTATTGTTAAGGGGAGGGAAGATAGACAAATTGGACCGAGAGCTTTAGGTAAGGCGTTATGGTCACCGCAAAAGGATAAAAAAGGTGCGGATATCTATAAATATATGCGATTTGTAAAAAAAGGAGATATTGTAATTCATTTAATTGATAATAAGATATTTTCAGGAATTTCAAAAATCAAAAATGAATGTATCGAAGAAATGGGTTTGGAAGGTACGAAATGGGACGGACCTGGTTATTTAATAGAATTAGAAGAATATATTGATTTAAATCCAAAGATTAATCGAACTGACATTTTAAACGAAAAAAATAAAAAAGAACTTTTAAAAATAGCAAAAACCTCACAAGTATTTTATACCAAGGAACTTAAATTAAGGGAGGGTGAGAGATTTAACCCCTTGCCCTACAGATTTATTGTTTATGATTAATAATGCTTATAAAGATATTAGCATGTCGGACCTGCCATACTTAAACTTCAAATTAATCGATAACAACATAGGAAATTCCTCTTCATTTAAATTCAATGTAAAAAAAGTTGAAAATGATTTGGAAAATTGCGGCTTAAGAATGCCGGAAAAGATGCTGTTCAGATTTATTTGTTCACTTTTGACAAAACCCTTTGTAATATTAACTGGTCTTTCAGGTTCAGGAAAAACTAAACTAGCCCAAGCCTTTACAAAATGGATATGTGAAAGTGAGATTCAATATAAGTTGATACCAGTCGGTTCAGATTGGACTAACAGAGAAGCCTTGCTGGGATTTCCTAATGCATTAGAATCTAAGAAATATTTTAAGCCTGATAACGGAGTAATAGATTTGATTAACGCAGCTAATTCAGATTTAAATAGACCTTATTTTTTAATTCTGGATGAAATGAATCTCAGTCATGTAGAAAGATACTTTGCGGATTTGAAGTGTTATGGAATCTAACGAAAAAATCTTTCTTCATGAGGGTCTGGACAAATGGAATGATGTTCCAAGTGAATTATCTATTCCCAGAGAATCTATTTATTATTGGAACTGTTAATGTGGATGAAACCACTTATATGTTCTCAGCCCAAAGGTGCTTGATAGGGCAAATGTGATTGAGTTCCGGGTTACATCAAATGAAATGGGTAGTTCATATTTAAAAAGTGGTCAAATTCTTAATCTTGATCTGATTAGATCTGCTGGAGCAAATATGGCTGAAGATTTCGTAAGTATTGCAAAAGATAAAAGCTTGCAAAATAAGTGATATTGACAAATTAAATAAAGAATTACTTGGTTTATTTAACGAATTAAAGAAAACCGGAGCAGAATTTGGTTACCGCAGTGCATCAGAAATACTGAGATTTGCAGCAGTAGCTAATAAAATTGAACCTGATTGGAATATTACTAATATTATTGATGCAGCAGTAATGCAGAAACTGCTGCCTAAAGTTCATGGAATCACGGCGCAAATTAGAACCTGTTTTGAAAACCTTAGGAAAGCTTTGTATTACAGATGTAGGTAAAATCGATGAATATTTTAGTTCAAGCACTGATATAGTTTTTGAAGATAAAACAAATATAAAATATCCCATCTCCTTTGAAAAAATTGTCCGTATGTATCACGGCTTAATAGACAATGGGTTTAAGTTATGCTGAAGCATAATTATTTATGACCAATACTAAAGACATCGTTTTAAAAATTGGAGACAAAGATGTTTTGCTTACTTTATCAGCTGAAACATCAAATGAGGAAACTATTTTTGAAGTTACTGACGCATTTGAAAATGCAGAGGCTCCAATACAAATCAAAGAAGGATGTTTTTATGAGTATAAAATTTCTGAAGGATTTGATCTTGCACCTTCTATTGCAGTAATTCCATCAAAATTAAATCCTTCATCAGGCAGGATTTCTCCAAATATTTATGTGGGAACTCTGCATATTGGAATTTTAAAATAAGATAACAAACGATAGATGCGGTGAGGTAAAACTGGAAGTTCGATCTGTAAAAACTAGCTATCGTGAGGATTACAGATATATGCTCGAGGAAATTACAGAGAAGTGTACTGATTTATTAATGCAGCACAGTTCAATAGCCTCACAGACTTTTGAACCCGAATATTATAAAGACCCATTAACTGCATATCAAAGATTTGCTTTTATTAAATCTATTCTTGACTCAACTGAATTTTACGACTCAATTCATAAAATTATATCCTCTCCTGTAACACAATGGAAGGAGATTGAAACAATGAAGGATATAAGAGGAATTAAAAAGTTAAATAATTCTTCTTTACGTCAGATGCTGACAAAGAATAATAGAAGCAACTTACCTGAAAATCATCCTTTAAGATCCATAATATCAACATTACCTTTAAAAATTGTATCTGATTCTAAAATACAATCGGTTGATACTCCTGAAAATCGATTTATCAAACATGCTTTAAATTCCTTTTTAATATTTATCAAAGATTTCAGAGTTAAATTAAAAGACGGCAGCCGTTTAAAGACTGAGGTAATTTTACTTGAAGAAAAACTAGAACAATATTTAGGTCATTCTATTTTTAAAGAAGTCAGCAGACCCACTATATTACCATTAAACAGCCCTATCTTACAAAGGAAAGAAGGATATCGTGAGATTTTAAGAATTTGGCTAATGTTCGATCTTGCTGCTAAACTAGTCTGGCATGGCGGTGATGACGTATACAGCGGAGGTAAAAGGAATGTTGCCACACTATATGAATACTGGTTATTTTTCAAATTGCTGGAATTGATAAAAGATATTTTCAAGATAGAGCCGCAAAGTATTCAAAACTTAATAACCAAAACTGATGATGGATTAGGTTTCCAATTGAAACAAGGCCAATATTTTCCTATTAAGGGAATATGCGACATTGGAACAAGGAAATTAGAAATTGAGTTCAGCTATAATAAAACATTTTGCGGCGAGAAAGAATATCCTAAAAGCGGAAGCTGGACAAAAAACATGCGTCCTGATTACACATTGAGCATCTGGCCATTTGGTATTGATGCTGAATCTGCAGAAAAACAGGAATTAATAACTCATCTTCATTTCGATTCAAAGTATAAAGTAGAAAAGCTTGTTGAAATATTGGGTAGTGAAGAAGATTTCAAAAATGAGAAGGAGGAGCAGAAAAAAGGTACTTACAAAAGAGTTGACTTGTTAAAAATGCATGCGTATAAAGATGCAATTCGAAGAACTTCAGGATCTTATATTTTATATCCTGGTAATGAAAAACCCTATACAAAACAAGGATTTCATGAACTTATTCCAGGATTGGGAGCATTTGCTATCAGACCTTCAAAAGTGAATAATGGAACAGAAGAATTGAAAAAATTTCTGAATAAAGTAGTAATCCACTTTATGAACCGTATATCACAACGTGAAAAAATGTCTTTCAGAACTTATGACACATATAAAAAGACCGGAAGCCAAGAGTTGTTGGAATCATTGCCTGAAGCTTTCGGAGAAAACAGGGATCTAATGCCGGACGATACATTTATTCTAGTTGGTTATTATGAAGAAGATAAATGGGATTGGATTAAGGGCAAAGGACTTTATAATGCACGTACTGAAAGCAGGCGAGGGTCGTTAAGGTTAGGACCAGGAGAAGCTGGAGCAAAATTTTTACTTTTACACACAAGGAATGAAACTATTACTAATAAACTACTACGAATTACAGAAACGGGACCAAGAATTTTTTCAAAACAAACCTTAATTAATAAAGGGTATCCTGATGTGCCGTCAGGGAATTTCTATTTAGTCTATAAAGTCGAAATGGTTAAGGATAAAGAGTTTTTAGACAAACATGGAATATTTTCAAAATTAGATGGATATAATAAAGGAAGAGGTTCTGGATTGCCATTTTCGACAACACTTACAGAGCTGATGAAAGTTATTGTAAAAGAATGATTATAAACTTAACCATTTTGGGGATCATTCTTAAATAGATAAAATTTCAGTCCCTTTTTTTCCCCGCTGGCGCAATTGCATCGCGTACCGCAATCCTTGAATCTTAGGTTCCCTTCTTCTTTACTTTTCACTGATCACTGATCACTTTTTGTTGAATTGCCGGCTGCCGGGCCGGTGAAATTTAGTTATCAACTTTTTGTTAATAACTATAAGTAAATTAAATTTCCAATTTTACTTTCCTGTAAATTTATTCTTTACATTTATAAGACGAAATCAACTAAAACTTCAGCCATGAAAACACAAGATGATGAAGTTGATAACGATTTTGAACATTACCTGCCATCTCTCGCAGAGTTAGTAAAAATTCTTAACCAAAAAGTTTTCAGCCAGGAGAAAATAATTCAAATTGAAAATCTAAACGCTGAATATGAGGCATGTACGAAAGTTTGCAAAGTAAGGCTGGGAAATATAAAAAAAGTCTATCAGATTGAACACAATTACTCTCAAGAATCATTATTCTGCAATAATTCTTCTCCTCCCGAAAGTCAGGCCTCTGCCGAAAAATATATCAGCGATCAATTCTGTTCTGTTGATATCTCGAAATGGAATTTTTTCTTTCTTAATGAAAAAGATTGGCATTTTGTGAATGAAAACTTTACCCGCTTCTTTACAAAAAAATCTTATAATTCTACTCAAAAAACAATGTTGAAAAACGGCTGCAAAGGACAGCTTTGTTATGTCCTTCATGATATATATTATCATTTTTTACCCGGAAGCCCTTTAAAAAATAACCATCCCTTTCTTGCCCTGGTTAAAAATCTAAGCCCTTTTAATACACAAAATTTATCACAGATTTATTCCAACATTCAACGATACCGATACATTGTTTTTCTGTTATTTGCAAATTTTTTTGATTTTTTTGATACCTTGTATAAAATTGAATTATAATTTTTTACGCTATAAAACTGTAAATCTGTAAGAAAAGTTACATAAGTTATTACAGATTTTTCTTCAGGCCTCACTATACTATTGCAGCATGTTTAATTTAAAACTTGCTGACATGAAAAAGCTATTCAACCCGCGGCTTATGAAAGCCGCCATTTCAATGCATGATTTATTGGGCAAATTTATCTGCAAAATGCTGACCCTTAAGAATGCTGAAAACCCTCCTGCGGCCACGCCCGATGCCGCCGATTACTTCACCTGCCACCAGGAACTGGCCGATTACCTGAAATGCAGCGTCGGTACCGTCAAATTTTACAAGCGCTCCGGCGACATCCCCTCAACGATCATCGAGGGCCGCTCCTGGACCAGCAAATCGGATGCGGACCTGGCCATTGAACTTCATCCCGCCATCAATGCCCTTTTTAAACGACAGGTCAGACTACATCCTCACCTGATGCGCATGCACACACGATGTGTCAAAATTGACGAAACATGGTGCTTCATCTATCTCGCTTTCCAGGGATGGAGAACCCAGATTATGGCCCCGGCCTCTTTTATGGAAGATAAGGAGCTCCTGCAGTACGTCTGCGACAAGGCCGTCCTCTTCCAGCACAAAATCAAGCCATTCAAATTCGCCCCAACTTTTAACAAAGAAGCGGCGTAATTATCAATTGACAATTGACAATTGGCAATTGACAATTAAGGGATGTTGCTTTTGGTCGTTTTGATAATGCTTGTGATAAGTTTCAACAATTCAAGACAGTCTTTATGGATCGAATCAAATTCAGTTGGCGTGAGGTAGGCTGTTTCTTTAAGAAGCAACAGCCAGTACTCGCTTTCATTCACTTCTTTCAGGGCAATGGAAAGTTTGTGTACAAAATCGGCTCTGCTTTCAGCCTGCTCCGCTTCCCGGTACATGGCTCCGATTGCAGTTCCGCTTCGCAAAAACTGTTTGGAAAGCACAAATTCTTTCCGCGATTCTGCAAGAAGCTTATAAAGTTTCACCGTCCTGATTGCAAACGCAAAGCTCTTTTCCGACAAAACATTTTCCCTCTTCATTGTCAATTGTCAATTATCAATTATCAATTATCAATTGTTAAAGTAACTCTCAAATTTACAAATAATTAATTGTCAATTGTCAATTGTCAATTGTCAATTATCAATTATTCATAACTATGGAAACCATCGAAGATAATCTATCTTATTTCAAACCTCCGATTGCAAATACAGTTCCTGAAAAAACCATTTCACTGCACCTGGCTTCGAAGATCGTGATGCTGGGTGAACTGGAGGAGGTTACAAACAAGATTCGTTCAGGTTCTGCTTCGAAAACTGAAAAGCTGCCTTACATCACTCCTTCAGGGTGTTTTTATTCCCGCAAAGCAGATGACATCTGTTCCTATTCCGGTATCGTTTCAATCGACCTGGACGATGTTGCAAATGTTTCAGAGTCTCAAGGTTTCAGAGTTTCAGAAAATCAGCACATCAATACACTGAAACCCTGTAACACTGAAACGCTGAAACAAATTTTGTTTGAAGACAATTTTCTTAAGCCCGCCTTTGTTTTTGTCAGTCCATCAGGAAACGGGCTTAAGGTGTTTATTCGCGTCAGGAATGCGGACAGTTCTTTTCACAACGATTATTTTAATGCCATTTCGTTGTATCTTTTTCAGCGGTACAATCTTATTGCTGATCCTTCCTGCAGGGATATAGCGAGGGCCTGTTTCCTGTGTCATGATCCGGGAGCCCTTTGGTCGGCATCAGGATCCGTGCTGTCAGAAGACCTGTTGAAATACATACCGCCCAGGCCTCCTGATTCGCCTGCATTTCTTGATCATTTTAAAAAGCTTTATTCTCATTTTAATTATGATCCTTCAAAAGCCCCGAAAGGGTTTGGAACCCTTTCGGGGCGGATGCGAACCCTTTCGGGGCTGAGTGACAAGCTGAATTCGCTTTTTTCGGTTCATGAACGTGCAGAATCTGCTCTTTTATCAAACGGCTGGACCAGGACGGGTATATTTTTTACCCGTCCCGGCAAGGCCGGCGGAAAAAGTGCAACCTTTTGCGTCCCGCCCGGTTATTCGATCTGGATTTTTTACAACTTCTCTACCAATGCATTACCCTTTCTTCCAAATAAAGGATATACTGATTGCCAGGTCATTGCATTGCTTGAATTTGAAGACGATTATGGAAAATGTATAACTGCTCTTTCCAAAGAATATAAGGATGAATCAGAAGCTGCCACTAAAGCTGCCACTGACGATGAATTCTTCAATATACGTGACATATCTGTTCTCATGGATGATGGTGAGAAAAGAATAAAGCCCCGTAAAATAATCGGTGCATTTCTTTATGAGGACACGACAACACTGCTTTTTTCACGCACCAATTACGGCAAATCACTCCTCGTTTTCCAGTTTGCTTTTGCTGCTGCTACAGGCACCCATTTTGATCCCTGTGCCGCTTTATGTAATGAATGTGATCCAATGAAAGTGCTTGTCATCGATCTTGAATTAAACGATGGCATACTCTGGAGCAGGCATGGCATAATTAAGTCGAACCCGCAACCTTACATGAAAAATCTCAAGTACGTGCATGAAAAGATCGAAAAGAAAGTTTCTATCGGTTTTGACCTTATTGAAAAAATTGAGCAGGCTGTGGTTACTCACAAGGCCAAGCTCGTCATCATCGATAATATTTCAAAGCTGCTCCCTGATGCTTTAAAGCCCGATACCGCCACAATGGTAATTGCCATGCTCAATAGAATCCGCCTTCTTACCGGCGCCTCCATACTTGTAATAGGCCATACTACAAAAGGGAATCCGCGCGTCTGCATCCAGCCCACCGATTATTACGGCTCCGCTATGCTTCAGAACTTCTTTAACGAGCTTTCTTTCCTCGATATGACCAAAGACGGCAATTTCTTTCTGTGTCATTCAAAAACAAAATACCGTGAATGTTATAATCAGACTGTGCCTGTATTTTTCCGTGGAGACCATCACCGCGTGGGCGTGGGTTTTACCTTCTGTAATCTGCAAAACCTTGAAGATATACAGCTTCCGTTTGCTTTGGAACAACTTAAGAAAACAAGACCACGAGACCTTTCAAAATTCGTTAAACAAATTCATGACCTTTATTCTTATGGCAATTCCATCAAAACAATTTCTGAAATTTTCTCTGTTTCTCATACCGCAATTTCACGTTATATCCATGATACATAATATTTCTCTCCGACAGATAGCTGTATGTTTCAGTTTAAATTTCATGAAATTCTATATTAATCTACTATCTATGAAGATGTTATACAAATATAAGTTTCGCTCTATGTTTCATGTAAGTTTCATCACCGGTTTTATGAAACGAAACTTATACGAAACTTATTTTAATTTTTTCTCTTGTAAGAACCTTTAATTTAAGCATTTAACTATAATTATTCATGAAACATATATCTACCCCCTCACGCGCGCGCGAGCGTTATGTTTAATTATCAATTACCAACAATTAATTACCAATTAAAATAAAATAGCCATGGAAGAAATATATGAAATCATAAAAGCAGTAAACAGGATCAAATCTTCTGTTGATGCTTTAACTTCAAAAATTGATGATCTCTGCAAATATCCTTCACTTATTGCTTACAAGAAAAATGTTGATGAGCAAACAGCAGCTAACTTATTAGGGATTTCTGTTCGTGAGCTTCAAAGAATGCGAAATAAGGGTGAAATAACTTACGTTTTGCATCACAGAAGGATTAGCTACCTCGTTTCTGATATAAATCAATATCTTAACTCACATACCCATCAATCTAAATTGTCTGAATAAGCGACTGGAGACGACTGCACACGACAGTCAACTCATTTTCATTGAGCATTTTAGCCTTTTATTTAACTTTATATTAAAATAAATCGGGCGCCGCTTGCTTCGTCCTTGCTTCGCTCTTGGTTCGCTCCTGGCTCGCTCCGCTTTATTTACATAATATGGTCTTTGACAACATGCAACAGACAATAAGGAGAAACTATGAGTTATGAGATAAGAGTCATGAGTTGTGATCTTTCTCAAACACTCATCTCTCATCGCTTTCCTCCTTTAGCCTCTAGCCTTTAGTCTTTAGCCTTATTCTTAATTATTAATTATTAATTCTTAATTCATCAAACTATGGCAAAATTAACTGAATCCGTAATAGGAAAACTTTCGGGAAAGATCGGCCAGGTGGTCGGTGCTTCCTGGAAAGGGATCGCTGTTCTGAGAGTACTTGCAGGCAGCGTTGCCAATCCACAGACTGACAAGCAACTGGCGCAGCGTCAGAAGTTTTCAGTCCTCATGCATTTTCTCCAGCCGCTTTCTGAATTCCTTCAAACCGGCTTCAAACAGTATGCGGTGAAAATGACCGGAATCAATGCCGCTATGGGCTACAACTATGACAATGCGCTGACGGGTACCTATCCCAACATCGCGATCGATTACCCGAACGCCCTTGTTGCACGCGGCAATCTTCCTTCGGCCCTTAATGCGGTGGCTTCTTCCTCCGTTGCAGGTACCGTAAAATTTGACTGGGACGATAATTCGGGCGAGATCGGGGCCTGCCGCAATCGATAAAACCCTGCTTGTGGTTTATAATCCTGTCCAGAACCAGGCTGTAACCGTGAATGAGCTGGCCGAAAGGGCCGACGGAACGCAGACCATTACCGTACCCTCTTCATTTTCAGCGGCGACCTGGTGCAGTGCTATATGGCCTTCATCAGCGAAAATGGTGAGGTTTCCAACAGCGCTTTTGCCGGGGCTGTAACTGTGGCGTAAAAGATTATAGGAGACCGGAAAATGGAGACGGGAGACCGGATCGTTGTTGAAATCATCCGTGTTCCGGTCTCCGGTCTCCCTTCTCCTTAATTCGTTCATTCTTTAATTATCTGGATAGCGGGGCTGATTTGCCGAGGGACAACAGTCACAGAGACTTCAGCCCGCTTTTCTTTAGGCTATAGCCTTACTAATTACCGCGTAGCGGTTTGACTATTGTAGAATCGAATGCAAAAAACATCATTTTCCCCGTAGGGGATAAACAACATCCGAAAATCAAATTGTTTAACACCTACGGTGTAAAAAATGGATTGGGAATCATTTATCTACAATACCTTATGCCCTACGGGCAATAAATCCCGATAGCTATCGGGACACATCAGCACATTAACACATTATTAATTCTTTTTATTATGAAAACTCTTTATATCATTCTCGCCGGCATTTTAGTTTTTCTGTTGTTCTTCGGTGGCTGCATCGTCAACATTATTGGCGATAGCTCTGCCGGTAGAGACGCGATTAATCGCGTCTCTACAGATCCGCCTTCGACATTAAAACTTATCGCTCTTGCAGCGCTTGCCGTCTACGAAGCTGTCGTCAGGATTGTTCCGTCCGTAGGCGATTATTCCGCCGTCTCCTGGATCGTTAAATTCCTGAAAAAGGTCTCCGATACCCTTAACAACTTAAAAAGCGGGTAAGAATTGACAATTGACAATTGACAATTGACAATTACCGAATAACTTTCAGGTTAAGGCTTACCGCGTAGCGGTTCAGGTATTGTAGAATCGAATGCAAAAAACATCATTTTCCCCGTAGGGGATACGGAAAACCAACAAACAATTAATTGCGCAACACCTACGGTGTAAAAATTTGAATGGGAATGATTTATCTACAATACCTTATGCCCTACGGGCAAAAAATTCCGATAGCTATCGGGACACATCAGCACATTAACACCTTATTAATTCTTTTTATTATGAAAACTCTTTATATCATTCTCGCCGGCATTTTAGTTTTTCTGTTGTTCTTCGGTGGCTGCATCGTCAACATCATTGGCGGTGATCCTGCTGCTACTGCAGGTAGAGACGCGATTAATCGCGTTTCTACAGATCCGCCTTCGACTTTAAAACTGATCGCTCTGGCAGCGCTTGCCGTCTATGAAGCTGTCGTCAGGATTGTTCCGTCCGTCGGCGACTATTCCGCCGTCTCCTGGATCGTTAAATTCCTGAAAAAGGTCTCCGATACCCTTAATATTACCAAATCCGGATAGGCTTCTTTAACCACGAAGTGGTGTTATTTGAATAACCCCGGGTTTCAACCCGGGGAAAGGATCACCCCGGAAAACCGGAGCCCTGAAGGGGCTCAACAATCAGAACCTTAAACACAAACACATTTTATACCATGAAAAATGATTACCATAAGATATTGAACCCTTTCAGGGCTCTGATGCTGAGGGGCATTCTTTTCCACAGGTTGCACCTGCGGTTATTCAAATTCAACCACTTCGTGGTTATTCTTTCATTCTTTCATTTCTTAATTCTTTAATTAACAATGCTATGCAATCAATCTGGAATCCCATTCTCGTGATCGGCACCCTTCGGGTCCCTGTTCAACTCTTCAGCGCGGTGCAGAAATCAAAAGTTTCTTTTGAGATGATCGACTCGCGGGACAAGGCAAAGATAAGGATGATCAAAACCAATGAGAACACCGGTGAGCCTGTCCCTCAGCAATTTATCGGAAAAGGGTACGTTCCTGACAGAGACGCGATTAATCACGGCTCTACTGAACGCATTCTTGTTCCTCCTGACCTGATTGCTTCCTGTCTGCCGCCTGTCTCAAACGAAATTGTTTTTGGCTATTTCATCAATGCCCGGGATTTGCCTTATATGAGAATTGAAACGTTTTATCATGTACTGCCGATGAAAGGCGAAGAACTGAATTATGCCATTGTTCTTGAAAGTCTTTGAAGGATATGAACGCAATGGGCATCGCCCAGGCTACTTATCAGAATTGCTGCAACCTGTTTGCGCTTTCTGCCGTGGATTTTACTGACGCGATAAATCGCGTCTCTACAGATGGGCGGCTGGTTCTGTATAAGTTACGTTTTGATGATCAGATTTCTGAATGTGAGGCGCCTGTTTTGCCACAAATTGATGAAGACAATGAGGTGATGATTGAATTGAGAAATTTTATGATCCCCGGATGTGATGTTTTCGACGTTTCAGGCTTCAGGGATACTTTCAACGATAATTTTCTTCAGGCGATAGCGGCGTAAACAATTGACAATTGATAATTGACAATTGACAATTAATCAATTATTAGATTTGAGTTCCATTGTGTTTTCATGCTTGCGTGTTCATTTGCGGTTTTCTTTGCGCGACTTCCGTAAATATTTAACCGCAAAGAACACGCCAAGATTAAAACCCATTGGAACTCAAAGTATCTTGATTAACTAATTATCAATTGTCAATTCTAAAAATCAACGTTATGAAATTCATTAAGATTCACCGCGGCTCAGATATGTTACTGACTCCTCATTTTAGGGAATCAGAGTTTTTCTGCAAGTCACTTGACTTTAAAGGTGATTATCATCTGCTTGCTCAAAGTCTTGTAATGGCTGCAGAGATCATTCGTGAATTCGTTGATGTTCCTGTTTTGATTTCAAGCTCTTATCGCACTCCTGAAGGAAATAAAGCCTGCGGCGGCGCTCCTGATTCATTCCATTTACGAGGAATGGCCATTGATTTACGCTGTCCGTTAAAACAATCGCTTATCAATGAAAATCTTTTCAGGCGCGGCTTCCTCTACCATTCGCTCCGCTCTGCGGGTATTAATGGTTTTGGCATCAGTGAACGTTTTCTTCATGTCGATACACGGTCGTTTGGTTATACGGCCGATGCTGAATTTGGGAGTTATGCGCTGTGGTACTATTAAGGCTAAAGACTAAAGGCTAAAGACTAAAGACTAAAGGCTAAAGACTAAAGGCTAAAGGCTAAAGACTAAAGACTAAAGGCTAAAGACTAAAGGAAGAATTCTTTGGCGTTTTGGTGTTTTTGTGGCATAATTAATTAATAAGGTAATAAGGTCAGAATATTATGGTGTATGCAATTTTTGCTACTAAGGTTAAAAAATGAAAATAAGGTTTTTAAAACCACTTCGTGAAATTCGTCTATATATATCGTGTAATTCGTAACCTATGAAAAAATTAAATCAAAGAGCATTTTCAGAACAAATTTCCGGATACTCATTAAAAGAGCTTTCATTCTGTATGGCTCATATATTTCTTGCTATTATAAAAGACAATGATACTCCTGAAAACATTGCTTATTTAAAGCATTGGTGTTCAAAGACTATTGATTCAGCCGCCCGGTTTATGAAAAGGCAGCAGAAAAAAAAGAACTCAGTAGTCAGTGAGCATCAGAGCCGTGACGAATAAGGAATTAATCGGCATATTGTCAATTATCTGCGGTGTGATTTGCCTGTCCGAACAGATTTGCAATCCGTGTGCTTTCTTTTTTATCGTGCTGTTTATTTCTTCTTTCCCGGAACGGCCTTACGCGTTAAGTGATATTTCTCATAAACTCCGGAAAGAACCTGCCGGCGCAGATCATTTATCGGCTGCCTTTTCCCCGCCCCTCCAACTATTGTATAATAACCGAAGGACCAATGACACGCGCAGGCCGGCGAGTGCGCATCATCACAGGACCGGACCGGTGAGGGTAAATATTCAGAAAATATCTTTTTTCTTGAAAATAAAAAGATTATTTCGAAAATGTATATATCTTTGCAGAATTAATATTATAATTATGAACAAAGGAACAGTAAAATTTTACAATGAAATCCGGGGATTCGGATTTATTAAAGATGCAGATTCTAAGACCGAGTATTTTGTCCATTCTTCTGGTTTAAAGGACCAGATCAAGGAAAATGACGAAGTAACCTATGAACTCCAGGACGGAAGAAAAGGAGTAAATGCCGTAAATGTTAAACTCTTATAATTTCAAAATTATATCAGACATTTGTTAAAAAGGCCCTGCGAACAGCAGGGCTTTTTTTTGTGATACGCAGCAGTTTTTGCCTTAAATTCACTCCCCGGGGCTTGTGATCTGAGGGTATCCCATCCTATTTGAAATTCCGGTCTTAATTATTAAATCCTTTTCCGTCATGTTTCTCTCCGCCGGAGCGAAACAGCTCTTTTTACACCCTGTCGTATTGAATTTGGCCGGGATTTGACTTAACTTTAAGAAAAAATAAGACTTATGAGTACAAAATGGATCTTTATGGCCATTGTGGCCTTTTTCGTGGTGCTGATTATTGTTCTTCTGATCCTGAAAAACAGGAAGGATGAAAAAGAAGTGGAGAAATATTTTACCGAACAGTTCAATACCGAAAGGAAATTTGAACCCAGTGATAATGATCAGGAGGAGTCGGAGACGTTAGGCAGTTGAAATAACAGGATATTATAGCATGTTAATCCGATTCTGATTATATTTGATCTGACAAACCAAATATCCTGACATGAAATCTTTGATTCAAAAACTGTATCTGTTTCTCCTGTTTGCATTTATATTGGGAAATGCCTTCACCTACTCTGCAAATGCCCTCACTCAGGCCTCTGTCGTCCCGAAGGATTTCTTCGGATTCCAGCCCGGCAGCGATGGTAATCTCTTCGATTATGAGCAGTTGACTGCTTACCTTAAAAATCTGGACGAAAGCAGTTCACGAGTGGAAATGCGTGAAATAGGCAAATCGCCTATGGGGAAGCCCATGTATATCGTATTTATTTCATCAGAAGAAAATATCAAAAAGCTGGACGAGTTAGGCCAGATCAATAAGAAACTGGCGCTGAATGCGAATCTGAGTGATAGCGAGGTCAATGACCTCGCCCGAAAGGGTAAGGTGTTTTTTCTGGCTACCCTGTCGATGCACTCCTCTGAAGTGGGGCCTTCCCAGAGCGCTCCCCTGATCGCTTATGACCTTGCCACAACCAGCGACCCCGAGAAGCTGAAATGGCTCGGCAACGTGGTTTACATGATGGTGCCCAATCATAACCCCGACGGCATGGATATGATCGTTAATCATTACCGCAAATACAAAGGCACAAAATACGAGGACAGCAGTATGCCGGGCGTTTACCATAAATACGTAGGCCACGACAACAACCGCGATTTCATTATCCTTTCGCAAAGCGATACAAAAGCCATTTCTGCAATCACAAGCAAGACATGGTTTCCTCAGGTGATGATTGAAAAGCATCAGATGGGCGGCTCAAGCGTACGTTATTTCGTTCCGCCGAACCACGACCCAATAGCCGAAAACGTTGATGAAGGATTGTGGAACTGGGCTGGTATATTCGGCACAAACATGATAAAAGACCTGACAAAAGCCGGTTGTTCTGGTGTTGCTCAGCAGTATGAATTCGATAATTACTGGCCCGGATCGACACAGACCTGCCTTTGGAAGAACGTCACGGCGATGCTGACTGAAGCGGCAAGCTGCAATTATGCCACTCCCGTTTACATCGAGCCCACAGAGCTGACTGTCAGCGGAAAGGGATTGGCCGAGTATAAGAAAAGCACCAACATGCCTCTGCCCTGGCCCGGCGGATGGTGGCACCTGAGCGATATCATCAAGCTGGAACTTGTCTCAACCAACTCGCTTTTAAGCACCTGTTCGGCCAACAAAGAGGAAATACTGAAATTTCAGAATCATCTCTGTCAGAAAGAAGTCACCGAAGGCAAAACCGAAGCCCCATATTATTACATTTTGCCGGTCGAACAGCATGACCGGAGCGAATGGATTGACCTCGCCCGCCTGCTTGATGAGCATGGAATCAATGTTTATAAGTTGAGCAAAGAGATAGTCATCAACGATAAGATTTATGAGCCCGGCGCGTTTGTGGTGCCCCTCGCTCAGCCATTCAGGGCTTTTATCAAGGAGGTGATGGAAGTCCAGGAGTACCCGGAACGGCATTACAGCTTAGGAGGAGAACTGATCAAACCTTACGATATCACCACCTGGTCTTTGCCTTTGCATAAAGGAGTAAGCTGCGATGAAATAAAGATCCGTGTCCAAGAGCTGGAAAAGAACCTCACAGCGTGGAGCCCCGATAAGGAAACCGTCAAATCCGTTCCTGTGAACACCGCTGCGGCGATATTCGATGTGAACAGCAATGCCTCGTTTAAGGCGGCTTTTATGGCTTCTGCAAAGGGATTAAAGGTTCAGCGGCTTGCTGAGGACGTGACGGTTGAAAATAATACGCTCGGTAAGGGGAGTTTTGTAATTTTCACAGAAGGGGGCAGTAAAGCTGAGATGCTGAATGAGATCATTAAGATAAGTGGCAGTCAACCTCTTGTTATAAAAGATGTGGCGAAAATGAAACTGAACAATCTGACCCTTCCCAGGATAGCCTTATGCGAAAGCTGGTTTTCGGATACAGACGCCGGTTGGACAAGATTTGTTTTCGACAGTTACGGAATTCCATTTAAGGTTCTTCATCCGGAGGATTTCGATAAAGCGGAGCTTAAAAAAGATTTTGATGTGATTGTATTCCCATCCATGAATTCCGATGCACTGATGAAAGGAAAATATAAATCAGCCGAGGGTGTTTATTCCCCTACTTCTTATCCTCCTGAATATACGAAAGGGATTGGCGACAAGGGATTTGAAAAGATCCTGAAATTCCTCGACAACGGAGGTGAAATTATTTCATGGGGTGAGTCTGTGGGTATGTTTACCGGTCCCTTAAAAATTAAGTACTCTGAAGACAACACCGAAGAGTTCACTCTGCCGGTACAGGATATATCAAGATCGTTGGCCGCAAGGGGATTATATTGTCCCGGTTCGCTTGCAGACATCAAACTTAAAAGAGATCATCCGCTTACTCTGGGAATGGAGGATCAGGCAGGAGTGTTTTATCGCGGAAGGCCTGTTTTTACAACCCGAGAGCCTTATTTTGACATGGACCGCAGGGTGATTGCCTCTTTCCCTGAAAAGGATGTCTTGAAATCAGGATATATCGAAAAAGGGGAACTGCTTGGTAATAAGGCTGCAATGGTATGGCTTAAAAAAGGCAGGGGGCAGATGGTTTTGTTTGCCTTTGGACCACAGTTCAGGGCTTCCGTGCCGGGATCGTATAAGCTGCTTTTTAATTCGCTTTTGCTGCCCCGGACCGAGTAGATCAGATCACAGGAAGTCTGTACTTTTAAAAATGAATAAACAATATTACAGTTCAATTTTATATTTTTAAAAAACAAATTATAACAATGATATGAATTTTTCTCTTTTTGCCCAGATTTCTGCATTTGCAGGACTTGCTACAGGACTTATCTCTTTTATCCTTATTTACAGGTTCATTATTAAAAGAGCCAACATCGAAATAATTGCCGAAGACTTTTTCATCAAAAAGACTGGAAATACCCAGTTCGGCTTTCAGCTAAACTTAAGGCTCAAGGCGAAGAGAAATTCAGCAGAGATCAAAGAAATATGGCTTCAGAACAGTTCCATTTTTACAGATTACTGTACGGTATTCCCCTCTTCAAGATTTCTTCTGGAAGTTGGAGTACCTTTAAACCGGGATATATTGCTGAAGCAGGAAACTCCCTTTGAGACTTTACTGACGAGTGACCAGTTGTCGATGGTCGGATTAAGAATAGAGAAGGGAGTAACTAAATCGTTTACTTTCTTCAATAAGGTGGACTGCTTCCGCAGTCACGGATCTTATCACGAAATTCCTCCGGAAGGATGGACTATTAAAGTTCACTACAATGACCGGGAAGCCGTTAAGCCGCTTAAAGCTGTGTTCCTTGATGAGTAAGGAATTTCTTACTTGCTTTAATCTCCGTGTTACTCTGAGTCTGCTTGGCGGACTCTGTGTAACTTATAAAATGATTATATTTTAACTCTTTGAATTAATATAATATGGAACAAACAATTCATTTTGAACTGAATGGTAAAAAAACCGAGATCTCAATCGATCCGAAGCTTACCCTGCTCTGGGTGTTGCGAACCCAGTTCGGATTGACGGGAACAAAGTTTGGCTGCGGGATAGGATTCTGTGGAGCCTGTACCGTCCTGATAGACAACGAGGCTGTCCGGTCATGCTCAGTAACTGTAAGTGAAGCATCTGGTAAAAAGGTCGTTACGATTGAAGGACTTGCAAAAAACGGGGAACTTCACCCTGTACAAAAAGCCTTCGTTGAGCATGATGCCCTTCAATGCGGATATTGTACGCCCGGAATGATTTTGACGGCTACAGCCTTTTTGATGAAGAATCCTGAACCGACAGAACAGGATATAATTAACGGTATGGAAGATAATTTATGCAGGTGCGGCGCACATGTACGGATTGTCAAAGCAATTCAAACTGCGGCTAAAGAAATGAAAGGAGAAAAGGTGTCATGAAAACAAAAGAATATCATCATGATGAATTTATCCCGCATGTGCGGGAAGCCAGTAAAATAAGGCGCCGGGATTTCTTCAGGCTCCTCGGGGGAGCTGGGATCATCATTACATTTGGAACCTGGGAACCGGATGATTTGCTTGCTCTGCCCGCTGAACAACGAAGAGAATTGCCTTCGGATTATAATGCTTTTCTCCATATCGGTGAAGACGGATTGGTTACGGGTTACACAGGCAAGATTGAAATGGGGCAGGGAGTGATCACTTCCCTTGCACAGGAACTGGCCGAAGAGCTGGATGTTGAAGTCGCAAAGGTACATATGGTGCTTGGCGATACTGATCTCTGTCCATGGGACGGGGGTACAAACGGATCGCGGACAACCCGATTCTTTGGACCTCCATTTAGAGCTGCTGCAGCCGAAGCAAGAGGGATCCTTTTAGAGCTTGGCGCGGAACGTTTGGATTTGCCGGTTGAGAGGTTGGAAATAAGGAACGGCATCATTTACGATAAGACAAACAGCAATAAGAAAGTAAGCTACGCGGAACTGACCAGGGGAAAGAAAATCGAGAAACATCTTGAGTTTAAGCCAGAGGTTAAAGACCCTGAGACATTTAAAGCTATCGGCAAGCCTCATCTTCATAAAGATGCCCTGTTAAAGGTCACAGGGCAGGCAAAATTCTCTGGCGATATACTTTTTCCCGATACGCTTTATGCAAGGGTTCTTCATCCGCCTTCCCACGGCGCCAAACTTGTTTCGGCTGATACGTCTGAAGCTGCAAAAATCGAGGGAATTAAGGTGGTTAAAGATGGTGATTTTATTGCTGTGCTGCATAAAGACCGTGACAAAGCTGATCAGGCGATTGTTAAGGTTAATGCGGAATATTCATTCGATGAGATGGATGTGGATGACAAGACTATTTTTGATCATCTGTTAAAAGTGGCCAATGACGGAAATCAGATCAATGGCAAAGGAGACCTCGCAACGGGGAAGCAACTTTCTGACACAGTCATCGAGTCGGCATTTTACAACAGCTATGTGGCTCACTCTCCCATGGAGCCTCATGCAGCCGCTGCAAGGATGGAAGAAGGCAAACTGACGGTCTGGCCCTCCACCCAGCGCCCTTTCCCTCAAAAAGATGCTATTGTCCGCGAACTGGATATGCCACCTGAAAAAGTGCGTGTACAAACTCCCTTTGTAGGAGGCGGATTTGGCGGCAAATCGGCAGGACTTCAGGCATCGGAAGCGGCAAGGCTGGCTAAAATGACAGGAAAGCCGATAGTGGTGGCCTGGACGAGAGATGAAGAGTTTTTTTACGATATGTTCCGGCCCGCCGCCGTCGTAAAAATCACCTCAGGGATGAGCAAATCCGGGAAGATCAATCTTTGGGATTATCATGTCTATTATGCCGGGACGAGGGGCTCTGAGACAATTTATGATGTTCCCAATGACTTTACCACCTCGTACGGAAACCGCAGAGACGAAAAGGCACATCCCTTCGGAACAGGGGCCTGGCGTGCTCCGGGAAACAACACAAACACTTTTGCAAGGGAGTCACAGATCGATATTATGGCTGCAAAAGCAGGAATCGACCCGTTGGAATTTCGTCTGAAGAATCTGACTGATGAACGAATGATAGGTGTGTTAAAGGCCGTCGCTGATTTGTTTGGCTATACTCCGGCAAAACATCCCAGCGGGAGAGGCTACGGTATTGCCTGCGGGACGGATTCAGGCACTTATGTCGCTCACATGGCAGAGGTAAAGGTTGATAAAAAGACAGGGCGTGTAGAGGTAGTGAGGGTTGCTGCTGCACAGGACATGGGATTGTGCATAAATCCTGAAGGGGCAACAATTCAGATGGAAGGATGCATCACCATGGGACTGGGCTATTGCCTTACCGAGGAGATAAAGTTCAAGGGAGGGAAGATTGAAAATCACAATTTTGACACTTACGATATTCCCCGTTTCTCATGGCTCCCAAAGATCAGCACCATCATTCTGGATAAAAAGGATAAGCCGGTTCAGGGAGGCGGAGAACCGCCGATCATATGCATGGGAGGAGTAATTGCCAATGCGGTATTTGATGCAACAGGAGCAAGGCTGTATCAGTTGCCAATGACTCCCGAAAGAATACTGGAAGCGATAAAAAGTAATAACAATCAGTGAACACTGATTACTGATGCTTATCTTGTGATCAAATATTTCATAAAGGGATCATTGTACTTTTTTGCCCATTCAGTTAATTCTTTTCTGCAGTTTTCAAGTTCTGATTTATATTTCGGGTCGCCGGCAACGTTTACCATTTCACCGGGATCGTTCTTCAGGTCATAAAGAGTTTCGCGCTTGTCACCTTCATCATAGATCCAGTATTTGAAACGGCTATCTCTCAGCATTCTGCCTTCAGGTTTAGGTACCAGTCCGTTTACAGGCGCTCCCTGGTCAAACCTGTCAGATACAACAACATATTCTCGTTTGACAGGTGAAGCATCGCCTTTAATAATTTGTTTCAGGCTTATTCCACGAGTAACTTTTGGAGGTTGGATACCAGCCAGGTCACAAAGGGTCGGCATAATATCAATTCCTGTCTGAACAAGCTGACCAGATTGTTTTGCTTTAAGCCCCTCATAACTTATGATTAAGGGCACTTTTGCCGCTTCTTCATAAAAGACGGTCTTCTGGTTCCAGAGATGCGCTCCCTGGCAATCGCCGTGATCGGACATGAAAACGATAATTGTGTTCTTATCCAAACCAGACTCCCTGACTTTTGAAAGAATAAGCCCGATTTGTCTGTCAACCTTTTCTATCATCCTGTAATAAGCCCATTCATACTGTCTCCATTTCTCATCATTAAAACCTGAAACCGGAAAAACTCTGCTTGCCTGATATGATTTTCTCATCAGCTGCAAAATGTCCGTTTCATTTTTTGAAGGAAGATGATTAGGTCTCAGAGGAGGACATTGTAATCCGGGTGGCGGAGTCCCTACCGGCCCATCAGGTAATTTATCGCCACGGGCCCATTCACAGATGTTGTGGGGATTACAAAACGATACAACCATAAAGAAAGGATTACTGCGTTTGATGTCCAAAAACTTAATGGCCTCTGCAGGGAGAAGGCTGTCCACACCCACCGGTCTGATCCGCGCCATTGTATTGAATCCATGTGCGACTGTATCTTTTTCGCTATAAGGCAGATGCCATTTGCCAAAGTAACCTGTAACATATCCTGCCTTATTAAAGATTGTTCCTATTGAGGGAAATTCAGCAGGATCAACATGTTTGTTATTATTATCCTGAATTCCCAACTCATGAGGATACCTTCCGGTGAATATTGAACTTCGTGAAGGTACACATAATGGATTGGCGCAATAGGCGTTTGAAAATGACACACCATGTTCTGCAAGCCAATCCATATTGGGAGTATTAAGATATTTGTGCCCCAGGTTGATACTAAGTGATTCGGAAGATTGCTGGTCGGTCATGATGACCAGTATGTTTGGTTTTTCAGGCAGTTTCTGTGACCAGGCCTGAGCAGAAAACATCATTGCCAGGACAGAGCACCCAATGGAACCTTTGTTTACCAGATCTTTCATTGTTCAGATTTAATTATTAATGGGTAATTAATTACGAAGTACGAGATAAATGCAGAGAGCAAAGAGCAAAGAGCCTTTGCTCCCTGCTCTTTATCTATCCAGGAAATATATCTACCTGAGGAACAAACTTAATGAGAATATTTTGTACAGCAAAAAATACAGTAACCTTTTTAAAATCCGTCACATAAATGTGAAGGCAAAGGATAAGCGAAGCAAATACGGTGCAGGTACTGAGCTGATCAGAATGCTGATTTTGCATAAATATTCATTTTCGTATCAACATACCAAATGATAAACATAGAAATTATCTCAAAATGAACTTCGAAATTGATTTTGATCATCAAACAATCATCCTTAAAAATTTTGGTTAATTTTGCATGACCATTTAAGGTCACTGACTTAAAAACTAAATACTTTTAGCTTTACACTTTAGTTCGTAATTCGTAATTCGTAATTCGTAATAAATTAAAATGGCCCGCAGCAGGGAAGAAAAATCAGGAAACTCTCCTTCAAGGAAAACAGGACTAAGCGGCCGAACCGGAAAACGCAGCAACTGGGAACGAGCGGGCGGTGTTCTGGCCATCCTGTTGTTTTTTATATCTGTCTATCTTCTCATCTCTCTCATCTCTTTTCTTTTTTCGGGTGGTTCGGATCAAAGCCTTCTTGAGACTACGACAAGAGAAATCCTTACCAATTCAAAGGTCAAATTTGTCA
Organism: uncultured Bacteroidia bacterium; assembly: GCA_963810555.1. GTDB lineage: Bacteria > Bacteroidota > Bacteroidia > Bacteroidales > Prolixibacteraceae. The sequence continues at coordinate 409,217 of CAWENX010000005.1, read as the reverse complement.
ATGCAGGAGGCAGATTCGGGGCAATACTTGCCAATTTGCTGATCAACAAAGGATTTGGATTCGCATCCTTTGGAGTTGTATATCTGCTGATTATTCTGGCTCTTAAACTTGGCAGGATCGGCAAAGTCTCACTAAACAAAAATTTTGCCTACACCATTTTCTTAATGATCTGGACCTCTGATATCTTCCGCGTATTTCCTGTCTTCTTTTTATGAAAAATCGTTTATTCTGCCGGGAGGGACCTATGGATTTTTTATCACTCAGCTTCTTGACTCCCACATCGGCAATATAGGCACTTTCTTCCTGATAGTCGTATCGATGGTCATTTGTATCATTATTGCTTTTGAATCAGCATGGCCCACAATAAAGAAATGGATAACTTATCGGAGGGAAAAAACTGTTGCATCCGGCAAAAGGGGAAGATGAAACCTTGAACATCCCCAGAGCTCCCCTTATTTCTGAAGATGAGAAAGCTTTTGCCAAAGTGGCAGAAGACAATAATGTGGAAATTGTCTATGCAGGCAGCAATGATTACGAAAATATTGAACTTGAACAGGAACAGAACGGAAAATAATGATGATTCCGCTTCTTTCAGATCCCCTCTTACAAAAACTGACAATGTAACTTCTGAAAATCAGGAGGATGATGGTTTGATGGATGAAGCTGAGGGTAAACCGGAAGATTATGATCCCACACTTGAATTATCACGTTATAAGTTTCCGCCGCTGGATCTTCTTCAAGAAAGATCCACTGGTAACCCGCAAGTCTCGGACGAAGAATTGATCGCCAATAAAAACAGAATTCTTCAAACCCTGAAGAATTATAACATAGAGATCGTCAAGATCAAAGCGACTACCGGGCCGACTATTACACTTTATGAAATTGTGCCTGCTCCGGGGGTCAGGATTTCGAAGATAAAAAATCTTGAGGACGATATCGCTTTAAGCCTTTCAGCGCTGGGAATACGCATCATTGCTCCTATTCCGGGAAAAGGGACCGTTGGTATTGAAGTCCCTAACAGCAAACCAGAATTGGTATCAATGCGCTCACTAATCAGTTCGAAGGTTTTCCAGGAGACGGATTACGAACTTCCGCTTGCCCTTGGCAAGACCATTTCAAACGAAACCTATGTGGTTGACCTCACAAAGATGCCTCATATTCTTGTTGCCGGAGCGACCGGACAAGGTAAATCGGTGGGTTTGAATGCCATTATCACTTCGCTTCTTTATAAAAAACATCCTGCCGAACTGAAATTCGTATTTGTGGATCCAAAGAAAGTAGAGCTTAATCTTTATTCTATTATAGAAAAGCATTTCCTTGCCAAAATGCCGGGTGAGGAGGAGTCGATTATTACAGATGTTCAGCATGTTAAAAATATTCTAAGCTCGCTGATCATTGAAATGAACAACCGGTATGACCTGCTTAAAAAGGCTCATGCAAGGAATATAAAGGAGTACAATGAAAAGTTTAAATCACGCAGGCTTAATCCGGAAAAAGGACATCGGTTCCAGCCTTATATTGTTGTTGTGATTGATGAATTTGCCGATCTGATCATGAGTGCAGGAAAAGAAATCGAACTTCCTATCGCCAGGATTGCCCAGCTTGCAAGGGCTGTAGGAATTCATATGGTCATTGCCACTCAGCGTCCTTCGATCAATGTAATTACAGGTGTAATTAAGGCCAATTTCCCGGCAAGAATTGCTTTCAGGGTCATCTCGATGATGGACTCGCGCACAATACTCGATACTCCCGGCGCTAACCAGTTGATTGGCAAGGGAGACATGCTTGTATCAACGGGCAGTACCCTGATCCGCCTGCAATGCGCATTTGTCGACACTCCCGAGGTTGAAGCCATTGCGCGCTATGTCAGCGAACAGCCAGGCTACCCCACTGCTTTTCTGCTGCCTGAATCCTATGAGGAAGGTTCAGAGGATTCAGAAATTGTTGATCTAAGAAACAGGGATGAACTTTTTGATGAAGCCGCCAGGGTAGTCGTCCTGAATCAATCAGGATCAACTTCGGCAATTCAAAGGAAGTTTTCGATCGGTTATAATCGGGCCGGACGGATCATGGATCAGCTTGAATTGGCCGGAATAGTGGGACAGAATGAAGGAAGCAAAGCCAGGCAGGTTCTCTTGCAGGATGAGTATGCTTTGGAACAATTATTGAGGAATCTTGATCAGCAAAAGAATTATACGAATTAATGACGAATTACACGAATCAGGCCGTAGATTATAAATCTCTTTGGCTCCTCGTGTTTCCTTTGTGTAACTCATCTCAAAAGTGTGATGTAGCACAAAGTCTCACGGAGTAAAAACACTGATTAATGATCACTGTTGCCTGTTAATTGATTGAATCATTGGATTAATTACATAAAAAATGAAAAAAACTTTATTACTGTTAAGCTCATTACTGCTTCTTAACGGATTTATATATGCCCAGGATCAAAAAGCCAAAGAGATACTTGATAAAGTCTCACAAATAAATAAAAGTTACAAGACCATACAGATAGATTTCTCCTTTACCCTGAACAATCCGAAAAACAATACTACGGAGACCAATGAGGGATGGGTGGCATTAAAAGGTAAAAATTACAGATTACATATGCCGGCTCTTGGGATGGATGTCTTTTCTGACGGAAAAACGGTATGGAGTTATCTTACGGAATCTAATGAGGTAAATATTACGGAAAATGAACCGGACAACGAGGAGGCATTGAATCCCGCCAATCTTTTCACTATTTATGAAAAGGGATTTAAATATACCTATGCAGGGGAAGAAAAAGTATCAGGTAAGGAAGCTTATGTGATCGACCTTGTGCCTGAAAACAAATCAAAAGAATATACAAAAATACAGCTGTTTATTGATAAGTCAGATTACGAGATACTTAAAGCGATTTCATACAATAAGGACGGCAACACTTACACACTTGTTCTAAAGTCGATGAAGACCAATCAAAATCTTCCCGATGATTTCTTCAAATTTGATCCGGCAAAACATCCCAAAGTCCAGATCAATGATATGAGATAGCCTTTCATTTATATTTCCGGCACCAGAAAACTTTCTATCCCCAGCCGGTAGGAGTCAAGTCCGAATCCCATAATGGTTCCTTTGCATACCGGACCTATGACCGATTCATGACGAAAGTTCTCCCTTGTGAGTATATTGGATATGTGAACTTCCACAACAGGGGTCGTTATAGCCGCAATGGCATCACGGATAGCTATAGAGGTATGAGTGTAGGCTCCGGCATTTAAAATAATCCCATCCGCCGAAAATCCGGCTTTTTGAAGGTAGTTTACAATTTCACCTTCTACATTGGATTGGAAATATTCGAATTCCACATTTTTATAATAATTAACAATCTTTTCATAATAATGTGCAAATGAACTGTTTCCATAAATGCTCTTTTCCCTGATTCCCAACAAATTTAAATTAGGCCCATTTAAAATAATTATTTTCATAAATACAAAATATTTTGTATATTTACTGTGTCAAAGTTGCAAATTTTTGAAACAACTTCTTTGCCTTTTCGTTAATTAATTATTAGGTTATCATACTTAATAGAGATTAAATAAAATTGCCTCAACAATTATAAAACGTACGATATGAATTGGGCTGAAAGTAAAAAAGGTTATGAAACATTTTTGAGGCTTGAGAAGTCCCTTTCTCAAAACTCAGTAAGTGCCTACGTAAATGACATCAACAAATTAATTTCATTTATAGAAGAACATTATCCGAACCTTACTCCGGAGACTGTTAAACTGGCACAATTAAGAAAATTTGTTGAATGGATGAATCAAAAAGGGATAAGCCCCCGGACTCAGGCGAGGACCATTTCCGGAATTAAATCATTCTACAAGTTCCTGCTTATCGAAGAAGCTGTTGAAAACGATCCGACCACTCTTCTTGAATCACCAAGGATCGGACGCAAGCTTCCTGAGATCCTTACAGACGATGAAATCAACAGACTTATTGATGCCATAGATGACACCAAACCGGAAGGACTTCGCAATAAAGCTATCCTGGAGACACTTTACAGTTGCGGACTAAGGGTTTCTGAATTGGTGGATTTAAGGCTCTCCAATTTGCATTTTGAACAGGAATTCCTGAAAATAGGTGGAAAAGGAGAAAAAGAGAGATTGGTCCCCATCAGCAAACGTGCCATTGAGGATATCAAGAAATACCTGGTCAATTCGAGGAAGAAGCTGAACATTGAGAAGGGCTATGAAAACATTGTTTTCCTTAACCGGAGGGGAAAGAAATTGAGTAGGGTTATGATTTTTACGATCATTAAGAATCTTGCCGATAAGATCAAGCTCAATAAGAACATCAGCCCGCATACTTTCCGGCACTCATTTGCATCAGCGCTGGTTCAGGGAGGAGCCGACTTAAGGACCGTCCAGGAGATGCTCGGGCATGAATCGATTCTTACTACCGAGATTTATACTCATTTAGACAAAGAGTATCTGAAAGACACCGTAAACAGGTATCATCCAAGATCATAAATCCTGCTGCTAAGCAGAGACATAATATTAAGACGAAGAACATTTTAAGCCACAGGTTTTAGATGTTCTTTTTTTTATTTAAAAATCACACGAAATAAAATAACAGCAAAAGTCAATTACTCAGAAGCACTTTAAGCATTAAAAGCAGCACTCAACATAAGAGAGACTGTCTCAATGTTTAACCATTCCTTTTTTGACTTTAATAATGTGTCGATTAGCCTTGTTAATCATTTTACTGCACCATTATAATAATCAGGCTGATAGGCTATAAACTCTAGACTGTCAGGAAAAGGGTTTGAAATACAACGGTTTTTAAAAACCTCATTTTCATTTTTTAAACCTCAGTAGAGCAAATTGCATTCTCCAAAAATTTAACCTTATTATCTCATTAATAAATTGAATAAGGTTTGGTTTGCGTGAGCATTTCTTTGTTGCTAAGGGTAAAGGAATTTGAATAAGGTTTATTGCCCGCAGGGCATAAACTATTGTAGATAAATGATTTCCAATCAATTTTTTACGCCGTAGGTGTTAAACAATTTAATCACCGGTATTGTGTATCCCCTACGGGGAATTGAAAAATTGGCGCGTTAATATCTACAATAGTTAAACCGCTACGCGGTAATCCTTGCCGTTGATCATCCGCTTTGGGTGATGTCGAGAGATGTTTTATTACACCTGATTCTACAATAGTTGAACCGCTACGCGGTAATCCTGTTCGCCCTCGTTTGCAACTAGGGGGTATAGGTTTAGAGTTTGTAACTCTTCAAATACATCACAATTTTCAGTTTTAGTTTTAAAGTGCGTCGCAGACGCAAAACCATCGACCCCTCGTTAAAAACGAGGGGTAACGGCGTTACAATACGGAAGGGGTTCAACCCCTCTGTAACCCATGAAGATTTATTTAAAACTTTTTCGTGATCATTACTTTTCCTGTAATTCTATCTCCCATTACATCAAGGATGGGATTTTTACAGGGTATTTGATTGGTGGAAATGATATTATTCAGGTATTTCGGTTTGAATTTCTTTATTCCATGATCATCCCTGAACTGAAAATTTACTGCAATCCAGTTTTCAAGCTCTTTTTTCAGGCATCCGGTGATCAGATCCGATTCATTGAGTTTTTTTTAAGCATCAGCAAGGTGGTTGCTGGAGCCCAGGAACGTCAGGACCCGCGCGGAGTCATCGCCGCTGATCATGATCATTTTCAGAATTTTCCTTTCATCTTCCGTAAAAAACCACTAAGAAGATCAAAAACCGGGTTAACTATTTCTGTTTTAAAGATCGGCTTTACCCTGATGGGATTTTCACCTGTCTGTGCAATTCCAGTCTCTTCCGAACCAACTTCTTTCTGTGGATCTTTTAGTGCAGTTGTTTTTTGTTTTTGCAGTGGCGAATTTGTGATTAATTTTCCTTGAATTTCGGCCTGGGCAATTGAAAAAATCAATTCAAGCCGGTCAGTGGCATCCTTTAATTTTTTCTTCTCAATCTGGCTATTCAATCCTCTGAATTTATTTAACAACGCGAGGTTGTTCAATCTTCCGCTTTCTCTTTCAGCGTAATCGATTCCATATTTTACTTTTAAAAATTCAGAAAGATCAATTTCTTTGGAATGAAGCAAGTCAATTGTTTACCGGTCAGAGATCTGTACCTCTCTTGCATGGCAGTGAAACCAAATATCGGGCTGTTCATTGTCCAATGAAGAAATGTTTTAGAACGGTTCTCCTTAATAAAAGTGCAATATTTTTCTATCATCTCTACCTCACTTTTATTATGCTCAAAAAAATACTTTTTCCCCTCAACGTGATATTATAGATCGCACCGATATAAAAGATTTTCTGTTCCTCTTCCCTGAAATCAGAGCAACCGTAATGTGTAATGATGCAATTTTTGAGACCTGGCAGTTTCATAACCGCGAAATGGGATATTGAAGTTGGATAATGTCACCTATATATTTTTTTGTCGTGAGGATATTTGTAAAGCTTGTCTTCTATTTCGTCCAACAGGTCCTGCATCAGGTTCGGAACTGCTTCAATCTCCACATATTTTTCACAGCTTCCAGTTAATCTGAAAAGGGGAAACAGGACCTCCTCAAACCGCATGTAAGCTTCTGATATGAAATCGGGTGGTCTTTTACCCCCGGCATCCTTGTAATGGCCGTCAACGATAATCCCCCGGCATTTTCAAGCTGGTCAAACAAGGCAGCAAACCTCATGAGACATTTCTTTTTCATAAATACAGACTTTGTACAGACTTAAATATTGTATGGAAGAAATCAAAATTGATTCAGACCTGACAGGTTTTCAAAACCTGTCAGGTCTGAATCAAATTCTAAGCTTTAAATCACTCATACTTACGAAAGCGAATAAACAAAAGCAAGTCTTAACTGTGATTTATTTGATTATTATGATTTTGCAGGGTAGATAATGAGGAAAATTTGAAAATTTGATGATGGGGTGAGGGGCTCTTTGCGGATACATTGATTCGGCCTTTGGGAATAACCCTCCTGCCGGATTGCGCATAACATACCGGCAAAAGCGGTCAGACCATCGAATTGATTCGCGGCAGAGTTGATTTTTATGTTCCCGGTTTAACTTCTAAAGGTTTGTTTCGTTAAAGAGATTATATGAACTGAAATGCGGGATTTATTATTCGATTTTCAAATTCGAATAAAATATATCCTTTGAGTATTAACCTTTAAAAATATGAACGATGCTAAACGAAAAATCAATAAAGGAATTCAGGACAAGCCTTCGCGGTGTTCTGACCGAACCGAAGGATGAAGGTTATGACGAGGCTTGTAAGGTTTACAACGGGATGATCCATAAACATCCGCGAATGATAGCCCGTTGTGCAGACACGGCTGATGTGATCTATTCGGTGAATTTTGCCAGGGAAAATAACCTGCTTCTTGCCATCCGGGGTGGAGGCCATAATGTCGGAGGCCTTGGAACCTGTGATGACGGGCTTGTGATCGATCTGTCGCTCCTTAAAAATACCCGCGTTGATCCCGGGGCAAAGACTGTATTGGTCGGCGCAGGTTGCACCCTTGGGGATGTGGATCATGCCACCCATGTTTTCGGAATGGCGACTCCAAGCGGCTTATTTTCAACGACCGGTATAGCCGGATTGACCCTTGGAGGAGGTCTTGGTCACCTGACACGTAAATACGGCCTGGCCATTGATAATTTGCTGTCCGTTGACATGGTCCTTGCCGACGGAACCTTTATTACAGCAGATGCCGGCCACTATCCCGATTTGTTCTGGGCTGTAAGGGGAGGGGGCGGTAACTTCGGGGTAGTTACCTCCTTCACATTTAAATTACATCCGGTCAATATTGTTTACGGGGGTCCTATGCTCTGGGAGATGGATGAAGCCGCAGAAATATTGAAATGGTACGCCAAATTTATTAAAGAAGCGCCTGAAGATCTGAACGGATTTTTTGCTTTGCTCACAGTACCTCCCGGGCCTCCTTTTCCTGAACATTTGCATTTAAAGAAGATGTGCGGCATTGTCTGGGCATGCACAGCACCTCCGAAAGAGGCTGAAGAATTATTTAAAACCATCCGGGCCTTTAAAAAGCCGGCCCTTGATTTTGCAGGTCCTCTTCCTTTCCCTTTATTGCAAAGCATGTTCGATCCGATAGCGGGCCCCGGCCTTCAGAATTACTGGAAAGCCCATTTTGTCAATGAGATGAAAGATGAAGCCATTAAAGCGCATGTCCGGTTTGGGAAAACTCTTCCTACCCTGCTTACACAAATGCATTTGTATCCTGTCAACGGCGCCGCATCACGGATCGCCAATAGTGCTACCGCGTGGAATTGGCGCGATACCACATGGGTTATGAACATTATTGGAATGGATCCCGATCCCGTCAATAATGACAAATTCATTCCATGGGTCAAAGAATACTGGGAAGCACAGCACCCTTATTCGGCAGAGGGAGCTTACCTGAATTTCATCCTGGATGAAGGAGAAGCAATGATTAAAGCTTCCTACGGAGAAAATTATGAAAGACTTGTAAAGGTAAAGAATAAATACGATCCGGATAATTTATTCAGGGTCAATCATAATATAAAGCCCGGCGGTGAAAAATGAATAATGAATGACGACTGATCAATGACCAATGATTAACGACATAAACAGGGATGTGCTGATATGCCGGGAAATATCTTTTATTGGTTTTTCATCTCTTATTCCCTGTTTATTCATCGTCCTATAATTCCCATCCCTTAGGAATTTGCTTAATTTTGCCTGTTGAAGATGGGAAGAGTCAAAAAAATATATTACACAAATATTTACGCGATAATTGCCACCCTGGCTTTTCACGTGATTGTTGTTGCCATCCTGCTCCTTTCCCAGATAAGGCCATTGAAGAAGGTGACCGAGGAGATGATTTACATCGATTTCAGCCCTGAGTTTGTAAAAGTGCCGGAGAAACAGCCTGATGAAAAAAAGAGCCTGTCGCAACAGGATATGCAATCATCTCAAGGCAGCCGGGGCGGGCAGAATGCTTCAAACAGGGGGGTGAACGATGCCTCCTCAGAAGCATCAGGCTACAGGGATCCTTTCTTTAACAAGGAATACGAGGACGAAATTGCCGCTGCCGAACAGCTGGTGGGGGAGGTGAACAAGACGCTTTCAAGGAAAATTCCCGAGATCGGGGATGTGGCTATGCCGGTGGAGAGCACCAAAGGCAAAACGCCTGAAGAGATCAAACAATCGAACTTTAAGGGAAAGTCAAATATTCATTACTTCCTTGAGAACCGTTTTTATATCAGTCTGCCTATTCCCGTTTATCTTGCCGAAGGCGGAGGTGAAGTGACGGTGGATATTATCGTCGACAGGGAGGGCCGCGTAATGGAAGCTGTTCCCAGGGAGAACCCTCAGATTAAAGATATGACCATCCTGGCTTACGCGAAACAGGCGGCGGAGAAAACTCTTTTCAATGCCGATCCCTCGGCTCCGCTGAGGCAGAGAGGCACCATCACCTATAATTTTGTCCCGCAGTAATCTGTTTACATATAAAAACGGAAGTTTTTCATAAACTGGACCCTTTCCCATGAGGCAGGATTTCCGGCATTGGCCTGGCTCATTCTTCCCCGGAATTCCTCCAGCGACTGAAACTCATTCTCATTCATCCAGTTGGTCAGAAATTCCAGTATTTCGGTTAAGTAAGAGGGGCCGTTTATATACAGGGTCGAGGCAAGCTGGACGACTTTAGCGCCGGCCAGTATCTGTTTCACTACACCCTCACCGTCATGGATGCCCGTTGAAGCGGCAATGTCGCACCTGACCCTTCCTGATGCAAGAGAGACCCAGCGGAGCGTATTTCCCATATTAGAAGGGGCGCTCAAAACATAACCCGGGGTAACGACAAAATTGTGAATATCGATATCGGGGTACCATGAACGGTTGAAGAGGACAATCCCGTTAGTTCCCATTTTATCAATATTCTCGATATAGCTCATCAGGTTGGATTGGTAAGGACTGATTTTCAGAGAAAGTGGGATGTTTATTCGCGATTGAATCTTTGTGACAATCTCATGTGTAATGGAGGACCATTCTTTTTCACCTCTTGTTTTATCCGAGGGCAGTAGAAAAAGGTTCAATTCAAGGGCATCGGCTCCCGCTTCTTCGATTTCCTTTGAAAAATAGAGCCATTTTTGTGAACTGACGCAATTGATGCTGGCTATCACAGGAATTGCCACCGTTTTTTTTGCGTGCCTGATCAGGTCAAGATATTTCGTGAGCATATCCTTTTTCCCGACGGAATCCATGTAATCAAGCGTTTCGGGGAAAACGAAATGACGGTTAGTCATGGAATGCCCGTTCTCTTCCATTTCAATAATAATTTCCTCTTCAAATAGGGATTTTAAAACGACAGCCCCGGCTCCTTTTGATTCAAGATATTCAATTTTCTTAACAGATTCCGTCAATCCGCAACTGGCTATTACCAAAGGGTTTTTCAGCCGGAGACCAAGATAATTTACTGATAAGTCATTCATAGGTCTTCAAAGGTTAGTTTTCAGAGATTAATTTAAGAAAAAAAATCCGTAATTCAAATAGGCTGCAGGTCAAAGGCTGCAAATTGCAGGCAGAGATATGAGATGTGAGATATGAATTATGAATTTTATTCTACTCTCATTTCTTATTTCTCATCTTTCATCTTTCATCTTTCAATCCTGTAGCCTAAAGCCTGAAGTCTAAAGCCTTCTTTAAAAAGTATAGGCAAGGCCAATTCCCAGGAACTGTTTGAACTGAACTCTTGCCCCGTGTTTAATTCCTTGGGAATCAACATATTTTACCTCATCGTCATATTTAAGTCTTGTCTGAACAGTGGCGGAAAGAAACTCATTGATTTTCATGTCCAGTTTCACATCCCAGTTTACAACTATATTCTGAGGATTTTTCAGATAATTAGAGAACAGATCAAGACCGGTATGGAAATCAACATTTTTGACCAGGGATTTCTTGGTGTAAAGAAAATTAAGATAAGCTCCGAATTCAGCCCTGAACTTTTTTCCGGGATCAACTCCAAACGATCCGACAGTCGATAAACTGTCGTTAATTACGAAAATGAATCTTGTACTTACAGGCGACAAAATCAAGGAAAGGTTATCATTGGGTTTATAGTTGATTCCCAGGGCGAAATTCATATATCCGGGGGACATGAAACTGGAGATATAATTATTCACATCCGGATAGTTGAATCCTTTTGTCATCTGGGTTCTGAAATCGAAAAGCGCCGATAAAAACCAGGGCTTCCGGAGCTCATATCCGTACACCGATGAAAGATGAAGGTTATCAATGCTTTTTCTCGCCTCTTCCCCCGTGTTTTTGGTCAAACCATATTCGAGAGATAAACTGTTGTTCCAGTAGTGTTTATCTTTTTTGTTGTTTGCGTTCATGTTAAAGAGGAATGCTCCCGCTATGGAACCATCGCCTCCCTCTGCCCAATTTGTGAGAGAAACCTGTGAAAAATTGAGTGAAGTTTTTCCGTTTACTCTCCATGTAGTGTCAGCCGGTTCACTGCCCTTTGCAATGAAACAGGCGAGCAATAAAATCGCTGTGAGAAGGTTTTTCATAATTCCGGTTATCCGATTTGTATACAATATACGCAATTTTTTTATTATAAGTATAGGTTTCAGGGGATTTGTTTTGAATTATTTTGTTCAGTGAATTTAAACAAGGATTCAGCATTTTCCCCCGGATTGTACTATTTTACATGAAAAATTCGTAGACAGTTGAAAGGAATTATTTTCGCTTTATATTTAGTGTTGATCCGATACGAATAAAAAGACCGGAATTTAAAAATGTAATATTATGCAGGTGAAGACATATTTGGTTGAAGGAATGCAGTGTAAAAACTGCCCGGCACATGTTGAAAACGGTATAAAAAGGGTTCCGGGGATCGAGGATGTCATCGTTGATCTTCAAAACCGGCAGGTCAGAGTTTCCGGAACAAGCATAATTAATGAAGAGATCAGGAAAGCTGTTGAGGAAAGCGGATACATCTACGGCGGGGAGATCAACTTCACCCCTCTGAATTCCGAACACTGGATAGGTTGACAACAGATGGATTTCATCTCAAATACCGGAATTCCAATCCCGGGTACCTGGCTTTAAGTGAATTGTTCAAACACACTCCGACAATAAAGTGGTTATTTTGCTTACAGGAGCACGTTTCTGATTATTATGAAAGGTCTTATGCCACTTTTTCATCTTCATTGTTTCAATATTATGTCAATATTTCGTAACTTACCTTCAGGATGGGACAAATTGTCTTAATTGTTGGGATGGCAGGTTGTTTGAGGATAGTAAGCTGATGATCAGATCATAATAAGTCAAAATATAAAATATAAGTATATGAATTTCAATAATTTTACAATTAAAGCACAGGAAGCTGTTCAGCAGGCCATCCAGATAGCGCAGGGGAATAATCAGCAGGCTGTCGAAACAGGGCACCTTCTGAAGGGGCTGTTAACCAATGCAGAGAATGTTACAGGATTTCTTTTGAAAAAGCTTGGAGTGAATGTCCCCATGTTCACGCAGGCGCTTGACAGAATCATTCTCGGTTATCCCAGGGTAACAGGAGGTGAGACCTATTTATCGTCATCTGCCAATACAGCGGTTCAGAAAGCACAGGGACTTGCCCAAAAAATGGGCGATCAGTTTGTTTCAGTTGAACACCTGCTTCTGGCCCTTCTCGAAGTGGGTGATACGATAAGCCGGCTGATGAAAGACAACGGGATCAATCATAAAGATCTTGAGGAAGCGATAAAAGAACTGCGCAAAGGGGCAAAGGTCGACAGCCAGACTGCAGAGGATACTTTCAACTCATTGAATCGCTTCGCAATCAACCTGAATGAACGTGCCCGTTCGGGTAAACTTGATCCCGTCATTGGTCGTGATGACGAGATAAGAAGGATATTGCAGATTTTATCACGGAGAACAAAAAACAATCCTATCCTGATCGGAGAGCCGGGTACCGGTAAAACAGCTATTGTAGAAGGCCTTGCCCAGCGTATTGTGAGGGGTGATGTACCTGAAAACCTTAAAAGCAAGCAAATCTTCTCACTTGATATGGGAGCCCTGATCGCAGGGGCCAAATATAAAGGCGAATTTGAAGAAAGGCTGAAAGCGGTGGTGAATGAGGTAGTTCAGGCTGAAGGCGATATTGTTCTTTTTATTGACGAGATACACACCCTTGTAGGTGCAGGGAAAAGCGAAGGCGCTATGGATGCGGCCAATATCCTCAAACCGGCCCTTGCACGCGGTGATCTTCGTGCTGTGGGTGCAACTACGTTGGGAGAGTATCAGAAATATTTTGAAAAGGACAAGGCGTTGGAAAGACGTTTTCAGATTGTAATGGTGGATGAACCCGACACGTTAAGCGCTGTTTCCATACTGAGAGGATTAAAGGAACGCTATGAAAACCATCATAAGGTCAGGATCAAGGATGATGCCATCATTGCCGCAGTTGAGCTGTCGCAGAGATATATCACAGAAAGGTTTCTCCCGGATAAAGCGATCGATCTGATGGATGAAGCTGCCGCCAAACTGAGGATGGAGATGGATTCACTACCCGAAGAGCTGGATGAGATTGTTCGTAAACTGACACAGCTTGAGATTGAAAGGGCGGCCATCCAGCGTGAGAATGATACCTCCAAACTGGCCAAACTTGAAGAGGAGATTGCCAATTTAAAGGATGAGCAGGCTAAATTCAGAGCCGTCTGGCAGGCTGAGAAAGACCTGATAGAGAGCATCCAGAATGAGAAGCAGGAAATCGAGGATCTGAAGATTCAGGCCGAACAGGCTGAGCGTCAGGGTGATTATGGAAGGGTAGCCGAAATACGTTACGGACGGATCAAGGAAGCAGAGGAGGAGATAGGAAGTCTTCAGGAGGAATTATCCAAAATGCAGGCCAATAAATCGCTGATCAAGGAGGAAGTGGATGCAGAGGATATTGCCGACGTTGTGGCACGTTGGACCGGCATTCCGGTCAGCAGGATGCTTCAGAGCGAAAGGGACAAACTGCTGAACCTCGAGGAAGAGCTGCATAAACGTGTTGTCGGGCAGAATGAAGCTATTGCAGCAGTATCAGATGCGGTGAGGCGTTCAAGGGCGGGACTGCAGGACGAAAAGAGGCCTATCGGTTCATTTATATTTCTGGGAACCACCGGTGTGGGAAAAACAGAACTCGCCAAAGCCCTTGCAGAGTATCTTTTCGATAATGAGAACATGATGACCCGAATCGATATGTCGGAATACCAGGAGAAATTTTCAGTTACACGGCTGATCGGCTCGCCCCCGGGGTATGTTGGATATGATGAAGGAGGTCAGCTCACTGAGGCTGTAAGGCATAAACCCTATTCGGTAGTGTTGTTTGACGAGATAGAGAAGGCTCATCCCGATGTGTTCAATGTGCTTCTCCAGGTGCTGGATGACGGGAGGCTGACGGATAACAAGGGAAGGACAGTTAATTTCAAGAACACAATTATCATTATGACCTCAAATATTGGTTCCCAAATTATCAGGGAAAGGTTTTCCCATATGACCGAATCGAACCGGTCACAAGTGATAGATAATCTGCGTGTTGAGTTGACTGAGCTTTTGAAACAGAGCATCAAACCGGAGTTTTTAAATCGTATAGATGAAATTATCATGTTTACACCTCTGAGCCGGAAAGAGATCCATGACATTGTCCGGCTGCAGTTTGCCATGATAGCTGACAGGCTGAGGAAGAGCGGGTATGAGACTTCGATTTCTGAGGCGGCCGTCGACTGGATTGCCGAGGCAGGGTTTGATCCGCAGTTCGGGGCAAGACCCATCAAGCGTATGCTGCAGAAATATTTGCTGAACGATCTGTCAAAGGAAATCCTCGCAGGGAAGGTTTCATCCGATCATCCGATCAAAGTAGATGTTGATGGAAATGCCCTGGTATTTCACGAAGAATAATTCTGCCTTTATTACTTCTTTAAAATTACAGCTTATTGGCTAATTCGTGTAAATTATTACTGTTTTGTGTAACTCGTAATTGGCTTCGCCGATCTCAATTGTCAATTTTCAATTTTCGATTCGTAATTCATAATTCGTAATTCAATGTTGTTTGGTTAAGCTGAAAATGATGAAGCTAATGTTCACGCAAAGTAATATTAAGGTCGCAAAGTCTTGGCGTTCTTTGCGTCTTTTCATTGCGTTCTTTGCGTGAAATTTCATCTTAATTTTCTTAACTAAACGACATTGATTCATAATTCGTAATTAATAAAGGGTATTGCGAACCATAAAAATTCGTTATATGTTTGAATAAGGTTAAACTGCGCCGTTAAATTCTTAGCAACTTTGAAAATAAATGCAGAAAACCGGATAAATATATATGAGGAAAATCGTATTGTTGATTTTTATCTTGTTTTTGGTCATTCCAGCGCGGACTCAGATATTAAGAATTGCCGCGGCAGCAAATCTCAGGTATGTACTGGATGAGATTAAAGATAGATATACCGAAAAAAATCCTGATGTGAAAATTGAGATCACCTACGGATCGTCGGGGGTACTTGTTCAACAGATCATCAATGGCGCTGAATTCCAACTGTTTATGGCAGCAGACAAAAGTTATCCGGATAAGCTGAAGGAAATGGGATATACGGCTGGTGAAGTGAAGACTTATGCTTATGGCAACCTGGTCATATGGAGCAATACGGTGGATGTATCAAAAGGGCCGGAAATCCTGACAGACCGATCTGTTAATAAAATTGCTGTCGCAAGGCCTGAGACAGCTCCTTACGGTCAGAGGGCTGTCGAATGCCTTAAATATTATAATTTGTATGACCTGATTAAGGGAAAGATCGTTTATGCTGACAATATATCGCAGGCTGCCCAGTTTGTCGAGACCGGCAATGCCGAGGCAGGATTTCTTGCCCTTTCGCTGGCTATAGCTCCTGAAATGAAGGGGAAGTGGTATGCGATTGATCCTAAAAGTTATCAACCTATAGAGCAGGCAATGGTCCTTGTGAAAAACCGGGAATATTATCAGGAAGGGAAACGATTTATGGACTATCTGCTCAGCCCGGAATGTAAACCGGTATTTGAGAAATATGGATACAAAGTACCCTGATTATGAATAAACTGAAAGGAATTATTACTCAAATTCAAAGTTCGGGAGCCCTTCTGCTTGTAGATGCCGACGTGGAGGGACAGAAGTTTTCAGCCCTTTTAATCGAATCGAATCCGAGGCATGTTTGGTTAAAAGAAGGAAATCAGGTAAACCTGGTGTTTAAGGAAACCGAAGTGTCGCTGGCCAAAGAATTAACGGGAAGGATCAGCCTGCGCAACCGGATGAAGTGCAGGGTCCTTGCTTTTGACCGGGGCGAATTGCTGAGCACGGTAAAACTGCAGTTCAACCATTACGCTCTCGTATCGGCAATTACCACACGATCGGCAGATATGCTTGAATTAAAAGAAGGGGACGAAATAGAGGCCCTTGTAAAGGCCAACGAGGTATCATTGATGCAACTTTAAAAAAGAAAGTTATGGATGCTGCATTTTTGGAGACGATGGGAATTTCACTGAAACTTGCCCTTTTCACCACACTTATCCTGATTACTTTCGGGCTTCCTTTGTCGCACTGGCTTACCTATTCGAAGTTCCGGCTGAAACCTTTTGTCGAAGCCCTTGTGAGTATGCCGATGGTATTGCCCCCTACGGTGATAGGTTATTATATGCTGGTAGTTTACAGCCCCTCGTATTGGTTCGGTGGGTGGTTAAGCAGAGTGTTCAATATAAGGCTGGCCTTTACCTTCGAAGGCATCGTGATTGCCTCAGTCATTTTTGGCCTCCCCTTCATGGTTCAACCCCTTACCAGCGGATTTCGGTCTTTGCCCGACAGCCTGAGAGAGGCTTCCTTTATGTTGGGGAAATCGAAAACAGAAACTTTTTTCAGGGTATTGATTCCCAACATAAAGCCTTCGATTATAGTGGCTACTGTCCTTACCTTTGCTCATACGATCGGCGAATTTGGAGTGGTACTGATGGTCGGGGGGAATATGCCAGGCAAAACAAGGGTTGCTTCGGTTGCCATTTATGACGAAGTACAATCGTTGAATTACAGCCTGGCCAACCGATACGCCTTTATTCTTTTTGTACTTTCCTTCTTATTGCTTACCGCCATTTACAGCATGAATAAAAGATATGAAACATGGAGGATGATTTAATATATATCGATATCGAAAAGGAAATGCTGACAAGCCGGGGCAGAATGACTCTGTCGCTAAATGCTGAAATAAAAAAGGGTAGGTTGATTGCCTTATTCGGCGACTCAGGCGCAGGAAAAACAACTCTTTTGCGGATACTCTCTGGATTGATAGCTCCGGATAAAGGAATGATCCGGTTTGGAAAAGAAATATGGTTTGACTCGGAGAAAAAGATCAATATCAGGCCGCAAGAGCGCAACGTGAGCCTTATGTTCCAGGATTATGCCCTTTTCCCGAATATGACCATTGAAAAAAACATCGAATTTGCACAACCTGAGAAAAACAGGCAGCAGATTGATCAACTGCTCTCGGTATTTGGTTTGGAAGAATTCAGGAAAAGAAAGCCCGGCAGTTTATCCGGAGGGCAGAGACAAAGAGTAGCCCTTGCCCGCGCCATTGCCCGAAAACCGAGGCTGCTTTTGCTGGATGAACCTCTTTCTGCCCTTGATGCCGAAATGAGAATTCTGCTCCAGGATGAAATCGCTAAGGCTCACCATTTGTCCGGAGCAACCACCTTGTTGGTAAGTCATGATCTTCATGAAGTATTCCGGCTGGCCCATCATGTTCTCTGTATCGAAAACGGCAGGATAACCCGCAGAGGCGATCCGGATACAGTATTTACGGACAGCAGCGTCAGCGGAAAAGTCCAGATTACGGGGCAGATAGCACGCATAGAAAGACAGGAAACTGTTAATTTAGTCACTGTAATCTCGGGGAATAACCAGATTGTAAAAGTAATCGCATTTGACGAAGATTTAAAGGATCTTCATCCTGGTGATCAGGTGATGGTCTATACCAAAGCCTTTAATCCGATTATCCGGAAAATTTTGTTCTCTTAATTATATATCTCGTTTATTGGCTTTTTCTGCCTGTCCCGGATAAGAATTAAAGTAAATGCTGAAATACCTGAAACAACAAGCCCGAAATCCTCCTTCACCCCGAATTGTAAGGCAGCCGATGTTCCAAGGAGCGACCAGAGGAAGGGGATAATCATGACAACAATCGGGAACTTTTTATCTGTCCAGAGCAACAAACCAAATGTAAAAATAGTGGTTGGGCAGGGAAGCCCGAAGGTCGGAGAATTGGGATAAGTATGCCCTGCAATCATACCAAGCAGAGGATATATCACCAATGCATACAGGATTAATAAAGCACCGATGTATCCGTACAGCCCTTTTGGGAAACGGAAGGCTAATTTTGAATTGAACATTCCATAGTAAAGAAAAATTAATGCCTGGATAATGAAGATTGTCCCGAAGCCGTATGCAGCTTTATTAATGGCAGTAAAAAACATAAGGTGGTAAACAATACCCATCCAAAGCCAGAAAAAGACGAGGATAAGACTGATGGCACGGTTGCTGAAAGATGATTTGACCAGAGCAAGGATAATGACTCCGACTGCAAGGCAATACATTACAATCTGCATGGGCCAGACAGCGAGGTTGTAGTCATGAAAAATACTGAAAAACTGTTCCGCTGTAAAAGGCGTTTTCATAGTCTGTCGGTTTTAGTTAATATTTGAATACTCACAGGATTGTTTACAGCCTTAAAATTAAATAAAACCGGAAAAACTACAAAAGAGAAAATGCAAAATGTTGTCTTTGAGCTGTGAAAGAAGATTGGAATTGGTTTATGGGAAAAGGATAAATGAACAAAAAATAATTAACAAATTTTAAAAGAATTTGTGAACAAATAGAAAATCCGACTTGTTATGAAAACGGTATTAAGGGATGTTTTTTATTATTGACAATTTGATGCGCTGCTGCCTGCTATTATTGTGAATTTCTGAGTTGAAGTTAAATTTTTGGTTTCTATTCGAAATAAATCTGTAAATTGTAAAATAAGGTGTTCCTTTCAAGTTTCTTCAAAAGATCGATCGATATGTATTGTTAAATATTCTTAATTTTCAAAGATGAAAAAATGTGTAAAACACAGTAATTCAATTGTATAAACGGATTTACATAACAATTTTACTCTAAAAAAAGTCTTTGAGCTTAAAATTAATGGTACGCTATTTGATAATCATTCAACAAAGTTTAAATTTAAAATGTAAACACTATGAACAAGGTAAAAAGAATTTCAGCAGGATTGTTAATCGCCCTTGCAGGTGCTCTGTTAGCAATCTTTTTGTACACGAAATTAGTCGGTATTCCTGAGCAGCAGGTTATAATCAAAGAAGCTACTCCGGTAAAACTGACAAACAATGCGGAGAACGCCAGTCCCCAGGTTGTATTGCCTGACCTGACCAAAGCCGCCGAAATGACCGTTAAGGCTGTAGTCCATATAGAGGTGAAAATACCGGAAAAAACGAGCCCTAATCAAAGTGATCTGTTCAACTGGTTTTTCGGACAGCCGTTCGGCCAAAGCCCACGGCAGCAAAAGCCCCAGGAGCCTCAGTATGAAATGGCCTCGGGATCAGGAGTAATTCTCAGTCCGGATGGATATATTGTTACGGCTAACCATGTGGTCGACAACGCATCCCACGTCCGGGTTATCTTAGACGACAATCGTTCATTTACAGCCAAGGTGATCGGAAGAGACCCGAATACGGATATAGCGCTTATAAAGATTGATGCAAAGGATCTCCCTTATCTCAAATGGGGTCATTCGGAAACCCTTAAACTCGGTCAGTGGGTGCTCGCCGTTGGCAATCCGTTTAACCTCACTTCGACTGTCACGCAGGGGATTGTCAGCGCCAAAGGAAGAAGCATTGGCATCGTGAGCGGGAAAATGCCCATCGAAGCTTTTATTCAGACCGATGCGGCTGTCAACCCGGGAAACAGCGGTGGAGCGTTGGTCGACGTAAATGGTGACCTCGTCGGTATTGTTACTGCTATTGCATCCGAGACAGGCTCATTTTCGGGTTATTCTTTTGCAGTCCCGGCAACCATCGCGCGTAAAGTCGTCGATGATATCATGAAATACGGAGAAGTACAACGTGCCGTTTTGGGCATTGTGATCAGAGATGTGAACGACAGTATCGCAAATGCTTATAATAAAGGTAATACAGAAGGGGTATTTGTCCAGGGTGTTGTCGAAGACGGCGCAGCGCACAAAGCAGGCATCAAAAAAGGAGATATTATTCTTGCTGTAAATGGTGTCCAGGTTAATTCAACAGGTGATTTACAGGAACAAATAGGCAAATACAGCCCCGGGAATGAAGTTACCATTACCTATATCAGAAAAGGAGAAAAAAGAGATGTCAAGGCCGTCCTGGAAAACATGAAGGGGACTACCTCGATTATTAAGGAAGTGTCAGCCACTCTTGGCGCTGAATTCGGATCTGTATCACAAAAAGATATGAGCAGACTTGGCATCGACAATGGCCTGCAAGTTACCAATCTTAAGGCCGGTAAACTAAAAGACGCAGGAGTAAAAGTCGGATTTATCATCACGGATATAAATAAGGTGCCCATATCGAGCACGCAGGATATCAACCGTGCATTTAACACCGCCAACGCCAGAAAACCTATATTGATTGAAGGCGTTTACCCTAGCGGCGAATGGGATTATTACGTATTAAAACCTGAAATTTCACGATAATCAGATCAGTTTTTATTAATACAACAAAAGGTTCCTGGATTGTTAAATCAGGAACCTTTTTTATTGAATTTTCCCCAACGAAAATAATTTCTCCAATTCCTCTGTAATGCCATTATGTCAGAAATAACCTGACTTCTTCCGACAGTCAGACTCAATTACGTGATCTTGGCCCTAATGCCTGTCCCCAATTACCCGAAAAATATCTCTTCAATTTTTATCCTGTAATTGGTACCCCTAAAAAATTGTATTTGTAAAACCTGAATTTGTAATAAAAAATCTATTACTACTTTAAAGTATCCAGGTTTAAACTCCATGAAAGATTTCGTCTTAACTTCCCTGTATTATGCTCATATCAAGTCCATATTATTAACACTGTCTGTCCACTATTTAATCACTATATTTACACTAATTAGTGGAGAAATAGTAGACAAACAGTGGACAAGGTATGGACTTGGTATGGCCATGATTTGGACTTGAAAGGTGTAAGATAATATCAGTCAAAAGACAAATACATTCAATTAACAATCCTGAGATTGCAGACAGAGAAGGCGTCAGAATAAGGAATGACTTGAGTGCAGGGACAATATAATCCGGAAAAAAAGGCAGGGTATTCCATTAATTTAGGAATACCCTGCCAATGATTCGTTTTATTATTTTAAACGGGCAAGCCGGGAAACGTGATAAATTCAGACTTTTATACCAGGTTTTGCCTCTTTATTTCAACGTATTACTTTTCCGATAAATTAAATTTATAGGTTCCAGAACCGATAGTAAAGTTGATTAAACCATTATCTGCCTGTGCATTGACCACTCCTTCATCGCCCGGAACAAAAGCAGAATTTTCCCATACTTTTTTATTTCCTTCGGTGACAACTGCATTTTTAAATTTCGAAGCAGGAATAGAAATATCTGCTGTGCTGTTGGCTGGGATCACCACCATTAGGCTCAACTTTCCGGGGCTCTGTGTCCAGCTTGATCCAACCATGCCGGCAACGGTATTTAAAGATGCCTTGGCAGATTTTAAATTTTCAGGGATATAGGGCTGGATATGAATGTGTTTATACCCCCGTGAGGTTTTGTCATCAGAAGGGGACCAGATCCCGGCAAGGTATTTATAAAAATATTCGTCCACTGAGCCGAACATCTGGTGATTGTAAGAAGCCCTGCCGTCCCACATCTCACGCAGCGTGGTGGCCCCCTTATTTATCCAGTATCCAAAGCTTGGAAAACCTGTCTGATTTACGGCTGTCCAGGCTATGTCGCCAAGCCCGTTGTGGATCAATACAGGCCATGAGTATTTAATACCGATGATGCCGGTATAAAGATATCCATTGTGCTTTTGGGTTATATCGTCGGTCAGAACCTTAAGCACACCGCTTCGATGCCCTTCAGGGATGATATCGCTTGACAAAGCCAGTAGCTGATAAGTCTGGTAGGTGGTATCGGTCGCATACTGATTGGTTTCAGGCCTGAAAAACTTCTTGTTCAATTCGTTTTTCACTGTGTCCGCCAGGGCCGCATATCTTGCCTCATCTTCTTTTTCTCCCAGGAGGGCTGCTATTTTAGACACAAGCATGCAGTCTTTGTAATAATAATAAGTGTGAACCATAGGATGATTCGGACCATCACGTTTGCCGGGAGAAATCCATTCACCGAGTGTGTACCAGTAAGCTCCAAAATTGTTGATGATATAGGGTTCTTCGGGATTGGAGTCTGTCCTTGCAAGTGTATGGAGATATCCTATCCATTTCTTCATTGTCGGATAATGTTCTTTAAGAACCCTGATATCGTTATAATAATGATACATCCACCAGGGGAGAAGGACATAGGCGCTTCCCCATGCGATACCGCCTCCGTTGCCGCCTATCAGTTGAGGGGCTGTGTTGGGAATGCGGCCTCCGGGTTCCTGAACATCCATCATATCATTGAGCCAGTTTGTGTAAAAAGCCGCCATTTGGAAATCGTGCATCGACGCTTCGGCAACAATCTGTCCATCTCCCGTGTATCCGCCTTTTTCACGCTGAGGGCAGTCGGTAGGATAGAAAACGGTATTGCTTCTTATGGACCATTGGGTTGCCCGGTGGATTTTATTCAGCATTGAATCAGAACATGTGAAAATTCCATTATTTTCAAGAGCAGTATGTACGACCTGTCCTTCAACATCCACTGATTTAAGCTGCTCCGGTTTATCTGTTGTGACCTGGACGTAACGGAAACCTGTATAAAAGAATCTCGGTTCGTATGTTTCGGTTCCATTTCCTTTAAGAGTGTAGTCAGTCCAAATACCGCTCTGGTACGGTTGTCTCAGACTCAGTTTATCGGTAATCTGGAGAGGTTTTGGGAACAGTGAATCGTTCAGGGTTTCTGCTCCTTTTACCCTGACGGTGAGTCCCTCTACCCCTTTTACCTGAATCCGCCACCATCCCGCAAAATTTTGTCCAAGATCGAACAGGTACACACCCGGCTGGGGATTTGTCCTGGCAATGGGCTTTAAAGTGTAAACGACTTTTACAGCAGGCATCATCTGAGAAACCACAATTCCTCCGGGACTTTTTACCACCGTAGATGGCTGCCAGTCAGAATCATTAAATCCCGTTGAAGACCATCCGGTCTTTTCAAGGCGGGCATCGTAATCCTCTCCTCCATAAATGTTATTAAATGTAATCGGACCTGAGGATGATTTCCATGACTCATCAGTTGCTACTTTTTTCTGAGAGCCGTCTGTATATGTGATATTAAGCTGCGCCAATAATCTTGGAGCTCCCAGATCAAGCCCCCCGCTTGACCAGCCATATCTTCCCCTGGTTCTTTTCAGGTGAAAAGCCCCGTTTCCAAGGATTACACCTGCAATATTTTTCCCGCTTTTCAGTTGTGTGGTCACATCATAAGTTGCATAAAGAACCCTTTTCCTGTAGTCAGTGACACTGGGATCCATTACATGATCGCCTACTTTTTTACCATTCAGTGACAGCTCATAAAATCCTGCAGCCGTAATATAGATATAGGCTTCCCTGACAGGTTTTTCTATATCGATTTCTTTGCGGAACAATGGTGCACAGAGGGTTGTATCGCCCGCTGCTATCCATTTGGCTTCCCAATCTGAAGGATTGAATAATCCGGTATGAAACATAGCAGGTTTACCCAAAGGACTTTGTTCTCCCTTCTGATCCCAAATCGTAACATTCCAGTAATAGGTTTTGTCGCTTTGAAGAGGTACGCCGCCGTACTCAAGGTTTACAGACTGATCGGAAGTCATCTTCCCCGAGTCCCATATGTTACCGATTCCTTTACCCAGTTCTTCTTTGTTATCTGAAACAAGTATCTTATAGGCAGATTGAAGTATACTACGCTGATTACTTGTCACATACCAGGAAAAACGCGGCACAGGTTTATCCATGCCCAATGGATTTTGAAGGTATTCGCACCTTAAATTTGTTACCATCAATGGTTGATTGGTTGTACAACTGATCATTATACCTGTAAAAGCAAAAAGCATAATGATCCATTTCATTGTGATTCTGAAAGATGTTTTCATGAAATTCAACTTTATTGTTTAGAATTGATAGTTCAGAATGAACAATTAATTAGGTTATCAGACAAAGGTAAATATAATTTATTATTTAATGACAGTTGTCAGGGCAGTTTTTAGATTGAAATACTTTAACGGAATAAATGCAAACTGAGGAATCTGCAAAGATGATGAGTGAAATTAGGAGTGAAAATATGGGCGATTGGGCGACATTGTTATTTCGAAATAATATCTTTGTTTGAATGATTGAATACGAAGGATCAGTATTTTCTATCTTCCAACTAAATTTTAACGATTATGAGTAAGACATTATTTCTATTTATCCCGGGAATTTTATTTTTGTTTTTCAGTTCATGTTCAGTAGACAAAATGAAAAAAGGACAGGTAAATCAGGCAAATAATATCCATTCTTATCTGATCAGGGAAGCCAAAAAAATTACGGATAATTCCCTGAATGATATGCGATCCTTGAACGATTGGAACAAAATAAGGTCTCAGCGTTACAATGAATATATCGAGATGCTGGGGCTTAAGGATTTGTCTATGAATGGTAAACGATCGGATTTGAATGTGAAAATTACGGGAACCATTCAAAAGGATGGCTACCGCATTGAAAAATTGTACTATGAATCGCTTCCCGGACTTTATGTTCCGGCAAATCTTTACATCCCTGATCATATAAATGGCAAAGCTCCTGCTATCTTGTATGTTTGTGGTCATGCTGAAACACAGAAGGTTTATTACCAGGCTTATCCGAGAAAATACGCCCAATTGGGATTTGTCTGCCTGATTGTTGAAACCATTCAACTTGGCGAGGTAAGGGGAGAACATCATGGTTGTTATTCCAGGGGATGGTTTAACTGGTACAGCAGGGGTTATACTCCGGCAGGGGTAGAAGTTTGGAATGGTATCCGGGGAATTGATCTTCTTTGTGCAAGGCCGGAGGTTGATCCTGAAAAGATCGGCGTTACCGGAATTTCAGGGGGAGGCGCTCAAAGCTGGTTTATAGCGGCTGCAGATCCCCGTATTAAAGCTGTTTCTCCTGTTTGCGGGGCAAGCACCTTAGAGGCACAGATTACTTCACGAACAATAGACGACCACTGCGACTGCATGATGCCTATCAATACTTACCGGATCGATATTCAGAATATCGGGGCTCTTATTGCTCCCCGTCCTTTGCTGATCGGGCAGGCAAACCGTGACGGATGGTTTACCATTGAATCTGTCAGAAGGCTTTACCGGGATATTAAAAAAGTATATGATCTTTATGGCGCTGCAGGAAATATAGGATTGGTGGAAACCCCGGGAGGCCATTCATATCATAGGATTTCGAGAGAAAGGATTAATAGTTTTTTCATGGAACACCTGATGGGTAAAAAAGTTACTCCTGAGGAAACGGGTGACATCGATGAATCTCCTGGCACTCAGCTTTCATCTGAAGAATTGAAGGTATATGTTGACGGTCCTCCTGCAGATGACCGTACTACAACAATCCAGGATTCTTTTATTCCGCTGACCCCTGCGCCTGAAATTTCAAATGAAAAAGAATTAGTTGCATTCAGAGACTCAGTAAGGAAATTTTTGTTGCGAGAGACTTTTGGCGCTTTCCCTGAAAAACCTGTACCTCTTCATCCTATATTGCTTCACAGAACAGATGATTATGCAAAGTTCGGGAAGGATTATTACAGTATTGCTACTGAAGAAGGCTGGCGGCTGAAAATTGACATACGTTGGAATTATGATCCTTCAACACAAAAACCTTTAATGATTGTTTTAAGAAATGCAGGCGTATTCTGGAGAAATCCCAGTGATGAACAAAGCGGCGCCGATTCCCTGATCGGAAAATTAAAGGATAATTATAATGTAGCATGTTTTGATGTGCGGGGAGTAGGGGAGTCCGGATGGGACCAAAACCAGCAATGGGATATACGCCGGTCATCTGCCTGGATAGGAAGGACGATTGCTTCAATGCAGGTATATGATGTTTTGAGGGCCATTGAATTTTGCAGGTCACTTAAAGGAGTTGAACCTTTAAAAATAGGAATAGCCGCAGAAGGTCCCATGACCGTTGTGGCTCTTTATGCAGCCCTTCTTGATGGTAATTGTGAAACGCTTGTTCTGGAAGATCTTCCTGAGAGTCAGGACAGGCCAAGCCGGTCTGACGGGACCGGAGATGCCATTGAAATGCTTAATTGTCTTCAGGTAACGGATGTTTATCAATTGCCGGCGTTGTTATCACCGGCAAGGATTGTCGTATCAGGCAATGTGCCTAACACTTATCAATGGTCAGAAGAAGTATTAAAAAAACTGGGGAAGGGAAGTTTTAATATAATTAAGAATTAATTTAGACTTAAGGTTGTAGACTGAAGACGGGAGACCGGAAACCGGATACTGGTTAGATTCATTCCGGTCTCCCTTCTCCGGTCTTCGTTTAAAGCAATTATTTTTTGTATTTTGTTTTGCAGAAGATTTGAGAATAATTACTTTTGCAGTCCAAATTGTTCAGGCAGGCTTTTAAAAGAGGAAATATAGGTTTCCCGCCTTCCGGACCCAAATATATAAGACTTAATGATGTACGCAATTGTAGAAATCGCCGGACAACAATTCAAGGTTGAGAAAGACAGGAAGGTTTACGTTCACCGTCTGCCGCAGGAAGAAGGCGCTGCCGTAGAATTTGATAAAGTTTTGTTGGTTGATAATGAAGGTGCAGTCAATGTGGGTACTCCCCTCGTTGAAGGAGCAAAAGTTACAGCTACCGTACTTAAGCACCTTAAAGGTGACAAAGTCATCGTGTTCAAAAAGAAACGCCGTAAAGGTTATCGGAAAAAGAATGGTCACCGTCAATATCTGACGCACATTCAAATTAACGATGTTTTGGTAAAGAGTACTAAAAAAAATCCTAAAAGCAATTAGCCATGGCACATAAAAAAGGAGTCGGAAGTTCAAAGAACGGCCGCGAATCAGAAAGCAAGCGATTGGGAGTCAAAATATTCGGCGGACAGGCTGCAAAAGCAGGAAACATTCTCGTGCGCCAACGAGGTACCGCCCATCATCCCGGAAGTAATGTCGGTATAGGAAGGGATCATACCCTTTTTGCCCTAATTGATGGTACTGTAAAATTTCAGAAAAAGAAGGGCGACAAGTCTTTTGTTTCTGTTGAACCATACACACCAGCTGAATAATATTTTCAGTTAAACCTGGAATCTCCTGTTTTGTTAAAGTATTAACGGAACAGGAGATTTTTTTATTCGTAACTTTGAAAAACGAATTACACGAATCGGAACGAATTAACACAAACAGATTTATAGGAAGGGATGCTGAATAACTGGGATGCCGAAA
The DNA here is from genome assembly GCA_963810555.1 of uncultured Bacteroidia bacterium. Classification (GTDB taxonomy): domain Bacteria; phylum Bacteroidota; class Bacteroidia; order Bacteroidales; family Prolixibacteraceae. Next base: position 381,547 of record CAWENX010000005.1, on the reverse strand, counting down.
TATTGATATTAAAGATATTGAACGGATACAGTAAAATTCATAATTTGTAATTCATAATTGATAAAAGGTATGTTAAGTTTAAGATTTATCCAGGAGAATCCTGAGTTTGTTATTGAGAGACTGAAGGTAAAACAATTTGATGCCCGTCCCATTATTGAAAGGGTGACAGAACTTTACACAAGAAAAAATAAGGTCCAGACTGAAGCAGATACCCTTAAATCCGAAGTAAATAAACTCTCAAAAGATATTGGTCGATTATTGAAAGAAGGAAAAACTTCTGAAGCGAACAGCGCGAAAGAAGAGACCTTTAAAATAAAGGATTCTGTTAAGACACTTGAAGCTGAATTTGATTCAATTGATAGTGAATTATCTCAACTTGTTTTACAACTCCCTAATCTGCCTTCTAATCTTGTCCCGGTCGGAAAGAGCGCTGAAGATAACGAAATTGTTGAAGCCGGAGGAGAGAAACCTGTCCTGCCTGAATTTTCGAAACCTCATTGGGAACTGGCTGCCCAATATAATTTAATAGATTTTGAATTAGGTGTGAAAATAACAGGAGCAGGATTCCCGGTTTATAAAGGATATGGAGCCCGGTTACAACGTGCCCTGATTAATTTCTTCCTCGATCAGGCACGTGAAAACGGATATCTTGAGGTCCAGCCGCCTTATGTGGTAAATGAAGCTTCAGCATATGGGACAGGACAGTTGCCGGATAAAGAAGGACAAATGTATCATTGTGATACAGATAATCTCTATCTGATTCCTACAGCCGAAGTTCCTGTCACAAATATTTTCCGGGATGTCATACTGGAAGCCAAAAATCTCCCTGTTAAAACTACAGCCTATTCCGCATGTTTTAGAAGAGAGGCAGGATCGTACGGAAAAGATGTTCGCGGATTGAATCGCCTGCACCAGTTTGACAAAGTAGAAATCGTCAGGATTGCACACCCTGATAAATCCTATGAATCCCTTAATGAAATGGTTGCATACGTTAAATCATTGGTTCAAAAGCTTGGTTTGCCTTATCGGATTGTTAAATTATGTGGGGGAGATATGAGTTTCACATCAGCTTTGACTTATGATTTTGAAGTGTGGTCCGCAGCCCAGGAAAGATGGCTTGAAGTGTCATCTGTATCTAATTTCGAGTCCTTTCAGGCCAACCGTTTAAAAGTAAGAATTAGGGAAGAAGGAAAATCCAAGCCTATTATCGCTCATACACTAAACGGAAGCGCTTTGGCTCTCCCCCGCATTGTGGCTGCTATCCTTGAGAATTATCAGACTCCGAAAGGAATAGTCGTCCCTAAAGTACTTATTCCATATTTCGGTCACGAATTAATTAATTAGCAAGTGATTTTTTTTAATAGCATATAATCTCAGAATTTGTTTTTTTGACCTTTTAAAATATTTCATGAAATATATTGATTTAAATTTTTTTCTGATTAATTATAAATGAGTTACTTCATAAGTATTTTTGCAAATCTTCTTTGGAGTAAGGCAAAAGAATAAGTTTAATGAAAATGGGGAAAATAAATTTCAGGATTAAAAATATCTCCCTTGCTGGTTTAATCATTACCCTTGGGATCGTTTATGGGGATATCGGTACAAGTCCTTTGTTTGTAATGAATATGTTAATCAACAGCACAAAGGATTATAATGAATTATTGATCTTTGGAACTTTATCCTGTATATTCTGGACGCTCACCCTTCAAACCACTATCAAATATGTTATCATAACCCTTAAAGCTGATAACCATGGAGAGGGTGGAATTTTTGCACTATTTGCACTGATCAAGAGAAAGAGAAGCTGGGTTGCCATTGTAGCTATGATCGGAGCAAGTACGTTATTGTCGGACGGTATTATAATTCCTGCCATTACTGTTACTTCTTCAATTGAAGGCTTAAAGATTCTGAGTCCGGAATTTCCTGTAGTTCCCATAGTTATCGCCATTCTTGCGGTCTTATTCTTTTTTCAGCAATTTGGGATGGGTTTTATGGGACGTACCTTAGGACCCATAATGGGAATTTGGTTTATTATGCTGGGAGCTCTTGGAATAAACTATTTATTTAAAGAACCTGGTGTGCTGGCAGCTGTGAATCCTGTATATGCGGTGCACTTTCTTTCAAGATATCCCGGGGCTTTTATTTTACTCGGCGCAATTTTTCTTGCTACAACCGGAGCAGAAACCCTGTATTCCGATCTTGGTCGCTGTGGGATAAGGAATATCCGGATTACCTGGATATTTGTGAAAAGTATCTTGCTTATTAATTATTTTGGGCAGGGGGCTTACCTTCTTACACATCTTGAAGGGATAAAAGAGATCAATCCTTTTTTTGCGATAATGCCTCCCTGGTTTTTACTCTCAGGAATTATTATTGCAACGGCGGCAGCTGTTATTGCCAGTCAGGCTTCAATTACGCGTGCTTATACAATTATCAGTGAGGCTGTCTCTTTAAATGTCTGGCCAAAGGTAAAGATTATTTATCCGACAATAATTAAGGGCCAGGTTTACGTTCCTTTTATTAACTGGTTTTTATGGATAATCTGCACTTTTGTAGTGATCTATTTCGGTAAATCCACAAACCTTGGAGCAGCATACGGTTTATCGATAATCCTTACTATGATAATGACAACCATCCTCCTGTCTTATCATCTGAGATTAAAAAAAACAAATCCCTTATTAGTAGGTATTTTATTCCTGACCTTTATGACAATTGAAGGGACTTTTCTTTATGCAAATATTCATAAATTCTCTACTGGTGGCTGGCTGACTATTGCTCTTGCCCTGACTTTTTTTACCGTTATGTATGGCTGGTACTTTGGCAGAAAGATCAAGAACCAATATATAAGTTTTGTCAATATTCGCAAAGATCCTGAAATCTTCAAGGAGTTAAGCAATGATTCTTCAGTACCGAAAATAGCCACAAATCTCGTTTATATCACTCACGCAAACAGGGTTGAACAGATTGAATCTAAAATCATGTATTCCATCTTCAACAAACACCCCAAAAGAGCCGACACATATTGGTTTCTGCATATAGATAATCTGGATACTCCGAATAATTTTGAGTATGTTGTTCATCATCTTATTCCAGGCGTTCTCATTAAAATTGATTTTCGCTTAGGATTTAAAATAGAAAGAAAAATTAATCTATATTTCAGGGAAGTTGTCGAAGATCTTACCAAAAGCGGTGAGATAAGTATAGTCAGCCAATATGATTCATTGAAAAAACATTCCATACCTGCAGATTTTCTTTTTGTCAATCTCGACCGGATTATGACACATGATTATAATCTTCCTCCGGTAAAGGCTTTCACAATGGGTCTTCACAATGCTATTCGCGGATTTAGTCTTAATGATGTAAAATCTCTTGGGCTTGATACAAGTACGGTAATTGAGGAGAAAGTTCCGATTGTTATTGAACAGGCTGTTAAAAAAAGGATTACAAGGGTCAATTATGACCAGACCAGAATACATAAGACAGTGATCGGTGATCGGTAATCAGTTAACAGTGATCAGAAAAATTGTTTCGGCTATCAATTCCCTAAACTGCAACATTGTTTGGTTTTCAAATTACCAATAATTATTCGTATCATTTAACATTTCTTAATTTTGTGAGGTTTTGTCCTGATTTCTTGTTGTATTCTAAGTTACGCAAAGTTTATTTTTTTACTGATTACTGATTACTGGTTATAATGTCAGGTACCCTATCATACAAAGAAGCATTGAAAAATGCCGCTGTGCTTTGCAGTAAATCGGAAAAGTGTAGTTCTGATTTAATTATCATTCTTGGAAAATCAGGTTTGACACCTGATGAAATATCGACTGCTATTGAATATCTGAAAAAAGAGAAATTTATTGATGACAAAAGATTTACTGTCCATTATATCAGCGATAAATTCAGGTTGAATAAATGGGGAAAAGTCAAAATTGCTTATATGCTCAGACAAAAACATATTGAGGCACAGCTTATTGAAGAATCCATGGCGACTATACCGGAGGATGATTATGAAGTGGTACTTAGGGATTTACTCAGAAGCAAAGCCAAATCATTGAAAGCATCGAACTCTTGGGAAAGAAAGCAAAAGCTTGCAGTTTATGCTCAGGGTCGTGGTTTTGAGAGTGATCTTGCTTTTCGGATTGCCGGGGAAATTATCGAGGCAACAGGCGGCAGTCACGTGTCTTGTCTTTAAAGTAATTAGTAATCAGCGATCAACACATGGCGATTTATCCTTTGCCGTCAGCTTTAGTTGACGGAACAGTAAACTTAAATCCCCGAACTCTGAAACTCTGTAACCCTGAAACATTTCTTTAATTTCCATACAGAACACACTATTTACTGATTACTGATTACTGTTCACTGTTCACTGTTCACTGTTCACCGTTTTATACTATCTTTGTTGAAATTATTGTAAATCCTATATATCCATGGTATTAAAAGAACATATTAAAGACCTTGTTGAGCGTCGTGATGCGCTGAGGAGGTATCTTTGACATTGACCACAAATTAATTCAGATTCAGGAAGAGGAATTGAAAACTCAGGCTCCAGACTTTTGGAGTAATCCTAAAAAGGCTGAAAGTCAGTTAAAGAAGATTCAGTCAATCAAGCAGTGGACCGAAGCATTCAGGGAAGTCCATAAATGGGTTGAGGAATTGCAGATTGTTTTCGAGTTCAGTGAGAGTGGTGATATAACCGAACAGGAACTGGAAGATCATTTTTCTCAAACAAGGACATTGATTGAGAATCTCGAGACAAAAAATATGCTTCGTAGAGAAGAAGATCGTTTTGGAGCAGTTTTAAAAATTAATGCAGGCGCTGGTGGCACGGAATCGAATGATTGGGCTGACATGTTGCTAAGGATGTATTTGCGGTGGGCTGAAAAGCATAAATATTCTGTTCGTCAGTCAAGCTTTGTTCCTGGTGAGGATGTCGGGATAAAAAGTGTTACCATTGAAATTGACGGTGATTTTGCTTATGGTTATCTGAAAAGTGAGAATGGTGTACACCGCCTGGTCCGCATTTCTCCATTCAATGCACAAGGTAAAAGGCAAACCTCATTCACCTCTGTCTTTGTTTCTCCTTTGATCGATGACAGTATAAATATTGAAGTAAATCAGGCAGATATCACTTGGGATACATTCCGATCGGGCGGAGCCGGGGGACAAAATGTAAATAAAGTTGAGACCGGCGTAAGGTTAAAGCATGCCCCTTCCGGGATAATCATTGAAAATACTGAATCAAGGTCTCAGTTGCAAAACAAAGAAAATGCAATCCGTTTGCTAAAATCGCAGCTCTATGAAATTGAATTGAGAAAGCGGCAGGAGGAATCAATCAAATTAGAAGCCTCAAAGAAGAAAATTGAATGGGGATCCCAGATAAGGTCTTATACTTTACAGCCTTATAAATTAGTTAAGGATGTCCGGACCGGTTATGAAACTTCAGATGTGCAGGGAGTATTGGATGGAAATTTAGACGAATTTATAAAAGCATATCTGATGGAATTTTCTGAGGAGATAAACTGAAATATTTTCTAAATCCTCGATAAATATATTTGTGAACGGGTTTTTTAATGACCTTTCAGGTTTGCACGCCAGGGAAAGCTGAATTCTTTGAGATTACTTATCCCAAAAGTAAAAATTTGAAAAGCATTCGAATTAGAGGAGAAAATGTAATTTGTCCTCATTTGTTTGATTGCTTATGGGGACTAAAAATCATTTTGTTTCCATTCATTTTTTGTCAAGCATATCTTAGTTTATTGAACGGGATTCAAAATAAAGATGGGGAACTTAAAGTGTATGTCAGAATATGAGTTACTTTGCTGATGTCAGTGTTTAAACTGGCAGATTCCTTGTCACTCAACTAATCCAAATCCTTTTTCTCCCAATCCAAGTCATACCAATGCCCTACCAACGGCAAATCAAAGTTGTCTTAAAACTACGGATTTGGTACGGACATAAACCTGATTTATAATGATTTATAAGTGTAGGAAAAAAAACATAAGAAAAAAGTCTTAAAGCAATATCCCTGTAAGACTTTTTTCTTATTATTGTGTATATTGTATTGAATATATTGATTTTATCCTCTTAAGATTTATACTTTAAAGTTCTTTGAGAGTTCGGCCATGCACTTTTCGAGGAGCTTCTTGGTTGCCAGAACGCCGCCTTTGCGGTCGGGGTATTGCTCGCCTTCATATTCGATACCGACAAAGCCATGATAACCCGCTTCTTCAACGATTCGCATAAGGCGGTGATAGTCAGAATCAACCTCTTCGCCTTCCTCATTGAACTTCTGTGATTTGGCTGAAACGCCCTTTGCAAAAGGCATCAGTTCCCTTACTCCCAAGTAACGGTCATACCACTCGTCAGGATTGCTTTTGATCTTGAAATTGCCAAAATCAGGCAGGGTGCCTATCCTCTTGTGGTTGACCATTTTCATCACCTCAGAGAGCCATTTGCCGTTGCTTGATATTCCTCCGTGATTTTCAACCAAAATATTGATTCCTTTTGTATCGCCGTATTCACAAAGCATATGGAGGCCGTCGGTGACAAGTTTCTGTTGTTCCTCGTAAGAACCTTTTGATCCGGCATTGACGCGGATGGAATGACAGCCCAGAATAGCGGCCGTATCGATCCATTTCTTATGATTTTCGACCGTTTTTATCCGTTCAGCCTTATCCGGAGCGCCGGTCTCGCCCTCGGAATCGCACATGATCAGCACACTTCGGACCCCCTCCCCTTTGCAGACTTTGTTAAGCTCGGCAAGGTATTTTTCATTTCTTGCCTTGTTGTACATAAGGGTGTTGACATATTCGGCGCCTTCGCAACCGCAATCGCGAATGAATTTTGGGAAGTCGATATTCTTCATCGGGGCAGCCTTTTCGATGGCATCGAAATCATTTTTTACCATATTGATAAACTGATTATAGGGCAGTTTTTTGGCCTCACCGAATATCAGGGGATTTACTGACCATTCGGCAACAGAATAGCGCCAGAGCGGTTTGTCAGGAGCGTTAAATGCAAGTCCCGAAATTGAAACCCCGGCTGCCGCAGTGGCGGATGTTTTTAAAAAGTCTCTTCTCGAAAGGTTTTCCATGTTGAGTAAATTTGGTTTTAAAAGGTTTTAAAGATAATAAATTAAGGATATGGAGATAAAAATAATTCAGGAAAGTTTTTGTAATATTGTATTGATTTTGAATCAAATGCCATTTGTACCCGATGAAATGAAATCAGGCATTTCATATTGCGCGGGGAAGAAATAAAGATCAGCCCCAATTGTCAATAATTCCAACATGATGATTCGGGAAGGGCGGTTTTTTTTAAGCGGATAAATTACAGTTATAATAAATTAAAATTTAGCGATTCGAAGTACCCTGTAATGTACTTTTTTGTCACAGAGTTCATTTCCAAGTTACACCTAACCTTTTAAAACAGAGCAATTATGAAAAGACGAAGATTTATCAAGGAAGCCGGGCTCGTCAGCGGCACCCTGTTTGCTATGCCTGTTGCATGCAACACAAAAGCGGGCGAAGAATATGATTTTCCTCTGATCGACCTGCATGTTCATATGACAGAGCAGTTTACCATAGACAGGATGGTAGAAATTTCCAAACAGAGTAAAGTGAAGTTCGGCATGCTGGAGCACCCTTTACCCAGGACGGGTATAGTGACAGATACGGACCTTATGAACTACATTGAAAAATTGCGTAAATACCCGGTTTACATAGGATTACAACCCACGAAAACAGGATGGGCCAAGAATTTTTCACCGGAAGTTCTACAAAAACTGGATTACGTACTTATGGATCCGCAGACAATCCCGCTGGGAAACGGGCAATATGAATTTATCTGGCAATTAGAGACTTATGTGGAGGATACGGAAGCATTTATGGAGAGATATATGGCACACAGCCTGAACATCCTGAATAATGAACCTATTAACATCTTCGGATGGCCGCTTTTTTTACCGGTTTGCATTGCCCGTGATTACTATACAATTTGGACAAATGAACGGATGCTAAAAATCATCGATGCAGCCAAGGCGCGGAATATCGCTCTTGAGATCAACGATATGGCCCATACCCCTCATGAAGAGTTCATTTATATGGCCAAAGAAAAAGGTTTAAAATTTACTTTCGGATCAGATGCCAGGAATGCCAATGCCGGGCGTCTGGAATACTGTATAGCCATAGCTAAGAAATGTAATCTTAAGAAAGAGGATTTTTTCGTCCCCCGCAGGAAAATATAACAGGATAGAAATAATAAAGAGAAGCTGATTGAATAAAGTTGAGAAGAATTTTCTGTATGTGTCTTAAAATAAGACGGAATTCCCATATTCCCTTGGTAGAATGGATTTATATTCATAATCTTTCCTTATTCCCTCATTAATAATGGAATAAGGGTCGTGTAAAAAATACATCCATTCTACCAAGGGAATAAGGGATTCCATATTCTCTATTGTTTCTCTGATAATCGGTTGGTCTGGCATTCAGTTATTCATAACCTATCACCTTGTGTTTCATACGTAGAAAAGGCCGTCCCTATAAAAGAACAGCCTTTTGCATTTAGTTTGTATAATATTCTGCAAAATTAATCTTCCTGTGCCGCGAGCAATATTTCCATGATCTTCTTTCCTGCTGAGACGACAGATGTGCCGGGACCGAAAATAGCCACTACGCCGGCATCGTAAAGGAACTGGTAATCCTGAGCGGGGATCACTCCGCCTGCTATTACCATGATATCCTCACGTCCAAGCTTTTTCAATTCGGCAATAACAGCAGGGATCAGCGTTTTATGGCCTGCCGCGAGAGAAGAGACACCCAGAACATGAACATCATTTTCAACAGACTGTTTTGCAGCCTCTTCGGGAGTCTGGAACAAGGGGCCCATATCGACATCAAAACCAAGGTCGGCATAGCCGGTTGCCACTACTTTTGCTCCGCGGTCGTGTCCGTCCTGTCCCATCTTGGCAATCATAATACGGGGCTGGCGTCCTTCCTTCTCAGCGAATCGGCTTACCATCTGTGTAGCCTCTTCAAAATTCCTGTCGTGTTTTGCTTCTGATGAATACACTCCTGATATAGTTCTGATTGTTGCTTTATAACGTCCGACTACTTTTTCACATGCATAGGATATTTCGCCTAATGTTGCACGCTTTTGTGCGGCAATAATGGCCAGTTCAAGGAGATTTCCCTCACCGGTTTGCGCACATTTTGTAATTGCTTCCAAAGATACGAGAACTTCAGCTTCGTTGCGTCCTGCGCGCAGTTTTTTCAGCCTCTCAATCTGTGACTGACGTACTGCAGTGTTGTCTATTTCAAGGATATCGATGGGATCTTCCTTTTCCAGGCGGTATTTATTTACACCGATGATTGCCTGTGAACCGCAATCTATTCTTCCCTGAGTGCGGGCTGCCGCCTCTTCGATGCGCATTTTAGGCACTCCCGTTTCAATAGCTTTTGCCATTCCTCCGAGTTCCTCAACCTCCTGTATCAATGCCCAGCCTTTTTCGGCAAGCTCTTTTGTCAATGATTCAACATAGTAAGAGCCAGCCCATGGATCTACAGACCTGCAGACTTCGGTTTCCTGTTGAATATATAATTGCGTATTTCTTGCAATCCGGGCTGAGAAATCAGTCGGAAGGGCTATGGCTTCATCGAGGGCATTGGTATGAAGAGACTGGGTATGGCCCAGGGCTGCTGCCATTGCTTCTATACAGGTCCTGCCGACATTGTTGTAAGGATCCTGCTCCGTGAGAGACCATCCGGAAGTCTGGGAGTGTGTCCTGAGCGCCATCGATTTAGGACTTTTCGGATTAAACTGTTTGACAATTTTGGCCCACAGCATACGTGCAGCACGCATTTTGGCGATTTCCATGAAATGATTCATTCCGACTGCCCAGAAGAAAGAGAGCCGCGGGGCGAATGCATCGATATCGAGACCTGCTTTGATCCCGGTACGGATATAATCCAAACCGTCAGCAAGGGTGTAAGCCATTTCAATATCAGCTGTTGCACCTGCTTCCTGCATATGGTATCCTGAAATGGAGATGGAATTGAATTTCGGCATTTTTTTCGAAGTGTATTCGAAAATATCGGCGATAATCTTCATAGAAAATTCAGGCGGATAGATATAGGTATTGCGCACCATAAATTCCTTGAGGATATCATTTTGAATTGTGCCTGATAATTCTTCAAGCTTCGCTCCCTGTTCAAGCGCTGTGACAATATAAAAGGCCAGGATAGGAAGAACTGCGCCGTTCATCGTCATTGAAACCGACATCCTGTTTAGAGGAATCTGGTCGAACAGAATTTTCATATCCAATATTGAATCAATGGCAACGCCCGCCTTACCGACATCTCCGACCACACGCGGGTGATCGGAATCATAACCCCTGTGGGTGGCAAGGTCAAAAGCCACCGAAAGGCCTTTCTGCCCTGCCGCAAGATTTCGGCGATAAAAGGCATTGGATTCTTCGGCGGTTGAGAAACCTGCATACTGCCTTATTGTCCAGGGTCTTGTGACAAACATTGTTGAATAAGGTCCGCGGAGAAAAGGCGGCAGACCGGCAGCATAGTTCAAATGTTCCATGCCTTCCAGGTCTTTTTTTGTATAAGCGCCCTTTACGGGAATCAGTTCAGGAGTGATCCAATCCTTCAGGATCCAATTTTTCTTTTCCCACTCTTTGACAGTAACCCTTTCGGGGGTTTTCAACCCCGAAAGGGTTTTTATATTGATTGTTTTAAAATCAGGTTTCATATAGCTTTCTTAATTCCCAGTTTGTTGTTAAAATCAGTCAATGATTCAAGCAAGTTGCTTTTCAGGCTTATGAAATTTTCAATTCCCTGTGCTTTTAATTCATCAGTACACGCAGGAGCCCCTGCTACTAAAAAAACAGCCTTATCTTTTAACAGTCTAAACGCCTCAGGAGCAAATACAGGATATTCATCATCGGAGCTGCAAATCACCACGATATCAGCATTTGCATCCAATGCAGCCTTCACTCCTTCCTCCACATTTATAAAACCATTGTTGTCGACAATTTCGTAACCTGCCACAGAAAAGAAGTTGTATGAAAACTGAGCGCGGGCCTTGCGCATGGCCGGATCTCCAATAGTCAGAAGGAATACTTTAGGCCGGGGATTGAAATTGGAATAAGCATCGGTTGAATAACGCAGAGCCTCGAAATCCTGGGCTCCCCGGCAGATCTTAAGCGTCTCCGTTTCAGCATCGGCTGAGGTCATATCCTGATCATCAAATATGGCGGGGCAAAGATCGTCAGTTATTTGTTCGGTTGCATTTGCAAACTGATTTACGCCCAGGAGATTTTCGCGGCGGGTTGCAACAGCTTTTTTTCTTTTTCGGGCCATTTCCCAAATTTGTGACTGAACAGAGCCCTCACGAAATGCAGAGATGAAGCCGCCCTTATCCTGTACTTCAAGAAATAATTTCCATGCCTGTTCTGCAATTGAGGCGGTAAGAGTTTCAATATAATATGAACCTGCCGCGGGATCGGCTATCTTATCAAAACCGGCTTCTTCCTTCAGCAAGGATTGCTGATTGCGGGCAATGCGCTCAGCAAATTCGGTTGGTTTTTCATAAACAACATCAAACGGGAGAACTGTTAGCGAATCGGTTCCGCCCAAAACTGCCGACATTGCTTCAGTCTGTGTACGGAGCAAATTCACATAGGGATCATAAATCGTTTTATTCCAGATTATTGTTTCTGAGTGAATGTTCATTTTACCGGCGCAAAGACTAACACCATCAACACATTCATCCTCACAATCACCTGACGGTCCGCAATCACATTTGGGATTATACACTTTCACGATGTTTGCCCATAACATCTTAGCCGCACGGAGTTTGGCTATCTCCATAAAATAGTTGCTCCCCACTCCGAAATTGAAACGGATTTTCGGAGCCACAGTGGCGGCATCCAATCCCAGATCGGTGAGCCGCGTAAGATATTCAGCGCCAATTGCAAGAGAAAAACCCAGTTCCTGAACAATGGAAGAACCGGCGTTCCTGAAATATTTCCCGTTGACGCTGATTGTCTGGAGTCCGCGCAATGGTAAAGCACTTTCTGTAATAAACTTCATCCTTTCAAATGTTTCCTGTTCTCCAATACAGAATTTCCCTTTCAGAATTAATGCGCCAATCGGATCATAATTCACGGAGCCTTTGACCAATTCATCTGTAGCAGAGTGCTGCTGTAGAAACGCAGCCAGGTTTTTCACCAAAGCCCCGTTATTGCCATCCATTTCCAGATTGACTTCGATTTTCTCAAGGTCGATTGATTTGAATAGTTTATTAAAATCTTTGTTGTTGAGTTCACGGCTTTCACTGAAAATAAAGCCAAGTGAGGTGACACCTTTGGACAAAACACCAACAGCCGTCATATTGGCTTCAATAATATCCTTCACTTCAATGTCCTGGCGGATCAGCCATTCGTTTCCTTTTGCCTTTTTGCCGCGCACATAAGGAAACTGACCAGGCAGGGTATCTGTAAAATCCAAATCCTTAATATTTTCCTCACGATAATAAGGCCGGACTTTAATTCCTTCATTTGTCTGCCAGACAAGGGTCTTTTCATAATCCTTTCCCTTCAGGTCAGCATGGATCTGGGCTTCCCATGCTTCAGTTGCAACCGGGGAAAACTCTGCAAAGAGCTTTATATCACCATTATTCATAAAATAGCTGATTTTAGAAATCGGGGGCAAAGGTAAAGTTTTAAAATTTATTAACCTTAATGAAAAAGTTGATTTTTATGAGATTTAACGGCAATTAAACTAATGTATATCAGAACATATGTTTATTTTTATATATCCATACAGGAGATGTATCCTGAAGAATGAAAGGCAAAAAACGTCTCAGTTTAGTTTCTTTTTAGTTGAAAAATATATTTTAGGAGTATATCATTGAAAATATGGGTGTACTACTGAATATTAGACCACTTTTAATCTCCACTTGCCCTTTTTCAGGTACAAGAATGAGAGGCCGCCAAGTATCAGACCGTAAATAAATTCAGATGTCCAGACGATTTCGATTTTTTGATGCAGGTGAACCGCAACAAACCATGCATAAATAAGATATGCAGTGAGGGCAATTACTTCAATAACAAATGAAATATTTGTATTGGCTGTGCCCAATACTCCGTTAAATAAAATACTGACATTAGCGAAAATAAAAAGGGCTGCTATAACAACATAGAGAGAAGGTACAGCAGCATTCACAAGCGAGGTATCCTTGGTATAAACTGAGATAATATATCCCGGCACCAAAGCAGCTATTGAAAGGACAAAAAACATACACACGGCACAGACTTTGACCATCTTTTTAATGATGGGAAGGACATTATCGGGACTCCCTTCTCCCAAAGCGTTACTCACCAATGTGTTGGTTACAGAGCACAGCGCCCAGCCGGGTATCATTAACAAAAGGTAAAGGCTCCTGATAATGTTTGATACGGCAAGAGGCCTTTCTCCCATTTTTTGAACAAACATGAAGAAAATGAACCAGCTTCCAAGTGAAAGAACCATCTGCATCATTACAAAAACAGATATACCAAGAGTATTTTTTATAATTTTCAACTGAGGTTTCACCCAACTGAAAAGATGATATATCCTGACCCCTGAATCTCGCCGGGTCACAATTAAAAAAAAGAGAAGGGCGCTGGCTTCGGCAATAGCCGAAGCTATTCCTGCCCCTTTAATTCCCAGTTTTGGAAATCCGAAATGGCCGAAAATTAAAGAGTAATCAAGCAGGATATTTACAAAAGCCATTATTGAGGAACTGATGCTCAAATATTTTGTGTAAGTAATTCCGGTATAAAAAGCCCGGAATAATAGTCCCCCTGAAGCAAAAAACAAGCCCAAAACCCTGTAAACAAGAAAGACTGAACTGGCTTCCCAGATTGCATCAGAAACCATAAAATGCTTAAGCAATGAGGGGGCATAAAGGATAACCAATGCTGTGATAATCACGGAGGTAATGCCGAGAAAATAAAAGCTGTTATCGAAAATTCTCCCTATGTCCGAATAATTCTTTTCCCCGTAACGGCGAGCCACCAAAATCTGTACTCCAATTGCAAAACCAAAACCCACCATATAGAGAGTAACATAAAACAAACCGCCTATGGCAGATGCCCCAAGTTCAACTTCGCCTAAATGACCGAGAAATGCAGTATCCGTAACATTCACAACATTCTCAGCCAAAAGACTCAGCATAATCGGCCAGGCGATATTCCAAATGGTACGCAGGGAAGGGGAAGTCATAAGAAAGTAATCAGTAATCAGTTATCAGTAAAAAGACAAAAGTAAAAAGATAAAAGAATAATTTCAGAGTCATAAAGATTCAGTGTTTCAGTATATCAGTCACTAAGGCTACAACTGTATAACTTTATAATCCTGTAAATGATTCTGCCAGTTTAACAGCATAAGTTAATCGTATGTTTATCGGGATTCACTTCCTTGTGGGATTAAAAATTTGAATAAAAATTAAAACATAAAAAAAGTTTGAGGGAGAATATTATATTTGAGGCAGAATAGAATTAATAACGCTAACCAACAAAATCAATTCAACGTATTAATGTAAAAATCATATAATCTGGTAATTGAGTGTGTCAGAATCGATGATGACTGAAAACGAATATGCTCTTATTTAGATTGGGAAGTACTATGAAAAAACAAATACAAATAGTTTTAATTGCCTCGGCAGCATCAATCCTGCTATTTTTATTTACCAACTGTTCAGAGAGGTCAAAAAAAATAAATAAAAGCAGAACATCTGTTAAGACTACATTAAAAACAAAAACAAGTACAGCAGTTGAATCTCATAAGTCTTTGCCTTCAGTTGATACTGTCAGATATAATCAGAAGCTGGTCGAGCTTGCCAATGGCGACAGCACAGGCCGCTGGCCGGTAAAAAATCAGCCTTATCCACTTCGGGGAGCAATCCTGCCTTATAAACGGATCGTTGCCTTTTACGGGAATCTTTATTCAAAAAAAATGGGAATCCTGGGAGCCCTGCCCCCAAAGGAGATGATGTCCAAACTCGATGAAGAGGTTGAAGAATGGGAAAAAGCGGATCCAAAAACCCCTGTTCAGCCGGCTCTTCATTATATTGCAGTTGTTGCCCAGGGAAATAGCTGGAAAGATGAAACTTATCGGTGGCGAATGCCGGATAAACAAATAGATTCAGTACTTAATATTGCCGGAACGAAAAAAGGGATGATTGTCTTTCTCGACGTCCAGGTAGCGTTCAGTAAAGTCAGCGATGAATTGCCACACCTGGAAAAATATCTTAAGTTACCTTATGTGCATCTGGCTATCGATCCGGAATTCTCTATGAAAAACGGGCGAAAACCCGGTACTGTTATCGGAACATATGATGCGGCAGATGTGAATTACTGTACTGATTTTCTTGTGAAACTGGTAAGAGAATATCACCTTCCCCCTAAGATATTGGTAGTACACCGTTTTACAAAAGACATGGTGACAAACTCAAAGAAAATCAAACTTCATCCTGAAGTTCAGATTGTTATTAATATGGACGGATGGGGAGAGCCTGCTCTTAAGAAAGGCACATATCGTAACTATATCTATACTGAGCCTGTTCAATTTACCGGTTTTAAACTTTTCTTTGTCAATGATCTGAAGAAAGATCCCCACAGGTTGTTAACTCCATCGGAGATAATGAAACTCAGACCCCTGCCGATTTATATTCAGTATCAATAACAAACCGATTAATCACTTATCAGTAATCCGTTACCAATAAAAAGACAGAGGAATTCTTTCACAATTAGATGATTTCAGATTCCAGAACTGCAAAAGTGTAATGCTTTAATCCTGTAATATTCTTTGCCCCATCTTAATGATTTAAAGGATTTTTACATGCATTTAATGCTCAATTTGTCCGTTTTTTAAGCGAAGCAGAAGCGTATAAAGAGCGTTCATACAGCGCACAAAGTCCGGTGAAAGGTGGAAACCAAGAGATTTCAGGCATCCTTCCGAAATGATAATAAAACCTCAAAGATATGGAATTCTCTAGGGGGTTTTAATCATTCAAAGCTGATCAGGCTTAATCTTCCATAGTGCTCAAATCTCCTTCAGGCAGTCCTAAGGCTCTTGCTTTCAAGACCCGTCTCATAATTTTCCCGCTTCTTGTCTTTGGCAGAACATCAGTGAATATCACTTCTTCCGGCCGAGCGATCGGACCCATATGCACGACCATGTGATTGATCATCTCATGTTCCAGGTCTTTGGAGGTTGAGTATCCTTTGCGAAGGACGACAAAAATATGAATGCTGTTGCCTTTGATATTATGAGGCAAGGCGATGGCAGCAGATTCAGCCACAGCAGGGTGGCTTGCCATAACACTTTCAATTTCAGCTGTTCCCAAACGATAGCCGCTCACTTTGATCACATCATCCGTACGACCGATGATCCAGAAATAACCGTCTTCATCTTTTTTGGCAGAGTCGCCTGTGAGGTACCAACCCTGCTTCTGATATTTTTTCCAGTAGGTTTCTATATAACGGTTCGGATCACGGTAGATTCCCGCTGTCATTCCAGGCCAGGGAGTTTTGATTACCAGAGTGCCTTCCTCGCCTGGTTTTACTTCATTTCCCTGGTCATCAACCACATCTATCACATTTCCGAAGAAGGGTTTTGTTGCTGATCCCGGCTTTAGGGGTGTGATTGGCAATGGTGTAATCATAAAACCGCCGGTTTCGGTCTGCCACCAGGTATCCATAATCGGACAATTCTCTTTTCCCACTACTTTATAATACCATTTCCATGCTTCGGGACTGATTGGTTCACCGACAGATCCCAAAAGCCTCAGAGAACTGATATCATTGCGGTTAGGCCATGAATCACCAAAACGCATCAGGCTTCTGATTGCAGTAGGAGAAGTGTAAAGAATGTTAATCCCATATTTTTCCACCATTTTCCACCAACGGTCAGGATAGGGATGAGTCGGTGCTCCCTCGTACAGCATAATTGTAGATCCGTTGATCAGAGGGCCGTAAACGATATAACTGTGACCTGTAATCCATCCGGGATCGGCAGCACACCAGAAACGATCTTCAGGACGGATATCAAATACCATACGATGAGTTGTTGAAGCATAGACACTGTAACCTCCATGCGTATGAATCAATGCTTTCGGTTTACCAGTTGATCCTGAAGTATAAAGAAGGAAGAGCATATCAGACGAATCCATGGGTTCCGTTTCGCATTTATTTGAAGCAATGGGCAGGGTGAGTAAATCATGGAGCCAGTAATCCCGTCCGTTTTCCATATAAACATCAATGCCGTTACGCTTTACTGTGATACAAATCTCCATTGTCGGTGACAATTCCATTGCCTTATTGACAACACTTTTCATTTCAACTATTTTACCCCGACGATAGCCGCCGTCTGCAGTAATAACCACGCGACTGTTGGCATCATTGATACGATCAGCCAATGCCTCATGACTAAACCCGCCATACACAACACTATGAAGTGCCCCGATTTTGACACAAGCTAACATGGCAATGATCTGTTCCGGAATCTGTGGCATATAAATAGTGATAACATCCCCCTTTTTTACCCCCATGCTTTTCAGGATGTTTGCGAACTTACATACTTCACGGTTCAGGGCATGATAAGAGAAGGTTCTGACATCACCGGGCTCACCTTCCCAGATCAGAGCAAGTTTATTGCGATTTGGAGTATTCAAATGCCTGTCAATAGCATTGAGAATAATATTGGTTTTACCACCGGCAAACCATTTATAAAAAGGGGGATTGCTCTTATCCAGCACCTGATCCCATTTTTTATACCATGAAAGCTGATCAGCCTGTTCAGCCCAAAATTGATCCGGCTCATTTATTGACCATGCGTACATCTGATCATAATCCTTAACATTTGCATTATCAATCACCGCCTGAGAGGGGTAATAAAACTTTTCATTATTCCTGTTTTCCATAATAAACAATTTAATTCAGAGGCAAAATAATCTTTGATTCATATTCAATTCGATCCATTTAATTTTTTTTACTCAAAATATTTCTCTCTTTCTGTCACCAAAACATGACTATTTTTAACTCAACAAAGTTTAGGAAGGACAACCGGATTACACATTTTTTTACAAAAAGACAACCTGATCGGTGCCCCTTTTTACACATAACCAGGTATTTACCTACGATAAAGCAATGGGAAAAGTTTCCCCTCCTGAATCGTCAGATAAAATTCAATGAGCTTCAAATATATGAAACTATTTATATTAATACATACGTGTTCGAGTTTTTAACGTATGTTCTGGCTTTTTTAATAAGAATGGTGAAATCAGGATTAGAATATTATGAGATCATTTGTTTTCTGAAAGTGATTCAGCCCATTTTTTTATAGTCTCTATTTGAGCTTCTGTGGGGATGTTCTCAGGGTGATCTTTTCTGTAATGTTTTGGGGGCATCTTTCCTTTTTCAAGCATTTTTACCATATCCTTTGCTTTATCTGCCTTTTTTTCCGGGGAATAACTATCCCAATCTGAGAAATTAATATGAGACATCGCCATATGATTACCCCCATTGACATGACAATGGATGCAGGATTCACTGATTATTTTGTAAATGTCAGCAGGAATTGTCTTACTTATGGGCGTATCCGCCGAGTTCTGATAAGTTGGTTTCATCAATTTCATTCCTTCACAGAAACTTATTGAGACTGCAATTGAAAATAAAACTAATAAAATTTTCATAAGGATTTTTATTTATAAATATACGAAATTCCTTTCACCAATACAAATTTTTACAACACCTAAAGAGTTAGAATCTCATCTGATAACCTAAGGTCGAAATAAAAAAAAGAGAAAAATTAAAGATTGAGAGCGCCTAAAAAGTTATTTTTTTTATTTTCAGATAGATTTTAAAAAATATCAAAAAGAATCAGATAAGATTGTGATTTCAATCAATAAGGCAGATTACGCAGAGGATTACAAGATCAGATTTTCATTTACAGACGGTACTGAAAAGCTGATTGATTTTTCAGGTTTTTTAAACATCGCAAGAAATCCCATGACAAGGAAATATCTTGATAAGGAATTGTTTAAAGGGTTCACAATCAGTGATGGGGATATTATCCGGAATGATTATGAAATGTATTTCCCGATATGGGATTTACAAGAGGGAAAAATTTAGGGAATAGTTCCCATCATATAATCATCCTGGATGAAATATCCGGATGAATAAGGTAGAGACGCACGGTGTGCGTCTCATATTTAATACATTACAATCATTTGTTTTTTGGGTACAAAATTAATGTTTAAGAAATGGTTGATTGGATAGAGACGCACGCCATGCGTCTCTACAGGATGGGATTATTTATTTTGGAATTGGAAATTCCTCGTGTAATGAATTCTGATGATATAATCAATGTAGCGAGGCTAAGCCTAAACATTTATCTATAAATAAAATTAAGCAACTTTATATAAAATTTCCTTGACATTTTATTAAAATGGAAATTAATTAGATACCAGCATATTGCAATGAATGATAAAATTAATAAAATGGACTTCCCCCAAAAATGTAAATTCAAATTGCAAAGCATAATTAATCCAATACTACCATACATAATAATTTTATTTATTCTGGTATACCTTGCAAACAATTCATTTTCAACATCAGGTTTTAAACTTAAAATATCATCATCCTTTCCTCCAAGTTTTATATATTCTAAAATTGATTTGAATTCTTTTATCAATGCATTTTGTTTTTGATGAACTTCAATCTTGAACTTTAAAAAAGTTGTTAAGTCATCCTGATATTCTAAATCATCTTTCCATTTTTCGATTCATATTTTTAATATATAAATCAATAACTGTCTATTGCTTTTTTGAACATATTAAGTTCAATATATGCTACAGCAAAAATCTCTGCTAATTCATCAAAATCATTTATGTAATGGATTAAAAAAATCAATCTCTTTATGGGAATTTTCGATTTCAATAATTTCCTTATATCGATCTTCCAAATAAAGTTCTTCAATTTTATCGAATAAATCATCGTCTGACATTTCGCATATTATTATATATCAGTTAATAAGGAAAGATTAAAATTTTGGCTATTCATTTTATGATTAGACTAAAGAATTCTTATTCAACACTGATTTCCAAATATTTCCCCGGCGCAATTTCAAAGTTCTTGATTGTCAGTACTGCTTTTTTATTGGAATTGAATGAATCGGAGGCTTTGGGTTCGAGTTTGAAGAGGGTTCCGGTGTTGTCTTCAATTTCGAATTCGATATCCGATTTGTTGATAAGAGAAATGCTTTTTTCTTTTCTTGAAACTTCAACACAGGCATTGAATAAAGGTCTGAGCCATTCTTCACGGCCCCTTACCGTATTTTCAGTGAATGCGGCAGTTCGTCCGGCAAGAAGGGCTTCTTTTACCGATTCGAGTGTACGTTCTTTGGCAAATACAAGGGTTACCGGTCTGTGTGAATTGACAAGATCGAATGCTGTCCCCATTGGCACATGGCAGTCGGAATTGGCGAAGATGGTCAGGTTTTTCTTTAAGCGCCCAGTCAAATACGGGTCGGTAATATTCACGGTCGTTGTATATTTCAATCCCGTTCATCAGTCCGTTATCGAGCATCCAGGTATGAATATCAAACCATTGGATGGTATCGGGCTGCTGGGCTTTCCATCCGGGATGGTTCCACATGATAAAACCTCCCTGTTTCTTTGCTTCCTGCACAACTGCCTTAAAATCTTCGATGGCAAGCGAATCGGCATCACGGATAAAAAGTGCGTTAAAATGGCCCGGAGGCATGGAACGGGTTATTTCAGCGCCCTTTACAAGGAGAATATTGTTCTTCTCAGCCACAGGTTTTTCGATATCATAAGAGCGGTTAAGATCCGAAGGAATATCATTCAAGTGGGGACGGTATTCAATGTGATCTGTCACAGCGATGATGTCAATGCCTTCATTTACAGCTTCACCGACACGTACAGTGGGCCAAACGAGGCCGTCAGAGAAAACGGTATGCATGTGAAAATCACCTTTGAGAGTAAGATACCCAGGAATGTCGGGAATGGTGTATTTTTTTGTTTTCTGAGCGAATGAAGGAAGAACGAGAATTGTCATTAATGACAACAGGAGTAAGGAATATTTTTTCATTTTCAGTTAAATTTAGTTGATGCAAGGTATAAAAACTTTTCTTTGCTTTTCAAATGCTATTTGAAATATTGTTGAACTCAAAATATAAGGAAATCAAAAAACAAAGAAAAGCTCAAGGTAAAAAAGAGCAGATAATTGATTACAAAAGGGGATTATTCAGCTCTCAAATCACGGTTCAGGAAATTCGATATTATGATTACAAGAGCTATTAATGGCAATACGGACTTGATACGGACTTAACACGGACTTAATACGGGGATAGAACTATTGCACTTATTGTTAAATAGTAGACACAAAAAGCCAGTTCAAAATTTGATTGAAATATTTAATTTGCGCACTGTCAATTTATCCTGACTTTTTCAGACTCCTTTAAAAGATATTCACCCGGTTTGGGGTTACAGGAGAGGATTATGCTGAGGTTAAGCATTTATTAGCTATTTAAGCAGAAACGGGAGTAAAATTCTCTGTTATAAAACTGTAATTGAAGGGAATTTAAACAGGCTCAAAGTTCTGTTATGAATTTGAAATAATTTTCCCAATACTATTGTTCACATTTGCTAATTTTAACAAAAAAACCAAACGATCAGGATCATGAGAGTTCACTTTATTGCCATCGGCGGAGCCGCCATGCATAATCTTGCCATCGCGCTGCATCAGAAAGGATACATCGTTACGGGATCAGACGATGAAATTGCTGAACCCTCGCGCGGCAGGCTTCAGAAATATGGGTTGCTGCCTGAAAATGCGGGCTGGTTTCCTGAAAAGATCACTCCTGAAATTGATGCTGTTATACTTGGGATGCATGCGCGGGTGGATAATCCTGAATTGCTGAAGGCGCAGGAATTGGGTGTTGACATTTATTCTTATCCTGAATTCCTTTATGAACAGACAAAGGATAAAACGCGGGTTGTGATTGGCGGGAGCCACGGCAAGACTACCATTACTTCCATGATCATGCATGTTTTGAATTATCACGGCAGAGATTTTGATTATATGGTCGGGGCGCAAATTGAAGGGTTTGAAACGATGGTCAGGCTGAGCCATACTTCCAGGGTTGCAGTATTTGAGGGAGATGAATATCTTGCTTCGCCTATTGATCCCAGACCTAAGTTTCATCTGTACCGGCCTCAGATTGCCCTGCTGACCGGGATTGCATGGGACCATATCAACGTATTTCCAACATTTGAGATGTATGTCAAGCAGTTCCGCGATTTTGCTGCTTTGATGCCGGAATGGTCGACACTGGCTTATTTTGAAGAGGATCCCTACCTGGATGAGATTGCGGAGGACAATGAAGGAAGGCTTAAACTGATACCATACAGGGAACATCCTGCAGAGATCAGGAACGGAGAGACCTGGCTGATTACAAGGAAAGGTGAGGTCAGGTCGGGGGTTTTTGGACGGCATAACCTGCAAAACCTGAGCGGGGCAAAGATTATATGTAATGAATTGGGAATCAAAGAGGATGAGTTTTATGAAGCTATTCCTTCTTTCAAAGGGGCGGCAAGGCGATTGGAAATTTTGGCTGAAACGCCTTCGGCAACTGTATTTCGAGATTTTGCCCATTCGCCTTCCAAACTTAAGGCAACTATTGAAGCTGTTAAATCGCAGTATCCAGGAAGAGAACTTGTCGCCTGTATGGAACTGCATACTTTCAGTAGCTTGAGGAAAGAATTTCTACCCCAATATAACAGCTCTATGAATCTGGCGGACAAGGCAATTGTATATTTTAATCCTGTTACTATCGAACATAAGAAACTGGAGCCTATAACTCCCCGTATGGTAAAAGAAGCTTTCGGAAGGGATAGTCTGGAAGTATTTACAGATTCTGATCGGCTTTTTTCAGAATTGAAGGGGATGAAATGGCAGGATAAAAACCTATTGATGATGAGTTCGGGCAATTTCTCAGGGAAAGATCTGCTTTCTTTTGCACAAGAACTTTTGAATTAAAACTCCCAAAGTAAATTGTTTGTTAATTATCATTTCCGGTATGAGTCTGCAGGATAATTTTTTTCAGCGCCTTATTGGCTAATTGGAAAATAGTTATTTTCTTTGCAGCGCCAAATTTCGGGGGGTAATGTGCTCTGTGAATTGGGTTTGGATCAAAGGGAAACGCTTCAAAAAGAGGTTGTTTTATTTAGAGCCAATAGTATCAAAAGGTCTGTTCATCTAAGGGTTAGGATTCAAGATTTTCATTCTTGCCATAGGGGTTCGAATCCCCTACAGACTACGATCAGATAATGAAGGAATTAAAGAATTAAAGAATTAAGGAATAAGGAACTTCAAAGAATTTTATTCTTTCATTTTTTCATTCCTTCATTTTTAATTACTTTTACGCCCCCAATCAATGGGGAGTACAGTTAAAAAAGCGGTCTGTTCATCTAAGGGTTAGGATTCAAGATTTTCATTCTTGCCATAGGGGTTCGAATCCCCTACAGACTACAATAAAAATAATTACGAATTACGAATTACGAATTACGAATTAAGGTATTCAAGTATAATTAATTACTAAAGATGGCAAATCATAAATCATCGATCAAGAGGGCAAAACAGAGTGAAGCCCATCGGCTGCACAACAAGTATTATTCAAAAACCAGCACGTAATGCTGTGCGCGTGTTAGGGAAACAACAGAAAAAGGCGCTGCTGCAGAACTTCTGCCAAAGGTAGCCACCATGCTTGATAAGCTGGCCAAACAGAATATTATACACAAAAACAAGGCGGCCAACCTCAAATCGAGTCTTGCCTTGCATGTGAACAAACTGTAATAACCAAATACAATAATATATAGCGGCTCATCTTTTAGATGGGCTTTTTTTGTTTGTGGTGAATTTATTTCATAAATTTGATTGAGAACTTCAGATATAATTCAAGACAAACCTATGGAAGAGTACCGCAAACTGGGGATTAAGGATTGGGCTGTTGAAGACAGGCCCAGGGAGAAAATGCTTTACCGGGGCATTGCTTCACTTTCTGATGCTGAGTTGCTTGCTATTCTGATAAGATCGGGGAGCAGAAATGAGACTGCAGTAGAACTCTCGCGAAAAATACTTAGCGATGTGAATAACAATCTTCATGAATTGGGGAAACGGAATTATGAAGATCTGAGCAAATATAATGGGATCGGGGAAGCCAAGGCTATTTCCATTCTGGCAGCAATGGAACTTGGAAGGAGGAGAAACATGTCTTCGGCGCTGGAAATGGATAAAATAACCTGCAGCAATGATGTTGCCAATTATCTCCGTCCGCTAATGGGGGATCTGGATCATGAAGAGTTTTGGGTATTGTTTCTCAACAGGCAGAACAAGATTACCGATAAACAAAGGCTCAGCCAGGGAGGGATAACGGGAACTGTCATCGATGTCCGTCTTGTATTGAAAATGGCACTGGAGAAGCACGCCACCTCAATTATTATCGGGCACAATCACCCTTCGGGCAATCTTGAAGCGAGTGAAGCCGACCGCAAGATTACACGCCAGTTGAAAGAGGCCTCAACGATAATGGAAATTCCTTTACTGGATCATCTTATTGTCACACAAAGCGGATATTTCAGCTTTGCTGATGAAGGGCTTTTATAATGAGGGAATTAAAGAATTAAGAATTAAGAATTAAGAAAGATCATCTATCATGTTCTTTCATTCTATCTCTATTCGACACGGATCACTTTCAATTTGTCAGGACATATGCTGAGCATTTCTTTAATAGTCAGTCCTGTGACGGGGTGGATTTTTTCGGGAATAATTTCTGACAGCGGGACCAGCATAAAACGTCTTTGCCCTATCTAGCGGGTGGGGGATAATTAAACGCGGAGTGTTGATTTGCAAATCATCATAAAACATAAGATCAATATCGATGGGACGTGCTTCATATTTATCTGACAATCGTTTACGTCCCATTTTATTTTCTATGTCCTGGGCATGTGTTAATACTTCTTCGGGAAGTAAAGTGGTGGATAGAACCATTGCCTGATTCCAGAACAGATCGGAAACAAATCCCCAGGGCTCGGTTTCATAAACTGAAGATAAAGCTTCAATCTTTCCGATTGTTTCCCCGATCAATTTTATTGTTTCAGAAAATATTTTGTGCTTATCGCCCTGATTTCCGCCTAAAAGGATTGTTACTTCAGACATAATTGTTAAATTTGTATATAATATCCTGACAATAATACTGATTACTTTTCAAAATCTAAAGTTAGCGGATAATCAAAAAATAGATACTTAATCTAATAATAAATAACCATATGAAAATATTCTGGAAAGTTTTTTTTGGCTCATTGCTGGCAATGGTAGTCGCTGTATTTCTTTTTATATTTATCCTGGTTGGGATAGTCACTTCTCTGGCAACCTTTAAAACTAAAGTAGCGCCTTTAAAGGAAAACACGCTTTTAGTGCTCAAACTGGATAACCGGATCGTCGAACGAAAGTCCAATAATCCTTTTGAGGATTTGGAACTGCCTGGACTTAAGGTTTCATCAACGACCGGGTTGAATCAGGTGTTAAACTGTATTGAAAAAGCAAAGCGAGACCATCTTATTAAGGGTATATATCTTGATTTATCGGATATTCACTCCGGTTATGCCACTGTGGAAGAAATCAGGGATGCACTGGTTAACTTCAAGAGCAGCGGGAAATTTATCTATTCCTATTCCAATAATATCTCACAAAAAGCCTATTATCTGGCAACTGTTGCAGACAGCCTGATTATGAATCCAATGGGAACGTTTGATTTTCAGGGATTGAACGCTGAATCTCCTTACTTTAAGAAGGCGATGGATAAGTTTGGTATAGATATGCAGGTGGTTCGCGGAAAAGACAATATTTTCAAATCCGCAGTTGAGCCGTTCCTTTACGATAAAATGAGTGAGGCAAACAGGGAACAGACCAGTGTGTATCTCAACAGTATCTGGAACAGTGTTTTGGAGGGAATATCAAAAGAGAGGAATATCAAAATTGATAGTCTGAATAGTTATGCAAATGAAGTGATGACTTTTCGTCCTCCTGAGAAATCGTTAAAATACGGGTTCTTTACTAATTTAAAGTATATGGATCAGGTATTGAACGATTTCAGGAAGCTCCTGGGACTTGGATCCACAGATGAGATCCCTGTAATATCTGTTAATGAATATTATAGAGTCAATGTTCCTGATGAAACGAAAGCCTATTCAAGAGCCCGTATTGCTGTAATTTATGCCGAAGGAGAAATTGACAGTGATTCGGGATTTCCATACAATATAAATTCGGATATTTTGTCAAAAACGATCCGTGAGGCTCGAACAGATACGACCGTCAAGGCTATTGTCTTAAGAATCAATTCACCCGGCGGATCGGCTTTCGGGTCAGAGGTGATATGGAGAGAAGTGATGTTGTCCCAGAAGGTTAAACCGGTGGTGGTTTCAATGGGGGATTATGATGCTTCAGGAGGTTATTACATTTCCTGCGGTGCCGGGACAATAGTGGCCCATCCCACAACTATTACCGGTTCGATAGGTGTTTTTGGAATGATCCCCAATCTGAATAATCTGTTGACCGATAAGATCGGGATTAATTTCGACAATGTTTCAACCAATGAACACTCCGATATGCCTACTATAACCCGTAAAATGACTCCGTTTGAATTGAATCTGATTCAAAATCAGGTTGAATCTGTATATAAGACCTTCCTTTTACATGTGGCTGAAGGTCGTAAAAAAACGGTTTCAGATGTAAATTCGATAGGCCGGGGCCGGGTCTGGAGCGGCATTGATGCTAATAAAATAGGTTTGGTTGATACACTCGGAGGGCTGAATGAGGCGGTGAAACTGGCGGCCTCCAAGGCAGGTGTAGAAAATTACCGTATTAAAGAATTGCCTAAACTGAAAGATACTTTTGAGGAAATATTAAAGAATTTTTCCGTAAGGATTCAAAATGCAATATTAAAGTCAAGGCTCGGTGATACTTACGAATTATATGAGAAATTCGACCATGAGTGCCGGATGAGGGGTATATATGCCAGAATGCCTTTCTATATAGATATCAATTAGGTTTTTTAATCAATTTTTATATTTTTATCCGAAATCTTTCTTTGTCTGCTTAGTTAATTTAATTTATAAAAGATAAAATTCATCGAACTATTTTCCTGATCTGAACTTGTGAAATACTTTTTTCTGAAAATATTGTCGCTGTTATATGGCCTTGTCGTAAATATCCGGAACGAATTATTTGATCTGAAGATTCTTCCTTCGCTTCAATTTGATTTGCCTGTGATATCGGTTGGGAATATTACGGTGGGAGGAACAGGAAAGACGCCTCACACAGAATATATTGTCAGCCTTTTAAAATCCTCTTTCAAGATAGCAACTCTGAGCCGGGGTTATAAACGTAAAACAAGAGGATTTCTTTTGGTCGATACAAATTCTACTGTTGCCCAGGTAGGTGATGAACCTTTGCAGATTAAACGCAAATTCAATGATTGTATAGTTGTCGTTGATTCAAAGAGAGTAAGAGGGATTGAAAATCTGCTGAAGTCACCCGAAGCACCGGAAGTAATTATACTAGATGATGCATTTCAGCATCGTTATGTCAAACCGGGATTAAATATCTTATTGACTGATTACAACAGGCTGATAACCAGGGATTCCCTCTTACCTTACGGAAGGCTCCGGGAACCTGCATTTAACAGGGATCGTGCCAATATAATTATTGTTACCAAATGCCCGGCCCATATTAAACCGATTGATGAACGGATCATTAGCACCGAACTTTTTATAAGACCTTATCAGCAATTATATTTTACAAAGCTTGAATATGATGATGCCCGGCCGGTATTTCCTGAAGAAGCAATTAAACTGAGAGATAATTTACTCAATGGATTATCGATTTTGCTGTTTACAGGAATTGCAAATCCTCATCCCCTGAAGGAATATTTAACACACAAAACACATAATTTACTGGAATTAAGATACCCCGACCATCACAATTATTCTTTAAAAGACCTTCAGGAAATTGTAAACAATTTTGTATCCTTGCCGGAGGGAGAAAGGATAATTCTGACAAGTGAAAAGGATATGATCCGGATTCGCGAGGTTGAAAATATCCCGGAAATGATTCGCGAACATTTATTCTATATCCCATTGACAATCAGATTTCTAAATGAGGCAGGCAAAGATTTTGACCGAAAAATACTCAACTATGTTAAAGACAATAAAAGAAACCTCGGAATTCCTTCTGGGTTTAACCGATATTAAACCTGAAATTGCCATTATCCTCGGAACCGGTTTAGGTGAACTAATCAATGATATAGAAATAATAAACAAAATAGATTACAGAGATATTCCCAATTTCCCTCTTTCTACAGTTGATGGACATCAGGGTGTCCTGATTTTCGGCAAGCTTAGCGGTAAAAATGTTTTGGCTATGCAGGGGCGGTTCCATTTTTATGAAGGATATTCTCTGAAAGAAGTAACCTTTCCAGTTAGAGTAATGCATGAAATGGGCATAGAAACTTTATTTGTTTCCAATGCAAGCGGAGGTTTAAATCCGGATTTCAGGATTGGCGATCTGATGATGATTACCGATCATATAAACATGTTCGGTCAGAATCCCCTGATAGGTCCAAATCAGGATGAGTTGGGTCCAAGATTCCCGGATATGAGTGCATCATACGATATTGATATCAGAAATAAAGCTAAAAAAATTGCCGGTGAAAATAGGATAGAATTAAAGCAGGGTGTTTATGTCGGTGTTACCGGTCCAACATTCGAAACCCCGGCTGAGTATAAAATGTTTCGACTGTTGGGCGGCGACGCAGTCGGAATGTCGACAGTCCCCGAGGTGATTGTTGCCCGTCATATGGGAATGAGGGTATTTGGTATATCGGTTATTACCGACAGCGGTGTACCGGGAGAGATCATTGAAGTTTCACATGAAAATGTTCTCTCTGTTGCCAGAAATACCGGGCCAAAATTAAGCCTGCTTATCCGGGAATTAATTGCTTCAATGTGACCGGATAGAGTTGTTGGGCAATTCATTTGAATCTTATTGACGAATGAAAAAATGAATGAATAGTAAAAATAATATTTCTTAATTTCTTCATTCTTTAATTCTTTCATTATAAAAAAGGTTATTATTGTTACGTATTTGTTAAACATTTTTCAAAACTTATGAAACTTAGAAGATTGGTTATTTTAATTGCGGCAGCATTGGTAAGTGTCTCCGCTGTGGCTCAGAATGCGGTTGAACCGATTAAGAAGGTCAAAGTTGGCAAAAACCGTGAATTTGTTGTTAATGGCAAACCTTTTTTCCCGATAATGTCATGGGCTCAGCCTGCGAAGAATTACAAACCTTTGCGGGAATTGGGAATGAATACCGCATGTGGTGACGTTGATCCTGCAGCTGCCAAAGAGGCAGGTGTTTATGCAGTGACAAACGGAAGGCGGATTGCAAAGTCGCCCAATGATATGATACTTGGAATGGTCTTCGATGATGAGTGCGATATGCCGGTAGGCAAGGGCGCGGAAGCAAAACCCAGACAAACTCCGGAGCAGGTTGCTGAAAAGGTTAAAGGGATAAGAGCAGAGAATCCGGGCAGATTGCTTTTTATGACTTTGACCGGGAATTTTACCAGGGAAGAAAGTACCTATCCTGCTGATGTCAGGGATAAGATTTATCCCGAATACGTGAAGAGCGCTGATGTGATGGGTTTTGACATTTATCCCATCTATGGATCAGGTTACGCTGCCCATCTCAACTGGGTGGGAAGCGGGGTTAAACAGTTATGTGCCTTGGCGGGTCCTCGTCCTGTTTATGCCTGGATCGAGACAAGTAAAGGCAGCCGATGGATGACCTATGAAAAGCAGCCGGATGTTTTGCCCATGCATACCCGTAACGAGGTATGGCAGGCCATCATCAACGGGGCTACAGCAATCGGCTATTTTACACATGCCTGGCGTCCTGAATTTAAGGAATTCGCCCCGACACCCGAAATGCAGAAGGAGCTTGCACGGCTGGATGCCCAGATCACACGGCTGGCTCCGGCTATTCTGGCTGATCCGGCAAAAGAGCAGATTGAAATGGTCCTTGGAGATAATCTGAAATGTTCCTTCAAAGCAACAAAGTTGAAAGGCTCGCTTTACATCTTTACAGAGAACAATGATTTAGGACCCGGCGCTGAAAAAGCGAGACAATTTGACCCGATTTCCCCGCGCTCAGGCAATGCTGTATTCAAAGTGGCCGGGCTTAAAGCAGGAACCATTATCGAAGTGGTTGATGAAAACCGGACAATTACTGCTGAAAATGACAGATTCACAGACGAATTTGCTCCCCTTGCCGAACACATTTATAAAATGAAGAAATAAAAGAAATAGTCGAACATCATTACATTTCGAGGGCACAATGATCTTTTTCATTGTGCCTCATTGTTTTACAGACTGAACTGATCATCACGCTCGGGAAGGATAGATTCCGCACTGTTTCATTTAAGCAATTTATTTCAATTCTTTTGATATTGATTCAAGTATTTATAAATTTGACTTATCAAAATAAGCTTATGAAAATTAGTAAATTATTGATCCTGTTAATTTCCCTGCATGTTGGAATAACAGCCCTGGGTCAACAGGAGCCCATAAAGAACATAAAGATTGGCCGGAACCATGAAATACTCATAAATGGCAAGCCTTTTTTCATGATCGCCTCATGGGCTCAGCCGGTAAAAAATTATCCTCTCCTGAGGGAACTCGGTTTTAATACTTTCAGCGGCAGTGTGGATCCGGCAGCGGCAAAACAGGCCGGTGGTTATACATTTACTTCTGGCGAGCGCATTGCAAAATCGCCGAACGACATGATTCTTGGCATTATGTACGATGATGAACCGGACCTGATGGTTGGAAGAGGTGATACAGCCAGGTCGAGACAGACACCTGAACAGGTGGCTGAAAAAGTCAGGCAAATCAGGACAAAATACCCCGGACGTCTTGTATTCATTGGTTTAACTGCCGGCTTTATGAAGGAACAGAGCACAAAGTCGGATGAATACAGGGAAAGGGTTTACCCTCAATATATCAGGAGCGCCGATATTCTTGGATTTGATGTTTATCCCATCTACGGATCAGGTTTTGCAGCCCATTTAAACTGGGTCGGCAGCGGAGTCAGACAGCTCTGTAGTCTTTCAGCCGGATGTCCTGTAACCGCCGCGATTGAAACCAGCAAAGGCAGCCGGTGGATGTCATATGAAAAACAGCCCGATGTGCTCCCCATGCATACCCGTAATGAGGTATGGCAGGCCATTATCAACGGGGCTTCCGGCATCACTTATTTTACCCATGCCTGGCGTCCTCAATTTACGGAATTTGCACCAACGCCTGAAATGCAGAATGAGATGAAACGGTTAAACAACCAGATTACCCGCCTGGCGCCGGCAATCCTTTCAGGAACCGCTAAAAACAGGATTGAAATGACAATGGATGACGGAATGAAATGCAGTTTTAAGGCGACTAAATACAAGGGTTCCGTTTATATCTTTTCAGAAAACAATGACCTGGGACCGGGAGCCGATAAGGCAAAACAGTTTGATCCGATATCCCCCCGAACAGGTATAGCTCTGTTTACTGTGGCAGGACTAAAATCAGGCACAAAAATAGAGGTGATTGATGAAGACAGGACTTTAACTGCCGAAGACGGTAAGTTTTCCGATGAATTTGCCCCGCTGGCTGAACACATTTACCGTTTTAAACTATAACTTTATTCGTGATTCGTGTAATTCGTTAATTATGAAATTGAATTATTTATTGACTCTTGCTTTAGCATTCTGCGGATTCTCCTTAATGGCACAGGCCCCTCTCGATCCGATCCAAAAAGTCGAAATCGGGAAAAACCGTGAGTTCATCGTGAACGGTAAACCTTTCTTTCCCATCATGTCCTGGGCTCAACCGGCAAAGAATTACGAAATGCTGAGAAAACTTAATTTCAATACTTTTTGTGGAGGAGCGAATGCGGGAGCTGCAAAGGCAGCCGGTGGTTATGCTATTACAGGTTTCAGGGCGCTTCTTGCTGATAATGGTTATACCCTTGCCTGGATTTATTCTGATGAACCGGATCTTGCCACAGGCAAAGGTGCCGATGCAAAACCCAGACAGACTCCGGAACAGGTAGCTTCAAGATGTGACCGCATGAGGGCTACAGGCCTCAAGCACCTGATTTTTATGACACTGACTAATTCGTTTATGAAAGAAAGTGGCGATTATCCTGATGCTTGGCGCCTGAAGAATTATCCTGAATATGTAAAATCAGCAGATGTTGTCGGTTTTGATTATTATCCTGTTTACGGATGGGGTTATCCCGCACATCTCGATTGGGTGGGAAGCGGTGTCAGACAATTATGTGAATTGGCAGGTTCCCGTCCCGTATATGCATGGATCGAAACAAGCAGGGGAAGCAAATGGATGCCGTATGAAAAGCAACCTGAAGTACTTCCTTTGTATACCCGGAATGAAGTATGGCAGGCCATTATAAATGGAGCGACAGCTATCGGATACTTTTCCCATGCCTGGCGTCCGGATACGACCGAATTTGCTCCGAATGAGGAAATGAGAAAGGAACTGGCATGGCTGAACGGGCGGATCACTCAACTGGCTCCGGTCATATTGGCCGATCCTGCCACAGAAGAGATAAATATGACGCTGGGAGACGAACTGAAATGCCAGTTCAAGGCGACAAAATATGAAGGATCACTTTATATTATCGCACAGAACATTGATCTGGGGCCGGGTGCTGAAAAAGCAAAACAATATGATCCCATTTCACCCAGGGGGGGCACAGCCACAATTACTGTAAAAGGATTACAGAACGGAGCCCAGGTAGAGGTGGTGGGAGAAAAACGGACCATCACTGCCGAAAAAGGTAAATTTACCGACGAATTCCGTCCTCTTCTTGAACATATTTACCGTATAAAACTTTGAATATCTTTTTTATTATATTTTTTAATTTCAGCCTTTAGTCTTTAGCCTTTAGTCTATTAACATCTGATCTTAACATCAATCTTATGAAAGTTAATTATTTAATATTTATCGCATTGGGTTTTTGGGGTATCGCCTCAACGGCCCAGGTTCCGCTGGGACCCATCGAAAAAGTCGAAGTGGGGAAAAACCACGAATTCATTGTAAACGGCCAGCCCTTCTTTCCCATCATGTCCTGGGCTCAGCCTTCAACTATGTATGCGAAGCTCAGGGAGCTTAATTTTAATACCTTTTGCGGCAATGCCAATGAGGTGGCTGCAAAAGAGGCAGGCGGCTATGCCGTAACCTCCTTTAAAAAAGGACAGGCTGATAATGGCTATGTTCTCGGCTGGATCTACTCGGACGAGCCGGATCTTTCAAGGGGGAAAGGAGCTGACCTGAAGCCCAGGCAGACCCCGGATGAGGTAGCGGCACGCTGCGCTGAAATGCGGGCTGCTGATCCGAAAAGGTTGATTTTTATCACCCTTACCAGTTCATTTATGAAGGAGCAGAGTTCTTATCCGGACAACTGGCGGACAAAGAATTACCCTCTTTATGTAAAGTCCGCAGATGTAATCGGTTTCGATTATTATCCCATCTACGGCTGGGGTTATCCTACCCGCCTTATTTGGGAAAGCAGTGCAGTAAGGCAATTGCGTGCTATGGCCGGCAATCGCCCTCTTTATTCCTGGATTGAGACCAATAAGGGAAGCAAGTGGATGCCTTATAAGGACCAGCCCGATGTTCTGCCGATCCATATGCGCAACGAGGTATGGCAGGCCATCATCAACGGGGCTACAGCAATCGGTTATTTCACCCATGCCTGGTTCCCTGACACCGTAACCTTCTCTCCGGGTGAAGCCACTCAGAAAGAACTGGCCAGGATCAATGAACAGATTACCCGCCTGGCGCCCGCTATTTTAGCCGATCCCTATAAGAGAAAAATAAAGATGGAGCTGGACGGCGGGTTACAATGCCAGTTTAAAGCCACACAATACAACGGCTTTATTTACATTTTCGCCCAGAATATCGACATGGGCCCCGGAACGGAGAATGCCAAACGTTACGACCCGATCATACCTGTCGGAGGCAAAGCGCTTTTCAAAGTGCCCGGGTTAAAGGCCGGAACAGAAATTGTGGTGATAGATGAAGAGCGCACCATCCGGGCTGATAACGGAAGATTCACTGATGATTTTGCGTCCCTTGCGGAACATATTTACCGGATACGGCTTCCTGAGACCGACCACAGCTGGAGGCCTTAAAAGAACACGATACAGACAATAGGAGCAGCATCGGCAGGAGGCAGCAGCAGTAAAATGTCATACTGGCACTGCCGCTGCCTTCTGCCATTCATACTTTTTCTACAGGTGTTAGCTCACTGTCTTCAACCTAAATTATGAAAAACTGATCCTGCTGCCTTCAGCCCTTTTGGGGGTTTGGAACCCCGAAAGGGCTTTACAGGCTGAAATACTGATCCGGCGAA
This sequence comes from uncultured Bacteroidia bacterium, assembly GCA_963810555.1. Taxonomy (GTDB): domain Bacteria; phylum Bacteroidota; class Bacteroidia; order Bacteroidales; family Prolixibacteraceae. Next base: position 346,938 of record CAWENX010000005.1, on the reverse strand, counting down.
TAAAGCTGTCTTTCTTCCGAAGCAAAAAACAGCCATATGGCATCGATCGTCCCGGGAACCGCCGGAAGCTCGATCAGCGCCGATTTCTGTTTACGCATCACACCAGTTTCGAGGGGACCCTTAAACTCTTCCCCGTATCCAACCATCATCATCAGTCTGTCGCTGTCCCATGCAAGCGCGCTTCCCGGATCATCCTGCCAGGTAACCTCAATCTTACTCGGATCGCCTTGTGACCTCACGGCCGTAAACCTGAAAGGCAGAGGCAGTTGTCCTGCCGAAAAATGGAGCCGTTCCTGATCGGTTAAACTCCCGTCAGGGCCAAATGCCTGCATATTGACGCTCACGAAAAGGTTATCTCCCCGCCTTCCCTTTTCGGCAACCTTCCATATGCCCTGTACCGGCGAGTAGTCAAACCGGCTCCAGAACACCTTTATAGCCGCGAAACGCTTGCGGACCAATATCTGACTTTCGCTCCATGAATTCTTCGCTCTTTTCCGCTGTATTGTTCTGACACATTGCTGTCCCCTGTAATTATAAAAAACCAAATTGCCGACCAGTCCTGATAGACCTTCGCCTGACCTTCCTCTTATCTTCGCCATACTATCGTCATATTAATTACACAATATTTACACTACAAATATACTATATTTCCACTAATTAGTGCAGATATAGAGCAGTAATAGTGCAGATATAGTGCAGAAACTATGGTTTTAGTACGGACAAGGTACGATCATGATATGGCGATGGCTGGGCTTTGACCTGGAGATATCTATAATAATTCAGCTTTCATGGACTTAAACCGAAGGGATGATCAGGAATAATTAACAGGATAAAGACAACAGGTGAAGGACAGGAAGAAAGAATGATTGCAGATAATGAGACGTTTTAATTATATTGATTTTAAGAGATAACCAATGGCAAATTCAGAAAACGAATCAACATGACTCAACTGATTTCATTTGCAAAGCGTAAAATTATTTTCAGTATTTTCCCATCACTTGTCACAAAAAAGCCTAAGTTTAAGTCTTATAGCTAAAAAACCTTTTGGACCGGTTCAATAAAATATACAGCGACAACTACAGGCTCATTTTTAATGTGGTCCGTAAAATGGTTCCTGACCGGGAGGATGCTTCCGATCTTGTCCAGGAGGTATTTATCGAATTGTACCAGGGTCTTAAAAAAAAGCCCATTGAATATCCCCGGAGCTGGCTTTATAAAGTGACGGTTAACCGGTGCATAGATTATTCAAAGAGAAAAAAGAAACACGAGAAGATTGAATTGGTTAAACATTTGAAAGATGGAGAGGACCCGCCCGGAACCAGTGAGGATCAACGAATCATCAGGCTTGCACTGAGCAGGTTAAAGAAAGATGAAAGCATTTTGGCCATTCTTTACAGCGAAGGCTTATCCTATAAGGAAATGGCCGAAATAACAGGCATGCGGTTTTCTTCGGTAGGTAAAACACTTTCAAGGACATTAAAAAAACTGGGAAATGAACTTAAAAAACTTCAGTATGAATTGTATTGACGAACAACTTTTACAGAAATATACAGATGGGGAATGCACCGAAAATGAAAAGACAGAGGTGATAAAGCATCTGAAGGAGTGCCCTGAATGCCGGCAGAAGCTTGATGAAATGAAAAAGCTATCTGAGGGGATCACAAGGGCTCTCAATTCATTATCCGACGAAAATGGGGATATCCCTGCCTTCCGGGAACCGGAATCCATCCCATCAAACAGAACCAGGATAAGAAATCTGCTTTTGTACGGCCTTGCCGCAGCCGCGGTTCTTCTGTTTGTCCTTTTGATTACAGATAAAAAAAGTGAACCTCCTCAAACGAAAATAACCATTGTACAGATTACTCCCATTGATGTGGATGCCAATCGTCCGGCCGGCGATCAGGATTTTGTCATTGAAGTTTTCGACGAGAATGGTCATCAATCGGAATACTATTTAAATAATTAGCTCTAAAATCAAATCTCATGAATAAAATACTTTTTATTGTAGCCATGATCCTGTTCACACAGGCAGGATTTGCACAAAAGCTGATCGATATTTACAAAAAGGGAGCCGTTAAACTTATTCCGGACAGGGAATATGCCCGGGGAAACGACTGGAATAAAGTATTTATAAACTACAATGATACTCTGTATGGCAAACCCATGGCCAACCGAAGTAATCTCACCCTGATGCCCGACGGATCGGCTGTTGTCGGTTATCCCTATCATAACCTCTATTCGCTGTTTTCTCCAACGGGAAAATTTGTTAAAGAATTCGGGGTGAAAAACAGCAAAGGAGTACTCCTGAGAAAAGTCAACCAGATAATGGGGATTGTAAACAACAACACTTTTTATACCGGCCTCGACAACATGGGCAATATGATCTGTTTTGATTTTAACGGCAACTATGTCAAAACACTGAAGCTGAATTATGCGGTTCATCAGATGATCACTTTGCCCAACAACAGGATAGCTGTTGTGGGATGGGTGATCTGGAAAGATAAATTTCGTGAATTTGTTTCCATCGTCAATTATGATACCAATGAGCAGAAGGTGATCTGGGAACATTTCACCGAGAGTGGCAAGTTTGGGGTCCATAATAAATTATTCAATTACACTTATTCCTTCAAAGAACGCGGCGCTGTTTCAGTTAACACTATGCCCTATAACAAATCAACGGGGATGAGCGCCCGTCCCATTATTGCCACCACCGGCAACAAACTGGTGGTAGCTGTTCCGTCGACGGGAGAGATCAACATTTTTGACCTGAACGGTAACAAGCTGGGTCAGGAAAAAGTAAGCTGGGCCAATAATTTCATTTCGGTGGAAGAACAGAAAAAGATCCAGCTCGAGGCCATTGAAAAGTACAAAAACGTGGAGAATCAAATTCATGTAAGCTGGGTTTCTCCTGAAGAGAATTTAATTGCCATGGATACGATTATCAGTCAAATGTACCATGATTTGCCTAAAATTAAAGACCCCATTCCAATTCCTTCCATTTCAACCATTCTTAAAGATTCGGACGGGAACCTGCTGTTCTTCGAATACCCAAAAGAAGAGAATGCCAATAAATTCAATGTGTGGGTGATGCAGAACGGCGGAAAGTTTGTATGTCAGAGCAGCTTCCTGTGCGACGAATACGAACTCAATATCAATCCATCGAAAATGGTTTTCAGAGACGGTATGATTTACGGATTGCAGAAATTAAAAAATGCCGAAGGGATACCGTTAAGGCTGGCACGCTTCAGACTGGAATAAACGCTGGAATAAATTCACTTCACACCCTGAATGAAATTGAATGTTCTAATAAACATAAATAATCTAATTAAAATTTATCATGAAAAGAAAAACGCTTCTTACAGTTTTATTTTACATTTTTTGTTTCTGCCCCTGCATCAGTAGCACAGGAAAAGACACAGGAAAAGTATTAGTTGGTGAAGATCTAAAAGACTCAATAGCTTTACAAGGAACCGTTCCTTTTGAATATGATCATTTCAAGAAAGGAATTATATTGAATGCGATTGTGAATGACACACTTCACCTGAAAGCCCTCTTCAACGCTGGTTACTATGGTGTGGCAATGTCCGGAGTGTTTTCAAAAAATGAAAATAATAAAGATACACCTGCTCCATTTAAGCTGCAAATAGGACCTTGGGTTTATAAACAACCTCATACTTATTATCTGAATAGCAAATTCTTTTTTGATTTTGAAGGATGCGATCTGCTTTTGGGAAGAGTATTTTTTAAAGACAAAATAATAGAAATTTCATTTGAGCACCATTATATCAGAGAATTAGAAAATACATTAGGCTTAGGCAGTTATGATAAAATTCCTTTTATATCACGGAATGGATGGAACCCTGTGATAAAAGTAAAAGCTTGGATAAAAGGAAAAACAATAGAAGGCGAATTTACTATAAATACAGGTTACAATGGAACTATACTGGTAAGTTCTTCTTTAGTAAAGAAATACAAAATACCAACCAAAGATGATATTGAATTTGAACCAGTACCTGTTAAGAAAAATTACAAAAATCTCAGATCAAATGCGGATACAATCCAGGTAGGAAGTAGTTACATTACAAATACTATTGCTTTTTTGGAAACAGAAAAACAATCACATAATTCTGCAATTGGGTTGATTGGCAATATGTTTTTCGACCATTTTACGGTTGTATTGGATTTCAAAAATAAGTATTTGTATTTGAAACCAATTGAGAAATAAAAGATTAAGGAAATACCAACATCTGTATTTTTCATAAAAAGTGATATTCAACATCTGTATTTATTCAATATGATGACTAAAAGTATACTTTTATTGCATCCTTACTTACTCCGGGAATCGGGAATTACAATCCACTCTTTCAATCAAATCTTGCTGTGAGCCTATTCTGATTAAAGAATGATTCTAAATAGGTTTAATTATCCAAATATTTTGATTATCAGGGGTAACCAATTGAATACATAATGTATTAATTTATGTAAATTCCCAATTTACATCCCCTATAGCTTTTACCTTTTATCGGGGTGAAATCATAAACCACTGATTTCACCCCGGTCTTTTTTCATTGTTCAATGATTAATATACAATGATCAATCTCTGAATCTTTTAGTTGCTGTCCATTGAAGATTGAACACTGAACACTGAATGCTATCTGAGGTCGTAGCCGAAAGGGTAAAAGGCAAGGCGCATCAGTTTGAAATGCTGCAGCCCGAAAGGAATTCCGATAATCGTTGTGCAAAGAACAATCCCCAGGACAAGTTCCAGAATCGCAATCCATAATCCGGCAAATATTATCCAGATCACATTCAACAGGAAAGAGATCACAGGGATACTGCCGCCCGTCTCCTGAACACTTTTCCCGAAAGGGGCAAGATGGGCAATGCCGATCTTCATCGCCTGTAATCCGAATGGGATGCCGATAATGGTAAGGCAGAGGACAAATCCTCCCCACAGATAACCGAAACAGGTAAAGATACCTCCCAGGATAAGCCAGATTATATTCCCTATCAGTCGCATAGCTGATTCATTTAAAGTTGATCTGATGAATACAAAATACAATAATTATTTTTAAGTAACAAGTTAAATTTGCAGCTTTACAAACTGATGAACTGTAATGACAAATTGGGAATTTGAAATAAAAAAGTTTCGGAATTCATCGTTATTTCGCATTAAGGATTCTTTTAAATAAATCGATTGATCATGAAAAGAAGGTCATTTATCCAAAAAGCGGGAATCGGTTCCCTGGCCGGAGCTATTCTCCCTGCGGGTGCAGGAGCTTCTCTTTCTGCAAAGAAGGAACAGGGGAGAATATCATTCATCATCGGAAAACAGGCTTTATCCGGTTGCTGATGAGTCAGATTCCCGGAATGAGAATATCCTTTTTCCCGCTGGAGCCAGAGGGGTGGTCGATGTGACAAAGCCTCCTTATAGCTGTGACAGGACCGGCGTGAAGGACTGTACCAAAGCCCTTATCAGGGCGCTTGATGATCTGCTCCGGCCTACCCTTGAAGCGCAGAAAACCCTGGTAAAGGAGATGGAAGAAGATCCCAGGCAGGATTTCAGTCATGCAGTGAGTGTGGAAAGCAAGAAAGTGAAGGGAGTTGTTTCAGTCATTTTTCCTGCACATCCGGCTGAATCAAAGATTCTCTATTTCCCCAGCGGCACCTACAAAGTAAGCGATACGATCTGCTATACTTTCGAGGACCTGAACAATACCAGCGGCAATGAACTGAACCGGCAGATCATCATCAGGGGACAGAGCGAGAGGGGAACTATTATCAGGCTCAAAGATAACTGCCCGGGATTTGAGGCAGGCGCCAATAAACCGGTGTTCAGCTTTATGCGAAAGTTTCGCTCCAATGTGGCGATGGCCAATATGTTTGAGAATATCACTATCAGCATAGGATCAGGAAACGAGGGGGCTTCGGGATTAAGATATTTCGCTAATAATATGGGGGCTGTGCGGAATGTAACCATCATGTCTGAAGATTCTCAGGGAAGAGGTTCAGCCGGAATACTTTGTGATCGTTTTAATCTTTCGGGATGTTACTTCAAAAATATCACCGTAAAGGGGTTTGACTACGGAATCCAGGTGCTTCCCAACCGGATGTACACGGTATTCGAGCATATCCGGCTGAGCGGGCAGCGTTTGGCAGGATTCCTGGTGGATGAAAACCCTGTTTCGATCCGTGATCTGAAGAGTACAAACAGCGTTCCAGGATTAAAACTGACAGGCGTTTCGGGACATGTGACACTTCTCGACAGCGAATTGGTAAATCCCGGATTATCGGGTAAGGATACTTTTCAGCAAAGCAAAAACAGCCCTGCCATTGAGCACGAAGAGGGGGTGTTGTTTGCACGGAATGTGAGGACAGCGGGGTATACGGATTCTATAGGGAAATTCGGCCAGACCATTTTAAAAGAAACGGTGATAGAAGAATATTCGTCGCACGGGGTATTCACCCTTTTTGAAAATGATCCAAAGAAATCGCTTAAGCTGCCGGTGGAGGAGACACCTGAGATTTCATGGGAGCAGGATGTGAATCAGTGGTTAAGCGTCAATGAATCCGGAGCAAAAGGTGATGGAGAAACAGACGATACGGCTGCAATTCAAAAAGCGCTTGAATCGGGGAAGAGAGTTATTTATTTCCAGCCGGGCAGGTATGTGATAAACGGTCAGATCAGGGTCCCGAAAACGGTGGAGCGGATCAATTTCATGTTTTCTGACCTTGTAGCCGGTGAGAAGTTAAGGGCAATGAGCGACCAGGGAACTTTTCTGATTGATGAATTTTCGGAAAAGCCCCTGATCATAGAGGATCTTTTTGCATTTGAAGAGTACAGGGGAGAACAGTATTTCATCGATCATGCATCGAAAAGGACATTGATATTGAGCGATCTGCATACCCAGACCGGGGCGATGTATACCAATTCGGTCAGCGGGGGAAAAGTGTTTATTGAAAATATCTGCTGTACGGATCAGTTTAAACCAAATCCAAACTGTTACCGGTTTAAAGGGCAAAAGGTATGGGCCAGGCAGATCAATCCGGAACGGGCAAATCCTGAAGTGATCAACAAAGGTTCTCAGCTATGGGTGCTGGGTTTTAAAACTGAGGGAAGGGGAACAGGGTTTCATACGTCCGGCGGGGGCAGTACCGAAGTGCTGGGGGGTGTTGTGAACATCGGCGGCGAAGGACAGCCTTTTATCGTAAATGATGAATCAAACGTCTCAGTGGTCTGTGCCGCCAACGGTTGGTCCAGTACTCAGGTTTTCAAAGAGTTTGCTATGGAAAAGAGAAACGGGGAGGAGAAAATCCTCTCTAAGGATATACTGCCAAAACGTATCCTCTTCAGGGGATCTCCCCAGAGTGCCCAGAAGGATTACTATATCGAGCAGTATTTTGTCCCGCTTTACACGGGGAGAAAAATTAATTAAGAATTAAGAATTAAGAATTAAGAATCAGCACATCAGTCTTCGATCGCTTCGCCGATCATTTTAAGAAATGTGCTGAAGACATCATCTGCCTCGTTCCAGTTCTGGGGTATTTCACCGGTTCTTACTATAACCATATTCCAGGCAGGAATGACAAAACACTTGTTTGTTCCGAAACCTGAAGCCCAGTAAGTCCCCGGGGGAGCCCCCGGCATAAAACGCCTGCCTTCAGGAGTGATGCCGTTTACCCACCAATTGTACCCATAGGCTCCTGATCCTTTGGCCCGCGGAGTTACATCATTGGGAACCGAAGCGGGAACCTGGACTTTTGTTGCTTCATCCACCCAAAGGGAGTTGATCAGCTGTTTTCCATTCCAATTACCGCGGTTTAAAAACAACAAACCAAACCTTGCCAGATCCCTGGCGCTGGTTTTTAAACCGCCGTTCATGGCAGGTATTTCACCTACGGCGGAGGGTATTTCCCTCCAGTTGAAGTTTTCCATTCCGATGGGTTTTGCAATGCGCCCGGACAGCAGATCCCTCACATAACCGGGATTCCCGCCTATAAGACTCAGGGCATAACTCATCTCCATTTCTGCCTCATCCCAGTACCGGTATTTTTCGCCCGGGGCAAAGAGCGGCTCAAGAGGTGTGCCGGGATCCCAGCTATCGCACCTCCCCCTGGCATCACATTCATAGCCGGGATTGTGGGGAGCGGTATGCCGGCCATCGTATCCGGATGTCATTGTCGCGAAGTGACGAAAAGTAGCGTTGGGGTAGTAGCCGGCAATCCGTGTATCGGTGTCCTTGACCTTGTCGGAAAGTCTGAGTTTCCCGTCTTCGATCATCAGTCCCAATCCCGTACTAAGGAAGGATTTTGATACTGACATTACCCCGAAAGGTTTAAATGACTCATCGTTTGACCAGATAAGATAACCGTTGCGAATAATAACTATGCCGCCGACGTATGACTTTTTAGCCCCAATTTCAGCCGAGAGCCAATCCACTGCCTGTTTCAGTTTTTCGCTGCTGATACCCTGTGATTCGGGTGTCGCCTCTGTCCATTCCTTGCCCGGGAATTCTTTGGCCTTCGCAATAACTGCAGAAATAATACAACAAAATAAGATGAATGAAATTCTGATTTTTTTCATTTTTAAATCAATTACGTGTTGAATTACCAATTGTCTATTCCCTACTGCCTGTTCCTTACAGCCTTATTGATCATTGTGCAACGAATTCCCACTTCCCCGGCTGTGCGGTGAAACTTATATAGCCGTTTGTATTCCCGGCGAAACGGATTCCTTTAAGTTTTCCGGTATATTTTCCTGCTTTCCAGACTATTGTATTGTTGATCATTATACTGCCGTTTTCTATAAAACCAGCCTTTAAATCTTTTAAGGGAAGCCCGATGGTTGCGGTGGTTGAAGGAGGGGAGACTACTTTTAGCGAAAACCGGTCACTCTCTTTTTGAATGTCAATGGCAATTTCTCCCTTAATGGTCGGGACCTTCTGATGAATTTCTTTAAGGGTTACCAGGTCAGGCATAATGCTGAAAGTGGCATAACCGGGCGTTGTTGGATTTATTCCTGTGTTGTATTGTGCGAGTAAAGTCATCGGCCAGCCGGTCCAGCCGTGATTCAGGCTGCCCCACTTATCGGTGCGGTGCTGGAAATGTTCCCACAAAGTAGTCGTGACCGTGTCGTCGACCATTTCGCTGTAACGTGTTTTGATCCTTTTCATGGCATCTTCAGGATAGCCCATCCTGTAAAGGGCTTCATCGATGTATTTTTCCATATAGGCGCTGGCCTCGGTAATCTCCGTAAGTTGTTCCCTGACATAAGGATACTTATCCTTTCCCGCCAGCCCTGAATAAACCGCCATCGCGTTGGCCCTGTCGTCGGTATACCTTTGTAATCGGACGAGCGGTAACGCCTGAGTTTGTCGTTCCAGAAGATACGATCAAAATTCTTCTCTATGCTTTTCATTCGGATATTGTACCAGGGCAGGTCTTCTTTATGGCCGGTAATTTCCGCCATCTTTGCCCCATCCTTCATTGCAATGTAATACCAGGTATTCCAGATGATCCGCCTGTCAACATTCTCTCCCGTATTTACGCCATGATCGTCCCAGTTCCAGATCAGATTCTTGCGGTCCACTTTCCCGTTATTCCATCCTCTCTGATTGATCAGTCCTGTGGTATCGTTCATCGTCCAGAGGTTCAGGTAATCTTTAACGGCAGGGTAGGACCTTTTAATGGTTGCCAAATCTCCGGTATGCATGTAATAAGACCAGAATCCGTCGCTGACGCTTGCCAGGCTTTGGGTAGGCAGTTCTATCGGCAAAGGGGAAGAAAGCACTTTCGTGGGTGACTGCCATCCGATAAGCTGATCGATGGCCTTCTGAATAAGGGCATGAGCCCGGGTATCGAAGGTGAAGAATACCTCGTTTAATTCGATCACCACGTCGCCCCACCACTGCGACCTTTCCCTGTCGGGACAGTCCATAAAGATATCGCGCATATTGACATAAAGCGTCCTTTTGGCTTTTTCCACCATCCTGTTCCAAAAAGGATCGTCCGTTTTAATATCCCCCGTAAAATCAGTGTCATAGCCTGTTTCACGGTATTTTACCTCCCACTTTTCTATCCCTTCAGGGAACTGATAAAGGACGTTGTGGCCGTTGATCCATGAAAAGGATTCAAACTCTTCCCAACCTTTCCCTGCAGTGATATAGGCAGCCTTCATTTTTCCGTAGCTGTACTGATCGGTTTGGATATTGATTGTCAGCCCGGGTGTTTTGGTATAGATTCTGAAGTAAGGCGTAATCTGCGCATCGTAGGGAAGGCGGCAGGTTATATACCCGTCTTTATCTTTTACCGGATTAACAGAGACATAATCGACAAGGCCTGAATTTTTCCAGAAAGGGATAGGTCGTTTAACCAGGTTATGCCACGGAGCTGTTGGAACTTTGCCTTTGGGAACAGCATTACCCCATGAGGAATCGTCATAACCAGGATTCATCCAGTTTTCAATCGAATTATCCCTGGCGTCGAAGATGACCGGCCATGCGGCAATACGGTTATCCGGTAAATCCGCCTTATTGCTGATTTTTTTATAGGCAGGATGAACGGTCATTTTCCAGGTGGGATCGCTTACCAGTTTCATATTATCAATGGAAGCATCGAAATACAATCCGCCCTTCCTGCTGTCGTTGTGCGATGATCCTCCCTTGCCCCAATACCAGACAAGAACAGCAATTGTATTATCCCCCTTTTTCATGTATTTCGCAAGGTCAACCTCATCGCAGTAAGTATCCAGCCGGTTAGGTCCCCTTTTCAGACCTCCCTCAAATACAGCCATCTCGCCGTTGATCCAGAGCCAGTATTTGCTGTCGACGGCAATTTTTGCAAGGGCAGTTTTGGGCTGTTTGTCAAGGTTAATCTCTTTACGGAAAGCCATCCAGGTATTAGCGGGGCCGTCTGCCTCCTGCCAGATCCACTCAGCCTGCCTGTCCCGGGCAAATAATGAACCGTAAAAAGCTAATAAAACGAGAATAAGAAATGATTGAACTTTTTTCATTATCTGTATATCAAATAGTTGGGAAGAATAAATTTTTTAAATAACAGACTTCCAAGATATTCAAAATTCTAATAAAATAACAGGATTAACGAAGGCAAAATCTTCTCCGTTCTCCCTTCTCCGTTCTCCCTTTAGTCTTTCGTCACATTCAAGGTGTCCGAGACCTTTTTCAGGAATTTGATCACCCACGAAACAGCGGAGTAATCCCCGACCGAAGGAACAATCCTTACGACCGCTTCATAAACCGCCAGCAGTGCCAGCGCCACAAGCTTAACCGCCGAAGGTTCACCCGTAGAGACGCGATTAATCGCGTCTGTTCCAGCAGCGGCAGGATCGGTACCGACAATGTTGACGATGCATCCGTTGAAAAACAGCAGGAAGCAAAATATGCAAAGCAGAATGATGTATATTGTTTTCATTTTTTTTGAATTACACTAATTATTAACGAATTGACACGAATTGTTTCAGAGTTTCAATGTTTCAAAGTTTCAGGGCACTCTGTAACTCTGAGACCCTGAAACTCTGAAACTTAGTCGCTACGCAACGGTTACGGCTCCTGCAAAGGCGCTGTTGGATACAGTTCCGTCTTCGGCGATAAACGCCATGTAGCACTGCACCAAATCACCGCGAAGGATGAGGGCACAGTGACGGTCTGCGTTTCGTCTGCCCGTTCAGCCAGCTCGTTTACCGTTACTGCCTGGTTCTGAACAGGGTTGTAAACCACGAGCAGGGTTTTGTCGGTTGCACTTGCGCCGATCTCTCCCGTGTTGTCGTCCCAGTCGAATTTGACGGTTCCTGCAACGGTGGAGCTTGCCACTGCATTCAGCGACCCTGCGAGGTTGCCCCTTGCCACAAGCGCGTTGGGATAATCCATTGCGATGTTGGGATAGGTGCCGGTAAGGGCGTTTTTGATGTTCTCAGCTCATTGCAGCATTGATACCGGTCATTTCAATTGCATAAGACTTAAAGCCGATCTGCAGAAACTCGCTCATCGGCTGTAAAAACTTCATCGTGACCGACCACTTCTGCCTTTGGGTCATTTGTTTATCCGTCTGTGGATTCGCTACACTTGCAGGTAACACCCTTAACACCGATATCCCCTTCCACGTGCTCCCGACCACCTGACCAATCTGTCCGATCAACACACCGATCACACTTTCTTTTAACTTTGCCATCTTTTTTAGATTTAAAAGGTTAGTTAATAATTTCATCTTTGTGCATTAGCACCTCCTCTCCTTTAGGGGCCGGGGGTAGCACATTAGCACATCATAATTGTCAATTGTCAATTATCAATTGTCAATTGATTTTCCTCCGCTTTAGGTCTAATTCAACTCTATATCAACTCTACTCCCGGGTTAGTCCTGATTTTGACCTGAAATCTCCCCTCTGCGGATGATAATAAAGATACAAAAAATAAGGCTTATTTTATTCTTAATCAGCATTATATGTGGGGTATTGTGCCGTATTGTGGAATAAATTTCCCCGCAAAGTCCGCAATGAAAAACCCGCAAAATCCGCAAAGAAAATACCCCTTTACCACCCTGTAGAGACGCACGGCGTGCGTCTCAAATCATATTTCTATTTCACGGCGTGCGTCTCCTTTTATTCGGTGCGCTTCTCTTTTTATACGTATCCCGGGTTTCAATACATAAATTACCCCGGTGTTTTAATCCGGGGCATCTAATCTCACATATCTCATCTCTCTCTTTGCGTTCCTTTCGCCTTCTTCGCGTTCTTCGCGTGAACCCTTATCAATCACCCAATCAGCACAACTTGTCCCGATCCTTCAGGATCACTCCATCAGCACATCATTCGGCCCCAAGAGAGGACAGTTTTACCAACGGCTGAGAAAGGCGATTCAATAAAAAATGCGGAATCGTTTGATTATTCCGCATTTAATTTAAGAGCTGATTTTTGTTATTTTTTCTTGGCCGGGAACATATACGCCAAAGAAATCTGGAAAACCTTATTTTTTGCTTCTGATCCCTCTACATCAATTACATTTGCCAGACCAAGCTGATAGTTCAGAGAGGCAACAATACTGCCAAATTCGATCCCTGCACCGAAGCCTAATCCCGAATCAAATCGTTTGTTGCCCCCTGTACCAAATTCGACATCCATGGATTCACTGCCAACCTTATCTTTACCGCTGATTGCGTAAGCCAGATAAGGACCTGCCTGAATAAAAAATTTGGAATTGTCTTTTATTGGGAATTTGTAAGCAAGATTGATTGGTATTTCCAGATAATTCAAAGTTTCCGTGGCAGTCTCACTATCCATGCTGAACTTAAATCCTTTTACAGAATAGAGAAGTCCCGTATTAAGGCTAAAATCATTTTTTAATTGAAAATCTGCTATGGGACCCACGTGAAATTCTGTAACAGACTTAGGCGAAACGGTTATCCCGCTTGAGGTAATTGACATATTGGCAAAGTTGAGACCGCCTTTTATGCCAAAGGTTTGGGCATTAACGACCTGAACAACCAGGATGAAAGCAATTGCATAAAAAATTTTAGTTTTCATAAGATTTAAATTTAGTTTAATAATCAGACAAAAGCCTTACAACTTTGAACAAAGATAACAATATTATTAGATTATATTGATCAATGAAAAAAATATGATTAAACATACTGGTTCCCCTTCAGATTTAACGAAGAGGCTTTGGTTTTACGTCTGTGCCGTATTGTGGAATAAATTTCCCCGCAAAGTCCGCAATGAAAAACCCGCAAAATCCGCAAAGAAAATACCCCTTTACCACCCTGTTGAGACACACGGCGTGCGTCTTATTTATCCCGCCCCTTCTTCCTTCAACCTTTGACCTTTAGCCTTCCATCCTTCCATCCTTTAATCCTAATTCAGACCTATCCCCTGTACTTCCCCTCCAGATACTCCTTCAAATCCTCAACCTTATACAGCACCTTCTTCCCAACCTTCAAATAAGGCAGGTCGCCCGACTTTCGCAGATTCAGCAAGGTATTGGCGCTTCGGTGAAGGATCACGCAGGCCGTTTCCTCGTTCACATACTGGTTATTTAATTCCTTCGCGGGTACCTGTGTCCACGCCGCCAGAAGCGAATTGATCTTCCCGGTGTTCTCTATCACTTTGTCCGTTAATGTGTTTACTGCCTTTATTATATCGAATATCTCTGTTTCCATAGTAATAATATTAACCTGTTGTAGAGACGCACGGCGTGCGTCTCAAATCTCATCTCTCAAATCTCATCAATCATCTCTCACATCTGAGCTGTTGATATCAATCTTATTTTCTTTTACCCCTGCAGCCTCAGGTTACCCCAAACTTCTTACCCCAACCAACCCCACCCCCCTATATATAGGGGGTGGGGTGTTGGGGTTGGGGTAACTCTCATGTGGGGCAGTTGTACGAATAATACTCCTTATACTTTTTCAGCCATCCTTGCCTGAGCGCCTTTGAGATATGATTATCTGCTGAAGTTGAAGAGCACGATGCGGTATCAGTGTACTTCTTTTTAAGTTCTGAATACCTCAGTGTTGTGCCCTGCGGGAGGCAGAGCATGAAGTTCTCTTTTATCCGCTGATCCGCCATCTCCGAAGGCGACAGCCTTTTCACATGTTCTGTCTCAACAGGCAGTTTCTCCCCGTTAAACCGGAAACTGAATCCCCCCGCCGGTTCATTGCGGCATTCGGTCTGTTCCGTCTCAAAGGTTTCCTCGTTTTTCCTCACCTGCCAGCACTCCGAACACTTGTTCAGAAGCTCCGTTCCCACGTGTCCCCTCAGGTTCGCGTCCGACTTATTCTCGTGAAGCGTCGTCAGGATCGCCAGGTTGTAAATTTTCGTAAGCGACATTAGCGACTGTATCACCTTCCCGCTCGCTTTCGGGTCGTTTATATCCGATCCGTCGATCAGGTCTTTTGCACCGTCGATCACCAGCAGGTCTGGCGTAAACAATTTAACCGCTTCGTCGAGCAGGCGGCTGCGCTGCTGTGCCGTGTCGCCCCTGAAATTAAATACCCTGAACCGCGGATGGTCCCTGTCCGGCTCAAAACCGCACAGCGCGTGAACCTTCTTTGCAAGGATCGATGTGTTAATGGGGTTTTGCTCCGTATCCACAAACAGCACTTTTGCCCCATGTCTCACAGCCCTGAATCCGAGATATTCTCCTTTCAGCAAAGCCGTAATAAGGCACACCATCGCCGTGGTCTTTCCCGCCTTTGCCTTGCCTTTCAGCACCACGATATCGCCCGCTGAAACACATCCCACGCCCTCCTTCTCAAGCAGGAAATCTATTTCGGGATAATTTTCCGTCATGCTGATCATCCTCAAAGCAAGCCTCTCGGGAAGGGCATTAACCGTCTCATCACCCTCTTTCAGCGATTCCCCGCCTGCATCCTGCTCCTCCGCCATAATCACAGGCGGCTCATTCTTCCAGGGCATCAATGCCACCGGATCATTAATAAATAAATTCTCCATAGTATACTTTATTTGGATACAATTCTTTGTAAAATTTGAAATTATCCTTTGCCGTTAGCGTTTATCCTTTGCCGTCAGCTTTAGCTTTTGCAGAGGATTTTATTCTTTGCAGTGGATTTTATTCTTTGCAGTGGATTTTATCCTTTGCAGTGGATTTTATCCTTTGCCGTTAGCGCTTATCCTTTGCCGTCAGCTTTAGCTTTTGCAGAGGATTTTATCCTTTGCCGTTAGCTCTTATCCTTTGCCGTTAGCGTTTATCCTTTGCCGTCAGCGCTTATCCTTTGCCGTCAGCTTTAGCTGACGGAACATATCATCATATAAATCCCGGTTCAGTCATCCTAAAGGAACCTCGCCGCAAGATCGCTGATACAATCCATCCAGTTATCCCTGTAATTTATGATACATAAAATCTGCGTATCGGAATATCCTTTATTGGCCTTAAAAGGTAATCCGTTGGTAGTGAAGCAGGTAAATATCCATATTCCTTCTTTATCCCATACGTTCCATATCGCAGAACAGCCCTCTTTCGGGTCTTTACCTGCCCGGGTCCATGTCTCCTCGCTTTTCTGCTTCCATCCGATTCTTTTCACTGCCTCAACCGCAAGATCATGGATCACCTGCAATCTGTTCAGCCTGTCGCTCGGCCGTTCCCCGGTCGAATAATCGGGCGCACTAAATTCCGGCGCCCCTGTCGAATTCGTTTTACCCCCCTCGTAGGGGCACTCCTTTACGGTTGCCCTCTTTGCGTCCTTCGCATTCTCCTCCGTGCCCTTTGTGGTTAAATCTTTGGAACCCTGTGACTTTGAAACCCTGAAACTTTCACTCTTTGTGTCCTTCGCATTCTCCTCTGCGCCCTCTGCGTGAACCTCCTCCTTCTCCAGCATATTCAACGTCTCCTGTTCCACAAATCCATCCGCATTATAATACACATCAGGATCGTAAGACAAATAGTACGCCCGGGAAATATTTCGGCAGGCAGGATCAATCTTAATTCCGTAAGTATCTAATATATACTTCTCAATGATCCTGTAATTCCGGTCATACCCCTCCTTTGTACTTCCCTTCACCGTTAAAATTCCTTTTACCCCCGTCCCGCTCACGCTGATGTTAAGGAGGTTAAAATTAAGCACCTTATCTGCCGCAAGCAGCCTTTTCACAGTTTCGGGATCAAGCCCATACCTCTCTGAAGTGTGGTCTATATCTATAGAGGGGCAGCCTGAAAACTTTTCAATACCGGCATCATTTCCGTAACTGTATACTCCTGTGGATATAATCCATGGACACACATCGTTCTTATTTGCCTCGCCTTTTCGTACCATTTCAGTCATCGGTTTAAGCTTCGTGGATCGTATCAGCTCTTTAACGACCGCTATTGTCGTTTCACCGTTAGGATACTTATTCGTTATAGGCGGTGAAAAAAACGACATCTTCCTATCATCTTCCATTTCTTTCTGATTTTAGTCGTTTGTTAATTTCTCTGATTATTTGATTCCCGATCTTCGTATTCCTTCTCCACATTTCAGGCTTCACGAAGGTGTAGTAGGTCACATTCCTGAACAAAAATTTGATCAGGATTCGCCCTTCCAGTTTCCATTTAATCCAATGTATGATTGGGTCATCCGGCGTATGATCCTTGTCACGGTAGGATAACCAGTTTAGATTTTGAAGAGAAGGATCACTGTTAATTGCGGCCACAACCTGTGAGATCAGGTAGTAATCCTTTCCGCCGTCTTCGTAACGGGTGATTACACCGCTTTGGATCAACTCTCCGGCTTTATCTTCGGGGCAGTTAAGAAATCCGGACAGGTAAGGCTTGCCGGGGAGAAACTCCCATAACAGGGGGTTTTTGGATTTTAATGCTTTAAAAGCATTTAGGAGGTTTTCCGAATTTGGCAGTTCATGCTTGTTCTGACTTTCGGAATTTTGATTAGTAATAACAGATTTCATAGTCGAATAATTAAATGTTCGACTACAAAAATATACTATTAATTTGTTGATTTACAATATTTTGACTGTATAAAATGTACAATTGTACAAAAAGTACAAAAAATACAATCTTATATTTTAACGAATCTTTTCTAAATAAGTAGGTGATGCTGGAATAAAGATAAATGGATTTGGTTTTGGTTCTTTATACTGTTTAATTGTACTCATTGATATATCAAGGCCAAAAGTATTAAGAATCAATTCCTTTTTATCATTAAGGCTTAATGTTGGATAATAACCTTTTGAAGATAAATAATCTACCAAATATACAACAGTACCATTATTGCTTTTTTCTTTATCGACCCATCTGTAAGTATCAGGATCTATGAATTTATGCTTAGTTAAGAGTTTCATAACAAAATCGTATTCAGAATTATCATAAAAAATCTTTCTTAGATTTAAAGTTTCTTTTGTAACATCTTTTTTTGATTTTTTAAATTCTGATTGATTATTGTTTTTGTTAATTTCAAATTGTTTAGCAGTAAATTGTTTAATAATATTTTCAAATCCTTTACCGTAAAGAAAATTTGTATCACGTTTAATATAAACACTAATATTCATTTCCTTTTGAATTGCCATTAAATCAATCCCTAAAATCAAACATTTAACATCAAGATAGCAAAAAAATATATCTACTAATTCATGACAAAAAATAATGTACCTTTCTGGAACCGAAAAATCATCATATGAAAGCCTATCATCTCGTATTAGTTTTATTATTGGAAATAGAGCTGCTTTATAATTATTATAATGAATTGATTGCTTATCAAGTTTAACATTTGGATCAACATATGGAGAAATATTAAAAAATTCAATTAAAATAGATTTTAAATAAATAATCCTGTTTTCCAATGTTGATGAATAAAGGTTTAATTCAATTTCATTTAGTACGTTTCGAAGTAAGCCAGTCATATCAGGTTCCATAAAAATTGCATCAGCTTTTTTACAAGCCTTTTTTACATATTCGATACTATTTTTTTTTACTTTTGAAAATAGTTTATTTAAATCTTTATCCTCAAAATCGAAAGGCGGTTTTTTTTCATCAATTAATAATGAAGATGCACTATAAAGAGCATCAAATAAAGATATAAACTGTTCTAAATATTTCTTTTCCATATATTAAATATAAATTTATAATTTACTTCTAAACTTCCAAGGCTGAACCGGATTAGGTTGCAACCAAAGGCCAATTTTAGCAGCTTTTGCTTCTTTTTCAAGCTTAGCAAGTTCAGGATCATGATTTAAATTCTTAATTCAAGATATTAATACAAAATATACTTTTCAATAACGTATCCTCTTTCAACAAAAGCATCAGCTAATATTTGTGCGTCTCTAACACCTGCAGGAATTAATGTTTCAATTTCAATTTTTAGACCATCTTCATGATCATAGTATTTTTGAATATGAACTCCAAAATTCAATTTTTCGATGATTTCTTTCCATATCTCTTGAGGATTCATCTTTTCACCATTCTTAGAAATTAGCAATAATAAATTTGCTGTTCTTCTTGGAAACGAGTTTTCGTTATTTGAAGTTTGAAGCCTATTTAGTTTAGAACTAATTTCATCAAGCCTAGTCAAAATATATGATTGAGCATCGTCTTTTATTGCTACTTCCCTCATAATACTATCACTAACGGCTCTATAAACTGGATTATCTGGTTCTTGATCTTCAACAGCTTCTTTAATAGCCTTTAATAGTTTAGGCTTTAATATTTCAACTCCGGCCATATCATTTGAATAAAAAATAGTCCTTTCTGTAGCAATATCAAAAGGAAGTTTAGTACCCTCCTCAACTAGACAAACCACAGGGAGACGTTTTGAATGCCTAACGGCTAATTCATACATCACATTCGGATTTAGTTCAGTAAGATTTGCGATAACTAACTCGTCATCCAGTAGATGTTGAATAACTTGTCTGGTAATTGAACCTGGTGTATCAATTTCATGTGGTGGAATTACATTATAACCGGCAGTTGTCAGAACCGGTCTAATTACCGAATTAATCAGCCCATCAGCTTTTCTCCTTGATTCAGAGTTATCAGAACCAATAGGTGAAATAATAAAACATATTTTATTATGAACTTTATCTGCTGTTGTGGTCTTTGCCATAAATTTGATTTTTGATTAAGTAATGAATTAATTTAAATTATTCTTTCGTAATATACCTCAAGTAATAATTTTCGGATTGCTCTTGGATTATTATGGTAAGAAAGTAAGGCCTTTTTTAAATTATGGTCATTTGGAGCTAGAACTGTTGCCTCTTTCAATCTTTTTAAATATGCTTCTGCAAATTCATCTTCGCTTGGCTCAATAAATTCTGGAAAATATTCTGACTTTATTCTGCGTTTTAATAAACCATCTTTTTCTGCATTTTCTTTTCTTTTATTTATTTGTATTTTTTTATGTTTGCTTGTGAAGGTTATATAATTCATTTCAAGAAAATGTTGATATACATAAATATCTGGCTCTAATTGAACAGCTTTTTCAAAATCTGCCTTAGCTTCATCAATTTCACCAATCGAACTGTAGCAAATTCCTCTCGTAAAAAAATTATTTGCATCAGAGGGATCCATTTTTAATGCCTCATTAAAATCATCGACAGCATCAAGAGGGTGTCCAAGTACATTTAGACACATTCCTCTCCAAGTATATTCATTTACAGTCAATGAACCAAATTGTTTTTCAATTTGATCAACAACCATAACAACATCGCTATATCTTTTCAATACTTCAAACATGTATGCAAGTTTATGTAGTATTTGTAGATCTGATTGATGAGTTTGATTTTCTAAATTATTAACAACTCTATCAGTTAGCTTCACAGAATTATTTGTAAGTTTATCTATATTAATAATTTTTGATTTTTTATGTATTGCATAAAATATCGATGTTATCAATGCAAAAAAGGCAGCCAAAGAGCCAACAATCAATAAAATATGATTTAAAGAATTTTCCATATCAACATGTACTGATTAGTTAAATCAAACTTACGAAACAGAATTTTAATTAACAAAAGAAAAGGAAATTTTTTATTTTGAAAATGAGGAATATGAAAATAATTAATCCCGGAGCATAGGGAACAATTGAGAATTGAAAAAAGGCAGGGCAGGGCAGGTATTTTTCCCAAACTTTTGGATTAATTGACAATTGACAATTGACAATTGACAATTAAGAATGATGGGGGGATGTGCTACCCCCGGCCCCTAAAGGGGAGGATCCCGAAGGATCGGGACAAGTTGTGGTGATGTGAGGAAGAAAAGAATTGATCCCGGAGCATAGGGAACAATTGAGAATTGCTGATGTGCTGATGTGCTACCCCCGGCCCCTAAAGGGGAGGATGTACTGATCCCGAAGGACCGGGACCCCCGCACATGCGGGATGCTGATGTGAAAACCACGCGATACAATCGCGCGGGAGCGAGGGGCGTATTTAGTTAATGTTGGGAATTTATCTCCTTCAGCTTTCCCGTTAATACTTTAAGCTTTTTCTCCTGGTCGGTAATATCATTGCTGCCGAAGAATTCAAAGAGATTTTTGTCATGAAA
Source organism: uncultured Bacteroidia bacterium (assembly GCA_963810555.1). GTDB lineage: Bacteria > Bacteroidota > Bacteroidia > Bacteroidales > Prolixibacteraceae. The sequence continues at coordinate 325,946 of CAWENX010000005.1, read as the reverse complement.
ATTCTCTAAGACACTGGTATTAAAAGTTTTAAGCTTTGATTTACGATATTTGAGGGAAAAGTTGTAAGAGCTTATCAGAGTTTTCCAGTACAGAAAGGTTGCTTTGCGGTACGGGGTAACAGGTTCGTTTTTAAGCTCAATAAGTTCAGCCAAAAAATCATCGTAACTTCTCATAATTCGCTGGTCTGGTTAAGTTAATGGCAAATATAGTAAACTCTCTCAGTATGATCAGGGAAAGCCGGTGATTTTTCAGGTTATTTCCCTTAAAACATAAATAGCATGTTTTAAAATAAGAACGAAACATATATCAATATTCCGCTCCCCGTCATGGCCGCTTTACAGAAATCACCCGGTTAATATTGAGCGAGAAAAAGGTTAGCTGCAATTTCATTGGTCACAGTGCGGGCGTCAAACGGTTTTGCATAACGATAGTTTATTCCCTTTTTGGCTTTTATCTTCAAATGATCATTGGGAACTTCGCTAAAGAAACAGATCGGGCAGGCCACTCTTTTCCTGATCCTTAAATAGTTGATTATTTCAGAACCCGCCACTCCCGAAAGGGTGCCGTCGATCATGATCAGATCGAATTCTGACCGGTGCATTTTTTCTTTAATGCCGGAAAAAGAGGAGAATCGCACAATGGAGCAATCGGGCACTTTTCTTTTTAAATGAGAATCAAGCAGTTTAGTGAAAATCAGATTTTCCGATACAATCGCTATCTGTAGCATGTTTTTATGGTATTTAAGTAGTTAACATTAACTCAATCCATCTTAAAGCTGAAGGTCCCTCAGCAATTGTCAGATGAATCCAACCTAATGTAAAAAATATTTTTCATAATTCCAAATAAATTTTTTATTTATTTTCAAAAATTTGTGAATTAACCCATTAAGCGGTTCACATATAGTTTGAGCAGCGTAAATAAATTATACTTCCCAATTTAAAATTGGTTTATTCGTTTAATCTCAATTAGTTACACTAAAAGCTTAAAATTCAGGCAGATATAAACATTATTTTAGCAGGGGAAGAGGATTCGCCCTGTTGCCGCAGATCTGTGATCTTTGCCCATTTAACCCCGGATTTTCAATCCGTTCATTAGTTTCTGTGTTATTATTTTTTCACTTCGTACGGGAAATTCCTGGAAATTTTTCTCATCATTCTTTCGATTAACTGCCCTGCTGAAGAAAATACATTATCATCCATTGACTTGGAAAATCTCCACAACAATTCACCTTTGTCTCTGTCATTGATTTGCATATTTATTTTACCGCTACCAATCTTAGCGCCTACACCGCCGAATAATACGGATTTTACGATTGCACCCCCTTCAGAAGAAGTCTTTTGATAGGTGTAATTTCCTTTTATGATAGCATCCACTCCCAGTAACGAAGCAATTGTATCAGCGGTCGTCTCCTCCAGTTTATCAAAAATGCCTGCTTTTTTCAATAAGGCATTTGATCTTTCCACGTCCTGAAAATCAACTGTGTAATCACTTTTTTTCCGCAAAAGATAGGTATACATCTCTGTTTGCAGGCTTGAACCAAGATTCTCTTCTTCGGCTTTGAGTTGTGCTTCATCAAAATTTTTAGGAGGCCTTCGGTAAGTAATTGTCGCTTTAAACGGAAGGATAGCTACCACTTTATGCTTTACGATTGCAACAGCAAGATTGGGCGATTCATAGATTTGTTTGGCAGTCTCCTGAGCTTTTAATTGAATCACAATAAATAAGCCTAATACAAAAAATATTTTTTTCATAATTTTCAGGTTAAATAATTTGACATAAAATTCATTTGTATATTGCAAATCTACAAAACTAAATCATTATTAACAGTTAAAATATAAGGGGAATTTATTGGATAATTATTTTAAAAAAAGGAAGCTGAAGTGCTGAGGTGAGTTTCGCCGGTAAGGATTGCACTTCGGGACTATTTTTCGAAGGGTGTAATAAAGCTTAACAATGTCTCAAAAAAAGAAGCTTTTGAATCCCTTAGTACGCTCTTCCCTGTACCCCTTCGATATAATTGATAAAGGCAGTGTTCACCACTTTATTGCCTCCCGGGGTGGGATAGTCGCCTGTAAAATACCAGTCTCCCAAATCGTTGGGACAGGCTTTGTGAAGATTCTCAACAGTCTGGTAAACAATCTCCACTTCAGCGACACAGTCTTCAGGTTTCAGCAGGACTCCTATCTTAGCCGAAATCTCTTCATCCGTAAAGGGCCTGTAGATTTCCTTTACGTAATTGATGATCTCTTCTTTGGGCAGGAATTGCTGTTCCTTGCATTTGCGGTAGACCTCATCGATGATATTCGATCTTCCCGTTTCTCTGAGAAGGGACATTGCTGCTTCAAATGCAATGAATTTGCCCAGTACGGACATATCGATCCCGTAACAGTCAGGGTAACGGATTTGCGGAGCGGAGGAAATAATGACGATCTTCTTCGGATGCAGGCGGTCAAGAATCTTGATGATGCTCTTTTTAAGGGTGGTGCCCCTCACGATGGAATCATCGATTACAACAAGCGTATCCTTGTGATTGACAACAATCCCGTAAGTTACGTCATAAACATGGCCGACAAGATCTTCCCGGGTGGAGTCATCAGCAATAAAAGTCCTGAGTTTCACGTCCTTTATGGCTATTTTCTCCATCCGGGGCTGAACGGATATAATTTCGGCAATCTGTTCCTCGGTCATCGTTGGTCCCAGAGCGTGAATCTTTGCTTTTTTCGAGTTAAGAAGGTTTTCACGGATACCTTCCATCATTCCGAGGAAAGCTGTCTCGGCGGTATTCGGGATATAGGAGAAAACGGTATTTTCCAGATCATTGTTGACAACTTCGAGTATCTTAGGTGTTAAATAGTATCCCAGCTTTTTCCTTTCCAGGTAAATGTCGCGGTCGGAACCCCTCGAAAAATAGATGCGTTCGAATGAACAGGATTTCCGGGTCTGCGGTATTCTCACCAGCTCTTCACCAACCCGTCCGTCGGCTTTAACGATCAGTGCATGGCCGGGTTTTATCTCGTTAACCTGCTTCCAGCTGATGTTCATTACTGTTTGAATGACAGGACGCTCAGAAGCTACGACGGCAATTTCATCATCGGCATACCAGAAAGCAGGACGGATTCCCCACGGATCGCGCATCACGAAAGCATCGCCGTGACCAAGTACGCCGGTAATGGCATATCCTCCGTCGAAGTCGCGGCTCGAGCGTTCAAGAATTTTACGGATATCAATGTTTTTCTCAATCAGAGGTGAAATTTCCCTGTTGCTGTACCCTTCATTCTTATACTGGCGGAAAAGAAGCTCATTCTCCTCGTCGAGAAAATGACCGATCTTTTCGAGTACGGTGACGGTATCGTTAAATCCTTTGGGATACTGACCAAGATCGACGAGAAGTTCGAATAATTCATCCACGTTGGTCATGTTGAAGTTTCCTGCGACGGCAAGGTTTCTTGACCGCCAGTTATTCAGCCGCATCACGGGATGTGTAAACTCCAGTCCATTGCGGCCGTAAGTCCCGTAACGGAGATGTCCGATATACACCTCTCCGGCAAAAGGAAGATTTTCTTTTGCCCAGACCGGATCGTGATAGGCTTGGGGATACTTTTCAGCCGCTTTGTTAAACGTACCGTATATTGTGTCAAAAATGTCTTTTATCGGATTGGGATCTATCGAACGCTCACGGTAAATATACTCCCTGCCCGGAGGCATATTGATTTTCACTGCCACTGCACCGGCTCCGTCCTGCCCTCGGTTATGCTGCTTCTCCATCAGCAGGTAGAGCTTATTTACACCGTATTGCCAGGTGCCGTACTTTAACCGGTAATATTCCAGCGGCTTAAGCAGCCTGATCAGTGAAATTCCGCATTCGTGCCTTATCTCTTCGCTCATCTTTAATAATCTGAACTCAATTATTTGGTTGATAAATTACCCGCCAATTCCGGGAATGCAATTTCATCGGGTACAATAAAAGCATTAGGATATTTGTAGCTCAATGATTTTTGCAGTTTCAGCGCTTCGCTCTTTGTTCGGAAATCGCCGACAAGAACCTTAAAATCAGGTGATTTGTAAATAAGATAGGCTTTAATGTCAGGATGAATGGCTAAAAAGTCAGTCCTTACTTTTGTGGCTTCGCTGCGTGCATTCATTCCTGAACTGAAATAAATCTGAAGACGGTATCCGTTGGTGGAGTTGTTTTTCCTGTTTTGTGCAATCTGCCTTTCAAGCAGATCCTTTATCTCAGGACTGCATTGGATATTCAGCCTGTCCCAGACCATCAGGGAGTCGCTCGTTTGTACCTGAAAATTTACGTATTTGTTCCTTAGCTGGCTTTCGCCGATCTTCGATTCCTGTCCGGATACGCTCCAAATGATTGAAGTTAAAACAATAACTGATAAAATAACATGCCTCATTTACCCGTAATAATTCCGGGTGCAAATATACTCAAAAACAAAGGAATCAGAAAACCAATAAGCAACAGAAAAGGGCAACAGGCAACTGAAGTTTCAGAGTTTCAGAATAAGGCTTTAGGTTATAAATTCTGCGAAACTTTGGATTTACTCTGTGTAACTCCTTGAAACTTATTAAAATGAAAATCATTTCACAGGAGTGAACGACAAAATTCCCTTTCTTCTCCCTTATTCCCTCAGTAGAACATGTAAACAATACACCGAAGTCCTTATTCCCTTATCTTAAATCTAAATTAAATAAGGGAAAGTTATGAGCCAATTTGAATTTTTCTACTCAGGGAATAAGGGAAAAGACATATCAGTCCGTATTTTTCGATTAAAAGGGAATTTTATCGTACACCCATTTCACAGAGATCACAAAGAAAAGCAGAGAGTTGTAAAGAGAATGAAACTCTGAAACCCTGAAGCGAAGATCAGCGAAGCTAAACATTGAAACCCTGAAACTTTGAATTAACTTTGCATTCCTGAATTTTTGGATTTAAGGTAAAGCTATTGGATGAATAATAAGAAACTATATATAGAAACCTACGGGTGCCAGATGAATGTGGCTGACAGCGAAGTCGTTGCCGCCGTTATGAATGAAAAGGGTTATTCTTTGACCCATCATTATAAAGAAGCCGATGCCATTTTGATCAATACCTGTTCGATTAGGGATAATGCTGAAAAACGCATATGGGGCAGGCTTGACCTGTTTCGGAGTGAAAAAAGAAAGCGGCCCGGACTGCTGATTGGTCTGATCGGCTGTATGGCAGAACGGCTTGGGGAGGAGCTTTTGGAGAAGAAATCAGTCGATCTCGTTGCCGGCCCTGATGCCTACCGCGATCTTCCATTTCTGCTCGACAAAGCTAAAGAAGGGGATAAAGCCATAAATGTTGAACTGACAGTTGATGAAACTTACGATTCTATCATTCCCAAACGGCTCGGAGAAGACAGGATATCAGGATTTGTATCCATAACGCGAGGCTGTAATAATTTTTGTACCTATTGTATCGTCCCTTACGTCCGTGGCCGTGAAAGAAGCCGTGACCCTGAAGATATTGTCAATGAAGTGAAAGATTTGCTGAAATCAGGCTATCGTGAAGTCACCTTGCTTGGGCAGAACGTAAATTCTTATAAATGGTTGCCCGAAGGAACAAATAAGCCGTTCAGGTTTCCCGATCTGCTGGAAAAGATTGCTGAGATATCTCCTTTACTGCGGGTTCGTTTCACAACTTCGCACCCCAAAGATCTATCAGACCGTCTGTTAAGAGCAATGGCAAAACATCCGAATATTTGTCGCCATATTCATTTACCGGTTCAGTCGGGCAGCAGTAACATCCTGAAGAAAATGAACCGTAAATACGACCGTGAGGCTTATCTTGACCGGATCAGGGCCATTCGCACCATCCTTCCTGATTGCGGCATTACAACGGATATTCTTTGCGGCTTTTGCACCGAAACAGAAGAAGATCACCTCGAAACCCTGTCTCTGATGGAACAGGTTCAGTTCGATACGGCATTTATGTTCAAATTCTCCATGAGGCCCGGCACTTACGCCCATCAACATTTTCAGGATGATGTTTCCGAAGAGGTAAAGTTACACAGACTGCAGGAAATCATTAATCTGCAGAACCGCATTTCTCTCGAAAGCAATAAAAAAGATATTGGTAAAGTGTTTGAAGTACTGGTGGAAGGAATCTCAAAAAAGAAGAAAAGTGAGTTCTTTGGCCGAAGTTCACAGAACAAAATGGTTGTATTTCCAAGGAACGGAGTTCAGTTGAGAGATTACGTCAGGGTAAAAATAAAGGATTGTACTCAAACGACTCTCATTGGAGGAATTATTGAATAAATTGTCAATTGTCAATTGTCAATTCTCAATTATTTCACCATTAATTTACTATTTTTAGGTATTAATAATTCCTGTACCGTGAACGCGAAATTATTAAATATGATTGCTGAGGGGGAGCATCAGCGTCAGGACTTTAAATATTGTATAAACGATTCAAGAAAAATTGCTGTTTCACTGGTTGCTTTTGCCAATACCGACGGAGGCCGTTTATTGCTTGGGATAAGGGATAATGGTTCGGTGGCCGGAGTGGTTTCGGAAGAGGAATATTATATGGCGGAGGCAGCGGCAAGGCTCTACAGTAAACCCCCTATCCCTTTTCTTATCAAGGCATGGAAAGCAGACGGGAAAACGGTTCTCGAAATAATTATTCATAAAAGTCCGGAACGTCCACATTTTGCACAGGATGAGAAGGGGAAGTGGCTGGCTTATATTAGAACAGGCGATCAGAATACACTTGCTCCTAAAATTCTGATCGATATCTGGAAACAGGAAAAAAAACCGGAAGGAGTAAAAATTAAATATACGGAAGAAGAAAAGACAGTGCTTTCTGTTTTGCAAAATGAGCCTGATCTCGGTCTTTTGCAATATTCCAGGTTGTCAAAAATTCCCAAATGGAAACTTGAAAAAATACTGGTCAAACTCATTGTCGTGGGAGTGGTGGGAATGGAGAATAAAGATAACCGCACGAGATTTTTTCTTCGCGAGGATGTAACCTCCGGCAAAATAAGTGACCGAAATAAATTTTAATAATGACCTGAATTCTATGGAACTTTTCCTGTCCGCTGAAACCTGGATTGCCCTTCTTACATTGACATTCCTTGAAATTGTACTGGGAATAGATAATGTTATTTTCATTTCCATTGTTACAAATAAACTGCCTAAACACAATCAGCAGTATGCACGGCGTGTTGGTTTGAGTATTGCCCTCTTGTTCCGTATTACCTTGCTTGCACTGATTTCCTGGATGACTCAGAATTTAATTCATCCTCTATTCTCTGTCTTTGGTCTGAGTTTCAGTATCCGGGAACTGGTTCTGATGGCAGGAGGTTTATTTCTTTTGGCAAGAAGCACTTCGGAGATTCACTCAAAAATGGAACTTATTCACGAAAAGGATAAAAAAATCGTTTATGACAGAGTTATAAAAGTAATTCTTCAGATCACCATACTTGATATCATATTCTCTTTTGATTCAATTCTCACGGCAGTCGGATTGACAACACATCTTTCCCTGATGATCATTGCAGTCACGGCGGCTATGTTTTTAATGGTTTTCTTTGCCGGTATTATAAGCCGATTTATTTCTGAACACCCCACACTCGAAATCCTGGCCCTTTCCTTTTTGATCCTCATCGGATTTATGCTCGTTCTTGAAGGAGTTCATATTGAAGTTCCCAAAGGCTATATCTATTTTGCTGTTTTCTTCTCATTAATGGTGGAAATGATCAATATGAGGATACGTAAAAAACATAATCCTGTACCTCTCGATCGTAATCCTGAAGCAGATGAGGTGGATCAAATTATTTGAATCATCTTCATTCAACTCTTTCGTGTTAATTCGTCCCGATAAATCGGGATTCGTGTAATCTTTTTCACACAGGAATGATAACTTTGGATCGGATTTGCCATAAAATTTAAATACATAATTATGAAGAAGCTCTTTATTTCACTCAGGCCTCTGACATTGACAATTATTGTTATAGCCGGATTTTATCTGCCGTCTTTCGGGCAGGAAGCAAATGTTCAGAAGGAAACTTATCCGGGAGGGACTTTTTATGAAGTTCAGCATTATACACAGCCGCGCACAAATAAAAAGCCCAAAAATATTATCCTGATGATAGGTGACGGGATGGGAATAGCTCAATTATATGCCGCTATGACAGCAAATGGTGGTCATCTGTACATTGAAAATTTCAAAAATTGCGGATTCTCAAAAACATATTCGGCCAGCAATTATATCACGGATTCTGCTGCTGGAGGAACGGCTTTTGCATGTGGAGTCAAGACTTATAATGGGGCAATAGGAGTCGATCCCGATAAAAATCCGGTGCCAAATATTCGCGAAAAAGCTGAAAAGAAAGGAATGAAAACCGGGCTTGTGGCAACAACGATCATTACCGATGCAACACCGGCAGTATTTGTCGCCCATGTTCCTACCCGCAGCAGCCTTGAAGATATTGCCGCCGCTTTCCTGAAGACCAATATCGACGTATTTATAGGCGGTGGAAGAAAGAATTTTGATGCCCGAAAAGATGGCCGCAACCTTTGTAATGAATTAAAAGATAAAGGTTATCAGGTTCTGTACAACATAAACGATATTGTCAAAGTGCATTCGGGAAAGCTTGCCGGACTTACTGCTGAAGGTGATAATCCCGTTATGCCTGAACGGGGGGATATGCTTGTTCCTGCTACCGAGACAGCCATCAACCTGCTTTCTCAGGGTAAAAAAGGATTTTTTCTTATGGTAGAAGGCTCTGATATTGATCATCTTGCACATTCCAATAGCACACCGGGTGTGGTGATGGAAGCTCTTGATTTTGATAAGGCGGTTGGGGCAGCACTTAAATTTGCCGCAAGTAATAAACAAACATTGATTATCGTTACTGCTGATCACGAAACAGGGGGCATGACCCTAAATGGAGGCGATTATTCTACTGGAAAAGTGACTGGAAAATTTACTTCGACCGGACACACGGGTGTGGCAGTTCCCATTTATGCTTTTGGTCCGGGTGCTGATGAATTTACCGGATTCATGGAAAATACGGATATCGCCAAAAAGATGATGAAATTATTGGGATTGAACTAAAGTTATTGGATGACAATATGCCTCTGATACTCTGAAGCTCTGAAACTTTACTGACTGTTGATTACTGATTTAGTATCTGATATTTCCCTGTCCCTGAGGCATCTGTCCACCCTGACCTGGATATTGCTGCCCTCCCTGGCCTGGATATTGTTGTCCTTCTTCCGGATTTGCATTTGGATGTTTTGCCCCGCCTATTTTTAAAGGCTTGGGAAGTGTCTTGGTCTTAAACATAGGTATGCGGTAGGAAAGAGTAAAAGAAAAATCGGCAGGAACCTCGCCGGTTGTTTTCCCTATACCTGGAATGATATAAGGAATGATATTTGGATCATATGTCTGATAAAAAGGAAATTTGATTCTTAATGACCAGCCAAGGAATACGTTGCTGAAAATCTCTCCTTTCATTCCAAAAACCAATTCTGCCCAATGGGCGCTGATTGATTTCTTCGGAAAAGAAGTATTGATAGTTCCCCAGTAATTTGTATAGTTAATATTATTTACCTGTTCATTGAAACGGGCATAACCATACCTGACTCCGACAAAGACAATATCGTAATCCTGAAGGGATTGAAATTTTTCAATATTGATATCTACGCCTAAACGGCCATAGGCTCCATTGTTCATGTAATGAAATCCTGCTTCCCTGTCATCAAACCATTGCATTCCCAACTCTAAAGTCGGGAAATAATTCCCTTTATAAGGAATATCTCCCTGTATTTCCCACCCGTGTCTGTCCCCCTTCTGCAAAGCAGGCAGAAGAAACCTTGACAGGTCAATACCTATTCGTGGCCCATTATACCGCCATTCATCCGTCTTATCCTGGGAAAGACAAAAAATCGGGCTAAGGAGCAGGAAAGTGAAAATATATTGTGATATTTTGTTCATTTATTGCCAGTGTATCCGTATAAACAATGGGGTCGGATATTTGAACCGAATCAATTCCGGATGTAAATGACGCTCCCTGAAGTTGGTATTTTGGTGCATATCCACAAAATTCAGAAATGAATTTCAAATCCATTGTGTGGTATAAATATAAGGTGTCAGTTGCATAGTGAGTCTGAATCACAAATCCTGTTGAATCCTCTGTTAAAGATAACGGTAAATGATAGCGTTTGATCTGTGATGGTAATGTATCATGGGCAAGTGTATCTCCTGTACCTGTTCTGTCCACGCCATATACGATCAGAGTATCATAGACAGCAAAATCACTTGCTGTAAAAGATGCAATCATCAGAGTATCCGTTGATTGATAACATCTGTTCTGTTCATTGCATCCAAAGAGAATGAACAGGGATATGATAATTGCTCCAGGAAAAAACCTCATCAGGCTGTTAATTGTTTTAATATTTAACTAAATGCAAAGTGCACAGGGCTAAAGCTATTAAATCTTTGTTCCTGGCTCTTAGCCCTTAGCTCTTTGCTCTTTGCATTTTCAGGACAAAGATAACCCTGTTAAAACACATTAAATTTAAATTTGTAAAAATATAACAATTAAAAAATTATTCTTTCATTTCTTTATTCTTTAATTCTTTAATTCCTTAATTCTTTAATTAAAATATATATGCGGATTACATCATTTCTCATCTTTATCGGAATTGTATTTCTGATCTATTTTTCAATCAATTATTACATTTTTATTAGAGGTCTCCAGGTATTTTCAATCTCTCCATTCTGGCGAAAGACTTACATTACTTTATTCCTTGTATGTGTCTTATCATTTATTGCCGGCGAGTTTATCGAGCATACCCACCCATCTGCCATAGGAGAATATATTTATCGTATAGGCGCTTTTTGGCTTGTTTTTATGCTCTATTTCTTTCTGATTACCTTCCTTATTGATTTTGTCCGTCTCATCAATTATTTCTTTCATTTTATTCCTGAATTATCTTCTTCATTTCAATTCGCTTCAGGATTAGCGGTTATTGCTTTGGTTTCACTTACAGTGCTTTTAGGTCATATTAATGCAGTAAATCCAAAGATAAGAAAGATTTCCCTTTCAATTCCCAAACCTTTATCTGAAGGGGATAATATGAAGCTTGTCATGGTTTCCGATATACATCTTGGAGCGTTGATCGGAGAAAGCCGGGAGAAAAAGCTGGTGAGTATGATTAAAAATCAAAAGCCTGACCTCGTTGTTTTATGCGGTGATATAGTGGATGGAGATATCGGTGAAGTGTTGAGAAAAAACCTTGGCCGTCATATCCAGGAAATTAAAGCACCTTTGGGCGTATATGCCATTCCCGGTAATCACGAATATATCGGAGGAATCACGAAAACTCTGCCTTATCTGCGAAGTATAAATATCAATGTACTCCGTGATCAGGCAGTAACCCTTCCCAATGGTGTTCAGCTTATCGGACGTGACGACATAGACGGTAAAAGAATGGCAGACATTCCCCGAAAAAATCTTTCACAATTACTCATTGGTATAGATAAAACCAAACCCATCATCGTTCTCAACCATCAGCCTGTCAATTTGGATGAAGCCGTAAAGGAGAAAGTCGATCTTCATCTCTCGGGTCATACACACAATGGACAGCTTTGGCCCTTAAATTACATGACAAAAGCCATCTATAAATTGAGTTGGGGATATTTAAAGTTGGGGGATACAAATTTCTATGTTTCGTCAGGTTTCGGCACATGGGGACCTCCTGTACGGACTGGCAATTCACCTGAGATCGTGGTGTTTAATCTGAGTTTTATAAAATAATAAAAGACTTTGCAGAACAATTGATGGAATAATGTTCATTGGAGGGTATCCAAAAAGTGAGAATTAATCAACCATAAAATCCTTTCTCTAAAAAGAAGAAGAATCCCGTTTTTAAACCTGGGATGTTTTGGTAAATTGTCAGGTCTAAAAAGAAGATTATAAAAGAAGCTATTTAACAATATCTTAAAAATTCTATCTCCATGTTAGCTCCGTGTTAAGTCCGTATTAAGTCCGCTTTGCCCTAACATGCCTTTGTAATCATAATATAGGAATCTGCAAACTTGTGTTATGAGGGTGTCGTGATATCTCAATTATGATTTGCCGGTGAAAAGTCTTTATCACAATTATCCTTTGCCGCCACATATCTTTTGCCGTCACATTTATGTGACGGATTAAGAAAAATCCTCTGAAATATCATTACTTTCTTGGTTTTATTAATATGACCCAGTTTGAAAGCACTACATTCCCTCTTTTTATCTCCCTGTTCCCGTCGAAATGTCCCAATTCTTCAATTTTATACTTCTTAAATAAGTCAGGGTTCAGTAATTTTTGGGGTTGTTCATAGGACATAAAAACAAGGGGAGGATTGACCGGTGGATTTTCATTTATCACAGGATTCCATTCTTTTACTTCATGACCGCTGTTCCATATCACTTCAATAAATTTACCGGGAATTTCGCCATTGAAAAAGAAAGGAACATCCTTTAAATCAGTCCGGTATTTCAATTCTTTGTATGATCTGTAATCGGGATTGGTTTGCAATATCTTTGGCATACCAGGAAGCAATACAAGGCATGAAAACATCACCAAACCCACCATTCCTTTCCAGATAACAGAAGGTTTATTCTTTATTAAGGCTCTTGTAAATATAAAGGCAAAAGAATAAAATCCGATAAACAGGACAATAAAATACAAATTACCTGGAACATGTTTCCCCTTCAAAAGTAATAGGGCTGCAATTGGGATAGCTATGCTGATCAGGGACATCAATATCCCGTTTGCCCAAAGAAGAATCTTATCGATTTTGGTATTTAGTGATTTTTCAAAGGAATCAATTAAATATTTGACATACCCTGCGGTCAGTATAGCTAAAGGAATGAGAACCGGCATCAGGTAACGTTCTTTCTTCTCCGGGAAAAGGGAAAGAAGTATTACGGAAAACCAGACCCATCCGGCTATAAGCCAATAGGGCTCAAATTTGTTGATCCGTCTTTTAGCGTAAGGAAAAACCAGGGCTGCGGCAGCAAATATTGTCCAGATGCCTGATTGGACAGGGAAACTCCAGTAATGCCAGAAAGGTCTTGTACTCCGGTTTAACCAGGCTTCCGATTCTTTGAGTGCAACAAGAGAAGAAAAGTCCGGGTGTTTCAGATAAATGTAGGCAGGCCACCAGGAAGCAGATAATAAGGCTATTATCGCCATAATGATCAATTGGTATTTTTTTTCAGAAAATCCTTCCTTCCCCAAAAGTATTATCCTTATTATCAGGTAGGGTAAGAGCAGAGAATAAAATGAAACCGGTCCCTTACTAAGGAAAGACAATCCCATCAATATACCGGCACCAATAAATTCTCTCCAGCATGAATCCTCTCTTTTCAATGCCCTGTGCAATAACCATATGGCCCCGATCATAAAACTGTGGCAAAATATATCCCAGCTTATATCCCTTGCCATAAAAAATATGTAAAATGAAGTTGAGGCTATAGCGGCCGTGATGAAGGGAATATCTTTATCATCGGATATTTCTTTTGTGAGCCGGAATAGAAAAAATATCATCAGCATAGCCGCCAAAGCTGCCGGGAGTCTTAACAAGGCCATGTTATCCTGTCCGGCCAGAAACATTGTGCATGCTGAAATCCAGGTAGGGAGAGGGGGTTTTTCAAGACGCAACTCACCATTCATCGTTGGCTCAAGCCAGTTCCCTTTTTCCAGCATTTCCCGGGCTGTGGTCAGATTGCGGCACTCCATGATATTGGCATCCACGTAACCATTATTCACGACAAAAGTGAAGACCATTATCAGGAGAATCAGTAATATTTGAATGTTATGCCGGCTCATATAGGTTAAGTAATCAGTAATCAGTGATCAGTAAAGTTTCATGGTTTCAATTTTTCATAGTTTAAGAGTCAGGAGGCACTATTACAAATCCATACAAGCGATGGAAGCAATTGACTAAAGACTAATATTAAAATCGTGTAATTTGACCCATAATCGTGAAATCTCATATCTCATAATTCATAATTTACCTTTCTTATTGATAATCATCAGATTTCGGATGTAAACCACCATCCCTCCTAACTGTCCCAGGAACAACACCGGATCACGGCGATACATGGAATAAATGATTATCATAACTGATCCTATCATACTGATCAACCAGAATCGTGCTGTAAAGATGGATTGGTTTTGGGATTCTGAATCGATTAATTGGACGAAAAATCGTAATGTAAAGGCAATCTGACCGGTGGTGCCCAGTATCTTGAGCCACAGTGGAATGCCTTTATAAAAGTAAATTTCAGACAGATTTCCCGGATATCCGGAAAACAGGTAAACAATCGTGAAAACTGGAATGATCAGCACTAACAAGCGAAACCATTTGGGAATCCGCTTCCAAGAGTCTTTTAGATGCAGGTTTCTGATATATATGTAATAGACGAGGCTTTGGCCGATCACAATAGAAAGATCTTTTCTAAGGATACCATAAAACAGGAATATGGCTGAAGCTATTACGCTTAATTGCCAGAAAATGGTCGGAGAAAGTGATTTGCCTGCTTTTTCAGATTGAATCCATTGGATCAGCATCCGGCTTCCGAAAAGAAGCTGGGCAAAAAAACCGACTGCGAATATCCATATTTGATCTCGACTCAAAAAAATCAGTAATAATTGTGTATTATCTCGGGTCATTATTTTTTTACATTATTCGTTCAATGGCCATTTATCATTAGTCATTTATCATTGACTTCTTTGTTCTCCCTTCTCCGGTTTCCGGTCTCCGGTTATCTCATAACGGATATAATTCCTTTTCATCCACCAGAATGCGCATAAATCAACAAAAGGCCCTGCCAATCTGTTCAGTAAATGATATTTGGATTTCCCCGCTTTGCGCGGATAATGGTTCACCGGCACTTCCTTAACTTTTCCTCCGTAAGAATGACCAAAGCAGGAAGAAATCTGTGCATTCCATTGAAAAAAGGGATTACTTTAGCTATATCAGTTTTGAAAATTTTTAAAGGACATCCTGAATCCGTAATCCCGTCTTTTGTAATTATCCGCCTGATTGCATTGGCAAGTAAAGAAGAAACCCTTTTTATCAGCCCATCTTTCCTGTTAATCCTTTTCCCTGTCACCATATCAAATTCTTCTGCAAATCCAAGAAGTTTGTTGAAGTCAGATGGAGATGTCTGCAAATCAGCATCAATATAGCCCGTTAATTTTGTATTTACCTGATCTATCCCGGCTTTCAGTGCAGTGCTTAATCCTTTGTTATCTTTAAGATGAATGAAACCGAATAATTCATTTTTTTGACAAATTGTCTCAATCAATGAGGCAGAATTATCGGTTGAGCCGTCATCAACAAACAGAATCCATGTCTTTATTTTAGAGGTTTTTAAAAATTCCGAAAGTTCTTCTGCAACCCATGGAAGATTTGCTTCTTCATTATACACAGGAACGATGACGGTGAGATCCAAAGAGCCTTCCATAGTTTAAACACCCGGTTTAATTAATTAATCAAATACAAATTTAATAAAAGTTGCTATTCAGGGCGTTTAAGTTTCAATTCAGTAGAATTGGCTTCACCGATCTTCGATTCAAAAATTGAATATCTTTGTGCCATCCGCCAGCTGGCAGATAATAATTTTAAATAATTATATTAAACAT
This sequence comes from uncultured Bacteroidia bacterium, assembly GCA_963810555.1. Lineage (GTDB taxonomy): Bacteria > Bacteroidota > Bacteroidia > Bacteroidales > Prolixibacteraceae. Next base: position 310,265 of record CAWENX010000005.1, on the reverse strand, counting down.
TGATTGATTATTGCCGATGAAGCATATCAGAAACTTTTGTATCATTGCCCACATCGACCATGGGAAAAGTACATTGGCCGATCGTCTCCTTGAAACAACCCATACCATCACCGGCCGCGAGATGGAGGAGCAGGTGCTTGATAATATGGAACTTGAAAGAGAAAGAGGGATCACGATCAAAAGTCATGCTATTCAGATGCAATATGTTTATCAGAATGAGAATTATTTACTAAACCTTATCGATACTCCGGGACATGTCGATTTTTCATATGAAGTTTCCCGTTCAATAGCCGCCTGTGAGGGAGCCCTCCTCGTTATTGATGCTACCCAGGGAATCCAGGCGCAGACAATATCCAACCTATATCTTGCTGTTGACCATGACCTCGAAATAATCCCGGTACTTAACAAGATGGACCTCCCTAATGCTATGCCTGAGATAGTTGAAGACGAAATTATTGAACTTATCGGCTGTAAGAGGGAAAGCATCATCAGGGCCTCAGGTAAAACCGGCGAAGGTATCGAATCCATTCTTGAAAGGATTATTAAAGATATTCCGCAGCCGAAGGGTGATTCCGAAGCACCTCTGCAGGGACTTATATTTGATTCGGTATATAATTCTTTTCGCGGCGTGATTGCTTACGTTAAAATTGTGAATGGCACAGTATATAAAGACGATCTGGTCAAGTTTGTGGCTACTGATAAACAATACAATGTTGATGAGGTGGGCGTACTTAAGATGGGTCTCGAACCGAGGGATTTTCTCAGCGCCGGAGATGTTGGATACATCATTTCAGGAATTAAAACGGCGAAAGAGATTAAAGTCGGCGATACGGTCACCCATGTAAAACAACCCTGTTCAGAAAGAATCTCAGGTTTTAAGGAAGTCAAACCTATGGTTTTTGCAGGAGTCTATCCTATTGAAAGCGAGGATTATGAAGATTTAAGGGGAGCAATGGAAAAACTTCAGTTAAATGATGCTTCCCTTACCTATACCCTTGAATCATCTGCTGCTCTGGGATTCGGATTCAGATGCGGTTTTCTCGGTTTGCTGCATATGGAAATCATCCAGGAGAGGCTTGACCGTGAGTATGATATGAATGTGATCACAACAGTTCCCAATGTCTCCTATCTAATTCATAAAAGGGATGGCGATACATATGAAGTTTATAATCCCGCCGGAATGCCCGATCCTACTCACATTGAACTTATCGAGGAACCTTACATCCAGGCCCAGATAATTACAAGATCAGAATATATAGGCTCCATCATGACGCTTTGCCTTGATAAACGAGGTACACTTAAACGGCAGGATTACCTTACTGCTGACCGTGCAGAATTGACCTTTGACTTGCCGTTGGGTGAAATTGTATTTGATTTTTATGACAAGCTGAAAAGCATTTCCAAGGGATACGCCTCATTCGATTATCATTTGATCGGGTATCGGCCCGCAAAGCTTGTTAAGCTGGATATACTTCTTAACGGGGAACCGGTTGATGCCCTTTCCTCCCTTATCCATTTTGATAATGCTTATGCTTTTGGGCGTAAAATTTGTGAAAAACTGAAAGAACTTATCCCCCGCCAGCAGTTTGATGTGGCTATCCAGGCCGCTATAGGAGCCAAGATCATTGCACGCGAAACCGTCAAAGCGGTCAGGAAAGATGTTACAGCAAAATGTTATGGGGGCGATATCACAAGAAAACGTAAACTGCTTGAAAAACAGAAAAAAGGTAAGAAACGAATGAAGCAGATCGGAAATGTCGAAGTGCCCCAGAAGGCTTTCCTTGCCGTTCTTAAACTTGACTGATTTATAACAAGGATTTTGAGCTCTTTAAACATCATTACGAATTTGCACCATGATGATGTTTTATACCCACCCTATACGCTTTTTCTGCGCTCTTTTTACGCTTTTTCTGCGCTTTAGAAGCGAGGCAGATGCGAAGTAAGTGTATAGAAGAAGCACTTAAAAAGAGGGTATCCAGGTCAGGGAAATGGCCTCTTTTGGATTCAATAATGCTTCACTTTTTACATGATAAGTTTATAACCTTTTCCGTGAACATTGATGATTTCGATGTTTTCTTCATCTTTTAGATGTTTGCGGAGTTTCGTGATGTAAACATCCATGCTTCTCGCATTGAAATAATTATCATCAACCCATATGGTTTTAAGGGCAAAATTGCGCTCAAGAACCTTATTGGCATTCACGCATAACAACCGGAGCAATTCGGCTTCCTTGGTGGTAAGTTTTGTTTGTTCCTTCCCGTCAGATAATGTTTGTTTGCGTGAATCGAAAATATATTTCCCGAGTTTGAAAACAGATTGTGTTGTATCTCCTTCACCCACAGTCCTGCGGAGAATGGCCTCAATCCGGAACAATAACTCCTCCATACTGAAAGGTTTTGTCATATAATCATCCGCTCCGATCTTAAATCCTTCAATAACATCATCTTTCAAGGTTTTAGCTGTCAGGAAAATGATCGGAATATCAGTGTTGAGCATCCGTATATCCATAGCTAATGTAAATCCATCCTTTTTCGGCATCATTACATCCAAAATACAAAGATCGTACTGATTTTTTCTGAATCCTTTGTAAGCAGCGTCTCCATCGGGGAATAAATCGGTTTCATAACCTTTGGCAATAAGATATTCCCTGAGCAGAAGCCCGAGATTTTCGTCATCTTCGGCAAGCATCACTCTAATTTTCTTTTCCATAATTTTGTGTATTTTTTGAAGGGAAAAAGATTTTGAATCGTGTTCCTTTCCCTAATGTACTTTCAATTTTTATTTTACCATTATGACTGTCAACGATTCGTTTAACATACGATAATCCTAATCCAAAACCTTTTACATTGTGGATATTTCCGGTAGGAACCCTGTAGAATCTCTCAAATATCTGGTTTTGATGTTCTTTAGCAATGCCAATTCCATTATCTTTTACCTGAACAACTATCCAGCCGTTTTTGTTCTCCGTTGAAAGATCTATTTGCGGAGCTTCCCTCCTGTATTTCATGGCATTGTCAAGTAGATTGAAAATGACATTTGATATATGTACCTCATCGCCAATTATATGAGGATTTTCTGCCGACAAATAAGTGTTTAATTTGCCGCTTTCGGTTGCCACACGAATTTCAAAATTTGAGCAGATGTTATTAATGAGTCTGTTAAGATCAATGTCTGAAAATTTCAGTTTCAACTTTCCTTCATTAAAAACGGCCATTTGTAAAACCTTTTCCACCTGGTTGCTTAATCTTTCGCTTTCGTCAAATATGACGCCTGAAATATGATCCACCGAGTTTGGGGTGTGCATGACGGCCGAATCCCTTAGCATTTGCGAGGCGAGCGAAATGGTTGATATAGGCGTTTTTAATTCATGGGTCATGTTATTAATAAAGTCATTTTTGATCTGCGATATTTTTTTCTGTTTCAAAATAATATGCAATGTCACAGCAAATATTGCAATGATTATAAGCGTCAACAGAAATGAAGGGAATATCAGAAAAGCGGTGGATTTTACTAATTCACTCCTTTGTTTTGGGAAATATACACAAAGGTAGTTGGGTTTGACCTGCTGTTCGTCCGGGAAAAGCAGCTTTTTGTAAACCTGGGTTTTCTTCCGGGGATTAAAGTCGTGGCTTTCTATATCATAATAACTTTTGCCGTCAGGTTGATTCCGGACCGTTATGTAAGCGTTTTTGCCGTCAATTTCGGTCTGGATGGCAAATTTAAAATCAAGGTAGATGTTTTTTTGTCTGAGAAGGGTATCCAAGACATTGGGAAGAAAATTGGGATCAGTTATCCTGCGGGTTATTGGTAATTCAGATCTTTCCTGGAAAAATGTGTACATCCGTAAGCGTCTGATGTTTTCATAGGTTTTTTTATCCCAAAAGGTCTCCATACTCGAGATACGTGAAGGAGAATGGGATGTTCCCAATTCATTTTTCTTGCCTTGTAATCCTCTTCGGGGGAATTGCGGAATAATTGTTAACAATTCTCCGCTTTGCCCAAGACGGTCAAGGGATATTGACGGATCAGAATAGGGGAAGAGGTTTAAGGGTGAATAATATTCGACATCAGGAGTACGGGATTCTAATTCGTTAAACAGATTGACTTCCACCTGATCGATAATATCTACAATTTCGGATAATGTACGGTTAACACTCATGTCAAAGTCGTATTTTTTCAACTCTTCCATATGGTTAATTGTCATCATTTGTATCCATATCATGGCAGCCGTGGCAATAGCCATTACCAGACTGAGTGTATAGATCATCCTTCTGCTCATGCAACAAATATAAATCTATTAGTGGAACAGATTCGTGATTCTTAACAATATTTAACAAGCAATTATTGGTAATATGACAATTTCACACCTCCCAATCAGAGATTAATTATGACTTTCTGATTTTGGACAATAAGTCAGACCAATGATATTAAATATTAAATAAGATATCGACTCAGACATATTCACTGATTTAAATTAAGTATATTTCAGGTAAATATTTATACTGAATTGGGTCTTAGGATAGTTTTTTACCGCAAAAATTATGAATTTTTATCTGAAATGTTAGTTAAAGCTATTCGGGCAGCATTTTGCTGTGCTTCTTTTTTTGAGAATCCTTCTCCTTGACCTGTAATTTCGCCTTCAATGAGGACCTGTGAGATAAATGGAGGATTTTTGGTGCTTGTCTCAGGATTGTTGGTTGTGTTGAATTCAATATTTTTTTTATTTTTTTGTCCCCACTCAATCAGTTGACTTTTGTAATTGGTATTCTTTTTTTCCAGCTCATAAATATCCACATATTCAGGGAGCACTTTTTTAATTACAAATTTTTTAGCTGCCTGATATCCGTTATCCAGGTAAATTGCACCTATAAATGCCTCAAATACATCACCGTAAATATGGCTGGTTTCTTTGATGGAACTGGTATTTGAAGATACAAATTGATTTAATCCCATCCTGAAGGTAAGCTGGGTGAGGAAATTCCGGTTAACTATTCTTGACCGGAGTTGAGTGAGAAAGCCTTCATCTTTGCCAGGGAAACGATTATAAAGGTAATCTGCGACGATTGAACCAAGAACAGCATCTCCAAGATACTCCAGCCTTTCATTATTTACAGCATTTCCAAGGGCATCTACAGAGGTCGCGGATTTATGGATAAAAGCAATATCATACAGTTTCAGTTTTAAAGGGCTGAATCCGCTGATTTTTTTTATAAATGAATAAAACTCTTTCCTTGTCGAAGAAAAGAGTTTTATTCTGTACATTATGTTTCTTATCACTTCATCTGGTCGAATTTCCTGAATATCACGGTTCCGTTATGTCCGCCGAATCCGAAAGTGTTGCTTAAAGCAATTTTTATTTCACGTTTCTTTGCCTTATTGAAAGTAAAGTCTACTTTGGGATCAAGTTCGGGATCAAGTTCGAAATGGTTTATAGTCGGAGGAATTATTCCATGTCTCATGGCCAGAATACATACTATAGCTTCGACTGCACCTGCAGCGCCCAAAAGGTGTCCGGTCATTGATTTGGTAGAGTCAATGCTGAGTTTGTAAATATGATCTCCGAAAACCTTGCGGATTGCCTTCATTTCAGATACGTCTCCCAAGCCTGTCGATGTTCCGTGGGTATTGATATATTCTATATCTTCAGGTTTAATTCCTGCATCCTGGATCGCCCTTTTCATTACCAGTATTGCGCCACCGCCTTCAGGATCAGGAGCCGTCATATGATAAGCATCAGTTGACATCCCTCCTCCGATCAGTTCAGCATAAATAGTTGCACCCCTTTTGACAGCATGTTCGTACTCTTCAAGGATTAATGCCCCGGAACCTTCTCCCATAACAAAACCGTCGCGCCCGACATCAAACGGCCTTGAGGCAGTCGATGGATCATCATTGCGGGTTGATAAGGCACGCATGGCATTAAATCCGCCAACCCCTGCCTCATTAATTGCAGCCTCTGATCCACCGGCTACAAAAATGTTTGCCTTTCCAAGCCTGATATAAGTAGCCGCATCAATCATGGCATGAGTAGATGAGGCACAGGCAGTAACTGTAGTTATTGTAGGTCCGCGGAATCCATACTTTAAGGCGATATTCCCGCTGGCCATGTTGGCAATCATCTTGGGAATGAAAAATGGCGTAAATCTCGGAATGGCAGGAGAAGCATTGTATTCGGTTATTACTTCAAGAAATGTCTTCAATCCGCCAATCCCTGCCCCCCAAATCACACCAACTTCATCTTTATCGATTTTGTCAAGTTCGAGTCCTGAATTAATGATGGCTTGTGCCGCCGCCACATAGGCAAATTGAGCATACATGTCATGTTTGTGCACTTCTTTCCGGTCAAGGTATTCACTGGGATCAAAATTCTTTACTTCGCAGGCAAACTGCGTTTTGAAATTTGAAGGATCAAATCGGGTAATACGACCTGCACCGCTGACCCCAGTGCTGAGATTTTTCCAAAATTCATCTATATTTTTACCAAGTGGATTAATAGTGCCCAATCCGGTCACAACTACTCGTTTTAATTCCATAGTATGCTTAAAGGCAATGATAAGAATAAAAAATTTGCTCTACTTCGCGTTTTCCTGGATATAGTTGATTGCTTCCCCTACAGTACCGATTTTTTCAGCCTGGTCGTCAGGAATGGCAATATTAAATTCCTTTTCAAATTCCATAATCAATTCAACTGTGTCAAGAGAATCCGCACCAAGATCGTTGGTAAAAGAGGCTTCAGGTGTAACTTCACTTTCATCGACTCCAAGTTTATCAACAATAATCGCTTTAACTTTAGCTGAAATGTCAGACATAATTTTTTAGTTTAATGTTAATACTAATGCTAATTTTACTCCCTGATTTGTTTTTTAATCAGCGGTGCAAAGAAACGAAGAAAGAAATTTATCTTCCAAATATTTAGTGAAGATTATATCTGTTCGGAAGATAAATTTATTGAGTTTTACTTTTATTAGAATTTATTGTTCAAATATTCGAATCAAAAAGTCAGTATATAATATTGAATATGAGAAATATAGTGATATTTGCTTCAGGTTCAGGCACAAATGCCGAAAACATCATCCGTTACTTTCAGAAACATCCCTATGTTAGGGTGGATTCGGTATGGTCTAACCGTAAAGATGCCTATGCCCTTGAAAGGGCAAGACTTCTGGGAATTGAAGCCTTTCATTTCGACAGGGAATTTTTTATGGATCCCGATAAACTGATGACTGAACTTAAAAAACGTAACACACATCTTATTGTTCTTGCAGGATTTCTTTGGCTCGTTCCTTCCCACCTTGTCAGAAGTTTCCCCATTATCAATATCCATCCGGCTCTGCTTCCCTTATATGGCGGGAAAGGTATGTACGGCTCAAAAGTCCATGAAGCTGTCATTCAGAACGGGGATAAAGAATCGGGTATTACAATCCATATTGTAAATGAAGAATATGACAGGGGTAAGCATCTTTTCCAGGTAAAATGTCCTGTATTGCCCGGCGATTCTCCTGAAACCCTTGCGTCAAGAATTCATGCCCTTGAGTACGAATACTATCCGAAAGTGATTGAAGAATTTATCATGAAAAGCTATTGAACAATTGATCTTATACAGACAAAGTATGCCTTGTTTCTGCGTAACATCGATCACTGATTGAATGACTATTGAATGACTTTTATTATTCGTGTAATTCGTCCTAATTTGTGAAATTTGTAATAATATGAGATATCCGCCTTACTTAAAACCGGGAGATAAAATTGCAATCGTATCCCCTGCAGGAAAGATTGATCGGACTGTTGTCGAACGAGGGGCAGAGATATTACGCGAACAGGGATTCGAGGTCGAAATCGGGAAATATGTTTTCGGGGATAAAGGTGTATTTGCGGGAAGCGACGAAGACAGAGCCAAAGATATGCAAAAGGCGCTTGATGATAAAAAGGTAAGGGCGGTATTCTTCTCAAGGGGAGGATATGGAAGCCTTCGGACTCATCGGCTCCTCAACTGGTCGGCTTTTTTCAAAAAACCAAAATGGCTCGTGGGATTTAGCGATATTACCGTTTTTCACTCCTACCTGGCCAACCATAAGATTGCCTCCATACACGGTGTAATGCCTTCATTTTATGAACGTGACGGGATTGTGACCGACAGTTTTGTGAAAACAATGAATTTATTGAAAGGGGAATTACCTGACTACAATATCAGATCACATGAATTGAATCGCCCGGGCAAAAGTGAGGGCAGGCTGACAGGCGGTAATCTTTCTGTAATACAAAGCCTTCGGGGTACTTCACTTGATATTTCACCCGAGGGAAAAATTCTTTTTATCGAAGATATCTCCGAGTATCATTACCATCTTGACCGGATGATGACAAATCTCAGGTCAGGGCGTATCCTTGAGAAAATTTCCGGGTTGATTGTGGGATATTTCACAGATATGAAAGATGGTGAAACTCCTTACGGGAAAAGCGCATACGAAATAATTCACGAAGCAGTGGCTGATTATCATTATCCTGTTATCTTTGGCTTCCCGGCCGGACATGAACTTCCCAATCTGCCGCTAATTATGGGCGGCCGCATCGCCATCGATGTTACTCCCTCAAAAGCTGAAATTAAATTTATAAAATAACCAAAACCTGATGCATAATATCTTAATTCCTGCCAAATGACTATTGAAGGACGATCGCATCCTGAAGCTTCGGGATTGAATGACAATTGAATGACTATCGAATGACAACCGAATGACAATCGAATGATTATTGAATGACCAATGACTAACGACCAATGACCATGAATGACTCAATGCAAATAAAACGAAACGATCATGGTAAAAAGGGCGAAGAGATCGCTGCCGCCTGGCTTAAAAATGAAGGTTACACCATTATGGCCAGGAACTGGTATTGCGGTCACCAGGAGATTGATATTATTGCAAAACAGGGGGAGCAGATAGTTATTGTCGAGGTTAAATCACGTAACGAAGATTATTTGGAAGAGCCATGGGAAGCAGTCAGCGCCGCAAAAATCAGGAACATTGTCCAAGCCGCCGACGCCTGGCTCATCCAGGAAAAGGTTGACCTTGAAACACGGTTTGATGTGATTTCTGTTGTTTTCCTGAAAGATGGAAGCCATGAACTCACTCACTTTCAGGATGCCTTTACGCCTCCGGTAAACTGACTCCCCTTCGATTGGTAAGGCATTCCGAATATAGTTCAGTGATCAACTGCGGCAATTCACTTGGTTTGAAAGGCTTGGGCAAAAAACCGTTGACTCCTGCTTTCTCGCATTCATCCAATATATCCTCCACCCAGCATGCGGTCATTCCAAGGATAACTGCACCCGTTTTTTTCTTATTCTCCGATTCGATCCGCCGGATCTCCTTTGAAGCGGTTATTCCGTCGACCTGCGGCATATAAATATCCATAAGAATCATATCGTAGGAAGCTGCCTTGAACATTTCAATGGCTTCTCTTCCGTTGGATGCAACATCCACCTGATACCCCTTTAACCCGTAAAGCAAAAGCTTAAGGTTCATTGCATTGTCCTCGGCAAGTAGTATTCTTTCAATCATGCTGATTCGTGAACATCTTTTTCATGGTTAATATAAGTATTTTTTATGACATTTTAAATAGTATTTCTGTGAATTTTCAGTTTTATCATTTTCCCGTTTAATCGATTCACCCATTGAATTGATCTTGTTTTTAAGGATTGGATTCTCCATCTTTGTATATCTGCCAGTAGTCTGGTATTCATTGGTTTTTTCGGGAACATGAAAAGGGTGAATGGAATAACAAATTATGAATATTGAAGATGTAACGAATTACTGCCTTTCTCTGGATGGGGCAGAGGGAAGTTTTCCTTTCGGTGAGACAGCTCTTGTGATAAAGGTCGGAGGCAAGATATTTGCTATTCTTAATCTGGCCGATTCTCCTTCTGTCAGTCTGAAATGTGATCCTGAGTGGGCTATCGAACTGAGGGAAACCAATCCGGCCATCATTCCAGGGTACCATCTAAGCAAGAAACACTGGAATACTGTGATTCTGGACGGTTCTCTGCCCAATGCCCTGATCATTTCAATGATCAGCCATTCCTACGATCTGGTGTTCAAATCGTTGCCAGAAAAAATTAAAAAGCAAATAATCGGTAAATAACCTTAATTCTGAACTTAATGGAATACTCTTTAAAAGGAACAGAATACATAGAGCTGATCAAACTGCTCAAACTGCTCAGGATCGCCTCATCGGGAGGCCAGGCAAAATTAATGGTCGAAAACGGGGAGGTGAAACGTAACGGGGAAGTGGAATATCGTAAAAGAGCCAAGCTCCGTGCAGGTGATGTGATTGAAACAGCAGGAAAGCGGATCAGCATCAAACCATAAGAGCGAATGGATCGTTGTATGCTGAGCACGAACAAAGCGCTGATCCTCTCTGAACTTTATAGTTTTATTCAAAAATACAGAAACTACATAAATCATTTTCATCCCCGTCAAATATCTTTATTTTATTCTTCGTTTCATCTCTTCTTAACCTCGATGCTTTAGATCATTTAATAGTGTGAAGCGATTAATTTCGAAGCTTTGGAACAAGCTGTTTACGTTATATTCCTTCCCCTTAAAGCCTTTAGTCTACCGTCTGTATCATTTTTGATCGGCAGTTTCTTCCTGCCAAAGTTTTACAGCTAAATCATCCTGTTCCTAAATCCCTCCGATCAAATCCGAAACCAAAACTCCGGAATGGCGAAACCTTCAAACCCTGAAACTCTGAAACAATTATCTTACCAATTTGAATGACTGAAAGCCTTAATCAGAACCTTACCAAATCCACACCATCATGCTGCCTTCGTCATACCTTATGCGTATCTTGTACGTACCTTGTGCGTATCTCACGCGTATAAATACGATTAAACTACGTTTAAATTACAATTATGATTTGTTTATGATTTGAAGATGATACGGTGAAAACAAGCACCTGGCCTCTTGTTGGATGGACGATTTTGCACCTTTAAATATTAACTTTTGGGTGGGTTAAAAGCAGATCGCTTGTTAGTAACGTTTGTGCAATGAAAATTCTTGCACAGACTTTTAGAATCTTTGATTTATTGCAACCCTGGTGAACTATTCTTTCAATTTTAATTACATTTGAACCTTAAAACTATCCCTGATAATAAAGGATAAAACCAAATGTCAGGAATTCAAAACGCCCTAAACTGATCAATATGTACCTTCTTGGAATTGATATAGGGAGCTCCTCCGTCAAAGTTTCTCTTTTGAATGGAGAAACCGGCGAAGTTGCAGGCTCATCGTTCTACCCCAAAAACGAGATGGTCATCATTGCCCGAAACCCCGGCTGGGCAGAACAGGATCCCGGAATTTGGTGGGAAAGCCTCAAAATGGCCATCCGCCAGGTGCTATCACAATCAGGCATTAAATCATCGCATATTGGCGCTATCGGGATATCCTACCAGATGCACGGGCTTGTACTCGTTGATAAAGATAAAAAGACTCTCCGCCCTTCCATCATCTGGTGTGACAGCCGGGCAGCCGAAATCGGCGCTAAAGCCTTTCGGAAAATAGGAGAGGAGAAATGCCTCTCTTCTTTGCTTAATTCACCAGGCAATTTCACCGCCTCCAAACTGAAGTGGGTGAAGGAGAATGAACCAAAACTTTATGAAAGGATAGACAAAATCAATGCTTCCGGGAGACTATATTGCCATGAAGCTAACGGGAGAGATCCGTACTACTGTTTCGGGCCTCTCCGAAGGGATATTCTGGGATTTCAGGAAAAATGAGCTCTCCCGGTTGGTTATGGATTATTATGGTTTTTCTGACGAATTGATACCTGAAGTGACGGATACCTTTGGAATACAGGGAACATTGCTTCAGTCGCAGCAGAAGAATTGGGTCTGAATCCCGGCACACCTGTTACATACCGCGCCGGTGATCAGCCTAACAATGCCCTGTCACTCAATGTCCTTAATCCCGGCGAAATAGCTGCCACAGCCGGTACTTCCGGCGTTGTGTATGGTGTCAGCGGTGAAGTGGCTTATGATCCCCTTTCAAGAGTCAATACATTTGCTCATGTAAACCATTCCAGCGAGCTTAACCGTCTCGGTGTCCTTCTCTGCATCAATGGTACCGGCATTCTTAATTCATGGCTGAAAAAATATATAGGGAACGAATATATCTCTTACGAAGAAATGAATGAAATCGCTGCGCAGATTCCTGCAGGCACTGAAGGCGTCTCAATTCTCCCGTTCGGGAACGGCGCTGAACGCATGCTGGGCAACCGCGATATCGGGTCACAGATCTGCGGCCTTAACTTTAACATTCACAGCCAGGCCCATCTTTTAAGGGCAGCGCAGGAGGGTATCGTATTCTCGTTTAGATACGGTATGGAAATTCTTAAGAGTACGGGAATCGATCCGAAAGTGATCAGGGCAGGTAAGTCAAACATGTTTCTGAGCCCAATTTTCGTGAAACCCTTGCCACCGTTTCGGGAGTCACAATTGAATTGTACAATACGGACGGCTCGGCAGGAGCGGCGCGAGGAGCAGGAGTCGGGGCAGGTTATTATAAATCATTTGCAGAGGCTTTCTCTGGATTAAGGAAGATTGGCACAGTTGATCCTGATCCTGCTGAAAAACAAAAGATTGAAGAAGCATGGTTGGTGTGGGAACAGAATCTCAGGAGATTTCTTTGAACATTAAACAGGCATAATTGATTAAATCGTTATTATTGTCATTAATATTTTAAAATCATTAATTCATTATAATTCATTTGCATGGATGCATTTATTGGAAACAGGGAATATTTTCCGGGGATAGGAAAAATCAGATTTGAAGGTAAGGAATCAAGAAATCCACTGGCTTTTAAATGGTACGACGAAATCAGCTGGTAGCAGGAAAAACCATGAAAGAACACTTGCGTTTTGCCGTGCTTACTGGCACACTTTCTGCGGCGAAGGCGGCGATCCTTTTGGTCCGGGAACAAAAACTTTTCCATGGAACGGGCATCCGATCCAATGGATGCAGCTAAAAACAAGCTGGATGCTGCCTTTGAATTTATTACCAAAATTGGCGCTCCCTTTTATTGTTTTCACGATACTGATATCGTGGGTGATGGAATACGGTCTTTGAGATTGAAAAGCGGATGGAGCAGATAGTCCCTGTCATGAAACAGAAGCAGGAAGCAACGCGGAGTGAAATTGCTGTGGGGAACTGCCAATGTGTTCTCCAATCCCCGTTATATGAACGGCGCTTCAACCAATCCTGACTTTACTGTTCTGACAAATGCAGCCGTTCAGATTAAAAATGCCATTGATGCCACAATTGCACTGGGCGGAACAAATTATGTATTCTGGGGTGGGCGCGAAGGTTATATGAGCCTTCACAACACTGATACCAAACGCGAATTGGATCACCTTGGGCGTTTCCTTCAGATGGCCCGTGATTATGGCACGTAAACAGGGTTTTAAAGGAACTTTCCTGATAGAGCCCAAACCAATGGAACCAACCAAGCATCAGTATGATTTTGATACGCAAACAGTAATTGGGTTTCTTGACGCAATATGGACTTGAAAAGGATTTCAAAATGAATATTGAAGTCAACCATGCGACTCTGGCAGGCCATACTTTCGCTCATGAATTACGCGATGGCTGCCGATGCCGGGACTGCTTGGATCAATTGATGCCAATAAAGGCGATTATCAAAACGGATGGGATACCGACGAATTTCCGACCAATATCTACGAAGTCACGGAAGCGATGATGGAAATTATACAGGCAGGAGGTTTTGTTAACGGAGGGATCAATTTTGATGCCAAGACACGGCGTAATTCAACTGATCTGGAAGATATCTTTATTGCCCATGTTTCAGGAATGGATGTTTTTGCCCGTGCACTGGTTATTGCAGATAAATTGCTTAAAGAGTCGGATTACCTGAAGCTGAGGAAAGAAAGATACAGCTCATATGACAGCGGAAAAGGCGCTGATTTTGAAGCATCAAAACTCACCTTTGAAGACCTTAGGCAGATAGCCCTTGAAGCCGGTGAACCGAAACAGATCAGCGGGAAACAGGAGGCCTTCGAACAAATGATCAATTATTTTATTTAAAAGTGGAAAAGTGAAATGGTGGAAAAGTTAAACATTGAAACTTCTTTTTATTCTTAATTTTTAATTCTTAATTCTTGATTAATGATTGATACTTCTTCAAAAACCTCTTCATCCGTTCAGGCGAAAGGCAATCCCCGTTATATCATGATGCTGACCCTTGTGGCGACTCTCGGGGGATTGTTGTTTGGATATGATACCGCTGTGGTGAACGGCGCTGAGAAGTCGCTTGTTGAATTTTTTATTTCAAAGGCTCTGAATCCTGAGTTTTATGCCTACGCCGTTTCCCTGATCGGACAATACAGGATATTGGTGACAGTAGTTCTTTATATTGTCGCGCTGGTCATATCGGGACAGATAATCCGGCTTTTAGGATCAAAAAAAGGCGGGATTGTCAGCGGGCTCATATTGGTTCTTCTTACGATCTTTGTTATCTTCTATAACAGCCAGAAGATGCCTGTTGCAGGAGACACGGAGGGTTTGAAAGGGATTGCCGATTCGGTGAAGGGATTTGTTATTTCGAGTGCACTGATCGGATGTATCATCGGTGGGGCATCGGCAGGATTTATATCAAAATCGTTTGGCCGGAGAAAAGGGTTGATCATGGCGGCCATTGCATTTACCGTTTCAGCAATTGGCGCCTGGAATCCTGAATTTTTTAATGTGTTCGGAACACTTGATGTTTATTCATTTGTTATTTACCGTATTATAGGCGGGATAGGAGTCGGGCTTGCTTCCATGCTCTCTCCCATGTATATTGCTGAAATAGCTCCGGCTAAAATTCGCGGCAAGCTGGTCTCGTGGAACCAGTTTGCAATCATATTCGGAATGCTGGTAATCTATTTTGTCAATTATTTCATTGCAAAAAGCGGTAATGAAGAATGGCTGATTACTCAGGGGTGGCGTTGGATGTTCTTCTCAGGAGTAATTCCTTCTGTTATATTTTTGGTCCTGCTGGTTTTTGTTCCTGAGACGCCAAGATTCCTCGTGATGCGCGGACAGGATGAAAAAGCGCTTGGCCTGCTTAAAAGGATTTCAGGGAAAGATACTGCTGAAGCTATTCTTGGAGAAATTAAAGATACTCTGCATGAAAAAAGTGTTCCCTGGCTTTCGTTATGGTTTCTTTGTCATATTTATCGGGATCATGTTATCTGTCTTTCAGCAGTTTGTGGGTATAAATGTAGTTCTGTATTATGCAGCCAATATTTTCAGGAATATGGGCGCCAGCACGGACTCTTCTCTATTGCAGACAATTATTGTAGGGGCTATTAACATGCTGTTTACTGTTCTTGCCATCTATACAGTAGACAAATTCGGGCGCAAGCCGCTGATGATCATTGGTGCTTTGGTTATGGCGGTAAGCATGATCAGCCTGGGATTATCTTTTACCTTCCATAAAGAGGGATTGCTCGCTTTGATATTTATGCTTCTCTACACAGCGGGATTTGCCATGAGTTGGGGACCGGTAGTCTGGGTGTTGCTTTCAGAAATATTCCCTAACAGTATCCGTGGGGCTATGTCAATTGCAGTGGCCGCACAATGGATAGCGAACCTTATTATTTCATGGACATTCCCGATCATGAATGACAATGTGTGGCTTACAGGCCTTTTCAATCACGGCTTTGCATACTGGATTTACGGAGTGATGGGAATCATAGCGGCATGGTTTATGTGGAGATTTGTTCCTGAAACCAAAGGCAAGACCTTGGAAGAGATGGAAGAACTGTGGATCAGGAAGAAGAGTGATCAGTGATCGGCGATCAGTGATAAGTAATCAGTTAAAGGTGAATAGTAAACGGCAAACAACGAACACTGACTATTTTATGACGTTGAAGGCTAATGACAATTGACTGACTATTCAATGACTATTGAAGATTCAGTCAGTGAGATATTTCTCAAATCCTTTGGAACAGGCCACTTTGTACTCACCCTGATCACCGCTGTAAATCAGATAGGCTTCCAGTCCGCGGGTTTTGTTAATAATCTCCATTGATTTCTCCACACCGAGAACAAGAAATGCAGTGGCATAGCCATCGGCAGTCATACAGTCATTTGCAAGAACGGTCGCACTGAGAAGAGTATGTTCAACAGGATAACCTGTTTTGGGGTCAATGGTGTGAGCATACTTTTTATCCCCTTCTGTATAATAGTTACGATAATTACCCGAGGTTGCCAGCGCTTTTCCGGAAAGGGCCACCACATCCTGTAAATTCTGATCCAGATAGGGATTATCCTCAGTAGGTTTGGTGATGCCTACACGCCATATCCTGTTGTGCTGATTTACACCCCTTGCTGAAACTTCCCCTCCGATTTCAACCATATAGTTCCTGCATCCGTGGAATCTGAGATATCTTGCTACAAGATCAACGGCTAGACCTTTTGCTATTGCAGAGGCATCAAGCATAATATCAGGATTCTTTTTAATAATTCTGTTCCATGATAACTTTACCTTTTGATAACCAACCTTGCCCAACAGATTTTGGATCAATTCAGGAGTTATGGTTTCCTTATTTTTAAATCCAAATCCCCAGGCATTTACAAGCGGTGCAACAGTCATATCAAAAGCACCGCCCGTTAGTTTTGATATCTTTTTCCCTTTCTTAAAGCATTTCTTAAAAAGCCTGTCGACTTTAAAATCAAGATTCCTGTTAATTTTTGAGATTGTACTTTCCGGATTAAAGATTGAAAGAGAATAATCAAGTTGTATCATCTTTTTTTTAATCTCATCGGAAAAGTCAATACCTAACGGACTTTCGTATACAATATGATAGGAAGTGCTGTAAATCGGACCTTCATTATGGACGTAACTCTTACGCATTCAGAATTATTTTAGACAATCTTACAAAATTAAGCCTTTGTATGAATTTGTGGGTCGGTTGTATTCATTTGAAAATAGTATTTTTGATACTCACTATAAATTACCGGAAAACGTGCCCGAATTATCGGTTATAATTGTCAATTTCAGAAGTTGGGAAAGTCTTCGGCGCATGTCTCGATTCTCTTTCAGCTATTCCCCAAAATCACCTTACCTTTGAAGTAATAATTGTTGATAATTTTTCAGACGACGGGATGTTCGGAGAATTCCAATCCTCTTATCCTCAGTTTACTTTTATCCTGAACAGCGGAAATTATGGATTTGCCAACGGGTGTAATCTTGGGGCAGCCAAAGCCGAAGGGGAATACCTGCTTTTCCTTAATCCGGATACAATTGCCAATGAATCAGCATTGATTAGGATGAAGAATGTGTTGCGGGAAAGAAGGGATTATTCTATCGTATCCTGTCGACAGGTCAGAGAAAATGGCCGCGAGGAGAAACCCTACGGGGAATTCTTAACCCCGGCGACACTGACAGGATGGATGCGAGCCTTAAAACGATTCTTTTCCCTAAATAATAACCAGTTAGTTCCTAAAGATGGTTTTATTACTCCTGACTGGATTTCAGGTTCTGTAGTCATGATTAAAAAGAGAAGTTTTATTGCATTGGGAGGCTGGGATGATGATTTCTGGATGTATTTTGAGGATGTTGATCTGTGCAGGAGGTCAAGGGATAAAGGAGGAGAAATCCTTTTATTAACGGACGTCTCAATTGAGCACAACCACGGTGGAGCATCACGGAAAAATATTCGGATATCCACACTGACAAAATGTGAGGTAAACATTTCGAGGCATGTATATATTGCAAAGCATGAAGCAGGATTAAAAGCAATTCACATGCAAAGTTTTTTAATAATAAATAACCTGATAACCGGATTTATACCAGCTTTTTTGGGCTTGTTTTTTTTCTTTATAAAAAGCTTGAGGATTAGTTCTTTTACCTGGTTGTTACTCCTCAAATATTATATCAATGCTGCGCTGAAACGGAAATGGTTAAGCCCGCGATCTGTGAACTATAATTAGCTTTACCTTTTACTGAAGGCAAGTTTTAATGCATTGTATACCAAAGGAATTAAAGTCATTATAATTAATCCGCCAAATATAACCAGGTAATTTTCTTTAACCCAGGGTATTGTACCAAGAAAATAACCGGTAAGGGAAAATAAAGGCACCCATAGCATAGCGCCTGCTATAGTAGAAAAGCTGAAATTTTTAAATGTAAATCCGGAAAGTCCTGCAAAAAATGGGATGTAGGTTCTGATAACAGGAAAAAAACGGCCAATGATAATTGATTTTTCGCCGTGCTTATCGTAAAAATACCTTGTCTGGATAAGATATTTCATCAGATGATTCTGAATAAACCTGTTTTTGCTTCGTTCCAGTCCTTTGCCGAAAAACCTTCCAACAGAATAATTTGTAATATTCCCTGTGATTGCTGCAATAATCAGAACAGGCACCAAAAAAATGATGCTCAACTCAGTGGAAGCTGCAATCACTCCGGCTGAAAACAACAAACCGTCTCCCGGCAGAAAAGGAAAGAAAATAAAGCCTGTTTCAGCAAAAATGACCAGAAATAAGACTATGTATGCCTCGAAGATATTCCTGGCAACAATTTCTTTTATTGCATCATCAGTATGTAAGAGTATTTCAATTACCTCATTCATTTAGCATCTGTTGGTTTATTTTCTTTAGCAAGCCTGAGTGCGCTCATAGTTGTGTAATATTTTGTTATCATATTCGTCACTTCCGATGATGGCATTTTACCTGCTCTTAAATATCCAAGATAGACCTGCATGACCTGGCTGAAGTTTGTCTCATGGGGAACTTTATATTTATCCGGCACATTTATTTTCCAGGTATTGTTATTCACTTTCTCCATCGTAATACCGACCTGAGGCAAGTCCTGTGTGATTGCTTTTTCAAGATTCCCGGCAAACAATCCCAAATCAGTTTTTTCATTGGCAATAACATAGAAATCACCATTACGGATTTCAAGGGTAGAGTTGGTGCCCCTGAGGATTACCTTCTCCTTATCTCCCTTACCATCAATTGATTTATTTCTCCACTCAACGGATAATTTGGCTACAACCCCCTTGATTTTATAAATCATTTCACCATTGGCATAGACCATCAGTTTATCTCCTTTTACATCTTTCTTCAGATAATCAGGAAACTGATCCAACTGAGTAACACTTTTATAATCTTCTTTGCTCACCACTGTAGGCCAGCGTTTTGCCGAAATCATTTCAATGTCCGACTTCTGAATAGCCTGGTTCGGAAAACATCCCCACTGGATGAAATCAACCATATGCGTGGTAACATCAACAATTCCTTCTCCTTGTTGTTCAACATCGTAATACCATCCCGGACGGACAAGTATGCTTCCCGATACACTTTTATAGTAATGATGAATACTCCCCATTTCAATGGCTGGCTGTTCAGGAGTCCCGTTTTGCAGTTTACCGAAAATTTCAGGCAATTGTGATATTTCCTTGAGCAATATGTTGTTAATTTCAAAACGTCCCGTCATAATATCATAGATAAGCACTCCCTTCTCCCTGGCAATTTGGAATGCTTCTTCAAGTTCGCCTGATTTATCAGGTGATATAACCATCGGTTTATCAGCAAAAACATTCAGACCTGCCTCAACCGACTTTTTTATATAATCGGTCTTTAATCTGTTATTACCTGCAATCACAACAACATTTCCGGGTTTTTCTGCAAGCATCTTTTCAAGATAATCCGGTCCCAGATAGACTTTCTCTGCCCATGTAGTCGGATTCTCTGCCCTTTTATTATAACTCTCAACTAATTTTAAATGTTCTTTTACATCCGGACCGTCGGGAGCATAAACATAGGCCTCGGGACTGATTTCATCATACATCTCCTTTTGGACCAGTGCCGCATGAAAATGTCCCGGATCGAGATCAATGATTTTCACCTCTCCTTTTGCACCTGTAAATGCAGATTTTGAAGCGTCGGTTTCATTCTTTGCTGATTTTCCACCGCCCCCGCATGAGGAACTCATAAATAAAACGGTCGGAATAAAAGCAATAAATATCAATATTTTCATTGATGTATGGGTTTAAAGGTGGTTTTAACTTGATTATTTTATGTTATAATTATTTCCTGATTTCCATTTTATACTTATATTCGGTTGTTATTCAACCAAATACCACACATCTGTATTACATGAGTGTATTTGGCTAAATTATAAAAATTAAATATCAGATTTGAATATATTGGCACAATATAGATTTTCTTAATAATAAAGGAACGAAAAGAAGAATTTCAGAAAAAAAAGACATTGCAAAGTCTTTATTTAGATATAAAAACACAAAATCCCCTTTATTGACGGGGATTTGGAATATTGAAAGAATCTTTCGGATTGGTAATTCTTCTCTTATAATCAAATAGAGTTCTCTCCTTCCACATAACCGAAATTGGCCAATATACCGCCGTCAACAAATAACACCTGTCCGTTGACATAATTGCTTGCTGATGAGGCAAGAAAAACTGCGGCTCCGCCAAGGTCTTCCGGGTCGCCCCAGCGTCCTGCAGGAGTACGCGTCATAACAAGATTATTAAACGGATGACCATCTACTCTGATAGGTGCAGTTTGCGACGTGGCAATATATCCTGGTCCAATCCCATTGATCTGGATATTGTATTTAGCCCATTCGCAGCACATATTTGCAGTAAGCAGTTTTAATCCGCCTTTGGCTGATGCGTAGGCCGAAACAGTGTTGCGTCCGTAAACGCTCATCATCGAACACATATTGATGATCTTGCCCCCTCCGCGTTTTATCATGGAAGGCACAACCCGCTTGGAGACAAGGAAAGGAGCAACAAGATCAATGTCGATAACCTGTTTAAAATCCTCCACAGGCATATTCAATATAGGTATCCTTTTAATAATGCCTGCATTGTTAACCAGAATATCAACCGGCCCTACCGAAGATTCAATTATTCCTATTCCCCTGTCGACATCTTCCTCTTTGGTTACATCAAACACAAGCGTGAAAACATCAACTCCGTCTTTTGCATACTCTTCTTTACAGGCAGTAAGTTTTTCTTCAAATATATCGTTTACACAGATCTTTGCCCCTGCTGATGCCAGAGCTTTGGCTATTGCCATTCCAATACCGTGAGTGCCGCCTGTTACCAGCGCAACTTTACCCGTTAAATCAAACATCTTCATAGTTAATAAATTTAGGCTAAATGATCTTTAGACCAAAGGCTTTAGTTATTGATTCTTCATTCTTAATTTTTAATTCTTAATTTATTTATCTTAACTGATCTGGATTCACAACATCCATATCTCCGTAATTGAGATTCTCTCCCGCCATTCCCCAGATAAAAGAATAATTGCTTGTTCCTGCTGCTGAATGAATCGACCAGGTAGGTGAAAGAACAGCCTGTTCATTTTGCATCCAGATATGACGTGTTTCTTTCGGATCACCCATGAAATGGCATACAGCCTGACCTTCAGGAACCTGGAAATAAAAATAAGCCTCCATTCTTCGGCTGTGAGTATGAGCAGGCATTGTATTCCATACACTTCCCGGTTTTAATTCGGTCAATCCCATCTGTAACTGACAGGTTTCTACTACGGAATTGATAATTAGTCTGTTGATCCGTCTTGCATTCGATTCCTCCAGAGACCCTATATCAAGAACATCCGCATCTTTTAATGTGACTTTCTTTGTTGGATATTCTTTATGAGCAGGCGCTGAATTGATATAAAAATGAGCAGGTTCATCAGGATTTTTTGATTCAAATATCGACTTTTCCTGTTTCCGCGTCCAATGTATAAAGCTTCTTTAAAATCAAGTGTATAACGGTTGCCATCAACGGATACAGTTCCTTTTCCCCCAACATTGATTATCCCGATTTCCCTTCTCTCACAAAAGATATACCGATTTAAGGGGATTGATCGATTCGAGTTCCAGGGAAGAATGTTGCGGTACAGCGCCTCCAACAATATAACGGTCATATTGAGAATAAGTTAAACGGATTTCTCCTGGAACCATAACCTTTTCAATCAGGAATTCCTTTCGAAGCCTTGAAGTATCATAGTTTTTAGCATCATCCGGATGTGTGGCAAAACGTTCTTCAAAAATCACAGCCATTTTATTATGTTTTTGAAAGTTTCTAAATTTCGTTACGACAAAAGTACTTCATTTGACTTTTAATTGCAATCCATTGTTCAAAAATGCAGATACATCCTGCATCTTTATATATTTCCGGGTCAATGGGCAAATCTGAATATTAATGCTGTCAGAATCCCCAAAACATGACCATATCATCTTTATACTAGGGCCCAAGTTGTCTGTACACTGTCTGTACACTATTTGTACACTGACTATACAAAATTAGTACAGTCAGTGTACAAACAGTCTATAAATAATGTACAGACAATATAGCGATGATCCGGCCCTGATATTGACAATATTTTATGGATAGTTTCATGAAGGCAATTGGACAACCGGAAGAAGTTAATACTGAATAAAATCAGGAATTTTCTTCTATTAAATTAATCTCAATTTAAATTTCAGATTCAGCAATGATAAAAAGGAAGTGTTATACACAATACATTTGCAGGTTTTTAATACATTTGCACTTGATTAATTAAACTAATGAGTCAGAAAGAATTACCATATAACTGGTTTGCTGTCCGGGTAAAATCCAGGGCTGAAAAAAAAGTCAACGTGCTATTGGTCGAAAAGGGTATTGAATCCTACGTGCCCCTGCAGAGAAAACTGCATAAATGGAGCGACAGAAAGAAATGGGTTGATGTGCCCCTGATTTCGGGTTATGTCTTTGTTCATATCAGCCGCAAAGAATACGAACAGGTTTTGAACACTTATAACGTTGTATGTTATATATATTTTGAAGGGAAAGCGGCCGTTATTCGCGATAAAGACATTCAGATACTCAAGAGGATGCTTGGGCAAAGTGAAATGGCGCTGGAAGTAACTATAGAGGATCTCAAACCGGGCCAGATGGTTGAAATTGTTTCAGGTCCTCTTTGCGGTGTTGTCGGCGAATTGATTGAGTTTAAAGGCAGAAATAAAGTTGCCCTTAGAATTGCTCCGCTGGGTTATACAGTAATGGTGGAAGCACCGGAGAAAACTTTGGTTCCTTATGGTTCTGAAATTCAACTTTATTAAAATATAAGGTACATTTTAAATACTTATGAAAGGAATAATTCTGGCTGGCGGTTCGGGATCAAGGCTTTATCCCATTACCCTCGGGACCTCAAAACAATTGCTCCCTGTCTATGATAAACCGATGATTTATTATCCCTTATCAGTCCTTATGCTGGCCGGTATAAAGGATATTCTCATTATTACAACTCCGGAGGATCAGTCCAACTTCATGAAATTACTTAAAGACGGGAAACAATGGGGCATTAATTTGAAGTATAAAATTCAACCCTCTCCTGAAGGTTTGGCACAGGCATTTATTCTTGGAGATGAATTTATTGGTGAGGATAATGTCTGCCTTGTTTTGGGTGACAATATATTTTACGGACATGGTTTTTCAGAATTATTATCCATGGCCGTTAATACTGTAAACAAAGACAATAAGGCAGCCATCTTTGGATATTGGGTAAAGGATCCTGAACGTTATGGCGTTTGTACATTCGATGGTTCCGACAATGTAACATCGATTGAAGAAAAACCTGTTGCGCCAAAATCGAATTATGCGGTGATCGGCTTATACTTTTACCCGAATTCAGTTGTTAAGATCGCCAAAAATATCAAACCTTCCTCACGCGGTGAACTTGAGATCACTACTGTTAATCAGGAATATCTTGAAAAGGGAATCCTGACTGTTAAATTGATGGGTCGTGGTTATGCCTGGCTCGATACGGGAACTCATGAGTCCTTACTTGAAGCGAGTCAGTTTATTGAAACACTTGAAAAGCGGACAGGGTTAAAAGTGGCATGTCTTGAAGAAATTGCTTTGCAGAAAGGATGGATAACACAGGAACATGTGAGAAACATCGGAGTGTCAATGAAGAATAATCAGTATGGTCAATATCTCCTGTCAATTACAGAGAGAAAAGACCTGCAATGAGATTTGATGCTACTTATTTCAGGAGTATTTTTGAAACAGATTCAATGTTGTGCAAACTAAAACCTTTGGATTAATTGGGATATGAATTTTATTGAAACAGCGATACCGGGATTGATAATAATAGAACCCGAAGTTTTTAAGGATGCCCGCGGTTATTTTTTAGAGTCTTATAATCAGAAAGCATTTGAATCTTTTATTGGAGATATTGATTTCGTTCAGGATAATGAATCAAAATCAACCTACGGCGTTTTAAGAGGATTGCATTTTCAGGAACCGCCTTTTACGCAGGCAAAATTGGTGAGATGTCTTTTGGGCCGGATATTGGATGTTGCAGTGGATTTACGGTCTGATTCTGTTACGTTTGGCAAATACTTGTCTATTGAGCTTTCTTCCGAGGAGAAAAGTCAATTGTTTATTCCCAAAGGTTTCGCTCATGGATTTGTTGTACTGAGTAAAGAAGCTGTTTTTTCATATAAGGTAGACAATTTTTATTCAGCTCGTCACGATTCAGGAATTGCATGGAATGATCCTTTTTTTGGAATAGACTGGAAAGTTTCATCGAATGAAATTATTGTTTCTGAAAAAGATAAGAGCTTAAAACCCTTCTCTGAGATTAAAAATCCATTTTAATTGGAACTTTAGGCTCCCGGAATCCTAACAGAAAGGAGCCCAATTAACTAATAATTGTTAATAAAAAAATACAGTTTTTATTGATCCATTCATGATATTGAGTAAATTTGTTGCTCGTTAAGGTACGGCTCTTAACAAAACTAAACCATAGCATCGAAGCCGGAAGAAGATTTTTATAAATTGTCCTTAGCCATATAATGTGACTGAAGGGGCGAAGCTGTAAAAAAACGTTTGATGCGACATTGAATATCTCTCTCAAATAAAGATTATTAGTCCAATCCCTTTCCAAACGATTTTCGGGATAATCATATATTAATTCGTATCTTATTTTGTATATACCTGCAAAACTCATTTTATTCCGGTGCTGGAATCCCTGATAACTTCACAGACACGTATCAAATTGCTGGTACGGTTTTTTTTAAATCCTAAAAGCCACGGTTATTTGCGTGGTCTTGCTGAAGAATTCAATGAATCCTCAAATGCAATCCGTTTGGAACTTAACAGATTTGAGAAGGCCGGATTATTGAATTCATTTTTAATTGGTAATAAAAAGATATATAAAGCCAATCATAATCACCCTCTCTCACGTGATATCCACAACATTGTTTTGAAATATGTTGGAATTGATAGTGCCATTGAAGAGATAATCAAAAAGATAGGCAATCTTCATGAAGCATGGATCACAGGTGATTTTGCAATTGACAGAGATAATAAATTTGTAGATATTTTATTGATTGGAACAGAAATAAATCCGGATTCTGTTTCCGACCATATTAATAATGCTGAGAAAACAGTAAATCATGATATAAGGATTAGAACTATTTTGCCCGAAGAAAAAAATAGGTACATAAACAATGATAATGCAAGATTTTTACTTTGGAACGCAAATATATAATGAAGAGATAATCAACGATATAATCATAACATAATGAAATTGAATTTTATTTATAGTTTACTTTTGTTCTCATTGTTTTTATCGTCTGGTACTTTATACGGTCAGCAACAGATAAATCCCCAGTCAGTAAATGTAGGAGAGTTAAGTGATTCGCAGATAGATAAGGTCATACAGACGATGCAGGCACGTGGTTTGAGCGAAGATCAGGCGGTAGCCCTGGCGCGTTCACAGGGAGCCACAGAGGATCAGATTCAGCAGATGCTTGACAGGATACACCAGCGGGAGGCGAATAGCCAGGGAGGAGTCACAACTCCGGGATTTGATGCTACACAAAAGGCACTGGGGACATACCGGCCTTTGTTGTCGGTAAAGGCCCCATTTAAGGTTACAGAAAAGAACAGGAAGATCTTTGGGTTTAATATATTTAATTCCAGGAACCTCACCTTTGAGCCCTCGGTGAATATACCCACACCGAAGGATTATACCCTTGGGCCGGGAGACAAGGTAGAGATCACTGTCTGGGGCGCCTCACAGTCCCATCTTCTGCTTACAATTGATCAGGGAGGATCGGTTACAATACCTGATATCGGGCCTGTGTACTTGTCGGGTCTGACCTTTGAGAAGGTACAGGGGCTGATAAAGAGCCGTCTTACGGCAATTTACAGCGGGATGGCAGGACAGAATCCCAACACGTGGGCGGAGGTGAGCCTTGGAGGGGTAAGGTCGATCAAGGTCAATGTCCTTGGGGAGATCAATGCCCCGGGTACCTACACACTTCCCTCGACGTCCTCGGCCTTCAACGCGCTGTACCTGTCCGGTGGTCCCAATGAAAATGGTTCTTTCAGGGAGATACGTCTTATCCGGGACGGGGAGATGGTGCGAAAGATAGATGTGTATGATTTTCTGATCAATGCCAATCCTGAGACGAATGTTCAGCTCAGGGACCAGGATATACTCTTTGTACCTCCTTCCAGGGATATGGTACAAATAGCAGGACCGGTAAAACGCGAAGGGTACTTTGAGATAAAGCCGGCAGAGACGCTAAAGGATTTAATTCGTTTTGCAGGAGGATTTTCGGAGATGGCCTACCGGGGGAGATTGATGGTAGTTCGTAATAATGAACGGGAGCGGGAGGTGCGCGATGTGACGCAGAAGGATTTTGGGATGTTTGCCCTTCAGAACGGGGATTCGGTCAGGGTAGATTCGATACTGAACAGGTTCAGCAACCGGGTAATGATAAGCGGGGCTGTGATGCATCCGGGTAATTATGAGCTTACAGAGGGGATGAAACTCTCGGAGCTGATACAAAAAGCGGACGGTCTGCGGGAAGATGCCTTTATGAACCGTGGACTTATCAGCAGGTTAAAGGAAGACCATACGCCGGAGAACCTCTCTTTTAATGTTAAGGATATTATTGGGGGAAAGAATGACATTGATCTCAGGAAAGATGATGAGGTGACGATAAGCTCTATCTTTGAGATGAGGGAAGAGCAGAAGGTAAATATCATGGGAGAGGTACTGAGGCCACAGTCTTTCGAATACAGGGAGAACATGACCCTTGGGGATCTGATCTTCATGGCTGGTGGACTCAGGGAAGATGCGGATATATCATTTGTCGAGCTGGCGCGGCGGCTCAGTTACGATGAGGCATCGCGGGTAACGGACAAGATCAACGAGATACACCAGTTTTCAGTTACGCGTGATCTGAAGCTCAGCGCCTCGGATGCGGCCTTTAAACTTGAGCCCTTTGATGAGGTTTATGTTCGCAGGGCTCCGGGATTCAGGGATCAGGGAACGGTAATGGTGACCGGAGAGGTGACCTATGCGGGCACATACAGCATATCGGGAAAGAGCGAGAGGATTTCGGATGTGATACGCAGGGCAGGGGGGCTTGTGCCGGGCGCTTATATAAGAGGGGCGACCCTGACGCGCACGCGTGAGCTTTCGCCTGTTGAGCTGGAGAAGAAAAGGCAGATGATGAAAGATTCTCTTTTGACGGACAGCCTGTCGGGGAACAGGCAGACCTACGCAGTGGGGATCGAGATGGATAAGATACTGTCCAATCCCGGGAATGATGTTGATCTGCTGGTACAGCCGGGGGATGTGATCAACGTACCCAAGCAGTTACAGACGGTCAAGGTATCGGGTAGTGTACTTAATCCTCTGGCGCTGACATGGGAGGACCACATGAGCCTGAGGGAGTATATCGACCGCGCCGGGGGATACAGCCCGGATGCGAAGAAGTCGAAGGCTTATGTAATCTATGCCAACGGGACGAGTTCCTCGACCAGGGGCTTTATCTTCCGGAAAATACCCAGGGTGACACCGGGGAGTGAGATCATCGTACCTGAGAAGCCTGAGAAGAAGGGAGGCGATAATACGATGAAATGGCTTTCCATAGCAGGACTGATGAGTTCACTTGCCGTCTCAATGGTGACACTGGTAAACCTGACGAAATAAATCGGGGATGATTAAAAACAAAATTAAATCTATGGATCAATCTGAAGGTGAAATAGATTTTTTAAATCTCGCACAGAAATTATGGCAGGGTCGTAAAATAATTGTTAAAAGTATTGCATTATTTGCAATTATAGGTTTATTAATCGCGTTTTTAATTCCGAAGGAATATACTGCCACCTCTACAATGGTTCCTCAAATTACTGATCAAAAATCAAAACTGGGTGCTCTAACCGGATTGGCGGCAATAGCTGGGATAAATCTTAGCAATGTTGGCAGTTCAGAACTTGCTCCAACTACTTATCCCCAAATAATTTCAAGTGTTCCTTTTCAGGTGGAATTGATGAACACCAAGCTCAATTTTAAAAATCTTGAAGAGCCTGTGACACTTTATGACTATTTTACAAAAATCAGATTTGGCAATCCATTGATAAAATATACAATCGGACTCCCACATTTGATAATCAAAGCCATTAAAGGTGAACCTAAAATTATTCACTCAACTTCTCAAGATTCTCCTTATCAGCTTACCGAAAAACAAATCGAAGTTCAGAAAATTATTGACGAAATAGTAAGTGTAATAATTGACGATAAAAACGGATATGTAACCATTTTTTGCAGTCTGCCTGAAGATTATGCTGCAGCTCAACTTGCAAAGAGTACTCAAAACTTATTACAACGTTATATCACTGAATTTAAAATAGAGAAAGCCAAAGCTAATCATGATTTTATCCAGGGGCGTTTCGATGAAGCAAGAAAGAAATATTTAGAAGCTCAGGAAAATTTGGCACAATTCAGGGATAGAAATAAAAATGTTACAACTGCTGTGGCGCGTACTGAGATGGAACAATTGACTGCCGAATATAACTTAATCTATGGGGTATACTCTGAATTGGCTAAAAAGCTGGAACAGGCTAAAATTGAGGTAAAGGAGGAAACCCCTGTTTTTACTGTAATTAAACCGGTTTCCGTTCCAACTGAGAAATCCAAACCCAACCGTCCATATATAATGATAATATTTATATTTATTGGTTTTATAATTGGTACAGTAATTGTTTTAAGCAGGGAATCTGTTGATAATATCAGAAGAAAATGGTCGATATTGAATAATTCCAGAACTATTCCCCATTCACAGGTTGATGATAAAATTAAGGAATAAATTAGTATTAATCTGATTTAAGTCTGAGACAGACAATAAATGACAGCATTACTCATAACGGGGGCGATTGATATTTCAGCTTTTAATATTCCGGCAACAAAGGTTACCAATACAGAACAAAGACTTTCACAATATCTTAGTAGTATAAAGTATGCAATTGACTGCTATCGGGAATTAACTCACCTTATTTTTTGTGAAAACACTGGATATAATTATGACTATTCAGAAATTGAGAAAAATGCCAGAGAAAAAGGAAAGTTTTTTGAAGCACTTACTTTTATAGGGGATTATGCTACAATACAGCAAAGAGGTAAAGGGTACGGAGAAGGGGAAATAATCAATTATGCATTGGCTAATAGTGAATATCTCAGGGATTGTCAATCGTTTTACAAATTAACAGGCAGACTGATGGTTATAAATATGGACAGGATAATTGATAGTACACAATCCGGAAATGCTTTTGATTTTCAACCTGGAGCGATATATAATCGCAAGAGAGACCATATTGAAACGATTTTTTATAAAACTGATTCGGTACTGTATAGAAAATATTTACATGATGCATATCAGGAAGTTGAAGAGTCCAGATTTCAATATCTGGAACATATTTTTTATAATCGCCTCAAGGGGATGAATTTAAAATCTTTCAGGATCTTGCCTGAAATATCCGGACAGTCAGGAACAACCGGAAAAGAATATGACAAACCAACTCATCTTCGAATTATTGAAAAATTCTATTATACAATCGGAATACATAATCTGTATAAAAATTCAACTGAAAACTTTTTGTATTATTTATTGATTGGAATATTATCCATACAAAGGTGGATGAAGGGGATTATCATCAGGGATCAACGAGTGAATTTGACGATGCAATGACCACTATTGTTATTTTTAAACAAAACCAGGAAAAAAAACAAATGTCTTTATTAAGGGATTCATTCCATTTTATTTATGAATAGTTGCAAGTCAGGGGAAAAGAATGACCAATCAAAGACTTCGAAACCAAATTTCCCCCTGGTAAGTATTATAACAGTTGTTTTAAACGGCGTAAATACAATAGAACAGACTCTTAACAGTGTCCTTAATCAATCCTATAAAAACATTCAATATATCATTATCGATGGAGGAAGTACAGATGGTACGATTGATATTATCAGAAAATATGAGGATCACATTGATTTATGGGTCAGTGAACCTGATGGAGGACTTTATGATGCAATGAATAAGGGGATCTCCTATGCGAAAGGAGAACTGATAGGTATTATCAACTCTGATGACTGGTACGAGGAGGAAATTATTTCACACATTATCGACGTTTATAATGATTCTGATCAGAAAACTGTTATATATGGATTGATCAGAAATTTCAGAGATGAGAAGTTTTATTCGATTAAAGGTATTTCAACCAATGCATTGAGATATGATATGATACAACATCCAACCTGTTTTATTCCCAAAGAAATTTATGATAAATATGGATCATATGATTCGAAATATAAATATTCTGCAGATTATGACCTTATACTTCGTTATGTAAATAATGGAGTCAATTTTAAGTTTATTGAGAAGATAATTGTGAATTTCAGAACCGGGGGCAAATCATCTCATAGAATAGCGGATAAAGAGAAATATTTGATTTTGAAGAAATATAAAGAGATTTCAGGCATCGAAGCGGTGTCAAGGATAATTCTGCTTTATTGCGCTCATTTCTTTAAGAAAATTATTAGTCAAACAAATAATAGATAAATCTGTCACGGTCACTTTTGGATTCGATTTCAGGTAATTAGCATAGAAAATGAAAAGCAGTTACGTAGGCTTTATCGTTTTTGTAAGTTTACTGGTGATATTCTTTATTATTCCGGATCCGGAAGGTTTACAAAAACCGTTTAGGATTATGCTGGCTTTAGGTTTTGTTGCTATTTATACAGCCTTATTGATAAAAAAAGAAATTTCTTACAAAACGCTGATTCCGGTTATTGGAGCAGCCAGTTTATTAATTATCATGATAAACAGGGGAACGATTCAGACTTCTTATGTGAATGCCGCTCTCTGTTTATTTGGGGTAATATCTTTACCTTTTATTAAATTTGAATTGACTGATATCAGGCGTACAAATTTGATTTATATTCATACACTTTGTCTGGCGTCAATCATAATACAGTTTTTCATTTTTTCTTCAAAAGATGGTCGGCCTACTTTGGCTTATGAAATTAATCTTTCGGCGGCTTATCTGTTTTTGTTCTTCCTCTTTTCTGATGTCCTGAATTTAAAATACGGTAAAATAGTTGTTATCATTCTCTCGCTCTTGACGTTGAGCCGACTGTTAATTTTCTGTATCTTAATTTTTTACCTTGTTCGGTATTTAAAGCCTTATTTCAGGATCTGGTTGACAAAAGTCAATGTGCTGCTAATCCTGATATCCAGTTATGTGTTGATTTCAGCTTTTTCGATATGGTATGTGGCAAATGTTAAATATGATATAGCTTATGATACTTCCATTAATAGACTGACTCAATTAAATGACGGATCGAATGAACTTAGATTTTTTTCCAACACTCTTGTTCTTGGGACCATTTATCAATCCCCATTGAATCCTAAGGTATTGTATGGTTACGGAAAGATTGAAAATTTTATAAAGACTACTAAGGATTCACTGATAATGCCTCACAATGAATTGTTTGATTCGATTGTTCAGTTCGGGCTTATTTCAGTTATCTTTTTTTCGATTTTTACTATATCAGTCTATCAGAAATTTACAAACTTCAGCAACCTTGAGTTCTTTATTCCTGTACTGTTTTATACCTTAATACTTTGGATCAGGCTTCTGCTGATACCAAGTTTTGAAATGATTTTTATCCTTTTCCTTATGTATATTGTCACTCAAAAAAAATCGGGTTGGCTGCCTGAAGTTCAGGCAAATATTTTGGAACATCAACGTCAGATATAAGTGAGGATTGAGAAATAATATCATTTTTCTGGTTCACGACATTCATTTTGTTGGCGGTGGAGAACGGGTCACAGTAAATATGGCAAATCATTTTGCTGCTAAAGGTGATAATGTGTCAATCATTTCAATAACTGTACCTAAACCGGAGAATGTATTTAATATTTCAGAACAGGTTGAAATTGAGTATCTTAACATAAAACAGGATAAAGGAGTAAATCTTTGTCGGAAAATTAGATCGATAGTATCTGTGAGAAGGTATTTTAAAAATACTTTTCAACAAACTTTTCTTCTTGGTATGGGGACTTATCCATCTATACTTATTGCTTTAATTCCTTCTAAGGATCAATTGATAAAAATCGGATGCCAGCATGGTTCTTATTCATCGGTAAAATATTTTTGGTTTGTATTGCGTTGGATATTGTTTAGAAGGCTGAATACTATTGTATCTCTAACAAATCATGATTTACAAAGATTTCAAAAACTTAATAAAAACGTTCATGTTATTCCGAACAGCATAAGTTTTTCTCCCGATCAGCCGGCTGACCTTAAAAATAAGACTATTCTCTCAATCGGAAGAATGGATTATCCCAAAGGATATGACCTCTTACTGAAAGTTTTCAGCCGGTTTTGCATTCAAAATAAGGAGTGGAAATTACGGATAATTGGAGATGGGCCCATGAGAAATAAGATAAAGAAGATTATTGATTTAAAAGGACTTTCAGAAAGAATTTCAATTCTTCCTGTTTCTAATGAAATTATTAAAGAATATATGAATGCTTCTTTATTCATTTTGACATCAAGAAGCGAGGGATTCCCTATGGTATTACTTGAAGCACAGGCATGTGGATTACCGGTTCTAGCATTCAACTGTGAAACCGGCCCTTCAGAAATAATAAATAATGGAGAAGACGGTTATCTGATTGACAATTACAATATTGATGAAATGAGCAATAAATTAATGGATTTGTGTCTTAATGCTGAGAAAAGAATTGAATTTGGTCGAAGGGCAAGACAAAACGTTAAAAAATTTCTGCCGGATCAGATATTTAATAAATGGGAAACATTGTTTAACCAACTTCAAACTGAAGTAAAATATTGATGAGTGATAAATTTCTTGCCGACTTATCATAATAGTGATCTTTTTGTGTCTTGTTTTATTTGTGTTTCATTGTTACCTTATTGCTACCTTATTTGAGATCGTCTTAATCAACGATTTTTACATAATATTGGAGCAGGTGATTAATTTAAGATTCTGCGTTTGTGATTCCTAAAACTGTTCATTATTGCTGGCTTAGCGGAGATCCCTATCCTGAATTAATTGATAAATGCATTAAATCATGGAAAGAACACCTGTCTGATTATCAGTTTATACTATGGGATAAGCCGAAAGTTGAAAAAATTCAAAGTGAATGGTTAAAACAAACTTTGGAGTTAAAAAAATATGCATTTGCCGCAGACTTTATTAGAATTTATTCACTTTTCAATTATGGAGGTGTCTATCTTGATGCTGATGTGGAATTAGTTGCATCATTTGATCCCTTCCTTACTCATGAATTCTTTATTGGAGTTGAATATAACAATGATCTTGAACCGGCCGTTTTTGGTGCAGTGCGTGGACACCCGTGGCTAAACGAACTGTTAAATTATTACCACAAAAGACCTTTCATAAAAAAAGACGGCATATTGGATGAGAGACCATTGCCGGGCATATTTAACGAAATAGCCGCTAAAAGATATAGATTTAAATCAAATGGAAAGATTCACCATTTAAAGAGCGATGGAATTGCTATTTATTCAAATGATTATTTTTCTCCTAAAAATATTTATAACCAAAAAATAACAAGGACACGGAATACTGTTGCAATCCATCATTTTGACAGCAATTGGTTTCAAATAAACCGTGTGCACAAATTAAAACAGCTTTCACATCGAATTCTGATTAGATTGGGTGGTAGATTTTTTCATAATCAAATTGTTAAATCCATAAGAAAAGTTACATGATTGACTTTTCTGTTCTGATTTCAGTCTATCATAAGGAGAACCCGGAATACTTAAAGGCATCTTTAGAAAGTATTTGGAATAAACAGTCTTTGCGTCCTTCAGAAATTGTGCTTGTCAAAGATGGAATCTTAACCTCCGAACTTGATAAGATTATAGAGCAATTCAAGACCATTGCTCCTTTAAAAGTTCTGGAAATGGATCAGAATAACGGCTTGGGCATTGCCTTGGCTAAAGGTTTAAATATCTGTTCGAATGAATTGGTTGCCAGAATGGACAGCGATGATATCTCTGCATCGGATCGGTTTGAGAAACAGGTAAATTACATGACTGAGCATCCTGAAATAGATATTTCAGGATCAAATATTGCCGAATTTCAAAAATCAATTGGCAAAATAAGATCGTATCGCAGACTTCCGTCAAATCCTCATGAAATATCCCGTTTCGCAAAAAAAAGGAATCCATTGAACCATATGACGGTCATTTTTCGGAAAAAAGCTGTTATAAATGCGGGGAATTATTTGGCATTTCATGGTTATGAAGATTATTATCTTTGGATAAGGATGCTCCAAAAAGGATCCTTAATAGGAAATATTCCCGAAATACTTGTATTTGCACGGATAGGGAACAATATGCACTCAAGAAGAAGAGGCCTTAAACTTTTCCACCAGGAAATTAAACTTTTGAATGAATTAGCCCGAATACATTTTTTGACAAGTGTCGAATTCTATAAAAATCTTATATACAGGGCTGTACCCAGACTTTTACCGGTTTGGGGGATAAAGATTGTCTATAAGATTTTACACAGATAACTTAATATAAGGGGTGGTAAATTGATAGCGGGGGAATTAACATGTTTGAGCATAGTTAATGATCTTGGTTGTAATTTTTACAACTGGTGATTTTCTTTTTACCTTCGATAAATTAAGTAAAATAATTAAATGAAGAAATTATTATTAATAGGAGCATCGGGGTTCGTAGGTACCAGATTTATTGATTTGATAGGTGCGGATAATTGCTCGAATATTGATAAAGCCCCAAGCAAAAGATATAATGATATTACTACAATATTTGACATAAGGAATCAAAATCTTGAAAGTGCATTTCCTGATTCGGCTGAAACTGTGATTTTACTTGCAGCTGAACATCGGGACGATGTTTCACCTGTTTCACTCTATTTTGATGTCAATGTAAATGGTACAAAAAATGTATTGGATGCAATGGATAAGGTAGGCATCAAGAATATAATTTTCACAAGTTCAGCAGCAGTGTATGGATTGAACAGAGCAAATCCTGATGAAAATTTTCCTCCTCAACCTACAAGTCTTTACGGTAAAAGTAAATATCAGGCTGAAAAATTGCTTACTGAATGGCAGGGAAAAGATCCATTGAACCGATCGTTGACAATAATTCGTCCTGCTGTCATTTTTGGAGAAGATAACCGGGGGAATGTTTATAATCTACTTCAGCAGATTTCACTTGGAAGATTTCTGATGATAGGTAATGGGAATAACAAAAAATCGATGGCATATGTTGGTAATGTTGTTGCTTTCATAAAATATTGTATTGAAACTAACATTCGGGGATGCAGAATTATAAATTATGTCGACAAACCTGATTTGTCAATGAATGAGTTGCTTACTCAGGTTGAGACCAGTTTGAATAAAAAGTTACCTCCGATTCACATTCCATACTGGATTGGAAGAATGGGAGGAATGTGCTTTGATACCTTGTCCGCTTTAACCGGGAAAAAATTTCAGATTACTGGCGAAAGGATTGAGAAATTTTGTGCATCCACACAGCTTAATGCGACAATGGCACACGAAAATGGATTCTGTGCGCCCTTCACTCTTTCAGAGGGATTGGACAGAACTTTAAAAAATGAATTTTGCATTCTGAGTTAGAATTTATTGCAAATTTTAAAAATTATGTCCCATCTCTTATCCTTGTACATTACTTTTATATTTGGAATTCTGATTATTCCTTTCAAATCTTTTTCACAAACTCTACCCGTTGGAACACCTGTCCTTGAAGATTATTACAGAAGATCTCAATTGCTTGGGCAGATTGATTCGACTATCTCCTTTACCTCAAGACCCCTTTTCCCTGAGGCTTCAATGAAAGTAAAAAGCGGATATGATCCATTAAACAAAATCAAATCAAAGGAAAATCAGACTGAATTCCATTTTCTGGGGAAGTGGGGAGAAGCAAAGTTACTTCCGGTAATATGGAAACAACAATATAATACAAATAATCCATACAGTCTGGATGACGGTGAAATGATTCCTGCCCGTGGCTATCAATCTCTTTTTAGTGCAGGTTTTTTCGCAAAATTAGGGCCTTTAAGCGTACAGTTACAGCCTGAATATGTTTATGCTGAAAACAGGGATTATCAAGGTTTTCCTTCATCTGCGTCAGATTTATTGTGGGCAGGATATTACAATTTTCTCAACCGTATCGATCTTCCTGAACGCTTTGGTGATGGAGCTTATAGCCGCTTATTCTGGGGCCAAAGCAGTGTTCGGCTCACAGTGGGGCCTGTTTCATTTGGACTGTCCAACGAAAATCTGTGGTGGGGACCCGGAATCCGCAATTCTTTACTGATGACAAATACTTCTGGGGGATTTTTCCATTATACACTTAATACCGTCCGTCCGGTTCGGACACCTATAGGTTCCTTTGAAGGACAGATCATTGTAGGTCACCTTAACGGATCAGGTTATGCTCCTCCGGATACCAGCCGCACTTTCAGGGGATATCAGATGTATCAGACCAAAAGTAAAGATTGGCGATACCTCAATGGTATGGTGATCAGTTATTGTCCAAAATGGGTTCCCGGTCTTTTTTTGGGGATTACGAGGGCTTTTATGATCTATCATGACGAGATGGGAAATTTTCCGGTCATTTCTCCCACCAACAAAAAAAATCCAAACGGGGGTAATGAAATTCCACAAGGCGGCGATCAACTTGCCTCCACTTTTATCAGGTGGTTGATGCCCAAAGATCATGCCGAAGTCTATTTTGAATATGGGAGAGAGGATCATTCGTACAATCTGAGGGATTTTCTTCTTGAACCGGATTATGCAAGAGCCTACATTTTTGGCTTCCGAAAATTATTTCCTCTGAAAACACACAAGGATCAGTACATTCAATTTCTTCTTGAGGTAACGCAACTTGAACAGAACAGAACGAACAGACAGAGAGAAAGTATTTATTTTTATGCAGATCCGGATATTACTAATGGTCATGGTTATACAAACAGGGGACAATTGATTGGAGCAGGAATAGGGCCTGGCAGTGATATGCAATCAATCGATATCAGTTGGTGCAAATCATTAAAAATGATCGGTTTGCGACTTGAAAGATATGTCCATAACAATGATCTTCACTATAATGATGTTAAAGATATCAGAGCCAATTGGGTCGATTTAGGTTTAGCCGTTATTGGAAATTGGGACTATAAAAATATTCTTTTCTCAGCTAACGCTGAGATAGTCAGGTCGATGAATTATGAACATATTTATAATCCCAAACCAGATGATACAAGTTTCTGGGCCCCGGGACAGGATATTTATAATTTTCAGGCACAATTGGGGATAGTTTATCGGTTTTAATTATCCCTAATTCATCTATTTAGAACGAATTTCACAAGGTGAAGATTATTATATGGTTGATATTCGCAATATTAATTGCATTCCTTGAACCCATACAGATCAAATCACAATCTTTACCGGTTGGTACCCCTATATTGGAAGATTATTATAGGAGGGCACAATTAATGGGTATAATTGATTCCTCAATATCATTTACTTCGAGACCATTTTACCCTGTTGAAGCCCTTGGTTTAAAAAACGGCTTCTATCCAGATAGTATTATTAAATATAGAGGGAAGTCAAAGGAAAATCGACTTTCCCGGCGAAAAAGTACCTTTTTTCAAATAATGCCATTTTACTGGCAACAGCAATATAACACACATCATCCTTATAGTCTGGACGATGGTGCGATGATTCCGGCCCGTGGCTATCAGACCCTGATCAGCGGAGGATTTTATGCCAAAGCGGGACCTTTGAGTGTTCAGTTCTATCCTGAAATAGTTTTTGCTGAAAATAGACCTTTTGAAACATTTACCTCTACACAAAGATCCGATAAGGAACTTGTAGCTTATTATGGCTATAAAAATATAATCGATCTGCCGGAATATTTTCCTGGGAGACCTTATAATAAGGCTTTTTGGGGACAAAGCAGTATTCGTTTAACAATTGGACCTGTTTCAGCCGGAATTTCCTCTGAAAATCTTTGGTGGGGACCTGGCATCCGAAATTCACTTCTAATGACAAACAGCTCTGCCGGATTTAATCATCTTACCCTTAATACAGTCAGACCTGTAAGGACTCCGATTGGTTCATTTGAGGGACAAATTATAGGAGGACAACTAAATCCTTCAGAATTTTTTGGTGCAGATACAAATCTTGTCATAAATGACACCAAATTATACCGAACCAAACGAAACGACTGGAGGTATTTAAACGGGATAGTTCTTTCTTATCAGCCAATATGGATTACCGGATTATTTCTTGGCTTGACCAGAAGCATGGTCGTTTATCATAGTGATATGAGTGGCCGCTTTAAAGATTATTTTCCTGTATTTTCACAACTGGAAAAGAAAAACAATTACGGTGAAGGTGAGAGTTCAGTTGTGGGGGACCAGCTTGCCTCGGTGTTTATCAGGTGGCTGTTGCAAAAGGATCATGCTGAAATCTATTTCGAATATGGACGTGAAGATCATTCCTATAATTTAAGGGATTTTCTTATACAACCGGATTATTCACGTGCTTATATTTTAGGAATGAGAAAAATCTTTCTATTGAATAAATTCTTCGATTCTTACATACAGGTAAATTTGGAGCTTACTCAGCTTGAGACTAATATGACAAATATAGAAAGAGCAGGCCCTTATACATGGTATGCACATGTAGCCGGTATTTGGCAAGGGTATACCAATGAGGGTCAATTAGTCGGCGCTGGTATTGGCCCCGGAAGTGATATGCAAACTGCCTCGGTCTCATGGGGAAAAGGATTAAAGTCTTTAGGGTTGAAGTTTGAGAGATATGTTCACAATAATGATTTATTTTATACGGTTATTAAAGATATCAGAGCCCACTGGGTAGATATTAACCTTTCAGCATTTGGGGAATGGGATTATAAAAATTTACTTTTTTCAATCAGGTTTGATTTGATCCGGTCGTTAAATTATGAATATAAATATCAACCGATTACAAGTGGATTGAAGCAGTACTGGATTCCAGGATGGGAATACTTATAATATACAAGGTAACTTAGGAATTTTCTACAGATTCTGATAATAATAATTTGGAATATGTCTGACATTTAGTTACTTAAATTTATTAATTACAAAATAAGCTCTGATTAATATAAGATGAAATTGAATTTTATTTATAGTTTACTTTTGTTCTCATTGTTTTTATCGTCTGGTACTTTATACGGTCAGCAACAGATAAATCCCCAGTCAGTAAATGTAGGAGAGTTAAGTGATTCGCAGATAGATAAGGTCATACAGACGATGCAGGCACGTGGTTTGAGCGAAGATCAGGCGGTAGCCCTGGCGCGTTCACAGGGAGCCACAGAGGATCAGATTCAGCAGATGCTTGACAGGATACACCAGCGGGAGGCGAATAGCCAGGGAGGAGTCACAACTCCGGGATTTGATGCTACACAAAAGGCACTGGGGACATACCGGCCTTTGTTGTCGGTAAAGGCCCCATTTAAAGTTACAGAAAAGAACAGGAAGATCTTTGGGTTTAATATATTTAATTCCAGGAACCTCACCTTTGAGCCCTCGGTGAATATACCCACGCCGAAGGATTATACCCTTGGGCCGGGAGACAAGGTAGAGATCACTGTCTGGGGCGCCTCACAGTCCCATCTTCTGCTTACAATTGATCAGGGAGGATCGGTTACAATACCTGATATCGGGCCTGTGTACTTGTCGGGTCTGACCTTTGAGAAGGTACAGGGGCTGATAAAGAGCCGTCTTACGGCAATTTACAGCGGGATGGCAGGACAGAATCCCAACACGTGGGCGGAGGTGAGCCTTGGAGGGGTAAGGTCGATCAAGGTCAATGTCCTTGGGGAGATCAATGCCCCGGGTACCTACACACTTCCCTCGACGTCCTCGGCCTTCAACGCGCTGTACCTGTCCGGTGGTCCCAATGAAAATGGTTCTTTCAGGGAGATACGTCTTATCCGGGACGGGGAGATGGTACGAAAGATAGATGTGTATGATTTTCTGATCAATGCCAATCCTGAGACGAATGTTCAGCTCAGGGACCAGGATATACTCTTTGTACCTCCTTCCAGGGATATGGTACAAATAGCAGGACCGGTAAAACGCGAAGGGTACTTTGAGATAAAGCCGGCAGAGACGCTAAAGGATTTAATTCGTTTTGCAGGAGGATTTTCGGAGATGGCCTACCGGGGGAGATTGAGGGTAGTTCGTAATAATGAACGGGAGCGGGAGGTGCGCGATGTGACGCAGAAGGATTTTGGGATGTTTGCCCTTCAGAACGGGGATTCGGTCAGGGTAGATTCGATACTGAACAGGTTCAGCAACCGGGTAATGATAAGCGGGGCTGTGATGCACCCGGGTAATTATGAGCTTACAGAGGGGATGAAACTCTCGGAGCTGATACAAAAAGCGGACGGTCTGCGGGAAGATGCCTTTATGAACCGTGGACTTATCAGCAGGTTAAAGGAAGACCATACGCCGGAGAACCTCTCTTTTAATGTTAAGGATATTATTGGGGGAAAGAATGACATTGATCTCAGGAAAGATGATGAGGTGACGGTAAGCTCTATCTTTGAGATGAGGGAAGAGCAGAAGGTAAATATCATGGGAGAGGTACTGAGGCCGCAGTCTTTCGAATACAGGGAGAACATGACCCTTGGGGATCTGATCTTCATGGCTGGTGGACTCAGGGAAGATGCGGATATATCATTTGTCGAGCTGGCGCGGCGGCTCAGTTACGATGAGGCATCGCGGGTAACGGACAAGATCAACGAGATACACCAGTTTTCAGTTACGCGTGATCTGAAGCTCAGCGCCTCGGATGCGGCCTTTAAACTTGAGCCCTTTGATGAGGTTTATGTTCGCAGGGCTCCGGGATTCAGGGATCAGGGAACGGTAATGGTGACCGGAGAGGTGACCTATGCGGGCACATACAGCATATCGGGAAAGAGCGAGAGGATTTCGGATGTGATACGCAGGGCAGGGGGGCTTGTGCCGGGCGCTTATATAAGAGGGGCGACCCTGACGCGCACGCGGGAGCTTTCGCCTGTTGAGATGGAGAAGAAAAGGCAGATGATGAAAGATTCTCTTTTGACGGACAGCCTGTCGGGGAACAGGCAGACCTACGCAGTGGGGATCGAGATGGATAAGATACTGTCCAATCCCGGGAATGATGTTGATCTGCTGGTACAGCCGGGGGATGTGATCAACGTACCCAAGCAGTTACAGACGGTCAAGGTATCGGGTAGTGTACTTAATCCTCTGGCGCTGACATGGGAGGACCACATGAGCCTGAGGGAGTATATTGACCGCGCCGGGGGATACAGCCCGGATGCGAAGAAGTCGAAGGCTTATGTAATCTATGCCAACGGGACGAGTTCCTCGACCAGGGGCTTTATCTTCCGGAAAATACCCAGGGTGACACCGGGGAGTGAGATCATCGTACCTGAGAAGCCTGAGAAGAAGGGAGGCGATAATACGATGAAATGGCTTTCCATAGCAGGACTGATGAGTTCACTTGCTGTATCGATTGTTACACTTTCTAACCTGATAAAATAAATTTAAATTGAATATAGTATTTTGTTAATTCGTTTAAATTCCTGAAAATTTATAATATGACTACTGAAAACGTTAAATCCCAGCCGCAAATACAGGATGATGAAATAGATCTGCTGGCTTTGATTAAAACAGTTTGGATAAACCGTATTGTTCTTTTAAAAGTGAGTACTAACATTTGGCTTGTTGGGATTGCTGATAGCGATCTTCTCACCAAAAGAGTATACGGCCAAAACTATCATTGTTCCTCAGATTGGGGACGGACAATCCAAACTTGGTGGTTTAAGCAGTCTGGCGGCGATGGCAGGATTTAATATCAGTGCAGGAGTCTCCGGCTCAGATCTTTCACCCTCCATTTATCCACAAATAGTCTCCAGTGTGCCTTTTCAACTTGAGCTAATGAATACCCTGCTGAATTTCAAGGAGTATAGAAAATCCGTTACTCTGCTTGAATATTATACTCGACTGAACAAGCCTTCACTCTTCGGATACATTAAAAAATATACAATAGGCCTTCCGGGAGTCATTCTTTCTGCTATTAAGGGGAAAATCTCAACAAGATGATTCTTTGGAGTGAGGATTCGAAAAAACCTATCCAACTCAGTGGAGATCAGTGTTCTGTCATCAAAATCCTTGACGCGCTGGTCACTTTGGAAACCAATGCCAAAGAAGGGTTATCTGACCCTTACAGCAAAATTACCAGAGGCAGTGCCTTCCGCTCAACTGGCACAACGAGCACAGGAACTTCTGCAACAATATATTATTGATTTTAAGATCAAAAAGACAAAAGCCAATCTCGATTTTATCCAGCAGCGGTTTGATGAAACAGAGAAAAAATT
This sequence comes from uncultured Bacteroidia bacterium, assembly GCA_963810555.1. Taxonomy (GTDB): domain Bacteria; phylum Bacteroidota; class Bacteroidia; order Bacteroidales; family Prolixibacteraceae. The sequence continues at coordinate 267,427 of CAWENX010000005.1, read as the reverse complement.
TGAATCGGCTCAGGACCGATTGGCCCAGTTTCGTGACAGGAATAAAAATGTATCCAGCGCTGCCGCCCGAACGGAAGAAGAACGGCTTACCAGCCAGTACAACATGATTAGTGGAGTTTATTCTGAATTAGCCAAACAGCTTGAACAGGCAAAAATCCAGGTTAAACAGGACACCCCGGTATTTACCATCGTCGAACCGGTATTCGTTCCTATGGAAAGGTCTAAGCCCAAACGTTTTATGATCCTTTTTGTATGGGTATTCCTTGGAGGGGTAGTTGGAACGGGCATTATCTTTGGAAAACAATATCTTCAAACGGTGAAGGAAAGGTGGAAGGAAAGTTAATTGGAAATTTCATGAATTTTTAACGAATTTTCACGAAAGCTTTGATCTTGTTTTCGTGTCACTGTGCCATTAGATATTCGATTTGTTTTATTCTGTTAAATCAGTGTTATAAGTGTTCAATTGAATTATTAAAATGAAGATACTTGTTACAGGCTCTGCTGGATTTATTGGATTTCACCTTGTAAAAGCTTTGCTTGAAAGAGGAGACGATGTTGTCGGGATTGACAATATTAATAATTATTATGACGCCAATCTTAAGTATTCACGGCTCGCTGAAACCGGAATTGATAAAGATTCAATATCTTCCGATACTCCGGTTCAAAGCTCAAAATACCCGGGATATATTTTCAGGAAAACTGACATTATTGACCGTGAAAATCTTGAGAATTTATTTCTTTCCGGTAAATTTGATGGAGTCATCAATCTTGCTGCTCAGGCAGGTGTCCGTTATTCCATTGAAAATCCTTACGCCTATATTCAGTCAAATGTAGTTGGCTTTGTCAATATCCTCGAATGCTGCCGGCATCATAAAGTCAGTCATCTTGTTTATGCTAGTTCTTCGAGCGTTTACGGCAACAATTCAAAAATGCCTCTAAGTACATCGGATAATGTGGATCATCCGATCAGCCTTTATGCGGCTACCAAAAAGAGCAATGAATTGATGGCCCATACATACAGCCATTTACATGGAATTCCAACTACCGGATTGAGATTTTTTACTGTTTACGGCCCTTGGGGCCGTCCTGATATGGCATTGTTCTTGTTTACCAAGGCTATACTTTCAGGCGAATCAATAAAGGTTTTTAATCTGGGGGAAATGAAACGGGATTTTACTTATGTTGATGATATTGTTAAAGGTATAATTAAAGTCCTGGATCATCCGCCTGTTTGCAATACCGAAAATAACAACGATCCATCTGTTAGTAAAACGGCTCCTTATAAGATATATAATATTGGGAACTCCTCTCCTGTGCGATTAATGGATTTTATTGAAGCTATAGAAGAAAAACTGGGAGTTAAAGCTTTTAAAGAATTGCTTCCTATGCAGGATGGAGATGTTCCGATGACATGGGCGGACACAAACGACCTTGCAAGAGATTTGGGTTATAGACCAGGAACAACGATAAAAGATGGCATCAGCCGGTTTATAGAATGGTATAAGGAATATTACAGAGTTAAGGAATTAAAAAATTAAAAAGTTGCTACTTTGCTACTTTTCCTGCTTTTCCTGCTTTTGTTTTTTTTTGAATCTATAAAATAGCATTTAATTCTTTGATAATATGTCAGAAATTAAAATAGGCATTATTGGTCTCGGATATGTAGGTCTCCCGTTAGCCCGCTTATTTGCCGCAAGATATCCGGTCTGCGGTTTCGATATTAACGCTGAACGGATAAAGGAGATAAACCAGGGCCATGATCATACGCTTGAGGTCAGTGAGGAACTTCTCAAATCTGTTTTGGTTCAAGAAAATCCGTTATTTTCGGGAACGAGCGGTCTGTTCTGTTCTGGTGATATCCTGAGCATTAAGGAATGCAATTTTTATGTGGTAACAGTTCCCACACCGGTAGATAAAAACAACAGGCCGGACCTGACTCCCCTTCTAAGTGCAAGTGAGACAGTCGGTAAGGTGATAAAAAAGGGAGATGTTATTGTTTATGAATCAACAGTCTATCCGGGCGCTACAGAAGAAGATTGCATTCCTGTCATTGAAAGAATCTCGGGATTAAAATTCAATGTTGATTTTTTTGCCGGTTATTCTCCTGAACGTATCAACCCGGGAGATAAGGAACACACCGTTGACAAAATTAAGAAAGTGACCTCCGGTTCAACACCTGAGACTGCTGAACTTGTTGATTCCGTTTACCGTTCTGTGATAACTGCCGGAACACATAAAGCTCCGTCAATTAAAGTTGCCGAGGCCGCCAAAGTTATCGAAAACAGCCAGCGCGATATCAATATCGCATTTGTTAATGAACTGGCAATAATATTTAACCGCCTTGGAATTGATACTAACGATGTCCTTGAAGCCGCGGGGACCAAATGGAATTTCCTCTCTTTCAAACCGGGTCTTGTAGGAGGGCACTGCATCGGAGTCGATCCTTATTATCTCGCACAGAAAGCTCAGGAATCAGGTTATCATCCGGAAATCATCCTTGCAGGTCGCCGATTAAATGATACTATGGGGAATTATATAGCCTCTGAAGTAGTTAAACTGATGATACAAAAAGGAAAATGTGTTAAAGGATCAGAAGTGCTGATACTGGGTATTACATTTAAAGAAAACTGTCCTGATATCAGAAACACAAGGGTAACGGATATATACCATGAATTAAAAAGCTATGGTTTCAAAGTGGATGTTTATGATCCTTGGGCAAATATCGGTGAAGTAAAGAAGGAATACGGGATTACACTTCTGCCGGAATCCCCTTCAGGAAATGATTATCAGGCTGTTGTTCTGGCTGTAGCTCATAAAAATTTTACCGGACTAGACTTCAAAGCATACCACGACAAAGATTGTGTTATTTATGATGTAAAAGGAATGCTGGACCGTCAGCTGGTGGATGAAAGGCTGTAATCGGTATCCACAAATCGACACAAAAATCCACAAATACACACAAATGAAGATGAATAAACGCAAATAGAAGATGCGAAAAATCTGAAAAAGGGAAGGTGAGAAAAGGAGAAGAAGGGGAGGTGGTGCCGAATAGGGTAAATGGCTGGATTTTTTGTATATTTGAATAAACGGATTCTATGAATAGTCCTGAAATAAAACAATTTATCCGTGAGCACAGCGCCCTTTTCTGGTACACCCCTGAGGATAAAAAAGAGGAGATCAGCCACGAACTTTTGATCGAAACTACATTAAATTATGGTGAATTAAATGACATCAAACGCCTTGTTGAAATTATGGGGATGGAAAGAATTTCAGAGGTATTTTTTAATCTTGAAGGCAGAAAAAAATTAAACTATTACCCGGAAATATTTCATTACTTCTCATTGTTGTTTCGAAAATATGCACATCGGGATATTTAGTAAGGAACAGGTTCAATTATTGTCTCTTATCAGGCAATTCAGAAAGGAATTCTATCTTGTTGGAGGCACCGCTATTGCTTTATATATAGGGCACCGGAGGTCTATTGATTTTGATTTTTTTAAATTCAGCCCGTTAAGACCTAAGAATATTATCGACAAGGTATCAGCCTTTCAGTTTAAATATATAATTACAAGAAGGGTCACAGAACAAGTTAACCTTACTATAAATGATGTAAAATTTACTTTTTACCAATATCCCTTTAAGATCAATGCAAAGAAAGAAGTGGAAGATTTTGCCCGGATGCCGACCTTGCTTGATTTGGCATCCATGAAAGCTTATGCATTGGGGAGAAGATCAAAATGGAAAGATTATGTTGATTTGTATTTTATCCTGAAAGATTACTATTCAATTTCTGAGATTTCGGATAGATCTAAAATTCTTTTCGGACAATTGTTTTCAGAAAAGCTGTTCAGGGCGCAACTTAGTTATTTTGATGATATCGACTATTCGGAACCCGTTGAATTTGTTGTTCCCTCAATACATGAATCTGAAATAAAAGAATTCCTGATTGACAAAGCAATTGATATATTCTGATTTCAGGGAATCTTTTCAACTTTGTTTAGATTAGATTGGTGAATGATTTTTGGCCGGAAATTTCACCGAATATTATCAGGGAATGAAACATTCGGTAAATTAACTATACTGAGTTAAGTTTCGTACAAGTTGTTTATAAATTAGACTTTGAAAATTCATTTGGTGAATGTTTTGTCTTAGGATCCGGGACAAAAGATCATTAACGGGGTGGAGATATAGACTTGTTTATCAGTAAAAAAAGGGTCAGCGGCTTACCCGGGATTCGGAATTGGGATTTTTAACTGATCTTGTTCAGATAATCGGAGATCAAAAAATTGATGTGATGCTCGATCGCCCTTCTCTCAGAACCTTCAAATTTTTATAAATCCATTTGTGAATCAATGATTCGGTTATGACAGAGGAGTGAAATTGATTTTTCCACAAATACACACAAAAATGAGACATATTCACACAAATGAAAATCTAATTGTGTCTATTTGTGGATGAATTTGTGTCTATTTGTGGATACCACCTGAACCTTTAGTGAAAATTCGTCAAAGATTTGTTGAAGTCGTTTTATATGGAAATTGAACTGGTTAAGAGTAAAATCTATGATATAAGAGGATGCAAGGTTATGCTCGATTTTGACTTGGCAGCACTTTATGAAGTTGAAACCCGGGCGCTTAATCAGGCAGTAAAAGAGGAATATTAAAAGATTCCCTCATGATTTTATGTTTCAGCTTAATAAACAGGAATGACAAATTTTGATGTCACAAATTGTGATATCAAAAACTGAGAAAAGTGGAGGGACACAAAAACTTCCCTATGCATTTACTGAACAAGGCCTTGCTATGTTAAGCAGTGTACTGAATTCTGAAAAAGCAATTGAAGTAAATATTGCCATTATGAGAGCCTTTGTAATGATTCGAAAATATATGCATTGACCTATAAAGCAATCACTATCAGATTAAATGAAATTGAAGGACGGTTTAAGGATATTTATCAGGCTTTAGGCTATCTTCTGGATAAGGACAAGATCATGATTGAACAAAATAAGAGAAAACGAATCGGATTTAAACGGGGAAGGGATAAATGAAAGAAGAAAACGAAGATACATTTTCATGACTGCATGAATGCCTTACCAAAAAGTTTCGCGTAATTCGTCAAAGATTCATGAAATTCGTAAATACTACATTTCCTACATTTACTACTTTGCTATTTTTTCCCCCCTGATGGATTTTGGAAATTAAATTTTTTATTGTAATTTCTAAACATTTAAATAAATAAAGAATATTAAATATAGTCTCCCAGTACCCTTGAAGTTATAGATCGCAGGTACAAATGAATTCAATTTTGAAAATCTTTAAATTTTAATTGTGTATATATCTTAATTTCTTGTTTTTATGGAACACTTAGAATTAATTTCTTAAGTTTGAGAAAATTATGTTTTCTAAACTATCTGATGTAAAAATTATTCATCTACCTAAAATTGAAGACCCCCGAGGGAACCTTTCTTTTATTGAGGAAGAAAATCATATCCCTTTTAAAATTGAACGGTCTTATTGGATATTTGATGTACCGGGCGGACAAATACGGGGAGGACATGCCTTTAAAAAGCAACATGAGTTAATTATTGCTCTTTCTGGCAGTTTTGATGTTGTGATCGATGATGGTATTAAAAAACAAACCTTTTCATTAAATCGTTCATATTATGGTTTAAATATTCCGGCAGGATTATGGCGTCAAATGGAAAATTTTTCTACTAATTCTTTAGCTTTAGTGCTAAGCTCCACAAAATATTCTGAAAATGATTATATACGGGAATACCATGAGTTTCTCATTTACAAAGGATTATTGAAAAATGGATTGTTAGTGGGAAACTTGTAATATTGATGATTAAATATCAAAGGAGTCTTAGACATCTGTTTCAATAAATCAGGACGAATGAAGGCAAGTATTTACGATTGCTACATAATTCCTTTAAAAAAGATACATAATCGGGCCGGCAATATCACGATTGTTGAAGGGGAAGAAAATGTACCCTTTCGCATCAGGAGAATTTATTATTTATACGATATTCCGGGTGGAGAGAATCGTGGCGGACATGCACACAGGGAACTCTATCAGTTAATAGTAGCTGCCGGCGGTAGTTTTGATGTATTGCTTGATGACGGGAAAAATAAGAAGATAATAAAGTTGAACAGACCTGAGTACGGGCTTTTGGTGGTGCCTGGAATCTGGAGAGAGCTTTTTGAGTTTTCATCCGGTTCAGTTTGCATGGTATTGGCCTCACAAAAATATGATGAAACAGATTATATAAGGGATTACCAGGAATTTAAAGACATAAAGAAATGATACACCCAACTGCGGATGTTCATACGAATAAGATTGGAATAGGAACAAAAATATGGCAATATTGTGTCATTTTAAAGGATGCCTTTATTGGGGAAAATTGTAATATATGTGCACATTGTTTTATTGAGAATGATGTTAAAATTGGCAATAATGTGACCATAAAAAACGGAGTCTATTTGTGGGACGGCATTACCGTGGAGGATAACGTGCAAATTGGCCCAAATGTAACTTTTACCAACGATAAATACCCCAGAGCAAAACAATCATATGAATTACAACGAACCTTAATTAAGAAAAATGCCTCGATTGGGGCGGGTTCGGTCATTTTGGGGGGTGTAACCATTGGTGAAAACGCGATGATTGGAGCAGGCAGTTTGGTAACCAAAGATATTCCTGATAATGAATTGTGGTTTGGCAGTCCTGCAAAATTTATACGAACAATTTTATAAAGGGGATGATAAAATTTCTTGACCTAAAAAAGATCAATGATAGCTTTGAACCGGAATTATCCAAAGCTATCCAACGTGTACTTGATTCTGGCTGGTACTTGCTGGGAAATGAAGTGAGGAATTTTGAAGAAGAATATGCAAAATTTATTGGCTCCAAATATTGCATAGGCGTAGCCAACGGATTGGATGCATTGCGATTGATCCTAAAAGCCTATATGGTAATGGGCATAATGAAAGAAGGCGATGAAATCATAGTCCCGGCAAACACTTATATTGCCTCAATCCTCTCCATTACTGATAATCGGTTAAAACCTGTACTGGTAGAACCGGATATCAATACTTATAACATTGATCCTTTTCTGGTTGAAGAAAAGATTACAGGACGAACCAAAGGGATTATGATTGTCCACCTTTATGGCAGGAATGCCATGCACCCGGAAATTCAACGGTTGATTGATAAATTCAAACTGAAACTGATTGAAGACAATGCGCAGGCTCACGGCTGTAATTTCAATGATCGAATAACAGGTTCATTGGGCGATGCAGCAGGACACAGTTTTTATCCTGGCAAAAACCTGGGAGCCATAGGCGATGCCGGTGCGATAACTACTAATGACGATACATTAGCTAAAGTTGTTCGTACACTTGGCAACTACGGTTCAAATCAAAAATATTTTTGTGATTATCAGGGACTCAATAGTCGGTTAGATGAAATTCAAGCCGCTGTCTTAAATGTAAAGCTGAGGTACTTAAAAATGGATAACCTCAAACGTAAAGAGGTAGCCCACTATTATATCGGCAATATCAAACATCCCGATATAATTCTCCCCAAGGTATCTGACTGGGACGCAAATGTTTTTCATATTTTCCCTATACGAACTTCCCGCCGAGAGGAACTTCGGCAATATTTAAGCGAAAATAGAGTACAAACATTGATCCATTATCCAATACCTGCTCATAAGCAGATATGTTTTGCTGGATGGAATGAATGGTCTTTTCCCATTACAGAACGGATTCATAATGAGGAGTTAAGTTTGCCGATGAGTCCGATGATGGAACAGAATGAAGTAAAAAAAATAGTTAGTTTAGTGAACGGTTTTTAATAAAAGATGAAAAATGTTAAAAAACTACTAAAGAAGGTATTACCTAAAATATTCTGGCATGTACTGGTTTATATTTGGACACTGTTTTATAAATTTAAGTTGTTATTATTTAATTTTATTGTTAGTTTAAATATTGATATATTACATAGTTATACTTTTAAAATATTTCTTCGGTTATTCAATCTGGAAGTCAGAAGTTTTATTTCATTAAAAGAAAATTTAAAACTTCATTCTACTTTCATTACAGAACTGAATAAAAGAAATATTTGTTATTCATTTTCTGCACCAGCCTTTTGGCCTGACAAACAACTCAATAACGAAGAATCTCTTAAATTTTCGGGGAAATATGAATTATCCGATCTATTGATAAATTCGGTGCAAATATTGGGTAATTCAAATCTAATATTGTTAGATGGCGATAAGGCTGTATATGATCTGAAGTTTCACGATAAAGATTCCAGATATTCTTATACCGATGGAGGAATTAAGGCATACAAGAATAGTAATTTATTAGTAAAATACTCGCCTTCAATTAGAACAATAGAAAAGGGAGTTAAGCTTACGGCAAATTTTTCATGGAATTACTTTCACTTGATTTTTGAAGTTTTATCTAAGTTTTATTATCTGCAGGCCAACGTTGCCTATAAAGATATTCCCTTGTTGATTGATAAAATAGTTCTGGAAGTACCTCAATATAACGAACTTTTAAAAATATTAAATGACGATAACAGAGAAATTATTGCCATAGAGAATGGAGAAAGGTGCGTTGTCAAAGAATTGTATTTACTGCCAGAGGCTGTGATTTGCGCACCAAATTACTTAAAAAATTCTAAAGTATTACCAGAAGACTCCGTGTTTGACTTAGAAACGCTTGGATTTTTGCGAGAGAAATTACTGAAATGTAAAATTGAAAAATCTTTTCCTAAACGGATATTTTTGTCTCGCAACAATGCTAGTAACCGCAGAAAATACAATGAAGATGAAGTCTTTGCAAAAATGGAGAATATTGGATTTATAAAGGTATCTCCGGAAGAATATTCAATTCCAGAACAGGTTACAATGTTTAATGGAGCGGAGTTTATTGTAGGAACAAGCGGCGCAGCTTTTAGTAACTTATTATTCTGTGAACCAAAATGCAAAGTGTTGTGTTTTACTAACTTTAATCTACCTTTCTCTTTTTTTTCAACAATTGCAGATTATGTAGGTTTGGAAATGACGTATTTTAATGATGTGGCAAAAAAAGTGGATCAAATGGGAAGCATCCATGATTCATTCTTTGTGGACTTGCAACGGGTTGACGACTTTCTTATACATTGGAATTTAAAGCAATATGTTTAATTTTTATAATGAAAAGAATCCTTAAAAAGGTAATAGCCAAATTTACATTAACTTCAGTAAAAATTGTTTATAAAAACATAAACTGCAAATACAACAAATCTATTGCTGAGCCTTTATTAATCAAATTTATATCCTGTCGACATAAAAAGGCAGTAAAAAAATTGAAAGATAAAGATAAAATCAAAGTGGCATTTTTCGCTCTTTACTCTTCCGTTTGGAAATATGATGAATTATATAAATTAATGTCAAAACACATTTCTTTTGAACCTATTATTATAGTTTGTCCTATAATCAATAATGGTATTGATTACATGATTGCTGAAATGGAAAGAACCTTCCAAATATTTAAAGATAAAAATTACAATGTAGTTAAAGCTTATAACACTATTGATAAGACCTATTTAGATGTTAAGAAAATAATTAAACCCGACATAATATTTTATACAAATCCTTATAGGGGATTGACTAATGAGAAATATTATATTAATAGATTTATTGACACACTGACCTGTTATGTGCCATATGCAATAATGACAACTAATTACAAAGAATTTTATGATTTGGATTTCCATAATTTATTATGGAAAATATTTTGTGAAACAACTATTCACAAAGAAATAGCTTCAAGCATTCAAAGGATAAAAGGTCGCAATATGGTTGTAACTGGTTATCCAGGTTGTGATAGATTAGTATCCAAAAATACTTCTTATAAGGATGTATGGAAAAATAAGAGCAGAAAAATTAAACGCATAATTTGGGCACCACATCATTTAATGAACGAAATGAATAGGATGTCGAATTTTCTTGAGTACTGTTATTTTTTTCTAGAAATAGCGCAAAGATATAAAGATAAAATTCAAATTGCATTTAAACCTCATCCATTATTAAGAATTAAACTTGAGAAAGACTCAAATTGGGGAATAGAAAAAACTGATATTTATTATGAGAAATGGAAAAATTTAGAAAATGGTCAACTTGAATGTTCTGATTATATTGACTTATTTTTAAGTTCAGACGCCTTAATTCATGATAGTGGTTCTTTTATTACTGAGTATTTAATTACTGGGAAACCGAGTTTATTTATGGTACGAGATGAAAAAGTAATGAAACAATGGAGCAAGTATGGAGATATGGCTTTAGCTGTCCATTATCAATCTAGGAATTCAATTCAAGTTATTAATTTTATAGAGGATGTCGTTATAAATGAAAAGGATTGGATGAAATCTATTCGTTATGATTTTTTAAATAAAGTAACACTTCCTCCAAATGGATTGTCTGCAAGTGAGAATATTTTAAAATTTTTAGAAAGTGAATTATTATAAAAAGTCACTTAAAATTATTATGAAGTTTATAAATCAATATGGAAGCAATACTACTAGCTGCTGGTCGGGGAATAAGAATGAATATTGAAATACCGAAACAATTTTTTAGGATTAAAAGTAAACCCCTGTTTATTTATTCATTAGAAACATTTAATAAATGCAAATATATTGATAGAATTTTCATTACTTGTAATTTTGAATATTTGGATGAATATAAATTCTATATTAATAAGTACGGAATAAAAAATACTATTTGTATTGAAGGAGGGTCGACTAGACAAGAATCGGTTTATAAAGCCCTAAGTTATATAAAAACATCTGAAGTATTAATTCATGAAGCCGCCAGACCTCTTATAGATCTCAATTTTTTATATGAAATCAAGTCTAACTTTCATAATTGTGATGCCGTAGTTCCTACTATTCCTGTAAAATTTACAATTGCAATTGGGAATATTTTTATGGAAGCAGAGTTAGACCGTTCAAAACTTCATAATATACAGCTGCCACAGATATTTAATAGAAATATTTTGTTTAAAGCACATAAAAATGCTATTGATGACAATTACATTTCTACAGAAGATGGAATGTTAGTATTTCACTATGGGGGAATGGTAAAATTCATTCAGGGACGGGAATCAAATATTAAAATTACCACAAAACTTGACGTTGAAATTGTCGAAAAATTATTAAATATGGAATTAAATGTTTAAAGGGAAAGTCATTGTCGTTACGGGTGCAAGATCTGGCATTGGCTATTGCACAGCTATTGAAGCTCAAAATAGAGGTGCAATTGTCATATGGGGAAGTAGATCAATCGAGAATGATAAGAATATTTTATCACAATTAAAGAATGGTAGTATCGTTAAAAATATTGATGTTAGCAAAGAAAACAGTGTTCGCCAGTTCTTCAATTTTGTATTAAAAAAACATGGAAAGTTAGATGCATTGATTAACTGTGCCGGTTATGTTGATCCGGAAAGCCTGATTGCAACAACAACGAAAAATTGGAATACAACTATTTTGATTAATTTAACAGGGACTTTCTTATGTTGCAAATTTGCTGCTAAGATAATGAAACAAAATGGTGGAAATATTATAAATGTTGCATCAACTGCCGGGCTTACTCCTCGACCAGGGTGGAGCGCCTATGCCGCTGCTAAAAGTGGGGTAATTAGTTTTTCAAAAGCAATTGCGGAAGAATTGTATGAATATAAAATTAGAGTTTTTATTATTTGTCCTGGAAGGACAGCCACACCATTGCGAAAAATATTAGCCCCATTAGAAGATCCAAAATCAATAATGCAACCTCAAACGGTGGCTAATAGTATATTGTATTGCTTGACAAACGAATCTACTCCGCTTGAGGGTCAGCCTATTATGGTAAGAGAGCGGTTTTGATGTTGATTGACAATGTTTTTGAGTTAGAATTTAATATATTATTTTAAGTAAAGACACTTATTGACTAATCAATCCTTAAAATCCCAAGCAACCAAAGGAATGCTCTGGAGTGCTGTTGATAAATTTGCTGTACAAGGAGGACAATTTATAATAGGAGTATTGTTAGCCAGACTTCTAATGCCAGAAGATTTCGGTTTAATCGGCATGCTCTCTATTTTTATTGCAATATCTCAGAGTTTTATTGACAGTGGTATGGGGTCAGGATTGGTTCAAAAAATCGATAGATCAGATATTGATTACTCAACTGTTTTTGTATTTAATTTTTTAGTTAGTATCTTCTTCTATTTTATTTTATTCTTTACGGCGCCGCTTATTGCTGATTTCTATAAAATGCCACAATTGGTGCTACTGACTAGGGTGCTTTCTACGAGTATTATTTTAAATTCATTGGTGATTGTTCAACGGACAAAACTAACCATAGATATTGATTTCAAAACAATTGCAAAAGTAAATGTAGCCTCTGTTATATTGGGTGGAATTATTGGCGTAATATTCGCCTATATTGGCTTGGGATTTTGGGCCCTCGTAATACAAAATTTATTTGGGACAATAGTTTCAGTTGTAATATTGTGGTTACTCAGCAAATGGAGCCCATCGCTGTTATTTTCAAAAAAATCATTTAAAGAATTGTTTGGATTTGGTTCAAAATTGCTTCTTTCAGGACTTTATGCTCAGACATTGAATAATATCTATAATATCACGATAGGGAAAGCTTATTCAACTGCAGAATTAGGTTTTTACACCAGAGCCAAGAGTTTTGCCGAATTAACAGCAGGCACTGTAACCGGCATATTGCAACAGGTTACCTTTCCAATTTTAGCCTCAATACAGGACGATAGAGATAGAATGATTTTGGTTTTCAGAAGATTGCTAAAGATGTCGGCTTTTTTTATTTTTCCTGTAATGACCATTCTTGCACTTTTAGCAGATCCATTCATTAGATTGATCTTAACAGATAAATGGCTTCCGGTTGTGCCTTTATTACAATTAATGTGTTTTGCAAGGATTTTTTTTCCATTAAGCGCAATCAATATGAATATCCTTAATGCAATGGGCAGATCAGATTTGTTTCTAAAAGTTGATTTATCTAAGTTACCATTGATTGTTATCGCATTAATTGTTACAATTCCTTTAGGCGTAAAAGCTATGGTAATTGGGAATGTTATAACATCAATCCTTAGTTTTTTTATTAATGCCTATTTACCTGGAAAATTGTTAGGATATGGAGCTTTTTCACAAATAAAAGATATTCTACCCATTCTTTTTGCAACATTTTTGATGGCATTTTTCGTATTCAGTGTAACTTATTTTTTAAATACACTATGGCTTAAATTGTTCCTTGGTCTTATTGTTGGTGGTTCTATTTATTATTCAATTGCTTATATGTTGAAGATCGAAGAAGTTAATGAGGTGAAAGTACTTATTTCAATGTTAAGACAATAAGTTATAGAAGTAATTATAAAAATTTGTTTTAAATGAAGTCTCGAATAGCGAAACATAAAATTACAGCCAATCCGTTAGTTTCAGTTATTGTTCCTTCCTATAACCATGAAAAGTACATTACTCAATGCATTAAAAGTATTATTAATCAAACTTATAAAAATTTTGAGTTAATTGTAATCGATGATGGATCAAAAGATAAGACCAGAGAGATTTTAGAAAATTTGAGAGAAAAATATAAGTTCACGTTAGTATTTCAGGATAATCACGGAATTGCCAATGTGCTTAACAGAGGGATAAGAGAGTTCTCGAATGGGGGATACATTTCATTTTGTGCGTCGGATGATTATTGGTTATGTGATAAACTGGAGAAACAAGTCCAGTTCATGGAACGCAACCTCTTTTATCCAATGTGTTTTGGGAAAACTTACTATATTGATGAATCTTCTCATATATTAGAATATCAAGATGTAAACAATCGAGTATTAAAAGGAGGATGGTTATTTGAAGATATTTTCCTATTTAAAATCCATCCTCCCGTTAATTATATGTTTAGAAAAGATATTTTCAATGAAATAGGACTCTATGATGAAAATATACTTGCAGAAGATTATTTTATGAATTTACAGATATCATCAAAATATTGCATTGGTTTTATTGATGATTATCTTAGCTATTATCGTCATACAAATATTAATTCAAAAGTAATAAATTGCGAAAGAGTTAATAATTCACACCTCAAAGCTATCGAGTCCTTTAGGCATCACCGCCTTTATAAGAAAGCAAAATTGATGGTCAATCTTAGAAAATATGCAGGTTTCTCTGAATTTACTGAATATAAAATAAATGCATTAAAATATTTATTCAAATCATTACCAATCTTTTATAATAAGATATATTTAGTTGCGACATTTAAATTGTTTTTTTCTTGGAAAAGATAACAGTGGATATTATATATTATCATCAGAGATTAAAATCCAAAATTCATAGCATTAATATACATGCGGATATTTAAATATATACTATTCATCTTATGCTTATATATTTACATTTACAATCCAATTTTCAAAGTGTTGGGTTTTGGATCAATTAAACTTTTACTTCTTCTTTCATTTATCTATCTATTATTTAAAGGTTTTTATTCTCGTTTTTTCGGAATTTTTAAAAATGAGATCATTTTTACATCAATTCTCATTTTATATCCCTTTTTATCAACTTTAATGGGAAATATTTCTGGAATTACTGTTTCATACATGCATTTCATTTGGTTTTTAGAATGTTTTATAATTCCAACTTTTCTTGTACTTTATTTTAAGGATATTTTTAATTGGTTTTCATGGGAGTCTATTGTTGTTCAAGTTGGATTTCTTGCATCAATAATTACATTTTTTTTAATACTTAATCCAACAATAAATATATTTATTCGCAATTCTGTAATTATTGAATCGCTGGATGATTTATCTGGAAATATGTATTTTAGGGGGTTTTCACTTGCAGAAAACTCTGCGTTTGGCTATGGCGTTATTCAAGGATTAATTTTATCGATTTGTTTATTTTCAATCAAGAAGAGCATTGGATATATAATCCCAATTATCTTTTTACTTGTTTCGATTATGTTTAATGCGAGAATCGGTCTTGTCCCGGTATTAATTTCTCTGTTCTTACTTATTGTTAATAAGAAGATCAATTTATTTTATATTATTACATTCTCTTCAATAATATTTCTTGCCTATTGGTTTCTTTTTTATTCATCTTTTGCTAAACAAAATGAAACTACTTTAAAATGGTCATTAGGGATTTTTAAAGATGCACAAAATTTCATGACTGGAAAGAGTGATAATAAAAGTACAAACTTCACATATTTATTTGGATCAATGTTTTTTCTTCCCTCTGATTTCTGTGGACTAATTTTTGGAACAGGGAGTAATGTATTCTATAATGGCAGTCGAAATTCTGATATTGGATATGTGAATCAAATATTCCAGGGTGGTTTATTATATTTGCTTATAATGTTATTATTTTTATGGAAAATGTTTAAAAGAAATTGCATTAACACTTCAAATAAACTATTACCAATCATGATGTTTTTAACTATATGTGTTGTTAATTATAAAGGTAATGCTTTTTTTGTTCCTTCTGGATTTTTCAGGCTTATTTCTTTTTATTATATATTTTCGATTTTTACTTCAAAAGACATTTTTGGTAAACGGTTAAGCGAGGAATAAAAAAATAATTGGAATGGAAATTTTAATATAAAGCTTACATTTAAAAATTGAAACTACTATAAATAATATTGAATAAAAGTGAAAATGAACGATCCGGGAAAAATTACTTGTTCGATTTGTGGTAATAGTAAGTTCGGGGAAAGAGTGTTACATTATGATCGAAGAAAAGCTTTGACAGGTTCTTGGTCGTTATATAAATGTAAACAATGTGGTGTTATTGCAATATATCCCTCACCAACTGAAGATGAACTTATTAAATATTATTCGGTCTATTCGCATAACAAATCTGTAACTTTCACACCTCGTGTGGGTTCTCGCTATCCAATGTTAAGAAAAATGTACCATTGGATTTCTGGTGATATTGATCCTCGCGATTTCATTAAGCCGGGAGGTGATTCTATAATCCTGGATTATGGTTGCGGAGAAGCTGGTTGCCTTTTTGATTTCCACTTACGAGGAGTGAAGATATCTGGTGCAGAAATCTCAGCGGAGATGGTCAACGCATGCCAGAAATTTGGACTTGACGTTCATCAAGTAACCAGTCCAGATAACATTCCATTTGGGAAAGACACATTCGACATTGTTTACCTCATGCAGGTCTTTGAACATATACGAAATCCTCATGTTTTTTTGGATGAACTGTTCCGAGTTCTGAAACCTGGCGGTGTCCTTTTCATGGCAATGCCAAACAGTAAAAGTAAGTGGAAAAGTCTTTTTGGCAAAAATTGGGTAAGTGGATGGTTCGCACCTTTCCATTTGTTTCACTATGACAAAAAAAATCTTATATATTTATCTCAACAACATGGCTTTGAGGTAATTAAAACGTGGAGTCGTACACCGGCATCATGGTTTAGACTGAATATTAAAGCATATCTAAATCCATACGAGACAAGATTAGAAGAACATCCAAGTATAGTGGATTCTATTTTTGTGTACATTCCGCTTATGATAATACTGCGCATATTTGAGTTGTTCATTCTGCAGAGTGATTGCCTTGTTATTAAGATGGCAAAAGAAAAGGGTAAATGTAAATAGAATGGAAGTGAGTATTATATCGAATTGCTGTTTGTTGTGATAGTGAATAATTATTGTAAATAAAATGGATTATTGAGATGATTAAATGCATTGCCGTCCTTCTTACCTGCCATAATAGAAAAGACAAAACTGTCAGTTGTTTAGATTATCTATTTGAAGCTTATAAAACTACACAGAACAATATAAAAATAAAAGTATATTTAACCGATGATGGATCATCTGATGGAACCAGTGAAATTGTAAAAAAATTATATCCTGAAACGGTTATACTAAAGGGAGATGGAAATCTGTTTTGGACTGGTGGTATGAGAAACTCTTGGAAAGAAGCACTTAAATATGGATATGATGCTTATCTACTTTTAAATGACGACACTACTGTATATAAAAGTCTATTTAATGAATTAATTTTGACTCATGAATATGTATTGAAAAAATATAATTGTGGTGGTATTTATATTGGTTCAACTCAAAACCTTTCAAATAAATATTCCTATGGAGGTTCGGTTGTTAAAAACAAGTTTTTGAATACGCTTCAACGTTTAGAGCCTAATGGTTCAATTCAAAAATGCGAAGGAGGGAATGCTAATATAATGATGGTTTCACAGGATGTGGTCACAAAAATTGGAATTTTATCCAATTCATATACCCATGGTATTGCTGATTATGATTATACATTAACTGCCAAACGTAATAATATTCCAGTCTTTATAGCGGCAAACTACTGTGGAATATGTGACAATGATAATCCAGATACATATCAAACATTTCTAAATTTATGTTTTAGTGATAGGAGAAAGTTTTTATACGACCCCAAAGGGTTAGCATTTTTTGACTACGTAGTATTTAATAAAAAATTTTTTCCTTATAGATTACCATTTATAATTGTTGCAGCCTGGATAAAATTATTTTTCCCAAAAATTTACATAATACTTAATAGGCTTAGGAAGTAATAATAAACAAAATAATTCTTCTTTTGATTGTTATGAGTGATAAAATTTGTTGCATTCTTAATCTCGCTCCTCATTATAATGCTCCTATTTATAAGTTGTTGGATCAAGAGCTTAAATGCGATTTCTTTATTGGGGATAGGATCACTTCACCTATGAAGTTGATGGACTATTATGAGTTAAAAGGACTTCAAGAAGCTTTCGATACGTCCCTTTACTTTGTAATTTTTATTGGCAGAAGCAAGCTATCAGTTTGGCTTTCAAAAATTATAAACAATATATTTTAACTGGCGAACCATATTGTATTTCGACGTGGTTTATTTTATTAATTACAAAATTATTGGGAAAAGAACATATTTGTGGACACATGGGTGGTATGGAGATGAATCAACTTTAAAAAAAGTATTAAAAAAAATATTTTTTTCTCTTACTCCGCAAATATTGCTTTATGGCGATTATGCACGTAATTTTATGATAATAGAGGGTTTTAGACCTGAAAAGTTAGTTTGCATATACAACTCTTTGGATTATGATCAGCAAACCAAAATAAGACAACTTCTACGAATAACAAATATTTAAAACACATTTTTGCAATGAATTTCCAGTCTTATTGTACATTGGTAGAATACAACGCATTAAAAAACTTGAGTTGCTTTTGGATGCCCAATTTGAGTTGCATCGTAAAAGAGTAATGTGCAATTTAGTGATTGTTGGTGAAGAAACAGAAGAAACGAACATTCGTGTTCTATTAAAATTACCAATTGGTTGACTATGTTTGGTTTTATGGTTCTAGTTATGACGAAAATGCCCTAGGCGAGATTATTTACAACGCAGATATCTGTGTTTCTCCTGGGAATGTGGGTTTAACTGCAATGCATTGTCTTGTGTATGGTACTCCCGTGTTGACTCATAATAACTATAAGCATCAGATGCCTGAATTTGAAGCTATTATACCTGGGGCGACTGGAGATTTTTTTATTGAGAATTCAGTTGAAGACCTTTGTAAGAAAATTGAATATTGGATTAATCTTAGGAGTGAACAAAGAGAAGTTGTAGCAAGAAGTTGTTATCAAATAATACATGAAAGGTACAATCCCAACAGACAAATTACTGTATTCACAGAAGTTCTAAATTTACCTTAAATTCAATAAAATTGATTAGATGGCGCAATTAATTGACTTAATTACTCTTACAGACAGAAGAGGTAACCTTACCGTAATTGAAAAAGTTTTCCCATTTGATATTAAAAGGGTATTCTATATATATGGAGTGGACAATTCAATACGGGGACATCATAGACATAGAAAGACAATTCAGGCTGCTGTTGCATTACAAGGATATTGTAAAATAAAAAATCAACAGGGAGTGGGCTTACCTATTGAAGAGTTTATTTTAGATTCTCCTTCCAAATGTCTGATATTGGCGCCAAACGATTATCATTGGATGTATGATTTCTCACAAAATTGCATACTTATGGTTTTTGCATCTGAATACTTTGATGTAAATGATTATATATATGAACCTTATTAATGAAAGAACTTCCAATTAAATTTTCCCTTTGGCTTATTACCTATCCAAAATTACACATTAGCTGAAATGAAGATAAAACATTTTAGTACCTTTAAGAATGAAATGGAAATCCTGGATTGGGAGAGTTTGAGGAATAACGAAGAAGAAGAACATTATTATCTGCCATATACTAAGGAAAATTATTTGTTGAAAGTTGATACGAAGGAGCCAAATTACTTAACACAGATAATTATTAAAGAAATAGAGGAAACAGGACTAAAAAAAATATTTTCTATTGGTTCGGGAATTGCTTCTCAAGAATACCAATTAAAAAAGTTCTCAGATTATTCAGTAGTCGTTTCAGATAATAATTATTCAGTATTACGATTGAAACAATTCGAAGTTTTCGATGATGTAATGTTGTTGAATGTTTTTAAGGATACTATACCTGTTGATCAAAACTGGATTATGCTTTTCCCTCGTATTGATACTGAATTTGATGATTACCAGTTATCCGTGCTATTTGCAAAATGTAATAGCTTAGGTGTTAAATATATTTTATTCATTCCGGCAGAATTATTAAATATTCGAATATTATTAGCGGAAATTAAAACTTTTCTATATGGTATTATAAGAAAGAAAAAACTTGTTTTCTGTGGTTATGCCCGTTCTATCGGGTCATTCAGGAAAATATGGAATCCTTATTATAAATTGTCAAAAAAATATAGAAACGGGCGGCAATTACTCTTTCTTCGATCAAATTAAATTAACTATCTATGATTGAATATGAAAATTTAGCAAAAGTTAATCAGGAATTCTTTGACGACTACAAAAAAATTTTAGAAAATACTCTTGAGTCCGGCTGGTATATTTTAGGAAATAACGTGTCTACTTTTGAAAATGAATTTGCTTCTTTTATTGGATCAAAGTATTGTATCGGAGTAGCTTCTGGTCTCGATGCGCTAAACCTTGCCCTTCGTTGTTTTAAATTCCCTGCTGGTTCAGAAGTAATTGTACCGTCAAATACTTATATTGCCACTATATTATCCATTATTCAGAATGGATTAAGACTTATCCTGGTTGAACCTGATATCAATCAATAATTATAATATTGATCACACTAAAATAGAAGATCAAATTACTTCCAATACTCAGGCTATTATGGTGTTCATCTATATGGCAAATGTTGCAATATGGATGCTATAATTAAAATTGCTAAAATTCACAATTTAATAATAATTGAGGATTGCGCACAGGCACATAGTGCAATATACAAAAATCGAATTGCTGGCTCATTTGGGTATATTGGAGTGCGCAGTTTTTATCTGACAAAAAATCTTGGAGCATTAGGTGATGTAGGTGCAGCTACAACTAATGATAGTTTTACTGCAGGAAAACTTAAAAAGCTTTACGAAATTATGGATCTGAAATAAAATATGAAAATGAGTATTTAGGTTACAATTCTCGATTAGACGAGATACAGGCAGGATTTCTATTGATTAAATTCGCAGCACTAAAAATTATTAATGCGTATAACCTAAATTAGCAAGCCTCTAAATGGAAAATTTGAAGAAGGATTTTATAGTCCCTGTCTTTGAAAAAAAATATTATGATGTTTATCGTATTTTTAACATAAGACATCCTCATAGGGATCATTTGAGAATGTTTCTTTTAGATCATGGAATTAAAACTGAGATTCATTATCCTATAGCTCCGCACAATCAAAAAGCGATGTGGTGTATTATAGATGGGGGATATCCAATTTCTGAGGAAATCCATGCTACTACGCTTAGCCTGCCCATTTCTTACTTTCATAAATCAAATGATATAATGAAGGTAATTGAAACTTTAAATTCTTTTTGAAAATGCAATACAATTTTTGTACACTTTTTGACTCATATTATTTAACACGAGGGCTGGCACTTTATCGCTCACTTTTACAACAATGTGATGATTTCCATCTTTATGTTTTTGCTTTTGATGAAAAATGCTACACTATAATAAGTGGATTTAAACTTCCACATGTTACGGTAATTTCATTGGCGGATTTTGAAGATCAGGATTTGCTTAGAATCAAATCCACAAGAACGATCGCCGAATACTGTTGGACTTCAACCGCTTCAATTATATGGTATTCAATTCATAAGTATAATTTAGAGCATTGTACGTATTTAGATGCAGATATGTTCTTTTTTTCGTCCCCTGAACCTATTTTTCTTGAATTGGTAAATTATTCAATTGGAATAACTCTTCACAATTTTTCTAAAAAATTAAAGTCTTTGGAAATATATGGTAAATATTGTGTTCAATTTGTGTATATCAAAAATGATGTCAATGGCATTATGGCACTGGATTGGTGGAGAAAAAGTTGTATCGATTGGTGTTATGCTAAGTTTGAAGATGGGAAATATGGTGATCAGAAATATTTGGATTATTTTCCAGAGAAATTTAGTGGTGTCAAATCAATATCACATTTAGGAGCAGGTTTATCATATTGGAACATATCGAACTATTATGTAAAAAAAAGTCATAATAAAATCACTTTAAAGGTAAAAAATGATCTTAATCTTGAATATCCTTTAATTTTTTATCATTACCAGGGTCTCAAATTTAAAATTAATAATTTTAAAGTTATTTCACAAGCATCTCCATTACATATACCGCAAATTGCACTTATACATATCTATAAACCATATATTGGTTTATTAGTAAGGATTAATAATGAAATTTTATTTAAAAATGACTACTTTAGTGAAATTATTTTCAAAAGAAGTTTTCAAGTAATTATTATCCAAAATGTGAAGGTATTTATAAAAAAATTTTCACATCTCGCTTCTTTATACAGTTCATTAAAACCCCGCTACAATCAACCTGGTAAAATTGGTACAAACCTTTAAAAGGATTCCAATTTTTAAAAGTATTAATTAGCTTTTCATTATTGTCATGAAGTTTAAATAAAAATATATTATATTCATGTTTAAAAACAAAATTCTTCTTATCACACGTGGCACCGGCTCTCTCGGCAACGCCGTCCTCAATCGGTTTTTTGATATCGATATTAAAGAAATACGAATTTTTTAGTGAGATGAAAAAAAATAGGATATTATGTATCATCGGTTTAATAATCTTAAAATAAAATTTTATATATGCTATGTTTTGGACAACCGTAACGA
This sequence comes from uncultured Bacteroidia bacterium, assembly GCA_963810555.1. GTDB lineage: Bacteria > Bacteroidota > Bacteroidia > Bacteroidales > Prolixibacteraceae. Next base: position 245,122 of record CAWENX010000005.1, on the reverse strand, counting down.
AACTTTAGTTACATGGGGCTAAGATTGTATCTTGCATACTGCTGCACTATAACACCCTTACGATTTGGCAGTTTTGTATATTGCTATATATAGATATTTAAAGGTCATAAATATATACTAAAATATTAGTTAAGTCATAAATTAATAATGCATTGACGATTCCGTTGCAGACATTATGAATAAATAATGAATTCATTCGAGTTCATCTCTCTTTTTGGTGGACAATTTACTTTTTAATAATTATTCTTTATTGAATTTGTTATAAAACTCTCCATATCACTGGTAGTACTGACTCAATTGTCAACATCGTTGTATAACCAAAGTTAAATCTGTAAATCATCGTAAGTCCCTTTATGAAGACCTTATTGCAAATAAATACAGTAGTTAATTATGGTTCAACGGGACGGATCATCGAGGAATTAGGATATACAGCTTATCAAAATGGGTGGAACAGTTATATCGCTTACGGACGTAAAGGCCGCCCCTATAATTCTAAATTAATCAAAATTGGATCTGATTGGGATGTAATACTGCATGGTTTGCAAACCCGCCTATTCGATAAACATGGTTTCGGCTCTCGCAATGCCACTCTTCAATTGATTGTTCAAATTGACAAGATTAAACCGGATATTATTCATCTCCACAATCTTCATGGATACTACATAAATATTAAAGTTCTGTTTGATTTTCTCGCTGTTACAAATATACCTGTTGTGTGGACATTTCATGACTGTTGGCCGATGACTGGTCACTGTGTATATTTTGATTCTGTCAGTTGTAATAAATGGGAAACAGAATGTTTTGGTTGTCCCCAAACGGATGAATATCCTGCAAGTTTTGGGTTTGATCGTTCAAAAAAAAATTACTTTGTAAAGAAAGTGCTTTTTACCTCATTAACCAATCTCACAATAGTACCAGTATCTGAATGGTTAGGGAATATTGTTAAAAAATCATATTTCTTAAATTTTCCTATCAAAGTAATAAACAATGGAATAGATACTGATAAATTTTGTCCCTTGAAAACCACATCAATTCGATCTAAATATTGTCTTGAAAACAAGTTTATTATTTTGGGTGTCGCCAGCATTTGGAGTATTCATAAAGGATTGGGTGATTTTATTAAACTGAGTAGAATGTTGGGGAAAAATTATCAGATTATTCTTGTTGGCCTGACTGAATTACAAATTCATACGCTTCCATCCAATATAATTGGAATTAAAAGAACGGATAATATTCAGGAATTGGTGGCATTTTATTCAGATGCAGATGTGTTTATTAATCCGTCAATAGAGGAATCTTTTGGATTGACCACAATAGAAGCGATGGCTTGCGGTACACCGACTATCGTTTTTAGTGCCACTGCTAGTCCTGAATTAACTATTCCTGTAACAGGCTTTATTGTTGCTAAAGGAAATATTAAGGGAATTATTGAGGCAATTCACAAAATAAAAATAAAAGGGAAAAGCTGCTTTAGCTCAGCTTGCCGTGATCGGGTAATAAAATTATATGATAAAAATGATCGTCATATGGATTATCTAAATCTATATGAATCAATATTAAAAACGAATACTAGAATCACGGACGTTAATTCATCATTTGATTCATCCGTTTAAACAGTTCTGCAAAAATTAAATTGTATTTTAAAAATTACATCAAATGTTTGCAAACAAAACTTTACTTATTACTGGTGGCACCGGCTCATTTGGCAACGCTGTCCTAAGTCGGTTTTTGAATACCGATATAAAAGAAATCCGGATCTTTTCCCGTGATGAAAAAAAACAGGATGATATGCGGCATCGGTTGAACAACCCTAAGGTAAAATTTTATATTGGCAATGTCCGGGATAAACGAAGTGTTGATTATGCTGTCAGGGGTGTTGATTTCATTTTTCATGCTGCAGCTTTGAAACAAGTACCCTCATGTGAATTTTTCCCTATTGAAGCAGTGAATACAAATGTGTTGGGGGCTCAGAATGTTTTGGATTCTGCTTATAGTCATGGAGTAAAACGCATGATTGTTCTCAGCACCGATAAAGCAGTTTATCCAATCAATGCTATGGGGCTTTCAAAGGCATTGATGGAAAAAGTTATGCAGGCTAAAGCCCGCTCAATGGGTGATGATTTGAACACCGTTTTTTGTGGAACCCGCTACGGGAATGTTATGGCATCCCGGGGTTCAGTCATACCTTTATTCGTTGAACAGATAAAGTCCGGCAAAGATATTACAATAACTGATCCCAATATGACAAGGTTTATGATGACTTTGGAAGATGCCGTAGACTTGGTTTTATATGCTTTCCAGCATGGTATAAACGGAGATATGTTTATCCAAAAATCCCCGGCATCGACAATAGGCGGTTTGGCTCAGGCGCTGATTGAGTTGTATCAGTCAGAAAGTAAAATCAGAATTATTGGAACCCGGCATGGCGAAAAATTATATGAAACTCTGGTTAACAGAGAAGAAATGGCCAAAGCCATTGATATGGGCAACTATTTTCGCATTCCTGCCGATAATCGCAATCTTAATTACGCCAGCTATTTTACTGAAGGGGAACAGAAAGTTTCTGCAGTTGAAGAATATCACTCCCATAACACCCGACGACTAAATATAGAAGAAACAAAAGAGTTGCTGTTAAAACTTCCGTTGATAAGAAGAGATATATTGGGAGAAAATGTGAAACAATATCCTGATTGAGAATAAAAGAAAAAAGTCAGAAGATAAAAGGGAAAGATGTTGAGAATTGGAATAACAGGGCAGACCGGATTTGTTGGATGTCATCTATACAATACATTAAGCTTATATACTGATAAATTTAAGAGAATCCCTTTTGAGGATGCTTTTTTTTCAGATAAGGATAAGCTGAATGGATTTGTCCGGAGTTGTGATATAATTGTTCACCTGGCCGCTATGAACCGTCACAATGATCCGGAAATTATTTACCAAACTAATATCAAATTAGTAAAACAGCTTATAGAAGCCTGCAAAATAACGAATTCAAAACCACATATTTTATTTTCATCTTCAACGCAGGAAGAACGGGATAATTTGTATGGAAAATCCAAAAAACAGGGAAGGGCGCTCTTTGAAAAGTGGTCCAGGGAAAATAATGCCAGGTTTACAGGGTTAATTATACCAAATGTTTACGGTCCCTTTGGAAATCCCTACTATAATTCAGTTGTGGCCACTTTTTGCCATCAGTTAACTCACGACGAAAAGCCTAAAATTGATGTGGATGGAGATCTAAAACTTATTTATGTTGGAGAGTTAATTAATGAAATCATTAAACAGTTTTTCACTGATCACCTATCACCAATCACAATTCATGTTCCTCACACTTCTGAAATTAAAGTCTCTGAATTATTGGAAAAACTTTCCGTATTTAAAGAAAATTATTTTGATCATGGTTATATTCCCGATATAGATGATCCTTTTGATAGAAATCTTTTTAATACTTTTCTCTGTTATATTGACCATAAATCCTTTTTCCCTTTCATTTTAAAACGCAATACGGATCAAAGGGGTAGTTTTGTTGAAACCATTAGATTAAAAAGCGGAGGACAGATTTCATTCTCAACTACAGCACCTGGTATTGCAAGGGGAAATCATTTTCATACCCGCAAAGCCGAACGATTTGCAGTAATTAAAGGAAAAGCAAGAATTGAACTTCGTCGAATTGGATCAGAACAGGTGTTATCATTTGACTTGGATGGTAAAAAACCCTCTTTTGTTGACATGCCTGTTTTGTATACTCACAACATCACAAATATTGGTAAGGAAGAACTTTACACAATTTTCTGGATAAATGAACATTATAATGCTGATGATCCTGATACGTTTTTTGAAAAGGTGTAAACTTGATAAAGCGAAAAGGTGATAAAGTGATAAAGTGGAGAAGAGTATAAAATGCTATAGAGATTTCATTTGGAGAAAGTCGATTGAATTATCAATTAACATCTATAGAGTGACGGCAGATTTCCCTTCTTTTGAGATTTATGGATTAACTTCTCAACTTAGAAGAGCCGCTGTTTCTATGCCATCGAATATTGCCGAGGGAGCCTCTCGTAACTCAACCAAAGAATTTATTCATTTTTTGACTATCTCAAACGGATCTTTATCTGAGATAGAGACACAGCTCGAAATAGCCTTTCAACTCAGGTATTTTACGATTAATGAAATACAACCACAAATAAACCACATACGAAGTATGCTCTGCAGTCTAATAAAGGCTTTGAAAACTAAATTACAATAGTGTAATGGTGGAAAAGTAGTAAAGTGAAAAAGTGGAAAAGTGAAATGACATCGCCCTATCACCTTAACACTGTTCCACCTTAACACTGTTCCACCTTAACACTATTCCACCCTTTCATTCAAATGAAAAAACTTAAAGTCCTAACAGTAGTCGGAACTCGTCCTGAAATTATCCGGTTGTCACAGGTCATTAAAAAACTTGATTCAAGTGAAAGCATTGAGCACATTTTGGTGCATACGGGTCAAAATTACGATTATGAATTAAATGAAGTTTTCTTTAAAGACCTTGGATTACGAAAGCCGGATTATTTTCTAAATGCTGCCGGAGCCAATGCGACAGTTACTATCGGACAGATTATAATCAATATTGATCCGGTTCTTGAAAAAGAACAACCTGATGCATTTCTTGTTTTAGGGGATACCAACAGTTGTTTATGTGCCATTCCCGCAAAGAAAAGACATATCCCAATTTTCCATATGGAAGCAGGAAACCGTTGTTTCGATCAGAGGGTTCCGGAAGAAACAAATCGTAAAATTGTGGATCATATTTCAGATATTAATCTGACTTACAGTGATATTGCAAGGGAATATTTATTAAGCGAAGGATTGCCAGCAGATAGAATCATCAAAACCGGAAGCCCCATGTTTGAGGTTTTAAACACTAAGATGAAACAAATTGACAACTCCGATGTTTTGCAAAGGCTTTCACTTAATAAAAGAAAAGTATTTTGTAGTATCAGCCCACAGAGAAGAAAACATCAATTCAGCCAACTTTGAGAAATTAGTGACAGTCTTGAATCTAATTGCGGAAAAATATCAATTACCCATAATTGTTTCCACCCATCCCCGGACAAGAAATAAGATCAAAGAAAAGGCAATTCAATTTCATCCATTAATCCAATTGATGAAACCTCTTGGATTCCATGATTACATTCATTTGCAGAAAAATGCCAAAAGCTGTTCTCTCAGATAGTGGAACAATTTCCGAAGAATCATCAATTCTGAATTTCCCGGCTTTAAATATCAGGGAAGCTCATGAACGCCCCGAAGCAATGGAAGAAGGCATCTGTTATGATGGTCGGATTAAATTCGGAAAGGATATTACAGGGATTGAAAATTCTGGAAAGTCAAAAACGGGGAGAACAAAGAACTTTGAGGCAAGTTAGGGATTATAAAATGCCCAATGTTTCGGATAAAGTAGTGCGTATTATTTTGAGCTATACTGATTATGTTAATAGAATTGTTTGGCTTAAATGAGTAATTTTCAGAGGAAAAAGGTATTGGTGATTACTGAGGTTTTTGCGCCAGAAGAATTTTTAATTAACGACCTTGTATTTGAATGGAAAAATCAGGGATTTATTGTTTCAGTATTGACGAGAAATCCTTCCTATCCGAATGGAAAGGTGTTTCCGGGTTATCGTAACAAGATATTTCAAAAGGAAATAATTAACGAGGTGCCGGTATTTCGGGTTCAATTCATTAAAGGGTACAAAACCAATAAGAAAATAAAAATATTGAATTATTTCTGGAACATGGCACTGGGTATGTTATGGGCTATCATAAAAGGGAAAGAATTCGATTTGATTTATATCTGCCAGACTGGATCCCTGACTTTTTCTTCTATTGGCATTTTGATAAAAAAATTGTACAGAAAAAAAACTACAATTTGGATTCAGGATGTTTGGCCTGAAACAGTTTATGCTTTTGGATTGGCAAATAGAGGCATATCTAAATATATACTCGAAAAATTCGTAAGATGGGTTTATTCTAATTGCGATAATATTACAGTCTCTTGTCCTGGATATATAAATTTCATTCAAAAATATTATCCCCAAAAGTATATACAATTTATCCCTCAATGGTCACTTACATCAAAATTGAACAATCTTAATGGAACTGATAAAAATATTATATATCCGGGTAAGTTCAATTTCGTTTTTGCTGGTAACATTGGTATGGTACAAAATCTTGAAAATGTTATTTTGGGATTTCAACAATTTTTAACAGAATATCCGGACAGTCAAATTTGGCTCAACCTGATTGGTGATGGGTCTAACTTAAATTTTTTAAGAGAATTGGTTAAAAAAAATAATATTGGTAATGTGAAATTCTGGGGAAGAGTAAAATCTTCAGATATACCATATTATTATAACAGAGCAGATGTCTTAATCATCGCTTTGGAAAATAAACCTATCTATAATTGGACAATTCCAGCTAAATTTCAATCATACCTTAATGCTGAGAAACCTATATTTGGCGTAATGGGTGGCGAGGTAACCAATTTAATCTATGAGTATAATTTAGGTTGGACAGCCTCACCTGATAATATTCAGGAAATTGCCAACTCATTTCAGGAAATTGCTTCTTGCAAGTCGGAAATACTTATTGAGAAAACAAAAAACGCCCATATTTTAATGGAAGGCCAATTTAATCGTAATAAAATTATAAAAAGAATTACTGATTTGGTATTCTATTAGATGAATTTGACTTCTCATTAAAAACATCAATGATAATAACACCTAATGTGAATAAGAACCAAACCATATTCGTTATAAATGATATCAGATATCACGTCGACTTAAATATTTCCTATTGTAAAATTTCTATGATATACAAAAATCAAATAACTACCTCACTCAATTAATATACTTTTAAGCTACATGAGCATTATCGGTCCGCGGCCTCTGGTTGATGAAACGTTTTCTCCTTATCCGGATCATGTAAAGTCAGCTATTTACAACGTAAAGCCCGGTCTCACGGGAATTGGTTCGATCGTGTTCAGGGATGAAGAGCAATTGTTAACGGAAGCTAAAATTCCCCTTGCTGAATATTATAAATTACATATCTCTCCATATAAAGGTGAAATTGAGCTCTGGTATTAGGATCACGTAACTTTTTATACAGATTTTATGCTGATTTTTCTGACTGCCTGGGTGATTTTTGCTCCCGAAAGTCAATTAGTATATAAGATATTCAAAGACTTACCAAAAAGGCCGGAAACGCTTTGAGATAAGATGCTGATACACAAATGGACACAAATTCCTAAATATTAGAGGGTGAGTAGAGGAGAATGTGATAATGTGAGAATTTGAAATTGAAAAGCCGGAAAAGATACCTGATTGTTTAAATAAATCCGCTTGTTGTATCATTGTTGCAAACTTCTTATTTACTAACTTCGTAACAAAAATTCCTTTATGTTGGAAGAATCTCTAAAGAATGAAATAATTGAAAATTTGCGAAGCGTAGATCCTGAGAAGATTATACTTTTTGGAAGTTATGCTTATGGAACGCCGAATCAGGATAGCGATATTGATCTTTATGTGGTCACAAAGGAAACTTTCATTCCGGAGACATTTGAGGAAAATCTACAGGTAAAGAAAAGGGTATACCTGGCCTTAAACAATTTCAGAAAAAAATATCCTTCCGATATCCTCGTGCATACCTCAGCAGTTCATCGGAAATTTCTGGAATTAGGAAGCTCTTTTTCGAAAGAAATCATGCAAAAAGGGATAAATCTGATTTGAATAAATTATGCGGGATATTACCAAAGAATGGCTTATTTCTGCAAGTATTGACCTTGAGACAATAGAACAAATTATACAAAATGAGAGATTGACCGGACAGGTTGCCTTTCATGCTCAACAGTCAATCGAAAAAACGCTCAAAGCAGTGTTGGAAGAAAACGATAGAAAAGTTCCCAAAATTCATTCACTAAGTAAATTGTTTAGTCTATGCGCCGAATTTGTCAGTATTAATCTTGATGAAGAAATTATAATTGCACTGGATAGTTTGTATATTGAATCGCGTTATCCTGGCGAATTGGGATTGTTACCTGAAGGGAAACCAAATATTGATCAGGCCCGGAAGTTTTATGATTCTGCTTTATTTATATATCATTCTTTAAAAAATCAGCTTGAATCCGGAAAATGAACTTGATCATCCGGCATTTTGAAATTTAGCGAAGTGATCCTCAAATAGGCACAAATTCTCAAAGATTATAGGAGAGGGTGAGAGTGTGAGAATATGAGATTGAATTTCGGAAGATTTGAAAAAAACCTTATTTTTTAAATTAACCTCAGTAGCTAATCCACGAATGAACACAAATTTTGATCCACAAACGGACACAAATAAATACAAGAAAAAGAATTTAGATGAGAGGGTTGCATTTGAAGGTATTTGTGTTTATCTCTTAACATTTGTGTAATTTGTGGATTCCATTTGAGTAAAGTGTGGATAGTATTGTACTTAACCAAAATAAAATGTCTCAAAAAACTGCTCTGATAACCGGTATAACTGGTCAGGATGGTGCGTACCTGAGTGAATACCTTTTAAAAAAGGGATATCTGGTACACGGTATTAAGCGCCGTTCATCCATTTTTAATACCGAAAGGATCGATCATCTTTATCAGGATCCGCATATGGAGAACCGGAATTTCTTTCTTCATTACGGCGATCTGACTGATTCGCTAAATCTTACAAGAATTATTCAACAGGTCCAGCCCGATGAGATTTATAATCTTGGCGCAATGAGCCATGTTCAGGTTTCATTCGAAACGCCTGAATATACTGCGAACACAGATGGAATAGGAACACTCCGGATACTTGAAGCTGTGAGATTGCTTGGATTAACAAAGAAAACAAGGATTTATCAGGCTTCAACCTCTGAACTGTATGGATTGGTGCAGGAAGTTCCTCAGAATGAAAAAACTCCTTTTTATCCCCGGTCACCTTATGGAGTAGCAAAATTGTATGGTTACTGGATTACGGTGAACTACAGGGAAGCTTACGGAATTCATGCAAGTAACGGAATTCTCTTTAATCATGAGAGTCCCATCCGGGGGGAGACTTTTGTCACCCGCAAGGTGACCCGGGCGTTAAGCCGTATAGCTTTTGGTATACAGGATAAGCTCTTTATGGGAAACCTAACTGCCAAACGTGACTGGGGACATGCTAAAGATTATGTGAAAGCGATGTATCTGATTTTGCAGCAGGATAAACCTGATGATTATGTCATTGCTACCGGAGTATCACCACCACAATTCGTGATTTTATCAAAATGGCAGCCTCTGAAATCGGAATGGAAGTAACCTTTACCGGGGAGGGGGCTGAAGAGAAAGGTTATCTTACGGGTATAGATGAAAAGCTCTTCAGTGATAAAGTCGGTGAGCAGTATCTGGAGGATATTAAATTGCGTCTCTCGCCTTCTCATCTTCCTCCACTTTCATCTTCTCAGATTGTCGGGGTCGATCCTGCTTATTTCAGACCTACAGAAGTGGATCTTTTAATTGGCGATGCTTCAAAAGCAAGGACCAGGCTGGGCTGGAAACCGGAATATGACCTTAAGGGCCTGGTGGCCGATATGATGCAGTCCGACCTGAAACTGATGAAAAGAGATGCCTGGCTGAAAGATGGAGGTCATCCGGTTTTGAATTATTTTGAATGATCCACAAATGGACACAAATAATTCACAAATGGACACAAATGATTATCCTTTTAAAGAGGAGTGCTATAAAATCATCGGGGCATGTATGCATGTTCATAATGTGTTAGGTTGTGGATTTCTGGAGGCTGTTTATCAGGAAGCCTTGACTCATGAATTTATTGATCAGAATATTCATGCTCAAAAGGAAAAGGTACTCGATATTTATTATAAAGATCATTTATTGGAGAAAAAATATGTAGCCGATTTTATCTGTTTTAATGAAATCATTTTGGAACTGAAAGCTGTTGATGCAATTCATCCAGAGCATCTGGCTCAAGTCTTGAATTACCTTAAAGCTACCCAAAAGAAATTAGGATTACTGGTCAATTTTGGAGCAACAAAACTTCAATACAAACGAATTATTCTTTAATCAATTGTGTTTATTTGTGGATATCATTTGTGTCTATTTGTGGATAAGATTTGTGGATCATGGATAAAAACTCTAAAATATATGTCGCCGGCCATCTGGGCCTGGTAGGTTCGGCAATAACTAAGACCTTAAAATCTAAAGGTTATACCAATATTCTGGGTCGGTCAATCGATGAACTGAATCTGATGGATACTAAGGCTGTTAATTCATTTTTCAAACAGGAAAAACCTGAATATGTTGTCCTTGCGGCTGCAAAAGTTGGTGGAATCATAGCGAACAACACTTACCGGGGACAGTTCATTTATGAAAACCTGATGATCCAGAACAATGTGATTCATGCATGCTACCTATACGATGTGAAAAAGCTTCTTTTTCTGGGCAGTACCTGCATATATCCCCGGGAGGCCCCTCAGCCCATGAAAGAGGAATACCTGTTGACTTCGCCACTGGAATATACCAATGAGCCTTACGCTATTGCCAAAATTGCAGGAATTAAAATGTGCGAGAGTTACAATCTGCAGTACGGTACCAACTTTATTTCTGTGATGCCTACCAACCTCTATGGCCCGAATGACAACTTTAATCTCGAAACATCCCATGTACTTCCGGCATTGCTTAGGAAAATACATTTGGGGAAATGCCTGGAGGAGGATAACTGGGAAGCCCTTCGTGAGGATTTGAACCGGCGGCCGATAGAGGGGATATCGGGAAATTGGGTAGATGAGAAAGGGAGAATGGGAGATGATGAGACGATGAGACGAGAAGAAAATGAGAGAAAGATTTTGCAGGTCCTTGAAAAATATGGCATTATCCTCACACCCTCTCACCCTCACACCCTCTCACCCTCATCCCTTCACAAAGTATCAGTGACCGTCTGGGGCAGCGGGGCTCCATTACGCGAATTCCTCTGGAGTGAAGAGATGGCCGAAGCATCGGTTTATTGCTTGGAAAACATTGATTTTGATAACTTAATTCGTGTTAATTCGTCCTCAATTCGTGAAATTTGTACAATGATAATTCGTCCTCAATTCGTGGAATTCGTAATAATGAAATTCGAAATACTCACATTAATATAGGAACTGGTAAAGAAATCTCAATAAAAGACCTTGCCTACCTGATTAAAGATAAAATTGGCTTTAAAGGCAGTATTGTCTTTGATACATCAAAACCTGACGGGACAATGAGAAAACTTACTGATCCTTCGAAAATTCATCGATTGGGCTGGCATCATAAAATCGAAATCGATAAAGGAATCGAGAAGCTCTATCAATGGTACCTCTCCTGAAACTTTGTTTCTTGTTCATCCGCCAGCCGGCCAATGAAGTTCAGGGAGATTCCTCACTTCTTTTGTAACTATCATGTCCGTGCGGGTTTGCAAAGAGAGTGATGGAAAGATTCCCAATAGAATTATTTAATCGCAAAGTAAACAAAGAAGGCACAAAGTACGCCATGATAATCAGTCATGTAAGTGCTTTATTTTTTGTAGCCTTAGCGAAAAAGCTTAGGGCTCTTTGCGGTTAATTTATACTAACTTTTTGGACATCTTTCATCACTACGGTCCCCCAAACAAAGATGTCTCTCATAAAAATTATCAATTTCTTAATTCTTAATTCTTTCCCGATTAATCGGGACTTAATTCTTTCTTTAGCCTTTCTTAATTCATTAATTATTTTCCATGATCTCTTTTATTTTTTCTGTCAATAAGAAACTTAGGCTGACAATTACTCTGATCTATTTACTCATTGTCGCTGTTCTTTCTTTAATCCCATCGTACGACATCCCGCAAATATCCTTATTTGAGGGAGTTGATAAATTGGTTCATTTTTGCATGTATCTTGGATTTGCATGGTTGTTCTGCTGGTTGTTTCATTCAGAATCCAAATCAGTTACCTATTATTTTATCCTTCTTCTAACAATTGGATGGGGGGTTTTAATGGAAGTATTACAATTCGTCATGCACTATGGCCGGACTTTTGAGTGGTTGGATATTGCAGCTGATTCTTTTGGTGCAATTGCCGGTATCCTGATATACAAGCTTTTGACTTCAGTAAGGAGAGAGAAATAATTGATTAGGAGGATTTTTGTTAATAACTTGTTAATAATTTTTTTTAGTTGAATGTCCACTTTAACATGAATTTGATAATTTTGTTATATATTATTAAAATTGAATAAACTATGCTTAGTTCTGTTGTGTACAGTATATAATATTTAATTTGAAAATTTCAAACCTTGCTTAACTTCTAAATGCACGACCTGATTTTTGTCATTCTTAGTTTTACAATCGCTGTCAGTGTGGCTCTGTATGCTGTTCCTGTTGTGATCAGAATAGCTCATACATTAAAATTGTTCGATAAACCCAACGGCCGTTCTTCCGCACATACAGCCGTCCCTACTTTAGGTGGAATTGCTATTTACTTAAGTTTTATGCTGGCATCCACAATAGGGATGGATGGTTACATGTTCCCGATGCTTAGATGTATTTTTACTGCCGTACTTTTGATGTTTTTTGTGGGTCTGAAAGACGATATTCTCAATTTGAAACCTTTTAAAAAGATTATAGCTCAATTAATTACAGCGTTGATCCTGATATTTTTAGCCAGGATTCGATTCACCAATCTTCATGGTTTTCTGGGAATAGAGGAGATCGGATATATTCCGGGGATGTTGTTGACAATCTTTGTTATGATAGTGTTTATCAATGCTTTTAACCTGATTGACGGAATCGATGGATTGGCTGCAGGAATAGGTATTTTTGCTGCTACAATTTTCGGAGTATGGTTTTTTATCAGTAATCATTTCGATTTTGCCGTACTTTCTTTCTCTCTCGTAGGATCTCTCTGCGGATTCTTTTATTATAATGTTTATGGTAAGAAGAATAAAATCTTTATGGGCGACACCGGTTCCCTTGTCCTGGGAACTCTGGTAGCTATTATAGTTATTAAATTCAATGAACTCAATTTTGATCAGACAGGGCCATATTCCATTGCCTCTGCACCCGCCGTTTCCTTTGCCATCCTTATTTATCCGTTAGTCGATACTTTAAGAGTTTTTATAATCAGGATATTGAATAAACGGTCTCCTTTTAAACCGGATAAAAATCATATTCATCACAGGTTGCTCCTTCTTGGATTTTCTCACAAGCAGGCCACATATACGATATTAATTATCAATGTTTTGTTCATAATTCCGGTTTTTTTAATGCAGGATATAGGAATAATCAGGTTGATGTTATTCAATCTTTTATTTTGTTCTTTGCTGTTTATGATTCCCGGAATAATTGTCTGGAAACGCAATCTGATTAGCGAGGATGATCCCTATCAGCAAATATTATTACCGAAAATTACGCAAAAACCGCAAAGAAGATAAAAAGAATAAATCAGCAACCTGGTGGAAATCAACCATCGATAGTAAAACGTGAAAACCTCCGGACCCAGTTACAAAGATTTAATTTCTGGTAACTTAACTGTCCTGATCAATAGAAAAGCCCCCTGATGAAAATCTTCATAAGGGGGCTTTTTATTTCATCCTTCTTCCGTTTCTTTGTAGGGTAACAAATCTGTATTTACTTTTCAATAATAAGAAAAATATCTTCATTTTTCTTTTTCATAAGAAATTGTTCCCGCGCAAATTTCTCAAGATTCTTTGAATCAGTTTTTAATTCTTTTAGTTTCTGACTATCCGCTGATATTTTTGCTTTATAATATTTCTCTTCGACTCTGAATCTTTTCAACTTATTAGTATTTTGACGCAAAAAGAGAATGTTGTGTTCATCAAGAAAAATCATCCAAACACAAAATATAAGAAATACAAACAAATATTTGTTCGTTAGAGTCTTAAAGAGTGTCTTTGGAATTAATGGCTTCATATTTCACTGGTTTCAAATACAAAATAAATTAAATTAATGAAAGAATGAGTAAATTAAAACAGGAAGGATAAAAACTTCTTCTTTTTTTTCATAATTCTTTCATTCTTAATTCTTAATTATTTATACAATATTTAAATGACCTTCTGCCGCTTCTACCTTGATGATAAATGAAAATCGTGATCCTTTCCCTAATGAGGATTTCACTTCAATTTTCGTATCCAATAATTTAGCAAAATCTTTGGCAAGCGATAACCCAATTCCGGTGCCTCCATATTCACGTGTCATACTTGAATCAAGTTGATGAAATCTTTCAAATATTTCCTCGAATTTGTCCTCGGGATATACCTATACCTGTATCAGTGACAAAAAATTCCAGGAGACCGCTGTGTAATGATATTATATCCAAAAGTAATCTCACCTTCCCTTGTAAATTTAACTGGCATTATCCAGCAAACTCTCCATGATGTCCTTAATCTTTTGTCCATCGCAGCAAACTGAAAATTTCACATTCTCATTTCCCTTGATCGGAATAAGTTTCAGATGGTTCTTGCCTATTTGCTCTTTTTCAAAGGTGAATTGACGGTGTAAATCGGTAATGATGCTGTTGATGTAAATGAATTTTTTATCGACTGTCATTAATCCGCTTTGAATCCGTGAGAGTTTAATTGTATCATTAAATACGTGTAAGAGAATTTGACCGTTTCTCACAATTAACTGAAGATAACTTTGGCGTTCCTGGTCAGAAATTTCACTATCCATATTAATACATTGGAAAAACCCAAAATGGCATTAAGGGGCGTACGGACTTCGTGTGAAATATTTTGAAGAAAGGCAGATTTTAATTGGTCTGCCTCTTCAGCCTTTTTCTTCGCTTCCTCAATTTTTTGCTGGGCAACTTTCTGTTTTGTTATATCCCTCGAAATAGCCATCACCGAATTGTCGGAAAGCTTAACCATACGCATTTCGAAAAAGCATGATCCCTTTCCAACCACTTCAAGAACATACTCAATTGTCTCAATGACATTGTGATTGATCACATTTTGAATTGATTTGTGTACCTGCTTTAACATTTTCTTTGAATACCCGACTTCGAATATTGTGCTGCCGATTATTTCCTCCGGTGAGATATTTAATTCTTCCACATCCTTGGCAACATAATCAATATAAGTTCCATCTTTATCCAACACAAAAAAGATATCAGGAATCGTTTCAAGAAGAAGTTTATAGCGGTGCCTGCTGTTATTGAGTTCTTTTAAAGTGGTCTTGGATTCAGTTATATTTTCAAATATCCCGATTATACTATTCGACATCAGGATGCAACGCAATCATTTTATACCATTGATCCGTATGAGGGATGTAATATCTCATGTTGAATTTTCCCGTTATTTTGAAAAAGTTCCTGCCAGTTGACTTCGTTTCTGAATATTTTAAGAAATATTACGGAAACATCAACCCCCCTTACTTCCGAATTTCTGAGGTCAAAAAAGCGCTCAAATGACGGGTTAATATAATCAATCGTCATACCTGATTTTTCTCCAAAATCATCCCTGTTAATACTGATCTGGATTATTCCCATTGGATGATGGGAAATAACACTCCTCAAATTTGCCCTTCTTTCAGAACTGATTTTATCCTGCCTTCTCAGTTCTTCATGGAATAAAATATATAAAAGAATTGTAATGGAGCCCAGGGATAAATTGGCAAGTAAAGGATTGACAATTAATTCCTGGGATGGCCAGAAAAACCGTGAGAGATTTTGTATTAAACCTGCAAGATATATATGATATAACAATGATGCTGACGATATTGCCAGAAAAACCAGAATTTGGACAATTGAGTTGGCAAATAAAAATAAAAATAAAAAACCAAGTGAAAGAATAAGAACGTGAAAGAATATGGTATCTGGTGGCGGAAAGATGGCCGTATCAGATGAAACAAGAAGAAAATATATGGGTATCGGTAAAAAGTTGATAAGGTTGACAGCAACGTTTTTTGATCCTTTGCGCAGGAAATATATGACCAGAAGAGAAAAACCTATTACAGATACTTCAAAAGGAAGATAACTTATGTTAAAAACATTAAAGGAATCGAGGATCAAAGCCAGGAAAGCAATGATTAAAAACACTAAGTTTGAGTAATATAACAAATTAATCAGGCGTATTTCCCAAGGAGGAGAACCGGAGAATACATTGGTTAAGGCTATATTAGGTTTTTTAATCATTCAAATCCCGGGCTTGAAATTAAGTATACAAATAAAACTAATAAATTTAATTTTTTGATTATTGTAAATAATGCTTTTATGATATTTTTCAACTTTAATATGTAGATAACGCAAAAAAGAGCTTATATTAGTATGAATATTTTGAGGATCAGGTGTTTTTTATATTAAATGTTGAAAAAGCAATATTTGGGTATACGAAAAAATCCACTTTTCTCAATCAGGCACTTTTGGAAATAATAATGTAATAAGGTTAGGTTAGTTGTTATATTCTCTGTTACTAAAGTTGGTAATGAAGGCAAATAAGGTTAATTGTTTTCACTACTATTAATGCCAGGAATATTTGCAATTGAGAATATATGTTAAAAGCCATATTTACAGTAATTTATTTAACCTTGGCAACAATGGAACAAATTTATGATCAGACCTCTTATGTAACTTATATTAAAAATCAGGATTCCCTTATTCCTAAGTAGCATAGAATTGCAATTGAACATTTTCCCTTATTCGCTTATTAATAAAGGAATAAGGAATGGAAGATGGGAAATTCCGGGCTACTTGGGGGATTAGGTTCCGTTACTCTGTTTGGACTGTATCCCAGGATATGGTGGGACTAATTACCTAATTTTTTGTGGGGTATCATTTTCGGATGAATTTTAAATATAAAAGTGGATTTTGACTTACACCCCAATATTTAATTCTGGGGAATGCTTAAAATAAATATATTATGTCGAAAGGTTTTTTTCATATTCCTGATCGGGGGAACGAACCCATAAAGACGTATCTTCCCGGATCACCCGAAAGGGCAGAAATAAAGTCGATGATAGCTAAACTTCGTTCAAAAGTCATTGATCTTCCTATGTTTATTGGCGGTAATACGATTACCACCCCCAATAAAATCGAAATCAGGCCTCCGCATGATTTAAATCATTTGCTTGGTTATTATTATCAGGGTAATAAATCTCATGTAGAATTGGCCATTAATTCTGCGCTCAAAGCCCGTGAAGCATGGAGTTCCATGGAGTGGCAGCATCGTGCCTCCATATTTTTAAAAGCAGCAGATCTGCTGGCGGGACCTTACAGAGCCAAAATAAATGCGGCTACCATGTTGGGACAATCCAAAAATATTTACCAGGCTGAAATCGATGCTGCCTGCGAACTCGTGGATTTTTACAGATATAGTGTAAAATGCATGGAGCAAATTTATGCTATGCAGCCCGATTCCAATCCCGGAATGTGGAACTATTCTGAATACCGGCCGCTGGAAGGATTTGTCGTCGCCCTGACCCCTTTTAATTTTACTTCTATAGCGGGTAATTTGCCTGTCGCCCCGGCATTGATGGGAAATGTATGTGTATGGAAGCCTTCTAAAACTGCAATTTATTCTGCCTCGGTAATTATGGAAGTTTTAATGAAGGCCGGTCTCCCTGACGGTGTAATCAATCAGGTGTTTGTATCGGGTCCCGATCTGAGTTCTGTGGTATTGAATCATCCCGACTTCGCAGGCATTCATTTTACCGGTTCTACTGCCGTATTTCAGGATATATGGAAGAAAATCGGGGAAAATATTTCTCTTTATAAAACGTATCCAAGAATAGTGGGCGAAACCGGCGGAAAGGATTTCATTTTTGCCGACAACACGGCTGATTCGGATCAACTGGCCACAGCTATAGTAAGAGGAGCCTTTGAGTATCAGGGGCAGAAGTGTTCTGCCGCTTCACGTGTTTATATTCCACGGTCAATTTGGGATAAGGAATGGAATGTGTTATCAGGTCAGCTTAAACGTGTTAAAATGGGTCCCCCGGAGGATTTTACAAACTTCATGAACGCGGTTATTGATGAAACCTCATTCGACAAATTGAAATCAGTGATTGATCAGGTTAAAGCAGACAGGGATGCAGAAATAATTTTCGGCGGAAAATGTGATAAATCTTCTGGGTATTTTATAGAGCCTACCGTCGTCCTTGCCAAAAAAGCGGACTATTTCACCATGAAGGAGGAATTATTTGGCCCGATTGTGACCTTTTATATTTATGACGATAAAGATATTGATGAAACATTATCCGTTTTGGATAATACCTCTGTATATGCTCTTACCGGATCAATTTTCTCTCAGGACCGCCATTCCATTGAAAAAATAACCAGAAGACTGACAAATGCAGCAGGAAACTTTTATATTAACGATAAACCTACAGGAGCCGTTGTTAACCAGCAGCCCTTCGGAGGATCAAGAAAATCAGGAACAAACGACAAAGCGGGTTCGGTCTTTAATCTGCTCAGATGGGTTTCTGTCCGCACAATAAAGGAGAATTTTAATCCGCCTCATGATTTTATGTACCCATCTTTCCTGCCTGATAATTAGATCATTATCTTAAATGAGGGTGTCCAATAAGATAATTTAATCGCGAAACATACAAAGAATGGGCAAAGTGCTGTGAGATAATAATTTGCATTCCAGCTCTTTGTGACCTTAGGAAAAAAACTTCGTGTCCATTCGCGGTTAATTTATTCTCGAAAAATATCTGTTAATTTGAATTTCTTAACTTACTTTTACGAACACTGTAGGTAAAATAAATTATAAAACCTAAGGCCATCCAGATAATAAGACGCAGCCATGTATCAAGCGGCAATGAGTACATTTGTAATGCGCATGTACCGGCTCCAAGGATCGGAATAAGTGGAACCCATGGCGTTTTAAATGGCCTTTCAATATCAGGCTTTTTCCATCTTAATACGATAACCCCTATACAAACTATGGTGAAAGCCAGCAATGTGCCTATAGAAACCAATTCCCCAAGAATATTTATAGGAAGAATACCCGCGAGTACCAAAGCAACGGATCCTGTAAGAATCTGACTGATGTAAGGTGTCTTAAATTTGTTATGAACTTTCGAAAATATTGGAGGTAACAGCCCGTCTTTTGACATGGAATAAAATATTCTTGGTTGTCCAAGCATCATCACGAGGATAACTGAACTCAGACCTGCTATGGCGGCAATCTTTATGATCGGCCTTAACCAGAATAAACCATTTCCCATGGCGTCTACGCCTACAGCAATTGGATCAGCAACATTTAGCATAGTATAACTCACAACCCCTGTAAGCACCGCCGCCACAAGAATATACAAAATAGTTGAAATAGAAAGGGAACCAAGAATCCCGATCGGCATATCCTTTTGAGGATTCTTTGCTTCCTGGGCTGTGGTTGAAACCGCATCAAATCCGATATAGGCAAAAAAGATGACTGCTGACCCCCTTAATATTCCGCTCCATCCGAAGTGTCCCCACTCTCCTGTATTTTTGGGAATAAAAGGATGCCAGTTGGCCTTATTTACGAAGTAGAAACCTATCCCGGTGAATAAAATGATGACGAACACTTTGATGATCACCATAATATTGTTAAAGTTCGCTGACTCTTTAATTCCTATTACAAGAAGCAGTGTGACTGCTGCCACGATAAACATGGCCGGAAGGTTCAATATCGCCGTAAGATGTGGCAGAGTTTCAGTATTAATACCCGAAGCAGCCATACTCTTTATAAGTTCTGCAGTCTCAGGTTTCCATCCGATATCGGGAATATTCACCAAAATTGTGCCTAAAGCAGAAGTAAACTGGGCAGGAATCACGATGCCGAAATCTTTTAGAAAGCTCACCACATAACCTGACCATCCTACTGATACAGTTGATGCTGCAAATAAATATTCAAGAATCAAATCCCAGCCGATAATCCACGCGACAAATTCCCCAAGGGTGGCGTAAGCATAAGTATAGGCGCTTCCTGCAACAGGGATCATCGAAGCAAATTCGGCATAGCACAAACCGGCAAAAAGGCAGGCCAATCCCGAAATAACAAATGAAATCACAATAGCCGGTCCGGCGTACATTGCAGCAGCCTGTCCGCTTAATACAAAGATCCCCGCCCCGATAATGGCGCCGATCCCTAATGTGATCAGGTTTCCTGCATTTAAGACACGCTTAAGACCTTTAGTTTCATGGGCTTGATCCATGAGTTCGCTTAAGGGTTTAGTATGGAACAATTGTGAACTCATTGTATTATATTAGGTTTGTAAATTTGATTTTCCGAAAATAGCGATTTTGCGCTTAAATCTTACCGATTTGTAAAATTTTTACATCCTTTCTCCAATCTTTATCCCGAATAGCTTCACTGACTATTTCTTCCTGAAAATATACATCAGATTGATACGCCCTGAATTTTGTCGGTTACACAACAAAATTTCCGGTATATAAATCCCGAAGGGATGAAATGATCATAGAAAAGGGAAAATGAAAGAGAACTCCGAAGGAGTGACATTTTTAGGTTGCCAGACTGCGGACTAAAGAAAGGATTATGAGTTATGAATGGTACAATTCTCACAGCCTGTAGCCTTCATCCTAAATCCTTATTGGATAAATGATTATATCACCCTTTGACTTCGTCGATTTTCAATTCAGGGTTCTGTTCCTGATTGTTCCGATCTGTCTGTAATCATAACAACCCTTCGGGTTTAAAATCAGAAAAGGGTCCCGAACCTTCGGGATTGTCTTATATCCATTTTGTCTGCTTTTGTGTAAATCTGTTTCAGGACAAGACAGTATTATCTCCAATGATTATTCGTAGTTTATTTGTAGATTATTCGTACTTTGTTCGTATAATATACGAATGATCTACGAATAATATACGAATAATCTACGAATAAACACCGGACAAAATATAGGGTAATTGCTTTGAAGCAATGAAGAAAAAGTGAATTGAGTTTTCTGAAAACTCAGAATTTATCAGAAAAGGATTAATATTCGGCAGGAAGTAATTTTAATTGTTTGTATGTAAAGACAGGGCCGTCTTTACAGACATATACTTCGCCGACATTACATCTCCCGCATTTCCCAAAACCGCATTTCATCCTGTTTTCAAGAGTTGTGAAGATGTTTTCGTCTGAAAAGCCCAGTTTTTCAAGGACCGGGAATGTGAATTTTATCATGATGGGAGGGCCGCAGACTATGGCAATTGTATTTTCGCCTGAAGGGGCAATCTTATCCAAAACGGTTGGCACAAATCCTATTTCCCCTTTCCAGTCAGGGGTTTCTCCTCCTGGGTCTACAGTTGTTATCAAACGGACGTCGGGACGATCTTCCCATTCTTTCAGTTCATGTTTGTATACAAGATCGTCGACTGTCTTTGCTCCGTACAGGATGGTAATGTCTTTAAAGTTCTCACGCAGGTCAAGCGCATTCCAGATCACACAGCGCATTGGAGGGAGCGCTATTCCTCCGGCTATGAAAAGCAGGTTTTTGCCTTTCCATTCATCAAGTGGAAAAATATTTCCATAGGGCCCCCTGAAACCAATTTCGCTTCCTTCCTCGCAATTGGCAAGAGCGCCGGTAACTTTACCGGCCTGGCGGAAAGTGCATTCAATATAACCTTTGCGGGTGGGAGAGGAGGCGATACAGAATGTGGATTCTCCTTTGCCAAATATGGAATATTCACCAAACTGACCTGCTTTAAAATCAAAGTTATTCCCCTCTTCTTCGTTGATGAATTTTAAACGAAAGGTTTTGACTCCGGGAGCTTCATGGATGATCTTCTCAATTCTTAACAGGTATGGTAAATAGATATTCTTGTTTGTCATGACTGAATTTCCTGGATTGAGATTAAGTGTTCGAGTATATTCATATCAACAGGGCAGGCTCTTGAACATCTTCCGCATCCCGTACAGCCGTAAACGTTTAATCGATTGGGCATATAAGAGAATTTGTGAAAGAATCTCTGCCTCCATCTTTGAGACTGCACATTGCGTGGATTATGTCCGGAAGTGTGGAGAGTGAAAAGGGATAATCCGCAGGAATCCCAGCATCTCAGCCGTGAGCCTTCTTTTCCGTGTGCTTCATCCTGAATATCAAAGCAAGCGCAAACGGGGCAAACATAGGCACATGAGCCGCAGCCAAGGCAGCGGAGAGATTGCATTTTCCAGATATCACTTTCAAATAAATTCTGCAGTTTATTTTTAATCTCTTCCCTGTTGAACTTTTGCGGCAGGCCGGCAAGATATTTCTCTTTTTCGATGCCCGGATCTTTTTCAAATAAAGAGGGATCTGTAGCAAGTGCCTTCTGCCCTTTTTCGGTTATTACCTCTGCCAGAAAAAGTTCTTTATCAGAAATATATGTCAGAAGAATGTCTGATCCTGTCGTGTTTCCGGGGTTTCCACCCACAGAGGTGCAAAAACAGGATTCGTCTGCTTCCCGGCAACTGAAAGCAACTACTAATGTCTTTTCAAGTCGTGTATTATATATCGGATCTTTTGAATCCCAGTTGAAAATGGCTGTCAATGAAATAATCGCTGACGCATCACAGGGGCGTATTCCCCAAATAACAGTTTCGGGTATCTGATCCGGATCAAAATCTTTTAACGTGATCCCATCCTTCCCTTTGGTGTATGAAAATAATTTTTCAGTACGCGGAAAAATTACAGCCTTTGCGGATTGGGTAGTTTGAATGTAATCTTCACAGACTTCTGTCAGGTGGCTTACTGATTCGAAATTAATTTTATTATTCTTCTTTTTGGGAGCATAGATGGTTTTTCCCTGCCGTATCAGAGCATCAAAGAATTTTTCCAGCGAGGATTTTTGAATGATATATCTTTCTATAGTCATTTCTTAACGTATAAACGTTTCTGAATCTTCCGTTTTGAAAGTTGACATGGCATTATCCTTCTTGACCGAAAACGAATATTCGCCAAACTGGCCTTTCATATCCTGTATCATTTTTTTTGTCAGAAGATTTATCGGAACAGAAATTGGACAGGCTTGCGCACAGGCACCGCAATCCACACATCTTCCCGCCATATGCATCATCCTCATAAAATGCCATTCAATGTTTCCCAATTGGTGTGAGGCAACAGGTATCCATTGCGGCTGATTCTGTTCTACCGTACACTTTGTACAATAACAGAGTGGACAGGCCGCACGGCAGGCATAACATTTTAAACAGGGAGCCAGGGTTTCAATCCAAAAATTCCACCTTTCCTTTGAGGTCATTTTGTCAATTTTGTCAAGTAAGTCCTTGTCCCTTTCTTCAATCTGAATCTGATATTGATCGATATACTTTTCAACCTCCTCCAGAGTATTGAAATTAATTAATTCCCAATCAGGAGATATGCCAAGAATGTAAAGACTGCTATCAGTCACCTGATTCTCACTGGCAAGTTGTATGATGGTCCGTAAAACCGGGACTGTGGCAACAATGGCCGGTTTCCCAATAGCTTTCACTTCAGCTTTGCTTAGATAAACGGCAAGATTCTGAACACAGCGGCTGTCGAATATCAATCTGTCTGCATCTTCAGGATTAGTAATAAAAACCGGTCTGACTTTCTTCCCAAAACCCTGTTCATAACCGATTATCACTTTTACTTCCCCTGACAGAAGAAGTTCACGGGCTCTTTTTCTCAGTTCATCCATGGATTTCTTCTTCCTTTAAATAATTGGCAACTTTTTGATATTCTGCATACGGACCTAATTCCCTGACAGCAGCAACTGTGGAATTGACAAGATCTGCCCATTTTGCACCTTCGGCGGCAGACACCCAGGAAAAAGTAATTCTTTTTATATCAATTCCCATGAAGTCGCATAAGCTGCGAAAGACAATCCATCGCCGACGGGCATGAAAATTTCCTGAAGTGTAATGACAATCGTTGGGATGGCATCCCGAAACGATAATACCGTCAGCTCCTTCACCAAATGCTTTTAAAAGAAGCATGTAATCAATGCGGCCTGTGCAGGGAAATCGTACAATCCGCACATTGGAAGCATATTTTATTCGGCTTGTCCCAGTCAGGTCAGCCCCGGCATAGGTGCACCAGTTACAAACGAAAGCCACTATTTTAGGTTCAAATTCTGACATGAATCAATAATAAGTAATCAGTATTCGAATTCTATGTTTAATCATTCAATAAGGCCATAACTTCAGTATACATCTGTTCATTGCTGTAGCCCTGAAGATCAATAGATTTTGAGCGGCAGAAAGCCACACATGTTCCACAGCCCTGGCAAAGACCCGGATTTACTTTGGCAACAGTCTTTATCAATCTGCCATTCCGGTCTTTAATTTCTTCACGTTCAATAGCCTGATAAGGACAGGCGGTCTGACAGAGGAAGCATCCAACACAGGAAGAATATATTGGCGGAGCCTGACGGTTTACAAAGGCGATCAAAGGTTCCCTGGTCATCTCGTCTTTTGAGAACAAGGCAGCCACTTTAGCTGCCGCACCTGAAGCCATTCCAACTGTTTCGGGTATATCTTTAGGTGATTGACATGCACCTGTAAGAAAGATACCTGCTGTATTGGTTTCAACGGGTTTTAATTTTGGGTGCGCTTCAGCAAAGAATTTATAGGAATCGTAGGACACATGAAGTTTCTGGGCCAATTCTTCGGCTCCTTCGTTAGCAACACCTGCTGTTGCCAGCACCACCATATCCGCTTCAATTTCTACCGGTCGTCCCCCTAAAAGCGTATCTGCTCCCTTAACGATATATTTGCCGTTTTTTTCATAAATACGGGAGACCCGTCCGCGTATATAATTCACCCTATCTTCCTCAATAGCCCTGCGGACAAATTCATCGTAATTTTTACCTGCTGCACGGATATCCATATAGAACACCCAGGATTTTCCTCCGTGGACTTTGTGCTGATACAACATAGCGTGCTTGGCTGTATACATACAACAGATCTTCGAACAATACGGAATTCCTTTGGCAGGATCACGGGAACCGGCACAAGCTATAAAGGCAATTTTTTCCGGGACTTTACCATCAGAAGGCCTTCTGATCTCACCTAATGTGGGACCAGATGCGGAGGCAAGTCTTTCAAACTGCAGTCCTGTGATCACATCGGGATATTTACCATAGCCGTATTCAGGAAAGAAATCAGTCTTTTTGACCGTGAACCCTGTCGCTAAAACAATGGCTCCGACTTCAACTTCAAGAATTTCATCGGGCTGGTCAAAACGGATAGCTTGTGTCGGGCAGAACTTTTCACAAACTTTACACTTCCCTTTGAGGTAATAAGTGCAATTATTTTTGTCAATTACCGGCTTGTTTGGAACAGCCTGGGGAAAGGGAACATAAATTGCTGTGCGAAGTCCGAGTCCTTCATTAAATTCGCTTGGTATTTTTTTAACCGGACATTTTGTAGTACATAATCCGCAGCCGGTACAGAGTTTCTCGTCAATGCTTTTGGCTTTCTTCCGTATTTTAACTTTAAAGTTGCCGATAAAACCTGATACTTCTTCAAGTTCAGCATAAGTGTATAAGGTGATATTGGGATGCTGGGCCACTTCTACCATACGGGGTGTAAGGATGCATTGGGAACAGTCCAGGGTCGGAAATGTTTCCGACAATTGTGACATATGCCCGCCTATTGACGGCTCCCTTTCAATAAGAATAACCTTGTGACCTACATTGGCAATATCAAGACTTGACTGAATGCCGGCAATACCTCCTCCGACGACAAGGGCTGTCCTTGTAACAGGTACCTTGATATCTTTGAGCGGTTGATTGAATTTTACTTTTTCCACCAGCATTCTGACAAGATCAATGGCCTTTTCGGTGGTTGATTCACTCTTTTCATGAACCCAGGAACAATGTTCCCGGAGGTTAGCCATCTCGCATAAAAACGGATTCAATCCTGCCTCATTACATGCCCTGCGAAAAGTAGGCTCGTGCATTCTCGGTGAGCAGGACCCTACAACCACGCCAGTTAATCCCTTTTCTTTAATAGCTTGTTTAATCAGACTTTGGCCCGGATCAGAGCACATATATTTATAATCAATGCTATGGACAACCCCTTCAATCTCTGAGGCCGCCTGAGCAACTTTGGCAACATCAACCGTGGCGCTGATGTTTTCTCCGCAATGACATATAAATACTCCTATTCTTGACATCTTATCCTGCTTCTGTAAGCGATATTTTTATTCATAAACCTTTACAAAGTGGCGTTCCAAACCGAGTGATTTCCTGTCAATTCCAAGTGACAATCCCAATATCTGAGTGATGTATAGTATCGGAATGCTTATCTGCATCCCGAGATATTTATTGATTTCAGCGCGCCTCATATCCAGATTGGAATGGCACATCGGGCAGGCTACAACAACAGCTTCGGCGCCGCGATCCACAGCATCCCTTATAATTTCACCGGAAAGCCTTCCTACTGTATTTGTTCTTGAAATGGATAAACCTCCCCCGCAGCATTCCGTCTTAAATGCCCAGTCAATAGGCTCTGCGCCAATTTTCTTTACGAGGAGATCCATAGATTTAGGATCTTCTTCACGATCAAAATTGAGAATATTGTGTGGCCGAACCAATAAACATCCATAATAACATGCCACTTTTTTCTTGTAAGTATCTGCAATATTTTCTTCCAGATTTGGAGCAATGTATTTATCCAGCATCTGGATAATGTTGAGGATAGTAACATTCCCTGAATAATTCAAACCAATGGTCTGTATTACTTTTTCCTTTAACTGCGGATCATGATTCAACTCGTGTTGTGTCGTTGCAAGCCTGTTGTAACAGGCAGCACAGGGAACCAGTATCTCTTTCATTCCTTCTTTCTCTGCAAGAGCAAGAACCCGTGCCGGGAGGGCAAGTGACAGTTCTTTGTTGAGGTTATGGGCGGCGGTGGCTCCACAGCAATTCCAGTCAGGTATCTCCTTTAATTCAATGTCAAATTTGCGGGTAATCGCAATCACAGATTCTGCGTATTCTCTGGATGAACCTTTTAGTGAACAACCCGGATAAAAACCTAAAACCATTGTTTATTTGCTGTTATGCTTTTTTAAAGTATTTAAATAGATTGTGGCCATGCTTTTCCTGTCTTTGATCTTTTCGGGAAGCAGGTGAAGTTTACCTTTGGCAAACATAACCGGTGCAAGTGTAATATCCTGTAAAAGATCATAAACACGTGATTTATATTCTGCGATGAGTCCAATTTCATATAACCTCCCCGTTTTTTCTATCGATTTCAGGAATGCCTTGTGGAAAGCCATTATCTTCTTAGCTCCGGGATTAACCAATTTCTTTTGTGATGATTTTTCACGAAGAAAATCCATAACTTTTGGAATTTCAATACTCATCGGACAACGTGAGTAACACATTTCACAACTGAGACATAACCATATAGTAAGGGAGCTTAATATTTTTTTTTCTAATCCGGGATCCCCTGTCTGAAGCATCCTCATTACAGTATGAGGCGAGTAATCCATTTCTGATGAGAGGGGGCAGCCGGCGGAACATTTGCCACATTGGTAACATTGGAGGACATCCGTATTGGTCTTTTCTTTAAGTTCAAAGGCTAAATCTGAAGTTTTATCATTCACATTTGCACTTTTTCCTTCCATGTTAATTCGGTTATTAAAGATTCAACTGTTCAAAGCTAATAGAATCCGCATGAATACTGAAATTATGGATGTAATTTTAAGAAATGTTAAGAGATTAATTTATTCAAATCATTGAATTCTGTGAAAAGTCGCGCAATAAAAAAATAAAACCTGGATCAAGCAAATTATTGTACTTAATCCAGGTTCTCATGAATTTAAATAATTGTTTATTTTATTTTCTTTAACATTTCAATCGCTTCATTTGCCTGCTTGTCTTCCGGCTTAATTTCCAATACCTTTTGGAAATAATCCTTTGTTTTGTTTAAATACTCATTTGCCTTCTCTTTATCGGTCTTTCTCAATCGGTCATAATCCAGGTATGCATCAAAAGCAAGGGATTTATAACATTCAACAATTATACTCCCATATTTCTCTACATCATTTTGTTTAAGCAAAAGCTGAAGAGCTTTTTCATAGGCATTTCTGCCGAGATCGTTTTTCAGATCCGGGTCAAGCAATGCCTGTATTCTTCCTACCCATAAAAATCCTCCGTAATAGGTTGAATCCAGCTGTGTCACTTGGGTAAAGGCACTGTCTGCTTTCTGATACCAGGTTCTTATCGTATCGCGCACCAAGGTACTATCAGGGAAAGGGATATTTTCATTCTTTTGAAGCTTGTACAGCGAGTCAAATCTTGTTTTGTAAGTTTGAGCTTCAAAATAATCTTCTTTCCCTATGGCGTAATAACTTGTAATCTTATCATAGCCATGGTCAATCATTTCCTTATAATAATGAGCCGCTTGTGCGTGAAGCATATTGTTGGATGCCAATTGCGCAAGATAACCGTAGATCTCTGTCTTTGTTGAATCCATAGCCAGGGCTTTCTTGAAATTTTCCATAGCCAGCATGTCCTGCCCTGTCTTTTGTAATAATTTGGCATAATACATATAATCAGAGAACAGATTCTTGGATGGATCATGCAGTTCAAAGAATTTCTTCATAAAATCCACTCCTTCCTTGTAATGCCCCGTTTCATAAGCTATATATCCCCTGATCCTGAGCAGGACGGATTCATCTGAATTTTTCTTCATGACATCTTCCAGTATTTTGGCCGATTCATCGTACTTTTTATCGAAGAAAAGAATAAGGGCATAACGTTCCTTATCATCCATTGTCACTTCAGCCTTGCTCATGTAAATTTTGTAATTCTTTTCAGCCTCCGCATATCTTCCCAATGAATAATAAAGATCTCCTAAATCCTTGTAAACCTTAATCTGGTCAGGGTCGATTGAGATACATTTGTTGTATTCGTCAATCGCCTGTCTGTTAAACCGGGCAGCAGCGTAAATTTCACCCAGTTTTCGATGCGCAAGTATGGAATTTGGATCAAAGTAAATAGCTCTCTCATAGGCATTAGCTGCTTTTCCGTAATTTTTCTTGTAGGCCTCCCAATCTCCCACAACCATATGAAATCCGGCAAATTTTGAATTTAACTCCATCCCCTGCGTCAGATATTGATTCCCTGTAATTGTGTCTTTTTTGGACAGGTCATAACAGGCTTTAGCAATTTGCCAGTACACTACGGGATTTTTCTTGTCCTGTCTCCTTGCTTTATCAAAATAGTCTAATTCTGCCTCATGGTCACCGTTCAACAAGGCCACTGTACCAAGTCCAACCAGGACGGTAGGATTCTTTGGTTCAATTGCAAATGCTTTTTGATACATCATCTTGGCGCTGTCCGGCTTTTGTAATCCTATATACGCTTCTCCCAGTTCGCAGTATATGCTTACATCATTTGGAGATGATTTTAATTGTTTTTGATAATAGTCACGAGCCAGATTAAATTGCAGGTCATTAAGGTACAATCTTCCCAGACTTCTGTCCTCTTGTGCCATGCCTTTTAAAGAGGAAATAACTACAATGAGGAGAATTAAAATCCTATTCTTCATTTGTTTTTAATATCTTTTTTAATAATAACATTTCTCCCAGGTCCATTACAACTCTTTGCGGATGTTGACCACCCTTGTCGGGGCCACAGCCGGAAGTATGCCCGAATTTAAAATAATACGCTGACCCTTGTCACTTGCAAGAAATGCAGAGAAACCGGTTGCCAAACCATTACGGGGTTCTGAGTTGATCATATATATACTCCTGGTTAACGGGTAAATATTGTCAACCATATAAGCCTGGTAAGGTTTGTAACTGTTCGTAATATTAGGTATCGGATCATTGCTTACTGACATTACTTTAATTCTCTTATGAAATGATAAATGAAGTGAATCATTTTGGTTACTGATCCAACTGACGCCAATAAAACCTAATACATCTTTGTGTGTGGCCGTATAATCGATTACATCCCTGTTATACTCCAATGCGTAAACACTGCTTGTATCGAATTTTCCCTTGCATATTGAATCAATCATATAGGTAGCTATACTGGACTTCTCATTGTCAAATATTACCCGGATCGGATCAGATGATGAAGAAGGATTTAACTGGTTCCATCGGGTAATTTTTCCTGTAAGAATATCGCGTATCTGTGAAACAGTGATCATCGAATCGTTATTGGATGGATTAACAATCACAGCTATGGCATCTGTGGCAATTTTTTTCTGTTTGGGGAATAACTTCATCTTATTCAAGATGGCTGTCTCCTCATTCGTCAATTGCCTGGTTGCAATAATCAATTCAACACTGTCTTTCAGAAGCTCATCAAATGCTTCCCTCTCGGGAACATATTTTGCATGGATTATAGTATAGGCATACATTGATTTGAATACATCAAGTTCTGCCTCAATAACAGGACGTAAAGTTTCATCGACACAAATAGAAGTGATCCCTGTTGTAGCAGTATTTTTGTATGGATTGCCTTTGAAAAATCTGCAACCCGCAAATAAAGCCATTGACAACAAAAGTATACTAATTATCTTCATCTCTTTTCTCCCTTATTATAGAAGAATAATCTATTAATGAAGTATATCCTCTTATAATACCGTATAAAACAATAATAATTCCAAATATTATGCTTATAGAATTATGATTTGGGAGCAGAAAATTGGGTTTTACCAAAATTACTGCTCCCAGTATCACATATACAACTGCCATTAGTGCCTTAAAAACGGGGAGAATCCCCTTTTTTTCTTTCATAACGAACAATTGATTTATAATGTTTAAGGGTACTTATGTCATTTTCAATAACTATCTTTCCTCCTCGGACTAATTAAGTTGGAACTTGATCGGTATAGTATAGCTTACCAATACTGGCTTACCACCTTGTTTGCCAGGACTCCACGCCGGCATTTTCTCCAACACCCTCACAGCTTCCTCATCGCAACCGCTTCCGATTCCACGCATAACTTTAATTCTTGTGATTTTCCCGTCACGTCCCACCACAAAATTTACAATTACCGTGCCGGAAATACCCATTTCCTGAGCCACTACCGGATATTTAAGGTTATTACGGATAAACTTCATCATTTCTTCCAATCCGCCTGGGAATTGAGGCATTTGTTCAACTACAACAAATGGTTGTTCATCCTCTTCGGTAATTGCATCATTTGTCTTCTTTGTGGCAATAGGTGCTGCAATATCATCAGTTCCTTTATCAAAGTTAACAGTACCAATTGCCGCTTTTTCTTCGACAACTTCCTTCTGCATCTTTGGTTCATCCTCCTCATTTACCATTTCATCAGGTTTGATGACCGGAGGAGTGAACTTGATTGTATTTCTTACCGGTGGAGGAGGAGGTGGAATTTCCTTAAGAATATTTTCTTCTTTAGGTTTTTCAATATTGATATCAGTTAAAGTCCTTACGGTGGTGTCCACTTCTTTATGTTTCGGTAAAATTGACCGTATGAAACTCGGACCGGTAATTGCAAAAATAAAAATAAGACTTGCAATTATCAACGCCCGGAAATGGCGTTTATCAGATTGTTTTCTGTGATCATACGCGCCGTATATCCGATTCTTGGATTCAAAAATCAAATCACACCATTCATTCGAAAAAATATCAAGTTTTGTTGCCATTAGTGTCCAATTTTCATGAGTTATATTTCTTTAGCAACTCTTTATCAAAAGGAGATAAATCTACAATGGCATAACGACCTATATTGCAAATCGCCATCTCATCAAGAATATTGACGAGATTTCCATACGTAGCGTCATCCGTTGCTTTTATAATAACAATCGGTGCAGTTTTATCCGCCATGATCTCATCTCTTTGCTTGTTATATTGTTCTTCGGTGATCTGCTTTGCGTCTCTCTTTGCCTTCAGATCCTGAATTTTGACCATGACATCATAATTCTTCTGGATAAGAAATTTGCGAATCCCATCCGGAGACAGGTCCGTTTTATGAAGTGTCGGATCAACCCCGTTTTCACGTGTACCTTCATAATAATAAACTGTACCATCTTTATCAAGGATAATGGTCACCGCTCTTGAGGCTTTTACCTGACTCATTTCCTCTTCAGGTATTTTTTCCTTCGAAGGCATGGCGATCTCCATTGTTTGAGGTTTGGTAAGATTTGTTGCCAGCATAAAAAATGTAATCAGCAAAAATCCTAAGTCAACCATTGGAGTTAGGTCTATCCTTGTCGATAATTTTTTGGGTTTACCTTTTTTCCCTTTTTTATCACTTCCCTGAGCAATTTCAGCCATGAATTTTCTGTATTATTTCTTTATTTCCAAATTAGGGGCATTCTCAAGACTGGTTATCAGGTTATACCTGTTTTCATTAAGATCCTGTAATGTCCCCATGAGTTTCTTAATCACGGGGTAAGCCGTTGACCGGTCACCCTTGATAGCTATCCTGGCATCTTTATTTATACTCTTAGCGGCACTTACCCAGTTCTTAAACTGGTTATTAAGCGAATCACAAGGAATACCTAATTGGTTTTCCGCTTTGTCCCGGTCCTGGGCACTCATATCCAGCCATGCTTTCATATATTCCATCGGAACACCAAAGCTGTTGATCAGGCTGAATTCCTTCAATTCCTTGGGGGTAAAAACTATATTGTAGGTTTCTCCCATTTTCTCCAGCAGCTTCTCCCTGTTCTCCTGTCCGTCCAGGCCAAAAAATACCTGACCTTTGGCATCAACCAGAATACTTATAATGTTACGTTCAGGTATTTTAATGTCCGAAATTGAGGACGGCGTGTTGATTTTGACCGGCTCCTTCTGTATGAAGTTCGAAGTAAGCATAAAGAATGTGAGCAGCAGAAATGCTACATCGCACATCGCGGTCATATCAAGAAGCGTACTCTGTCGTTTTACTTTAGCTCTTGGCATATTCTGTTTCTATTATTTTAACTTTTCCGCTCAATGTCCTCTTTTTCAGCAATCTGTTGAAATGCTGAAACTTTAAAACACTGATACTTATTAAATATTTTAATGTTTTGCCGCAAATGTCTGGGTTATGCTGTATCCAACTTCATCAATGGCATAAGTAATTTTGTCAATTTTTGAAGTGTAATAAGCATAAGAAATGATGGCAAGCGCAGCCGAACCAATACCAAATGCAGTATTGATAAGTGCCTCAGAAATACCTACTGACAACTGAACTGCGTCAGGTGCGCCGGCGTTGGCCATTGCAGCAAATGCACGGATCATTCCGAGAACTGTTCCAAAAAGCCCCATCAAAGTGGCAAGTGAAGCAATTGTGGCAATAACATTAAGGTTTTGCTCCAGGCTCGGAAGTTCAAGTGCAGTAGCTTCTTCAACACTTTTCTGAATGTCAAGAATCTTTTGCTCCTTGGTCATGGATGAATCATTTTCGACCTGGGCATATTTTTCAAGTGTTGACTTGGTTACACTACCAAGAGACCCCTGATATTTATCGCATTCGGCTATTGCCGATTTAAGATCATTACCCCTAAGAAACTGCTTAACTTTCGCGACAAATGTAACTGTGGAACCTTTTCCACTGGCCTGATTGATAGTGAAAAAACGTTCAATCGAAAATGTGATAACGGTCAATAACAGCGTCATCAAAATAGGAACAACAAATCCCCCTTTATAAATTGTACCAAGAAAATTCCCCGGAACAGGAAGATTTTTAGGATTATTTCCCATGAAATTTGCGGGATTACCCATAACATTCAAATATACAAGAATCGCGATGATCAGCGCTACAGGTATAACTGCTGCCGAGAAAATCTTCTGAAACTTAATAAATCCATCTTTTGATTTCATACGTCAAATAACTAAAGTTTGTAAATAATAAAATTAATATAATAGATCAAATATTTTGATTTATTCCTCTCAACCATAATTTAGTATAAATTAATTGAAATTAAATATCTTATAATTATCCATTTAAAATATTTTCCATTTTGGCAAAAGAGAGTACAAAATTACTAAAAAATTAAAACAATTAAAAATCCAAGACCTCTATTGTTTGATAATTTCTGGCACGA
This sequence comes from uncultured Bacteroidia bacterium, assembly GCA_963810555.1. Taxonomy (GTDB): domain Bacteria; phylum Bacteroidota; class Bacteroidia; order Bacteroidales; family Prolixibacteraceae. The sequence goes on along the minus strand of CAWENX010000005.1, from coordinate 211,158 downwards.
ATTTTCTGATTTCTGTCAACTTTCGCAGAAAAATATTTTAAATAAAACATACAAAGAACGCAACTCCTCTCTCAGGATAGTCTGTAAAAACATTATATTTTTATTGTCAGGCTCTCTTGAAAAAGTATGTTATTCGTATTCTTAAATAGTATTATTAGGAAACCTGGATTTGATCAACAAAAATTGTGTAAATCCGTTTTTACTAAAAATTCTTTTTTAAAACTCGCGAACAAAAATAATAATTCAATTCATTTAGTGTAAAAAAAAGAAATTTTTTTTCCTTAATTTTTTAAAAAAGAGATTAAAATAGTCCATTATCCAAGTATTTCCATTCGAATCAGGTGATTTTGAGTCTAAAAATTAAATTTCAAAATGATCTGCATTGCCAAACTGCCCGGCCATTTAATACTAAATTCTTACTCTGAAATTGATGAACCTTCATAGTTTTCTTCTTTTCTATTCTTTTAATCATGTTAATTTGGTAAATCAAGGTATCGATTATTCGCTGCGTTTAAGTATAATTTTACGTTCGTCTAGAAAAATTGTGCCATCGCTTGAAATTCCTTCCGTTCTTACATCTACTGAATTCAATTCCTTGGGTACTGTAAATCGGAACGAGGTAACATTGCTTGAATCGATTTTGATATCCGGTTTCCAGAATACTGAAGCATATTTCTGATAGTCTTCACTTTCTGGTGGCTGTAAATATTTGGGAGTGTAATATTTTATCGCAGGTGAGTATCCTTTGACCAGGAAACGTTTCATGTTTGATGGCACAGTTGATCCCCAGTCTATAGGATTTTTTCTGGTTTTGATTATCAGAGCTCCTCCGTCGCCAACAATGGCATTGCCATCTTTATTAACTGAAACAGCTTCAATCTGGTCGATTGAATACATGTCCAGATAATTGAGATCAGGGGCCTGGATATCATCAATGATCAGCCTTGGTTTCGCCTCCTTTTGACCTCTACCCATATCAAGAGAATAGTTTCCTTCAGGATCCTTAGTCAGACGAATATTAAATTCTGTGAGCAGCAATTTTGCAAGGCTGGTGTAGTGTGCCCAGTTTTCCTTGGTTATTTCGACTGATTTATCCATCATGGAAACGTACACACTGCCTTCAAACGGAGAACTCTTTTTTTCTGCGGTCACAGAAACCTCCGGTAATTGGATAACTCCGGGAAGTAATTTTACCGGGGATTCAATGTTTTTCAACCGGTTCATTTTTGAATCGGATAACAGGTTTAACTGCAATCAAACTGTCAGCTTTATAATAGGGTTCCAGGGTAGCCAGAATAGTCTGATTCCAGTTTTTGCCTTTTGTACTGGAGGCTGATACAACTACCCTTGACGAATCCATAAGACTTATTCCCGGGAAAATAAAATGACCTGTAGAATCAACATTAATAATTCCAAATACTCTGTTTTCCGGTGATACAATTGAGACCTTGCTGTTTTTATCTTCTTTGCCGCTGGGCCATCTTTTGACCATGCCGCTAATGGCAAATCCATTTTCAAAATTATAGGGAAGTTTTTTATTATTTGTCATCATGTCATTCCAGTCATATTTGCGCCATCCCTGTGTCAGCAATAAAAGATCCATTTCTCTTGCATGCTGGGGATCATCTTTTTCGAAATAATAATTAGGATCCTCGATTTCCCCTTTTACGCCTGATTCCAGTAAAACATTTGCCAGAAGACTATTGCCGAATTTATTTGAAACAGTTCCTTCGGGGAGGACAGAAAGGCTTAAATCCGTCAACAGATGCTTTGAAGAGTCGTTGGCAATACTAAGATCAAACTGAACCGAATCCTGTTCAATTTCCTGCCTGATATCAATTTTGCCTCTTATATCTGATTTCTTATTGTAGAACAAACGTTCGGCGACGGGGTTAAAATTTTCATCAAATACAGTCAAGCAATTGACACCGTTGCCAGCTTCTGTCTTATTAAAGGAATAAGATACATGGGACTGGTCTGATGTTAGTTTGGCTGTCAATGTTTTATATACATTTCCATTATTATGAACCAGGAGATAAAATAGCTTACCGTTTCCAATTGTATTATTGTTGGATTTTATTTCAACCACGATCCTGTCTTTAAGCAATGTATTTACAGAAGCAATCACTCCCTTGCTTTCAACATCGGGTAATTTGAATGTCTGCTCTTTCCCGTTTGGAAGTGAAATTATTGCTTTATAGTTGATCCCGGATGAAGGATTTAAAACAAATTCGGCCAGTCCCTTCTGATCCAGCTTGAAAAAAGCAATTGTGTCACCGTTGTTGTCTGATATCTTCCCTGATAGTTGTACTGACTTTCCGTTAAGATCAATGGCTTTAACGGCTATCCTGTTAAAGATCCCTTCCAGAAAAGTCCCGCTCTCAGGCAAAAACTGAACATCATATTCAGGTTCTTTCAACGGCCCCTCCTGTTTTTCTTCACCTATTACTGTAAAATGAGTATCAAATTCTTCATTAGAATAAAAATTATGCATCCAGTTTGTATAGGCCCGGAAAGTGTATTGCCCGGCAGATGCGCTTTCGTCAAGTTTCATTACATTATCAGTAACTCCTGAGTTTACTGACAGGATTTTTTGTTCAACCAGTTTACCTTTCGGATCATATAGCTCTGCGTAAAGGTTCTTTGTATAAGAATTCAATCGACCTGTCATCGGATCGGTTACATAAATCTTAAACCAGATATCATCTCCCGGAACGTAACATGATTTATTAAAGTGGATGTAAACCTTTTCCTTATACAAATCATTGTGCCAGATGTAGGGTGATACAAGATGCTCATTGATAACAGATTGTAAGATAGAATCCTTTTGACAGAAAGCTCCGTTGTTCATACATATGAGAAGTAGGAATAGAATCGGGGCGGTAATATTTTTCATAAATTACTGGTTATTGTCATTTATAATTAATCCTAAGAATTAGACTCTTATTTGCCTGTAAAGTAAAAAAGGAATTATCAATATTTATCCTGTTGCTCGGTCAGATTAATTACCGGGAGTAAATTTTTCAGGGCCAATGGATTTATCTTTCTTTGAATTAATGTATTTCATAGAGATTGAGGCAGATTCTATTTCAGGAAATCATTGCTCCCCTTCGTTTGTAACGAAGGGATTTTGGTTATGAGTTTTTAACTCAATTGTCAAGTCCCGGTCCCGCAAATACTTTCCTCTGCAGCGGATTAATTTCCTCAATTTATACATATATCAGGAACCTGTTTTCGCCATATTGTCTGTACACTTACTGTACACTTACTGTACACTTACTGTACACTTACTGTACAAATTTAGTACAGTCAGTGTACAGACAGTATACAATAAAAGTACAGAAAATATGAGTCAATACTTACTCAAATAGAAACAAAAATGCCGGGAATTGGTTTCTGAACTAAAAAAAAAGCTGTCCGGTTAAGACAGCTTATGATTCAAGTCAATACTTTAATTTCAGAATTTCAGTTCACTATTTTTTCGCGGACCAGGTATTCGGCAATCTGAACCGCATTTAATGCAGCTCCTTTTTTAATCTGGTCAGAGACTGTCCAGAAAGCCAGACCTTTAGGGTTGGTAAGATCCTTTCGGATGCGGCCGACAAAAACCTCATCGCGTCCGGCAAGATGCAACGGCATGGGGTATTGTTTTTCAGACGGCTTGTCGATCACCACAATACCTTCTGCTTTTTCGAATGCTTCGCGTGCTTCATTTACAGAGATTTCCCTTTCTGTCTCGACCCAAATAGCTTCAGAATGAGCCCGGAGAACAGGAACACGTACAGCAGTGGCGCTGACCATGACATCGGAATGCATGATTTTTCGTGTCTCGTGGAACATTTTCATCTCCTCTTTGGTGTAATCATTCTCCATGAATATATCAATATGAGGGATGAGGTTTTGAACAATCTGATAGGCGAACTTATTGATTACAGGCTTTTCATTATTTGCAATCTGTTTCGTCTGATTAATAAGTTCATCCATTGCCGATGCCCCGGCTCCGCTTGCGCTTTGGTAGGTAGCTATATGTACTTTTAGGATATGTGACAGATTTTCAATCGCTTTAAGTGCGACAACCATCTGTATTGTTGTACAGTTAGGATTGGCAATGATCTTCCTTGGCGTGTTTTTGGCGTCTTCCGGATTGACTTCCGGCACAACGAGCGGAATATCAGGCTCCATACGGAACGCGCTCGAATTGTCAATCATCAGAGTTCCGTGTTTGGTAATTGTATCCGCAAATTCTTTCGAAATTCCGGCTCCTGCGGATACCAGTGCAATATCTATCCCCTTGAAATCATCGTTGTGTTTCAATTCTTTTACAGTATATTTTTTGCCTTTAAAAGCATATTCTTTGCCTGCGCTTCTTGAAGAACCAAAAATTACCAACTCATCAAGAGGGAAATTGCGTTGTTCCAGGACTTTTAAAAACTCCTGGCCTACGGCTCCGCTAACACCAACGATTGCTACTTTCATATCTACAATACTATAACCGCTACGCGGTATTAATAATCAGGACAAAAATATTGATTTCTTAATATCCTATGCTTCGTTAAACAAAAAAATATGGTTATTAATTTTATTTACAATTTTATAATTTGTCCGGTATTTTTTGGATTAATTGTAAGCAAAAAGGGAGAACGGGAGAACGGAGACGGGAAGACGGAAAAGGGAGAATGATGAATGACCAATTACCAATAACTATTGCCTAATGCCTAATACCTTTTGTAGTTTTATTATAATTTATACTTTTGCCTTGCATCCGCCAGCTGGTGGATTGGCTATTCGACATTAATCAAAAATAAATCAAGGAGGATAATAAATGAGAATGTATCTGAAGTTGTCAGCGGCTTTGTTTATTTGTTTGCTGATCAACGGTTCTTTATTTGCCCAAAAACTGGATGATTTTCATGAAGTCAGAACGACGCCTTTGAATCAGAATATGGTTCAGGATGAATTTCAGTTTAATGGTTATACAAACTATTGGCATGACGACTACGATAAATGGATACGTTATGGAAATCTTTTCAAAATGGTTGTTCCCGATGTTCCTGCAAATATTGCGCAAAGCAAGGTTGATATTGCTGAAGATATGGGAGTGCCCGGATTATCCATGCAGGAAGGTTTTATGAATGGATTGATCAGTGAATCATTCATTACTCTTGATCAGCCATCCGTTCAACAGATCGAACAGTCACTTCAGAAAAGCAATGTTCTTGTCCTGTTGGATCCTGATTCTGAGGCAGGAAAAAAACTGGCGGGGAAATATTCCGGTAGTGAAATTATTGAACAAAGTCACCAGTTAGGCGCTAAAGACCTGGTTAAGATAAATGCCTTTGTTCTTCAGAAAGACAAACGCAAAATATTTGTTGTAACCTCCAATAACAATGAGTATCTTGAAAAAACAAAGGATCTTATAGACAATGCCATACAGGTTGTTAAAGATTACGATCTTCACCGCGGCTGGTTTGGAGCGGCAACTCTTCTAAAGGCCGTTACCTGCTCGCCCGGGCATCCGCTCGACATGATCAGCAAGGGAATGAATGAAGGGAATGACTGGTTTGTATTCAACGGCTACATGGAATTCCTTACCAAGAACGAGTTGGAAACCTGGATGAAGAAGGTTGATCTTCCTGTGGTGACGGATGTTGGATATTCTCCAATCTACGGCTGTAAAAATTATGACAGTCTTCAGGTGCAAAGTATGTGGGGCAATGAGGCATGGATTAAGTATGCGCATGAACATGGCGGATACGTTTTTCACCAGGTTGCCGATACAACCAATGACCATTACGATGGATTCATGGCTGGTATAGGAAACAAAAAACAAATTGATAATGAAGATGTGCCCTTTATTACTACTACCGGAGATCTCGAAGGAGGAGCTGTTCCGTGCATGATGCTCTTCGTTAAAAAAGGAGAGAAATTTAACCGCGAAGTGATGTGGAAGACCATTCTTTCCCGCAAGGAGGTTGCAATAACCGGTCAGGGGAAAATGATGGGACCTGCCCTTTACCGAAATGCTTTGGATATGCTGGCCCTCGACCGTGAATTTCTTGAAGAGTATTACGGCGACAGGGTAAATATTGATCCGGTCATGGATGGCTATGAGCTTAAAATCAATTTTACAAATACGTACTCCCATTCTGTTTCAGGGAATTTAAAGATTGATCTTCCTGATGAACTGAAAATTAAGGAAAGTCGTTCACTGAAAGTTGATCTTCCGGCCAACAGCACAAAAACAGTTTCCTTTAAAGTTCAACCTTCCGCCGAAGCGATGGGACAAGCCAACCCGATAGCGATTCATTATGATTGGGGCAGTTCAAAAAAGAGTACTGTCGCCATGTTGGATCTGCCTCCTGCCATATCGGTTAACCGGTTGCTTTACGGACAAACCCCTTCAATAAATTATCCTGTTTCCATTCATAATTTTACGAAGGAAAGTTCATTTCCTGTGAAAGTTGAAGTTCTGAAAAAAGGACAAACCGGGAATCCGGTATTCAGTGCAACGCAGACGTGTTCAACAGCGACAGGAACTTATAAGGATTTGGAATTCGATCTCAAGGTACCTGATGCAGGCAGCTATGACGTTAAGGTTAGCGCCCTGGGAGTAAAAAATATCAGTCAGTTAGGTGTCGGCAAAGCTGAAGGCAAACCCCAGGTGTATGCAATCGATCTGAATAATGATGGCGTTAATGAATACAGGATGGAAAACGACAGCGTTCAGGTAACTCTGCTGGCTACAGGAGCACGAATTATTGAATACATAGTCAAATCGAAGAATGATAACCTTTTCTTTAAGCTTTGGCCCAACAAACCTAACGGTGGCAGGCGTCCTTTCAGAGACAGGGGATTCTATGCATACGGGGGGTTTGAAGATTTTCTGGGGCAGGCAAGCGTTGAAACACATAAAGTATATGATGCGGCTATCACCAAAAATGACGGCAATTGTGTCCAGGTAAAAATGTCAGCTGATTATTTTGGAAATACTCTTGAAAAAACCTTCACTCTGTACGGCAATTCTCCATTGGTTGAAATCCGGTATGCCCTTAAATTCAAGAATCCGGAAATGAACGTAATCGGGCCTCAGCCTATACTTGAGCTTGGGAAAAGACATTGGACAGAGGATGTATTTACTATTCCCACAAAGGATGGACTGCGTTCTTACAGAATGATGCCTGAAAAATATTACGGGCGGGTATTCTTTCAGAAAGAGGGATGGAATTCGGGCTATGATACAAAGGAAAATATTTCATATGTGGGAGCCTATCCGGTTTCTCAACCCTATTTTCTGCATATGTGGATGAATCATCCTTCCAATCACGATGCACAATTTTATTATGCAGAATTCCAGCTCTGGATTCCGATTATCCAAAAGAACACGATGTATTTCACCTATTATATGTGGGGAACAGCAGGTCCTTATGAAAATGGTCTTAAGGAACTGCGAAAAAGAAATCTGATTACTGAGCGCAGTTTTTAATTAATAAATTTGAACCATGATAACTTTCAATCACAGATTATTGAAAACAGGAGCAATTTTTATTTTGTTCCTGTCATTGATCACTTCAGTGGTATCAGCACAAAACCAGAAGAAGCAGGTTCCTCAGGCTTTGACTATAAAAAATATAGAGTTGGGATATCCTGTTCCGGGCATTCCTTTTTATCATTTTAAAGCCAAACTTGAGCTGCCGAGGTCCTCAATTATTGAGGTGACTGCTTATGTCGATGGCAAGGAGTTGAGAGCTAACGACTTGTACAGGCCTCAGGACATTGGAAATCCGGACAGACCTGCCATAAGTCATCGCCCACCTTCAGGGTATGGACTGTCACAGGATGCCACCATGTATAAAGATCCCATCGTTGTGGGATGGGTTAAATTTCAGCCGGGACAGACTTATAATATCAAACTTTCGGTGCGGATGAAAAAAGCGGTTATGCCGTCAAAGGATGACCAGATTCTTACAGCTGAAAAAGAAGTTAAAGCGCCGGAAGGGGCAAAAGTTTTCAGCACTGACTGGAAAAGCTATAAATCAGTTGTGCTTAGTGAGACTGCAGGAATCGATAGGACCAATGAAGCCGTTGAAGTACTGGTTTCCTTTTATCCTGATGAGCTGAAGGATCTGGTGCGTGAAGTAAGAGTAGTTGCAGTTGATCCAAAAACGTACGAACTGACAGAGGTTCCCTCCCAGGTCTCCGATGTTCAGAAATATTTAAAGGAAGACGATCTTTCACCTGACAAGGATGGGAAACCAACGCGTAAAGTACCCTACTGGATGCCGACTGTATCTGCAGAGGTGGCTTTTTTGGCCGATGTGCCTGCCAAAACCAGTAAGGTGTACCTTATTTATTATAACAATGAAAAGGCTGCATCAAAAATATACAAAACCGATCTCCACGTTCAGGGAGAGGCCCCGGGACTTCAGGTCTACAATGATATTTTTACTGCCATTCTCCATCCGATGTCAGGACATCTTGATGAGATAAAACTCAATAAAAGACCTGATTTTCCTTTGTATCACAGGATGGAGACCAATGGCGCGCTTCACTGGAATCCTGATATATATAGTCCTCCCCGTGCCTGGGCTCATACAGCTGACTGGAATCCGCCAAAACACATCAAAACCCTTGCCGGACCTGTGATTGCAAAGACTGAGTACTGGGATCAGATGCGTGATATGCCTGAAGTGGATGCCTCAGTCCGTTATGAGTTCTTTCCGGGAGTTCCTTATTTTATTAGTTCTTCAAGTATGCGGATCAATGAAACGGTCAATACTCTCGCTCTTCGCAATGCCGAGATCGTCTTAAAACGGGAATTGATTACCAATGCCGCCTGGTACGATGTGATTAGGGATTCAGTGATTGATTATGATGTTAAGGACATGGCTGACCTGACCGATCTGAAGATGGAGGCCGATATTCCATGGATCACCTTTTATAATAAAGATACAGGTGTAGGATTTGCAGGAATTTCATTAGGATATAACAATGCCGGTCTGGAAAATTCTCCAAGGCTTTACAACCCTTATTTTTACATTACCGCTGGTCCCTGGATATATTGGTGCCGTGCATTGTCACTAAGCTACCTGGCATCAAACATGCAGCAGATGATCCCTGCTATGAAAGGAAGCTTCTTTTCTGAGAAATGGGCTTATATGATTTATCAGATAGATAAGGGTAAAAATCCTTATGCATCTATTCTCGAATGGCAGAAAAAGCTTACAAATCCTTTAAGGGTTCATCTTGAGGAAGAAGTGGATGACCGTGTTTCCAAAACCGTACAGGAAATCTTTGTCGATAAAGGCAAAAGCGGCTGGGAAAACAGGGCGACCGGAAGAAATAAAGATTAGTGAGCAATGATATGTGACGTAGAGACAAGGCATACCTTGTCTCTACTATTTTCTTTCACAGCGGATCATCCTCTCTTTTCCATTAATGTCTTTATGCAGCACAATGTTTCTGAAATCTTTACTCACAAGTAGAGTTTGGATTTCCTTGCCCAGATTTTCGTTGATTTCAAAATAAAGATGCCCCCCATGCTTTAAATGGCTTATTGCAAAATCAGCAATATGGCGAAAAAAGATCAGTTGATCTTCGGCCGGTACAAACAAGGCAAGGTGAGGTTCATAATCTGTAACATTGGGAAGCATTAATTCCTTATCGGATAGTGTCACATAGGGAGGATTGCTGACTATAACATCATATGTCACTGTTATTGGAAATTCACGCCACTTAAGAATGTCTTTTTCCTCAAAACAGATTTTGACATTATTCAATTCAGTATTTTCTCTCGCAATTCTGATGGCTTCCCCTGACAGGTCCCATCCCTCGATATTAAGATCCGGCCGGTTCTTTGCAAGAGCAATCGCAATACATCCACTTCCCGTACCAATATCAAGAATATTGGCATTCTGATCCGGAGAATCATTTAATATCCAGTTAACAAGTTCTTCTGTTTCGGGACGCGGAATAAGAACACTGGAATTGACCTTAAATCTAAGTCCGTAAAACTCCGTTTCCCCAAGGATATATTGAATGGGTTCAAATTTTGTTAAACGTTCAAGAATTTCTTTAATTTCAATTAACTTAGCCTCTGAAATCCGGTCATGTTGATGCAGGTGTGTTTTTAAAACAGACAATCCAAGCAGATGCTCAAAGATGAGGTTGATAAAACTCCTGATTTCTTCCTGTGGATACACAGGAGAAAGTATATCAAGAATCATTTTTTTTACATCACGGATTTCCATAGTACAAATTGCACGAATTATTACGAATTTCACGAAATGCAAAGATAACATTCCCTGAAATGGAGGAGAAATTTATTACAGAAGACAAATACATGGCAAGAGCCCTTGAACTTGCCGAATCAGGGAGAGGGAATGTTGCTCCCAATCCGATGGTGGGTTGTGTCATTGTTCATAAAGGAAAAATAATCGGCGAGGGCTATCACCGGGAATACGGTAAGGCCCATGCAGAAGTAAATGCGGTTAATTCGGTTAAAAATCCTGATCTGCTCTCCGAATCCACTCTTTATGTCACACTTGAACCCTGTTCCCATTTCGGTAAGACCCCACCTTGCACAGATCTTATTATCAGGAATAGAATTCCGAATGTTGTAATCGGAACCACTGATCCGTTTAATGATGCTGCCGGATCGGGAATAGAAAAATTAAAAGCCGCGGGATGTCATGTAGAAATGGGAATCCTGGAAGAAGAATGTAAAGATTTAAACCGCAGGTTTTTCACTTTTCATCAAAGAAAACGCCCCTATGTTATACTGAAATGGGCGCAAACTCATGATGGTTTTATCGATATTGACCGATCTGTTGAATATTTCGGACAACCCACGTGGATCACCAATGAAATTTCACGAATCTTTGTCCACAAAATGCGTTCTGAAGAATCAGCCGTACTTGTGGGTACCAATACTGCCCTAAAGGATAATCCATCTCTGACGGTCAGAGTCTGGTCAGGGAAACATCCCCTGCGTCTTGTGATCGACCAAAATCTCAGGCTCCCTACTGACCTTGAATTATTTAATCAAAAATATTCCACCTTGGTATTTACTTCAAAACGAGTTGAATCCAAACCAAATCTGGAATACCGGCAAATCGTGTTTGATGGAAATGAGATTGAACAAATACTTGAGATTTTATACCAACGAAATATTTTATCCTTAATGGTCGAAGGCGGTGGAGAATTGTTGCAATCATTTATAAATAAATCACTTTGGGACGAAGCATATATTTTTACCGGCAGGAAGCTTTTTCAAAAAGGAATACCGGCACCGAAAATCACCGGCACTCTCCATTTTTCCGATAATCTTGAGGGAAGTTCTTTATTTGTTTACAGAAATTCATTCATTTGAATCTTTCATGAGTACAGTTATCCTTTGCCGCTACATTTATTTTCTGTCGTTACACTTTTATCCCTTGCCATCACATGAATATGACGGGATTCTTAAATATTAGGTATCTTTGGCTATCCAACTTAATCATATGATCATCAGGCGCCTCTTTTTTTTAGTGTTTTTTAGTATAGCATTGATCTGTAACCTTATAGCTCAAAACAACCGGCTTGAATTGCAGAAAAACAGGGAACCTGAACGACGTGATTCTACACTCGATGGTTTCAATTTCGACCCCGACAGTCTGATACATATTAATCTGAGAACAGTTGAAATCGTCAGACCTTTTCCGGTTAAAAACAAAAGGCAGGAAAAGAAGTATGACCAGCTGCTGATTGATGTCAGAAAAACTTACCCTCTCTCATTGATTGTAAGCAGTGAACTGAAACTTGTAAATTCAGAACTGGATAGTATTTATAAAGATAAAAAAAGCCGGAAAGAATACCTTAAATGGTATCAGCATTACGTTTACAATACTTATATAGACTCCCTGAAAACATTGAATGTAAGGCAGGGGAAACTGCTTCTCAAGATGATATACCGGGAAACCGGCAAATCCCCTTTTGATCTGATAAAAGATTACAGGGGAGGATTAAATGCATTCTTTTGGCAATCAATGGCTTTTTTACTTGGGGCAAATTTAAGGTCTGACTATGACCCTGTTGAAGATGCAATGGTTGAGAATATTATTCTCAGAATTAAATCAGGAGAGTTTAATTATCAGTAATCTGTTGAAAGTAGAGACAAGGTATGCCTTGTCTCTTCAGTGATCAATTAAAGATTCATCATTCATCACCCATTATTAATACCTGTTAATTCTTCATTCTTTCATTCTTTAATTATCCTTTGCATGCTGAATAAATTATTAATTTTGTAGCTTTAGCCTGACAATATCGATTTCATTTTCTATAGTAAAATATAAATTTTTGTTAAGCCATGGACTTAATACAAAAATTGCAGAGCAACAATCCCATATTTAATAACTATTTTGGATATTCCAGGACAAGTCCGACTCATTTGGATATGTTGACCAAATATGAGAGAATTCCCACTCATATTTACTCTGAAAGTTCCGAAGCTTCAAATGCAATAGCTGCTGAGATTGCAGAAACAATCAGGTTCAAAGCCAAAAATGGTGAGAATTGCGTACTTGGGCTTGCCACAGGTTCAACCCAGATTGGGATCTATTCAGAATTGGTCAGGCTGCATCGTGAGGAAGGCTTAAGCTTTAAAAATGTTATCACCTTTAATCTGGACGAATATTATCCGATCTCGCCTTTTTCCATCCAAAGTTATCATCATTACATGTGGATGCATTTATTCCATCACATAGATATTCCCCCTGAAAATATAAATATTCCTGATGGAACCATTATGCTTGAAAGTGTTCACGATTATTGCAGGGAATATGAAAAGAAAATTTCAGATGCCGGAGGCATTGATATGGCCCTTCTTGGAATAGGCAGGACAGGTCATATTGGATTCAATGAGCCAGGATCAGTCAGAAATTCAAAAACCCGGATTATCACACTTGACACATTAACAAGACAGGAAGAGGCAAACCAGTTCCAGGGATTTGAAAAAGTTCCCCGAAAGGCAATCACGATGGGGATTGATACCATTCTGAGTGCAAGAAAAATTATCCTGAGCGCATTTGGTGAAGCTAAAGCACGGGTTATTCAGCAAACAATTGAGGAAGATCCTCAAAGTCAGGTTCCCGCTTCTTTTCTTCAGTACCACAATAATGCCAAAATATTTCTTGACAGGGCAGCATCTTCTCAGCTCATAAGAATTAAAACTCCCTGGCTGCTCGATAGTCTCGATTGGTCAGACGACCAGCTTGTCCGAAAAGCGGTGCTCTGGTTATGCCAGCAAGCGAAAAAACCGGTATTAAAACTGACAGGTAAGGATTACAATGATTTCGGTTTAAGCGATCTTTTAGCAACAGTCGGTTCACAATACCATATTAATATAAAGGTTTTTAATGATCTTCAACATACCATCACCGGCTGGCCTGGAGGGAAACCCGGAGTTGATGATACATACAGGCCGGAAAGGGCTTATCCTGCAAAGAAACGCGTTGTCATATTCAGTCCCCACCCTGATGATGATGTTATATCCATGGGGGGTACCTTATTGCGTCTTGTAGAGCAGGGCCATGAGGTTCATGTTGCTTACCAGGTATCCGGAAATCTCGCTGTTTCTGATGAATATGTAACCCGGTTCCTGGATTTCTGTGATGAATTTCTCAATTATTATGACCCCGAGAATCAGATTGCTGTTGATCAAATGAATAAGGTATTTGCTTTCATTAAAAATAAAAAGGAGGATGAATTAGACATACCTGTTGTAAGGAAAATAAAGGGGTTGATACGCCGGACCGAAGCAAAAGCGGCATTGAGATATTTTAATATACCCCCCGAAAATATTCATTTTCTCGACCTTCCTTTTTATGAAACCGGTTTAAAACAAAAATCTTCCCTGGCTGAAGAGGATATTCGGATTATCATGGACCTCCTGCAAAAAATCCAGCCCCACCAGATTTTTGCCGCCGGTGATCTTTCTGATCCTCACGGAACGCACAGGGTTTGTCTTGATGCTGCACTGATTGCTTTGCAGCAATTAATCAGCGAGCAATGGATGAAGGATTGTTGGGTATGGCTTTACAGGGGAGCCTGGGCAGAATGGGAAGCCGATGAAATTGAAATGGCTGTACCTGTCAGTCCGCTTGAACTGTCAAGAAAAAGAGAAGCAATTCTAAGGCATCAGTCACAAAAAGAGGGCGCTATGTTTATGGGAGAAGATGAAAGGGAATTTTGGCAGCGGGCTGAAGATCGTAACCGGAGTACGGCAAAATTATATGATTATCTGGGTATGGCTGAATATGAGGCGATGGAAGCCTTCGTGAAGTATTATCCATGATCCGGTTATCCCTTCTTTTATTATTCCTTTCTATCTCCGGATGGACTCTTTCTCAGGAAATCGAACAACAGGAGTTCAGGGGCGTCTGGGTGGCAACCATCAATAATATCGATTGGCCCTCTGCACCCGGATTGCCTGTCGAACAACAAAAGAAGGAACTGACTGATTTGATAGAACGTGTTGAACGTTTTAATTTGAACGCGGTTTTTTTCCAGGTAAGAGCGGCCGCGGATGCATTTTATGCTTCTGAAACAGAGCCCTGGTCTTATTTCCTGACGGGCAGGCAAGGCAAACCGACAGAGCCCTTTTTTGACCCTCTGGCTTACCTTACAGAACTTTGTCATGCCAAAGGAATTGAAATTCATGCATGGTTTAATCCATTCAGGGTAAGGAATGTAGGTTATTATGACCTGGCGAAGAACAGTTTTGCTGCCAAAAATCCAAAATACATCCACGACTTTGATAACAGGAAATTTTTCGATCCGGGATTTCCGCAAGTAAGGGATCACATCATCGAAGTTATCCTTGAAGTAGTTCGCAAATACAACATCGACGGAGTAATCCTTGACGATTATTTTTATCCTTACCCTGTAAGAGGGAAAAATTTCCCTGACAGCAAAACATTCGTACAATATGGCAAAGGATTTTATCCTAAACGTTTAAAAGATTGGCGGCGTAATAACATCGACCTTTTTATTTCAGAATTGCATGACAGCATTAAAAATGCGAAGCCTTCTTTGCGATTCGGTATCAGCCCTTTCGGGGTTTGGCGGAATCGGTCCGACGACCCGAACGGCTCCCCGGGAATAAGGGGAACAACTTCATTTGATGATTTGTATGCTGATGTGTACAAATGGCTTTCACAGAACTGGATAGATTATGTCATTCCCCAGCTCTACTGGGAGCAGGGAAACAGATATGCTGATTTTGCGATCTCTTGCCAAATGGTGGAATGACCATTGCTTTGGTAAACCACTTTACCTGGGTCAGGCTTTGTTTAAATCCACCGATACCAAAAATGGATGGGATAACCCCAAAGAGATCAGCGATCAGATAGAAATCATGCGTCAGTATAAAAATGTTAAGGGATTTGCTTTTTACAGTGCATCCCATCTTTTGAGATTATCTGATACGGAAATGGGCGAACTGAGTGCCCGGCTTACACCTCTCAGAAAAGAGCCTGGTATTCAGGCATCTCAGACAGGTGCAATAGTCTCCGGTTCAGCAGGCGATTCATCCTTTAATGCTCAATTGGGAAAATCAATATTTACCGATATAGCTGTCTTTCAGAATAAAATAAATATTTCTCAGGTCAGGAATGATAATGAACTAAAACCTCCTCCAGGGCATTTTGATATTGTAAGGGATCATAAAAAAGTTACAATTTCATGGCATCCTTCTGATTCTTTAATTTATAAAGAACAGAAGCCTGCGCTCTTAATATATCAGACAGTAAAGGATACAGGCCGGCTATACAAATTCACAGCACTCTCGTCAAACAAGCCTTTTACAATTGATAGGAAGGCTGATTTCAATCCCAGAAAGATGATTTATCGCTGTGCATCAGCCATCAAGGAATCCAAAGCGATTTTGTATTCAAAATTATTCAGGATTAAGGGCAAAAGGATTGTTTACTATTGAGCCTTTGTTTCATTAAATAAAACGATGTTCCGAAGAGTTGCTGCCATGCCTGATTGCAAACCTTTCCTGCCATCAACGCCATACCATCTCCAATGATTATGTAACTTTTATGTAAGGTTTGTGTAATATTTGTGTAATATTTTATTACAGTAACATTACACAAACATTACAGAAACCTTACACAAACCATGGAGATGGTACGGATAAGGTAGCCTGCAAAATGAGTGTAGATTTATTCTAATTTGTTGAAAAATTTGAGGCGAAATTCAATGCGGCAGGGCGTGTTAATAAAGAAAGCCTGACAGTTTGATTTGGTGTCAGACTTTTAAGGGGATAGTAATATTTATCTACTTATCAGTGTTTGAGCTTGATGACTTCGCTGGCGGCAAGAAGATAGGCGCCTGTACCATAAACCTCCCAGCTGTCTTCATTAAAGTTTTTACGGGGATCAGCGCCGATGGGCTGAACCCAGCCAACGCGACCTTCCTTATTGACACATTTGTTCAGAGCAATCCAGGCTTTTTCAACAACGGGCTGATATTGTGCCTTATCAAGCAAGCCATTGTTTATTCCCCATGCAATGGCATAACAGTCAAAGCCTGAACCGCTTACTTCACCGCCGGGATAGGAATCGGGATCGAGAAGGCTGGCCCGCCAGAGACCGTCAGACTGTTGGAGCGAAGCAATGCGTTCAGCCATCTCTTTGAAAAGATTTTCATAGAAAGGACTTTGAGGATAATCGGCCGGCAATTCTTTCAATATTCTTACGATGCCGCCCATAACCCAGCCGTTGCCGCGCGACCAGAAAACCTTTTTACCGTTGGCTTCATAACGGTCAGCGGCATTATCTTTAATCACATAGTTCAGATCGCGCGCCCAAAGATGCTCGTCCTTGTTGTATAACAGGTCATAACATTCTTTAAATTCCTGGTCAGCAAATTTCAGGTATTTGTTATCACCTGTAATCATACCCAGTTTGACAATTGCAGGAGGACCCATAAAAAGGGCATCGCACCACCACCATTTGATTATTTCAATAGGCGAGCTTTGCGGATAAGGATTTTTCATGAATTTATCGAGCGTGTCGACCAAACATTTGATCATTTCGGGCTTCTTTTCAATCCTGTAAAGATCAAGATAGGTTTGGGTAATGGCTATGTCATCGGCATGATACCAGCGCCGGCCTGTTTTCCACTGGTTTTTATTGCCCATATCCATTAAGGCATTGTAAATCTTTTTCGATTTGGTCGTTTCCCATGCTGCATAAACGCCGGCATAAAAAGCCCCGTTGGTCCAGTCAAAAAGGTCGTGTTTGGGATTGGCAAGCTGCCAGTTGATGACTTTTTTCATGGTACCCTTGATGTAATTCGGGCTGAAGACTTTATCATCCGGTGTTTTTGAAAAGGATGAAACGGTTAAAGACAACAGGATCAGAAGGGTGGCAATTTTTCTCATTATTTGCGTGTTTGATTATCCGGTTACAAATGTATTAAAATAGTTATTGCCGGCGTATGCATTTAGTGAATGAGATTACTCACTTCGTCGGAATGACACACTCTATTGTGAGAGGGGAAAAGAGTAAGTGGCAAAGGAGATTCCTCACTTCGTTCGGAATGACACTTTTTTTAAGGAAAGGGGAGGAGAGTGGGCGGCGACGCCGCCCACTCTCCTCCTTAATGCCACACCGATCTGTGATTCCGAATACCTACCCCAATAAAAATGAGGCATGATGTAATAATGACAGGAAGTACTTCAAGGGATAAATATCTGAGATTCCTCACTCCGCTTCGCTGCGTTCGGAATGACACCTGGGCGTAACAATGAGGGGGGGTGATAAGGGGCGGCTCCGCCGCCCCTTATCACCCCCCCAGCCCTCAGAACAAAAGTGTCATGCCGACACGTAGTGAGTCATCTCATGAAGCGAGATCAAAAGACACTTCTAAAAAATCTGTCATTGGTAATGGAGCGAAGCAGAATGAGGAATCTTTGTAATTAGTCCATTATCATAATAATTTTGTCTATACTTACTTATTCGAAGGCGAAAAATGCCATGGGAAGGTTATTGAGAAAACATCGGAAGGATTATATATTACTGACCGACAGGTAGATTAAAAAAGGTCGGAATGTGAGCCGGTACGTATAAGGGTGATAAGCTTTATGATAAAACTTTTTTGATAGATTAAAAGCCAGTCAGGCGTTATATGACATTCATTTAATCCTTTCATTTTTCCGGTAAGCTTGTGATCTTTGTATTTTTCAGGCAAATCGTTGCCGGTCAATAACATTTGGATTACAGGTTTAGCTTTGATTCGTCAAGGTTTCGTTTTCGCGCAAGTTTTAAATCTTTTAGATACTGATTAGTAAATTCCAGCTTATACATGCTATTTTACTTTTTCGATATAATCTTCAAAGCTGTCGCATTTAATGGTTTTACCTGTTTTTAATTCTTCAATGGCACGCAAGGTCACCGCATTCGGTTCATCCTCTTCAATTACTTTAGCGTAAGGCTGTGTTTTAAGAAATTCAATCATTTGCTTAGCCGCCTTTGATTTATTGGTTATAATTACTCTTGTCATGGCTTTTTTTACAAATATAAGAAATCCTGAACAGTTTTAATCTTCACGATGGCTTCGCATGGTTTTGAATTACAATAATTTTATCTATATTTACTCAGCCACAGGCAAAAAATGTAATGGAAAGTTTTTTAAGAAAATTCATACCTGCTGTGAAAAGAAACAAAATATGAATGACATTATAAAACCTGAATATGAATTGCTGATCTTTCAATTCAGAGGGTACAGGGTAATGATAGATTCTGACCTGGCTATTCTGTATGATGTACCGACAAAGGCTTTAAAACAACAGGTAAAAAGGAATATTGGACGGTTCCCGGAAGATTTCATGTTTGAACTCACTAAAAACGAGAAAGATGAACTGGTCACAAATTGTGACCGGTTGGCATCGTTAAAACATTCTTCAACAAATCCATTGGCTTTTACCGAGCAGGGAGTGGCAATGCTTTCATCGGTGCTTCGTTCAGAAAAGGCAATCAGAATAAACATTGAAATTATGAGGGCTTTTGCGCGTTACAGGGCTATTTTAAAGGAAAACAGTGACCTGAGGGAAGAAGTGCTGAAACTTGATGCAAAGCTGAACAGGGCTTTTAAATATCTGCTTGAAAGGATTGATCCGCACATGCGGGATTGCATCAAAAAAGCAATCAGCCAAGAAAAAGGATCGGTTATAAAACGGATTAGGATTGAATTACAATAATTTTAGCTATTTTTATTTGCCATTTATTCAATCTGCATAAAATATTAAAAATCAACAAAATCGATAGCTGAAAAAAGAAAATCAACAAGATGAAGAATATAAAAATACTAATAATTGGCATTTTATGCATGGCAACTTTTGGCTTCGTTCCAAATCAGAACCAGAAAGTATTTGTACCGGATAACAGCTTTTTACCTGATAACGGTTTTGTACCTGATGAAAAAACTGCGATTAAGATTGCAGAAGCGATATGGTATCCAATTTATGGTAATGAAATCTTTGAAGAAAAACCTTTTAAAGCTGAATTGAAGGATAGTGTTTGGATCGTGCGTGGAACCCTTAACTATGATGTAGGCGGTGTAGCATATATAGAAATACAAAAAAGAGACTGCAAAATTTTAAAGGTGACACATGGCAAATAAAAAATGTATCAAATAATGCTGTAGTGCTATTGCCTTGGCCGGTATTCACTAATAATAATTTTATCTATATTTACTCATTCGCAGATAAAAAATGCAATAGAAAGGTTTTTGAGATTGAGTAGTCAAAATAGCACGGCCCAAAGATCTGCGATAGTAAGGGTGTGGGGAACAGAATTAAAGTGATAAGTTTTAAAAAATTATATTATGTGAAAAAACAACAAATAAGAAAATGTATGAAAAAATTTATTATTGCAATTTGTAGTATATTTTACATATTGACAGCAGGTTGTAATTTCAAGCAAAACACTGCTGATAAAATGAATAAATTAAGAGATACTTTGTCTAATGAAGATTTTGACTCTTTTAGAACTAGATTTTACTCGGATAGTATCTTTCAAATGAGTAGGATCATCTTTCCTTTAGAAAGTGAAAAAAAAATAGAACGCGAAAAAAAAATAGAGTATGAAAAAGCATCAAATAGCATTGAAATTCATAAGGACAATTATATTCCTCATGATAAAAATAATTGGGAAATACTAAGTGACGCTTATTTTAAGAATGATAGTATTGCAACAATTGAGGGCGTGAAGTACAAAAGAAGATTTTATAAAACAGGTAACCTTGTAGAGGAGAATGTTTTATATGCTGATCCCGAACAAGTAATGATAATATCGAAATTTAAATTTATAAATAATAAGTGGTTTATGGTTGATTTTAAAGATGGTTTTGCAGATGAATGATTCACGATTCTTCTGCTCTAGAGTGATTGTTTGGCGTGGTTTCAATGAGCAGTTTAATAAATTATTATTCAAATGAGCCTTAAAAAAAAGTATTGGATTGATCTACCTACTAACGACATTTAATTAAAAATTAACATTCAATCTTTCATCATGTTGCAATAATTCAATTTTTTATGTAATATTGTACCGTTGTTACAATTATGACAAAGATTTACGGAAAATACGGACATCATCATCATCTGCCTTAAGGTAGGTCAGGGTTGGTACGTCCACAAACAAACTAAATACCAATACAAAGGCTTACCTTGAGATAACAGGTGAGCCTTTTTAATTTAAACACTATGGATTCGAAATTAAGAATTGCCATTCAGACAAAAGGGAGGTTGAATGAAGATTCCATTCTGCTGCTTGAGGAATCGGGAATAAGCCTTATTCCGGGCAAGCGCAGATTGATCTCTTCTGCAAAAAGCTTTCCTCTTGAGGCTTTGTATTTAAGGGATGACGATATTCCGCAGTGCGTGGCCGACGGTGTTGCCGATGTCGGTATCGTCGGGAAAAATGAAGTAGTCGAGCAAAAAAGGAATGTTGAAATCTTAAAGCATCTTGGATTCAGCAAATGCAGGCTTTCGCTGGCGATTCCCAAAGATATTGAATATCCCGGCCTTAAATGGTTTGAGGGCAAGAAGATAGCAACATCCTATCCAAAGATTTTACAGGATTTCCTGGATAAGAACAACATTCGTTCCGACATTCATTTTATTGCAGGATCGGTTGAAATTGCTCCGGGGATCGGCCTTGCTGATGCTATCTTT
Source organism: uncultured Bacteroidia bacterium (assembly GCA_963810555.1). Lineage (GTDB taxonomy): Bacteria > Bacteroidota > Bacteroidia > Bacteroidales > Prolixibacteraceae. The sequence continues at coordinate 189,941 of CAWENX010000005.1, read as the reverse complement.
GATATTGTAAGCTCGGGGAGCACACTGGTGAGCAATCATCTGAAAGAAGTTGAGGTCATCCTTGAATCTGAAGCTGTATTGATTGCAAATTCTGATCTTTCAAAGTCAAAGCAGGCCATCCTTGATGAGCTGATTTTCCGTATGGAATCGGTTGAAAAAGGGAGGGGGAAAAAGTACCTGCTGCTTAATGCTCCTAATGATAAACTTGATCAGATCGTTAAGGTACTTCCGGGAATGACGTCTCCGACCATTATGTCGCTGGCAAAACCGGGCTGGAGTTCGCTCCACTCGGTAATCAATGAGAATGAACTCTGGGATGTAATCGGAAGACTGAAACGAAACGGGGCAGAAGGAATACTTGTACTACCAATAGAGAACATGATCCTTTAATTATTTATGTGATGCAAATTTACAGATATCCGTTAAGAGACACCTGGGATCAGATATGTAAACGTCCTTCGCCGGATTATTCAGCCAAAGCAGAGACCGTGAAGGAGGTCATGAGCCAAATCAAAGCAAGGGGAGATGAAGCTTTGCGTGAGTATACCCTTAAGTTTGACAAGGTCAGCCTGAAACACCTTTCAGTCACTGCTGAAGAAATTGAAAAGTCTGAGAGGCAGTTAAGTCAATCTCTCAAGGATGCCATTGCTGTTGCTGCCAAAAACATTGAGACTTTTCATATTGCACAGCGCACTCCTTTAAAGATAATTGAAACTTCCCCGGGAGTAAAATGCTGGCAGAAATCGGTCGCGATAGAAAAGGTGGGTTTATACATTCCGGGAGGCTCGGCGCCCCTGTTTTCAACTGTTCTGATGCTTGGAATTCCGGCCATGCTGGCGGGATGCAAAGAGATAGTGCTTTGTACTCCTCCGGATAAGGAGGGGAAAATTCATCCGGCAATTCTGTATGCGGCGGAGTTATGCCATATTACAAAGATTTTTAAGGCAGGAGGAATGCAGGCAATCGGAGCGATGGCATACGGGACTGAGAGTGTGCCGAAAGTTGACAAGATATTCGGTCCGGGCAATTCATGGGTAATGGCAGCCAAGCAGTATGTTTCTCTTTCTGAATGTGCCATTGATATGCCGGCAGGACCTTCGGAGGTAGCCGTAATGGCAGACGGGTCAGCAAATGTTGAGTTTATAGCGGCTGATTTGCTGTCTCAGGCAGAGCATGGGCCTGACAGTCAGGTTATTCTGATCACCAAAGAAGAAGCACTGGTAAAAGAGGTGATCAAAGCTGTTGAAAGGCAGATTAAAGATCTGCCGCGATCGGAAACGGCATTTAAGGCGCTTGAGCACAGCAGGGCTATTGTCCTTAGGGACGAAGACGAAATGATTGAATTTGTTAACCATTATGCTCCCGAGCATTTGATTATTTCAATGAAAAATGCGAAGGATATTGCTGAGAGGATCATCAATGCCGGTTCGGTCTTTCTGGGCAACTTTACTCCCGAGAGCGCGGGCGATTATGCATCGGGTACAAACCATACCCTTCCGACTAACGGATGGGCGAGATCGTTCAGCGGAGTAAATTTCGGCAGTTTTTGCAGGAAAATAACTTTCCAGGAAATAACTCCGGAAGGCATCAATAAATTAGGACCTGTTATTGAAGAGATGGCTGAAGCGGAGCAGTTATTTGCTCATAAAAATGCAGCTACTTTGCGAATGAAGGCATTGGAGAAGTGATCGGTAATCGGTAATCAGTGATCAGTAATCAGTAATCAGTAATAGTGAACAGTGAACAGTAAACAGTGAACAGTAAACATTAAACAGTCGGAGAGAAGAGCATGGGTTTTAATATTGATCAATTATTGCGGGAAAACATTCGAAAGCTTAAACCCTATTCAAGCGCGAGGGATGAGTTTTCAGGGGAAGCGGACGTATTTCTGGATGCGAATGAGAATCCTTATAACTCACCGTGGAATCGTTATCCTGATCCAAGACAGCGGGAACTTAAATCAAAGGTAAGCAGGATAAAGAATATTCCTGCAGAGAATATCTTTTTGGGCAATGGAAGCGATGAGCCGATTGATTTGCTGATCCGTGCATTCTGCGAACCGGGTAAAGACAATATCGTTACGATTTCTCCGACTTACGGGATGTACAAGGTGGCGGCAGATGTGAATAATGTGGAAGTTATTGAAGTTCCTTTAACAGAAGAATTTGAACTTAAAGCGGATGAAGTTCTTAAGGCTGTTAATTCTTTTACAAAAATTGTCTTTCTGTGCTCTCCGAATAATCCCTCCGGCAATGCCCTGGATATCGAAGGTATGAGGCGGATTATCGGTGGTTTCAATGGCATTGTGGTCATTGATGAGGCATATATCGATTTTTGTCCGAAGAAATCATTGCTTCCATCATTAAAGGACTATCCCAACCTTGTGATTCTGCAGACTTTTTCCAAAGCGTGGGGCATGGCAGGTTTGCGGCTCGGAATGGCTTTTGCTGGAGAGCAGATCATTGAAGTACTCAGCCGGATCAAGTATCCTTACAACCTGAATGTGCTGACCCTTCATAAGGTTGGCGAACTATTGGATCGCGAGGAGAAGAGATCGGAATGGGTAAAGATATTGCTTGCTGAGAGAGAAAGGCTTATCCGGGAATTGGAGAAATTGCCTTTAGTTAAAAGGATTTTTCCTTCTGATGCGAATTTTCTGCTGGTCAAGACAGATGATCCAAAAGGCATTTATCAGTATCTGAGCCGGAAAGGAATCATCGTTAGAGACCGTTCAGGAATCAGACTTTGTGCGGGGTGCCTTAGAATCAGTGTGGGGACCCCTGAAGAAAATGGTGTATTGCTCAAGGCATTACAGGAAATGAATTGAAAAAATAATTGATATGAAAAAGGTGCTTTTCATAGATCGTGACGGGACACTGGTGATTGAACCGTCGGTGGACAAACAGCTTGATTCAATTGAAAAGCTGGAATTTGTTCCCCGTGTTTTCCGTAACCTCTACAACATTAAAAAGTATCTTGATTTTGAGCTGGTTATCGTCAGTAACCAGGATGGCCTGGGAACGCCGCTCTTTCCGGAAGAGACCTTCTGGCCTGCTCATAATATGATGCTTAAAGCATTTGAGAACGAAGATATCACGTTTGATAAAATACATATTGATCCTTCACTTCCTGAGGAAAATGCGCCAACGCGTAAACCGAGGACAGGGATGCTGACTGAATATTTTCAGGGAGATTATGATCTTGCCGGATCATTTGTCATCGGAGACAGGGTGAGTGATGTAGAACTTGCTAAAAATATGGGAGCAAAAGCTATTTTCTTTGCATCGGAAGAGAGACGAACTGAACTCACAGAAAGAAATCTGCAATCTGTTTGTGCTTACATTTCAAACAATTGGGATGATATTTTCACTTTTCTTTCAAATGTTGAAAGGACTTCCGTTATTAAAAGAAAAACCTCCGAAACAGATATTTTAATTGAATTGAAACTTGACGGCAGCGGTCAATGCGATATTTCAACAGGATTGAACTTCTTTGACCACATGCTTGAACAGATCGGGAGGCACTCAGGCTGTGATTTGACAATTCAGGCAAGAGGTGACCTTAAAGTGGATGAACATCACACAATTGAAGATACAGGAATAGCATTGGGCGAGGCTCTCAGGAAAGCGCTGGGCGATAAAGTCGGAATTGAACGATACGGATTCTGCCTTCCCATGGATGATTGTCTTGCCCAGGTCGCAATTGATTTTGGAGGGAGGGCCTGGTTGGTGTGGGATGCTGATTTCAAAAGGGAATATGTCGGAGACGTGCCCACTGAAATGTTTAAGCATTTTTTTAAATCATTATCGGATTCTGCTTTCTGCAATCTGAATATAAAGGCGGAAGGTGAAAATGAACATCATAAGATTGAGGCTATATTCAAAGCATTTGCCAGAGCTTTAAAAATGGCAATAAGAAAAGACCCTTTAAAACAGACACTTCCGAGTACAAAGGGAAAGCTTTAATTTGTTAATATTTTTATCCTGATATTCAGGGTTTTTAGGGAATAAATCATTAAATTAATTCGATGAAATCGATCCAAAGGGAAATGGAGTTAAGGAATACGGCCATATTGCTTATTCATTGTCCGGATAAGCAGGGTATTCTCGCCACGGTAACTGAATTTCTTAATGAAAACAGGGGAAATATCATTTACCTTGAACAGCACGTCGATCATGAAGAGGGATTGTTTTATATGCGGGTGGAATGGGAACTTGAAAAATTTACAATCCCAAGGGGAAAAATTGCTGAATATTTTGAGACTCTTATTGCAAGGAAATATTCCATGAAATTCTGGCTTCATTTTTCAGATAAGAAGCTCCGCATGGCCATTTTTGTTTCCAAAATGCCGCATTGTCTGTTTGATATGCTTTCGCGTTATACAGCCGGTGAATGGGAAGCTGAAATTCCAGTAATCATCAGCAATCATGAAACGCTTAAGCCAGTGGCACAGCGTTTTGGAATTGATTTTCATCTCATTGAAATAGACAATGGGAACAGGGCTGAACAGGAAATGAAGGAGCTTGAGATTCTTGACAAATACGGGATTGACTTTGTCGTTTTAGCAAGGTACATGCAGGTGTTAACGGAGAATTTTGTAAGCCGTTACTCAAACAGGATCATCAATATCCATCATTCTTTTCTTCCTGCATTTGCGGGAGCACGTCCTTATCATGCTGCTCATGAGAGAGGGGTAAAAATTATTGGCGCCACAAGTCATTATGTTACGGCTGATCTGGATGCCGGTCCTATTATTTCTCAGGATGTTGTGCGGATAAGCCACATTGATACAGTCGAAACTCTTATCCGCAAAGGGAGGGATCTGGAGAAAATTGTACTGAGCGAGGCTGTATACAAACACTTACAACGAAAAATACTTGTATACAATAACAGAACGGTAGTTTTTAATTAAGGCAACAGGCTAAAGACTTAGTATCAAAGGTCCGAGGCTGAAGATTGCAGGCATCAGATGTAAATTATTACTTCAGATGAAAAGCATTATTTATAAAATGGCTGCAATTCTTGTATTATTAGTAATCACTACGAAGGGATTCGGACAGGAACAGTCTGCAATTCCGGTAAATGAGATGCCGGAGGAATATGGTTTTATCATTAAAATCGGTGATACAATCCCTGATTTTGCACTTAACCTGATTAACGGGAAGACAGTATTCTCGCGTGACTGGAGAGGGAAAGTTGTCATGTTACAGTTTAATGCCTCATGGAGCGGCATATGCCGTAAATTAATCCCTTTTATTGAAAATGAGATCTGGACAAAGTACAGGAAAAATCGGAACTTCGTTCTTTACGGCATTGATCGCGGGGAACCTTTGGAAACAGTTAAAACTTTCATTAAAGAAATGGATATAAATTACCCATTTGCTGTAGATCCTCAGGCAGATATTTTTGGATTATTCGCTAAAAAAGATGCAGGAGTGACCAGGAATATCATAATCAATAAGGAAGGAAAAGTAGTTTTTGTGACACGCCTTTATAAAGATGAGGAATTCAGGCAAATGGGAATGGTGATTGATCATCTTTTAAAGGGAAAGTAGTTTACTGCTTATCTAAAAAATGCTTTAAGAAAAATTTTTAAAACTATTAAGCCGTTTTTTTTGTTGTTAAATATGAAGGAGAGAATGAAACAGGGAGAGAATGAAACAGGTAATTAATTATATTGAAGGAATCATCTGTACGGAATTTACTAATTATTAGAATATGAAAATATGGCATGTGAAGGATTTACAATAAAGGATTGTGCACTTATAGCTATTGCTACGGGTGAGAAAGCACAAAATCTGCGGGAACTCAGAGATCAGTTAAAAAATACTCATGCGGGATGCTTATATTATCATTTTTGGGCAGGTTTATTGCGACCTTTTTTTGATGATCCTGAGTTTCAAAACGATTTTGCCGTATGGGCCTCAAGAAATCTGCATGATTCAAAAATTTCAGAACAGCTTTCGTTGATTGATCCCAATATTTATACGGATTTGGAAGATCTCCGTCATGAAGTGATCGAGATAATTGAGCAGAGATTATATGAACTGGAACACGTTCCCTGGGTAAAACAAGGACAGGAGTTTCATTTTATCCGCTCGCAGACGGTCATCTTTGATACCGGCGTATGTCTTGAAAATCCTGAGTCGTTTATTAATATTATTCCTCATATGTCTCTGGGGAGCATTTTTTATCATTTTATTGATTCACGCCGAAGGACGCCTGAGAACAAAAGTGATTTTTCACTCTGGATGAGAGGTTTAGGAGATCAGTATATGGATTTAAGCGATTCTCTCGATCAAATTGATCCTTATTTTACGACATTGAATGAACTGCGGGATGATATCAGCACAATTTTTTGTAATTACTTTAAAGAGAGTGCATAATGCAAAGTTTAATTGAACAATACGCCCAGGTTGTAGGCAATGAAGTGATTGACCAGTTAAAACAATTGGCCTATCCTCTTAAAGGGATAAATATTCTTCATATTAATTCCACGAAAGAAGGGGGAGGAGTGGCCGAAATTCTAAACCGGCTCATTCCGTTAAAACGCGAATTAGGAATTAATGCCGAATGGGAAGTCATCAGCGGCGAAAAGGATTTCTACCAGTGCACCAAGAAGATGCATAATTCACTTCAGGGTGACCGGGATGATATATCTGAAGCTCTTCTAAGTGTTTATGAAAAGACAAATCTTGACAACTACGAAAGACTAAAAAGCAAACTGGACAATGCTGATGTTGTGTTTATACACGATCCGCAACCTGCCGCTTTACTTCATTTTTGCAATGAACGGAAAGGCAAGTGGATTTGGCGCTGCCACATTGACGTAAGCCATCCTTACCGGCCGATCTGGAAATATTTAAGAGAATTCATTAAGGATTATGATGCCAGTATCTGGTCGTTATCAACGTTTGTACAACCTTTATCCAATCCTTTGTATTTAATTCCGCCAAGCATAGATCCTTTAAGCGAAAAAAATATTGAGCTTTCAGATCGGGAAATATCCGATTTCTTAAATTCATGGGGAATTGACAAAAATTTACCGCTCATAACGCAGGTATCCCGTTTTGACCGGTTTAAGGATCCGATTGGAGTGATTCAGAGTTACAGGTTAGTTAAAAATAGTGTTCCCGTACAGTTGGTTTTAGCCGGCGGAGGAGCTACAGACGATCCGGAGGGCGCACAGGTTCTGAAAGAGGTAAAGGACTTTGCGGGTGATGATCCGAATATTCATATTCTTGAACTGCCTCCTGATGCACACAGGGCGATAAATGCTTTACAAAGGGGATCAGATATTATTATTCAGAAATCGTTGAAGGAAGGATTCGGACTTACGGTCACCGAAGGATTGTGGAAAGGTAAACCTGTTATCGCAGGAGATACGGGAGGGATCAAACTGCAGGTTATGGATCACTATAACGGCTTCAGGGTGAGTACTCCTGAAGGGGCTGCCTTACGTATCCGATATCTGCTGAAACATCCTGAAATAAGGGAAATTTTGGGAAGAAATGCCAATCAGTTCGTAAAAGACAACTTTTTAATTACACGCCATCTGAGGGAATATCTTACTCTTGTTGTGGCTTTGATATTTGGTTCGGAAGACAAGATCGAACTCAATCTTCCGAAATCTTAATCGAAAAAATAAGAGAAATTCAGATAATTTGGTAATAATTTTCGATGTGCTGATTAGTTGATGTGCTGATGCTTTATGATTATCTGAAAAATTGAATCATACATATTTATTAATCAGCACATCAGCATATCAATTATATCATTTCTTAATTCTTTCATTAATAAGGGGATGGGAGGAAAACTAAAAATATTAATGGCCTCTGCCGAGTGTGCGCCTTTTGCTAAAACAGGAGGCCTGGGAGATGTTGTGGGAATTTTGCCTCTTTTGTTGAGTAACCAGGGGTTTGAAGTGATTGTTGTCATCCCTGCCTATTCATCCATTGACCGAAATAAATTCCAAATTCTTCCTGTTTTACAGAATATGAGTGTTCAGATGGGAGGTGAACAAATATTTTGCAATGTTCTGCAAACCAAAATGAAAGGAGAAATTCCTGTTTACCTGATTGATTATGAACCCTATTTCGGACGATTCGGTATTTATCACGATGCTGATTATAATAATTACGCAGATAATCCAAAACGGTATGCCTTTTTATCCAAAGCGGCTCTTGAATTTTGCCGCGAGCTGAATTTCAAACCGGATATTGTCCATGCGAATGACTGGCATACAGCAATTATGCCTGCTTATCTTAAAAGATTGTACCGGGAAGATCCGTTATTCAAAGAAACAGCCAGCGTTTTAACGATTCACAATATTGCCTACCAGGGACGATATCCTGGCTCTTTTTACCCTTTTACAGGATTAGGATGGGAAGATTTTACCGCTGATAAGTTTGAATGTTATCACGACGTCAATTTCATGAAGGGCGGGATTCATTTTGCTGATGCGGTGAATACTGTCAGTAAAGGATATGCGGAAGAAACAAAAACACAGTTGGGTAGTTATGGCCTGCATCAATATCTTATTCAAAGAGGAGACGATTATGTGGGCATCCTGAACGGCGCTGATTATTCAGAATGGAATCCGGCTGTAGATAAACTGATTCCTGCCAGGTATACTCATGGCGAAATGGATGGAAAATTTATATGCAAGAGCCAATTGCAGCAACAAATGGGATTAAATCAGGTAGGAGTTACACCTGTTATTGGGATTGTCAGCAGGTTTGTTAATCAAAAAGGGCTGTATCTGCTTGCTGAATGTATTGAGGGAATCGTTCAGAATTTTGATGTTCAGTTTGCCATTCTCGGCGCAGGGGACAAACAATTGGAGTGGTATTTCGGTAACCTTGATAAGAAGTATCCCGGCAAAATAGGTTCGTACATTGGCTACAACAATGAACTGGCCCATTTGATTGAGGCAGGGAGTGACTTTTTTCTGATGCCTTCGATTTATGAACCCTGCGGATTAAATCAGATGTATTCGCTGAAATATGGTACACTCCCTATAGTAAGGGCTACAGGCGGATTAAACGATACCATAATAAATTATAACCAGCAAGATGGCAGCGGTACAGGATTTAAATTTTATGAACCCAGCAGCAGAGCTGTTTACTTTACGGTTAAGTGGGCTTTGGAGACTTATTATTACCGGAAACCACACATCAAAAAGCTGATCAAAAAGGCTATGGCACAGGATTTTTCATGGGATAAGAGTATAAAGGAATATTTAGCCCTGTACAGAAAAGCCCTGAAAAATAAGAGGCAATGAAAATGATGTGCTGATCCCGAAGGATCGGGACAAGTTGTGGTGATGTGCTGATATGCTGATGTGCCCTACCTGAAGAAATAAAGTTCCCATGTTTTATTAATTTTGTAATCCTTATTCTGGTTTTAAAAGAATAAAAGAACATTCAGTAGATTTTAAATGAAAGTTGCCATCATTAAATATAATGCAGGAAACATCATGTCGGTTGATTTTGCCCTTCAGCGTCTTGGAATCAGGGCAAAAGTTACGGCTGATCCTGAAGAAATCAGAAGCGCCGACAGGGTTATATTTCCCGGCGTGGGAGAGGCTTCAACGACAATGGCTTTCCTCCGTGAAAGAAAAATGGACAGGTTAATAACATATCTGAAACAGCCTGTCCTTGGAATCTGTCTTGGATTGCAGCTGATGTGTTCGCATTCTGAAGAGGGCGGTGTGAAATGTCTTGGAATCTTTCCCGAGAAGGTTAAAAAATTTGATCCCCAAAACGGAGAAGGGGCAAAAGTTCCTCATATGGGCTGGAACAGTATTTCGGGATTGAGAAGCCAAATATTTGATGAAACGCTTGAGAATCAGTATTTCTATTTCGTTCATTCCTATTATGCCGAGACAGGACCTGATACGGCGGCAACATGTCAGTATATCATTCCGTTCAGTGCGGCTCTTCAAAAGGACAATTTTTATGCCACTCAGTTTCATCCTGAGAAAAGCGGGAGGGTGGGTGAGAGGATACTGCAGAATTTCATTGATCTAAGGCTGTAGGATTAAGGAATTAATGAATGAAAGAATAGTAGAGACGCACGGCGTGCGTCTCAAACAAAAATGTGCGTCTCAAGTAATAAAATTATTGAACATTGAATTAGAAGTCAGGCTATTAGCTATTGAAATTTAAAAATTTAAGGGATCGGAAAGTATGAGAATTGAGATTATTCCGGCGATTGATATTATAGAGGGTAAATGCGTAAGGCTAAGCCAGGGCGATTATGACCGGAAAACCGTTTATAACGAAGATCCCCTTGAAGTGGCTGAAATGTTTGAGGCAGCCGGCTTAAAGCGTCTGCATCTTGTTGATCTCGACGGGGCAAAAGCCAATCATATCATCAATCAGAAAGTACTGGAAACAATAGCTTCAAACACAAAACTGGTCATTGATTTCGGCGGAGGCTTAAAGACAGATGAGGATGTGAAAATAGCCTTTGAATCAGGGGCATCGATGATAACAGGCGGAAGCATTGCCGTTAAATCGCCGGAAATCTTTCTCTCCTGGATTGAAAAATACGGAAAAGAAAAGATCATCCTCGGGGCTGATGCAAAAGACGAAAAGATCGCGGTTTCCGGATGGTTGGAAGGCACTGGCGTTGATGTTTATAATTTTATAAAGGAATGGTATTCAAATGGTATTCAAAATGTTATCAGTACAGATATCAGTCAGGACGGAATGTTAACAGGACCTTCATTTGAGCTTTATAAAAACATTTTAAAGGCCGTCCCTGGTATTTATCTGATCGCCAGCGGAGGTGTCAGTTCGATGAAGGACATTATAGCGTTGCAGGAAGCCGGAATCCCCGCCGTGATAACGGGTAAAGCGATCTATGAGGGAAGAATAACGATGAAGGAGATTGAGAAAGTAATCAGTAATCAGTAAACAGTGAATAGTGAATAGTAAACATTGAACAGACCTCCTTGATTAAAAAAGCGCGCGAATGGGAACTAACGGGAGTTATGTGCAAATTTGGGGTGCCCTTTTGCAAGTAAGCAGATTCTACAGTGAAGATAAAAATACTTCGTTGAACAGACTGGTTCCACTTGTCCGTATCGCGATTTTTGGACCCATGAGGCCGCATGAAGGTTTACAGTGTCGATTGCGACAAGGGAAAGCGGGCAAAGGGCTTTTAACCCCAAATTTTTACAATATGGCAAAGAAAGCTCAATAAATTAAAAAGGACAAAGGCTCGCAACTTTTAATTGTTAATCCTGATGCTGCAGGGATAGATGTGGCCAGTAAGGAATACCAGGTTTGTGTTCCTGAGGACAGGGATGCGGATAATAACCGTCGTTTTGATGCCTATACCTGTGACCTGAGGGCAATTGCAAAATGGTTAAAAGATTGTGACATTAAGACAGTGGCAATGGAAGCGACCGGAATTTACTGGGTACAACTCTATTTCTTACTTGAAGAAAACGTATTTGACGTAGTGGTTTGCAATGCCAAACATATTAAGAATTTGGGAGAAAAGAAGGCCGATTATGTGGATGTATCCTGGATACAGCTTTTACATATCTATGGGCTGCTGACCGAGAGTTTTCAGCCTGAAAACAGGATAAGGGAGATAAAGGATCTATCGCGGAAGAGGGACAGGCTCGTTGAAAGATGTAACCAGTCGCTTCTTCGGGTACAAAAATCCCTTGACATGATGAATGTTAAACTCCACAGGGAGATCAGTGACATTAAGGGTAAATCGGGGATGGCAATTTTACAGTTGATTGTAAAAGGAGAACGGGATCCGGAAGAATTGGTAAAAAACATTCATTACAGGGTAAAAGCCAAAAGGGAAGAAATCCTTAAATCACTGGAGGGAAATTGGTCAGAAAGCCAGGTGTTTGTATTAAAGCAAAATCTGGATTGTTATCTTTATACACAAGATCAGATCAGGGAGCTTGATTTGAAACTTGATGAAATGCTAAGGGCCTACGCAGTGGTTGTTGAGAAAAACAGGAAAGAAGAAGCTCTTGAATTTAAAAGGGCTGAGAAGAAGATGACAGCCAATAATGCCCCCATTTTTGATACAGAAAAATATTGTTTTCAAATATTGGGAGTCAATATCACCAGGATACCGGGCATAAGCGGATTGACAGCTTTTAAGTTTGTATCTGAAGTTGGCGCTGATTTTACCAGAAAGTTCCCGACAGGAGACAAATTTTGTTGCTGGATGAATGTTGTTCCAAACAATAAAAAATCAGGTGGTAAGCTTTTGTCAAGCAAGGTGCCAAAGAGAAAAAATTACGCGGGGCAGATATTAAGGGTTTGCCAACACGTTGAAAAATCACAAGGGTTATCTTGGGGATCTTTTCAGGGCAAAGAAAGCAAAATTAGGGTACAACCAGGCGATTGTAGCTGTGGTTCACAAATTAGCCAGGATAATATACAAGATTGTTAAAGACCATGTTGAATATGATGAAAACATCGAACAACAGAAAAATGTCTTGAACATGGGAAAAAGAATAATTTACTATCAAAAGAAGTCGGAAAAGAGCCAAAATATGCTTCTTGTAATGGCTTCATAATGAGAAAATTATTTTTTAGTTAGATGAAAGTGATCTATAGGTATTTTGGTTTATTCTTTGCCGTTGGTTTATTCTTTGCCGTTGGTTTATCCTTTGCCGCTAGCTTATCCTTTGCCGTTGGCTTTAGCCAACAGACTTCGGTTAAAGGCAGGGTTATCAGTGCATCTGACGGGCAACCTGTTTCTTTAGTCTCCATCAAATTTTCTCCGGGTAATTCAGGCACTTTTACTAACTCTGACGGATGGTTCATAATCCCTGATTCCGTTTCGTCCATAAGGCTGAGTCATTTTGGATTTCAGTCAATGGTTTATCCTTTGCCGTTGGCTTTAGCCAACGGATTGCTGATCAAAATGTCGCCATTGGAAAAGAAGGATTCCGCTTTTTCAAATTCACCTTTGAAGAATACCGGTTTGGGAATAATGAAAAAGGCAATTGAAAACTGTACACGCAATAACCCGGAAAAATTTAATAGTTACAGCTACACCAGTCTCCAGGATTTCAAAATATCATCAGTGTCCTCATCTGAAAGCAAAGACGCACACAGTGGGTCTCAATTAAATGATTCTTCGGAAGTCTCGGGTTTTCAGCCAACGATCCAAAAGCCTCTCTTTTCCCTTGAAATACTGTCACGCAAAAAAATGCTTCAACCAAATCACAGGAATGAAAGTATTATTTCGTCAAAATACACAGGCACTGCAAAAAAGTCATTTTTAACGTTAGCAGGTGAATTACAGGACCTTTCTGTTTATGATCCGTTTATCAAAATCTTAAATAAATCATTTCTCTCTCCGTTAAATCAGACAGGACTTAAAAAATACTTTTACTACTTGACTGATACATTTATCGGGAAAGATGATGACAGCATATTTGTTATCAGTTTTGAACCCCGAAGTAAAAATTCGATGAACGCTTTGCAAGGAACACTTGTTATTAATAATCAGGGTTATGCCATTCAGGCTTTTAGCGCTTGTTTTACTTCAGTTCAGAATCTTTCAGGATCAATTTCTTCTGTCTCCATTTATCAGCAATTTGACCGTCTCCGCGATAAGCAATGGTTTCCCGGAGAAAAACAGGTTAAAGTTCGGTTCTTGCCTAAAAAGGCAGATAAAATAGATTCAACTTATTGGACTAGGAGCGATTCATTCAATCGGTTTTTAGCTGTAAATCATACTTCATTTTATCAGCGAAAGATCAATCCCCCTTTCATGCCTTCCGATTTTACAAAATACGACTTAAGTATAAGTCCTGATTTACATCCCCCGACCGATGAATCTCTTAAAAAAGGGGACACTTCCATCATTTAATTCAGGTATCTCTTCCGAACCAATTTCAGACAACACAAGTGAGGCTGATTCCGCACGTGCTGAATTGGCAAATTCAAAATTTATCAGGTTTCTTGCGGAAGGCAAAATCCCGATAGGATATTTTAACCTCATGTATAATAGACTTTTCAGCTATAACCTGTATGAAGGTATTAAAGTCGGGATCGGCGCTGAAACAAACCGAAGGTTGTCCAGATATTTTTCACTCGGCGGTTATGTCACTTACGGGCTAAAGGATAAATCAATTCATCATGGTGAATGGATTGATATCTATCCCAAAGGGTATTATGATTTCAGACTGCATCTGGGATACAAGGATATGAATATGGAATTCGGTGAATCTGAATTTCTGGAAAAAAGTACATTGCTAAATCCTGACGATTTCAGGTATCTGTTAATCAAGAATATGTATTCGACCAAACGATATTCTGCCGGTGTCGAAATAAGACCTTTTCGGGAACTAAACACCTTTTTGTTTGGGGATTTTTCGGATAATAGTTCCCGCGGAAAATAATCTCTTTCTTTCCCGGCACCCTTTTTATGCATTTAGACTGACAAGGATCGGATTGCAGCTTGCGCTATTCTCCCGGAATTTCCTTTATCGAGGATCCTGATATGATGATTGTTAACATATCCGCCGGAATCAGATTGGTTTTTAAATGTAACGCAAGGAATAGGTATTTTTGGGGGAGAATACAGCTATACAAAGTTTGAGTTTAAAGGGAAACTGCATTTTAAAGCCTTACCCTGCAGAGTCGAACGAACATTAATGCTTCGAGCAGGTTATATCACTGATCATGCTCCTATAACAGAATTGTTTAACGGCTATGGAAGCTACGTAAGCGCATTTTCTCTGGTTGCTCCGTACTCCTTTAAAACAATGCGGCAGAATGAATTCGGCGCTGATGCTTATACTGCCATACATATTCGCCATCACTTGGGAACTTAGTTTTTCCTGCCAGTAAAAAATTTAATCCCGATTTTGTATTTGCTCAGAATATCGGTTTCGGAACGCTTAATAAATATAACAGTTCACAATTTGGATATGGGTGATTTTCATAAAGGATTTTATGAATCGGGATTTGAGATCAATAATATTTTTAGAATGGATTTTCTTTCCTGGGGGCTGGGTATTTATTACCGCTACGGACCTTACAGTCTACCTGTTAACAGCGATAATTTTGCTTACAAATTCGGATTTAATTTCAAATTGTGATTTAAAAGCAAAAACAAAGTTATCCATGTCAATTCAAAGAAGAAATCAGACAAACCGATAAAATTTACTGACTTCTGATTTGTAATGTGTATTTAAATTCAGGAAAATAAATGAGTATATCCCTCTCTGACTGTCATTCCCTTATATTGTAACAAAAAAGATATTTGAGCCGGATCTGAACCGGGTTCGCTGTGCACTTGCTGTGCTATTGCTGTGCACTTGTTGTGCACTTGCTGTGCTGTAAATGCACAGAAAAAGCATAGCAATAACACGGTTAATGCACAATAATTAGCTTGTTAATAGGGGGAAATCACAATTGATGTTCAAAGAAGAAAATGAATGAGGAGTGACCGGAAGTTATTCGGTGAATGAAATTTCCCCTGTGGTTTTGACATTGAAAAGCATAAAGGATTACGATTTGTTACTCGTAACGCAGTGCCTCGATAGGATCAAGTTTTGAGGCTTTTACGGCAGGCATTACTCCTGAGACAAGACTTACCAATCAGACACAACAACACTCCGGCAGAATCCATTTCCAGGGAATAATAAAAGGACTGCCGACCAGGGCAGCAACCCCATCACCGGCGAGGATGCCAAGTAAAATTCCCAAGAGTCCGCCCAACTGCCCGATAATGATCGATTCGATAAAAAATTGTTGTTTTATAGAATGCGAATTGGCACCCATGGCTTTATGAATCCCAATCTCAACGGTTCTTTCAGCCACAGTAACAAGAAGGATGTTCATCAAACCAATTGAAGCTCCCAGGAGAGTTATAAATCCGATAATTGTAGCTGCCAGGGTTACATATTTAATGTTGTCGATCAGTAGTTTGACCAGATTATCACTTTTTTCAATCACGAAATCGGATTCGTCTTTGGTGTTCAAATGTCTTATATTGCGAAACAGCGCTTCGGCTTCACCCATTGCCTCATCAAGCAAACGGGATGATTTTGGCATAATGCTTATCCTGAAGTTCATTTGAGGTGATGGGAAATATTGCCTTACATTGGTGAAAGGCAGAAATACGAGCCGGTCACCCGACTCGCCGAAACCGCTTCCCTTCTCTTTTAAGATACCGATTACCCTGTATTTGCCATTTCCAACAGAAATGATTTTACCCAAAGGATCTGAAGCTTTCGGGAAAACTTTCTGAGCCAGGCCAGAGCCGATAATTGCAACGTTGTCGCCGTTGAATGCTTCTCCGGAAGATAGTCCTCTTCCTTTTTCTATTTCGTATCCGGCTGTTTCAAGATAGTTTTCATCAATCCCTCTGACCATAATGTTCGGATTGCTTTTTACTGATTCATATTTAACAGTTGCATGTCTGGGTAGCGAGGACTGAAATAGATGCACTAGCAGGAAAAGTGTAACGTTCCCGGAATTCTCTGGCCTGGAAATAACTGATGTAGGCATAGTTCTTTGTACGGTATCGTTTGTTGCCAATCTGGACGCGCATGCCACGGCTCTGGATACTGAATGTGTTGGCGCCCAACCTTGTAAATTCAGCTGTAATCGAGTTTTTTATGGAATCGATTGCAGTTAAAATACCTACGAGAGCAGATATTCCCACAGCAATGATCAAAACAGTGAGTATCGATCTGACCATGTTACCCCGGATTGACTGAAATGCAATACGTGATATTCTCAAAGAATAAAGGTTTAATCCACATTCCGCTAATGATTTGGATTCCGACAAGGTAGTTTTTTTTTCTGTCATTTCAATGATTTCATAAGTTTTAAGACTTTTCAAAATTACTCAACCAATATTAACTGAAAGTATAATTTTGCTTTCCTTATTCGGGTCTTTTACCGACAGATTTAAGAGAAATCACTAATATTGCAATATCTAAATATATTAATACAAATTCTATATGGCATACGATATTCAGATGATTCGCGAAGATCTATTCGCAATTGCCCGGAAAGGTTGAAAGGCTTAAGAAAATGATTGATCGGCCTTTGACTTATACTGAAAAAATATTATATACCCATCTGGCAGGAGAATTACCTGAGGTTCCTTATGAAAGAGGGGCTATCCTATGTAAATTTCAATCCCGACCGGGTAGCCATGCAGGACGCAACAGCCCAGATGGCTTTATTACAGTTTATGCAGGCAGGTAAAAAACAGGTTGCCGTTCCATCGACTGTTCATTGTGATCATCTGATCACGGGGAAAAAAGGAGCAGTTGAAGATCTGAAAACTGCTGAAAAAGTAAATAAGGAGGTTTATGATTTTCTTGCTTCAGTTTCAAAAAAATACGGAATAGGTTTCTGGAAACCCGGAGCCGGGATTATTCACCAGATTGTGCTTGAAAATTATGCCTTTCCGGGAGGAATGATGATCGGAACGGATTCTCATACTGTGAATGCAGGCGGATTGGGAATGATTGCCATTGGAGTTGGCGGTGCCGATGCGGTTGATGTAATGACTGGCATTCCCTGGGAGTTGAAATTTCCAAAACTGATCGGTGTTAAGCTTACAGGGAAACTGAACGGATGGGCTTCGGCAAAAGATGTAATTCTTAAAGTTGCTGGTATACTTACTGTTAAAGGTGGTACCGGATGCATTATCGAATATTTTGGTCCGGGTGCCTTGAGCCTTTCGTGCACAGGTAAAGGAACAATTTGTAATATGGGCGCAGAAGTGGGGGCTACGACATCCAATTTTGCCTATGATGAGAATATGGCAAAATATCTAAGAGCCACCGGAAGAAGTGAAATAGCAGAAATGGCGGATAAAATTGCCGAATACCTGAAGGCTGATGAAGAAGTTTATCAACAGCCTGAGAAATATTTTGATCAGGTTATCGAGATCAACCTTTCAGAGCTTGAACCTCATATTAACGGTCCTTTTACTCCTGATCTTGCCACACCGCTTTCCAGGTTAAAAATTGTAGCCAAAGAAAAAGGCTGGCCGTTGGAGATGAAAGCCGGTTTAATTGGATCCTGTACCAATTCTTCTTATGAAGATCTCAGCAGAGCTGCTTCAGTTGCCAGGCAGGTTAAGAAAAAACATCTCAAAGTTAAAGCTGATTTTTTTATTTCCCCTGGTTCGGAAATGGTTCGATAATAATGCTGACAAAGCCGGATTTTTGAAGGCTTTTGAAGATATGGGATCTGTGATTTTCGCTAATGCCTGCGGACCATGTATCGGCCAGTGGGCAAGGGAGGATGTGGATAATCTTCAGGAAAATTCGATCATGACTTCATTTAACAGGAATTTTGCCAAAGCGAACTGACGGTAATCCCAAAACGCATGGTTTTGTAGCTTCGCCCGAAATAGTGACTGCATTTACAATTGCAGGCACACTTGATTTTGATCCTTCAACTGATTTTCTGATCAATGAGAAAGGAGAAAAAGTGATGCTTGAACAACCTTCAGAATCTGATCTTCCTCAAAATGGTTTTGATGTTGAAAATCATGGTCTGATATATGCCTTCTTCTGAATTTCAGAATGAAGAAGTAGTTGTAAATCCCAATTCTGAGCGTTTACAATTACTTACGCCTTTTGAACCCTGGGATGGGAATGATTTAAAAGGGTTACGGCTTTTAATCAAAGCGAGGGGAAAATGTACAACAGATCATATTTCTATGGCTGGCCCGTGGCTTAAATACAGGGGACATTTGGATAATATCTCCAATAATCTTTTAATCGGGGCTGTCAATGATTTTAATGGGAAAACAAATACAATCCTTAACCAGTTGACCGGAGAATATGATTCAGTTCCTTCTGTAGCAAGAGACTATAAAAAAGTCGGATTTGGTTCTGTTATCGTTGGGGATGAAAATTACGGAGAAGGCTCTTCCCGTGAGCATGCTGCCATGGAGCCAAGACATCTTGGAGTCAGAGTTGTCCTTACCCGTTCGTTTGCAAGAATACATGAAACCAATTTGAAGAAACAGGGCATGCTTGCTCTTACATTTTCTGATCCGGATGATTATTTAAAAATTCAGGAGAATGATAAGATTGATGTAACAGGATTAAAGAATTTTTCTCCGGGTCGACCCTTAAAATTAAGATTAAATCATTCCGACGGCACATATGAAGAGATATGGGCAAATCATACTTACAATAATTCCCAGATTGATTGGTTTAAAGCAGGATCGTGTCTTAATTTCATTAAAAATAAACCATAACAAAACCTCTTTTCAAAACTTTCAAGCCGGTATTTTCGAACCGGCTTTTTTTGTATAATTTGAACGGAACGTGTTAATTTTCAAAAATTTGGAAATTTGATACTAATGATATTATCTTTGTATTCTCAGGATTCTTTAAATTTTTTCATACGAAAATGTATCAATTCGAAATACTGATTTTAATCAAAAAAGCCAAATAACATTTTACATTGAACTTAAGCAAATTGAGATGGGAAAGACATTAAGTGAACCAGTCGTGATTTTGAAAAAGGAAACAAAACCTGACCAATCTCAGGATGAGAGTAGAAAATCCAACCTTTTACATAATAAGGATTCGGAAGCTCAAGACGAATTTGACGACCTTGGCGAGATTGAAGATCTTTATGAAATTTATGGTGAGATGAGCAATATTTTGTAATTATTACAGACTTTTTTGAACGTAAAATATTGACATCCAATTCAAAACGCGCACCTAACCCGGGAATGCCGAAAACACTCGTAATACTACTCGGGCCTACGGGTGTTGGAAAAACCGGTATAAGTATTGGAATAGCTGAGCATTTTAATACAGAAATCATATCCTGCGATTCCCGGCAGATATATAGGGAAATGACTATTGGGACTGCCGTTCCGGATGAAATCAGTCTTAAAAGAGTTAAACATCATTTTATTCATTCGCATTCGATTTTTGATTATTACAATGCCAGCAAATATGAATTCGAGGTGCTGGACAAGCTTGAATTATTATTCAAGGATCACGATACTGTATTAATGAGTGGCGGCTCAATGTTATACATCGATGCAGTTGCGTGGGGTATTGATGATTTGCCTGACGCGGATCACGCATTACGGAAATCATTATCAGAAAAAATGAAAAATGAGGGGCCGGAAAGCTTAAGAAACGAGCTTAAGTTACTTGATCCGGATTATTACGCCGAAGTCGATCTTCAAAATCCAAAACGTATACTCCATGGTCTGGAGATATGCATTTTAACGGGTAAACCTTACTCATCATTCAGAACGAGACAACATAAATCCCGAAATTTTAACATTATAAAAATTGGGCTGAACAGGCAAAGATCGGCTTTATATGACATGATCAATTTAAGGGTTGATGAGATGTTTAAGAACGGACTTTCGGAAGAAGCTAAGAAGCTATATCAGTTCCGCCATCTTAATGCTTTAAATACAGTAGGGTACAGGGAATTATTTGACTATTTTGATGAGATAATTACTCTTGATACAGCTATGGAAAAGATTAAAGCAAACACCCGGAAATATGCACGTAAACAACTTACATGGTTTGCAAGAGATAAGGAAATAAACTGGTTTTCTCCCCCCGATGAAGAGGATATAATCTCATTTCTCGATTCTAAATTAAAAGATTTTAAACCCGAAGTAAAATGAAGATATTCTGTTGGAATTATGAAGTAATTAAATTGTAATCGCAGTATAAAAAAATAAAAAATGGATGATTAATGGATCATGATTCTATTTTTAAATCTCCGGATAGCTATCGGGATTTTAATTTTTAATTCTTAATTCATTCATCATCTTCTTCGTCTTCATCATCAGGCATATCGTCTGGGATATCGTTGTATTCATCGGTATCTTCTTCTTCTTCTTCTCCCTCAACTTCCAATTCACCTAATGCGAAATCATCCCTTAGTATTCCGTCATCATCATAATCCTTGTCATTCTCAACAATATCGTATGCTTCTTCAAGAGTCATCCTGACCAAATAATAGTAATCGTCGACTTCATAAGGCAGGGCAGAGACAACCTTACCCTTTGAATCTATATATGTTATGAGGTGTCCTGCAAATCCCTGAGGATAAGCCATTTTGATTTGTCCCTGAAGTTCAGGTGTAAGTTTATCGTAATCTTTTACTAAACGTATTTTATTGTTTCCTGCCATATCGTATTTCGATTATAGGTTATTCTTAAGATTATATGTCTTAATAAGTTATTTAAAATCATCATATCCACATGCCGTCTTTTCAAGGCGGTGCAAAATAACAATTCAACTACTAAATATACAAGTTAAATTTTATTATTGCACCCACAGAAATGAAAAAATACTGCTACTTTTTTATACCGGTAAGTATTATTGGTCCAAATATAATACAATTGATTTCAAATAAACAAAAAATTGCAAGAGATTGATCCCTGAAGTTCAGAGAAAATTAATTTTCCTTTGATGAGATTAAGATACACATTATAAGATAAATGCATTACCATATAGTTTAATTTCCCGAGAGGCCAAATATTACTAAGGATTTTATTCATCAGTTATAATATGTTTTTCAAATTAAGCATTTTCCATAACTTTGTAACTCCTAAATATTCAGAGTATTTTAAAAATGAACATTTCGTATAATTGGTTAATAGATTATATCGACCTCGATATTTCACCGAATGAGGTAGCCTCCATACTCACCAATATTGGCCTTGAGACAGCCAATATCGTAGAATTTGAAACTCTAAAAGGAGGATTAAAAGGCTTCCTGGTTGGTGAAGTTGTCACTTGTCGGAAGCATCCGAATTCTGATCATTTAAGCCTGACCACTGTAAATATTGGTGAAGAAGAGAATCTTCCAATTGTATGTGGCGCTCCAAATGTAGCAGCAGGGCAGAAGGTCATAGTCGCAAAAATAGGTACGATTCTCTATAAGGGAGACGAACAATTTACCATCCAGAAATCTAAGATCAGAGGTGAGATTTCGATGGGAATGATATGCGCTGAAGATGAAATAGGCATTGGCACCGATCACAGCGGTATAATGGTCTTACCAGAAGATGCGGTTCCAGGAACACCTGCAAGCGATTATTTTAATATTCAGAGCGATTATATCTTTGAAGTGGACCTTACACCCAACCGGATAGACGGCGCCTCTCATATAGGTATTGCAAGAGAGTTATGTGCCTGGTTAAAGCAAACAAGGGATATCAGTTATTTTAAGCCTTCGGTAGATGAATTCCAGGTAGATGATCATTCCCTGACAATTCCGGTGTCTGTTGAAAATCCGGAAGCCTGTCCAAGATATTGCGGAGTCACAATCTCAGGTGTGAAAATTAAAGAATCACCTGAATGGTTAAAGAACAGGTTAAAGTCAGTTGGACTGAATCCGATAAACAATATCGTTGATATAACAAATTTTGTTTTGTATGAAACCGGTCAGCCACTTCATGCTTTCGATGCAGATGATATAACAGGTGGAAAAGTAATAGTTAAAACGCTCTCTAAGGGGACTAAATTTCAAACACTTGATGCTGTTGAGAGGGAATTGAATGATAAAGACCTGATGATATGCAATGAAAAGGAAGGAATGTGTATCGGCGGTGTTTTCGGAGGAATCAAATCAGGAATAAAAGAAATCACGACAAACATATTTCTTGAGAGTGCTTACTTTAATCCGGTTTATATCAGAAAGACAGCCCGTCTGCATGGATTAAATACGGATGCTTCGTTCCATTTTGAGCGAGGTGTAGATCCGACAGGCACTCGTTATGCATTAAAACGTGCGGCTTTGCTGATAAGAGAATTGGCCGGAGGAAAAATTTCTTCAGAAATATTCGATGTCGTCTCTGATCCTTCAATTTTAATTCCTTTTCCGGTAACTGTTGCCTATACGAATATAAATCGCCTGATTGGAAAGGTAATTCCTAAAGAAACTGTTAAGAAAATCCTGACCAGTCTCGAAATAGTCATTGAGAGAGAGACACTTGATGAACTTCAGTTATCTGTTCCCCCCTACAGGGTTGATGTCCGCCATGAGGCTGATGTTATTGAGGAATTATTGCGGATTTACGGCTATAATAATGTTGAATCATCTGTTTCCGTAAAATCTACTCTGCAGCATTCCAAAATTCCTGACAAGCTTAAATTGCAGAACATGATTTCAGAGTATCTCACTTCATCGGGATTTCATGAAATCATGTCGAATTCATTAACACCGGTTTCTTATTATGAAAATTCTGAAACCTTTAAAGCGGAGAATACTGTCAGACTCTATAATCCTCTCAGCTCGGATTTAAATGGTATGCGCCAGACCTTACTTTTCGGCGGTCTGGAAGCCATTAGCCGCAACATGAATTTCAGAAATGAAAATTTACGTCTTTATGAATTCGGGAATGTTTATTTTTTCGACGGGAGTAAAGTCTACACCAATCCAATTGGTAACTATACCGAAGAAGAACATATTGGCTTATGGATCACCGGGAAAAAAGAAACTCCAAACTGGGCGGTAAAAGAAGAGGTAACATCCTTTTTTACACTTAAAGCATATATAGGGAATATTTTAATGAGATTAGGAATTGAAGCTGACAACTGTCAGATTGAGACAATTTCTAATGATATTATTTCTGAAGGCCTTGAATACAAATACAATAATGTTGTAATTGCCATAATGGGATATACAAACGAAAAGCTTCTTAAAGCCCTTGATATTCAAGGTGAAGTATTCTATGGTGATCTCCACTGGCAATCTTTGCTAAATTTAATTTCTGATCTTAAAGTAAGCTATTCACCACTTCCAAAATACCCTGAAGTAAGGCGTGACCTTGCCCTTTTGTTAGATAAAGAGGTTAAATTCAGTACGATAAAAGAACTTGCATTCAGAACCGAAAGACAAATCCTGCGAAGAATAAATCTTTTTGATGTATATCAAGGTGAAAATCTGCCGGTTGGAAAAAAATCCTATGCAGTAAGTTTTATTCTCCGTGATGATGAAAAGACATTGAATGATAAACAGATTGAAAAGGTCGTGAACAGATTGATCAGTGTTTATGAAAGGGAAGCCGGTGCAAAAATCCGGTAGGATATTATTTTAAACTTCTCATCATTGAACATTCTTAAAGGTCTAAAGCCTAAAGCCTGATTATGGTACAAGTTGAAGTGATCCTTGGAGATATTACAAAATTGAAGGTCGATGCAATTGTAAATGCAGCAAACCGTTCTTTACTTGGTGGAGGAGGTGTCGATGGAGCGATTCATCGCGCTGCAGGTGCCGGATTGTTGAAAGAATGTCAAAATCTGAACGGGTGTGAGACAGGTGAAGCAAAAATAACGAAGGGATATAATCTGCCCGCAAAGTACGTGATACATACAGTGGGACCGGTTTGGAGTAATGGAAATCAAAATGAAGCGAAATTGTTGTCCCCATGTTATAAACGAAGCCTGGAAATTGCTGCCGCAAATAATGTCAGAACAATAGCTTTCCCAAATATAAGTACGGGAATATATCGTTTCCCCAAATATGAGGCTGCCAATATAGCTTTTAAATCTGTCCTTGAATTTGTCAGGCAGGATAATCCTCTTGATAAAGTGATCTTTTGTTGTTTCGACCAGGAAAACTATTTAATTTATAGTGAGATCAAGGGTAACAGTATTGAAATTCTTCCAGTCTATAAGAAAGATGACATTCAAATCGTTGCAAAGTTAGCTTATGAAATCTGGAATGAACATTATACTCCCATCATTGGTCAGAATCAGGTTTCATATATGATTGATAAATTTCAATCATTTGATGCTGTTTCAGCTCAAATTAAGGGAAACGATTATGAATATTACATCATAAATCATGCCTTTGAACCTTCGGGTTATATTGGCATTAAGCCATCCGGTGATGAACTTTTCCTCAGTAAATTTTATATTGTCAGCACTAAGAGAGGTAAAGGATTGGGGAAAAAGGGATTCGAGTTTATTATCAGTAGGGCTAAAGACCTTGGACTTAAAACCATTTCTCTTACAGTGAACAAAGAAAATACAAACAGTATAAAAGCCTATGCGAAAATGGGTTTTAAAAACTTTGGTCCCATTGTTGCTGACATTGGTGAAGGATTTATTATGGACGACTTCCTGATGAAATATTTCATTTCATGAGTGTTTTACATTATTCTCAGGAAAAAAGTTCTTTCAGATTTCCGATATAATCTTCTTCCCAGCCTTCAACAATGTTTTTATATGCTTCCTCCGGAATATTGGTTTGATGAATCTCAATATCTGAATCTTCTTTGTGAGGATGTAATTTTAAGGTTACTGTGGATTCAATATCTTCTCCGAAATACCAGATCTGAACAATTTCCTTATCTTTTTCAAAACTTATATTTTTTCCAACAATTGCCCCATCCCATAAAGAGAATTCACTATCCGGTTCAGTGCTCATTATGGCAGGTTCCCCTGTCCAGATTTCAATCATGACGGGATTGGTCAAGGCATTGTAGATATCTGAAGAGGATGCATTTAATCTGAAATGTTTTTTGTATTCCATCATTAATAATTAAGGGATTAAGAATTAAGAATTAAGAATCACAGATCACTGATTACTGGTTTCAGGCTTTATTGCAGTTTAAAATGATAGGTGATTGTTCCTTTCTGAAATTCCGGTGCCTTGTCATCTGGATTGAAACTTGCAGATAATGCAGCTTTTCTTGCCGCCTGAAGCAAATTATAATTAATTGTTTTTGAGCCTTTTACTCCTGGCAGAGCTTCTGTCACCTTGCCGAATTTATTCACTGTAATCTCAACAACCACTATCCCAGCCTCATTGCCTGGGAATTCGGGTTTGGGTAAAGACAGCGCACTTCTTCCCGATAAGCTGAAGGATGGGCCATTACCTGTTCCATTTCCAAATCCGCCCCCTTGCCCAAACTGATTTGCTCCGGGAGTGCCGTCAGGACTTCCTTGATTCCCAGGTCCATAAGTAACACCTTGTCCTGTATTTTTTGAATCATTATTAGTCTGTCCTCCTCCTCCAAAAGCACTTTTGGCCCTTGCGTTAATTGAACTGATTTTCCTGGCTTCCTCTTCCTTTTTTTTCTTTTCAGCTTCAGCCAAACGTTTTCTCTCAATTTCTTCAGCCCTTCTTTTTTCTTCTTCTTTTCCGATCCCGCATCTGCGGGACTGAAATTACTTTTTTATCCTTTTCTGTTTTTTTCTTTACCCCTGTATTAATTTCAGCTGATTTTTCATAATCCTGTGTCAGTACATTATTTTCTGCTTTTGAGTTGACTTTGGTCTTTTCAGGTAACTGAGGTTCCACCGGCTGGGGGACTGAACTTTTAGTCCTTGTTTCTTTTTCAGATGAAGCACCGGCAGAAGGTTCTTTCAATCCGAGGCCGGTTTGGGAATTCCCAAAATCGAGCAGAATGCCTTGTTCTTCAGGCGGTGGAAATGGAACTGATAGCCCGAAGATTAGCAACAAAATCAATACTCCTGTATAGAAAAAAACAGTAGCAAAGATTCCTTTTTTCTGGTTTTCAGTTAACGTCATTTATTAATTATGAATTACGAATTGCCTCTTGCCTTATTTTATCGATTTTCGGGACTTGTAGCAAGAATCATCTTGTATTTATTTCGCTGGGCAATATTCATCACTTTCACAACTTCTTCAATCGGCACAGATTTTTCAGCATGAAGTGAGATATACATCTCTGGTTGACTTCTTAGAGTCTTTTGCAGAAATGGTTCAATTTCCGGGAAACTTACCTCAACCAGCTTGCCGTTTTCGTTGATGTAATATTTTAGATCTTTTGTAATAGATATAGTGGTCAGGGGTTTGGCCCTGGTCTGATTATTACTTTGAGGCAGCAATAGTTTCAAAGCGTTTGGACTGACCAGTGTTGAGGTTATCATAAAAAATATCAGCAATAAAAAAACAAGGTCAGTCATTGAAGCCATGCTGAATCCGGAAGTTATCTTATTTCTTGTTCGTAATGCCATAGTCAGTAATCAGTTATCAGTAATCAGTGATCACAGATCAGTGATTCTTAATTATTAATTATTAATTTTTAATTATTTCGCGGGTTCATGCAGAAGATCCATGAATTCAGATGTGGTTGCTTCCATATTGAATACAACTGCCTCAACCTTTGCCACCAGAATATTGTAAGCAAAATAGGCCAGTATTCCCACGATCAAACCGGCAACAGTGGTCACCATTGCAAGATAAATACCTCCTGAGAGGATTGTTATGTCAACATTGTTGCCGGCGTTTGCCATATTATAAAAAGCCTGTACCATTCCAATAACCGTTCCGAGAAAACCAAGCATCGGGGCGCCCCCGGCAACACTTGCCAGGGCAGGAAATCCTTTCTCAAGTTTCGAGATCTCCAGGTTGCCGACATTCTCGATGGCAGTATTCACATCATTCAATGGTCTGCCTATACGTGAAATGCCTTTTTCAATCATCCTTGCAAAAGGAGTGTCTGTTGAACGGCAAAGTACCAATCCTGATTCAACCTTACCCTGGTGAATAAAGTTTTTGATTCTGTCCATAAAAATGCGATCGATTTTAGACACTTTTTGTATGGTAAGATAACGTTCGAAAAAGATATATACCGCAACGCCACCAAGCAGAATTATCGGGACCATGATCCATCCTCCTTTAACAGCAAGCTCAAAATAATTCATTCCTGAAGATACTGCTTGAACTGGAGCTGTCATCGCAGAATTTTCTGCCGCCATTTGAACTCCTTGAAATAATAAGATGTTAAACATTGTCATTGAATGTA
This sequence comes from uncultured Bacteroidia bacterium, assembly GCA_963810555.1. Taxonomy (GTDB): domain Bacteria; phylum Bacteroidota; class Bacteroidia; order Bacteroidales; family Prolixibacteraceae. Next base: position 162,188 of record CAWENX010000005.1, on the reverse strand, counting down.
TTACGTTTATTTTGATTTAATTTGATATAAATAGAAATATACAAAAGTATAAAATCCGAATGAATAATTTCCTCCTAACATAAATCAATTCCTGATTTTTAACAGTTCTAACTAAGAATAATTTCTGATTATGGTTCGAGAATTGAAGGTAAATTAATTGAACATTCGGGAACAATAACAGGCCTTTACCGGACCTTACTCCTACTATAACCGTATCAAGTCCATTTTATTAACACTATATATTCACTATTTATCCACTATTATTCCACTAATTAGTGCAGATATAGTGCAGAAATAGTGCAGATATAGTGTAGAAGGTATGGATTTGGTATGGCCATGGTATAGCGTTAAAAGGGATAAGGTAATTTCTTTCGTAAGGCGAATAGGATCAATAAGCAATCGCTGTATCAGGGGTGAAAAGGGATTATGTATAAATAATGAAGCGAGAGTGAGTAAATTGTCATGGCAGCAGTAACAATTCTGGTTTCCGGTAAACATTGATCCGGTTAGAAAATAGACCTGATATAAGGCAATTCCCTCTGAACAGAGAGATCCGGGAGAATCCGTCCGAATCAATTTATCAGGGCAGATGTTCAGTTTGACAGCTTATGATGAACTCAGCTTAACAGAGATAATCATGGTTTGGTAACGTAATTCTTTCTGTTCCTTGATTTGAAAAAATTAAACAAGTCGGATAAGGAATTGAATTCTTCCTTAAATGTTAATCCCAGGCCCTGTTTGTAAAGGGATGTGTCATAAATCAGGTCATCATTTGGTCTGTTATAGGCCTTCAATTGCAATTTTCCTGATTTATTTAATTTTACATAGACTTCAATTTCCCCGACAACAGGATTTAAAGTATTGGATTGTACATTACTGTTATTCCCTACGTTCCCATTGAGTGTGACCCGATTATTGAATATTTGGGTGCTTAATGCGACCTCCATCTGATTTGTATTTACCTGGTCACCCGGACGATATTTAAATCCAATATCAAAATTATTACTGATTTGAGAGAGCCAGTTTGATAATGCATTTGAGAGAATATCTGAGGTAGTGGCTCCGACAATATTTCCGGTGCTTGATTGATATTCCTGACGTCCCCTAAGGTATTCAGGTGTGTAAAATTGTCCCATGACCATTAACGAAAGCATTTGACGGTTAATATCGTCCTGTGTGCTCAAAAATTGCTGAAGTTCATCTTTTGTCTGTTCGTCCAGGGTTGGGAATGCTATACTAAATTTTACAGTTGGATTAAACAATTTTTGAGAAAGATTGATTGTGCATTCAACCGGGATGCGGCGGGAACTTTCTGATTGATTGGTATAAGGAAGGAGATCGGCAACGGATGTTTTAAGTGAATAAACGGCATTTATATCTACTATTGCACTGTAAAGATCCCCATCCCAGGTCACAGTGCCGCCTTGTTCAATTTTGAATTTCCTGTTAATAACATTTTGAAGGACGAACATATAATCTCCCTTATCAATCACATAGGTTCCGTAAATGTAAAAATCACCTTCCTTATCATATATAAACCTGAGATTTCCTGCTCCCTGAGCGGTTATTGCATCTCCAATTGAAGAATTAAAGAGCATCTGTATTCTGGCATCAGGAGTGGCAGTTAAATCAAGATCCACCTCAAAATTATTTGTCTCTTTTGTTCTTATAACTTGTTGTTTTTCCTGATTCAGTGTATCGGGATTGATAAATCTTATCAGATTGTATTCTTTTACTGATTCGGGATTTTCAAGGGGAATATTGATACTGGGTTCCGGCTTCAGATCTTTAGAGTTGCTGTAAGTTTCAATTTCTCCTCATAACCAGTCAGGTTTATCCTCCCTGAACAGTGTGCAACCCCATAAAAGAGGTTATTGTCGGAAGCATTTGTATTTAAAGCCAGGATTCTGCTTGTAGTGGCATTTAAATTGTAAGTCATATGACTAAAGAGTTTATGAGTAAGTACTCCATTGAAAATTCCCTGATTTTTTTCTGTGTCATAAGGATAATATTTCGAAAAATAATAGAATCCCCTGAAAATCTTACGGTATCGTTTAGATAGTAAGTCACTTTGGTATAGTCAATTTGTACTGATCGCATTTTTCACAGCAATTTTCCTTTAAATACCGGATTTGATAATGCCCCTGAAATATCTACAGTACCGTTCCCGGTTCCTTCCATCTTAGTTGTAAAACTGCTTAAGAACGGTAAAATGGTTTCAAGGGGTAAATCGGTCAATGAAGCTTTAAAGTTGGCATTATTGCTATCCGGTTCATAATATCCGTTGATGGCAAAGTTTGATTTGCCATTCTTCTCGAACAGGATTGAAGAATCCAGATGCTTGTTTTTTTCGTTCCAGGTATTTTTGATTAAAATATCGCCAAAATTTTTCTTCATATAAGTAAAGTCGGAAAGTCTGAGATCACTCGTAAAATAGAATGAATGATAAGGATTAGCCATACTTGCAGTGCCATTTAATGTTCCGTCGATGCCCAGATCTTTACCTATTACAAGGTCAAGATTTCCTAACCTTACCTGGTTAAAATATACATCCAGTTTTTCTGATTTGTTTTCTGATACTTTTCCATTTATACGGAAGGCTTCCTTATCATGATGGATATTGAAATTATTAATAGAAACAGAAGAGGAATCTATTTGAAAACTGCTTTGATCAATCTGCCATAGTGAATCGGCTATCCAAATATTTGTCGGATTAATATAAAAATCTGCCATGTTTTTCTCCTGGTTGTTTTTTAAGAATACACCATAAGTATCCACTTTACCGCTATAAGTAGGTGTTTTGCTATTATTCCATGTGAAGATGGTTTTCAGGCTGTCATGTGCCAAAGAATTATTCATAGTCAGATTCTGAATTTCCAAATTGGCCTCCGTAAAGTATCTCTTCTGTTCCCAACCGCACTAACCAACGGCTATCAGAATTCCTTGAATTTATTGTCAATCCCTTGACCACTGTTTTATTATAATGAATTTCATTCACCGAGGCATTCATTAAAAGCGTTTTTTTCTCCGAATTGATGTTTCCTGTTAATATCACTGGTGATTTAAACTCCAGGCCTGCTAAAATGAAATCTCCCAATTCTTCGGCTTTTTTTATTCTAACGTAAAAATTAAAGGAATTTTTGCCGGTTGCGGTTCTTTGGGAAAATGGCAATTTTGCATCAGGAAGAAAATAATTAATATAATCCCGAATAGTCAGATCAAATTCCTTGAAAAGATAATTCCCGGTAATATTAATGTCAGCAAGGTCTGAATGGATATCAATGGTATTGTTCTCCTGATTATTGGTTGTTTCGAGAACTAAATCTTTCACCTGTAAATTTTTCTGATCTCTTGTAAAAGATAAATTGTTTAGATTTATTTGACCGTTCACATTATCGATATTATTTCCGCTGAAATTTGTTACAAGGTTGAAAGAAACTCTTGAATCTTTAAACTTCTTATCTATTCCCAATGACGAATAAATTTGCCTTTTCGACTTTTGATTTGAAATTGAAGACCGGAATTTTACTGCTTAAATCCGCTATACCTGAAAAGCTCATCTTAAGATTACTATCATCAACATTCAGAGTCCCTTCATAGCTTCTTTCACTTGCCATTCCATTGATATTTATCGAATCAATCCTTGTATTATTAAAATAAAGGCTGTCAATGTTGCCGGCGATTTTCATGGCAAACTTATTTCCGGCCCATTTTGTTCCATTCACATTTAATTTTAAGGAAACGGCTCCTAATGGATTGAAATTAATAATCTGCCAAATAAAAATGATTTTGCATTCAGATTACCATTTAAACTTATTTCACCTGATTTTTTGGGTCGTATAGCCAGATCAGTAGAAACAGTGCCCAAATCACCCCCAAGAGTGCCATAGGCTACGAAGTCACGGGGGAAACCGCTGAAATTTCCCTGGTAAGTCAGTCTGAGATTATTCAACAATGCCTCAGGTATTTTTAAATATCTGTCTGGAGATGAATCAGGCAGACGTATTTCTGCGATATCATTAAAATTGATCACATTATTGTATAATCTGAAATAAATAAAAGTGTTTTTCCAATCGGGCAATCCTCTCAATTCCAAATCGGTAGTAAGTTGAGTGTTTTTGCCGATTTTCAGGTTTATTTTTTTAAATTTAAGGTTGTCTAATGATCCCTTTATTCCACCTGAAAAAAGAACCGGTTCATTCATTCCCCATATAGCGGGAATAAGATATGCCAGATCCGTAGAGGGAAATAAGAGATTCATCAAAATCCCCATCAATAGCATATTTATTCAATATTGACTGGTTTTGATTACTCATGATCCCGGTTTTCTGAATGAAAGGATTCTTGCTGACTTTTATTTGCTGTGCAACAATATGAGAATGATCTAAATCCACTGTAAAGTCAGACATTATAAATCCAAGAGTATCTATCCGGGTTATGAATTTCAAGTTTCTGATTTCAAATCCTGACTTTTCATGTAAGGAAACTTTGTCTACTTTGAATTTTGTAACTGTATCAGAGAATTGTACATTGACAGCTGAAAGATTAAATCTGTCAATGGCTGATATCTCTGAAATTTACCCCATGTTGTATTGTATCTAGTCTGTGTAAGATCTTTGTATTTTATTTTTGCATCTTTAATTAACAGACCGGTAAAATCAGCTTTCCATGGATTGATGGTATCGGGTTTTGCAGCTGGGCGGTTAAGTAAAAACTGGAAATTATATCCTTTATTATTCTTTAAAATATTTATCCTCGGATTCGATAAAGCTGATTTGTCCAAAATGTACCCTTTTTTTAAAAAGCCTCAAACTGTCGATTTTCAGATTAACCTTGTCAACATATAGTAAAGTATCTTGCTGCTGATCTTCAATCAGTACATTTTCAAGTACAATACTTTTTAATAAAGAAATATTTACACCACCGACAGATATTTTTGTTTTGAAAGTATGTGACAATTGTTTTACTACCCATTGTGTAACTACGGTTTGTACTTTGGGTAGCCTGAATGCAAAATAGGCTGATCCCAACAGCAAGCTGATGGCAGATTATTATGAGAATAAATATTTTAAGTCTATTTTTGATACTTTTGAGATTTAAATCGTAGATAATACAGATTAAACGTTTCTTGTATTTTAAGGTTTAAAATTAGTACATTTTCAGAATCGGGATAAGGAACCACTCAGTTAATTTTAAAATGGGGAATAAGCAGGATATATTTATTCTTGGAATTGAATCTTCTTGTGATGATACGGCGGCGGCAGTAACCTGTAATGAATTGATTCTTAGCAGTGAAATTGCCGGTCAAACTGTTCATGAAGCGTATGGTGGAATCGTTCCTGAACTTGCTTCGCGTGCTCATCAGCAGAACATCATTCCGGTCATTGATCTTGCCATCGGGAAAGCAGGCATTAATGTGGAAAAAATATCAGCCGTTGCATTCACGAGGGGACCAGGATTGTTAGGCTCATTGCTTGTTGGAAGTTCATTTGCAAAGGGATTTTCGCTTGCCAGGGGCATCCCGCTGATTGAAGTTAATCATCTCCAGGGACATGTGCTGTCGCCTTTTATTAAAGAAAAAGAAGCGGACAATCATCATCCCGGATTCCCTTTTCTTTGCCTCCTTGTTTCAGGAGGTAATTCCCAGTTAATCATTGTACATGATTATCTGGATATGGAAATAATTGGTCAGACTATTGATGACGCAGCCGGTGAAGCATTTGACAAATGTGCAAAAGTGATCGGCCTTCCTTATCCAGGAGGTCCGGTGATCGATAAACTGGCTAAAGAGGGTAATCCCAAGGCTTATAAATTCGCGAAGCCTAAAATTCCCGGGTTTGATTACAGTTTCAGCGGACTTAAAACTTCATTTCTGTACTTCATAAGGGATAAGTTAATTGAAAATGACAATTTTATTGAGGAAAACAGGGCTGATATCTGTGCATCACTTCAGTCAACAATTATTCAGGTATTAATGAATAAACTTAAAAAAGCCGCAGCCGAAACGGGTATTCGAACAATTGCTGTGGCTGGTGGAGTATCGGCAAATTCAGGTTTAAGAAATACATTACGCAGGGAAGCAGAAAAAAATAAATGGGATATTTATATTCCTCCGGTAAAATTTACTACTGATAATGCCGCAATGATTGCTGTTGCCGGTTACTATAAATATTTAAAAGGTGAGTTTGCCAATCAGGATGTGGTGCCTTATTCACGCGTAACTATTAAATGAAACGTTTAATTTTGGCTAATTAGTCATTAATACCTCAGAATTAATAATTTAATATAAATTCAGGCCAAAACTACCATGCAAACATCGGAAAGTCATTCATCATCCCATTCACCTTTTTACGCACGGCCGTAATTACATTTTCATTGTCGATATCATTAAGAACCTGATCGATAAGATCAACTATAACAGGCATATGTTCTTCCTTTAATCCTCTTGTAGTAATTGCCGGGGTGCCGACCCTGAGTCCGGATGTAAGAAATGGTGACCGGGAATCAAAGGGCACCATATTTTTATTAACAGTTATATCTGAATTTACAAGTGTAGTTTCTGCCTTTTTACCTGTTAAATCTGGAAACTTGGTTCGAAGGTCGATCAGCATCGAGTGATTATCCGTACCCCCTGAGATCACTTTATATCCCTTATCAATAAAGGTATCAGCCATTATTTTTGCATTTTTCTGAACCAGTTTCTGATATTCTCTAAATTCGGGGGACAACGCTTCCTCAAAGGCAACAGCTTTGGCAGCAATAATATGTTCAAGAGGTCCGCCCTGAACCCCTGGGAATATTGCAGAATCGATCAGTGAGGACATCATTCGTACCTCTCCTTTTTTTGTTGTCATACCCCATGGATTTTGGTAATCCTTGCCTATAAGGATAATACCTCCGCGAGGTCCTCTCAGCGTTTTGTGGGTTGTAGATGTAACAATATGGGCATACTCCAGCGGATTATCAAGTAAACCCGCAGCTATTAATCCTGCAGGATGAGCCATATCTACCATCAGAACGGCCCCGATTTGGTCAGCCAATTCTCTCATCCTTTTGTAATCCCATTCTCTTGAATAGGCAGAAGCCCCTGCAATGATCAGTTTAGGCCGTTCTTTCATGGCCACCACTTCCATTATATCATAATCGACGCGGCCTGTGTCTTCCCTTACCCCATAAGCGACCGGTTTGTACAATATTCCGGATGAATTGACAGGCGAACCGTGGGATAGATGTCCTCCATGGGATAAATTCAGCCCCATAAACGTATCGCCTGGTTTTAGAACAGTCATCAGCACAGCCATATTCGCCTGGGCTCCTGAATGTGGCTGAACATTTACGTATTCAGCTCCAAAGAGTTCTTTAAGCCTGTCGATGGCAAGTTGTTCAGCTTCATCAATAAACTGACAGCCTCCGTAATAACGATGTCCCGGATACCCTTCCGCATATTTGTTTGTAAGGCAGGAACCCATTGCCTTCATTACCTGTTCCGAAACAAAGTTCTCTGAGGCAATCAATTCAATTCCCTGCTTTTGCCTCTGTTCTTCCTTCTCAATAATTTCAAAAATCCGGCTATCCTTTTTCATCTCAATTGACTTTTATTAATCATGTTATGCTCACAAAAAACTGTCATTGCATATATTTCAACGTATAAATCATTCATTTGGCAAATTTACTATTTCAAATCAGCATTATGATGGACATTTAAATTTTGATATTCAATAATCTATCAACTTTTGTTCATAACACCGGTTATGGTCAGTCTTGTGAGAAATGAACCAACTCAGACCGGTAAGCATTGAAAATGCTTGATTTTGAAACAAATCCGATATATTTTGTATCCCTGATCACAGGCAGATTCCAGGCCTTGCTTTCATTAAATTTCTTCATTACTGTTTCCATTTTATCATTATGATTAATGATGGAAGGGGGAGCGGTCATCAGGTCTCTCACATAAGTCTTATCGTAAAGATCGGTCTCGAACATGATTCCCCTGATATCGTCGAGCAGTATAACTCCCTGAAAATTATTATCCTTATCCACAACAGGAAAGATATTTCGATTTGATTTGGAAATTATTTTGACCAGGTCCCGTAATTTAAGATCAATCCGGATTGTAAGTAAATCCGTCTCAATCACATTCTTTAGTTTCACCAGTCTGAGCACTGCCTTATCTTTATTGTGAGTAATGAGTTCACCGCTCCGCGCTAATCTTATATGGTAAATGGAATGGGCTTCAAAGGGCGTAATGGTAAGATAGGATATTGCCACTGTGATCATAAGAGGAATAAAAAGCCCGAACCCGCCCGTAATCTCAGCAATAAGAAAGATGGCAGTCATGGGCGCATGCATGACTCCGGCCATCATTCCCGCCATCCCTGCAAGAATAAAATTCTGGCTCGATACCTCAAATCCGTTCAGGTTAAGAACAAGCGCGATGAAGTAACCTGCAAAACCCCCGAGAAAAAGAGTGGGGGCAAATATTCCGCCTACACCTCCTGACCCTGAAGTTACTGCTGTGGCAACAATTTTCACCAGCATGATCAACAGAATGATAACCGGGAAGAGGATATGATTGTCTTTCAGACCAATTAAAAGAGAATTGTTAAGAACGTTGGATCCCAGATTTCTTAGTAACAGGTCAATGGAAACATAACCTTCACCCCAGAGAGAAGGAAAGAAGAAAATCAGCACTCCAAGAATTAAGGCTCCGCATAATATTTTTACATAGAGATTCTTTATTTTGTGAAAAAGACCTTCAATATAGATGTTGCCTCTTGTGAAGAGAAACGAGAATATTCCGCAGAAAATACCTAAAATAATATACCAGTGTATATTATGCAATTGGAATGGCTCTTCAAATTTGAATACAAAAAGATAGGCGCTTCCCAAAAAGAAATAAGCCACTGTTGCTGCGGAAACGGCCGATATAAGCAATGGCAGTAATGAAGACATCGTAAGATCAAGCATCAGCACTTCAATGGCAAATAACATCCCGGCAAACGGAGCTTTAAAGATTCCTGAAATAGCCCCTGCGGCGCCGCAACCCACAAGAAGAGTTATCATCCTGTAATTCAGCCTGAAATAACGGGCAATATTTGAACCTATGGAAGAACCGGTCAGCACTATCGGCGCTTCAGCCCCCACAGATCCTCCTAAACCGATAGTCAGAGTGCTTGCAATCATGGAGGTAAACATGTTATGCGGTTTCATCAGACTTTGTCTGTTGGCAATTGAATCAAGGATCTTGGATACTCCGTGAACAATATCAGATTTAACAATATACCTGACAAACAGTACGGTTAAAAGTATCCCGATCCCTGGATAAACAAGGTACTGATAACTTTCAAAGGAAGAGGCGAAATTCTCGGTCAGAAGCAGTCCCGCAGTATGGATAATGTTCTTAAGAATGATAGCCGCGAACCCGCTTATTAAACCCACAATCAGGCTTAATATCAAAATTAACTCTCTTTCATTCAGGTGCTTTAATCTCCATGCCCTGATTTTCCCGAGTGAATCTGTAACTATTTTCATGGCCGCACAAAATTAGTTATATTTAACAATTAAACATCCGGTTCAATTGAAAGATGTTAACATTATCCTGAAATGAAAACCAGTGTGAATTGATAACTTATAAATTGGATATGGGACAGTTTTAAGAGTGATAAAATTATTTTATATTTGCATCCGTTCAGCCAGAGCAGAACCTGACGCGGACTGGATATGAATTAAATTGCGGGAATAGCTCAGTTGGTAGAGCACAACCTTGCCAAGGTTGGGGTCGCGAGTTCGAGTCTCGTTTCCCGCTCCTTTAAAAAGAATGAAGAATTAAAGCAGACGGATCACAGGCGTCAAATTATTAATTATTAATTTTTAATTATTCATTAAAAGAATTGCGGGAATAGCTCAGTTGGTAGAGCACAACCTTGCCAAGGTTGGGGTCGCGAGTTCGAGTCTCGTTTCCCGCTCTGGCAAAGAACAAGGAATTAGGAATTAAGAATTAAAGCAGAAGGATCATAAGCGTCAAAATTCTTAATTATTAATTTTTCATTATTAATTAGAAGAATTGCCCAGGTGGTGGAATGGTAGACACGTTGGACTTAAAATCCAATGGCCATAACAGGCCGTGCGGGTTCAAGTCCCGCCCCGGGTACTAAATAAAGCTCTCATAATGAGAGCTTTTATTTTTTATCACTTCTCTAAGGATCAGATTATTTTAACCAGGCATTGTTTCGGTTATCATTAGATATCTACTCTTACCAATTCCCCAAATTAACTAATTCATACCCCTAATATTCCCAATCTTTATTCGTAGATTATTCGTACAATATTCGTAGATCATTCCTGAATTTTACGAATAAACTACGGATAACCATCAAATAAACTACGAATAATCTCCGGTGCAATACCCTTGAAATCATCACCGGAAATAGGCTTTGATAGGATTGGATGGATATTTTGGAATTGGGATAAAAATTCGGATTTGAAGATTATCAGATGTTCATTGGCACCTCCATTAAAAGAATTTCGGAGTCCGGTTGGGTTGCTTTTATTGAAATCCTGTCGGTATCCCATATTCCCAATCCATCACGCCTGTTGAGAACATTTCCTTCGATAGTAAAGCTTCCTTCAACAATAAAGGCATACACACCATTGCCCGGAAGTTTAATAGTATAAGAAGTCCCGAAATCTTTATCAAACCTCCCGAGATGAAACCATGCATTCTGATATATCCATACCCCTTCACCATCACGGTTGGGGGAGACGATCTGTTTCAGGTGGTTTTTAAGATCGTTGTTGTTTAATGTGATCTGACCATATTCGGGCGTAACGTTTCTCTTATTCGGGATTACCCATATCTGAAGGAAGCTGACCTGATTTTCTTTACTTTTATTGTACTCGCTGTGGTGAATCCCCGTTCCTGCCCTCATGATCTGAATATCGCCTTTCTTAATTACAGACACATTGCCCATGCTGTCTTTGTGCTCGAGGACCCCGGATAAAGGAATCGAAATGATCTCCATGTTTTCATGGGGATGGGTTCCGAATCCCATGCCCGGTTCGACACGGTCATCATTTAAAACACGAAGCGCTCCGAACTGGATCCTTTCGGGATCGTAATATCCGGCAAAGCTGAATGTATGATAACTGTCGAGCCAGCCGTGTGTTGAATGTCCGCGGGTCTCTGCTTTGTGTATTATAGTTTTTGCCATTATATCAACGTATTAGTAATTTTATAATCCTTTGTACTTTATAATAACAATTAATAAACTGAAATGGTCAAAATAACTCATGAAAACTGCCTCACTGCGGCCTCTGCTAAAATGTCCGAAAAGGAGAAAAAAATCAATAATAATTCGATATAATTTATTGCCAGATGTATTATAGTATAATATATTTGTTAATTTTACAAGCAATAGACTAAACCTTATAAACTTAATTCTTCCAAACTATGAACCTTTTATTAAAAACAGTTTTTATTTCTGTTTTCCTTTTAACAATGCTTAATTTAAGAGGGCAATCCCATTTCCGTTCCGGCTATGTGATAACGAATAATAATGATACACTAACCGGCCTGGTTGATTACAGAAATACCGGCAAAAATTTAACAATCTGCCGGTTTAAAAAGGACAAGACTTCGGATGTTGAAGAATATAAACCATTTGGCATCAAGGGATTTGGATTCACTGGAACCAACTATTTTATTTCCAAAAAAGTCAAATTGGATGGACAGGAAATACCAATTTTCCTTGAGTTTCTCGTAGAAGGCCCTGTCAGTTTGTATTATTATGCAAAAGGATCAAATCTTCATTATTTTGTTGAAAAGGCAAACGGACAAATGATTGATATTAAAAATGCCCAGGATAGTGTTTATAAGGATGGGAAGTTGTATATACGTGAAAGCAAGAGGTTCACCGGCCCTCTTCGCTATGCTTTTTCCGATTGTCAGAAAATTTTTCCTTTAATAGATAATGCCACACTGCAGGATAAATCTATGATTTCACTCGTGAAAAAATATAATGAATGCACTGCAGCAGATCAAAAAATAATTGTTCATAAACAACAACCCCCTTTCATCAGAATTAAATTTGCACCGTTTATTTCCCTGACACATTCCTGGTTAAAATTCAATGACAGTTATCAATATCAGACTGTCCCTTCAAAATCACTGGTATCACCCTCATTTGGTCTGCTGTTGAATGCCAACCTGCCTAAGGTCAGTGAGAATTTTTCTCTTCAGCTCTCGGGTGAATACGGTAAGAATTCCTTCTATGGAACAGGTATTAGTCCTGAAACCTCAGCGCCGGAGGAGGTTTTCATTAATATGGCTTTATTTAAAGGCAAGGTGGGAATAAAATATACTTGTCCAGGCGGTAAAATCAGACCGACCATAATGGTAAGCCTGATCAGCTGTTGGATTTCCGACAAAAACGGTAAAATAGTTGATCATGCAGAACCGGGTTCATCAATTTATATTGCTGAATACAAGGATTATATGATCGGGAATCAGCCCCTGACCGGATATAGTTTCGATTTCGGATTTAATTATCATACCTCCTCATCAGCAATTCCATTCTTCAGCCTCGGTTTCGATACTTCAAGAAACGTTAGTAAGATCACACCTGTTGGCTTTTTTGCTGAAAGCAACTTTCGCACTTTTCTGCGAACATTTCATATCAATGCAGGTGTTTATTTCTGATATTTGTTCTTACCAAAATTCAATGTTTGGTCTCTTCTTTCGGGATTTCGGGTGTAGCCCTGTAACTTAAATAAGCACCTAAGATTAAAAGGAATGCCGCTATCCAGACGAATGTTCCTATTCTTTTGGAAAATTTAAGGCTCAGAACAAAGATCGACAATAATGGAATTAAAAAGGAAAAGGAAACAACAAGGTCCTTATTTCCTTTTTTCATAGCTATATACCAGAACAAATAGGCCAGGGTTGTGGGGAACAGGATCATATAGATCAATTCATAGTTATGGTATAATGAAGTGAGGTGCGAAAATTCAAAGCTGCCCTTATAAAGCTGGACTAATAAAAACAACAGACCGCTTAATGCAAATATTAACGGAAGAGCGGCCACATCATCATCCGTATGATATTTTTTTGTAAGATTTGAATAAAACGCCCAGGAAACTGCTGTGAGAAATGTCAGCAGATAAGCAATCAGGCCGGAGAAGGGAGACCGGAGACCGGAAAAGGGAGAACGGAGAACGGAGTGGATTAATCCGTCGAGGGAGTAAGACTGAGAAAAGGCCAATATAACACCCATGAATGCCAGAACAATACTTGAGAGAAACATCACTTTCTTAGGTTTAAGCCGGAACATGGGAACTTTAATAATATAAGTGATGATTGGCCATAGATAATTGATGATCGTAACGATAAGAAGTTCATCTTCATTTGAGGTGAATCCTATGGCTAAAAAGAGTAATGTGTTATTTAACAACAGGAAGATGCCGATCTTTATGTAGTAGCGATAGGAAAGTTTTTTCCATTTCAGAAAAAAATCCTTCCTTAACCAGAGAAGGAGAATTCCGAGCATAATGATCCCGCTGAAGAAATAGATCATGAAGATAGCATTATTGGTTCCCTCGGTTTGCATTACGCTTTTTGAGAAAGCAATGGTCGTACTCCAAATGAGAACAGCAAGAATGCCTGCGAGTGTTGGCAGCGGGGTGCCGGTTTGTTTGGACTGGTGGTGAGTCATATTTTAAAGACTAATCAGTAAACAGTTATCAGTGATCAAACCACCACGATATAAAATAATGAGAAAGTGGGAACTAACTTTTTTGTTTCACGCGAAGAACGCAAAGAAAGACGCAAAGACTTTGCGTTTTTTGGGTAAATATTTGCGTTCTTCGCGTGAAATTTTAACAGATTTATTATCAAGAATGTGATATTTAGTTAAATGAAAGTAATCAGTGATTACTTTTTTCTTTTAAAGATAAAGCTGTCAATTCCCGTAATGTGACCTGAAGGGAAAAATAACAATACTAAAACTCCTGCAAGTTCGATAAGGTTCTTGTTAACAATCCAGTAGCTTCCTTCCATCGGGGCATTAATTGTCAGGCCGGGGAAAGGCGGATATGCCAGATAATAAAGAAACAGCAGTATAATAGCTGCTATTTTCAGCGGTTTTTCAAATAAACCGATGAAGAGTCCCAGTCCTATTATTACCAATCCCCATTCATTCATGATATCCACAACGGAAAGTATATTCGGATTAGCGGCGAGGGCTTTGAATACTGCTGAAAAAGGCCCGACAGAACCTAAAAGGTATGTCCTGGCGGTCCACCCCGGGGTATAGACTTTCATCAATCCTTCAAAAAGGAAGTGCCAGCCGATAAGCACACGGAGGAAAGTCAGTGAAAAGATTTGCCAGCTCGAATAATTATTGTTGGTCATGCTGATATTTTTCATATGGATCAAATTAATTAATTGCGAATTACGAATGAATAATTTCAGAGTTTCAATTTTTCAGTGTTTCGGTCCCGCATATGCGGGATGGAACTCTGAAACACTGAAACACTCAAACATTTTTAATCAGGAAATTATTGCTTTTTCATTTACCGGGTCCCAGGTTACCATCTTTTTGTTTTCGAAAGCCAGGTTGATCATATTGACTGTAACGGATTCCTCGTAGCCTGCCTGGATATTACAACTGGTTTTACCGTTATCGCGAATTGCATCAAAGAATTCTTTCAGGTGCAAATAGGTGGCATCGATTACTTTTCCGTCTATGTATGTTGCCCCGTATCCTCCTTTGATATAAGCTTTTGAAGTGGCTGTTGTTACAGCATCCACGTCGGATTCTCCGGTATAGGTGTACAACTTATCCATGCTGATATTTTTATACCTCTCGGAAAAATCATCTTTATAAATGGTAATTCCCAGATCAACATACATGGATGCGTCGGAGCCAAGAATATAATTTTCCCGGTAAATGCTGTTTTTCAAGGTGCCGTCAAGCGTCAGAACTAATTTTCTTTTCGGATAATTGAATACGCCGCTCAGCACATCAGGCATTTCCCCAACGCCAAAGTAGTAATATTGCCCTCCTGCCGCTACCACTGATTCCGGTATGCCAAGGCCTAAAATCTGATTTACACAATCGTATTGGTGGGAGAAATTATTTCCTGTAAAACCTGTTCCGTAATCATTATAACGTTGCCAGCTGAAATACCGGTTGTGTTCAAATTCATGCCAGGGAGCGCTTCCCAGGAATTCTTTCCAGTTGATGGTCTTGAGATTTCCCAGATCATCAAATTTCCTGTTCCTTATCCAGGCTCCGTCCAAACCATTGCGGTTGGTATAAGTTTGAACCATGGAGACGTCGCCGAGTACCCCTTTTTGATACATTTCATGAGCCATTTTAAAACTCATCTGCTGACGGTTCTCATGGCCTAACTGAAAGACTACCCCTGTCGATTCAATGGTTTTACGAAGCTCTACCGCCTCTTCAATGCTGTGGGTCATCGGTTTTTCCAGATAAACATGGACTCCGGCTTTTGCGGCATCAATGGCGATTTTTGAATGCCAATGGTCAGGAGTGGCAATAATGATTGCATCGACCTCTTTGCTTTCAAGCATCTCCCTGTATGTGGGATAGATTTTGACAGGTTTGGTTTTTCCTTGTAACCCACCGGGACGGATATCGTTTGTCGATATTTCATATCCTCTTTGGGCATGAACTGAAAAAGTGTCAGCAACAGCAGTAAATTCAATATTCAGATCTTCCTGCTGAAGAAAGTTTTTCAGTGATTTGCTGTATTTGCCGTCAACAATGTTTTGCTTTACATCGTCAGGATGCATATACCCTAATGAATAAAGTAACTGTTCACCTCGCCAGCCGTTTCCTACCACACCAAACCTGATTTTTTTTGAGGGGTCATGATTTGTGGGTTTCAGTTTATCCTTTGTTGCTTCAAGATTATTGAGGCCTAAAATTTTATAGGAATCCTGATCGTATTTATTTATTTCCCTGGCAACGTTATCCTTAAATGTAAAGGAGAAATAGCCCAGAAATGGCACCGTTGCCAATCCTTTTAAAAAATCCCTTCTGAAAATGTTATTGCTCGGATTCTTCATCATTACTTCTTTTATTTCCTGAATTTATTCTTAAAACTTAAACAGAACTTCGCAAATATATAGTTTTCCGCTCAATTTACCTGATCAGCATTTCTCATTGAAAAATCTTTTATAAAATTTTAATAAATTAACAGGATTTGTTAGTTGCAAATGCTCATATGAAAAAAAAGAAGTTGTGCCTTTACGGCACAACCTCTTTCAATTTATTGGGACTTTTACAATTGGTTGCTGAAGAGGCTGTTACCAGCCTGGATTGTTAACACATTTTTTATTTCTGTCCAATTCATCCTGAGGTATTGAGAACAGCAGGTTTCTGGGGAAAGATAAACTTTGATCTTTAAGCGTTGCATCATCCCCGTATCTCATTAAGATTGGTTTTCCATTCAATCCTGAACCAAATTTCTCTTCAAGATAGGAACCAGGCGTATCTCCGGAAATGGTCCCGTTCTGACCGTCGTCGCGGGTCCATCTCATCAGGTCTGCCAGTCGAAGACCTTCCATATTCAACTCGATACGGCGTTCATGCCGCAGGGCTTTTCTTGCATCGTTCTGGCTAAGCCCGTGAGCGACAGGCGGCATATTAACCGAAGGTCTGGCCCTGACACGGTTGATCTGGTCAATACCGGCGTCTACCTGTCCGTTTTCAATCAAAGCCTCGGCATACATCAGAACGAGGTCGCCATATCTCAGCAGAGGAATATCGTAGCCGTCCTGTTGTTCATCGATTTCAAGCGGAACGCCGTCTTTATAATCAGGCTCCCATATCTTTCGGGTATTTGTATTGGAATACGACCATGCATATTTGTAATAAATCTTGTCACCTTTATGAAAGACTGAATCACTGCTTCCGTCCTGAGCGTTTCCGGGAATTGTGAAATCATCATCCTGGTTATAAACGCCATAGAAGTCGCCAGGTATCCACATCGAAGCCACTCTCCGCGGATCTCCCGGTTCAAATTCATCATAAAGGTTACGGCTTGGAAGGGCATAACCCCAGCCGCCGCCATAGATATTCCATACCGGGCCGGGACAATCCCTGACCCGCCTTTCCACCATCATTTCATTCTGATTGCCTGTTGCTGTTCCGTTCAGGATAAACGGGAAGGTGAAAATAAATTCCGTGTTATTTCCGTTTTGCTGTGCATCCCAAGACATCATATAAAGATAATCGGGCATCAATGTATAGCCCTCAGCATCTGCGATATTCAGGGCATCACTTAAAGCCGTCACCGCATTGCCAAAATCACGGTTAAAAAGATAGGTTTTTCCAAGCAATCCAGCAGCGGCAGCTTTTGTCGGAAATCCCACATCACTGCCGGTCCAGGTATCTGGCAAATTTGCTTTTGCATATTTCAAATCTTCAATAAATTTAGCCACCACGTCGGCTTTGGGTTCCCTTGCAACAAAAGCGCTGTCGGGATTCTCAAGGAAGTGAGGCCAGTAATTGGCATCCCCATAGAAATGGGTCAACATAAGGTAGCAAAATCCTTTCCAGAGTTTTGCAACGGCAATGTAAGGCGCCTGTTGTTCCGGGGTAAATGTGGGATCAGTTGATGTAGGTATTCCGTCGATGGCAAAATTGGCATTGTTGATCCCTTTGTAAAAGCAGAAATACCATGAATACCAGTGATACCATGTCGGATCAGCGCTCCAGTTGAGCGCCGGAAGACGGTCGTTCACATTTCTTGTAAAACTGTCATCCGTAAAGATATCCTGGTAGGTTACCCAGTAACGTCTGAAATCATGCGGTATCAGGGACATAACTGCCTGCGGCGAAGCCGCCGCCTGCCGGGCAGAATTTACGCCAATAAAGAAATTGCCTGCGTTGGGTGCATCCTTGGGAAACTTGTCCAACAGTTTGTTTTCGTTACAACCATTGAACAGAACAAGGCCGCCAAAGAGAACCAGTATAAATAATAATCTGTTTTTCATATATCTCAATTTTAATGTTAAATAAATTAATGAAATTAGAAAGTGGCTTTAATCCCTAATACCCAGGTTCTTGGCTGCGGGATCTTTGTTACCGGCTGAGTCCACATTCCCTGGTCTGTCACATCCACTTCACCACTTGGATAGCTGGTAAAGGTTTTGAGGTTATTTACACTTCCGTACACTTCGAGACCCTTCATTTTGATCTTTTCGCAGATATTCGTAGGAAGGGCATAACTCAGGTTAAGGTTGTTGATCTTGAAAAACGATGCATTGCTCAGCCAGAAACTGGAAGTATTCGTAGCGTTATGAGCCTGATCATTCTTAGTCACCTTGGGCATATTGCCATTGGGATTCAGCGTGGCATCCCACCTGTCCAGTATCCGGACCGGTTCATTGCTTGTGTACTGCATGTAACCGTTGATATCGGACATGGTATTCAGGTCAACACCCTGTACACCGTAACCGACTACCTGAAGGGTCCATCTTTTGTAATTCACCGTGGCTGAAATTCCGTAAGTGAAATCAGGATACTTTTTCCCAATAAAATCACGGTCATCAGCTGTGATTTTGCCGTCCGGCTTTCCGGTCAGGTTTCCGTTAGCATCCCTTCCGTTTACGTCTAATGTCCAGATATCTCCGAGCCCGATTGGGAAATCATTGGCCGGATTGGTCAGATAGGGATGAGCATCCAGTTCAGCCTGAGTTTTAACTATCCCATTGGATTTGTAACCAAAGAAGCTCCAAATAGGCATACCAACTTCGAGACCTGATGTCCTGAGATCACGGCCCTGTAAATCGACTACGGTGTTG
Source organism: uncultured Bacteroidia bacterium (assembly GCA_963810555.1). Lineage (GTDB taxonomy): Bacteria > Bacteroidota > Bacteroidia > Bacteroidales > Prolixibacteraceae. The sequence goes on along the minus strand of CAWENX010000005.1, from coordinate 143,356 downwards.
CGGTCTATCGAAAGGTTCCCCGTGATATTGTAAGTAAAATCGCCCTTCTTATCCTGGTATCCTGCACTGAACTCCCAACCATGGTTTTCTATTTCGCCGCCATTGATCGTTGGATCTGAAGATCCCCAGCCATCTGACGAATGTTTACCTGCCGAATATGGAATCGGTTTGCCGTAAAGTAAATTCGTGGTGTTCGACTTATAATAATCGGCAGTAAGGGTTATTTTGGAATTTAAAAAATAGGCGTCAAATCCAATGTCCTTCTTCAGTGTCGATTCCCATTTCAGGTTTTTATTGACAGCTGATCCCAAAGCGTAGGAAAGAAAAGCATTCTGTCCGTTTGTCGGGCCCATCACTGCGTAATAACCATACAATGTGGCATAGGTAGGATATAGGCCTACATTGCTGTTTCCAAGGGTTCCTACACTTGCCCTGATCTTTAAATCATTGACCACATCGGAAACAGGCTCCCAGAATTTTTCCTTTGAGATTCTCCATCCGGCTGATACTGACGGGAAATTTCCCCAGCGGTTTGAGCCAACAAACCGGGATGTACCGTCGCGGCGTATTGAACCTTGTATATAATATTTGCTGGCATAATTGTACCCGACTCTGCCGATATAGGAAACAAAGGACCATTCCTGTAATCCGTTGGAAATTGTTTCAGAGGGATCTGATGGTGCAGCATCCAGGTATTGGATCTGGTTATTCGGCGTTCCGTTACGCGAAGCGCTCAACCACTCATATTGACTCTCCTCCTGTGAATAAATAGCGGTTGCTGAAACATTATGCACCGTATTGAATGTCCGCTCAAAGTTCAGCATATAGTCTGCAATCCAGTGGAAGTTGTAACTCTGACTTTTGCCAACGTTGTTGATACTTTTTGTTTCGACCCGCAACAAATGAAGTTCAGGGCTGAAGTTGCTGTTATGACTGTTGCTGTAATCGATACTCAAACGGGGAATAAATGTCAGTCCGGGTATAATTTTAACCTTCAGCGAAACATTCCCTACAAAACCGTAGGTGCGGGTATCGTTTGTATACTCTTTGGCATAAATGAGCGGGCCGACGTCGCCGCCTTCCCAGGTGTAAAGCCTTACATAATCATAATTGATGATCTTGCCGGTGGCGTCTCTTTCATAAGGCCTCGAAATGGGATTTTTGCGTATGGCCCCGAAATAAGGATTCCCGACTCCGCCAAAGACATCACGGCTGTAAATATTCACAGAATTGGCGAATTCAATAAAGTCGGTGATCTGGTGATTGGAATTGAAGCGGAAGCTTATCCTGTCAGCTCCCGAATTAAGGATAAGACCATCCTGTTTAAAATAGGAGAGAGAGGTAAAGTAGGTTGACTTTTCATTTCCCCCGGTAACAGAAACATCGTAATTCTGTATCGTACCGGTCTGGCTGAGAACGTCCAGCCAGTCTGTGTTGACGTATCTGCCATTAATAGCCATTGCAGTCGCCGATGTCGGATTACCATCCTGATCAACACCATTAATAGTCACTGCCGGTAAATTAACCTGCATGCTGGCATCACCAGGCTGAGGTTCAAATAATGTCATGTTGGCCGGGGCTTGATTCCCGTAAGGTGATTGGTTTACTGAATTTACTCCGGCATTCAGATAGGATTCCCTGTCCAGCAAAAGCCATTGCTGTGTGTTCAGCCGTTTAGGAAGCAGATCAGAATAGGCCTGAACGCCCGCATAAACGTGAAAGTTGATGACCGGAGCTCCTTTGCTGTTTCCCCGTTTTGTTGTGACGAGAATGACCCCGTTTGCGGCCCTGGCTCCGTAAATTGCGCACGATGCGGCATCTTTCAAAACAGAAATGGTTTCGATATCATCCGGATTAACGCTGTTTAAATTGTCCAAAATCACACCGTCAACTACATACATTGGGGTTGTCGAAGCGCCCCAGGATTGGATACCTCTGATTGTTATATCTGAACTGCTCCCGGGCATACCGCTGTTCGATACGATCCTGAGACCGGAAACTTTTCCCTGCAAAGCCTGAACAGTACCTGTAACCGGTGACTTGTCAAATTCCTTGACGGACACTGTTGAAACAGATCCCGTCAAATCCACCTTCTTTTGAGTACCATAACCGACCACTACAACCTCGCCCAATCCGGTAGTTGCCTCTACCAAAGTTACATTAACTGTAGTCCTGCCTGTGATGATCACTTCCTGCGGCTCCATTCCCACAAACGTAAATGTCAGTGTTTTGGCATCAGAAGGCACCTCAAGGGAAAATTTACCGTCCATATCGGTGACTATACCGATGGTGGTTCCCTTAACTACAACAGATGCTCCCGGAATGGGCTGCCCCTTTTGGTCTGTTACAGTTCCGGTGATCGTTCTCTTTTGGGCCTGCTGTGCGCCTGTATTCAACGGATTGAGAGTTTTCAGGTCATTGGCGTAAAGCAAGACCTGCCGGTCATCAATCTTGTAAGCGACATCGGTGCCCTTGAACAATTGATCCAGAACATTTTCAATTTTCTCCCCTTTTACAGATACCGAACGTATTGCGTTAGCATTGATGACGCCGGCATCATAGATGAAGATAAATTCACTGCTACTCTCAATTGCACGAAGTATATCAGACACAGAAGCATTCTGCATCTGAAGGTCTAATTTCGTTTTTTGCGAATAGGAATTTGAGGCTGATACAGCCATAGTCCCCGCAAAAATTAAAACAGTCAAGAGCTTCATCGTTAAAAAAATAACATTTAATCTCTTTCTTTTACAGAAAGGAAACGTACATAAAGGTTTTTTCATAAATTTGAATTGTATTAATTAAACATGTTGCCTTGCGGCGTGATTGATTAGAACCGGTTGATTTTGCGAGAATTGACCGGTTTTTTCTTTTTGTTATTTATTCATAAATTAAATATTTAGTGCCTTGTTTGACATATCTTGTTCTCGTAATTACCGCTAATGTAGCAATCACCTTTTCCGGATCATCCTTTAAATCAAGTTTCCCTGATATTCTGATCCGGTTACCCGCCAACTTTGTATCGATGTCAATGTTGTAATAATGCGAGATTTTTTTTGTCAGCTTTGTGATTGACTCATTTTCAAAGGGAAGATAACCATCGATCCATGCAATATAATTCTCCACATTATCCACCTTAGATAAAAGAACTTCATTTTGCTCTTTGTAAAGGCAAGCTTTTTGATTTGGGGTAAGAAATATCTCTTTTGCATTCAAATCCTGATTGACCTCCATACTGACTTTGCCTTCAACAAGAAGAGTATTGTACTCATTTTCAGATTTATACGCCTGAACATCAAACTTAGTCCCATAAACCTTTATTTGAATAGCGTCAGTTTTTACAAAGAAAGGTTTATCAGCATCTTTAGCCACTTCAAAGTAGCCTTCCCCTTCAAGATAAACTTCGCGGTATTTCCCGCTGAATACAGGCGCATAAACGAGTCGCGAACCCGAATTGAGCCATACTTTTGTTCCGTCAGAAAGCAATAAAGTTGATCTTTTACCGTAAGGTACGATCAATTGGTTATACCCTTTGTCAGTATTTCCCTGACCAAATTTGGTCGTATCATTTACTGATACTGCCCTGCCATTTTTGGTATACTGAACCTTCGATTCTTTACTGTGAATGTCAACTTTTTCACCATCTGAAAGAATAAGTGCAGCATCTTTGTAATTTGCCTTATTTAAAACCGCAAAATCCTCAAGGGATTGTCCTCTGTTCATAAGAAAAAATGTTGTGCTCCCCATGCCAAGTAAAAGCAGGAAAATTGCTGCATACTTTAAAAATTGTAATCTCACATAATGTTTATGCTGCTGACAGATATTCTGCCATGCTTGCTGTTTATACACAAATGAATGTATATGTTTCTCTGTTTTTAACTCATGCAGAATTCTGACTGCCAGTTCAATTTCTTCACTTTTTTCAGGTAATTTTTCAATTAGTTTTTCCAGAAACTTTTGAGAACCTAATCTGCTTTTAATGATTTTCCGGAATTTTTCATCCAGAACAAAGTCTTCAGTAGTATAATCAGAGTAATGTTTAATTTCCATTAATTAATTATGGCTGTTTTTGTATAAGAGTGAAGAAACATTAAAAAATGGACAAATAATCTGACCTTTTTTCAATCTTTCTGTTAAATATTTTAACAAATTAATTTTAAAGCTTGAAATTCAGGGTCATAAAAATTGCAGATAAGCAAAATTTTAAAGATCCGGGGACTCAAAATTTTGCGTTTGCCTGTGTTCACGATAAAAAAAAGCATTTTATTTATTTTAAACCTGTCATGTCAATAAAAATCACATTTAAGCAGGATATTTAACAATATATTTAAAATCTTGTCGCCGTGTTAGCTCCGTGTTAAGTCCGTATTTTGTCCGTATTGGCCTTTAGAGGCCAAGTGATCATAATACATATAATCATAAAGCAAATTTTCGGGGGATTTCATTACAAATGTATTGTGATTTGCGGGATTGAAATGCAGGTATAAAATAGGATCTGAACAACGCAATATGTTGCGTCATTTAGATCCCTTGTTCAGTAAGAAAAGGATAATCCGTTCTTCCATCTTTCGCTTCTTTTGTGCTTCTTTCTGCGCTTCTTCCCGGATTGTTTTTATTGTACGGTAGATCGATTTATGACATGATTCTACTGTAATATCCAAAATATCCGAGATCTCTTCATAAGTCAGACCACACTCAAATCTCAGATAGAGTATTTCTTTTTGTTTTGGGGTTAATTTTCTGACACATTCCCTTACAATACTGCCCAGTTGGTTTTCATTCTCCTGTTCGGTATTATCCTCTTCAGGATGAGTGAAAAATTCAAAATTATCGTCTGTTAATTCACCTTTTAATATGGACTTTTTTTGTTTTTTCAGTTCCAGGAATAATTGCCTCCTGAAAGAGATGAACAAATAACCGGGAACATTTTCAACCATTCCTAATTTTTTCCTGACCTTGAGGAAATAACTGAACATATTTTGAATGGAATCTTCGACGATCTGTTTGTCATGTGTATGCCTTAATCCGAAACTGAATAACAAATCAAAGTGGTCAAAATAAATACATGAAAGAGCCTCACGGTTATCATGGGTTATAAAACTCTCCCACATTGTGCAATAATTCTTGTCAGGAAGGAATCTCATAGATTTAATTGACCTTAACTGGTTCAAATTTAATGAATATTTTTGTATAATCCTAACTTTTGTATTATTATTTAAAGAATTGAAGAATTGAAGAATAAGGCTAAAGCCTAAAGGCTAAAAACTAAAGGAATTTGGGAGTTTCAGAGTTCCGAGGTTCCTGTTCACTGGTTACAGATTTAATTCCGCTTCTATTTCCATCAGCAATCCGTCACGGCATATATCCGTCTGTACATAATTGGCAGGAGAATCTCCGAAATGCTCTTTACAAATAGATTTTACAATAGGAATATCCTCTGAGCGCTTTACATATACCCTGACGTAACTGCATTGATCCAAAATAAAACGGAGACCGGAGACGGGAGACCGGAGACGGGAGACCGGAGACGGGAGACCGGAGGAAGGATTACGAATTTCGTCATTTGCCTTCTCAATCAATGTCCTGATATTCTCAATGGTAATTTTTGTCTGTGTTTCCACATCGTTTAAACCTGCTGTATCCTGTCCGATGATTGATGCTGTTCCGGATATAAACAATCTTGACAATTCATCCCATTTTATGAGTTTTGCTCTTTCAAATTGGGGTGGTGTTTTATAAGTCTTTCCGTCGATTGATTCAGCTGCCAATACACGTTGATCATAAGCAAACGGATTGACCTGCTTTGGATTGCTGATAGAATGAATCAACAGGTCATCGCCTTGTGTTACAGCACAGATATCGATGGTCACTCCGTTGAAATTCATTCCGATACCGGTAGCAGCCGGAAAATCAGGAATTGATCTGTACCGTTCATAATATTCATGACGTACTCTGTTAAATACCTGATAGTGCTGAACCAGGGACTGATCATTCCGTCTTTTGCCAAGGATATTCCCGATAAAATTCCATTGTCTTACAATATTGTTAAAAGTCATATTTTCTGATTGCAAGATCTGATTTACCAGATCGAATGCATGCTTTGAATAAATGTCGGTGTTCAGGTTTTGCCGGACATCTTCTATTCCATTTGCCCATAATTCTTTATACCCATTCTTTTCCAGAACAGTATAGGGGTGTTCCCGATACTTACGGAAATGAATCCCGATTTCAGGGATATTGATGATTCCAACTTCTATTGTTACGTGAAATGGTTTTTCAGGTGATTGCGGTAATACTCCGAAAGTAGGACATTTATCACCAAAAAGATGAAACAATTCCTCCTTAATAAATTTCTTTTTTATATGAAAACTTTCGGTCTCAGTGTCATGTACAAATATATTCATCTTAAAAATCCGCGCAGGGCCTTTCTGAGACAAGTCCATTAATTTTCCCAGGCAGTAATTCCAGTCAGCGTTAAAATCATCGTTTCGATTTGGTTTGATAATCTGATAAGTTACTATTGGTAAAGTCATATTAAAACTAATTAAGGAATTAAAGATTTAAAGAATAAGGCTGAAGGCTATGTGCTATATGAGTTTAGTTCATCTTCCCTTTAGCCTTTGGTCTTTAAATCAAGCTCTATGTTTGTTAATCATGTTAATCATTTAATCAGGTAAATCAAGGTCACTGTTCACTGTATGATGCGTTTATCGGCGAAGTTTCACCGCTTTCCGATAATATGCGCGGATTTAGTTCTACCCTTGATGTTATTAATTCAGGAACATTATAAGTTTTCAGATATGTATTATAAAATTCCGGATCTTTTTGAGGCAGGATGAAGGGCTTCTGTGCTTTTCCGTTCTTGTCGAACCAGGAAATATAGATGCGGGTAAACTGACCGTCGTCACGCTTGCTGCTGAAAACAATCCATCTTCCGGTAGATGACCATGAATGATAGCTTTCAGCCTCATCGCTGTTAATGTCAGGTTTCGTAATTTCTCCGGTCTCAAGATTCATAAGGTATAAATCACTGTCTTTATGCCATATCGTAAAATTGCCGTATTCAGTCATGCAAAATAAAAGATATTTACCGTCAGGTGATATTCTTGCGAATGAAATACTCAAACCGGTTTTGGATGATGATAATACAGTATCGACTGCTCCAAATTTGCCCGTAGAAGCATCAAAAGCAATTCTAAAAAGGTCATACCGGATTTCTTTGTATCTTTCAGGAGGAAGTGATACTGCGCTGATATAATAAAGATAACGGCCGTCGGGTGACCATGTCGGGAAAGTTTCAAGTCTGTTCTTTGCGGACAGGGCTGAGCAGGTACTTATTTTGTCGGTTTCCGCATCATAGACTACCACATCGGACAAAGAATCTATCGCTTCTCTCCGGTGGGTTTCCGTTGCATAGAAAGCCTGTGCTATATGGTTAACTGAAAAGGCAATATGCCTCCCGTCAGGATTCCATGCAGGGTAGACGCCCGGCGAAATAATCTGGCTTACCTTGGTGTTTACTCTTTTTACTTTACCGTTTCGATAGATAAAAGTACCCGGCACCTTACCCCTCTGATGAAACATCATTGTGCTGCTGCTGTTGTTGCAAAAACTATGGCAGTTCATACAGCTTTTCTGGTTCATCCTGTTGATCATGACCGGCGATTCATCGAAATTTTCAAGATTGCGCTGATAAATCCCCATTTCGTTCCATGTGAGGTATCCCTGATCAAACAACCGGTAAACGAGATAACTGTCAATCGGATCGGAGGCAATATGATTTATTACAGGTTGATATTTATTCCATTTCCCATCCTTTTTGGCATAAACATCTATGATCATATCCTTTCCCTTGCATTGGCTCAGCAGTTTCTTCCATTTATTCAAAGAAACCTGAATCTTTCCGTTGCCGGATGCAACATTTATAATTTCTCCATCTGTCGCATGAAATTGTACCAAATATTTGTCGGCTTCTTCTTTTACCATGAAATTTAAAGGCGCAATGTTTGGTGGAATAGTGATGCCTGAATATTCCGGAGTGATTACAGGTTGGCGTTGCAACTCATTGAATTTATCCGGAAGATTTACACAAGAAAATAACATTCCGGTCAAAATGGCAAGATATATGCATTTTCGCAATTTGATGGTAGAGACGCAAAAATTTGCGTCTCTACACTCTTTATTGACGTCTCTACGCTCTTTAATTAAATGGATGGCTTTTCTCATTTGTTGTTGTGCGGTTATTAATGAAATGCAGATAAAACCAGTAAGTATTTCCGAAAGATTTTTGCAGAGACGCAATAAATTGCGTCTCTACGGGATTTCCTGATTTTGACCCGAGGGTATAGGCTTTTCCATAATTTTGGAAATTCTGTACCGTTGTCCTTCTTATTCCATATCCTGAAGGAAGAACGTTTTTCTTTACATAACCCATATACATGAGTAAAGCCTCCTCATAATAAAGGGGCAGTTCTTTATATCCAAAATTTCTTACACGGTATATATTGGCTGCAAATTCATTCAGATTTTTGTTCAGTAAAAGCGACGCCATATAATATTCAAAAACCATGCGGTTATCAGGATGATCATTGAGCAATTTATTTAATCCGATATCAGAATCATTTACTCTTTCAACAAAATCATCACGGAGTAAAAAATGACGCTTCTCCGCAATTTCAGGATCTTTTGCCAATTGATCGGGATGTGACAGATAGTTTTTGTAATGCACGGCCCAGTCCTTGTAAAACAGGCTTTGATTCAATACAATAAGATACTTTTCAGCAACTTTATAATCTTCGTTGATCAGTGAAGTCAGTATCAGTTGCTTCAGTAAACGCGGAGGGGTCTGGCCGCTGGCCACCATGGCGTCAAATGCCCATCGTGTCGCTTCGTTGATGTTCCCTAACTCATAGAATAGCCTGCTCCCAAGAAACAACGACAATTCATTGCCTTCCCTGTCGAGCCATAATCCGTTAACTCCCGTCTGCGGATAACGAAACATTTGGTCTTCAAGATGCCCTGTCTTATAAAGCGCAAGATTTGTATAATAAAGGATAAGCCTGTTCGACATTCCCGACTTGGAAGACAGTTCCAGTACCCTTTCCCATTTTCCCCGCTGAACGTTATAATCCATTTCAAGAAAAAGTCGTATATGAGGATCATAAACCCAATTTCTTATTCCCCAGGATAAGGCCAAAATCACAACTGTTCCTCTTATCACATTTTTCAGGTTCCAGGCGGGAGAAAACCATGCTCTTTTGCCGGAAGGCAATATTTTAACGCTTATTATTAAAAGGGGGAAATAGATCAGAAATAAAATCAGGTTGAATTTTGTTGCTTCTCGTAATAACACAAGTGAAGGATCAAGCCATGCATCCCTGAAAGGTATATAATAAATGGTTTGCCAAAATAAATAAGGAATTATAACAGGTAAGATCACAAATGCAGATGCAATAAATATCCTGATCCGGGATTTGTTGAACATCAGTTCATATAATATATAAACAATGGCAGCAAGGAATGAAAACCCACCAGTCATCAGATAAAGCAAAATCCATCCTGCTATTCCTGATATATAACGCAAATTATTTTTTCTTACTGAGATATATATTGAGATAAAACTCAGAACCAGAATTAACGCGATAGTATATCCAAGTCCGAACATATAATCGCTTTGAAGCGAAATCATTAATAATGAAGGCAGTAGCGTCCACAATATTCCTTTGATATTGCATCTTTTCAGGATATAACATGACAGCACAAAAATTGCAGCAATTGATAGAGTCGAAATCAGTGCTCCGGCTGCAGGACTTATAAAAAACTGTGTAAAAAAAGCACCGATGTATGAACTGATCCCGCCGGGACGGGAAAGAAAACCATGAAAATAATCCGCACTGTATCGGAACAGTTGAATCTGCTCCTGGTAAGTCATCAGATAACGGTTATACAGGAAATAGTACAGAAATGCAATTACCAAAAAACCTCCGGCAATAATATAGTATAAGGAATACCGTATTTTAAATTCTTTCATGAAAGTTTTAAGGTATAGCGTTAATTTTCAGTATCTAATAAATTTTAGAATTTAATTAAGAATGATAAGATCCACGCAAAATAAACATTTTTTATTTACCCTGTAAAAGTATTACAATAAAGATTGCAGTTTATCCTCCTTATGGAAATAATATTTGCCGATTAATCCGACTTTATCGCAGCCCATTAAAATACAGGATGAGGACCAGTAATCATGTTACCCTTCTTAACCGTGCTGCAGATCTGTCGCGCGTCGGATTGATCCATTTAAAGATTGAGGGCGTCCAGAAGCAGAGATGCCAAATTTTGCGTTGCGATCATTTTTTTCCGTATTTAAAATCCGTAAATCAAAACAGACTTCGTCGATTGGCCAGTGGCCGGACGAGAGTGGGATAAGTTCTGGATCCGGATGTTGCAATAGCTTCAAAAAAGATATTTACAAATTTCTATATTATGATTATAAAGGCCCTTTAAGTAAATACGGACTTAACACGGAGCAAAACCGGAGCAAATACGGAGGTAGAATTTTGAATATATTGTTAAATACATACTTTGAACATCCTGAATTAAAATCTGACAGTTTTGAAAAAACTGTTCGGGTTTAAGGAATGGAATTTATCGTGGTTTCAGGGAAAAGTTTCTGCTTTGAAAAGGAATTAGTATGACTATTTCACTTTGGCGATAATCTACTTATGATAGGTCGAAAGGATTATTATTCTTTGCACTTTGCCCTTTACTTTTTGCTTTTTTTATTTGTATTACGTAATTCATATCAGTGGGTTGAGAATTTTTCATTAAGTTTGGCAAATTGAATTTGCTGTTTAATTCTTGAACCGATAATTATGGGAAAGATTAAAATCATTGGAATTTTATTTGCAATTATATTAAATTCCTCTATTTCCAGGGCATTGGAACCTGATGAAAATCCTGATTCGATATGTCATCACAAGGTGGTGCTGGATAAAGATTCGAAGATATTATCATGGATGACTCCCCAGTCCAATGCCTATGATCAGTTTCTTCATTTAAGGTGGAATTTTGTAAAGACAAGGGCTGAGATGTCGCCGGGGCCGGCCCCGAGATCAAATTATCCGCTTTATTATTTCTATTGTGAACTAAAACAAAAGGACGGCAAAATCATTCCAAGCGGTCCTATGAACGACATAGGTGAAAAGATACCCAACTGGTTCGAAAATGCCCGTCTTTATTATGCTTACACGGGAGATGAATCCGTTATGACCATCATGAAAAACTTTGTCGATTACACGATTAAGCATGGCACAAGCGCACCGGATTTTGCATGGCCCAATTTCCCTTATACCACAACCAACAGCGGCGATACTATTTTCCGCGGTTACAATAACTCCAAACGTCTTGCCCTGCATGAGATACAGGTCGATCATGCCTCTGAGATGGGATTGACTTATTTCAGGATGTATCTCTTTTTCGGGGATAAAAAATATCTGGATGCGGCTTTGAATGTTGCCAATACTTTGATTAAATACGAGAGAACAGGCAGCGCGACCCAATCGCCCTGGCCATACAGGGTGATCATGAACAGCGGAAAGATCACGGCTGATTACGGTGCCAACTGGAGCGGAGCTTATATGCTTTTCGATCATTTAATTAAAGCGAATATCGGTAATGTAAAGGCTTATAAGGATGCGCAGATGAAGATAAGGAAGTTTATTGCCGATTTCCCGGTGAAAACGGGGTACTGGACTGACGGCCACAGTGATACAGATATAAAGAGTAACACATACAAAAGCAATCTGAGCAACAGCAACGCCGTATTGTGCAGTTTTGATTATCCTGAATTTATCCCCGACCGTGAATCGAATATTCCTAAATTGATCAAATGGACAGAAGATTATTTTGTTTTCCGCAAAGCTCCCGACGAACCTTCCACAGTGTGGGGAGCTAATATTGTAGGGGAACAGGATAGTTTTAATTTCAAAATGGACTACCAGACTGCCCGTTATGGAGCAGAATGCGCAAGGTGGTATGCCATGTCGGGTGATGAGACTTATAAAGACAAGGCTTTCCGGTCGCTGAACTGGGTAACTTATTGCAATGATAAAACAGGTTTTGCTTTTGAAAGCCCGGTGAGCAAAGGAATACAGAGTTGGTGGTCAGATTGTTACGGTGAATGTCCCCGAATGTTTTACCAGGCGTTTGCAGGGATTCCTGAATGGGCTCCGCCTGCGGAGAATCACATCTTGTATTCTGCAGATATTTTAAAAGATGTTGCTTACGGATCGAAGAGTATAAAATATACAGCTGCTTCAAAAGACGATATTGAATACCTTAGGCTTGCCTTTAAGCCGGAAATCATAACACTTAACGGGAAAAAGATTTCACTGAGACAGGATCTTAATAAAGAGGGTTATACTTTAAAAGATCTGGGCAACGGAGATTATTCCTTAAAGATAAGGAGGGAGAAGGCTGGTAAAGTGGTGATTATGTAATACTTTTAAGTATTATTTTGACTTTTACTTCAATAAAATGAAAACACATAGATGTAATAATTTGATATTGAATGTTTTATTTTTATTGTCATTTTGTTTTTATCTCAATGCTGTAAACGGTCAGGCTCAAAATGCCATCTCAGAAGTAACCCTTCAGATAGATGGTGCAAAAAAGTACCAGACCATGGATGGTTTTGGCGTCAATATTAATACGGCATGGTGGTACAACGGAGAATACGGGGATACCAAAGTGGTACAGCCGGCAATTGATCTGCTTGTTGATTCACTTGGGGCTACTATTTTCAGGGCCGTTATTGAAGAGATGGACTGGGAAGCTGTCAACGATGATAACGATCCCAATCATTTCAATTGGAATTATTACAACAGTATCTTCTCAAATAAAAAGTTCCAGGGCATATGGAATACTTTGCGATACCTGAATAAGAAGGGGATCACGAACGGTCTGATTATAAGCTTTATGGGGGCACCTCCTGCATCGGCGCCCATGACAGCAATTGATCTGCAAAAAAGTTGGATGGGCAGTACACCTTATTCTATCGACCCCGCAAAGGAAGATGAATTTGTGGAAACAATCGCTGCGCTGTTGTATTATGCACGGAACACTGCCAAAGTTCAATTCAATTTGGTATCGCCGATGAATGAAACGGATATTGTATCGAGCACTAAAAGTGCCAAACATCCTGATGGCATAGTTGAAGGTCCTGATATGCCGGATGCGGTTCAGTTTACCCGTGTGATTAAGAAACTTGCTGAAAGACTGGATGCTATTGGGATGAGCGACATCCGTTTCGTTACTCCTGACGCTGCAGGAAACAAATTATTTGGCGCCTGTATGGATGAAATTGTCAAAGACTCTTATCTCATGGGAAAATTAGCCTGCTGGGGTGTGCATCAATACGGCAATGATTCGCGGAATTACCAAAACACGGTCAGCAAAGCCACAAATCCGAACAAATCTTTCTGGGTAACTGAAACAGCCGGTATAAAGAATATACTGGGACAGCTCGATGACGATCCCAAAGCACTTATTTTCTGGGATGGATTTGACTGCGTTTACCAGCATGGAAGGAGGAATGGCTATGGCGATGTTCCGCCCAATGACTACCTCTTTGGATGGAAAGAAGAAGGCAAGCCTTTAATCGAATACATTGCATCCACCCAAAGCTGGAAACCGCGCAAACAGTTCTATGAACATACCCAGATCATGAAGTTCATCAAGCCCGGCGCTGTAAGAATTGCAGCGTCATGCAGCGATAACAACCTGATCGTTAGTGCCTTTAGTAATCCAAACGGGCAATTGGTGATCGTGGGCCGCAATAATGGAAGCAGCACAGTTAAGGTCAATGGATCGTTGTCAAATATTCCGGAGAAGTTGAGATTTAAGGTATTCCAGACCAATACAACTCAAAATATGCAGCAAAGTACTGATGTTATTCTTGTCGACGGTGCATTCAGTTTTTTGGTTTCCCCCGGAACAACGTTCACGCTTGCAGGTGTAAGAATTGAGAATTAGATACCCTGGTTTTCGAAATATACCCGGAATCATGAATGACAAAAGAAGGAAGGGTAGGAAAGTAGGAAATGTAGGAAATGTAGGAAGATTTCTACTATACTATTGAAATATAGAGTTTTATGTTAATGTTATCTAAAAAAATTAAGGCTAAAAAATGAGAAGATATAAATTGAACATGTTGCTTATGGTAGTAATGATCTTTTCAACTCTAACATTAAAAATTGATGCCCAGGTCAAAAACGACAGGCCGGAGATGACAATTCAGGTTGATGGTTCAGAACGGTTGCAAAAGATTGACGGTTTCGGAGTTAATGCCAACACGGAAAGCTGGAACGGGGATGAACTGAAACCTGCGCTTGATATGTTGCTTGATTCAATGAATGCTACAATTTGGAGAGTTATGGTTGAGGTTGAAAGGGGAGGAGAAGATGTAAATGATAACAATGATCCTTTTAAATTCAACTGGGATTATTATAATAAATTGTATGAAACACCTCATTTTCAGAAAGTCTGGAATACGGTGGAATATCTTAACAGGCACGGAATTACCGATGGTGTGATGCTGAATTTTATGGGACGTGTTCCCGGGTGGATGGGGCAGAGTGTTATCAAACCTGAGTACGAGGATGAATTTGTCGAAATGCAGGTTTCTTTCCTGATGTATGCAAGGAATGTTAAACATTTGCTTTTTGGCTATTTTTCCCCGATGAATGAGACGGATATAAAAAATGAAGGACCGACTGTAAAAGCAGATCAATTTGCAAGGATCATTCATAAGCTTGCTGAGAGGATGCAGGCTAACGAATTGGGAAGTATCAAACTTGTGGTTCCTGATGCCGCAAGTATGAAAACAGCAATCGATTCTTATCTTCCGGCGATGATGGCTGATCCGGTGATAATGAAAAAAGTCGGTCGCTGGGGATTTCATAGTTACGGAGGTTATTATGCGCCGGTGGATTCTTTTATAAAAAAATCAAAATATCCAAAAACAGATTGGTGGTTAACTGAATTCAATGCCTGGCGCGACGGTCTTGATGCAGGAAAGACAAATGTGAAATATGATTACACCTTTGCAAGCGAGTGCGCAAATCATCTGCTTCAGCTTTTAAAGAACGGCGCTTCGGGAGGAATTGTTTGGGAAGGATATGACAGCTATTATCAGCATCCGCCCGGAGGTTGGAGTCTTTGGGGAGTCCTTGGATATGACCGTGATACGAAAACTTATTATCCACGGAAACATCTTCCTGCACTGGCACAGATATCCAGGTTTGTATTGCCCGGTTCAAGGCATATCGGGATAAATGGAGAGGTGAATAAGGATGTTACTATACTTGCTTTTAATGATACAATCAGAGGCAGGATAACAATTACGGGGATTAACAAGGGAGACAGTCCTTTTGATTTAAAAGGCAGTTTTGTCCATTTGCCTGAGATCAATGACCTTCAAATGTATTATACCGACAGTATAAAGAATTTATACAAAGATCAGGAGATTGTGGTCAGGAACAAAACCTTTAGTGTAAAGATTCCGGGGAAATGTCTGTTTACTCTTACTGGTAAAGTGGTGAGACCCAGACCAGAGCCATCTGACTGGTTTGCCGGGGATATGCATGTTCATCGCAATTGCGGAGAACCTACAGGGATATTTCCTGAAAACAAGCTGACTGAAATGATGGAACAGAACGATCTTTCTGTGGTTTCTATGCTTGCGGATATGGGAAATGGTGAAGTGAAAGACAGCAAATTGGATTTGCCCAAAGTGAACGGTAAAGATGCCCCTCAATCTGTTCCCGGGCGCATAGTTCACTGGGATGCTGAATGGCATTATGATCCGGCGGGTGTAACTTTCGAGAATCAGGCTATAGGTGGACATCTTGCTGTTCTTGGACTAAAGGAAGCGCATCAGATTTGGGACGAATCAGCATATAAGATCATTGAATGGGCTAAAAAACAAAATGCTGTGACAGGTTTCGTTCATATGGAATATCTTAATGATGCCATTCAGAATAATCTGACATGCTGTATTCCTCTTGACTATCCTGTAGAAGCTGCCCTGGGAACCATTGATTTTGTGGCAGAAGATGTCTGGCAAAATGATGCTGCCATTCACGGATACTATAAATTGCTGAACTGCGGATTTCGGATTGGTCTTGCAGCAGGCACTGATCTTCCCTGCTATAATGGTGCGATGGGTGATATTCTTACCTATGTCCAGGTAAAGGATAAAAAACTGACTTATAATAAATGGATCGAGGGGATAAAGAACGGAAGAACTGTTGTCGCTTTGAACGGTCATAAAGAATTTATCGATTTAAAAGTTAACGGCACCAGGAGTCCTGGTGATGAGATCAAGATGAAAGGTCAGGGAGATGTCAGGGTCAGCGTAAAGTGGACTGCAATTAAAGAACTGACCGGTAAACTTGAATTGGTCTGCGATGGAATGGTTATCGCTTCCAAAAACGGAACAGTAAAACCTGGCGTTCCTGTAGTACTGACTGCCACGCAAAAGTTCCTAAGAAGCGGCTGGATATGTGCAAGGCGGATGGATTCAAAGGGTCATATTACTCATACGGCGCCTGTATATATAACCATTGATAATAAACCTGTCAGGGCAAGTGCTCAGGATGCTGAATATTTTGCAAAGTATATCGATAATATTATTATCAACATATCTCCAGGCGGGATCTGGAATAAATACTTTACTCATGATCTCGATGTTGTGAAAGCCAGGTATGAAAAGGCAAGGGATATATATATTAAGATTGCAGATGAGGCTATCGACCAGCTTAAGAATCAGGGAAACGGTATCCTGGAAAACGGCTCGATGATTTATCTGGATAAAAGGAAACGTATGTCGCCAAAAAAACGGTAATGGATTGAAATATTTACTAAAATGATAAAGGGAATTTCTAAAAATTTGTCGGTCCCGCACATGCGGGATCACTGGTTGCTTTATATCAGTATTCTTTTTCTGATTCCATCAATCATCAGCTGTTCAGCTAAAAAAGATGACCCTATTTTGCTTCTTGCAACAAATTCAAATTTCGGAGTTTATTCGGGGGAGATTTTAAAGACGGAAGGCTTTAATGAATATCATTTAGATTCCTTATCTGATTCTAAAGTTGACCTGAATTATCTGAAAAGGTTCAATGTTGTGATATTAGCTGAAACTGTCCTGGATAATTCACAAAAAGAAATGTTTGGAGATTACGTTAAAAATGGCGGAAGGTTGATTGCCTTCAGACCGGATAAAAAGTTAAGTGATCTTTTTGGAATAAAAGATGCCGGAGTTACAATCAGTGAAGGATATATATTGACTTCAGCTAAATTGCCGACAGCTTTAGCTGTCGGATCCCTGCAATTCCATGGAACTGCTGATAAATATACTCTTAATGGTGGTGAGGAGATTGCTTCTTTATACAGTAATGATAGTATTAGTACAGGATGTCCGGCAATTGTGAAAAATGTATATGGTAAAGGAAGTGCAATAGCATTTCTTTATAACCTTCCCCAGAGCATTGTTTATACAAGACAGGGAAACCCTGCCTTTGCAGGTCTTGAAAAAGACGGGATCAATGGTCTTCGAGGAATGGACCTTTTTACAGATGGGTGGGTGGATACTACTAAAAATAAGATTAATCAGGCAGACGAACAGATGAGAATATTGTCTTACTGCATTGAAAATATGACCGCAGATGTAAAACCCCTTCCTCGTCTTTGGTACTTTCCTGATGATTTGAAATGCCTCGTCACATTGACAAACGATGGCGAGTACAATAACGAAAAAGAATTCGATCCTCAATTTGCTGACGTGGATGCGAAAGGTGCAAAGATGACTATCTATATCCTTGCAGTCAACAAGGCATCCAAAGCTTTCGTGGATAAATGGGCAGCCCGGGGACATGAAATGGTGGGTCATCCCGATGATACCAAAGAAGCAGCCAATCCGCACTGGAATACGATGGATTCGGTTCTGCATGCTAAAATAAGTGAGATTAAATCCAAATACGGAATTACACAGCATACAAATGTCAATCACTGGTTTGTATGGTGCGGCAGAGATGCTGACGGTAACCCTGATTTCGCTGCAGAGGCTAAACTTGAAGCTAAAAACGGAATAGGATTGGATGTAAATTATGCCCATTATGATAATGGTTCAAACCAGGGCCATTTCCTGGGAAAGATGGGGACCGATCAGGGAAATTATACCGGCAGCGGAATGGTGATGAAATATTGTGATAACAACGGTAAGATAATCAATGTCTATCAGCATTTTAACAATGTTTATGATCAACAGTATTCTGAAAACAAGGATACAACCGGATTTTTCAATTGTTTCAAGGGTTTGATGGACCGGAGCCTGAATAATGAAGTTTACTCATTCATCAGTATTAAATCCCATAACTGGGCCTATCCTTTTTCAAAAAAGCCTTTGATGCAGATGCTGGATTACTCAAATCAAAATGGCATTCCTGTCTGGACAGCCCTGAAATTGTATGAATTCATGAAAATGAAAGACGAAGCCGCTTTTGAAAATATTACCTTTTCAAATAACATATTGTCATTTGAACTCACATCTTCATTAAAACACAGCAGTAAGCTGACGTTTATGGTTCCGGCAGAATTTAATAACAAAAGTATAACGGGAATTAAAAATAACGGCGAAATTCAGACTTATGAACTTAGAAAGCTAAAAGGTAAAAATTATGCATTTATATCTGTCGAGCCCGGAAGGAATTATAACATTACAGTAAGTTATTAGGGCAAGGGATGCAGGGTATAGTATAATTACGAATTACGAATTATGAATTACGAATTATGAATTACAAATTTTACTGATTACTCTTTTCTGAATTAATAAATCTTTGAAAAGTTGAAAAAAAGTCAGCCATATTATAGATCTCCCTTCTCTGTTTTCCGGTCTCCTGTCTCCTGTCTCCTGTCTCCGGCCTTCGTTTTCCTGTGTATGTCACTTCTATTGAGTTTTCTGAATGCAGCCGGCCAGGACAACCGGTTTAAACCTGAACCACAAGGATGGTTTGCCGGTGATATCCATGTACATCGAAGCTGTAACGGCAGCACTGCAATTCCTGCTGACGAGCTTGGCAAGAGAATGGAAGAAAATGATCTGGCTGTTATTTCTGTTCTTGCAGATATGGGAAATTCTGAGGCTCCCGATCGAATTGCTGATCTCAAACTGGTCAATGGGAAGGATTCACCATCTTCATACGGTGGCCGAATTATCCGTTATTCTGCAGAATGGCACTGGGATGCTGACGAGATAGATAAGCCTCATCAGGCATTGGGAGGCCATCTTGTTTTGCTGGGTTTGGATGAGGCACATAAGATCTGGGAGGAATCATTATACAAAATACTGGATTGGTCCAAACAACATCATGCAATCAGTGGTTTTGCCCATATGGAATACCTTAATAATAAAATACCGCAAAAATTAAATTGCTGCATCCCAATTGATTTTCCCGTTGAAACGGCACTTGGAACAATTGATTTTGTTTCTGAAGATTGTGCGGGGAGTGACTATTTCCTTAGTGATTACTATAAATTGCTCAATTGTGGATTCCGGCCCGGATTGGCTGCAGGGACTGATTATCCCTGCAATGGAGGAGCACCTTTTGGAACCCTTCTAACCTATGTGAAGATTCCGGATGGTAAATTGTCGTACCGGAAATGGATAGAAGGAATAAGGGATGGGAAAACTGTCATATCAAGAGACGGGCACAATGAATTTCTTGATTTAAAAATCAATGGTAAGGGACCCGGAGATGAAATAAAGCTGAAGACAAATGGCTCTGTCGGTGTGGAAGTAAAATGGATGAGTCGCAAGGAATTGACAGGTATGATAGAATTGATATGCAATGGAGAAGTGGTAGCCACTCAGAAAGGAGATGTCAACCAGACAAATCCTGTGATTTTGAGGACTAATCAATTTTTTATTCATAGCGGATGGATATGTGCACGAAGGATGGATGCTAATGGTCATCAGGTAGAAACTGCCCCGGTATACATTACAGTCAATAATGAACCTGTAAGGGCAAGCGCTGATGATGCTTTGTATTTTGTTAAGTGGATTGATAATATTCTGAAAAATATTATGCCCGGCGGTGAATGGAGCAAATATTATACTCATGATCTGGATCAGGTTCAAGGCAGATACAAAAAAGCCAGGGATATTTACTTAAAAATTGCGTTGGAAGCTAAAGCCTTAAAGGATAAAGATGAAAGAATGAAAAATTTGCAATAAAGGATTTTTTATAACTTAAATTTCTATGACAATGATTCAAAGCGATCTGCAATTATTCGATTTTATAAAAAAGAACTTATATGTGCCTGTTGTTTGCGACATTTTGGACGAACTGGGATACAGGAATCAGGCTATGCATCAACGTCTGCGTCCGCTGCTGCCGGACATAAGGAATTGCGGATTTATAGGAAGGGCCCGCACTTTCCGCTGGATGGAAACCGATTATGTCGAGGAAATGAATCCTTACGGGCTTGAGATTGAAGCGATGGATTCCCTTAAAATAGGTGATGTTGTGATTCATTCAACTGATTATGGAGGAACAAATGCCCCCTGGGGAGAATTAATGAGTACGATCTCAAAATTAAAAGGTGTAGCGGGTTGTGTGTGCGACAGCCAGATTCGTGATTGCGTGAGGATCATTGAAATGGGATTTCCTGTTTATTATACGGGTATCAGGCCTTTGGATTCAAAAGGCAGGGCAATAGTTAAAGCTTATGATGTGCCGGTCCGATGCGGAGAAGTACTTGTCAATCCCGGAGATATCGTTTATGCCGATTTCGATGGAATCGTAGTGGTGCCTAAAGCTGCTGAACAGGATGTTTTTGTTAAAGCAAAGGAAAAAGTCAACAAAGAAAATCTGTCCCGAAAAGAACTTCTTGAAGGTAAATCCCTGAAGTATGTGTACGATAAATACGGGGCTTTATAGTTGTTTGTGTTTCAGTCATCCATTTTTTTGAGAAAAAAAAGTAAACGGGGAAAATGGGGAAACAGGGAAAAGTTAGAATTATTAAGCTTATGAAGCTATTATAAATCAACACACTGATATGATCATTAAAATACCCGAATCCAATTAAAGTATTAAAGTATGAAGAAATTGACTAAAATATTTTCAGCGGGATCAGTTTTGTTGCTGAATCTGAGCATTGCATTTCAATTGTCTGCACAAAAGGGGGGAATTTCTGTCCGTGATTTCGGAGCTATACCGGGTGATGGAAAGGATGACTCAAAATCCATTCTCGCAGCCATCGAAAGCGCAAAATCGAAAGGGGCTTCAAAGGTTATTTTTGAGGCGGGAACCTATGAATTTAAAGGGTTGCCCGGCTGGGAAAGAACTGAACGCAAACGTTCATCCTACATGCAGTTAAAGGATCTTACAAATCTTGAACTTCTCGGAGCAGTTGATTCACAGGGTAATCCTATCACAAAGTTTATAAAGGACAACGATCTTAAGGAATGTCAGCCGATGATTATGTCTGTGGAAAACAGTGCCAATATAAAGGTGAGCAATATTGTTGTGGATATGTCGCCTTATTATTACTCTGCCGGCAGGATTCTTAAGATTAACGGGGATGAAGTTACTATTGAGGTACTGCCGGACCATCCCCGTATCGACGGACAAAAGGCTTACATCATGGGGTTGTATGATCTGAAAGCGAAAAAAGCCAAAGTGGTGCGATTGACCTGGGATTCAAACCTCCCTCAATGGCATACTGTCGGGAATGATAAAGACAGGCAAATGATCATCAGCCATAAAGCGCTTGCTCAATCGGCTAAATTGGGGGATGCCGTATTCTGGTTCCAGGGTAATTATACCGGTTCCCTGTTAAATTTTGCTCATATAAACGGACTTCAACTTGATAACATCAATGTTTTTGATGGTCACGGTTTTCCAATTACATGTAATTTTTGCCAGGACATTACCTATCATAAGGTAAATCTTATTCCAACCGGTAACAGGATTGCCACAGCTTGCCGGGATGGATTTAAGATTTATTGCGGTGGCGGTAAAGTTTTAATTGATGGTTGTCATATAGAAGGATGTCTCGGTGATGATGGTCAGAATATTCATGGGATCTGGCTTGCTGTGCAGAAAAAACCATCTGCTAATTCAGTGACTGCTTATGAGTCATCTATGCCTTGCCTTACACCGGGAAAAGAAGTTGTCTTGCTTGATGATGAGTTTCGGCCTTCGTGGAAGTCGAAAGTAGAATCCTGTTCTGCGGAAGGAAGACAAATGACCATAACCTTTACCGATCCTGTTCCCGATTGGGTACATGATAAAACACCCATTGAACCGCATGAATGGCTGCCTGAATCACTTCACATTACAAATTGTGTTTATCGTACAACAGGAAGATTTGGGATCATACTGAAGGCTTCCAATGCTTTGATTGAGAATACTCTTTTCGAAAATAATGTTGCCGGAATTCAGATGGGAGCCGAATGGAGCTGGGGCTACTGGCTTGAATCGATGAATCCTCAACATGTTGAGATAAGAAATTGCACTTTCCGCGACAATCATCTGGATATGCGTTTTGGCGGTAAAGAAATGGATATGTCAATTAATATTGCAAGCTGGACTAATCCCCTTAAACTTGGGGTGCCTTCCGATGTGTTGTCGGGATTGATTAATGACATTAAAATCCATGATAATATTTTCGAAGATGAATCCCTTTGTGTGAGTCTTCAAAACTGCGGCAATGTCTGGTTCTGGAACAATAAGCTGATCAATTGCAATAAGGATTTGCTGATTAATGAAAAAACCGCGGTTAATATTCATCGGTCTGCTCCGCAATAACGAACAAACAAGTGTGATATATTTTAACCATAATCTTTTATACCAAAAGTCATGAAATTAAAGGATAGAATTGCTGTAATTACAGGTGCCGGCTCAGGAATCGGAAGGGCATGTGCTGTTGAATTTGCCAAAGCAGGCGCAAAGGTCGTTGTGGCTGATATTAACCTTTCAGGCGCTGAGGAAACCGTTCAGCAGATTAATTCCCTTGGCGGAACAGCTATGGTAGTCAAAACGGACGTTTCCCATCCCGAATCGGTCATAAAGCTTGTAGAAACAACAATTAAAACCTATGGCAGAATTGATGTGCTTGTAAACGATGCGGCAATTCAGATCAATAAAACTATAGAGCACACTACATTTCTTGAATGGAATCAGCAGTTATCCGTAAATGTCGGCGGGATATTTCTTTGTTCAAAATATTTTCTGCCTTATTTAAGGGAAACAAAGGGAAACATCATTAATATGTCATCGGTAAATGGTTATTTTGTCGAACCGATGTGTGCAGGCTATTGTGCAACAAAAGCAGCGATTATCGGACTGACCAAAGCGATGGCTATCGATCATGGCAATGAAGGGATAAGGGTTAACAGTATTTGTCCCGGCTATATCGATGCCGGTCTTGCCGAAGGCTATTTCCAGGCTCAGCCTGATCCGGCCAAAGCACGTGAGGAGGCAGGCAGGCTTCATGCGCTCTGGCGTATCGGGCGTCCTGAGGAAGTTGGACGGGTGGCTGTCTTTCTTGCAAGCGACGATGCCTCCTTCATGACGGGATCATCCGTTGTGGTCGATGGCGGTTTCGGATCTGGATTGCCGCCCAAATAAGTTCGTGAAATTCGTTCAAAATTCGTGAAAATTTAAAAATGAAATTATTAAAAAGTCAGAAGACAATTGATTGGTCATTGGTAATACTATTGAATTTTATGTGGGCAACCCAGGTGCCTGTGGTAAGATTTATCGGACAGAACACAAATGCAATAGGTCCGATTACGCTTGCATTTATTCCATTGATCCTCAGTACAATTATCTTTCTCCCTGTTCTCTGGATGGAAAATAAGAAACGCGGAATAGGCATGAAGTGGAAATGGAAGGATATAAAGTATTTTCTTGTTTCCGGCATTTTAGGAATCTTTGTTTTGCAGTACGCTTACACACTGGGCTCCCTTAAAACCCTGGCAGCTAATGCAGGAATTATCACCCTGACAATACCTGTACTGGTAGCTATATTCGCCTCATTTATGCTGAATGAGAAGCTGAATGTCGTCCGCATAGTCAGTTTTATCCTGGCAATCGGTGGGGTTCTGCTGACCTCTGTTTCTGATATTTCGGGAGCCGATTTTATCCATGGACAATATCTTGGAGGCAACCTGATCTTTTTGTTCGCCTGCCTTTGCTGTGCCTTTTACAATACCTACTGCAAAGTCCTGGTCGAAAAGAAATACACCGAGCTGGAAATCCTTGTTTACAGTTCAATAGTTGGGAGTATTGCCAGTATACCGATGCTGATCTGGGTTGAACCTTTTCATCTGATGGAATTCCTCAATTCAGGTAAAATAGCTGTCTTCGGAATCCTTGAGTTAAGTATATTTGTTTATGGAGTGGCTTCCCTGCTGTTTTTCTATGTTCTTGAAAGAATGGATGTAACCCAGGCCATACTGGGCAATTACCTTCTTCCTTTTTTTATCGGTCTCCTCGGTGTGATCCTGTTAAGTGAATCCATTACCATGCTGATGATCACCGGAGGAATCATCATATTCATCAGTACCCTGATGGTTACCGTGTATGAAAATGATCTTCTGGCATGGACGAAAAAGCTTAAAATGAAGAAAAATAAAGTCGAAAGTACTGTAACTTAGTAGAGACGCACGGCGTGCGTCTATTAAATATTATATCCTCTGTTAATTCTTTAAATTCGTTAAAAATTCGTCAAATTTAAGAAATGAAAATTACCAATGTCTCGGCAATAATCCTGAAACTGCCCTCTATCTCAACTGCGGCAGACGGAACACAGGATGACCTGATAATAAAAGTTGAAACCGATGAAGGGATCACAGGTTACGGTGAAGTTGATACCTCCCCCTTTGTTGGTAAAGCGGTGGTCGATGCCTATATGTCTCACGGCACATGTTATGGTTTAAGAGAAGTGGTGGTAGGTTCCGATCCCTTTGATTATGAACAGATCTGGAATGAGATGTGGGCAAAGACCTATTATTACGGCCGTTTCGGTCCTGTTATGCATGTCATGAGCGGTATCGATATGGCTCTCTGGGATATTATGGGAAAAGCAGTCGGCAAACCTGTCCATAAACTGCTGGGCGGCAGTTATGTCGATAAAGTACGGGCTTATGCAAGCGCCCTGATGCCTGATACTCCCCACGATACAAAAAAACTGGTCGAAAAACATGCGGCCGAAGGTTATACCGCCATTAAACTGGGCTGGGGACCTCTTGGTTATGATGTGAACTATGATATTGAACTGGTGAAAACGGCCCGTAAAGCCGCAGGCGATAAAATAGAGCTGATGATCGATATCGGCAAACGCTACAGGTTGAAATCTGCCATGTATATGGCAAAAGCCCTCGAACAGCTTAATGTCTACTGGCTTGAAGAGCCGCTTCCCGCTGAAGACCTTGAAGGCTATCGCCGCCTCACGGAATATTCCCCGATACGCATTGCCACCGGTGAAGAAGAGAGCGGACGGCTGGCTTTTAAACGGCTGATCAGTGAAACTCATATCGATGTGGTCCAGCCCGATATGTCAAGATGCGGCGGCCTGACCGAGGCAAAAAAGATTGCTTCCGTTGCGGCAGATGCCAATGTCCTTTGTGTTCCCCATGCTTTTAAAACGGGCGTACTCGTCGCCGCTTCCATTCATTTTATCGCGGCTCATCCTCATGCCCCTTTCCTCGAATTTTCAGTCACCGAATCAGGTATCCGGAAAGAACTTCTGGCTAAACCCTTTGTTCAGAAAGATGGTTATGTTGATGTTCCTACCTCACCCGGATTGGGAATTGAGCTGAATCCTGACGTTATTCGTAAGTATGGAGTAAATGTTTATAATAATCCGATCGCTGATAACTGATCACTAACTTAAAATGCTATGAAATACAGGATAGACAAGCTGGATAAAATTAACGGCACAAAAAATATCGATGCATTTTTACTGACATCCTCCACATCGATCAAATACCTCACGGGGTATTTTTATAACTTCGAAATCGGGCCCTCTCCGTTTCAACTGATTCCGGCTGCACTTTTTGTGATTCCATCCGGGTATTCAGGACTGATTATTGCTGATAATGAATCGGATCAGCTGGCTAATCTTGATCAGAGGATTAAAATCAATCCTTATGTCGAGCTATACTTATGAGAAACCTCTTGACTATTCTGCCAGTTTCAGCATCAGGCTTCTTGAAATGATCGCTGAAAACGGCCTTGGCAAAGCCAGGATAGGAGTGGAGGCTGATTCACTGCCTTATTCGGTGTGCGAATCTCTCTCGTCTAAATTATCCTGATATCGAACTGGTTGACTTTATCGGCCGATCTCTCGGCTCTAAGGATGGTAAAGGATGATGATGAACTTGAAAAGATCCGGTCAGCCGTTCGCCTGTGCGATGTGGGGCAGGAGGCGGTGATAAATTATGCAAAGCCGGGCATGACTGAACTCGAGCTGTTTAAGATGGTGATGGGGGATATGGAACTTGCCGCGGGAAAACGGATTCCCATTATGACTGATCTTGTTGCCGGACTTCGTACTTTCGAAGGAGGAGGAAATCCCTCGATGAATAAAATTCAGGAAGGCGATCTGATTCTCAGCGATCTTACTCCCTGCCTCAACGGATACTGGGGAGACACCTGCAGTACGGTTATTTTGGGCAAGCCCTCTGCAAAGCAGTCGGATCATTTCAAAATGGTTAAAGATGCTCTTATCGGTGGGTATCGATGCAATTAAACCCGGTATTCAGGCCAAGACATCGATCAGCTATTGCGAAAACAGCTTTCCTCTGCCGGCGAATATTCCCATCACAGCGGCCATGGAGTGGGTATTGCCTATCATGAGGAACCGCGCATAACCCCTTATAATGATATTGCCACTGCAACCCAATATGGTGATTGCCCTCGAACCGGGTATTTATATTGACAATTACGGGATCCGGCTTGAACATATGGTCGTTGTTAAACCCTCCGGCTGTGAGGTATTGTCTCAGTTTCAGCATCGTTTTGAAATCTGAAATTGGTAAAAATCAGATGTACTAATAATAAATGGAAAGCTTTGTGCAACGTTGTGTCTGATTTGTGGAACGTTGTTTAACAACAAACTGACTAACCGGTTACACAAAGCCTCACAAATGAATCACAAAGTCTCGCAAAGAATTTTTTCCTGATAAAAAACAAACTCATGGAACTGGTTAATTTCAACGGCTGGCCCAACTGTATAAAGCTGAAGGATGATAAGGTTGAACTCATTGTCACAACTGATATAGGACCCCGCATTGTATGGCTTGGCTTTACCGGCGGGCAAAACCTTCTCTACGAATCGACAGGAAGACAAAGGCAAAAGGGGAGGGGATAACTGGCGTATCTACGGAGGTCACCGCCTGTGGCACAGCCCTGAGGTTGCGCCGCGCACCTACAGCCCCGATAACTCTCCGGTTCATTATTCATGGGACGGGAAAACCCTTAAACTTACCCAGGATATTGAACCTTCCACCGGAATCGTCAAGGAACTTGAAATAACCCTAAACACTGAACACTGATCACTGTTTCCTTACCATTCTTCACCGCCTGATCAACAAAAACCTGTGGAACATCCGGCTTGCGCCCTGGGCAATTACTGCCATGGCTCCCGGAGGAAGGGCAATAATCCCCCAGGAACCCTACATCGATCCTGCCGCTTATATGCTCCCCTCGCGCCCGCTGGTGCTCTGGCACTATACCGTTATGGACGATCCCCGCTGGATATGGGGCAGTAAATACATCCGGCTGAAATATGATTCTTCAATAACCTCCGAGCAAAAACTGGGTCTTCTCAACAAGCAGAAATGGGGCGCCTTTTATCTCAACCGAATACTCTTTATCAAGACTTTCGGCTGCGATCCCAAGCAGATATCCGGATTACGGCTCCAACAACGAGATATGGGTCAACGGCGATTTCCTCGAGCTCGAATCCCTCGGTCCTTTGACAGACATTCCTCCCGGCGGGACGACTGAACACACCGAAAAGTGGTATCTTGTCCGCACTGAAATGGATGAAGACGAAGAATCCATTGACCGGGCTGTACTCCCCCTTTTGAAGCTTATTCAATAACCGGCAGGCCAAAAAAATGTTACAGTAATCCGCGAAAATTCTGCCCTGCCTCTTGCTGAATCAACTTTTTTCATTAAATTTGAATTGGGTTTTTACATCTCCTGTGAATCATGAAGCACCGCGATGATTTTCTGGCTTATCTTGATCGGCTTGAATACAATACCTTTATGCCGGGCCGCGCTGACCTGGTTGATAACATGAAGCGAATCCTGGATTCCCTTTCCCTTTCGCTGAATTATAAGAAATTAAAGCTCATGTCGGTTATTGATCATGATTTTGTCAAAGATGACGGTCTGCTGTTCGAATTCTTCGGCAGCGATGATATCCGTGAACAGGAGAAAAAACTGGATGAACTGGTTAAAAAACTGGAAAAAGTAAGATCCCTGCACTGAACCCTTCTTCCTTCCCTTCCATCACTGCCCTGTCCCCGCTCTTCAAATCTTCATTCATTACATCATCACATCAGCATATCAGCATATCAGCATATCAGCACATCATCACTACTTGCCCCGATCCTTCGGGATCCTCCCCTTTAGGGGCCGGGGGTAGCCCATCAACCCATTCAACCCATCAGAACATCAGCACATCATTAATTGTCAATTGTCAATTGTCAATTGTCAATTTTTTTCTTAGCTTTGAGTGGTAATAACTTACACCATGAAAAAGATGAAAGCCTGAATTTAAAAGGCACAAATCACAGATTTGCGCCAGCAGGTGCTGAGTGCTGATCTCCACCTGCAAAAAAAAGTTGCTTTATGTATAACAAAAGCGATACAATTTCGTATAAATAATATTAAATATTTTAAAAGTTTTTGCTGATTGAAGCACGGATAAGAAGCTTTTAATATGAACAACTTAAATTACATACCTATAGATATCCTTGTGGTTGAAGATAATCCCGGTGATGCAAGGTTAATAATGGAAGCATTGAAAGGCCATTTGGTTTACCAGTCGATTCATTTGGTGAAAGACGGGGTTGAGGCTATTGATTTTCTCCGTAAAAAAGGAAAGTTCACATTAACGCCCCGTCCCGATCTGATTTTCCTTGATCTGAATCTTCCCAAAAAGAACGGCCGCGATGTGCTTGCCGAAATAAAGTCTGATGAGAATTTAATGCAGATTCCGGTAGTTATATTGACCTCATCACAGGAGGATAAAGATATTCTGGACACTTATAGCCTGCATGCCAATTGTTTCATTACAAAGCCCATAGATTTTGATCAGTTTATTCAGATCATCGAATCAATTGAGAATTTTTGGTTCTCGCTGGTTAAGCTGCCCCCAAAAAATTTTGGATCGATGAGGGGGTGAAAAAACGTGATATTTTCGACTTGAAGGCTTGGTGATGGGCTGGCAGTTTTCCCTTTATGGCAGATCCGCGAAAAGGAGCCCCGTAAGAATTCTTATTATCTTCACCCCACAGCAGCAGCATAACTTGTCCCGATCCTTTGGGATCTTCAAATCATCTCAATCCTACAAATCCTACAAATCCTATAAATCACAGTTTAGACTATCCTCATATCAGCACAACATTCTCAATTGTTCCCGATGTCCTGGATCAATTTTTCCCATATCCGCTGCATTTAATAATTGTTTTTTTATTAGATTTGAGAGGCAATAACTTACACCATGAAAAAAGAATGAAAACCTTAATTTAAAAGGCACAAATCACAGATTTGCGCCAGCGGGGGAAAATGGATTTCTGACAAGGTTGTTTATTATCAAAAATTACCACACGATGCAACCTTAAATCCGCAGGTCAAAGCGAACCTTAACTTTGACCTGCGGATTTAAGGTGCAATCGTGCGGCAGCGGGGGGTGATCGATACCCTGAAAAGGATACGTCTTAAAACTCAGACATCTTTCCTTGTGATCGGTCATACGGTCAAATCTGCGCCGGGTATAGCGATCTCGAACAATTCCTATTTCGGAAGCAGCTCAATTGAAAAGTTCTTCTTGGAAATATGGTATCTGGATCAGACAAAGGACGGCAGGTTTTTTATTTGTCATTCAAAAACGAAACAGAAAGAACAGTACACTACTTTAGTCCCTGTATTTTCAAGAGGCGATCATCCTGTCTGTGGACTGGGGTTTACTTATGAATGTATCTGTAATATAGAAGATATTCAGCTCCCCCTTACCTATTCCCCTGAACGTCCTTCCCGTAAAGTAAACCTTTCACAATTCAGGGAGGAAATATTGGTGCTCGACAGGGCCGGTATTAAACATTCGCGGATAGCTGAACTGTTTAACGTCAGCCGTTCTGCCATCAGTCAGTTCTTCGACCCGTAGGGGCAGCCCTTGCGGCCGCCCTTTTGGCCTGTTCATCCAGGCGGTCCCCGTATATTCCTGCACTTAACAGTTTACTTAACAAATTTATTATATTATATTATTAATTATCAATTAATTAATAATAATTTACTTAACAGTCAGCTTAACAAATGCTTAACAAATTTCTTTTCGGTTGTTAAGAAAATGTTAAGTAAAAAATTTGTAATTGCCTTACTGTCTGATTGTTATCATTGTTTTTTTGTTAAGTACAGGAATATACGGCAGACTTTAAAAATCAAGGAATTAATAATTAAAAATAGATAAAACAATGGAAGATATAATATTTAACTTAGTAACTGCGGTCAATAAAATGAAAGACAAGCTCGTCGATCTCTGCGGGAAAGTGGAGATCCTTTCCAAATCGCCCGCATACCAGCTTTCGAAGAAATACCTGTCCGAAGCTGAGGCCTGCCGTATATTGAAATGCAGCCGCCAGATGCTCACCCGGATGCGCGACAATGGTGAAATACCCTTTTATCGCGATTCACCGCCGTATCCTCTACCAGGCCTCAGACCTGCATGAATACCTTGAAAAACATTACGTGAAATAATAAGATTCCCCTTCGGTGGTTTCCCACCCCGAAGGGGATCATCACAGGGACGGGTTTCCCACCCCGAAGGGGATCATCGCAGGGGCGGGGTTCACCCCCGCCCTTATCCTTCAATCCATTAATCCTGCAAATCCTGATTCAGACATTCCTATTCTTTGCAGTCGGTTTTAATTATCAATTATCAATTATCAATTCATTCCCTATCCTTTGCTGTCGGTTTTAATTATCAATTATCAATTATCAATTGTCAATTATCAATTGTCAATTGTCAATTGTCAAAGGTATCCTGCGGATCACCAGATTGCTGATCGCCAGATCATTCATGTAAGTCCGAAATCCTATCGCTCCTTGCCGTTTGCCGCCATCGGGATCTTCGCCCTGCGCCGATAATGCGCCGTCAATGTAAAACAGCAATTTATGATCCCTGTATTCTGCCTTTATTTTATAAGACTTGCCGACATAGAATGACGAGGTAAAAGTATTTGATATAACAGTCCCTCCCGGGCAGCCGTACATCAGCAGGCAGGTGGGGCTGTTGACTATTGTACCGCTCCGCACTTTGCCGTCACGTTCCGCCGTGTTTGCGAAGTCGATGGCAATGAGGCCCTTTTGCTCTTTTAAAACTTTCATCGGAAGTACTCCTTTTGATGTGAACAAGCTCCCGATAGGCGAACCGTCGGCAGCGTTGAAAAACATAAACAGCTGCAGATCGGCAGCATTGCGATTGGCGCTCAGAGAGGTCATTTCGAACTCGATGGAAAGATCTCCATCGAATGCCTTCCGTATCCAGACGCCGGCTTCATTTGGGTAAGTGTCGCCGGCATCAGAAGGATTCGCCTGCAGATGGAGCCGGCCGTCAGCAATGGAGACCTTTCCACCCTCGATGATGTAATTGGCGCCTGTATCGGCGGGATTCCTGAAATCATCTTTGAACAGGATCTCTCCCGGAGATCCTGCATTTCCGGTCAGGAGTAGAGGAGTTGATTGACTTTTAACGTCAGAAATTAACAGGAGAACAGTTGTAACAGTAAAATAAAGAGGTTTCATATCATTTGATTTTAATTGTTGAAATGATCAATTTCCTGGCCGGTTTCAAAGTCTGCAGCCGGTTAAATATAAACAATATTTCTCAATGCTTTTGCAAATGATCCCGGGGCAATCCCTGCCCCTGCCATTTCAATCTGTCATATTGGTTAATATTGGTAATTATTAATCTCATTATCAATTTAATAGATCTTATTTTGCTATCTTTATATTGAACTGCGGAGGGGAGATTTCAGGTCAAAATCAGGACTAACCCGGGATTAGAGTTGATATAGAGTTGATATAGACTTAACGCGGGGGAAAGTGATCAGTGATCAGTGGACAGTAAACAGTGAAAAGAGGCTAAAGACTAAAGGCTAAAGGCTAAAGGCTAAAGAAAAGTGATCAGTGAAAAGTTTTTAACTCTGCGAAACTCTGTGAAATTATTTAATTATCAATTATTAACTAACCTTTTAAATCTAAAAAAGATGGCAAAGTTAAAAGAAAGTGTGATCGGTGTGTTGATAGGACAGATCGGTCAGGTGGTCGGGAGCACGTGGAAAGGGATATCGGTGCTGAGGGTGCTTCCGGCAAGTGTAGCGAATCCACAAGACGGACAAACAGTTGACGCAAAGGCAGAAATGGGCTGTTACGATGAAGTTTTTACAGCCGATGAGCGAGTTCCTGCAGATCGGGTTTAAACAGTATGCGGTTGAGATGACGGGTATTAATGCTGCTATGCAGTATAACATCAAAAACGCTCTTACCGGCACGTACCCTAACATCGCTGTGGATTATCCCAACGCCCTTGTGGCAAGGGGCAACCTCGCAGGGTCACTGAATGCCGTGGCAAGTTCCACCGTTGCAGGAACGGTCAAATTCGACTGGGACGACAACACGGGCGAGATCGGGGCATGGCAACCGACAAAACCCTGCTCGTGGTGTATAATCCTGTTCAGAACCAGGCTGTAACCGTCAATGAGCTGGCTGAAAGGGCAGACGGCACACAGACCGTCACAGTGCCAAGTTCCTTCAGCGGGGATCTGGTGCAGTGCTACATGGCGTTTATCGCCGAAGACGGAACTGTTTCCAACAGCGCGTTTGCAGGAGCGGTTACCGTTGCGTAGTCATTTACGCTGCGCGTGTCATTCAATAGTCATTTATGCTTCGCATGTCATTCAATTGTTTTGTACGATGAATGACGGCGAAGCCGAATGACGCGAAGCCAATGACGCCGCAGGCTAATGACTTAATTATCAATTATCAATTGTCAATTCTCAATTAGAATATCATGAAAACTATCTATATCATTCTGGCTTGCATTTTTTGCTTCCTGCTGTTCTTCAACGGCTGTATCATCAACATCGTTGGTACCGATCCTGCCGCTGCCCTAGAGACGCGATAAATCGCGTCTCTACGGCTGAACCTTCGGCGGTTAAGCTTGTGGCGCTGGCGTTGCTGGCGGTTTATGAAGCGGTTGTACGGATTGTGCCCTCAGTAGGCGATTATTCCGCTGTTTCGTGGGTAATCAGACTGTTGAAAAAGGTATCCGATACGCTTAATGTGACAAAATAAGCTAACGGCTAAAGGCAAACGGCGAAAGGCAAACGGCTAAAGGCTAAAGGTTGTAGGTTTCAGAAAAAAGGAAGTTATTCTTTCATTCCTTAATCCCTGATTCCTGCATCCTTCAGCCTATAGTCAACAGCCTGATAGCCTGAGACTCAATAACTATTTCCTGTTCTTATTAAATGTGTAAGTTACGCGTAAAGCCAGGACAACATTATGATTTTTTTCGTTCTCATCCGTGGAATTTTTATTGATATTCGTGATTCCGTAAATGTACCTGAGACCTACGCCGAAGTTGTTTTTGAACTCATACCCTACCCCGACCGGAATACCAAGATCAAAGCCGTTTATATACTTTGTGTAATTCTCGCTTCCTCCCGGATAGTGATCCTTCGCCCCAAGAAGAAATCCCGGCTGAAGGCCAAGCTCGCCATAAAAACGGGCTTTATCCAGGTATCTCAGGACAAAGGGAATGTTGAGATACGCAATATTAGTATGCCCGCTTTCAGCCATTTCACCCGTATATGACCATTTTGCACCCTGCATTGACAGTAGGGCTTCACCCCTTAAAGAGATCTGATCACTTAAATCCAAAATGGTCGTACCGGCACCAAACTGGGCATGGATAAGCGGAGTATTAGACCAGCTGGATGCATCGCCTTTAATCCATGATCCCTGGATTCCCGCACTGACAAAAACCGGATGCTTACTGAAACAAGGTTGTGCCACAAGTGCAAATAATGCAGATAAGAGCAAAAATAGATTCAGCTTTTTCATAAAGTCAGAATTAAATGGTTAATAAATAGTTAAATCAAAAAGCCATTTAAGGTACAAAATAATTAAGTAAAAGTCAAGCATCCATCAAAAATTTAATCCTGTTGAATCAATCAGGGCCTTATCCTTTAGAACATTTAACGACGGAGCGAATGCGGCATAATCATTACAGGCTTTCCCCTTAGAATTAATTACAGCTTCGTTTCCCTGATCTTCAATTTTCTGAAAAAGGTTTCGGATACGCTGAATGTCACGAAATAATGAAGGAATGAAAGCATTAAGAGCAAAGGGTATAAAGCTGAAAGCATGAAGTTTTTTTACCCTTTGCCCTTAGCTCTCAGCGCTTTGCTTTAACTTGATTTTTTTCACTCCTTCATCCTTTAATTTATTAAAAGACTTCCTGTAATTTTCAGAAAAATTATCTTTGGGAAAAAGTACAAATCACTTCTTTAAAATTGAAAGACAATGAGAAACCTGATTGCTGCCCTATCCTGTTTTATCTTTATCGGTAATGCTGCCTTCACTCAGCCTGTTTCATTACATCCTGAGAATCCCCGTTACTTAATGTATAAAAACAAATCCTTGCTGCTGGTTACTTCCGCCGAGCATTACGGTGCCGTTATAAATACCGGTTTCGATTTCCGTAAATATCTGGAAACAATGCACAGGGAAGGAATGAATTACACCCGCATCTTTGCAGGCTCGTATGTTGAAATTCCCGGAAGTTTTGGCATTGAAAGCAATACCCTTGCTCCCGATACCGGGAACTTTCTTGCACCATGGGCCAGGACTGCCGAAGCGGGTCTTTATAAAGGGGAAAAGAAATTCGATCTGAATAAATGGAATCCCGCTTATTTTAAAAGGCTCAGCGATTTTGTGGCCATGGCAGAATCCCTGGATATTGTGGTGGAAGTGAGCTTATTTTGCTCAACCTACGATGACAAGTACTGGACCAGGCATCCTTTTAACCCTGCCAACAATATCAACAACCTGCCCCCGGACCTGAACAGGAAACAATCCAATACCCCTGAAAACGGCAACCTTCTGGATTACCAGAAAAACCTTGTGAGAAAGATTGTGACGGAATTGAATAAATATGACAATGTTTTTTATGAGATACAGAATGAGCCCTGGGCCGATAACCCCGTCAAAGCAATGGCTCTCCTGAGGACTATCGATCCTCAGAACAATCAGGGAGCCTGGATGAGATGGTCAGAAACGGCTTCCGCACCTTCACTGCAATGGCAGAGGGAGATCGCCTCGGTCATCGTGCAAACTGAGAAGGGGCTGCCGTCAAGGCATCTGATTGCCCAAAACTACTCCAATTTTAAATGCTCAATCGAAGATGTGGATCCCAATGTTTCCATCCTTAATTTTCATTATGTATGGCCCGAAGCAGTGTGGCTGAACCGGGGATGGAGGCGGCCCGTCAGCTTTGATGAGAGCGGATTCGCGGGAAGTGACGACACTACGTATCTGCGCCAGGCCTGGCAATTCATGCTCTCAGGCGGAGCCGTTTTCAACAATCTTGATTATTCCTTCTATGCCGGAAAGGAAGACGGTACAGGAAGTCATAATGCCCCGGGGGGCGGCAGCGCCGTTTTAAGGTCTCAGCTCCGTTATCTGAGGAAATTCATGGAGTCTTTTGATTTTATAAAAATGAACCCTGATTTCACAGTTGTGGCTCATTCACCAGGAATGGAGTGGCAATCGATTTCGGAAACAGGAAAACAATATGCCGTTGTTTTTTATGGAAATTCGCAGGGCCTCATAAAACTCAATCTGCCGAAGGGTTACTATGCCTGTGAATTTTCAGACCCCTTTACCGGAAATGTAACGGAGAAAGGCAGCCTCAACATTAAAAACAGCGAAGACATCACGCTGAAAATGCCGGATTCAAAAAAGATGATCGTATTACGAATCGAAGGTCGGTGAAGCCGATGACATGAAGCTGATGACACGCGCCGTGTTAATGATTCCGAAGGCAAATGAGCTTATTTTTTAATTATCAATTCTTTAATTCTTTAATTACTAACAGCCTAAAACCCTAATAGTCTAAAAATCTAACGTTAAATTTGTTAAATGCTGTAACTTTTTTCCCCGGTAACGTAACATTAACCATTACGTAACAATTTTAAAATATTTGGTTATGAAAAAGGTTATCGTTCAATTCACGTTCCAGGGTATGTCTTCCAAACTTTATGACAAAACATGGGAAGAAATCCGCAGCAAAGGTTATTCACACCCTAAAGGACTGTTGCACCATGTAGGAGGAATCCAGGGCAACAATATGATAGTTTGTGACGTTTGGGAATCGCAGGAAGCTTTTAATAAATTCAGTGAAATATTAATGCCGATTTTTAAAAATCTCGGCATCCGTGATGCCAAACCGGTCATTATCCCTTTACATTATGAGTACATCGGTGAAGGTTTATCTTTAGGCCGTAAAGCTGCTTAAGGAAGGTTGAAAAGATTTATTAAAGTTTAAATGATTTAAAGACCTTGCGTAAGTTTACGCGGGGTTTTTTATTTCATGGGGAAAATGATTTTTCTTACCTCCCCGGCCCAGCCTTCCACCCCGTATTTCCTGCTTTTTATCCAATCTTTCGGGACCCGTTTGTATCTGTTTCCCCGGTTTCGGATGAAGATGGCTATATCAGTTACCGAGAGGAAGTCATAGTCGTTCTCACTATCGCCCAGGCCAATTGAAACAACAGGCTTTCCTGTAAATAATTTCCTGTAAAAGGCTATGAGATATTTTACGGCATTTCCCTTGCCCGATTCTTTCGGTATCAAATGGGCAAACCGGCCTCCTGTAACACTTTTATAATTGTAAGGGGATAAAAGATTTATAATCTTATTCCGGTCAGATTTGCGTTCGGGCAGGATATAAGGTTCCGAGAAATGACGCTGTTTGGAATTCGCAGCTTCTTCCGCCGATAATCCTGTCAGGGATACAATTTCTTCGGATGTCATGCGGCTGAAACTCTTCAAAGCAATGCCTGTCTTACTGCTTACCAGGTCAAGAACTTCAAGGGGCCGGATTTCCGGCATTGCAAAAGGAACAATATAATATCCTTCCATCTTTTGTTTTTTTGGAAATTCACCGGGGTAATTTTCAGGGAACACTATTCCTCCGCCGTTTTCCACAACAAAGGGGTGGTAGATACCGATGGTTTTAAGGATTTGCTGAACTTCAGCAGCCGTTTTGCTTGTAACGGCTACAAGTGGTATATTTTGTTCCCGGATATAAGAAAGGATTTCTTTCGCTTTATCGAAGGAATAGGTATCAAAATCCAGCAAGGTTCCGTCAAGATCAGTAAATATCAGGTACATTATGAAAAGAAAAAAGGAGAACAGAAACCGGAGACCGGAAACCGGAGAAGGGACTGTTTCCGACCATTCTCCGTTTTCCGTTCTCCGTTCTCCGCACTCCAATATATATTATTGTGTTTCCACAGCCATTATAATCTTTTCAAAGATTCCTTCGATGGCCGCCCCTACGCGTTTCCATGCAGGGATCAGCGGGGAACCATATGAATGCTGGTAAAAATCGACAGAAGCCGCCTCGATTGTTTTGGCAAATGATTCAACGATTGTGAGTTCCTCATGAAAATCAAAGGATATTGTTTGATCATGCATTTTGGCATAAGCTTCGTAAATACCTACACTGTCCCTGGCATGTTTGAGGTAGGTAAGCCGTATGGTGGCCAGCATATCATGTGTCAAAATAACCCCGTTGCTCGAAAGGTGCGAAAAGAAAGTGCGTGCAATATCGGTTGCCATCTTATTAAGGCCTCTGTTCATATCAGACCCGACTTCCTGATGTTTATGATCATACCGTTCGATGAGTTCAACCTGGCAGACCTGTGAAGTGCGGACGATACGGTAGATTTCGCTCAGCAGTCCCACTTCAACTCCCCAGTCAGACGGATACCTGAGCATTTTTGCCTGGGATACATAAGTGGCAAATTCACCTGAGAGAGGATATCTGAAATCGCTCAGATAATCAAGAAATTCGGTGGTCCCGAAAATATCCTTTAAAGTCCGGATCAACGGAAAATAAAACAGCCGGGTAACTCTTCCGTAAAACTTTGTGTTATAGCGGATGTAATATCCTTTTGAAAACTGGAATCCCAGCTCCACAACCGGGAAAATAAGACGTGTAAGAAAAGCTTTGCTGAAAGTCACTATATCGGCATCATGAAATGCGATAACGGCTACTTCCTGTTTGGCAATAATGTAGCCCAATGCGGTCCAGACTGCTCTTCCCTTTCCCCTTGGTCCTAAAGGAAGCTGTTTATCGATTTCTGCAATAACATTTGTTAATTCGGGACTGTCGATCCAGATCAGGGTAACTTTATTTTTTAAAGGCGCAACGATTTTTTTTGCCAGAAAGTATTCTTCTTCGGTGGCTTTATCCAGTGCGACATATATACGTTTTAAATAATCTGTCTTTGAAAGCACTTCAATAATGTGCTTCATTGCAGTGCTTGAAAGATCATGGAAAAGAGCCGGTATCAATACTCCAGCCGGGATTTTTTTTCTTGCCTGCATGATTTTTTTTTCCATAGACCTGGTGTCTTCACCCACAAGCAGGGGAAAGGTAGGGACGATATTGAAGTGAAAATCAGGCATAGACAGATTAATTAAGAATTAATAATTAAGAACTAATAATCATAAGACCAAAGAGAATAAGAATAAAATCCATGAATAAAAAAACAATCTTTTTGCATTATATCGCTATAAAATCCGTTTAGCAGAGATCGGTCTGAGTAAATATACAAAAATATTTTGTAAATTGCATTACATTAAATAAGTCAAAATTTTACATTATACTTTTTATAAAAACTTATCTGACTAAAAGCGTTAATATTGGCTGAATATCCTAACATATTACGGGAAGATGTAAGAACAAAGGTCAGAGAGATAGGACAGGCCGATATCCTTATTGGAATACCGAGTTACAATAATGCAAGGACTATAGGGCATGTAGTAAAGGCAGTACAGGCGGGTCTGTTGAAATATTTTCCTGACAAACAGTCTATACTGGTAAATTCAGATGGCGGCTCGATAGATAATACCAAAGAGATCGTTAAAGAATCGGGTATTGATGTGAATTCAATCCTTATTCATCCAAATGAGGAAAAGCTTTTCAAGATATCAACCCTTTATCAGGGTATCCCGGGAAAAGGAAGCGCCTTCAGAACCATTTTTGAAATAGCTGCTGCCCTGAATATAAAAGCTTGCGCCGTGGTTGATTCTGATTTGAGGAGCATCACCCCCGAATGGATTGAACTTCTTGTAAGGCCGGTTTTGAATAATGGATTCGATTTTGTGGCGCCCTATTATCACCGGCATAAATACGACGGGACCATTACAAACAGTATAATCTACCCGATGACCAGGGCTTTGTACGGGAAACAGATCAGGCAGCCGATCGGCGGTGATTTTGGCTTTTCAGGTGAACTGGCACGTTTTTACGCAGATAAGAATGTATGGAATACCGACGTTGCAAGGTACGGCATTGATATCTGGATGACGACTTCGGCAGTGGCCAATGGTTTTAAAATCTGTCAGTCCTTTCTCGGAGCAAAAATCCATGATGCCAAAGATCCGGGAGCTGATTTAAGCAGTATGTTGTACCAGGTCATCAGTTCTCTTTTCAAACTGATGGATGAGTATTCACCTGTCTGGAAATCCGTTGAAAAATCCGACAGTATTCCGACTTTTGGTTTTGTCTATACGGTTGGACTGGAGCCGGTCAATGTGAATCTGCAGTCGATGATCGATAAGTTCAAACTGGGGATCAAAGAATTAAGTGTACTGTACAGGAATTTCATTTCGGCGGATGTACTGGAATTTCTTTTTGGAATGAAAGATACCCCGCAGGAAGGTTTTCATATCCCTGATGATATCTGGGTAAAAATTGTTTTTGATTTTGCCGTTGCCTGTCATAAAAAAATCATGAGTTCCGAACATATTATCAGGTCGCTGACTCCCCTTTACCTGGGGAAAGTAGCATCCTTCGTAATTGAAACAAAAGATGCTGATTCATCAGAAGTTGAAAAGCGAATTGAATCACTTTGCCAGACTTTTGAAAGAGAAAAGCCATATCTTATACACAGATGGACTAATTAATTAAGAATTAAGAATTAAAAATTACAAAGCGGTATTAACCTTTAAATTTTCATTAATCATTATTTATAACTCATAACTCATAACTCATAACTAAAAAAGGAGGCCGTTATGATACAGTTAATTGAAAAAATTTTTAGACAGCCGATCGAGGATTTCTTTAACATAGTTGAGAAATTCCTGCCAACTTTACTTAGTTCTGTACTGATCTTTGTATTCGGCTTTATAATCGCCTGGATCATTAGAATCATATTGGGAAAACTTGCAGGATTATTGAGAATCGACCGGTTTTTTAGGAATGCCGGTATTGTTGCAATTCTTGAAAAGATGGGAATCACCAAATCCCCGATGAAAATTCTAAGACATCTGATTTATTGGACCATCGTATTTATATTCACCGTGATTGCCCTGATTTCCCTTAATGTTCCTGCAATGGAAAATCTTCTTACGCGGTTTTTTGTCTATCTGCCTAATGTATTTATAGCAGCTTTACTTCTCATTATAGGTTATCTGGTTGCCAATTTTGTCGGAAGGCTGGTGCTTATAACACAGGTAAATGCAGGGGTTAAAAATGCCGGTTTCTTTAGCAGGGCGGTAAAATATATAATCATCATTTTTGCCGTCACAATGGCGCTTGAACACCTGGGCATAGGCCGGGAAACAGTACTGATAGCCTTTACTGTCACATTTGGCGGAATTATTCTTGCTCTGGCAATTGCCCTGGGACTTGGAGGAAAAGATATTGCAAAAGATTTCCTTGAAAAAAAGTTCAAAGGAACTCCTAAGGAAAAGGATGACTTCAAACACTTTTGAAAAGAGATTTCTTCTTCTTTTTTGGAAAATATTTCTGATCAATGAGAGCATTTAAGCAAGTTAAAGCGGAAGAAATATATCGAAATATACCATTGGAAAAGATTCCCTGGAATAACGAGACTCCCCCTGATGAACTGGTCCTGCTAATTGAGAATGGAAATATTAAACCCTGTGATGTCATTGATTTAGGCTGCGGCGCAGGTAATTATGCTGTTTATCTTGCCGGTAAAGGATTTAATACAACGGGAGTCGATATTTCACCAACGGCCATTGAAATCGCGAAGGGAAATGCAAAAAAGAATAAAGTTAATTGCGATTTTCTGGTTACAAATGTTCTCGGCGATTTAGGAAAAGTTATTCAAAAGACTTTCGGTTTTGCCTATGATTGGGAACTGCTGCATCATATATTCCCGCAGAAAAGAAAAAAATATCTGCAAAACGTACAGAAAATTCTCAATCCCGGAGCCAAATATCTTTCTGTTTGTTTCAATGTGAAAGACCCTGGTTTTGGCGGCTCAGGAAAATACAGAAAGACCCAATTGGGAACTGTTTTGTATTTTTCATCTGAAAAGGAACTTAAAAAACTTTTCTCCTCTTTCTTTCATGTTATTGAATTCAGGACACTGGAAATCAAAGGTAAATCTATCCCTCACATTGTTAATTATGCATTTATGGAAAAGAAATTCTGATCGTTAAGCAAGAATTAATTCTTTTGGGAGCATTTTTGCAAATCAAAATACAATCAAAAGTTTAATGGATCCTGATAATAATAATGCTAAAGGACTCAAAATAATTTTTCGCTCGTTCCAATACAGAAACTATCGGCTTTTTTTTGGCGGACAAAGCCTTTCGCTTATTGGAACATGGATACAGCGCGTTGCCATCCCCTGGTTGGTTTATCACCTTACAGGTTCATCAATATTACTTGGTGTTGTGGCTTTTGCCAGTCAGATACCGACATTTATAATAGCTCCTTTTGCGGGCGTTCTGTCAGACAGATGGAATCGTTATCATATTTTGATAGCTACTCAAATTGGTGCAATGATTCAGGCTTTAATCCTTGCATATCTCTATTTTTCCGGTACAATTCAAATTTGGCATATCGTAGTTTTAGGCATCATCCTTGGGTGCATCAATGCATTTGACATTCCCTCCAGGCAATCCTTTGTCGTCGAAATGGTAGATAACAGAGAAGATTTGGCTAATGCAATAGCATTAAATTCTTCAATGGTAAACAGCGCCAGATTGCTTGGCCCATCAATAGCTGGAATTTTAATTGCTTTTGCTGGCGAAGGGATATGTTTTTTGGTAAACGGACTAAGCTATATTTTTGTTATTATTTCCCTGGTATTGATGAAGATTAAACCAAGAGAAATAAATACTAAAAAGCAACGTGTTATCAAAGAGATGAAAGAAGGTTTTATATACGCCTTCAAATTCTTGCCAATCAGATACGTTATTCTCCTGCTTGCTTTAGTCAGTCTGATGGGAATGCAATATACAGTTCTTATGCCTGTTTTTGCCAAAGATATTCTGCATGGCGATTCACACACTTTTGGCTTTCTCGTTGGCGCATCAGGTCTGGGGGCCTTGACTGGGGCAATTTTTCTTGCTTCAAGGAAAAATGCTCTTGGATTTGACAAGATTATTGCAGTATCGGCAGGTATTTTTGGCTTTGGGTTGATCACATTTTCTTTGTCCCGATCGTTTGCAATTTCCTTATTATTAATGGTTATCACCGGTCTTGGCATGATGTTGCAGATGGCTGCAAGTAATACCCTGCTTCAGACCATTGTTGATGATGATAAACGCGGCCGGGTCATGAGTTTTTATGCTATGGCATTTATGGGAGCTGCTCCCTTTGGAAGTTTCTTTGCAGGAATACTGGCAAACAGCATTGGGGCTCCAAATACGATAATGATTGGCGGAATAGCCTGTGTCACCGGTGCCCTTGTTTTTGCCCGCCAACTCCCGAAACTTGGAAAGCAAATTC
This sequence comes from uncultured Bacteroidia bacterium, assembly GCA_963810555.1. Taxonomy (GTDB): domain Bacteria; phylum Bacteroidota; class Bacteroidia; order Bacteroidales; family Prolixibacteraceae. The sequence goes on along the minus strand of CAWENX010000005.1, from coordinate 99,991 downwards.
ATCCTATATATGTCAAATTGGGATTTATACCCCAGGAGGTATCTTCAGGAATTCAACAAGCAACTGAACTGACTGATTTACCAAAAGAATAGAGTATTCAATCCCGAAACTTTGGGATTGAATTAAATTTGAAGGTTTTTTTAGGTTTACTGATTACTTTTCACTTTTCACTGTTCACTATAGCTCTCTGCCCTTTGCCCTTTTACTCAATTATTTTCCTTGCCTGTTCCAGTAAAGCAGGTATCCCTGAAGGCTCCTTTCCTCCTGCTGTTGCATAAAAAGGCTGTCCTCCTCCGCTGCCTCCAACCGTCTTTGCGAGCTCACGAACAATATGACCGGCATTTAATCCGCGTTCTTTTACAAGGTTATCTGAAATCATCACATGAAGGTTAACCTTACCGTCAATCTCGGCTGCAAGTACAAGGAAAAGATTCTCGACTTCTCCCTTCAACTGAAAAGCGATATCTTTCAGAACAGCAGAATTGCCAACTTCGAGTTTTCGGACAAGGAAATTTACCCCCTTTCCGGACTCTACTTCAGAAAGCAACTTTTTTTTCAGATTTGCTGTATTTTCTTTTTCAAATGATTCGATCTGTTTTAAGGCAAAAGCATATTTTGATAAAAAATCACTCAAGGTGTTTTTAAGATCGGCCGGATTATTTAAAAGAGCAGAAATTTCCTTGAGAGTTTTTAGATTCTGATTAATGTATTCCTCTGCTTTTTCACCTGTAATGGCTTCAATACGTCTTACTCCCGCAGAGATAGAACCTTCAGAAAGTATAATGAAGTACCCGATTTGTCCTGTTGCTTCCAGATGGGTGCCGCCGCACAGTTCGATAGAATCGCCAAATTTTATCACTCTGACCTGATCCCCATACTTTTCACCAAAAAGAGCGATAGCGCCCATTTTTTCGGCTTCTTCAATTGGTACTTCACGTTTCTCTTCACGAGGCAGATTTTCCCTGATCATCTGATTTACCCTGTGCTGAATCAGTGCCAGTTCCTCGTCAGTTACTTTTTTAAAATGTGAGAAGTCGAAGCGAAGATAATCGGCATTAACGAGTGAACCTTTCTGTTCAATGTGCGTTCCCAGAATTTCGCGCAACGCATGGTCAAGCAAATGCGTGGCAGTATGGTTGATGGCTGTCCGTTTTCGTTTATTTCCATCAACAACTGCTGTAAACAGCGTTGTGGGATCTGAAGGTAATTTCTTAGTGAGATGAATAATCAATTCATTCTCCTTAATGGTATCTACGATTTCAATTTTCTCATCATCCGATTCAATATACCCCGTATCACCGACCTGTCCGCCAGATTCGGCATAAAATGGAGTGCGGTTGAATACAAGTTGATAATATTCTCCTTTTTTACCTTTGACTTTGCGGTAACGGTTAATTTTTATGCGGGCTTCCATTTGATCATATCCAATAAATCCTTCCTCTCCCGCATGATGCAATTCAATCCAGTCTCCGGTTTCAAGCTGTGAGGCGTCACGTGATCGGTTTTTCTGTTCCTCCATTGACTGCTCAAATTCTTTCTGATTTACAGTCAATTGATTTTCACGCAGTATTAACTCAGTTAAATCAAGGGGGAATCCAAAAGTATCATAAAGTTCAAAAGCAATTTTTCCGTTTATTTCTGTTCTGTTTTTATTCTTTGCTTCAGTAATGATGTTATCAAGCATTTTTATCCCTGTTTCAAGGGTTCGCAGGAAAGAATCTTCTTCTTCCATAATCACCCTTCTGACCAGTTCCTGTTGCTTAATAAGCTCGGGAAAAGCACTGCCCATTGTTTCAACAAGAACTTTCACCAGCTGATGAATAAAAGGTTTTCTGAATCCGAGAAAAGTGTACCCGTAACGAACAGCTCTGCGTAAAATTCTTCGGATAACATATCCTGCCTTATTATTTGAAGGTAACTGACCGTCCGTTATGGCAAAAGAGATTGCCCGGATATGATCAGCAATAACGCGCATGGCAATATCACACTTTTCATCTGTCCCATAAGGTTTTCCGGCCATATAACTTATTTCCCTGATAACCGGCTGAAATAAATCGGTATCGTAATTTGACTGCTTGCCTTGGAGCACCATGCACAATCTTTCGAATCCCATCCCGGTATCCACATGTTTTGCAGGAAGTTCCTCCAACTTCCCATTTGCCTTGCGGTTGAATTGTATAAAAACAAGATTCCAGATTTCAATTACCTGTGGATGTCCCTGATTTACCATATTATGGCCTGGAATTCTCTTACGGTCATCTTCGTTCCTGATGTCTATATGAATCTCAGAACAAGGCCCGCATGGACCCGAGTCTCCCATTTCCCAAAAATTATCCTTTTTATTTCCAAAAAGAATTCGATCTTCAGTCAAATATTTCTTCCAAATTTCGTAAGCCTCGCTGTCCATTTGGACTCCATCCTTCTCGTCTCCCTCAAAAACAGTGACATATAATCTGTTGGAAGGGATTTTCATTTTATCTACAAGAAATTCCCATGCCCAATCAATTGCTTCCTTCTTAAAATAATCCCCGAATGACCAGTTCCCTAACATCTCAAACATTGTATGATGGTAAGTGTCACGTCCGACTTCTTCCAAATCATTATGTTTGCCTGATACTCTAAGACATTTCTGTGTGTTTGCAATTCTGGGACTTTTAACCGGAGAGTTCCCCAGAAATATATCTTTGAACTGATTCATACCGGCATTGGTAAACATCAGCGTAGGGTCGTTTTTTACTACAAGAGGAGCTGAAGGAACAATTAAATGGCCTTTAGAGGCAAAGAAATCAAAAAAAGATTGCCTTATTTCTATGGAATTCATAAATAATGAAAGTTAACAATTTAAAAACAAGCATAATAATTTGTAATTCTATTGTTCCTATTCAGAAACATATCCTTACTTTACCATCTGACTTGTATATGCCTGGAGCATTAAAATGTTGCAAAATTAGATTATTTTGTTAATTTTGCGGATGCCGAAACTAAAAATAAGTGGAAGAATGGCCAAGACCAATTACAGATTCAACCCTGATACGCTAAGTTTCGATAAAATTGAACGTAACATAAAGACCCTCTTAAAAAGGATTCTGGGTTATCTCTCTACCGGACTTGTTTCAGGTTTAATATTTTTCTTTGCATTCCTCCAGTTTTTCGATTCACCGGAAACCAAAAAACTTAAACGCGAAAATCAACAGTTGTTAACACAGTACGAATTGATGAATAAAGATTTTGATAAAATATCCAAAGTTCTTGAGGATATTCAGAATCGGGATGATAATATTTACCGGGTTATTTTTGAAGCAGAACCGATTCCCTCTTCTGTAAGGATGGCGGGTTTCGGAGGAGCAAGCCGGTATTCAAAGCTTGAAGGCTTGGATAACTCGGAACTTATAATTAATACTGCCAAAAGATTGGATATTCTATCCAAACAGGTATTTGTTCAGGCAAAATCATATGATGAAGTGGCCAAAATGGCTATGAACAAGGAAAAAATGATTGCCAGCATGCCTTCTGTCATGCCCGTTTCAAATAAAGATCTTAAACGAACAGCCTCTGGTTGGGGAATGAGAATACACCCGATTTACAAAATCCCCCGGTTTCATTATGGGATGGATTTTACAGCTTCGGTAGGCACAGAAATATTTGCTACAGGAAACGGGATTGTAAAGAGTGCTGGAAGAGAGCGCGGATATGGCAATTGTATTGATATCAATCACGGCTACGGGTATGAGACTTTTTATGCTCATTTAAGTAAAATAAAAGTAAAGGTCGGACAAAAGATTAAAAGGGGGGATGTGATCGGTCTGATCGGTAATACAGGAATTTCTACTGCCCCCCACCTGCATTATGAGGTTATCAAAAATGGTCGAAAAGTTAATCCACAGAATTATTATTTCCAGGATTTGTCTCCTTCGGAGTATGAAAAGATGATAACAATTTCTTCCAATATGGGACAAAGCTTTGATTAAAAACGGGCGTTTATGGCATTCAGGGAACCAAAATCAGAGAAGCTTTTTTACAGTATTGGCGAAGCAGCCGAAATGTTTGGATTGGCTCCTTCAACACTGCGGTTTTGGGAGAAAGAATTTCCGACCATCCAACCCCATAAGAATAAGAAAGGGGATCGTTTTTTTACTCCTGAAGACATCAAACACCTTGCTTTAATTAATCATTTGGTTAAAGAAAAAGGGATGACTTTAAAAGGGGCAAGAATCAAGATCAAAGAAAACAGGCATGAAGCTGAAAATAATTTTGAAATAGTCAATAAACTTCAGAGAGTAAAAGATTACTTACTTCAAATAAGAGAGGAATTATAAAACAGGCAACAGGCAACAGGCAAAAGAAGTGATAAGTAATCAGTAATCAGTGTACTGTAATCAACGAACATTTATCATCGGCTCATCACTCTACTCATCACTCATGTCTCTCCCTAAAGCCTTAAGTCTTAAGCCTAAAGTCTTGATTTAAAATGATAATCCGGGATATTACCGAATACCTTGAATCAATAGCGCCGCTGTCTTATCAGGAGTCTTATGATAATGCCGGACTTATTGTCGGCAATCCGGAAGCAGTAATTTCATCCGCCCTTATTACTCTGGATGTTACTGAATTGGTTATTGATGAAGCAATTGAGCAAAAGTGCGGATTAATCATTTCCCACCACCCCATATTATTTAAAGGATTGAAAAGAATCACTCAAAATTCATATGTTGAACGTTGTTTAATAAAAGCAATTAAAAATGATATAGCTATTTATGCTGCTCATACAAACCTTGACAGCATTCCGGGCGGGGTCAATTCGAAAATATGTGAAAAGATAGGACTTAAAAATACTACCATACTGGAACCTGTTACAGAAAAGCTGCTTAAACTGGTTACTTTTATACCAACGGATCATTTGGAAAAAGTCAGAGAAGCTGTTTTCTCAGCTGGTGCGGGACACATCGGGAATTATGATCAGTGTAGTTATAATGTTGAGGGATATGGAACATTTCAGGGGAGGAGAAGATACCAATCCTTTTGTCGGAATTAAGGGTAAATTTCACACAGAAAAGGAAATCAGATTTGAAACAATTCTTCCCATGCATTTAAAAAATAAAATAATAAAAGCTCTTCTCGACTCTCATCCCTATGAGGAAGTTGCTTATGATCTTTATCCTTTACAAAATGAATTCCCTACCGTCGGTGCAGGAATGATCGGTGAATTACTTAAGGAAGAAAATGAAGAAGATTTCCTGCACCGCTTGATGAATTTATTCGATTGCAAAGTAATAAGACACTCCTCCTTATTAAATAAACCTGTTAAAACGATTGCTGTATGCGGGGGGTCAGGAAGCTTCCTCCTTCCAAAAGCTATTGCCGGAGGGGCAGATGTTTTTGTAACTGCTGATATTAAGTACCATGAATTCTTTGATTCAGAAAATAAAATCTTAATGGCAGACATAGGACATTATGAAAGTGAACAATTTTCCAAAGAGGTTTTTTATGAATTACTTATTAAAAAATTCCCTAACTTTGCGCTCCATTTATCGGGGATAAAAACCAATCCTGTAATGTATCTTTGTAAGACGATAATGTTTAAAATTTCATAATATGCCAGTAGATATCAATATTTCAACAGAGGGAAAAGAGGTTTCCGTTCAGGAGAAACTAAGAATGCTTTATGAACTGCAAACCGTGGTTTCAGAAATTGATAAAATAAACATCCTGCGCGGAGAACTTCCATTAGAAGTTCAGGATCTTGAAGATGAGATTGTTGGACTAAAACCCGCATCTCGAATTACGACGATGAAATTAAAAACCTCAATACTGCTATTGCCAATAAGAAGTTAGAAATCAAAGATTCCAAAACTAAGATTGATAAATACAAAGAACAGCAGGAGAACGTCAGAAATAACCGTGAATTTGATTCTCTTTCAAAAGAAATAGAGTTTCAGACTCTTGAAATTGAATTAGCAGAAAAGCGCATCAAGGAATTTACTGCTGAAATAAAGAATAAAACCGAACAGGTTGAAACCTCTGCAACATTGCTGAAAGAACGTGAAGACGATTTGATAAGAAAAAGAAAAGAACTCGAAGAAATTACTTCGGAAACGGCAATTGAGGAAGAAAGACTGAAAGAGAAAGTTGTTAAAATTGAAAGCAAGATTGAAGAAAGATTGGTTACTGCCTTTAACCGTATAAGGAAAAATGCCCGTAATGGTCTTTCTGTGGTTACCGTTCAAAGAGATGCCTGCGGCGGCTGTTTCAATAAAATTCCCCCCCAGAGGCAGTTGGATATTGCTTCAAGGAAAAAGATTATTGTGTGTGAATATTGCGGGAGGATTTTGGTGGATAAGGATATCGTAACCCCAATTGAAGAAATGAGTTCAGATAAATAATAACGATGAAGTTGTTATTAAGCAAAAAGAGAAGGCGGGAATAATAACCGTCTTCTCTTTTTTCATTAACCAGACTTCAATTTAAGAGTCAATTACTGCGTTCCGGTTATATTATTGCGGAAATTTAATCTTCTCTTCATCCAACTGCCACGGAGCCGTTCCAAAAAACAAATTACAAGTATCCTGCTAAGAGGTACAATTTGCGATGTAGTATAGCGTATTCGGATCATGTTGATAATCCGAAGAAGCATGGTAAAAGCAATCTGTAATCAGAATTTTCGTGTCTTACCATCATGTTACCAACAGCATATTAAAGATAGGCTTTAAGTACAGTTTGAATACAGTTTGAATACAGCTTGAATACTAAATTAGTATTTAAAAAGTATTTAAATAATATATAGAATGAATTCAAATTTGGGTTTTGGTATGTCGCAGGTACAGTATCTGCATGGCTATTGCAAAGTGCAGAAAGGATTTGGATAATCCGTTCCGGAGAAAGAAAATTATTGCTGAGAGCACGGGAATTGGCTATTTAACCCGTTAAGTGAGGCGCAATTTAAGTATTGAAACTTTATTTAAAACTCAGGCTGTTAAGATTTAATTACCAGGATCCTCCGGCTCCTCCACCGCCAAAACTTCCTCCGCCAAAGCCGCCAAAGCTGCCACCCCCTCCAATACTGCCGCCAAAAGTGCCTCTTCCACCTGAAAAATCATCCCATGAACTGCCACTTCTTCCACCAAGCATATTCATGAGCATTAGACCGCCCCAAAAACCAGGAGAAGAGCCGATTGAATGGTATTGATTGCGTCCTCTGCTGAAGAGTGAAATTATAACAATGAAGAGAATAATTAATACTAAAATTCCCGCACCACTTTTCCCTTGTACTTTCTTTTCATATTGATCAGCAGTAAATTCACCGGAGGTAAGAGACATAAGAACATTTGTTCCACGATTGAGGCCGGTGTAATAATCTCCCTTTTTAAATGCCGGAATAAATTCATTTGCAATTATTAACTGACGTGCAATCACATCGGGAACTACTGCCTCAAGACCATATCCGACTGCTATAAAAACCTCTCCATTCTCTTCTGCCGTTTTGGGTTTGACAAGAATCAAAATACTAATGATTTAAGAGTGTCACAAATATTCCTCAAATTCACTTAAATTATCAACATATTTCACACATCGACCAACCGGATCAAATTGATGAATTTGATTTTTCAAGCAAGACGACGGCATATGCCGAAATTCCTTCTTCTCGTCCTTCAAATCCAAGGCCTTCGGTGGTAGTGGCCTTAATATTGATCTCCTCAGACGTGATCTTTAAGAATCCTGCTATCGCCATTTCCATTTGAGGAATGTAATTCATCAGTTTTGGACGCTGCACAACAACGGTTGTATCGATATTAACTATATGAAATCCTTTATCTTCTATTTTTTTTAGAGTTTCCTGAAGAAGGATTTTACTATCGATATTCTTATATTTATCAGAAGAGTCGGGGAAGTGAAATCCAATATCCCTCAATTTTGCGGCGCCCAGCATTGCATCGCAAATAGCGTGGAGCAATACGTCACCATCAGAATGAGCTTCAATACCTTTATCATGAGGAATAATTATCCCCCCAAGGCTGATTTTATTCCCCTTCGTAAAGCGATGGACATCAAAGCCAAATCCTATTCGATAGCTCATTTCGGGTGAATTTTGTGTTTTATCTTACAAAGGAAAGAATTTTAGCTGTAATAACTGAGTTAGAATAACAGAAACCTGAAAGGTAATGTCTTTACACAAATAGTTTTTATTTTAAGAATCCCTGAATGGATGTCAAATTGTATATTTATTCAAATTTTCTGAATAAATATACAGAATTCAATATTTTGAAATAGCGAACCAAATACGAGCCAAATACGGAGAAGGTATAGCCCTGGTCAGAAAAATAATTTTGAATAAATATTCAATTTTATCAGCTTCATCAGAACAAATAGGACAAAGAATTTTTATAAATGGTGCTTTGATGAGTGGTTCAAGTGCCAGACTTAATTCCATGTATTTTTAACATATAACATGAAATGAACACAAAACTTATTCTAATCCAGGACGTTTTAATGTAAAAATGTAAATATTAAGGATAATAATTTTAACATTATTTTTATATTTGGGAAGAAAAATACATTCAGAAACACTGGATTATTTCAATAATTTGCTATATATTTGAGATGTGCGATGAGAGACTGTAAAATATTTTGCATTTGCGTGTAAAAAATTTATAAAAAATTTAAAAATATTGTATCTTTTTCAAAAAATGATATATATTTGTGAGTTTTTGAAATCTATGAAATTAAATACCATTTCAAATGAAACATAATGCTATTTTCCTTCTGGTCCTTTCGATGATGGTTGCTTCCTCATGCAACCTTGTTAAGAAAATGAAAAAGGGAGAGAAATCATCCACGACAGGATGGGCTTATAACGATCCCAAGAGTGGAGGATTTGAGTACAGATCTGGTTATCAACAAAGTCCGGGACCTGGCCTGGTTTACATTGAGGGTGGTACATTCAGTATGGGCCGTGTGGAACAGGATGTGATGTATGACTGGAATAATACTCCGCGAAGAGTAACAGTCGCTTCATTTTATATGGATGAAACCGAAGTCCGTAATGTTGACTGGAGAGAATATCTGTACTGGCTTCAGAGGGCTTATCCTTCCAATCCGGAAGTTTATAAAGCTGCTCTTCCCGACACGATGGTCTGGCGCGAGGAGCTTGCTTACAATGAACCTTATATTGAAAATTACCTGCGCCATGCAGCTTATTCAGAATATCCTGTTGTCGGCGTGAGTTGGGTACAGGCTGATAAATATTGCCGGTGGAGAACAGACAGGGCAAATGAAAGAATTCTTATTGATCAAAAGAAGATTGCCAATGACCTTACGCAACAGGGTGACAAAGTCTTTTCCACAGACAGCTACCTTAATGGATTGTACGAAGGGGCTGAAGGAAGCCGGCCAGAAAAAAATCTGGGTACCGAAGGTGGCACACGTCTTGTAAATATGTCTGACGGAATAATAATGCCACGTTACAGGCTTCCAACTGAAGCTGAGTGGGAATATGCGGCTCTCGGTCTTGTCGGATTGACAGATCAGGAGGTAGTCACCGACCGCAGAATTTACCCATGGGATGGAAATCAAATCAGAAACAGCAGGAAGAAATACAGAGGTGAGATGATGGCAAACGGTGTCAGGGGACGAGGTGATTATATGGGAACAGCAGGATTTCTTAATGATAAATATGAGATCACTGCCCCGGTTAAATCATTTGAACCCAATGATTACGGTTTGTATTGTATGGCCGGAAATGTAAATGAATGGGTAGAGGATGTTTATCGTCCAATGTCACCCCTTGAAGTGAATGAATTCCAGCCGCTTCGCGGAAGTGTTTATACTGGATTAAAACGGGATGCCAACGGCAAACTGATTAAAAATAAATATGGGGAAGTTGTTCGTGATACTTTGGCTGATTTTACCGATTTCAAGGATGGTGACCTTCAATCCAGCATTCAGGAATCAGAGGACTGGAATAAAGATACTACCAGAGTTGCCAGTGAAAATCCCATGTATAATGAAGCATTCGGGAACGCTCCACCAAGGATTTCGGATCATACCCGGATATTTAAAGGGGGCAGTTGGAAAGACCGTCCTTATTGGCTGAGCCCCGGGGCAGTCAGGTATATGGATGAAAACAAATCTGCCGATGATCTTGGATTTCGATGTGCTATGACGCATTTGGGATCATCGAATAAACGATAGTAGAGTTAGTCACTTTTATTAAAAAACCTCATTGTTTAAATGGGGTTTTTTATTTGAACTTCTAAAAATGACAATTGAAGAACTTTACACAATATTCAGAAAATACCCAATAATTTCGACTGACAGCAGGCTTATCGGGAAAGATTGTCTCTTTTTTGCTCTAAAAGGAGAAAATTTTAATGGAAATAAATTTGCTGCTGAAGCTTTGAAAAAAGGGGCTGCCTATGCAATTATAGATGAGCAGTTTTATCAGACTGATGGGCGTTGCCTTCTGGTTGATGATGTATTAAATACTTTGCAGGATCTTGCAAGGTATCACAGGGAAAAGTTAGGTTTGACCATTCTTGCTGTAACCGGAACAAATGGTAAAACAACTACCAAAGAACTTATTGCTGCTATTCTGTCTAAGAAATTCAATGTATCCTATACAAAAGGAAATCTGAATAATCATATCGGTGTGCCGGTAACCCTGCTTTCGATGAATTCTTCGACTGAAATGGGTATTGTAGAGATGGGAGCAAATCATCCGGGCGAAATTGAACAACTTTGTGAAATTGCATTGCCGGATTATGGACTGATAACCAATGTCGGATATGCTCATCTTGAGGGATTTGGATCCTTTGAAGGAGTGAAAAAGACAAAAGCCGAACTTTACCGTTTCCTTGAGAAAAGAGGAGGAAGAATTTTTATAAATTCATCGAATCCTGTCCTCATGAAAATGGCTGGGGAAGTTTCAAAAATTTATTATAAAACAAGTAATGATAATGAAGGTTTGGAAGGTGAACTTACAGAACTTTCTCCTTATATGACCTTTCGTGTTAAATTCAAAAAGGGATGGTTATATATTAAAACTCAGCTCATAGGGGAATACAATCTTGAAAATGCGCTTGCGGCTTCATGTATAGGAAACTATTTCGGTGTTGATCCTATTGAAATAAAGAATTCGATTGAAAATTACCGTCCTGCAAATAACCGTTCACAATATTTGAAGACTGAGCGGAATCAGTTGCTTCTGGATGCCTATAATGCAAATCCTACCAGTATGAGAGCTGCCCTGCAAAGTTTCACAAAAACTGATGCTCCAAGGAAAGCAGTGATTTTGGGAGATATGTGGGAATTGGGAGAATCTTCCGGGGAAGAACATCAAAAGATCGTTGATTTAGTTGAATCAATGGGATTTTCGATGGTCTTACTAAGCGGTGAAAACTTCTCAAAATGCAAGTGCCCTAAGAGTTTTTTTGTTTTTGCAAATAATTCCCAGCTCTCAAAATATTTGGAAGAAATCAAGCCTTCAGGTTATTTATTCCTTATTAAAGGATCAAGGGGAATGAAACTTGAAAATGCAATGGACCAATTATAACATCTGTGTAAAAAGCAAAGAGCCGGGAGCAAAGAATTACGAATTACTCTTAGCTCTTTGCCCTCTGCTCCCTTTTCTCTTCTGCCTTCTCCGATCTCCCTTCTCCGGTCTCCTTTATCTCTTTGCTTCTTGCCCTTTGCCCATTATTGACTAAATTTGTAAACTCTTTAATATATTGAACATTGAATATTGAACGTTGGTTAAATCATTCGGTATTTAAGTGCATCAGGGAAATCGCGGACAGTGAAGGAATGGAAACCTACGTTGTCGGTGGATTTGTCCGTGACTTGCTGCTTGACCGTAAAAAAGAAATATCCGATATTGATATTGTAAGCGTTGGAAGCGGTATTAAACTAGCAAAGAAGGTGGCTGCTAAACTTGACCCGAAACTGAAAGTAACAGTATTTAAAAGTTTCGGCACTGCAATGTTCAATTTTGACCGGATCGATTTCGAATTTGTTGGTGCGAGGAAAGAATCCTATCGAAAAGACAGCCGTAAGCCCATCGTGGAAGACGGGACACTGGAAGACGATCAGAAACGCCGTGATTTTACTATTAACACATTAGCCATATGTTTGAATCAGGACAGGTTTGGCAGTATCCTCGATTCATTTGACGGAATTAATGATCTCCAAAACAGAATTATCAGAACTCCCCTTAAACCGGAAATTACTTTTTCTGATGATCCTTTAAGGATGATGAGGGCAATCAGGTTCGCCGCACAATTGAATTTCAGGATCGAGGATAATACTTTAAATGCCATATCCCAGGAATCAGAAAGGATTGGCATTGTTTCGAGAGAACGGATTACAGATGAAATAAATAAAATAATCCTGGCTCCTGTTCCTTCTATAGGATTCAAGCTACTTGAAAAAACGGGTCTGCTTAGAATTATTTTGCCTGAGGTTCAAAATCTCAAAGGACGCGAAACCCGAAACGGCATCGGACATAAGGATAATTTTTATCATACCCTTGAAGTGCTTGACCGTATTTCTAATAATACGGATAATTTATGGCTTCGCTGGGCGGCGTTGCTTCATGATATAGCCAAACCTCTTACCAAACGTTATGATCCAAAATCTGGGTGGACCTTTCATGCCCATAATTTTATTGGTGAGAAACTGGTTCCTGTAGTGTTCGGAAGACTTAAACTTCCTTTGAATGAGAAAATGAAATATGTTCAGAAGATGGTCTCCCTGCATATGAGGCCTATCGTATTATCAGAGGAAGTGGTTACTGACTCAGCTGTGAGGCGTCTTCTTTTTGATGCCGGCGATGATATAGACGATCTGATGACCCTCTGCGAAGCCGATATCACTTCAAAAAACCCGGATAAGGTCAGCCTCTTCCTTACAAATTTTCAACTGGTAAGGGAAAAACTCAGGGACATTGAAAATCGCGATGCCATCAGGAATTTTCAGCCTCCCATCACGGGTGAGATCATAATGGAAACATTTGATTTGCCTCCTGGTCGTGAAATTGGGTTGATAAAGTCAGCTATAAAAGAAGCTATTCTTGAGGGAGAAATTCACAACAATTATGATGAAGCTTACAGGTTTATGATTGAAAAGGGGAGGGAATTAGGATTAAAAATCAGGCAATAGGGAATAGGGGATAGGTAATAGGCATTAACATACCTAAAGCTTTTAACTTGCAACTCATTATTCCCGAAACTTCGTGACTGATTTCTTTTAAACGCTTTCGGGACTCTTAAAATGCCTGTCCTACACTGATGAAGAACTGTGGGCTTGTTTTTTTGTTATATATCGGGAAGCCCACATCAAAACGTATAGGTCCCACAGGAGTTTCCAGACGGAGCCCTGTTCCTGCAGCATAAGCCAGTTCATTTAGACGATAATAATAAGATTCACTCCAGACATTACCTGTATCCATAAAAAGCACGCTGCGCAATTTCCAGACAAGAGGGAAGCGGAATTCAAGATTACCTTCCATGATGCTTTTTCCACCCGAAGGAGTTCCGTCGCTCCGTTTAGGCCCCAATTCGGAACGGCTCCAACCGCGGACTGAATTGGCACCCCCTGCATAAAACCGGTCTTCGACCGGAATGTACCCACTTGAATTCGAAGAGTTTATCCCGCCGGCCATAATCCGAAAAGCGACAATCCAATTACCGTCACCGACTTGACGGTAAGCACGGAAATCGCCATAAAGCCTTGTATAATTAAAATCGCCCCCAAAGAGATAACCATTCAATTTAAAGCCGAGAGTCAGATATTCACCATGCCCGGGTGAAAATTTTGGATTCGAATTATTGAAAACTGTGCCCAATAAAAGTCCGGACTTATTGTAGAGAAATTTTGAGCTTTCCCTATTTGAATAGATTGTGTCGCCAAGTCCCAATTGTTGCTGCACTTTTTCCAGGTAATAAGTCAACGTAGAGTTCAAAACATCAGAGAAATTCCAGGTGAAGGGAACATTGATCCCGAAATGCTTTATGTTGTAACCCGGTTCAGTATTATGACCAATAAAGGGATTGATTCCGAGAGTGCCTTTTTTACTGAGAAACTGTGGTTGAATCAATTTCAGATCAGCCGAATAGGGTTGAAGTGCCGAGTGATTAAGGGCGAGTTCAATACGGCGCGCATCTCCCAGAAAACCCCTGTAGGTCAGGTGGGCGAAAGCACGGAATTTATCCTCAGTTCCGTATCCTACTCCAAATCGCGTACTTACCCTTGGGGATTCCTGGATATAAATCTTAACCGGAACAGGATTGCGCTGAGTAGCGGAGTCTGTCTGAGGCAAAACCGAAGCCACACGAAATAACTGGAGCTGATATAAGTCCTTTCGGGTTTTGGAAAGCAGCGACTGGTCGTATCTCTCTCCGGCTTTGTAGTCCATCTGTTTAAGGATTAATGATTCTTTTACATGTTTATATCCTGATATGGAAGTTTCTCCGAAATAGCAGAGAGGTCCGGGAATGACAGAATAGGAAATTGAGGTTCGTAAGCTTTCCGGCTTCAGATTTAAGCTGAAATTTACATTTGCGTACGCATATCCTTTTTGCTGTAAGGCGTCTTCGATGAGGCTAACATCATTATAAAGAGATTCATCCCGAAAACGTTTTCCTTTTTTTAACTCCAGTTTACGGATCACCTTTTTTCGAAGGGAATCAAAATTAAGGCTTTGAATCGAAGAACCCGATCCGGGACTGGATTGAACCGGCCGGATTTCATTTTTGCCGGGACTCAGGGAAATTTTTACAGAGTCCACAAGGACGGGTTTTCCTTCAACAATATTGATCGTAAGCTTAACAGTCTGTTTTTTATTATTCATCTCCGGGGGAAGCAGTGAATCCTTAACATCAAGAAAGCCTTCACTTTGATATGTCCTTGTCAATCGTTCCATTGCAAGGGAAATCATGGTCTCGTTATAAATGGAGGGCTGTTTTTTGGTCAGCAGTTTCTCCAGTCCGGAGACCTTCTTAATTCCCATATGATCCAGCAAAAAACTGCTGCTTAGGGTTTTATTCCCATGAAATTTGACGTTTCTGATTTCATAATTTTCCTGTGCGAATAGACGGGAACCGTATCCACCTGTAAGCAGAAATCCAATGAATAAAATAAGCACCAGGTAACGCATAGACTCGAAATTTCCTATAACAAATTAAAGTTTTTCTTGCTAATAACCTGAATTCTAATTAAAAAATGTGCTATATCTCGACATATCCCTGGTTTAAAGCATTAAAGGTTAATTCTTTTCACTTATCACTGAAGACCTTCATCATACATTCCCTGTACCATGCCCATATCAGGACTATATTATAAAAACTATTTCTACACTATTTAAAAACTATTTTTACACTAATTAGTGCAGATATAGTGCAGAAATAGTGCAGATATAGTGTAGAAGGTATAGAGTTGGTATGGCCATGATACGACTTTGAATGGGGGAAAGTAATATCTCTGAGAAGACAATTGTGGTCAGATTAAGAGAAAAAAAGTAAATTCGGCTCGGACAAAGAGTTCTGATGGCAACCTTTGCAGGCAAAAATCACCTGACTTGTCCCCTTTAGTGCGACAAATTTAGTTTTTGAATAATTTTCATAAAATCGGGAGAGATTTTAGTTCTTATTTTAATTTCCTTATTGGTTAATGTATTGAGCAGTCTTGCGTCGGTGACTTTTTTTGATTCGGTGATAAATTTTTTTATTGATATATTGGTCTGAAGTTCGATGTGCTTTGACACTGCCAGTGCCATAAAACAAATTAGAATGTGGAGTTTGATGGGGTCTTCCTTAAAATGGAATATGGGCCTGGTCTGTAAATCATTCTTGGAAATCCTGAAGGCTTGTTCAATTCTGTAAAGCTCATGGTAGCGTTCCATGACGGTTTTATTGCTCAGTACATTTTCTTCCAGATTGGTGTAATAGCCTTTGACCCCCAGTAGTTTTCGGGTTTTGTCAATGAGTTTTTGATTGAGCTCAAGGTTTTGCCCGTTTGATTTGGTAAATTTTAATTTTTTATTCTTCGACGGGTTTTCTACAATGTATTTTGCCTTTTCGATTTGTATATCCATTTCGTGTTTATCTTTTCGATACCGTGACGAAGAGTAACTGCAAATCAAGAATCCGTTATCTGTTCTGATCCTGATGCTTTTGTCATCTTCGCGAGAGATATTTCTATCAATCTGCTCAATGTGTTCATTGGACAGGTTTCCCAACCTTGCACCAACAATGTAATTGATGTTGTTCTCTGTCAACTGTTTAATGTTTTCAGTGCTAATCATTGCTGCATCAGCAACTACCGTAAATTCTTTTACTGAATGTTTTCGAATAAAATCATTGACAACGGGGATAATCGTGTGCCCTTCGAAAGTATTGCCCGAAAATACCTCGTAAGCAATTGGAAACCCTTCTTTTGTAACCATCAATGCCACTAAAATCTGTGGCTGTTGCGACTTGTTGTCTTTGGAAAAACCGTTTTTCCTGAGCCCATCTTCCCCGAAAGTTTCAAAATACAAGGTCGTTACATCATAAAACAACAAATCAAAATTGAATGAGTAGTTCTCTTTTGCAAAATTTACTGCAATCGATTCAATTTCCGATTTTAATTCGAGCCATTTTGATTGAGACTTATAATAACTCTGCCTTCGGTGTGTGATGCCAAAACAGGTGTCCAAAAGTTCTATTGAACGGAGTTTGGAAGCCGGTTCTATCATCCTGACAATTACCAAATCCAGGAGCAACTGTTTTTTTATCCTGGTTATGCCCATCTTGTTCATCAATCCCCAAACAATTTCATAGAAAAACGTATAGTAAACACCCAGGAATTCACTTTTATCGAGGTAAAGCAGGTTATTGAATCTGGTTTCTTCAAATAGTGAAAGAGCAGGTAAATAGTTGTCAATAAAATCCTGGGCAACTAATTTTAAATCTGCAATCTCCTTGTCGGTTTTGCCAGAACCGATGTGCTTATAAACAATACGTCTTCTGTTTCTGTAATAAACAACTTGTACAGCTTGTGAATCGGATGCAGTCTTCACCACCCTTATATACAACATAAAAATCGCCTTAGTGCGACAAATTTAGTTTTTTATGATGCTATTTGGCTGATTTACAACACATATTTTTTCAGCTCTTTAAGGGGGGAGACAAGTCAGGAAAAAAAGTAAATTCGGCTCGGACAAAGAGTTCTGATGGCAACCTTTGCAGGCAAAAATCACGTTCACTTTTCGGCAGTCAGGCACAGGACTGCATCTTCCCAACCCTGCGGAGGGGAAAAGGCAACGGTCTGAGAAGTTTTGTAAGAGCTGCCTGACTGAGTGTTGCCATTGCGGGGATCAAACCATATGGCCCTGGCGTTTTTACCTGCAGAAATGAGATTCAAAGTTATCTCAGCAGATGTATTGTCCGGGAAATAAATATAGCACGCTTCACCGTCACTGGATTTAACAGCCGTTTTAAGTGAGCTGTCTTCACCGGTTCCGGATATGATGATCTTCTGATCAGGGATTAAATTCCACCACTTTCTCAATTTCATAAATTTTGCTAATACGCCCATTTGTCTTGCTCCAGGGGAATCAATGTAATCAATGCTTTCCCATTGCGCCCAGTTATCCTTATGCCCGTAACCATAAAATCCTCCTGCAAAAAAGGCGTGCCAGGCTTCATTGCGTACCATTCGCGGAGTACATTCATTTTCGGCTTCGTACCAACCCTCGACCATAAGAATGGGCTTTACCGGATTATTTTTATTGTAATCACTGATTACTACATTATAAACTGTGCCGGTTTTATGCCAGACTTCAGCGCCATTGGCATCGAGCCAGGGATCGGAATGGAACCATGCAGAAGATGTATAAGGAGCACCGCCCGAGGGATGAAAAGTCATAAAGGTTGTCGAATAATCTGCCTTACCGTCGTATTTGTTCACGTGATTCACTCCATCGGCGACTCCTTCAGCGATAGCCCGCCAACCTTCTTCACCGACACCTGCATTGCCATGCATATCCTGACCGATATTAAAAATGATGTTGTTTTTATCCCGGAAGGTTTCTCCAATTTTTCGGCCGTATTCATAACATTGGTTCATGTCAGTACAAAACCACGGAGGTTCCTTTCGTCCCGGTTCACCAATATGTAAGGCCAGAATCAGATTCCGCTTCTGACACTGACCGGCAATCCATCTCCAGCGGTTCCAATAAGCTGTATCAAGTTGTGTTACATCGTTATTGATGAAGGGCAAATTTCCGTTAAAATCCATCCTGGCATAATCCTGCGGGGCTTTCCAATTGCGGCTTGCAAATACCTGTATGACAGTAAAACCTTTGGAGGCCCGATCGTCCAATAATGTCTTAATTTGTTCATCACTGTGCCTGTTGAGAAGCCATTCGGTATCACCAAGATAGAAAAATGGTTTTCCATCGGTGGTTTCAATGTAATGCCGGTTTTTGCTTACCCGAAGTTTGGCTGCTCCACTGACCGTTCCAGCAAAGAAAATTTGAAGGAATAATATTGCAGCGCACAGTTTCATGAAAGGCGTTTTTAGTTTGAAAAGCTTACGAACATTGCAGATTGACTTTTGTATAAGCATATTCTTTTGATTTCCGAAGTTTTAAGATTAATCTGCAAAATATACAATTTTATTCTGACCGGGCATTACTTCCCCAAAAAAAGCAAGACTATACCCACCGTATCATAAAAACCATGTATCAGGAACAAGTACCACACATTTCGTTTAAAATAAAAATAAAACAAGCCCATGATGATTGCAAAAATGAAAGTGCCGACTATACCTCCGATGCCCTGATAATTGTGTGCAAAAGCAAAAACAATACTTGTCAGACCAATAGTTAACCATTTATATAACAGAGTATTATTAATAAGAGTCCTGAAACGATAAAACAGATATCCCCTGAAAAAGAACTCTTCAAAAAAACCTCCTACCACCCACCCGATTGCAAGCATTCCAATCAATCCGCTTATGCTGCCTTTCACTCCTTCATAAGCAGACAAATCAGGTTCTGCGCCGGTTATTTTCGTAATGATGGGTTCTGTCACGAAGTTATCCAGGAATCCAAAAATTATCCCGATAATGACTGCAAGATAAAATTCTTTTTGTCTGATTTTAATAAAACCATAGCTGGACCAACTCTCTTTTCGCAAATACCTCGATGAAAGAACGATCAATATAGTAAGGACTACATACCAGACATTAAGATGGAGAAACGGTAAAGGGAGGATCAACAATACTAATAATTCCGAAATGGAGAGGATTTTAATACTCAAGGCATTCCTCATTTAGTTTAGGTTTAGTAAGAATTACGAATTATTGACAGTATTTTCCAAACAGATCAATCGCTTTATCAAACTTAAAATCGGCACCCTTTTTTAAGTCCAGACACCCGCTTTCTTTTTGACTTATCTTAATTTTTGCTACCCCCCTGTTATACCAGGCTTCAGCGTTCGCCGAGTCATTCTTTATGGCCATATTATAATCAGGGATAGCTCCTTTATAATCTGATAATACTGATTTGGCGTATCCTCTTGACCGATAGTATTCACTATATTTGGGATTCAACTTTATCGCCCTTGTAAAATCTTCAATTGCTCCCTTAATATCCCTTGAATAAAATTTGACATAAGCTCTCCTGAAAAAGGTATCTGCATTTTTAGGATACAGCTCTGAACTTTTTGAATAATCATCGATTGCTCCCTGAAAATCTTCCAGTTCAACCTCTGCCCGTGCTCTTCCACACCAGGCCGCAGTATCCCCCGGATTAGTATCAATAGCTTTTGTGTAAAAAAATACGGCCTGTTTAAAATCCTTATTGTCAAAATTTATTTTGGCCTGATATATATAATCATCGGTTGTCTGACATATACCTCTTAATGACAATAGCATCAATAGAACTAAAAGGGAGAAGGAAAAAGGGAGACCGGAAAACGGAGACCGGGGACGGGAGAATGTAGGAGACATTCCGTATTCCCTTCTCCGTTCCCCGTTTTCCGGTCTCCGGTCTTCGGTCTCCGTTCCCCGTCCTATGCTCTTTGCTCTTAGCACTTTGCTCTCTGCTTTATTCATTCTTTAATTCTTTAATTCTTTCAATTATAATAGTTTATGGCCAATAGTTCTTCAATGCCTCCTCTGCCTGTTTGTAGCCTAATTCCTTTGCTTTTTCAAAACTACGATGAGCTTCCTCTTTTTTATCTGTCAAAAGATGAACCAATCCTTTGCGATAATAAGTTTCCCCTCTCTTTGGATCAGCTTCAATTGCTTTGTCATAGAAGTAGATTGCAGCAACCGGATCATCAAGCTTTGTTTTTGCATAACCCAGGTGGCAATATAAACAGGAATTATTTGGCATAACCTGATCCGCTTCGTTTAGACCAGAATCCTTTTTGTTGACATTTTCTCCCTTATCCAGGTTCGGTTCATTGTGAGAGGATTTGATATCAAGTGATTTATTCAAATCATTAAGCGCCTCTGAATAATCACCCAAGACATTTTTTAAAGTTCCCCTTAAAAACCAGGCATCAGCATTTTGCGGATCCAATTCGATCGTTCTTGTGAAATCAGTAATGGCGTCGCCAAAATTGTTTGACTTTATCTTCTCTCTGCCCCTATCAAGAAATTCCTTCCCTGATTGGCAATATCCGTTAAA
The DNA here is from genome assembly GCA_963810555.1 of uncultured Bacteroidia bacterium. GTDB lineage: Bacteria > Bacteroidota > Bacteroidia > Bacteroidales > Prolixibacteraceae. Next base: position 79,323 of record CAWENX010000005.1, on the reverse strand, counting down.
AATAGTCATCCCCGTGACAATCAGACAAAAGAGCATCTTCATTTTTTTGGCATTAAATTATTCGATAAAACTTCTTTATCAATCAATGATTTAATTTCTGTTTTGGAGGGTACCCTGCCGGATACAACTACCTTCCCATTTATAACAAGAGCCGGTGTTGACATCACGCCATATTTTATAATCTGAACGATATCCTCAACTTTATGTACTTCTGAATCCAAATTGTTTTCATTGACGACTTCAACAGTTGCTTTTTCCAGTTTTCTGCATTTTGTACAACCGGAGCCAAGAACTTCCAACATTACTTTCATAAACTTCTATTTATCAAGTGACTTAAGTAATCCCCTGTACAAATCGACCGTTTTTTGCCTGTTTCTGAAATTGAGATAAACAGGAACTCCATTTTTCGTCCGTATCCTTATAAAAGGCGGATGTCCTGTCTTAACAAACAGCTTTATTCTGCTTTGATCAGTTAATCTGAAATTACCGATTTTTGTTCCTGCAAATGTATAACCACTGAGCTTCATTTCAATCGGGGGAAGGACCAAAAGAGTATCAACTTCTTTTATTGAATTCAGCGGGATAGTTATTCCATATATCCCTTTAATAGCAAGGTCATTATTACCCAGGGTAATTCTGTTTTCACTATTGTTGTAAATTATTACTCCTCCAATTGCCAAAGCAAATGCCAAAATCAGGATGCGCCGGGTGGTAATTGTCTTTATTTCTGTTTCTTCATTTTGTTCATGTTCTGTTCTTTCACCGATTAAATTCCCAATCAAGGCACTTATCTCTTCGGGGCGATCTGTCCCAATCCGCACCACTGATTTTTTATTCCTGAATTTCAATTCAATTGCCTTATTTCCTGATACGTTATATAACCATCCATTCTTTATCCAATGAATACCAAGTCCCATAAAAAAAGAGTTCCTGACTGATGTGCAGGATGTAATATCTGAAATTCTGAAAGATTTACCTATGATACCGATACCCATTTTAAAAGTGACCTTTGTATCATCAACAGTAATAGTGATTTGATAAAAAAGGAGAAGACAGATTATCAATACAGCAAGGATGATCACAAGAATCGGAATACCCGGTCCTGAAGACCGGACCAAATTGATCAATGCCATGGCTATTAATAAAGCAACAGCTCCTAATATTGTTACGGTAAAGGTCCCGAACTGTGTGTATTTTTTGGCTTCCATTGTAACAAATTACACGAATCCGTCAGCTAAAGCTGACGGCAAATGATAACGAATTGTATGAATTCTCTCCTACATTAACTTATCTGCCCACGGTTTTATCCAAAATCCTGCAACTTTATCCGCAGCATTCAATATCACTCTTATCCCTAATTTACTGCTGCTTTTATCAAAATCACCTTTGAACCTGTATATTTTATAGGCAGTATTCCCCTTTTGAATCCATGTTTCAGCATATTCAAGTGATACAAAATCCCCGAAAGTGTCCTTTATTTTTTTGTATCCTGCCTTTTGTATATCTTCCGTAAGCTGGTTTTTTAAAATATCTATCGCTTCATCGTTAAACCTGTAAAAAGAACCATTTTTCTGAGCTGTCAGATAAGCGACAGCAAACTTTTGGGCCAATTGTACTTTTTCAGGAACTACCTCCGATTCATTTAACTTCTCATAAACCTGGCCAAAAGTATTTAGACTTAACAAGAAACAAAGACCGGTCATGAATATCATTGATTTCATACTATTACCTTTTTTAATTCTTAATTAACTAAAAGCTTCCTTTTAATCTTGCAAATATAAACGTCAAATCCGGGCTGATGCTGTTTGAACTGTAATATCTCACCATCTGCGAGGTAAACATCAACTCAAGATTTTCCTTAAGTGAAATAGTTACCGTTGGATTTAAAAAAAACAGCTTATTCCTGAAATTTGTGATCCCGGCTAAAGAACCATTCACAAGGGGAGTAAAGGGATAGGATAATGAAGCAAAAACGGAATAACCTGACAGAAAGATATTTTTTGCACTGATATTGCTGCTGTTAAGCTGATCAATGGAGAACAGGTTAAATGATTGTTCATTCCCGTTATATAACCCTTCAAGCTGTAACCAGAGGGAATTTTTAAAGGTATAGTCATATCCGACTGAAGCCAGAAATATGCCAGTAGTATCGCTATATTCTTTCAGGCGATGAAAATAACTGGCTTCTCCCCTGAATCCACCTTTCAGAATCTGCCCCGACCAACCGGCTCCCGCAACTAAATCCTCCTCATCATAAATACCTCCAAGAAACTGGATGTCGTAATTCCATTTATTGAACCGGTAAAGCCCTGCATAGGTTGCTTTCTTCATATAATTAACCTTTCCAGCCAACTCGATTACTGAGGTAGGTCCCGCGTAATATTGTAATCTTAGTGCATCACTCCCCGGCTTCTCTTCATAATCAAAATCAAAATAGGAATAAGTATTGAAAATATCATTCGGATTCCAGACAAAAGTCTGTCCCCAGTTTATTCTCTGCCGACCCGCAGTAACCTGAAATTTCTCATTAGAATATTGAAACCATAACCTATCCACATCAATATTCAGCAAGAATGATTTTTCATCAATTATATTCTTTGTAAGAGAAACAATTCCCCGATCGATCTCCAATGTTTTGTCATATCCCGGAAACTGAGTGAGGATATCACCGTACAGGAAACGATTCCTGATTCCAATGCCGGCAGTAAAAGATTTGGAAGCCAGCCATTTAAAATTAAGACGGTTATGAATGAGATTTGCGGTAATCCAATCACTTTTTATATCCTGAAATATAATAGTTTGTAAATCCTTGATATTTCCATTAAATAATAGACTCTTTTGTTTCAGAGAATCCTGAGAAAAAGCAGAGATTTGTAAAATAACAAACAGAATAAAGAAGAATTTCGACTTAAAGCGCATAGGCTGGCTAATTATGAATTAAAATCCCGGGGCGAAGAGCAAAGGGCATAGAGTAAAAAAGTGGAAAGGTGGTAAGGCGAAAAAGTGAAAAGGTGAAAAAACTCTTGGCTCTTTGCTCTCTGCCCTTTTCTCTCTGCTTTTTTCATTGTTTCGGAGTTTAATAAGCTGATTACTGTACAGACAAGGCATGCCTTGTCTCTACTGATCACTGTTCCCAGTTGAGATATCCGACATTACTTTACCGTCCTCAATAGTTATGATTCGTTTGGCACGTTTGACAACCCTGGCATCATGGGTGGAAAAGATAAAGGTAATATGTTCCTCTTTATTTAGTTTCTCCATTATGTCCAGAAGATTATCCGTTGATTTCGAATCAAGGTTTGCAGTTGGTTCATCTGCCAGGATAAACTTTGGTTTAGAGGCCAATGCCCTTGCTACCGCTACCCTTTGCTGCTGCCCGCCTGAAAGTTTATTAGGTCGGTTATTGGTTTTATCAGTCAGGCCAACCGCTTCAATCAGTTCTTTAGTACGTTTATCTCTCACTTCATGCTGGGTTCCTTGCAGATACATAACGAATTCGATGTTTTCCTTGACTGTCAGTACCGGAATAAGATTGAAAGACTGAAAAACAAAACCTATATTATTCATTCGAAATTCTGTTTTCCTTGAGCCACTAAGCTTAGTGATATTTACTCCGTCAATTAAGACCTCACCTTCAGTCGGATCATCCAATCCTCCGATAATATTCAAAAGTGTTGTTTTGCCTGAACCTGAGGGACCAACAATTGAAGCAAATTCTCCCTGAACAAAATTAAGGTCGATCCCGTTAAGAGCGTGAACAGGAATCTTATCCTGATCGTAAGTCTTTTTTATTCCACTGATTCGAATGATATCCATATTCAATGTTCAATGTTTAATTTTCAATGTTCAATTATTCTGTTCTTGTAGCCTCCGCCGGATTTAACTGTAACGCCTTGTATGCGGGATATATGGCTGAAATGATGCCCATGATAATCACAAGTATGGCTGTAATTATGATCCACTTGAATTCAATGATGGGGTATATGAAAGAGGAATAACCAATACTTGCATAAACTTCTTTCCAGAAGTAAAGATTAAGCCCCACCCTCTCAAGATGTTTACAAATGATATACCCTACCGCAATCCCCAGAATTCCGCCGGTTACGGAAAGGTAAACCGTTTCAAGCATAATCATGAAAAATACACGTATCCTGCTCATCCCTACAGCCATCAACATCCCGAGCTCCTTTACCCTTTCCAGCACAACCATTAACATAGTGTTGATGATCCCAAAACAAAGTGCGAGAAGAATGATTAACAGAAAGATGACCAGGTACTGATTCATGGCGCTTACGAGGTAACCTGCCTCTGGGCTGATTTCTGTCCAATCCTGGACTGCAAGTTTTGGAAAATCCTTTTTAAGCTCCGATTTTACCAATTCTGTATAATCATTACTATCAAGCAAAATGGCAATCTCGTGGGCTTCAGTTCCTTTTAAGCCGGTAAGCCGGCAAAGATCATCATACCTCACAAAAACGTTGGCTTCGTCAAAAAGATCGTTATCAGTTTCATAAATACCGGCTATCCTGAATGCCCCGCTTGTGATATTCATGTGAACATCCTGCATAGTAATCACTACTTTCTTCCCAACGCCAACCTTTAATTTATCAGCCAATTTCATTCCTATCACAACAGGATTCCTCGCAACACCCTCGAAATATTTACCTTCAATAATTTTATCATGAATGTTGGTAACCTCTTTCTCTTCATCAGGTACAACACCGATTGTTTTTACACCTGTATTTGTTTCGGCTGAAGCTATCAGGGAGCTGACCACCAATCTCTTGCATACTGCCTTTACATATTTGATCTTTTTTATAACCTGAATAATGCTGTCAGCATTATTCATCCTGAGCGAAAAATCGTTGTTTTCCATAAAACCAGGCTCATGAATCTGAATATGTGAAATCTCAGTCCTGATAATTGACTTAATCCGATCCTCGACCATTCCCTGAGAAAAGGATATCATAAAAATCCCCGCGAAGACTCCCAGTGTGATTGCGATGATCACCACAGTGCTCCGCAATTTATTGCGCCAGACATTTTTCCATGACAAGAACCAAAGCATAATAATTCGTTTATTGAGTCACTAACTTCTCAATGCGTTCATAATCCTTAAATTACGGATAAAAAGCACCGGATAAATGCCTATGATCAGGGAAAAAACCAGGATAACAAGAGCCTGATTCCAGAACACCGATGGCATCATTGAAAAATACATGGCAGGTTCAAATCCCATATCCTCCATCATTTGAGCCGCCTGTCCGGTAAATGGGATTGGATTCAGTACAAAATAAGATAAAACAGGTATGCTTGCTATAATACCTGAAGCCACACCTATCATTCCCATAAATATTGTTTCCAAAATGACGATGAATATCAGTTTAACCTTTTGCATACCAATGGCCAAAACCACTCCAAATTCCTTCTTTCTTTCAGCAGCCATCATCATAACGGTTCCCAGCATCCCGAATCCAATGATCAGGTAAAGTATTCCCTTTGTTATGACTCCCTGGGCCCTATCACTTTCAATCTGCTTTAAAAGCATCTGGTTCATCTGCTGCCAGTCCATCACTTCGAGATTGTCATCTGCCAGTTTTGTAAGCTCTCTTTTAACCGGCAAAACTTCATCTTCATTGTGTACCATGATGACCATTGAAGTTATTAAGTCAGGCGCAGAATAAAAATTCTGGCAGTTTTTGATACCCATAACAACCATTTGTCTGTCAAGCTCAGGAGCAGGGAATTTGATAATACCCCTTACCGGGAATTTTCCTGCAGCGCTCACACCATGATAACCCTGACCTATCAACACAAGAGTATCATTCACACCGAGTTTAAGGAATCTTGCCAGGCTGCTTCCCAAAAGCACTCCGTCATCACCGGGTTTGAGATAACTCCCCTCTTTAATCTTCCCTGACAATCTGGTTATTTTGTCTTCTCTTTCCGGATCAATTCCCATTATCATCACCCCCTTGGTTACATCAGCTGAAGAGGCAAGTGAATAGGATTCCAGTCTTGGGGTATAAAAAGTTATATCCTTAATACCGTTTAACTTTTTGATCAAACCGGAATCAGGTGTAAAGGAATTGTTGATGACCTTATCATCCCAATATCCTTTTTTATGTATCTGAATATAACCGGAATATGAATTAACTATTGACGAAATATACTGTTCATACGAACCCTCCTGCATGGACGACATGAAAGTGGCCAGCAATACCCCAAAGAAGACCGAGGCAGTAGTAATGACTGTCCTGCGTTTGTTTCTCCAAAGGTTTCTCCAGGCAAGGATGATGTAATATTTCATGGTTCAATTAAAGACTAAAGAGCTAAATGAACGGAACAAGGAAACCGGAGACCGGAAACAGGAGAAGGGATAATGGTCAGAATTATACCACGTTCCGTGTTCCGGTCTCCTTTCTCCCCAGATTCCCTGGAGTCTCCTTTCTCCTTTTCCTGTTCATTGATCAATGATTACTGTTTACTGTTTTCATCTGGCTGTCTGACTCAATCTTTTCATGTTTTGCTGCGAAAAGAAATCATCGCTGATCGGTTTATTAAAAACGATGTTATTTGTTACAAGTACCGTTTTGTTATTTTCATTTTCCACGGGCATGATTTCAAGCCTAACAGGTATTTCCCTGTCGCCCATCCTTTTTATATCGCTTGCATTCATAACGTTGATAAGCTTAAGATCCTCATCATAATACTCTACTTTCCAGATATCAAACCCGCTGGTGGTGATCCACATAGTCACCTTCCCCCATGTCACGGGAGCATCAGGATGAGGGATCATTTCGATCTTATAACAATTCTCACCTCTCACGGTTTCCTCGCCAAGCAGTTTATGGTTGTAATCATTTACAATGGAAGACTCCTTTACCAGGTCATCATTGGTGAAATCGGATCCCATCCAGGATTGCATCATCATGGAAGGAGGTATTTTGATCATCCTGTCAATGGAAGGAATCCAGTTCCACATATCGGTTTTAATCTTCAAAAAAACCTGCCCTTTGTCCTTTGCCGGTGATGTGATCAGGATCATGGCATAATCTGTCCCTTTCTGCCAGGTTTGCATAGTAACTGATCTTGACCATGTTGGCCGGATGATCGTCATGGTCATCTCTCCCTGACTGGTTTTGCCCCGGCCTTTTTGATCGGCCTTTTGAACTATTTCTTTTGCTGATAATGTCTGTGCCATTTCTTCACCTAATGCTGATGGTAAAGGATAAATGGCTAAGAGAGTCAATATTATTGCTGTAACTTTTAACATATTCAATTAATTTTCAAAGAAGAAATTACACGATCCCGATAGTTATCGGGAGACGAATTACACTAATTCCATATATCATCAAAAGCATCAAACAATGAGTGAATTGAATTGTAAAAATATTAAAATTATAATGTAAGCTGATGTCATTAAACAAATAAAATTCAATCCGATTTTCATGTTTTAAAAGAGTCATACCGCTTTTCATAAATCATTGCTCCGTACTAAAATAAATTACTAAGCAAACTCATATAAACTAATTTAACATCGAAGACGTCTGATATGTTTATTCATATCAAATCACATCAAAAGGCTTAGCTTGTAAATACGTGTTACTATACTCGTATTGTGAGAGCTATTGTTGTGTATTTGTTGTGCTATTGCTGTGTTATTTTAGCACAACAATAGCACAACAATAGCACAGCAAGTGCACAGCAATAGCACAGCAAACCCCTCTTTGGTACGGTTTGGGTATGCCGATGAATCAGTGAAGAAAAAGCGCCGGTTAAGCGCTCATTTCATGAATAACAAGGAGAAAAATTATCCCGATAATGATACGGTAATAACCGAAATATTTAAAGCCGTAATTCTGAACCAGTTTAAGAAACAATTTTACAGCCACCCAGGCAGTTATGAATGCGATTATTAAACCAATGATCAACAGGATCATTTCATCTTTTGAGAAAATCACAGGTGTTTTTAAAAGATCATATCCCGTTGCAGCAAACATGGTGGGAACGGCGAGAAGAAATGAAAATTCCGTTGCCTGTTTTTTATCCAGTCCGTTAAAAATGCCTCCGATAATTGTAGCTGCTGCCCTTGAAACGCCGGGAATCATCGAAAAGCATTGGATCAGCCCAATAAAAAAGGCATTCTTATAAGAGATGCTTTCCAGCACATCCGTTTTGCTCTGCTGACTTACAACCTTTTTGTCGATCAAGATGAGGATAATCCCACCAATAATAAGCGAACATGAAACCACTATCGGGTTGAATAAATATCCCTTGATGTAAGGGTAGGCTAAAAATCCTATGATCCCTGTAGGAATAAAGGCAGTTGCCAGTTTCAGATAGATGGTAATACTTTGAAAAAACCTTTTGATATACATTAATACGATTGCCATAATTGCTCCTATCTGTATGGCAATTTCAAAGGTTTTAACAAATTCACTTTCACCGATTTTCATGGCAGCTGAAGCAAGGATCATATGCCCTGTTGATGAAACAGGAAGAAACTCCGTAATACCTTCAATGACAGACAGAACAACAGATTGAATAAGATTCATAATTCAAAATATTTACAGATCAGAATATTTATATGCACTGTCACAAATAATCGTAACAACATTCAGATTTTCATCATGTGTTTCAAGAAATTTCAATGCCGCTGCAACATTTGCACCTGAAGAATAACCGACATAAAGGCCCTGTTCCATCGAAAGTCTCTTAGTCATTTCGCTCACTTCGTTATCAGTCACGGTAATTACTTCATCGGCAAGTTTTGAATCCCACTGAGGGGGAACAATTCCATAACCTGTCCCCTGGATAATGTGATTTGTATTGATAATTCTCCCGGTTTTTAAGATGGCGGCATTTGCCGGTTCAACAGCAATACACCTTATGTTTTTATTTTTTGATTTTAAGTATCTTGAAGTGCCGATAAATGTTCCACCTGTGCCTACAGAAGCAACAAAAACATTTACTTCTTTCAGATCCTCCCATATTTCAGGGCCGGTTGAATTAAAATGAGCATTAAAACATGAAGGATTGTTGAACTGGTCGACATAAAAACCATTCTTTTCAATGGTTATTTGTTTTGCCGCAATGGCAGCAGCTTCTATATCCTTTCCGGTTACCATACCCGATTTTCCGTCAATCTGATCGATGAGGACTACTTCGGCCCCAAGAGCTTTCAATATTTTCCTTCTTTCGGGACTGTTTCCTTTTGACATGACGGCAACAAAAGGATTACCGAATTGTTTGCAAACGAGGGCCAGCCCTGCTCCCATGTTACCGCTTGTCATTTCAACCACTGTTTGTCCTTTGGAGAGCTTATTAAATTGATATGCATCCTTGATTATCTGGTAAGCGGCCCTGTCTTTAAGGCTTCCTCCAGGCTGTAAATATTCAAGCTTTCCGAATATTTTCCCTTTTAAATCAGTATCGATCCTCTCCAGATGAAGAAGAGGAGTTTTAGTGATTAATTCAAGGGTTGTATTTTTTCTCATATTGATGAAACAATGGGCACAAAAATAATCAATCGTCTGAATTAGGATTAAAAGATTAAAGGATAAAAGGATAAAAGGATTACAATCAGTATTAACAATTAAGTATTTACTTTTTACTGATCATGGATTACAGATCACTAATTACCAGTAGTTTAATATTGATCAATTACTATCCTATGGCATTGCATTGAACATTTCTTCATAATGAGGGATAGGATCAAATATGCCACCTCCGGTCTGATAAAATTCCTTATCCAGTTCATAGACACCGTTTTTCATTTTTACCCACCTTCCCTCATTGCGGGGATGATAACTCATCATCGTGTTCCAGTTTTTGTAATTCTGATGCCCGTTGCTTTCCAAAAGACCTAAATTTCCAAGTCCCGGAAAAGCCTTGAGGCGCGCTGCAACATTTTTGTTCCATTCTACAAGAATCGGATTTACCGTGAGGTCGGCACAAAAACATGGAACATTTCTTTCGTAGGCCGCCTGCGCAATTTTCATTGTCATGCTTAAAGTTTTGGCAATAGCTTTCAATGCAATCGCCTTATAGCCCATCTGAATACGTTTGACGGCATCGGTATCGGTATGTGCGCTTTCGTCAGCTGCAAGACGGACAGGAATATCTGAAACATCAATCTCCAAATCCTCTGGAAAAGGTTCCTCCACAATGGTTATCTGTTCAAAAGCCCCTATATTCCTGGCATGGTCAAGAAGTCTCATCAAAGTCTCCTTCTTCTCGTACCTGCCGTTTGCATCGAAATAATAAGGCAGTTTTCCGTTTTTGGTATGAGGTGTACGAACATTGCCGATTGCTTTATGAATGGCTGATAAACGGGCTTTATCCTTTTCCAGCATTTCTTCCTGCGTTCCGGGCTGGCCTATTTTAATTTTCATAAAGAAATATCCCTGATTGACAGCATCCTGTATCTCATTGATTGGAATGTTGTATGCCATCAACGGAATGGCTGCAACTTTGTCATGATGTTCAGAAAGTGAGGGTTTAAAAGCTTCGGGAATCATTTCATCGAAGCTGGCAATTCCGTTTTCCTTTGCATAAATCAGCCACACAGCATTATCAACTCCGACAAGCGAATTGAGTGCAAAAGTTTTCCTGAGGTCAGGATTTCCTGTTATACTTTTTCCCGTATTCATAAACTTCGGGTAAAATCTGATCCAGCACTTCCAGCGGTGAAGTAAAACTCATTCCTTTGATCATCTGAAGCGCCCTTTCGGTCAACGCATACATCAAAGCATTTCCGCCGCTTTCGGAATGGGCGGCAAAAACCTGTGCATCAGACCACAGCACATTCTGAGTGCAAAGACCTATGCAATGATTATCTGAACTGCTTTCCACATAACTTGCAGATTGCCAGATTTCACTCATATAACCTCCTTTAAATCCAAATGGACGGATCAGGGGTTCCCTCTCAAAATCGGAATTGACTTTTGTTATCCTTATTTTTTTTGCAGCTGCCTTTGCCGGAGATGCCATCATATTCCAAAGGATTGATTAACTCCGCTGCTCCGGCGGCCAAAACACTCTTCCTGATAAAATCACGCCGTATCATAGCTCAATATTTATTCAATTGTTGGGAACGGTTGTAAAAATAAGTTCAGGTTTTAATTATCAATTATCAATTGTTTACAATTGCCAGGGTGTACGGTATTCATAATGAAGAAGCTTGTTGGCTGCCTCGCTGTTGGTAAACCGTTCTTTTACAGCATCCCACTTTAATCTTTCACCGACAGCAAGTGAAATATTGGCCAGATGTGCAAAAGAAGTTGACCTGTGTCCTTCTTCCAGAGGGCATAATGGAGTATTTCGTGATTTGATGCAATCCAGGAAGTCTCGGATCAGACCTGTAGTGCTTGTCGAACTGCTTCCATCGGCCAGCTGTTTTGCAGGACTTGTGTATTCTTCAGGATCCATTTGTTTGCTCCATGTCTGAAACTGACCCCTCCGTGCGGGGACATATTGGTAGCTGTATTCGTCAGCATAAAGGGTGCCTTTAGTTCCTCTGAGTTCAAGCTCCCCGAATGGAGTTGCTTTTGCATAGCTTACTTCACTGTCGGTAAATGTGATGAGTGCTCCTGATGCAAATTCAAAAATTACTTCAAGGGTATCAGGGATGGTGCTGTCGTCATGAAGAACAAATTTTCCTCCATTCGCTGTAATCGCTGTTGGAGCAGTTTCGCCCATCAGCCAGCGGATAGCATCCATATAATGAACTCCCCAGTTGCCCATCTGTGAAGAGTAATCCTTCCACCAGCGAAAAGCATAGGGAGCCATATTGTAACGATATGGGACATAAGCTCTTGGCCCCAGCCAGAAATCCCAGTCGAAATCTTTCGGAGGATTTTCAGGTTTAAAATTTCCTATCCCGTCAGGTGACATATCGTTCAGGTGGAATGCACTTCCGACTGTTACTTTGCCGATTTTCCCTGCCTGAATTTCTTTGGCAAGTTTCTGATAAACCACACTGCCGCGCCTGTTCAATCCAACAGCACAGACACGCTTGGTCTTCGCCTGTTCTTCAACCATCCTGCGGCCTTCATAAATGGTTTGTGTAAGCGGTTTTTCAACATAAACATCTTTCCCTGCCTGCATGGCTTGAATGGTTATAAGGGCGTGCCAGTGATCGGGAGTGGCAATACATACAGCATCAATATCCTTGTCTTCTAACAATTTACGATAATCCTTATAACGTTTTACATCTTTGCCAAGACCTTCATCCATTTTGGGTATCTGGCCTCCCTTGCCAAGATAGCCCTCGCTGTAACGTTTGTCAACTTTAGAAGGATCCCTCATAAGGTAGGGTTCATAGATATCACATAAGGCCGCCACCTGAACATCAGGCTGCTGCATAAACAATGTCAGGAGCTGTGAACCGCGGTTTCCGACTCCTATAAAGCCTATCCGGATTTTGTCGTTGGCTCCTGAAGGTATGGCATTTTTGGCAATAATTTCATTTAGTCCAAGGGTAACTGCTGAACCTGCAAGACCCGATTTAATGAGAAATTTCCTTCTTGAATTGTTTTTATTTTCCATATAAGTAATAATTGGTCATTCTTTAATTTCTGTAGCCTTTAGCCTTCCTTGACAGCGTGAAGATAATCAACATTCCCTCATTATAAAAGTTCTTTCGTAAAAGAAATCAGGCTGCGGAATATTTAGGATGTGATTTGTTAAAATAATACATCATTTAAATTCATTGTAAACTATATGTTGGCTTTTTCGTAAAAGTATTGTTAACTCATTGTAAAACATTTAAAGAATAGGAGTAAAAAATTATGGAAACCAGCGCTGGAAATAACACCTATTTTATCAGGGCTCCTCATGCGGTAAATGATTGTTTGAATCTTTTGGACAAGGCAAAAGAAAAAGGGGATAAATATCTGTCTCAATTTAAATATGGCTGTATGTCAGGTGACCATGCTTCTTATGGTTTCATTGAAGCCCCTTCGCGAGGATGCTGCCCGCAATATGTTGCTTAAAGAACTTCAGGCAAATGCACAGATCGAGAAAGTGGACACGTTCACCAATAAACAAATTGAAGATTTACACAAAACAATGCATTGATCATTGTGAATCATGGCTGTATGTGTCACTGATGTGTAAAAAAGACCGCTCATTGGGCGGTCTTTTTGATTAAATTTTTTATGGAATCTTTCTTTTAAACGGAATTAGGTTTCGATTCAATTATTTCTGTTTTTTGCAAGGAAATCCCTTAATACATACTGAAGTATTCCCCCATTTTGATAATAGGCTATTTCAATAGCGGAATCGAGTCTGACTGTCACATTAAAATCGAATTTTTCACCGTTTGACCTTGTCACAAACACTTTTATCTGTTGTTTTGGTGAAAGTTGATCCAGATCAGGGATATCGAAAATTTCATCCCCTTTAAGATCAAGTGTCATTCTGCTCTCACCCTCCATAAACTGAAGCGGAAGAATCCCCATACCGACCAGATTGCTTCTGTGAATCCGTTCAAAACTTTCAGCAATGATAGCGCGAACACCCAAAAGCGAGGTGCCTTTTGCAGCCCAGTCGCGAGAAGAACCGCTTCCATATTCTTTACCTGCAAGAATGATGAGTGGAACGCCTGAAGCTTCATATTTCATTGCGGCATCAAAAATCGTCATTGTCTGTCCGTCAGGATGATAAAGCGTCCATCCTCCTTCCTTACTGACCAGTTCATTTTTTAGCCTGACGTTGGCAAAAGTTCCTCGCATCATTACTTCATGATTTCCCCTCCTTGAACCATATGAATTAAAATCAATCTTGCCAATTCCCTGCGCTTTCAGATATTCCCCGGCAGGAGAATTTTCTCCGATTGATCCTGCGGGAGATATATGGTCCGTGGTTATTGAATCTCCCACTTTCAAAAGCACCCTTGCATTTCGGATAGGAGAAATCATTTCCGGCTCAGCAGAAATTCCCTTAAAGAACGGAGCTTCTTTTATATAGGATGAATCTCTCCAGTTATACACCTCACTCTTCGTGCTTTCCAGAAGTTCCCATTTTTCATCACCATTGAAAATATTGCTGTAATCTGTGATAAAATCCTCAGAAGAAACAGCCTGCTTCATAACGTCCTGTATTTCATCCATTGTCGGCCATATATCTTTCAGATAAACAGGTTCAAAATTCGGATCATAACTGATCGGTTCACTCTGGAAATTTATATCTATCCGTCCTGCCAGTGCATAGGCCACAACCAACATAGGCGACATCAGAAAGTTCATCTTTATCATAGGATGGATCCTCGCCTCGAAATTTCTGTTGCCGGATAACACGGAAGCCACAACCAGTTCATAATCTGTTATGGCCTTGTTTATGTGGGCTGGAAGAGGCCCGCTGTTCCCGATGCAGGTGGTACAACCATATCCTACAATGTGAAATCCCAATGATTCCAGCGGAGACAGCAAATTTGCCTTCTCAAGGTAAGAAGTGACAACTTTCGATCCTGGAGCCATGCTTGTCTTTACCCATGGTCTGCTTTTCAATCCCCTTTCAACTGCTTTCCTGGCTACCAGGCCGGCTCCCAGCATAACACTCGGATTGGATGTGTTGGTACAACTGGTAATAGCCGCTATCACAACAGATCCGTCACTGAGCAGATATTCTGAATGATCAACTTTTATATTGACGCTTTTAAGCCCGTTTTCCTCAACACGCATAGTCTCAATTTCTACGCTGACAGGATCAGGCGCATTTACCATAGAATCTTTTTCTGGTAAAATATCATCCAAATGCCCCCCCTCATTCAGCCATCTTCCTTCTGATCGATTATCCATCGGGATATATGCTCTCTCATAACTGCTTTTCAATATATCGATAAACTTATCTTTTACCTGTGAAAGAATAATTTTGTCCTGTGGCCTTTTGGGTCCGGCAACTGATGGTTCTATTGTCCCAAGATTCAGTTCCAGAACTTCTGTAAATTTTATCTTCTCTTCATTGGTCCGCCAAAGAAGGTTTGTTTTCAGGTATTGTTCAACTGTTTCTATATGTTCCTTGTTCCGTCCTGTCATTTCAAGATATTCGAGTGTCTTATGGTCAGCAGGGAAATAAGTCACGGTACAGCCAAATTCAGGTGACATATTTGAAATGGTTGCACGGTCTGGAACTGTAAGATTATTTAGTCCATCGCCCAACACTTCGACGAATTTATCAACCACACCCCTTTTTCTGAGAAGTTCAGCCACCGCCAGGACAAGGTCAGTTGATGTAGTCCCTTCTTTTAAATTGCCCGTAAGTTTTAAACCGATTACTTCAGGCAGCATGATATATATCGGCTGGCCCAGCATGGCTGCTTCAGCTTCTATACCTCCAACTCCCCAGCCGACAACTCCTATTCCGTTGACCATCGGAGTGTGCGAATCCGTTCCTACAAGGGTATCAGGAAATGCCATTCCGTCTTTTAAGGTCACCACTTTTGCGAGGTATTCAAGATTAACTTGATGACAGATACCCAGCCCGGGAGGAAGAACGCTGAAATTTGAAAAAGACGATTGTGCCCATTTCAGTAAAGCATATCGCTCATTATTGCGTTTATATTCCATATCAACATTCCTCTGATAGGAATAGTTGGTGCCGAAATAATCAACCTGTACAGAATGATCTATAATGAGATCAACCGGAATTTGAGGATTGATCAGCTTAGGATCCCTGTTTTGTCTTGCCGCTTCCGATCGGATGGAAGCAATGTCCACAATAGCCGGAACTCCTGTAAAATCCTGCATCAATACCCTCGACGGCAAATAAGGGATTTCATTTGCTTCAGGTTTAGGTACCCAATTCAGGATATGTTCAAGATGTTCCTGATTGACAGTGTCTTCGTTGTAATTGCGAAGAATATTCTCAAGCAGTATCCTTATAGTAAAAGGCATTGCTTCAATATCATGTCCCTGGCGGATCAATTCCTTTAAATCATAATAACTGAATTGTCCTGTTGTAGTGTCCAAAGTTTTTAGGTATTCAGATGAGTTGCTCATATTCAGGTTATAATTTACAATTTACAAATTGCGATTTCGATCGAAATAAGATGAGAGAGTTCGATAGTGAGAGTTGGAGAGTGCGTAAAGAAAGGAATATTGGAGGATGAAGGGGTGGAATTATCCCGTTTTCCCAAATTCTCATATTCTCAGCTTCCCCTAATCACATCTACTCATCTTGTTCCTTTGCCGTATTAACAAGTTAAGTAATTTTAATGTATTAGAGAAATCTTATTTACGAAAATGAAGGGAAACGATTAAGAGAGTGAGAAGATGAAAAATATGGATCAGTGATCAGTTAATAATGAATTATCTCAGTTAATCCCAAAACTTCGCAATACACTGCATACTGAACACTGAACACTTATCCCAGTGGATTTATTCTTCCTCGTACTTTATTACAGCAGTGGGACATGAATCGGCTGCATCTTTAATACAATCATCATACTGACTGTAATCAACACCATCAATCACCACCATTTTGTCGGGAACTTCAAACACCTCAGGACAGGCAGATTCACAAGCCCCGCATGAAGTGCATTCATCTTCGCTTTCGTCAAGCCAGACTCTTATAATAGACATAATTTCTCGATTTTTATTATTACAAATATAACATATTTCTGATTAATAGGCCCCCGCAGGCTTGTATTTTTGAAAGATGAAATTAAATTTGCCATCCGTATTTACTAATTCACAATGAAAAAATATTATTCACAGATTCGTATGCTTCATTTATACATCGGACTGTTTATCAGTCCGTTTGTTTTGATTTATGCCTTAAGCGTACTGACAATTAATCATCCCCGGGTTCTTGAAAAAATTACCCAGGTAAAAAAATTTCCCGCTCTCAACGTCAGCCTCGATTCAATACCTTATGGCAACACTAATTTAATGACCGCAAGAGCAATTCTTAAAAAGCTGGACATTACCGGTGAAATAGATTATATCAACACAAACGACAGCACCATTTTCTTCCCTGTCAGGACTCCTGCTAAACTTTTCAATATCAATGTGAACACGCGGACTAAAATAGCCTCGGTAACCAGAACTGACCTTGGAGCTTTGCGCGGAACAGCTTTCATGCATTATATGCCGGGTCCCCACAACGCTTCAATAAGGGGCAATTCCGGTTTCATAAAAGTCTGGCGATTCCTTTCTGACACGATTGTATATTCAATTTTATTCCTCACACTAAGCGGATTAGTTTTGTGGTATTTTATGCGGACCGAACGCACTCTCGGCTGGTATTCACTTGCAATTGGAATATTAATACTGACCAGTCTCATCCTTTTTACATTCTGAGAATATGAAAATACATATTAAAAAAGACATATTTAATAACATTCTGAATACTATTCGCAGATTGCATATTCATCTCGGTTTATTCCTGATAATGTTTATCTGGTTGTTTTTTGTTTCAGGCCTGATTCTCAACCATGGCAGTTGGAAATTTGCAAGGTTTTATGAAAACAGGAAAGAGAACAATAAAGTCTTTGTTATTTCAAATGCATTGTTCCGTGATGATAATGAAATGATCAGGCTTATCGAAGCCAAGCTCAAAATTGTCGGTGAAGTTTCCCAATTTAAAAAAGATACAGCAGGATTTGTTAATTTCAGTATAAGTTCACCAGGACTTATTAACAATATAAGCATTAATTCACAAACAGGATATGGTACGTTAAAGGTAACACAGTACAACTTTTGGGGAAAACTGAGAACCTTACATACATTTAACGGGATGGATAAAAACAATCCCATAATTAAGCCCAATTGGATTATAACCAAATTATGGCGGATTATGATGGACATAACGGCTGTTATCCTTATTATCTTATCTCTCGGCAGTTGGGTGATGTGGTTCAATGTCCGAAGGGAATATAAATTGGGATACTTTTTTATCATAGCAGGATTGGTAATTGCGGGATATTTTACATTTATTGTCGATCTTTTTTAGTCTGCCAGCCAGTAAACAAAGTCCAGCCAATGACCCACCTGGCATAATAATAAGCAAGCCAAAAAAAGGTTCAGCTTCAATGGTACACTCTCTTTGACTGTTTAAAACCTTATTACAGGTGAGTTTTGCTATTTCAATTCTTTAGTGAAAACCTGCCAACTACGGGCAATAATCCCAATAGCATTTTGGCTTATCCGTTTCGAGATAATATTCTCCATTACTCAAAGGAATCAAATCCGGCCATCAACTGCCCTGCCCCAAAATGAAGAAAAAGCCCTTTCAACATAATATCATGCCCGTACCATATCCGTACCTTCTTCGATCTTTGTTCGATGCTTCTTCGATGCTTCTTCGATAAATATCGAAGAAATAACGTTTAAATTACCTTAATATAATGAATCAGCATCGGAGATGGTATAAGGAAAGTACCTCGAAGGTAAGGTGGAAAACTGCCAGGGGTGCAAATTAAAAACCTGACAGCCTCAATATTTGATTTTCGGAAGTGGTTTAAGGTTTTATGTAAAATTTTAACCATATTCGCAGTAAAATTCAGGTAAATCTTATTCCCATGTTTATTGAAAACGTTTTTCGCGGGAAAAATGATATCGGAAGGTGGATTGCCATGATTGTAATCCTAATCATAGCAATAGAGGTAATTGGCTTTTTTCCGCTGGGTTTTAAAATTTTCCTCAATTCATACATCAATCCTGATTTGATGTCCGATCCTGATAATCCTTTGGATGTTACAGCATATGATATTTCACCTGTTACCGGATTAACCTTGTTGATTATTCCATTCGTAATTGGTTTTATAGCCTTATTGCTACTAATTAAACCTTTGCATGAAAGGCCGGTGCTATCGTTATTTACAGGAAGCTCTTCTTTCAGGTGGAAAAGATTTTTATGGGGATTCGGCATTTGGCTGATATTGATTTCAGCTTATTCTCTTATAACATTTGCCACAGGTCTTCAAAAATTTGATCTTCATTATGATCCCGGGAACTTCCTTTCTCTGGCACTCGTCTCAGTTTTATTGCTGCCTTTTCAGGCAGGATTTGAGGAAACATTTTTCCGGGGATATCTTTTGCAAGGTTTCGTAAGAATATTTCAAAACAGGTGGGCCCCTCTTATTTTAACAGCTCTTCTTTTCGGTGGATTTCATTATTTGAACCCTGTTGCGGATGCGTTTGGAATTCAGATTACGGTATCAAAATATATATGGTTTGGATTGTTTTTTGGACTATGTACCTTAATGGATGATGGTATCGAGCTTGCACTGGGAATCCATACAGTCAACAGTATTTTTATGACAATGTTATTCACCAGAGAATCTACTGTGATTCAGACACCTGCCTTGTTTAATATTACCGGTTACAGTCCAATGATTGAACTTGTCGGTTTGATAATATTATCTTTATTGTTCATTTTCATAGCTAAACGCCGGTTTACCTGGCCCGGATGGAATTTGCTTCTGGCAAAAGTTGAAAATCCCGTAAAAGAAGAGGAAGAATTTGAGGGATATCCTGCATATGATGAATATGAAGAAGATGAAGAAGATATTGATTAAATTTATACAGCTTAAATTAATTTGATTTCAATGGAATTATTTTCAGTACATGAAGTCTCAAAAACCTTTGACCATCAACGGGCTCTTACCGATGTTTCCATTTCTGTCAGGGAAGGCTCGATCTTTGGTTTGTTGGGACCTAACGGAGCCGGTAAAACCACCCTGATCAGGATTATTAACAGGATTACTGCTCCTGACAAGGGTGAAGTATTTTTTGATGGCCGCCTGATGAAAGCCGATGACGTTTTTCACCTTGGATATCTGCCTGAAGAAAGAGGTCTGTATAAAAAAATGAAAGTCGGCGAACAGGCACTTTATCTTGGACAACTAAAAGGCTTATCCAGACGAGATGCCATGAAAGAATTAAAGTACTGGTTTGAAAAATTCGACATTGTAAACTGGTGGGATAAAAAGGTGATGGAATTGTCGAAGGGAATGCAGCAGAAGGTTCAGTTTATCTGCACTGTTTTGCATAAACCCCGCCTGTTGATTTTTGATGAACCATTCACAGGATTTGACCCGATCAACACAGACCTGCTCAAACAGGAAATTCTGAAAATGAAAAAGGACGGGGCGACCATCATTTTTTCCACACATAATATGGAATCCGTCGAACAATTGTGCGACCATATTGCCCTGATTGATAAATCCAGGAAGATATTGGATGGTGAGACACAACAGATCAGGGAAAAATTCAAATCAAATGTTTATGATATTACGTACAGGGGAGATTTCTCTCAAATCAGTCGCGAGCTTTCGCATAAGTATAATATCCTTTCCCACCAGGAAAACGGGAAAACACAGCGGCTGAATATTCAATACAATACAGGAAGCAACTCCTCTGAACTGATCAGGGATTTAGCCGGACTTGCTGAAATAGTCTCCTTTAACGAAGTGATCCCAAGCATGAATGAGGTTTTTATCAAAGTAGTCACACAAAATGTACAATCTTCTTAAACCATCCCGCAATGAATAAAATTTCTTTAATCATCAAGCGTGAATACAGCACCAGGGTAAAAAAGAAATCATTTATTATTATGACTTTACTGATGCCAATTCTGATGGCGGCTTTATTTATTCTTCCGGCATATTTTGCGGCCATGGATGATACAGAAGTGCGGAATATAGCTGTCTATGACGGATCTTCCATTTTCTCGGCCGTCTTGAAAGTTCAGAATTCACAAAATACCATTTTGTTCCTGAAGAAGAGTATCAGAAATTAAAAACCGGCCTAAAAAACTCGGGCTATTATGCCCTTGTTATCATTCCGCCTGACATTCTTATCCACCAACACGGTCAGGATAATTTCGGAAAGTACTCTGCCTTATGATTTAAAAGCTCAGATCAATGACAAAATCAGATCTGTTATCGAGAAAGACAAGATGGCAGAAGTTATTCGTCAAACAAATATTCCTGATCTTACACAACGCATAAATGCTACTAAAACAAGAATAAATATTGAAACTATCAAACTTGGCGAGAGTGGTAAGGCGCCAAAAAGCTCGACTGAACTTGGAATGATATTGGGTTACATTTTCGGCTTCTTCATGTACATGTTCATTTTGTTTACGGGGCTTTGGTGATGCATGGGGTAATGGAAGAAAAGCAGAACCGCATTGTTGAGGTGATTATTTCCAGTGTAAAACCTTTTCAACTGATGATGGGAAAAATCGTCGGGATTGCTCTTGTTGGACTAACCCAATTTGTATTCTGGATAGTGCTTGGATTTTTCATTATATCAACTGCAAAAGGGATGTTCCCCGGAAATTTGTCTCATGCACAGCAGGTTCAGGATATTATGTCGCAAAGCCAGGCAACAGCTCAACAAATGCACGACACAGGAATCAGACAAGATGCAGGATATATTTAATATGATTGGTACGATCAACTTCCCTCTGATCATTGGATGTTTTGTTTTCTTTTTCATCGGCGGTTACCTGTTATACAGCGCAATGTTTGCAGCGGTCGGATCTGCGGTTGATTCCCAGGAAGATGTTCAGCAATTCTCGTTACCGATTATGCTGCCGATTATTTTATCTATTATGGTACTTTTAAGTGCAATTAAAAATCCGGAAGGCCCCATTGCATTCTGGTTCAGTATTATCCCATTGACGTCTCCTGTTGTCATGATGGCAAGAATACCCTTTGGGGTACCTATTTGGGAAATTGCATCTTTCAATGACAGTTCTGGTGATCACATTTATTGTAATGGTCTGGTTAGCAGCTAAGATATATCGCACAGGAATCCTTATGTATGGGAAAAAACCTTCCTGGAAAGAATTGGGTAAATGGCTTATGTATAAATGAAAGTGAGCAGGAAAGCTGTAATTGACCTGGGAACCAATACCTGCAATCTTCTTATTGCAGATCTTCTGCCTGAAGGATCATTTAAAACATTGTACGACAGAAAACTACCTGTCAAACTGGGGAGGGGTGGAATTCAGAAGGGCATTTTATTGCCAGACGCGATCCAAAGAGGAATCAGTGCTTTTGAAAATCATGCTGCAACAATTCAAAGATACAAAGCTGATGCAGTGAAAGTCATAGCAACTTCAGCAATCAGGGGCGCAGCCAACAGAGATGATTTTTTATCAGTAATAAAACAGAAATTTGGATGGGATATTGAAATCATCGGCGGTGATCGTGAAGCTGAACTGATTTTTAGAGGGGTAAGTAACTCCCTTCCTCCCGAAATGAATAAATATCTGGTTGTTGATATTGGAGGCGGTAGTATTGAATTTATTCTTGCCGAAAATGGACAACTTACCTGGAAAAGAAGTTTTAATATCGGAATAGCCCGTGTTCTTGAACTTTTTCAATTGTCTGATCCTATTTTACCTGGTGAAATTAAAATAGTTGAAAATTGGTTAACCGGGAAGCTGTCGGAATTGTGGGAAATTTGCAATTTATATCAGCCTTCCATCCTTGTCGGAAGTTCTGGCGCATTTGACACCTTTATGGATATTTATGAGGAAACGGATCCTGATCTTCAATTACGAAAAGCATCGGAATTACCTCTGGAAGCCTACCGCCGGATTCATGAACTGCTGATCATTTCGGATACCGAAACAAGAAGCCGGATTAAGGGAATGGATAAAATCAGAGTTGAAATGATTGTCGTTGCCTCTATTTTTACTAACTTCATCCTTGAAAAATTGAATATTCAAAAAGTGATTCATACTCATTACGGCCTCAAAGAAGGAATGATGGCTGAATTATTTATAACTGATTAGTGATTACTTTCATCTAACTAAAATTTAAATCACTAGTAATGAACATCATAAAATTTCACGCAAAGACCAAAAAGGTTTACGAAAAGGTCACAAAGTCTTTGTGTGAAACAAAGAAGTTAGTCCTGCAAGTGCGGAATTTGCGAGTTTATTATATCGTGGAGGTCTGTTCACTATTTATTGTTCACTCCCTATTGCCTGTTCCCTTATTCTTAATTCCTTAATTCCTTAATTCAATGAATATACTGGTAATTGACGACGAACGAAGCATCCGGAATACATTAAAAGATATCCTTGGTCTGGAGGGATATTCGGTCGATGCAGCTGAAAATGGCATAACAGGACTTGAATTCGTCAGGTCCAAAGACTATGACATTATACTGTGCGATATAAAGATGCCTGAAATGGACGGATTAGAAGTCCTTAAAAAGATTATGGAGATAAAACCTGAAACGACAGTCGTTATGATTTCAGGTCATGGGAATATTGATACAGCAGTTGAATCGATCAAATTGGGTGCCTATGATTTCATTGTCAAACCTCTCGATTTAAATCGTCTGCTCATCACAATCAGAAATGCCGGCGATAAATCTACCCTGGTTAAAGAAACAAAGATTCTTAAGCAAAAAGCTTTTAAGCAATACGAGATCATTGGTGAATCTCCGCAGATTAAAAAAGTACTGGAAACTGCTGACCGTGTTGCACCAACAGAAGCGAAGGTGCTGATTACCGGTCCAAGCGGATCGGGAAAAGAACTGATTGCCCACCGAATTCATGAATTGTCACCCCGCGCTGAAGGGCCTTTCGTTGAAGTCAACTGTGCCGCTATACCTTCAGAACTGATTGAGAGTGAATTATTCGGTCATGAAAAAGGTGCATTTACATCAGCTATAAAACAACGTAAGGGAAAGTTTGAACAGGCCGATGGCGGTACACTTTTCCTGGATGAAATCGGGGATATGAGCCTTTCAGCACAATCGAAAGTATTGCGTGCCCTGCAGGAAAATATTATCACAAGGGTTGGGAATGATTCTACCATTAAGGTGGATGTCAGAGTAATCGCAGCAACAAACAAGGATTTGCTGGAAGAGATAAAAAAGAGCAAATTTCCGCGAGGATCTTTATCACAGGTTGAGTGTAATCCTTATTCATGTTCCTTCTCTCGATGACCGAAAAGAAGATATTCCGCTGCTTGCAGATTTTTTCATAAGCAAAATCTGTGCGGAATATGGCCAGTTGCCCAAAGAAATAACCCCGGAGGCTATCGGGGAATTGCAAAAATATTCATGGACAGGCAATATCAGGGAATTCCGCAATGTGATTGAACGCCTTATTATTTTATGTGACAGGAAAATCGGAGCTGAAGATGTTAAGGCCTATGTAATTAATATATAATGGGGAATAAGGGGACATTCAAGAGTAATCCAAATTTCAATCACTATGAAAACAATGATAATTTTAATTATTGTGCTTACATTATCTTCGGCAGTAACAGCCCAGGAAATAAGACTACCTGAACCACAACGTTCAGGTGGTATGCCGCTAATGGATGCATTGAACAAACGTCAATCTGTTCGTGAATTTGCCGAAAAGGATATCGACATGCAGACTCTCTCCAATCTGTTATGGGCAGGATGGGGAATTAACCGCGAGACAGGGAAAAGGACTGCTCCTTCCTCGCAGAACCTCCAGGAAATGGATATTTATGTGGTCAGACAGGAAGGATTTTATCTTTATAATGCATATAAGCAAAGTATAATAAAACTTGGCGATGATGATCTTCGAAGCGCAACAGGAAAACAGGATTTTGTGGGAACTGCTCCGCTTAACCTTGTTTTTGTTGCAGATCTTGACCGGGCAAAAGTCGAAAACTTTGAGGATAAGCCAACCGCTTCTTATGCCAATACGGGTTTTATTGCACAAAATATCTATCTCTATTGCGCTTCTGCCGGACTTGCAGCTGTTGTGAGAGGGTCATTCCCTGAAGATATCAACACCAGGCTGAACTTACGGGAACATCAGAGGGTCATTCTCTGCCAAACCGTTGGGTGGCCAAAGGAATGAGCTTGGGTATGACTGCCTTTTTTACTTTTTTGGTGCTAAAATATTGAGCGACAACGGATCGACGACAATCTCAACCCGGTAATTGTTACTGACAGGTTCCCCGTCAACCTGGAAATTGAGATTGGCTCCGGTCACTACTATTTTTTTTGCCTTATAATATTCACAATAGCGTGAACTGTCAAGCTGTTTATTCAGCAGACGGATAAACATTTCAGGGGCTACACCAACCGGGAAAGGCCTCATGATACAGATATCAAAAATCCCGTCATCGAGAACCGCTTTTGGGGCAATAAAAGCATTGTTGCCATATTGGGATGTATTGGCAATTGTCAGGACAAATGCCCTTTTTGTAAGTTTTTTCCCGTCAATCTCTATATCATATGTATTCGGACAATAAAGAGGAAATTCTTTCAAAACAAACGATATATAGGTAACAGGACCACGATTTACCGCATGATCGAAACAGCTTGCAATATGCTCATCAAATCCAAATCCGCAAATATTTACAAATCTGTACTTCTCATTTACCAGGCCTGTATCAATTTTTTTGACTTCAGCTTTCAGCAGACTTTTTAAGGCAGATGAAGGAGTCATTGAAATACCCAATTCCCTGCCCAGCGCATTACCCGAACCTGTGGGAATTATTCCCATAATCTTATTTGTCCCCGATAATGCAGAAACAACTTCATTGGTTGTCCCATCACCGCCAACCGCAACGAATACATCGAATTCGTCGAAATGCTCCTTCACAATGACCCTCGCATCGCCCGGACAGCGGGTGAAAAGAACACGTACATCCGATGGATTATGCCTGAATGAATGACCGATCAGATCGGGAATTTTACGTTTCCCTCCCATTCCTGCCATAGGATTGACTATAAACAAATAGCGCATGAAAATCCGGACTAAATCTTTTTGTGTGAACAAAATTACACAAAATTAACCTGAGTTTGATATGAAAAAAGTGCTCCCCTCCAACAGAACCTCCGGGTTAGATTCCCCGCAGAAAATTCTTTAATCTGATCCAATCATCCTCAGGTCATAGAATTTCAATACAGCTATTGTTAATTATTCTTAAAAATTGTTTAATTTATTTTCAATATAACAGTATCTGCCTGAAATGATGCTTATTAAACAATATATAATTCAGGAAAGAAATTTGGAAAATGAAATTATCATGAGTATATTTGTGTATCAGGTGAGCGATAAAAGGTTTCACTGAAAATGCGGAATCGGAGAATGGCTCTTAGGTGGGCAAACAACCGGTTCGTCCGGGTCGACGGGCCTGCGTGTTGTAAGTGTTGGAGACTGAATGACAGGATTCGCTCCGATTGTTCAGTTAATCGCAGGAAGAGAGATCTTTATTATGATTGGGTGAATAAGCGGAAGATGGAAGAAGCGAAAGTGACTGAAATTTTCCGGGATTTTGAAGGGTGAAAACCGGAAGGTCCACACGGTTTGAAAGCAAATCGAAAGAAATGCCGGATACTGGTGTCTGATGAACGCTCCGTCCGGGAAGGCAAACTAAAAGATGCCGAATGGACAGTCAGAGGGCAACGCCGTAGAAAGCAAAACCCGAAGACCACGGGTTGCAGAAACCGTTATTGAATGCGAAAGCAGTAGATTGAGTTTTTGTGACCAGCCTAATAACCGTAGCCTGACTTCGAAGGCGAAGAAATTTACCGGAGATGAATGGGAATGATCTGAAGAAGGTCGTTCCCATTGTGTTTTTATGACAAACGAACCAGCTTTTTCAAGGGGAATCAATACAAGATGCCGGAGAGTCTTCAGATTATAGGTTGTAAATGATTAAGGAATTAAATAATGAGAGAAATGTATGAATCATCTAATTTTGCATTTCTTTTCTTATTGTCTGAAGGCTTTATTAATAACACCAGAATACTTCACTTCCAAACACCGTATCAGTTGAAAGATTAACTTTGCTACATTCGTTCCATTTATATTAAGAAATTGGAAATGAACAGTTCAGAGGAGAAACTTTACAGGAAAGCTTACTTTTTAAGCCTTTTCACCATTTTTTATAATATAGCTGAAGGTCTTGTTTCCTTGTTTTTTGGCTATGAGGATGAAACGCTTACGCTTTTCGGCTTTGGTGCAGACAGTTTTATCGAGGTGATGTCAGGATTGGGAATTGCAATAATGATTGTCAGAATAAGAAGAAATCCCGGCAGCCCTGTCAGCCGTCCTGAATTCACCGCATTAAGGATCACAGGAACTTCATTTTACCTTTTATCAGCAGGCTTACTTATAGGTATAATATTCAGCATAATTCAACATCACAAGCCTGAAACAACCACACCGGGAATCATCATATCCATTATCTCTATCCTTGTCATGATTTGGCTGACACGGGCTAAAAAAAATACGGGAAGGAAGCTGAATTCGGAGCCGGTCATTGCAGACAGCAAATGCACTCTAATTTGTGTTTACATGTCGTTGGTCCTGCTTGCTTCGAGCCTGATTTACGAGATATCAGGTTTTGCATGGGCTGACATATTCGGTGCGGCAGGATTAACTTATTTCTCTTTTAATGAGGGAAGGGAGTCGTTTGAAAAAGCAAAAAACAGGCAAACTAACTGCTTAAAATGCTGACCGAAATTAATCATTACAGTGCATTTTTTAATTGGAGTAGGTTTTAGAATAATCAGTAATACCAAAGTGCCTAAGAGCCAAATTCAGCATCCTGAGTATAGCCGAATGAACAAGTATCGATATGCAGAAAACGTTCGCTGATGCCGAAGCTGTTAATGCTGGCAGAGCGGAGGGAATGATAAAGAAAGCCTCTTCGGAAAAGATTTTCATTGATCAGTTCCTGTTTTAAGGGACTCGCCCGGAGGTCGAACAGGCAGCGAAGGTCTATTGCCATGCCTCTCAAATGAAAAGAGTCAGGCGTACCGCCGCTGGCCTTATTGTCGTCAGGAGTACGGAAGGAACTTGAAATAAGAATAGGAGCATCGGCAAATTCACGGACAATTTCAGCTGCCATAACAAGACTTCAGTCGAGAAGATGCCAATCTCTTTTGAAGTCAAGAGACTTACAGAAAAATTCAGATTCCCTGAAATGAGGAGTCAGCAGAACAGATGAACCGCGGTGTATTTTAATGAAAGGCATCTCGTTAGTTATTAAGTAAACATTGAACAGACCTCCTTGATTAAAAAAGCGCGCGAATGGGAACTAACGGGAGTTATGTGCAAATTTGGGGTGCCCTTTTGCAAGTAAGCAGATTCTACAGTGAAGATAAAAATACTTCGTTGAACAGACTGGTTCCACTTGTCCGTATCGCGATTTTTGGACCCATGAGGCCGCATGAAGGTTTACAGTGTCGATTGCGACAAGGGAAAGCGGGCAAAGGGCTTTTAACCCCAAATTTTTACAATATGGCAAAGAAAGCTCAATAAATTAAAAAGGACAAAGGCTCGCAACTTTTAATTGTTAATCCTGATGCTGCAGGGATAGATGTGGCCAGTAAGGAATACCAGGTTTGTGTTCCTGAGGACAGGGATGCGGATAATAACCGTCGTTTTGATGCCTATACCTGTGACCTGAGGGCAATTGCAAAATGGTTAAAAGATTGTGACATTAAGACAGTGGCAATGGAAGCGACCGGAATTTACTGGGTACAACTCTATTTCTTACTTGAAGAAAACGTATTTGACGTAGTGGTTTGCAATGCCAAACATATTAAGAATTTGGGAGAAAAGAAGGCCGATTATGTGGATGTATCCTGGATACAGCTTTTACATATCTATGGGCTGCTGACCGAGAGTTTTCAGCCTGAAAACAGGATAAGGGAGATAAAGGATCTATCGCGGAAGAGGGACAGGCTCGTTGAAAGATGTAACCAGTCGCTTCTTCGGGTACAAAAATCCCTTGACATGATGAATGTTAAACTCCACAGGGAGATCAGTGACATTAAGGGTAAATCGGGGATGGCAATTTTACAGTTGATTGTAAAAGGAGAACGGGATCCGGAAGAATTGGTAAAAAACATTCATTACAGGGTAAAAGCCAAAAGGGAAGAAATCCTTAAATCACTGGAGGGAAATTGGTCAGAAAGCCAGGTGTTTGTATTAAAGCAAAATCTGGATTGTTATCTTTATACACAAGATCAGATCAGGGAGCTTGATTTGAAACTTGATGAAATGCTAAGGGCCTACGCAGTGGTTGTTGAGAAAAACAGGAAAGAAGAAGCTCTTGAATTTAAAAGGGCTGAGAAGAAGATGACAGCCAATAATGCCCCCATTTTTGATACAGAAAAATATTGTTTTCAAATATTGGGAGTCAATATCACCAGGATACCGGGCATAAGCGGATTGACAGCTTTTAAGTTTGTATCTGAAGTTGGCGCTGATTTTACCAGAAAGTTCCCGACAGGAGACAAATTTTGTTGCTGGATGAATGTTGTTCCAAACAATAAAAAATCAGGTGGTAAGCTTTTGTCAAGCAAGGTGCCAAAGAGAAAAAATTACGCGGGGCAGATATTAAGGGTTTGCCAACACGTTGAAAAATCACAAGGGTTATCTTGGGGATCTTTTCAGGGCAAAGAAAGCAAAATTAGGGTACAACCAGGCGATTGTAGCTGTGGTTCACAAATTAGCCAGGATAATATACAAGATTGTTAAAGACCATGTTGAATATGATGAAAACATCGAACAACAGAAAAATGTCTTGAACATGGGAAAAAGAATAATTTACTATCAAAAGAAGTCGGAAAAGAGCCAAAATATGCTTCTTGTAATGGCTTCATAATGAGAAAATTATTTTTTAGTTAGATGAAAGTAACCAGTAATCAGTTAACAGAAAATGCTTAAACTCCAAAACTCTGTGACATCATTGAATTGTAAATATTAACATTGATCATTATCAATCCCTTATTTCGACGACAGTTTCACTTTTCTTTTTAAGAACACCGAATGGTTTTAAGTTAAGGCCATAATCTCTTGTTTTATTAAGAAAAGCATTTTTCCCGTTAGGTTCTACCGCAACAAGTAATCCTCCGCTGGTTTGGGGATCACAGAGTATGCATTTTATATCATCAGCCATTTGTGATACTTTATGGCCATAGCTGTAAAAATTCCTGAATGTTCCTCCGGGAAATGTCTTCTTTTTGATGTAATAATCTATATTTTGAATCTTGGGAATATCATTGAAACTGATTTGGGCGCTCAAACCACTGCCTTCACACATTTCAATAAGGTGGCCAAGTAATCCAAATCCGGTAACGTCAGTTACAGCTTTAACGCCGTCGATATTACCAAGTTCTTTCCCAATGCTGTTAAGGGTCAACATAAGATCCATAGCAGTAAGGAGATCTTTTTCCTGCAATACTCCCTGCTTTTGAGCTGTTGTCAGAATTCCGATTCCCAGCGGTTTAGTTAGATAAAGTTCACATCCAACTGTCGCTGTACAATTCCTGAGGATTTGATTTTTATTTGCTATTCCTGTTACAGCAAGCCCGAAAATCGGTTCAGGTCCATCGATACTGTGCCCTCCGGCAATTGCAATGCCGGCTCTTTCACAGGCTCTTTTTGCTCCTTCAATTACCTGACCTGCAATTTCAGAAGAAAGGAGGTTCAAAGGCCAGCAAAGTATTGCAATAGCCATAAGAGGGGTTCCCCCCATTGCATAAATATCACTGATAGCATTCACAGAAGCAATTCCGCCAAAATCATAAGGATCATCAACTATAGGCATGAAGAAATCTGTTGTTGAGATGATTGCCTGTTCATTACCGATATCATAGACTGCAGCATCATCCAGGGTTCTGTTGCCAACAAGAAGACGTTGATCAGTAAATTCTGTATGGCACTGGGAAAGAATCTGATTCAGGACTTTTGGGGATATTTTGCATCCGCATCCTGCCCCGTGCGAATAATGTGTAAGTTTGATATTAGTATCTGTTTGCAATTCAGTCATATAATAATTAATAATTAATAATTACGAATTACGAAATACGAATTTTAAAAGAGCTTCCTATTAGCCTTCAGTCTTCAACCTATAACCTATAGCGTATAGACTTTATGTTGAGTGATCTTATCCAGCAGAATTCTGGCATTTTCCTGTGCATTTCCATCAGGCAAAGATATTTTAATTCTGTTCCCATTATATTTTAACTTACTTTCTTCATAGATTTTATCATAATAATCAAGTAGTTGAACTGCAGTGAGATGCAGTTGTTTTTCATGATATTTTTTAAGGATTTCATTCTTTCGGACTGCACCAATTCTTTTGGATAAGCTTTCAATTGCATATTTGATTTCCTCTTCAGGGAGATTTCCATATTCTGCAACAATCCTTTTTACACGTTCTTCGCGGGGAACATTAATTTCAATTAATGGAGCTTCCTTCATTCTGTTCCAAAATGTGTCAGTGAGGTATATATTTCCAATTTTCCTGCTTTCACCTTCAACCCATATTCTTGCGGTTCTGTCTGATTTAAGAAGTTCTTCAAAGAGGTTATTCTGGAATTGCTGTGTTGTGGGTTGCGATTCCTTTCCGATCCCGCCGAATACAGAACCTTTATGGCAGGCTAAATCTTCAAGGTCGATTACCTGTTCACCCAGGGATTTCAATTTGAGCAAAATTTCAGTTTTTCCGCTCCCTGTTGGTCCTTCAAGAATTATCAGACCGGGAATATTCCCTGTTTCCTGAAGCAGATAATTGCGATAAGCCTTATATCCACCTTTCAGGACGGAACACTGGATTCCGGTCCGTGCGAATAGCCATGCCATACTTTCCGAACGCATTCCTCCCCGCCAGCAATAAACCAGCAATTCACCAGAAATTGCTATTCTTGAAGCTTCACGCAGAAATTCAGCCATCTTTGGGCCGATGATTTCAAGTCCGATTTCAATTGCAGTTTGTTTTCCTTTGTCAACATAAAGCTTACCTACAATATTTCTTTCCTTATTATTAAGCAAAGGCATATTAAATGCTCCGGGAATATGACCTTCAGCGAATTCTGCAGGGGATCTTACATCCACAACGGGAATGTCCCTGCTTTCTTTTATAAAACATTCAGAATCAATTATCTGCATATATTGAAAGAGGTGAATTCAGAAGTTGTAAAATCGTATCAAAGATAGCTAACACTAAAGCAACAGGCAATAGGCAAAAGTAAACAGTAAAAAGTGAACAGCGCTTTATCCTTTGGCGTCGGCTTTAGTTGACGAAACTGAACAGTGAAGAACAATCAGTTTTTTGTTGACTGATTTATTCCTCATTCTTAATTCTCCCGATAATTATCGGAATCGTCATTCATAATTTGACAACCTTCATTTAGCTCCTTTCAGAAATTTATTGTAATTTATTGATAGAAATAGAATCGGATTGCCGGTACCATTTAGATATGAAGAAATTTAATGTTTTGGTCATAAATTGTACGCCTGAAGAAAACCTTTCATTCAAAGAGAAGCTTGGATTGAATGATTATATGCCTTTCTATGTTGCAAACAGAGAATCAGCACTGGCATGGCTGTTAAAAAACAGCTGCGATCTTATTTTTATTGACATATCAGCCAATTTTGAGGAAAGCCTTGAAATCTGCCGCATGATTAAGTCGAATCTGTCGTTTCAAAAGATCCCTGTTATTTTTTTAATGGATGGTTTTGACCGTACAATTATTGACAATTGCTTTGACATCGGCTGTAATGATTACATTTTAAAACCAATAAGTTCAAAAGAACTGGCAAGGAAAGCCATGATGCACACTGAACTCGAATTCAGCAGAGAATTATCAAAGGATACTCGCCGAATCCTCGAACAAAAAATCGTGGAACGAACTATTGAATTGGAGGATTCACTGTTAAAGTTGAAAAAGGCAAAAAAGGAACTTGAATCACTCGATATCGCCAAATCGGAGTTTTTAAACCTCATAAGCCATGAAATAAGAACTCCTTTAAACGGGATAATGGGGAGTCTTACCCTTATAGGGAGGTATCATTTTACGGATGAGGTGAACAGTTATTTTTCGTTGCTTGACGCATCTGTCAAACGTCTCGAAAAATTTTCAAACAGTATCCTGGAAGCTTCAAATCTTAGGCTGAAAGGGGAGAAGATGCTGATTTTAAGCACTCTCAATCCTGTCAGGATTATCAGTGAGATTATTGAACTCTGTTCTGTAAAATATTCAGATAAAGTAATACAGACTTCCTTAAAAAACAAGTCGAAAAAATTACTTATTCAGGCAGATCCGAAATATTTAAGGAAGTGCTTGTATGCCGTGATTGACAATGCATTTAAATTTTCACCCCGAGGAGGAACTGTCAGTGTTTCAGTAAGAAATGACGAAAAAAGATTTCTTGATATTACCGTAACGGACGAAGGACCGGGCTTTTCACGCGATTCAATTGATGGTTTATATGATGCACTAAATAATGGACATATGCATTATGACGGGAATATAGGTTTGGGAATGCATATGGCCAGACTGATTGTCGAAGCTCATTCCGGGAGAATCAGTGCCGGAAATATTCGACCACACGGAGCTAAAATAAAAATTGAATTACCCGTTACTGAAAAGAAACTATCCCACACTTTATATGATCAGGAAAATTAATAAATGATGATCCTTTTTTCTTTTCTTCTATTATTTTCCTCCAAAACGATAACCAATACCTGATTCAGTATTAAGAAATTTTGGTTTTGAAGGATCAATTTCAATCTTTTTAGGTGACTGAGCTATATGAATGCGCAAATACTGCGTCTATTCCTGGAAACCTCCTCCCCATAATTCTTTAAAATATACCGTTGAGTCAGCGATCATCCTTCATTTACGGTTAATAGAACCCGCAACAGAAATTCCGTTGCAGTGAGTTTAATTAACTCATTGTTTTTATGTACCGTGAGGTTGGTAAAATAAATTCTTAACGAACCGGATTTTATCACCGGACCATCTGATGTTCCCTTAAATAGTTAACTTTTTTTCATGCTGGTATTTTAAAAAAAGGTTTCTTCTCTTGCTCATCTAATCCGGATCCTCTTTTACCTCTTATCATAATCATATCAATGATGTTTTATGGGCACAGTGAAGCCGTACTTTAAATTTAGCTTAAGTACAGATACTATTTTAAATTCCATTTCAGATGATATGATGCCCTTAAATAACTTACTCACATATTGCTACATTATGATTATAATGGACTATAAGGCCAATACAGACTTAATACGGAGTTAATACGGAGCTAACAGGGCGGTAGAATTTTGAAGATATTGTTAAATGCATTCCTCGGATATATTTTTTTAACATGTCAGGTTTAGTGTGTGGCATTTTTCATGATATTAACGAGAAGTCTCTTCCCTTAGTTTATTCTGACTTTTGGGACATTCTCACAATTTCTGTACAAAGTCAGAAGATGATATAGGGAAGGTATTAAGAATGAATGGATTTCTAAAGATTCAGCAAAGGATTGTTCAATTGAGCGATTGGCTGTAATTGAGAGATTTGTTTGCTTTTGCCTTCTATCCAGTCGATAATCCTCTTCGAGTCGGGTTTTTCAGCCGACCAGGCTACACCGACAAGATGTCCGTTGGGGTCAATCATAAATTTTTGGAAATTCCATCTGACAGGCGCATTCATCACACCATTTTCACTTTTTGAGGTCAGCCATTTATAAATCGGGTCAATATTCTTTCCTACGACTGAGATTTTCGCCATCATCGGGAAGGTTACTCCGTATTTTGTTGTGCAAAATTTCTTGATTTGCTTGTTTGTGCCGGGTTCCTGATTCTTAAAATTATTTGCAGGAAATCCGATAATAACAAAGTTTTGATCTTTATATTTTTTGTATAGTTTTTCAAGTCCTTTGTATTGCGGTGTGAAGCCACATTTAGATGCAGTATTCACTATCAGGACTTTTTTCCCTTTCAAAGAAGAAAAATCAAAAGGTTTCCCGTCAATCGTTGTTGTCTTAAAATCATAAAGTGTTTTTATCTGATTTGAAGCCCCAGTAAAACTCATCAGGAAGAATCCGATGTACAATAATTTTTTCATGATATTTACCGAATAAAATAAAATGACTCACTTGATAATTTATTAACATATGTTCTAACGGAATAAATTGTGATTTGTTTCCTGAAGCGACGAATTACATGAATTTAAACGGATCAGACGAACAGAATGGATGGATTGATAATTTCAGGCGACAGTAATATGAAAGGTTTTTCAAATTATCTTATATTTGGCTTTCTTTAATCAATGATCAATTGTCAATGTACAATGTGCAATTAATTGACAATTGACAATTGAATAAAAAGAATTTAAACCCGATCCCGAACGAGCGGGGCGGGCAACATTGAACATTGAATACTGAATACTGTATGGATAATTATATAGTTTCTGCCCGCAAATATCGTCCCAATACATTTGCATCTTTAGTGGGTCAGCCTTCTATTGCCACTACACTGGTCAATGCGATCCGCAACAATCATCTGGCCCATGCCTATTTGTTCTGCGGTCCCAGGGGTGTAGGAAAGACCACGTCGGCCAGGATATTTGCCAAGACAATAAATTGCCAGAATTTGAATCCGGAATATGAGCCCTGCAATGAATGTGAATCCTGTCTTGCTTTTAATGAGAATCGCTCGTACAATATTCATGAATTGGATGCCGCTTCAAATAATTCAGTGGATGATATTCGTTCTCTTGTTGACAAGGTAAGGATTCCTCCGCAGATAGGGAAGTACAGCGTATATATCATAGATGAGGTGCATATGCTTTCTCAGTCGGCATTCAATGCCTTTTTAAAGACATTGGAAGAGCCGCCTGCACATGCTATATTTATCCTGGCTACTACGGAAAAACATAAAATTCTGCCTACTATCCTTTCACGATGCCAGATATATGATTTCAACCGGATCAGTGTTCCGGACATTGAGAAGTATCTGGCTGATGTTGCTTTCAAAGAAGAGTGTTACTGCAGAACCGGAAGCGCTTAATATTATTGCCCAGAAAGCAGACGGGGCCATGCGGGATGCTCTTTCCATTTTTGATCAGATTGTCAGTTTTTCCGGCAATAACATTACTTATAGTGCGACGATTGCCAATCTGAATGTTTTGGACTATGACTATTACTTTAAATTGACGGATTGTTTTCAGAGAGGTGAAGTTGCCGATTCCCTGATTATTTTTAATGAGATTCTGGATAAAGGTTTTAATCCGCAATATTTTATTACAGGGCTGATGCAGCATTTTCGTGATTTACTGATCTGTAAAGACCCTGCTACAGTTCAGCTTCTTGAAGTAGGCGGGGAAATTCGCGAGCGTTACAAAAAGCAGGCTCAATCATGTTCTTTAAACCTGTTAATTGGGGCACTTCAATTGGCTTCAGATTGTGATATTCAATATAAATCATCGTCAAATCAGCGCTTTCTTGTTGAATTGACTCTTGTCAGGATAGCCCAGTTGGAAGAATTATTAAAAAAAAAACAATTGACGAAGCTGTAGCGACGCTTATTTTATTGCCCATCTTTAGCAAAATCTCTCCATCAAAAAGCAAGGAGCAAGGAGCAAGGAGCAAGGAGACTGGAGAACGGAGACCTCAGACCGGAGAGCGGAGAGCGGAGAGCGGAGAGCGGAGAGCGAATACTCCGAGGGTTTCAGGCAGGGAGGCCTTTGCAACTCCATCAATCCGAAGTGCTCTGAGCGGGGGAGGTTCTCTTCTTGAAAAGGTTCATATTCCTACGGGTAAGTCAACTGAGCCGGTAAAAAAAGATCATCCTTTCACACAAGAGGAACTGGTCATAATCTGGAAGAAGATTTGTCGAAAAAATAGATGCCCCCCAGCTTAAATCTGCGCTTTCTACTAGAGAACCTGTATTAGGTGAGCAAAGCAAGGTTGGATATCAACTGGACAACGAATTACAGTTGCAGCGCCTGACAATGGACCTCAAACCAAAACTGCTCGCCTGGCTTAGACGACACTTAAAAAATGATTTGATTGAAATTGATTTCTCTGTCTCACCTCATCAGGATAATTCATCTTCCATACCTTATACTCAAAGCGAAAAATGGAAGGCGCTGGTGGAAAAATATCCTGCTCTTGCCAAACTAAAATCGAAATTTGGATTGGATTTTGAGTAGATTTGAACATTTTGTTATATTTGCATATCTGTATATAACAATTATTTATCACATTTTGCATGGAAAAGATTAAGGTATTAAACCCTGTTGTTGAGTTAGATGGGGATGAGATGACGCGTATTATCTGGAAAATGATAAGGGAAAAATTGATCCTCCCTTACCTGGATATTGACTTAAAATATTATGATCTGGGCATTGAGCATCGCGATGCAACCGATGATCAGGTTACTGTTGAGGCCGCCTATGCGATCAAAAAGTACAAGGTTGGGATAAAATGTGCCACAATCACCCCTGATGAGGCACGGGTAATAGAATTCGGCCTTAAAAAAATGTGGAAATCACCAAATGGAACGATCCGCAATATTCTGGACGGAACAATATTCCGCGAACCTATAGTAGTAAAGAATGTTCCGCGTCTGGTTCCTCAATGGACGGCCCCGATTGTGATCGGACGTCATGCTTTCGGTGATCAATATCGCGCGACTGATTTTGTCATTGATCGTCCGGGTAATCTTAGCATTACCTTTACTCCCGATGATGATTCTGAATTACAGCATTATGAAGTGTATCATTTCAACGGACCGGGAGTAGCCATGGCAATGTACAATACGGAAGCCTCAATACGCGGGTTTGCCCATGCCTGTTTTAAAATGGCTTTATTGAAAAAATGGCCGCTTTATTTTTCCACGAAAAACACAATCCTGAAAAAATATGACGGATTCTTTAAAGATATTTTCGAAGAGGTTTTCAGGAATGAATTTAAGGATCAGTTCGAAAAGGCAGGTATTACCTATGAACACCGACTGATAGATGATATGGTTGCTTCGTCCCTGAAATGGAACGGCAATTTTATCTGGGCATGTAAAAATTACGACGGTGATGTGCAGTCTGATACTGTTGCACAGGGATTCGGGTCGCTGGGGTTAATGACTTCCGTGCTGATGTCACCCGAGGGGGATGTCATGGAAGCTGAAGCCGCACATGGCACAGTAACCCGCCATTACAGAGAACATCAGAAGGGCAGACCTACTTCCACTAATCCCATTGCCTCTATATTTGCATGGACAAGAGGACTGGAATTCCGTGGAAAACTCGATAATAACCAGGAACTTATCAATTTCTCTCACACGCTTGAAAAAGTTTGCATTGATACCGTTGAATCAGGAAAAATGACCAAAGACCTTGCCTTATCCATTCACGGAGCGGGATTAAAACCGGAACATTATTTGACAACCGAACAGTTTATGGAGGCTCTGACAAATGAATTAAAAGCAAGGTTGATCTAACAAAATTGAAAATCCGATAGCTATCGGATGAAACATTATTGGCGTCAAATTTGTATATTTGATAGTTTAAATTAAAAACGACAACTATGTTAAAAAAATCACTGGAAAAAGCATTAAACGAACAGATAAATGCTGAATTTCATTCGGCATATCTTTATCTTTCCATGTCGGCCTGGTTCGCAGAACAAGATTTAATGGGATATGCAAACTGGATGCGGGTGCAATTCCAGGAGGAACTGGCCCACGGGACCCATATTTTCGATTATGTCTGCGAGAGGGGAGGGAAGGTTACGCTTACCCCCATTCCGGAGGTGGAGACAGAATTTAATGGAATTGTCGAGGTATTCGAAAAAACACTGGCCCATGAGCAGAAAGTTACCGCTCTGATCTATAATTTGATGGATATTGCCAACAAAGAGAGTGATCATGCCACTCAGAGCTTTCTGAAATGGTATGTCGATGAACAGGTTGAGGAAGAAGCCAATGCACAGCAGCTTCTCAATAACCTGAAGCTGATCAAGGGAGAAGGGCAGGGGCTTTTAATGATGGACCGTGAACTTCAGTCCCGCGTTTTCGCAGATCCCTTTGCGGGTTTAAAGGAAGCATAGATTGAGCTGAATAAGAGTTTATTTTAACAAGGGCAGGCATTTTTTTACCTGCTCTTTTCTTTTTGCCGGTAATTGGTGTTCAATACTCAAAATTGTTAGCGCCTTGTATATGGAAAATGAATAATAACAGATATGAAATTTTTTCTACATTTACTCTTTCAAATTTTATCCTGATCCTGAGAGTTCGGGATTAACCAATTAAACTAATACTATGGCAGAACAGAAGAAATTTATACCCTTTGTTTCGGCTGAAACAAAGATGGCTGAATTCACTCTCAGGGCCCTTATAATCGGGCTTATCCTTGCAGTAGTGCTGGGTGCAGCAAATGCCTACCTTGGATTGCGGGCAGGAATGACCATAGCGGCGACTTATCCGGCTGCAGTGATTGGCATGGCCTTGCTGAGAGTAATGAAAGGAAGCATCCTGGAAGAGAATTTTACCCGTACCGTTGGTTCTATCGGCGAATCGGTGGCTGCAGGGGCCATATTCACTTTACCGGCCTTCTTTATCGCAGGCGTGTGGGATCCTTTTTTTACGCCGGGACATTATCTCACCTCCACTGTAATTCTTATTGCCGGTGGCGTGCTTGGTATCATGTTCGTTGCACTGCTCCGCCGGATTATGGTGGATGATGCAGAGTTGCCCTTTCCTGAGAGCATTGCAGCCGGTGAAATCCACAAGAGCGGGCAATCCAGCAGCAGCGGCTCCAAATTCCTGTTCAGCGCGATGGGAATAGGAGCGGTTATCCAGACACTGGGACAAGTTAATTTCTTTAAACTTTCGTACGATAAATTTTTCGCCTTCAAGAGTCATACCATAAAGAGTACGGCCTTTAAGGTAAACGGAGGCGCCCTTTTCAGCTCGCCTGCCATCAGCCCGGCTTACATGGGTGTGGGTTATATCATTGGTCCAAGGCTGGGCGCGCTTAACTTCAGCGGGGGATTGTTAGCCTGGGGCCTGCTGACCCCGCTTATTTATTTATTTGTTTCTCCTTATTTCACTGCCGATTACCTTCATGAGTGGGCTGTAAATTTTGTGGCGGCTTTCCCGAAATATTCTGTCTCAGAAGCACTTCAGAGAGTAAGCTCTCCCGAATTTCAGATCGGACGTATCTGGTTTCTTATTGTCCGTCCGATTGCCATCGGCGGAATGCTTATAAGCGCCTTATATACCTTGTTCAGAATGCGCAACAGTCTCATTACAGGCATTTCACGTTCAATAAGCGATGTAAAAAAAGCAGTTACAGGCGGATCGGTCGAACTGAGAACCGAAAAAGATATTAAGTTCTCATGGATCATTTCGGGTATTATCCTGGTTGCTATCACGACTTTTATTATTACCTACTTTGTATTCAAAACAGCTCTTCTCCCTGCCTTTGTTGCAGCCACAGTCATGATTATCCTGGCTTTTTTCTTTGCTGCTATTTCCGGTTACCTGGTAGGGATTATGGGATCGAGCAACAATCCTATAAGCGGATTGACTTTAACGGCACTTATGGTTACAGCGCTGATCCTTGTTACCATTGGTGTGAATGCAAATACCGGGGGCGTTGCCGCTGTTCTTGGTGTTGCAGCAATCGTTTGTGTTTCGGCCGCTGTTGCAGGCGAAATGCTCCAGGATCTCAAGGCAGGGCATATTTTGGGCGGGACACCCTGGAAGATGCAGATCGGTGATATAATCGGAGTTGTGTTGGCCGGTGCAGTGATGTTTATTATACTTGACTTTTTAAACAGAGCTGACATTGCCCAGGGAATGAGTGAAAATTATATCGGAGGTTTTGGCAGCAAAAACCTTTCTGCTCCCCAGGCCGGATTAATGGCCATGCTCTCAAAAGGCATTGTAGGCGGTGAAATGACCTGGCCGCTTATCATATTCGGTATATTCCTGGGATTCGGACTGATCCTGATGCAGGTGAAGAGCCCCATGCTCGTTGCCGTAGGTATGTATCTTCCGCTTGAAACGACCTTTGCCATTTTCCTTGGCGGTCTGGTGAAGGGTATTGTAGATATGATGATCGAAAAAAGAAAACTCAATGAGGCTCAGCGCGCCAGAATTGAAAATACCGGGATACTGCTGGCATCAGGCCTTATTGCAGGCGAGGCACTTACGGGCTTAATGTTTGCACCTCTCAAGATTGCCAATGTCGATTTTAAACAGAAGCTGTACGAACCGTCGGTGATGATCGGATTTGCAATTATTGTCCTTATTGCACTCATTTTGATTTATATACCTCTGCGAAATGCAGGCAAATCCGATGAACCGGCGCCCCCGCATGTGACGGTATGACGTAAGGAGACGGGAGACCGGAGAACGGAGACAGGAGACGGGAGACAGGAAATAGTCAGTAATCAGTAATCAGTGATCAGTAAAGGCAGGTAAAAGGATTTATAATACAAATTTTCAGGAACCGTGGAAAGAATTGATTTCAGCGGGCAATCAAGGTATAAAGCATTGATAAATAACTTCTCCAAATGAACTTTTTCGAGAGACGGCGATTTTTGAAAAAGGCCAATCTGCTTGACCTTACTCCGGTGCGCCTGCATAAATATGAGGAAGACGAGACCGGCAAGGTGGTGATCCTGATCAGGAAATTTAAAAATGCCGGTTTTTCGAAATTTGCCCTTGGAAGACGTTCGCCGGTGATCAGGATAAGACTGGATGAGACCGGCTCTGAAGTGTGGAAGGCAATCGACGGGGTTTCCAATGTAGCCACCCTTTTGGATCATCTGAATAAGCAATGGAATGATACTCATGAAAAAACAACCGGATTGGAAAAGCGCCTGGCTGGATTCCTGAGCGTCATGTACGATAACAGGTACATAAATTTCAGGGAGATAGAAAGCCGGAAATAATTGGTGCAGGTATTTAAACAGATTATAACAAGTCGCTAAGCAGCAGGGAAGAAATTCTTTCTGCCCGCCTAATAATACCTTATATTTGCTTAATTTTGTTATGTATTGACATTAAGTAGGTTTTTGATTAAAACCAGAATAGTGAAATTTTAAATTGGTGAATATGGAAACAGTACTCCTTCAAATAAATAACAATAAGGCATACAAGATTTTGGAAGATCTGGAAGACTTGAATTTAATTAAGGTGTTAAATAAAAGTATTCAGCCACTCCAAAATCTTTCTGAAAAGTATGCTGGTAAACTGCCTTCTGAAATTGCAGAACAACTTCAGGACTATGTAACCAAAAGCCGTAGCGAATGGAGACAATCCAATATTTGATTGATAGCAATGCATTAATTGATTATTTAGGTCAGAAACTTCCTGCAAACGGTATGGTATTTATGAACCGGATTGTTGATGCAGTTCCAAATGTATCAGTTATTACCAAAATTGAAGTACTTGGATTTAATACTTCCGATGAAAATTATAAGCTGCTCGCCGATTTTATGAATGATTCTACTATCCTTGATCTGTCTGGCAATGTTGTTGATGAATGCATTGATATTCGCAGAAAATATAAAATCCGGCTTCCAGATGCCATTATCGCCGCTACTGCTCATGTTTATGACATGGTTTTAATTTCCCGAAATATTTCTGACTTTAGAAATATTCATGACTTACAGCTTGTTGACCCATACAGTTTGTAAATTAGAAATGCTGAGCCATCCATAACCCATTTTGAAACATATACTGAAGAGCAAGGGGGATGGCATGTACAGTGTAGCTACCCTGCCGGATCATCTGAACACATGGTATCGTGATGTTCCGTAAAAAACAGGCGAATTGGATAAGGGATTGGCAATATTTATAAGCCCCATTTATGATAATAAGTACAAAATTTCAGGGAAATAGAAAGAATAAAGTAAACACCGGCTAAATATGAAGCGAAGAAATTTTATTGCAGGCACCGCAGGAGCAACCATCGCCGGAGCGGCTTCGATCAATGGATTATTTATGAACCGGCTTTGGGGAAAGCCTGCCGGAGCAACATCTCAATTTGAAACCCCGGGCCGGTCTAACGCAGTTCCCATAGATGAGGGGAAAAGCAGGGTTGAGAATTCTTCAAAGGATAATACGGGGAGACTTTCTTTTCTAAACAAACCTTATCCGGTCATAACGGGACTCATAGGAGAACAGACGCCGCAGGAATTGATAACGGCAGTAAGAAATTCAGAAACCGACGGAGCGCAGGGCATTGCGATATCCCTTGATGACTTAAAGCCGGAGTTCAGAAATCCTGAATCATTGAAAAGTATTATTAAATCGGTGAATTTACCGTTCATGTTTTATTATTACCGCGCAGGCAAATGGGGAAAATACAGTGATGACGAACGCCAGGAATTGTTGCTGACAGCAGCTGATACGGGGGCTTCCATGATCGATGTGATGGGGGATCTGTACGATCCGTCTCCGATGGAAATAACATATAATCAAAACGCTATAGACAAACAGCGGCGTCTTATCGACAAAATTCACAGCAAAAACGCCGACGTGGTCATATCCAGCCATATGACATGTTCGCGAACGACAGAAGAAGTCGTCGAGCACCTGCATGCATTTGAAGATCGCGGCCCTGACGTGGTGAAGATCGTAACCGTCGTCACTACCGAAAAAGAGCTTGCCGAAGCTTTCAAAACAACAATGACTTTGAGACATGAACTCAAAAAGCCGTTCATTCATCTTTGCAACGGGAAGTTCGGCCGCCCGCACCGTTTTATCTGCCCGACCCTTGGAGTGTCGATCCTGTTTGCAGTTCCCTCATATTCTGAAAAGAGTGTCAGGACCATTCCGACGGTGAAAGAAATGAAAACGGTGTTGGACAATATTCACTGGAATATTAATGACGTTAAATAAACTGAGAGGGTATCAAAAATAATGAAAGCAATGCTGACCGATACTCATAGGTCTTCTCTTGCGTTCTTTGACGTTCTTAAACCTGTGACCTGCTACTTACAGCCTATAGCCTACCACCTTAAAAAAACGTTAAGGATTTCGATACTTGTAAGTTTTAGATTACCTTTGTATTTAAACAATAGATTGGATACAATCTTGGATACGATTTACATTTTTAAAAAATAATGGCAGTTTTAGAAAAAATACTTTCAGGTTTATTTGGAAACAAAAGTCAGAAGGATATCAAAGTGGTCATGCCTGTCGTCGAGGTGATAAAGCAGGAATACGAACGGTTGCAGGGCTTTTCCAATGACGAATTAAGGGCTGAATCGTCCGCTCTGAGACAGAAAATCCGTGATCACATCAAGGCAGAGGAAGACGAAATAGCTGAATTGAAGGAAAAGGCCGAAAGCGGGGAAATTCCTATCGAAGAGGTTGAAAATCTCTATGATAGAGTCGATAAACTTGAATCGGCCATTGATAAAAAAATAGAAGAGATTCTTGACGAAGTTCTGCCTCTTGCATTTGCCATCGTCAAGGAAACTGCACACCGCTTTGTTGAAAATGAACAGATTGAAGTAACTGCCACTCAATTTGACCGCGATCTTTCCATCTCTACAGATTTTGTTGAAATCGACGGGGATAAAGCCATTTATAAAAACAAATGGGTGGCGGGAGGTAACCTCCAGACCTGGGATATGGTCCATTACGACGTTCAGTTGATCGGCGGTATCGTCCTTCATCAGGGTAAAATTGCTGAAATGAGCACTGGTGAAGGAAAAACTTTGGTTGCCACATTGCCGGTATTCCTCAATGCCCTGGCAGGGCAGGGAGTTCATATCGTTACCGTCAATGATTACCTGGCCAAGAGGGACTCTGAATGGATGGGACCGATGTATATGTTCCATGGAATCTCAGTGGACTGTATTGACAAACATCAGCCTAATTCTCCTGAGCGGCGCAGGGCATACGAAGCAGATATTACTTTCGGGACAAACAAC
The DNA here is from genome assembly GCA_963810555.1 of uncultured Bacteroidia bacterium. Classification (GTDB taxonomy): domain Bacteria; phylum Bacteroidota; class Bacteroidia; order Bacteroidales; family Prolixibacteraceae. The sequence goes on along the minus strand of CAWENX010000005.1, from coordinate 34,662 downwards.
GAATTCGGTTTCGACTACCTTAGAGACAATATGGCAACCAGTCCTTCTGATCTTGTTCAGCGCAAGCACCACTATGCCATCGTTGACGAGGTTGACTCCGTATTGATCGACGACGCACGGACACCTCTGATAATTTCAGGTCCCGTACCAAAAGGCGAAAACCAGCTCTTTGATGAACTGAAGGCCCCGGTTGAAAGACTTGTCAAACTTCAGCGCGACCTTGTCAATCAGTACCTTGTCGAGGCTAAAAAGAAAATTGGTTCGACTGACAGCAAGGAAGCGGAAGAAGGCGCTCTCGCATTGTTCCGTGCTTTCAAGGGACTCCCCAAACATAAACCTCTTATACGCTTTCTCAGCGAGGAAGGGATCAAGGCGAAGATGCTAAAGGTGGAGAACTTCTATATGCAGGACAACAGCAAGAACATGTATATTGCCACCGATCCGCTCTATTTTGTTATCGAGGAAAAGCTCAACTCAGTTGATCTCACCGACAAGGGGTTTGATGAGCTTTCGGGGGCCAACGAAGATGCGGGATTTTTCGTACTTCCTGATGTGGGTTCTGAAATAGCTGAAATACAAAATAACCCTTCCTTTTCGGAAAGTGAGAAACTGGAGAAGAAGGATACTCTCCTTCAGAATTTCGCAGTTAAATCCGAAAGGGTGCATACTGTCAACCAGTTGCTCAAAGCCTATACAATGTTCGAACGGGATGTGGAATATGTCCTGATCGAAGGTAAGGTAAAGATTGTAGATGAGCAGACAGGCCGTATCATGGAAGGACGACGTTATTCGGACGGACTCCATCAGGCTATTGAGGCAAAGGAACGCGTTAAGATTGAAGAAGCAACTCAGACTTTTGCCACTATTACCCTTCAAAATTATTTCCGCATGTACCACAAACTCGCGGGGATGACGGGTACGGCTGAAACTGAAGCAGGCGAACTATGGGATATTTATAAACTTGAAGTCGTTGTGATTCCCACCAATAAGCCGGTGATCCGGAAAGATCATGAGGACCTGGTTTATAAGACCAAGAAAGAAAAATATAACGCGATCATTGAACAGATCGTCAAACTGAACAAGATAGGACAACCAATGCTTGTGGGAACAACTTCGGTTGAAATATCTGAATTACTGAGCCGTATGCTGACAATGCGCGGTATAAAACATCAGGTGCTGAATGCAAAACTGCACCAGCGCGAAGCCGAAATTGTCGCTGAAGCCGGTAAACTGGGAACGGTAACCATTGCAACGAACATGGCAGGACGAGGTACCGACATTAAACTGACACCTCAAACACGTGAACTCGGCGGACTGGCAATCATCGGAACCGAACGTCATGAATCAAGGCGTGTGGACAGGCAGTTGAGAGGACGTTCCGGTCGTCAGGGAGATCCCGGTTCATCGCAGTTCTTTGTTTCTCTTGAAGACGACCTGATGAGGCTGTTCTCTTCCGAACGTATCGTGGGGATCATGGACAGACTGGGATTAAAGGATGGTGAAGTGATTCAGCATTCAATGATCTCAAAATCCATTGAACGGGCACAGAGAAAGGTCGAGGAAAATAACTTCGGCATTCGGAAACGGCTTCTGGAATACGACGACGTGATGAATTCACAGCGCGAGGTGATCTATAAGAAACGCCGTCACGCACTTTTCGGTGAACGGATCGACGTCGATATTCTGAATATGATCTATGATATAGCCGATTCGATCACCGAGATGTATCAACCTTCGGGAAAGAATGGATTTGAAGATTTCAGGATGGATCTGATCCGTTCACTTTCCCTTGATTCTCCTGTCAGTGAAGAAGAATTTTCGCAATTGTCTGCTGATAATGTCACTGAGAAAATTTACCGCGGGTCGATTGATAATTTCACCCGCAAAGTCCAGGTCATTTCAAAACAGGCTTACCCTGTAGTCAAGAAATGTATACGAAACCAAGTCGCATGTTTATACCAACATTGTAGTTCCTATTACTGATGGTATCCGTTTGTTCAATATTATTACGAATCTTGAAAAGGCGTATAAAACTCAAGGGCAGGATCTTGTAAAATCATATGAAAAACAGGTAATTCTTGCAACGATTGATGAACACTGGAAAGAAAACCTTCGCGAACTGGACGAATTGCGGACATCAGTACAGAATGCGTCTTATGAACAGAAAGATCCTCTGTTGATTTACAAACTTGAATCGTTCAATCTTTTCAAGGCGATGATGGAACGCGTTAATCGTGGTGTTGTATCCACTTTGATGAAAGGTCAGATTCCGATCAGCGATCCGGAGCAAGTGAGGGAAGCACAGGTTCGACGACCGGTTGACCGTTCAAGGTACCGTGAGGAAAAAAGTGATGCATCTTCCCGCTCCGGCACAAATCATGAACCGGATGGACGAAGAGTTCAAACTGTAAGACAGGGTCCGAAAATCGGGCGAAATGATCCTTGTCCCTGCGGAAGTGGTAAAAAATACAAAATGTGTCACGGACGGGGAATCGAATAAATAACCGAAGTAAAATAAATATCTGAACATGAACTCACTCCTGTTTATACACTGGAATGTCAATCCTGAAATATTCAGCATTGGTTCCATCTCCGTAAGATGGTACGGTCTGCTCTTCGCCACTGGCTTCCTGTTAGGTTATGTCATTTTAACTAAAATGTTTAAGCACGAGGGAGCAAAAGTTGAATGGGTCGATAAACTGTTTATTTATGTGATCATTGCTACTATCATTGGTGCACGTTTGGGGCATGTTTTATTTTATGGATGGAGCTATTATTCTCATCATCTGATAGAAATCTTTCTGCCGATAGCCAAAACAGCAACCGGGTATAAATTTGTAGGATACCAGGGATTGGCAAGTCATGGCGGTACAATTGGAATCTTAGTGGCTGTATGGATTTATTCCAAAAAGGTGACAAAACGAAGTATGTTATGGACTCTGGACCGGCTGGCAGTTCCTGTTGCCCTTGTAGCAGCAATGATCCGAATGGGTAATCTGATGAATTCTGAAATTTACGGAGTTGCCACTAACCTTCCGTGGGGATTCATTTTTGAGCGCAACGGTGAAACAGTCGCTAAACATCCAACCCAGATATATGAAGCTCTTTCATATCTGACAACTTTCTTTCTCTTGTTATATCTTTATTACCGCAGGAAAGATTTAAAAGACCGCCCCGGCCTGCTGATTGGAGTATTTTTTATTGGGATTTTTCTTACCAGGTTTTTGATCGAATTTATCAAGGAACCTCAGGAAGCTTTCGAAGCAAATATGGCGCTGAATATGGGCCAGATTTTAAGCATTCCATTCATCCTGGCTGGAATTTATCTTATCTATCGTGCTTTAAAACATCCACCGGTTTATTATAAAAACGTTTAAGTAATATTACTTATTTCAATTTTCTTGTCCTGAAATAGATTTAGTATTTCCTACGTTTACCCCTTTACTACTTTGCTATTTCATTGTTTTTTGGTATTTTCAATGTTTGAGCAGTTTTTTATTAAATCTAACTGCTTAGTATTTTATCGTTTTTGAAACAGAGTATAAATTTTTAATAAAATATCAACATTATGTAAAAATGAGCATAAGACCGATATAGGAGTTGATACGGAGCAATAGCGAAGCAAAACCGGAGAGGGATTTTTGAATATTATGGTTAATTGACTTTTAGGATTAAGTGGTCAGTAATAAGACTCCAGCGATAAAGAATCGCGCAAATCCCGCAAGTGCTGGACTAACTATTGGTTCAGGCGAAGACTACCGAGGAGAATGCAAAAGATCACAATCCCGTAATTACGAGATGCATGCTATGCGTCTTTCTTTTCCAACTTTGGTGAGCCACGAGGTGTGCGTTAATATAAATCAAACACCTATAAGGATGAAAGCAGCCTTACGATTAAATTTGCCGTTCGGGTTGAAGCACAGCTGGTACGGGGCAAGGAAACAACCCCTGTGAAGCCCGGGTGCAGCAATGCTGTAAGCTGCATCGGTCAGGCCTTGTTACGCTTTATGGATAGGTCAGCCTCCCGGATATGATGAAACCTGATATATCAATGGAAGAAACCGAAATATGCACATTGATAGGTGCTCAAAGTCGGATGGTGTTGGGTGCTCAAAGGTAGTGCATGAACATGGGAGACCCTAACGGGGCAGGAGCAGTTCTCCAGCCGCCGAGGGAGTCGGATATACATGTAGTAGTGAAGTTGGCCGGAAAGGTAAAAGCCGCAGGAGCGAAGATGCATTACTATAAAGAAGTTTCAAAGCAAGGATTCGCCGTCTGAATTGGTGTATCACCAGAAACAGATAAATATGGTTATAACCAGAAGAAGCGGGACTTTATCGTCAGGAAAAGTCGGATGAATTTGGAAGGGATGTCTGTAATGACTGCATCAAAAAGATTCTCTTTCACATTAATAAAACGAAATCATGGGAAGAACTTTACGGGAAAGCCTTAAGCGCACAAATCATACGAACGGTTTGACAAAGGGGGCAGGGAAGGTTTTATTCCTTCCAGGCTCTACTCTGCCGCTGAAGTTTTAATACTGATAGTATGAAAGTTTATTGAGACGAGAGGACGATTTCATCTTCTCCTGGTTTGACGGGATAAATCACATACTGCCCTCCGGAATCATTTTGAACCGAAATCCCTGTCAGCTTTTCCGGACTGCCTTTTTTATGAAGTACAATGGTTTTCCATCTCTTAGGTACATAGGTTTTTAAAGTCATGGCGACATCATAGACTTCAGGATCGAGTCCGCAGGAAACATCCACGGTAATAGAATTACCCTGAACCTCGCTTTTTACTGTTGAACTCATCCTTTCCTTCATATATTTCGCCACATCGCCGAAGGTTCCTATATACAGAGAAGGCTCCTTTTCTTTGATATAGCTGAAATACTCCTGTAGTTCCGCCCCCGTCCTGGGTTCCCAGCCGATTCCGTCCACTCCGTGAAAGACCAGTACCAGCCAAATATTGTCATGCACAAGACAGGTATCAATATAGGACTTCATTTCCTCCATACTGATTTTTCTCACTGGTCCTCTCTGCCACTGGACATATTCCTTCTTGGATGCACCGGGCTGCATCCGGTTGCCCCTGTCGATTTCTTCAAGCCAGGGTTCGGGCATTCGGTTGCGCAGGGCAGGAAATATTTTGTATGCATATCCCATGACCCTTGCATTTTCAGAGCCGAACGGGCACTCGGCCGAAAAGGTCATTCTTTTTCCAAGATTCTTCTCAATGTCTGCCCTGCATTGTTCCAACTCATACAGGAGATTGGGTTCTGTCAGTACGGAAAGTTTAGGATGGGTGATAGTATGGCAGGCTATTTCGTGTCCCTGGCTTACATACGTTTTGAAATCTTCCCAGGTTGTTGTATCCGTTGTTTGTTCAGGTGCCTTGGTGTTATGGATAAGGCCCGTACTCCTTACCTTACTGTAAGCTTCGTCCATCAGCGCCCAGGCTTCCTTCTCTTTCCCGGCTTCATAAAGCGAGCCTGCCCGGGTATGGTAATCAACTGCCTTATCAATGCCTGTAAATCGGATCAACGAGGCTCTTTCAAAGAAATTATCCTGGTTGGTTTTAATTGAAGCAGTTTCCTTAACGATCTTTTCTGCAGGCCTTCCGATAAACTTACCCTGTGCTGATCCCTTTATTTTACCCGTATTGATGAAAAAGGTTCCCGGCAGACCGAGCTTGTTCATAATCGGCACAGCAACAGTAAACTGATGGATCGATCCGTCATCATAGGTGATGGAAACAGCCGCTTTTTTATCTTCCTGCCACTTGGTTATTTCTGTGGTGCCGGGCTTTTGAATCGTTTTAACTGTACAGGAAAAAAGAAGGATCGATATCCCGAAAAGGTGAAAAATATATTTCATACCATAAGAAAGTTTAGAAGTTCCACATTTTTTCATCATACCGCGCGTAGCAAGCCGGGAAAGCATTCTCCATATGGATTTGGTTATGTTCGTTTTCCAAAAATAGCAAGAATAATCAGAATCGGAAATTGTGCTCCATCAGCTAAAGCTGACGGCAAAGGATAAACAGATAAATCTGACGGTAAAGAAGCTATGGAACAAAATTGATCCATTTATCTTCCGCCAAGGCAGGGAAAGGTACGAATTGGAATCTTTCAGGATCCTCTTCAAACTGCTTGTAAATTGATTTTCCTTTCTCAATTCCAAACTGACGATAAGATTCAGGCGTTTTGACCGTCAGTTCATTTGCATGGTAATTTCGATTCTTTTGCCATTCAATAGATTCGTCATCCCTGATTAGTGGGAACCATGCCAGACCCTTATGCGACCTCACGTCTTCATATTCAAATCCGTATTCTCTGTCGCACCAGGCCCCGAAAGTAAGCGGCTGTAGATGATCGGCGCTGATGGTGGCATGGGCCCAGTAGGGTGGAACAATAACCACTTCACCGGGTCCTGCTTCAACCGCGAAACAACGTCCGGGTTCATCCTCCGCATTTTCCTGCATATAGATAATAGCCTTTCCTGACCAGATTTCGTAAACCTCGGGAGTAGACCATTTGCTGAGAGGGGAAACTTTGTGAACATGCCCCTGGCTCCTGACAGGTTCATTTCCCAGTCGTCCTGCGGCATAGGTGACAGTCCCGTACAGAAGATGAAGTTTTTGCAGGATAGGCAGGTGTATCTTTTTTCCTACATCCATCGCAATGCAGTAAACCGGATCTGGACCATCGCATTGAGGATCAAGCAGACTCTTACGGATGGAATCGAGGCTGCGGTATTCCGGCTCAGGTCCGAACACGTCCTCACCATACATAAATCCCATTGGATTGGCCAGTACCTCTATATCAAATCCCGGATAAAATGCCATAATAAGTTTTAAATGTTCAAATTTCAATGTTTCGGTCTCTGGGCAAATCAGTTCTTCTCTCGGTGTTCTCCGTGTAATTGTTTTTATTTTTAATTAGTTACACCGAGTTACACCGAGTTACACAGAGTAAATACAGAGCAACACAGAGTGACTTAATAAAAAGTCAACAGCCTTCAGCCATAATTTAACATCGTACAAATGCTTTAACCGTTCCACATTTCTTCCCTTCCGATTCACCGTAAGGACGAATAGTATAAGCTCCAACCACTGCCGGAACGATAAACACCTCGGCATAATGAACAATGAAAGGCTCAAAAGCACCGGAAGGGCTTTCAACAATGACTTCATCACCTTCGACAAGACAGACCACATTTACGCCTCCACCAGTATGATGGTCTGTTTTTTTAGTGAACCAGTGCCTCCTTGTTTCGATAAACTCCCGTTCATGGAGGCCGGTGCTTTCTTCCACCCATCCGTCGCCTTCGGCAACCACCCTGACCTGGTTTACAAGGTGCTTACGAGTCCATTCCGTTGTTCGATTCCACTGAATCACATTCCTGCCATGTTCAATATTGATCGGTCTTGGTTTTCCGTCAAGTCCCAGGCGGCCCCAATCCCATAATTTAAAGGTAAAAATATAAGGAGTGGCGCTGATTTCAAGTACCATGCTGTTTTTCCCCGAACAATGGACTGTCCCCGCGGGTATCAGCACATGATCATGCTTCTTAACAGGCCAGGTCTGAACATGTTTTACAGCCTCAAATTCAGCACCGCCTTTTTGTGCCTCTTCAAGTTCAGACAACATGACTTCTGGTTTAACACCTTCCTTCAGTCCAAGATAAACGATGGCATCCTCTTCAGTGTCCATCATATAATAACTCTCATCCTGGGTGTAATGCATTCCAAATTTTTCCTGTATATATTCTGTAAGGGGATGCACCTGCAGGCTCAGGTTACCGCCGCCCATCGTATCGAGAAAGTCAAAACGGATGGGAAACTCGTCACCAAATCTTCCGTGTACCGGATTTCCCAGCAAGGCTTCTGGATAACGAAACACGAGGTTGATAGAAGGGATTTCAATGATGTCCTCTCCGAATTTCAAAAGCAAGCTGTTTTCTTCGGGAACACAGTTAAAACACCAGGCATAATTCTTTTCAGAGGGATCAAGATTACAGACTTCCTTCATCCACTGCCCTCCCCAGGGCCCGGGATCAAAGAAAGGCACGACACTGAAAGGACGTCTAATTGCTGTTTCCAGTCCCTTCATTACAGCACTTGCTTCAATAAGTTTAGGCTCATTGATTTTGTTGGTGTCGAGCAGGAAATCCCATTTATCGAACAATTTCTTTTTCAGACGGTCGCAAACCCTCCAGTCAACAAAGAAACCCTGCTTATAAAGCAACATCCAGTCAGGAGTATTGCGGTTTTTCACTCCAAGGTTATCCACAAGGTGTTGGCGCATCCGAAGCTGGATTTCCCAGCGGGCCATATCAGCATAAATCAAAAGATCAGAATCAGGATAGATATAAGATGCTCCGCTGCCGTAAAGTATGATCGTCCCCTCATCGATTTTGTCCAGTTTCCCCCTGATAAACGAAACTTTATCAGGATCAAAATAAGCTTCAATTGTAAGCCGCGTCAGGTATCCAAAGATCCGGTCGTTTGTTACATCAGGATAAGTGATTTCTTTTATTTTCTCCTCAGGCCACATGAAATCTTCCGCCATGAAAATACGGTCGCATTTAAGTCCCCTTTTTATGCCGCGGATTATTTCTTCATGGATCACTCCCTGATAGGTTTCGATGACAATGATTTTCTTTGACTTACTGATCCTTGAAATTTCGTCATTCAGCCTTTTGCAGACAGATTCCCATCCCTTAATGACTTTAAAATCATCTCCCTTCACTTCTATACAAGGAAGGTTGTTATATTTTGAAGGTTTATTTAAATATTTTCTTGTCATTAATTATTTGTTCTTCAATTCTTTAATTTTTAATTCCTATAGCTTACAGCCTATAGCCTGATTCTTCATTCCTTAATTCATTTTTGATCTTACCAAATAGTCCGCCCCGTAAAGTGCTGCAGTATCCAGATACTTTGCCTTTACTAATTTAACTTTTCCCCACGGTGTCCAAGCATGCCGGTCAACTTTTTCCTGGAGTGCAGGCAGGATGATATCGCTACTTTTCATGATACCCCCTCCTATAATAATAATTTCAGGATCAAAGGCATGGATCATATTGATTATTCCGGCTGCATAAATGGTTAAACATTGTTCAAGTACTTCTTCTGCCACCTGATCATTATTTCGAGCGTGTGAAATAAGCGTTTTATAATCGAGGACTTTTTCATTCTTCAAAGTACTTTTTTCAAAACCAGGATACTCCCTGATAACCAGAGGCAAACGCCAGGACGCAGCTTCAGCTTCCACACATCCAAAACTACCGCAGGAACATGGCCTTCCCTTATAGTCGATTGTAAAATGCCCTCCGAGATTACCGGCCTGAAAATGTCTGCCGTGCAATAATTTACCTTCCATAAGAACTGCAGAACCAATCCCTGTTCCATAGGTAATCATAACAAAATCGTTATAACCTTTGCCGCTGCCGTATTGCCATTCTCCGAGAAGGGCCATCCGGGCGTCATTTTCCATACAAAAGCCGATTCCCCATTTCTCTCTGGCCCAGGCGGTCAGATCAATATCAATGGCATCTTCATATTTCTTGTTAGTAGATAATATAACGCTCCTGGAAGAATCAACCAGACCGGCAAAAGATAATCCTATACCTAATACACTATTGACAGAAATGCCATTCTTCTGAATCATTTGATCAATGGCATGCTCAATTTCAGGGAGTTGTGCTCTTAGACCTACTGCAGAAAGCGATCTAAGAGAAATATTCCTGATCAGATTTCCGCTTTGAAGCAATCCTATTTTAACGTTTGTACCTCCAAGGTCAATGCCAATGGTATATTTCATTTATTTTATTCTTTAATCAAAACCTTTTCCAGCTCTTCGAGAGATTTGCCTTTTGTCTCGGGAACATATCGCCAGACATAAAGAAGATTTATCAGACAGATCATGGCAAATATCAGAAAAGTTGTTCCACCGTTGAGGACCTGGAGCATAACGGGAAAAACAATTGTTACAATGGTGCATGCGATCCAGAGAATCACAACGGCAACCGACATTCCTTTACTTCTTAACCGGTTAGGAAATATTTCCGAAATTACAACCCATACCGCAGGTCCAAGTGAAGCGGCAAAGAAGGCAATATACCCAAGAATAAATACCAGCACAAGAATTCCTGAAGTCTGATGGAAAAAGTACAGTAACGATAATCCGGCAAGCATCAGTGTCATACCCAGAGAGCCGATAAAGATGAGAAATTTACGCCCAAACCTGTCGATGAAAAGCATGGCTACAATGGTGAAAATAAAATTGGTGCCTCCGATTGCGATTGTTTGCAATAAGGCTGAATCATTTGATTGGCCTACCTGCGCAAAGATTTTTGGGGCATAATACATGATGGTGTTGATTCCCGTGATTTGCTGGAATATTGCCAAAGCAATCCCAAGCAAGAGAATGGGTCTCAATTTGGGAACAAGAAGATCGCTGTAACTTGCTTCTTCCGTAGTTCGTAAGGTTTCCTGAATTTCTGCCAGTTCAGAGTGTGCAACCTTTCTTCCTGTTGTTTTTATCAGAATGCTGAGCGCCAGATCGTCTTGCTTTCTTCCAACCAGCCATCGCGGGCTTTCAGGAACAAAAAATAGGCTGACAAACAATAAAAGCGCGGGCGCTGCCATAACCAGAAGCATCCATCGCCAGTTATTCTCGCCGGTTCCGACAAGGAGATAGTTGCTGAAAAAGGCAATGAGTATTCCTGAAACGATGGCCAGTTGGTTGAGTGAAATCAGGGTTCCGCGGTATTTCGCAGGTGAAATTTCAGCAATATACATCGGTGAGAGTATGGAAGCCACACCGACGCCAATTCCCCCAATAACTCTTGATGAGACAAAATAGAAAAGCTCATGAGATAAAGCGCTTCCCATAGCAGAAATAAAAAACAGCAAAGCCGCCAGCATTAAGACTTTTTTACGTCCGTAATGATCTCCTGCTTTTCCTGCAATCGAAACCCCTATGATACAGCCAAACAGTAAACTGCTGACCGTCCAGCCTAAGCCGACTTCAGACAATCCGAAATAGGGCTGGATAAAATTGATCGTTCCCGAAATCACTGCTGTATCAAAACCAAAAAGCAGTCCTCCAAATGCCGCTACAACCGAAATAAGTACTACGTAACCCTTCATTGTTTATAGTTTAGTCTGTTTATTTTATTCCTGAGAAACCAGAACCGGTTTAGCATCAATTTCAAGTAAGCGCGCGGAGAATCCGTCCCTTGCAATTGTTTCATAATCATGCCCCGCATCAGATGTCCAGCTTGCTCCGAATATAAGGATTGTATCGCTTGTGTTGGCAACACGATGGGCAATGTTTTCTCCAATGTAATGCAGGCTTCCGGGATACATCTCTTCGGCCCAGGTGTTACGGTCGCGGTCCATCATGATCAGCATCCCTTTTCCCTGGACTCCCCAGTAAAACTCAGAACTTTCTCCCTTTGCATGAAAATGGCCCTTGGTCATGATATATTCATTGCCCACCTTGCCGGGATAGATAAAAGTATTTCCAAAACCCAATGCGCCAACTGTTCCTTCGGGAACAGGGAAATAAAGCTGAACTGTATAGGCAAGCATGTCAGGCGGCATTGATTTTAAAGCTTCCTGATCTTTAAAGATCGGTGCATATATCCTTTAATTTACGCACCTGGTTGATGACAGGTTCTCCTGAAAGCTCATAATCAGCGAGATTGATCTCTACAGGTGTTCTTTTGCTTATTGATAAATGTTTCATTAAGTAACGAATTTCACAAAATCATATAATGGTCATTGTTATTAATGACTGACAAAAATATATTATTTAGAATTGGGGGGAGCTGTTTTTAAATCAATCTGTTAAATAATCTCATTGGCATTACCCTCTCACCCACATCTGTCGATTAATTGAACCTGTCAAACCACAAAGCTAATTCCTTCACAGCCGGTTTCAGCTTGTACTCTTTTCCCAGATATATGAATGTTCCAACATCAGGCCCAAGATCCTGCGGCTCATGGCTTACCGCATCAAAAGTCCTCAATTCAGCATATCCCCCTGCATTTTTTATCCAGTTAATAAAATCCTTTGTTGTCTGGTACGAGACCATCGGGTCGCCGTAAGCTTGCCAGACTTTATAAGGAACGGGATGTATTTTGTATTTAATGCCTGAAATTTCAAATGTCCTGTTAAGAATGGGATTGAAGCCCTTAACCTTATCAGGCTGGTATTCTCCTTTATATGGCTGTCCTTCAACATAACCGTCAAAGTTATACCAATGAGCGATTTCAGTTCTTGTGGTTGGATACCATGGATGCATCCATCCGCCTGAATAAATATCCAAAAGGGGACAAAACGCTGCCTGGGCAAGGATTGGCAGACTTCCAAAGTATACCAGATTATTGGAAGTTACACCGCCCATCGAGCCGCCTGTGATAAAGACGCCGTCTTTCTTGATATTGTAATGCTCAATGACCCAATGATATCCTTTCAGATAGCATTGCATGGCAACAGGCCCGCCGATATTTTCAATCGCCAGTCCGTTCATATCCATCACAGCATAACCAAGGCTTACAAGGTATTTGGATGTTGTCCCACTCTCAAGCTGGCTCCCGGTTGTTGTTACCCCGCCTCCTGCGCCATGACAGGCTATGATCAGCCGCACAGGTTTTTTATCGGGAGCGTAAGTTTCAGGGAGCATCAAAACACCCTGATCCTTAGACATTTTAACTGAATCTTCGACATTAAAAGACATTACCGTTTTTGGGAATACTGTGTTTACCTCAACCGTGAAATGAATGATGCTTTGATAGGGCAGATAATTATTTCCGGACTCACGCATTTGGGCATCGGTATTGTAGGATGCTGCACTGAATGCGATAATGATCAGATAGATCAATTTCTTCATAATATCTTATTTAAGAGTACTTAAATTTCTGTTACACAGAGTTACACAGAGAAGGCACAGAGGAACACAGAGTTAAGATTCTCTGTGTAACTCCTTTTTATCTCTGTGCAACTCAGTGTAACCTTTCCAAAATTCTACACTTTAGGCAACTTCCAGGGCCCGCGATAATCAGGCATCAGATAATTATTGGCATCCTGATCATTGGTAAAGCGTGTGCCGTCCCAGACAAGCTTTTTACCAGTTCTGTAAGCAATATTTCCCAGAGAAGAAAATTTGGCAATATGCGCACCGATCTGAACACTGGCATTTGTATTGGGATTGCGACTTTTTATACAATCAAGGAAGTTCCTTACATGGTTATTTAATCCCTCGCCTGTACCTTTCTGTAAGGGAACAGCTTCCATTCTTACCTTTTTCGTAACAATTTCAGGGATCACTTCCCAGCCGCCTCGGTCTACAACAAGTGTTCCGTTCTCTCCTACAAAACCCAATCCGTGCTCACGTCCGTAACCGCCGTCATTGATGCCGATGGCATGATCCCACATCACGTTGAATCCGTCAAATTCATACAAAGTCTGAAGAGAATCAGGCGTTTCACAGGCATCATGGGGATAGCCGTACTTGCCGCCCATCGCCATTACCGATTTTGGAGTGGTCACATCCATTCCGAAAAGGGCAAAGTCGAGGAGATGCACGCCCCAGTCAGTCATCAGGCCGCCTGCATAATCCCAGAACCAGCGAAAGGTGAAATGGAAGCGGTTCCGGTTGAAGGGACGGTTTGGCGAAGGGCCAAGCCACATATCGTAATCAACTCCCTGTGGAACAGGCTCGTCAGGAAGAACAGGAATTGAAGGGCACCAGCCCTGGTAAGAGAAAACACGCACCAGTCTTATTTTGCCAAGCTTTCCCGAACGGATAAAATCAACCGCTTTGAGCCAGTGGGGATCGCTCCTCTGCCACTGACCAACCTGCACAACCCTCTTGTATTTCTCTGCCGCTTTTACCATCAGGTTGCACTCTTCGATGGTTCTTCCCAGCGGTTTTTCGCAATAAACATCTTTTCCGGCCTCACAGGCTGAAATCATTGTCAGACAGTGCCAATGATCAGGTGTTCCTACAATAACCACATCAATATCCTTGTTGTCAATGAGTTTGCGCCAGTCTTTATATAAATTGGCAGGCTTTTTACCCCTGATCTTCTCAACATCGGCAGCCCTTCTGTTAAGCACCCTCTCATCGATATCGGCAAGGGCAATGCATTCGACCTCAGGATTCTTAAGAAAGGCAGTCAGATCGCTGAAGCCCATACCGTTGCAGCCGATCACCCCCACATTGATCTTTTCATTTGCAGGAAAACCGAATGCTGTTCCCGGAACTGCGCCGGCCATTCCCAATCCTGAAGCTGTAAGAGCTGAATTTTTAAGGAAACTTCTTCTTGTAGTCATATGTTGTCTGGTTTTAAAGTTTTAGTTGTAACGATTAAACAAGCATTTCAGACAGAAACAGCTTGATCAGAACAAAGATACCAATAAGAATTTTGAATCTGATGAAAGTATCCTCTTTTGATGAGAAAAACAAGCCAATAATTTTCTATATTATGTTTTCCAGGAAGCATAAGCCAATAGCGAACCAAAAGCGAGGCAATACGAAGGAAATAGCAGCCTGGTACGAGGCAACTTATAGTTAAATAAAGAAGTTGTAAAAAAGTAATCAGTGATCAGTAATCAGTAATTAGTAATAAATGCAACGAAAAAACCAGTGGAGTTTAAGCCATATGTAATAGGTATTGACACAAAGATGATTGGTAGGGGCAGAGCTTGCCAATGCCCTAATCTATTACAAAATTGTGAAGTAGTCAAAAAGATTACAAATTCATTTATTTAATAATCGTAGAATGGAGAAATTTGAAAATATACTTTAATCTTTGATATTTAAAGCTTTAACCATTCAAATTTATCTGTTCCCATTTTGCACATGGATCATGAGCACCTTTTAAATACCAGTATCCAACTATATCATTTTTATTAAAATTTATTTTTGAAAATGAAGTTCAATTAATTCTGTTATTCCCACTCTAACAAATAAAAATCCTTCGAATTATTTCTTTTTGTTGCTCTTTTGTTATTTTATTTTCAAAATCCCCTCGGTTTTAAATTCAATTTTATTCTTGTTATTAATTCTAATTGAAACTGGGAAAGCAATCCCTCCCATATCCTCAATTGTATAACATCCACTTGTTATTTGTGCAGCTAATATTTGCAATCTTAAATCAAGAACATCCTTATTGTAAGATGAATTGTATCTGCTAACTTAATATTGTTTGATTGCGAATGATCAAGTAAAAAAAGAAATTATCACTAAAATTGTGCCAATCAACGATATTTTTATTTTCATGGCTTTTCGCGATTTAGTTGTTTGTTTACTATAAGGTAAATATAAGCAATATTATTGATTCTTCTGTTACGGTTTAAATCCTATTTTGGGCCGGTTCTTTTGTTTGAGTTCTTGCTCTTTTACTTTTTCAAAATTTCTAAGATACTCAAAAATCAAAAGTATTTGATCATTATGCTCCACGAGTTTACTTTCTATCTCTGATTTCCAACGCACTAATTCCTTATTATCATATAATATTTTACGGAGTGTTACAAAAGTCCTCATAATAGCCACATTGATGGCAATAGCCTGCTGGCTCTTCAATACACTTGAAAGCATTGCAACACCTGTCTCGGTAAATGCATAGGGAACAGCGCCGCCTAAATAGCTTTTTGATGGTATCACAAAATGTGATACCAGGATATTTATTTCATCCTCAGTCAGTTCGAACATAAAGTCAACGGGGAATCTTGCAATATTGCGTTTCACTGCCTGTTTAAGCGCTCTTGTTTCGATACCATACAGTTCGGCTAAATGAAAATCTAACATAACTTTTTCACCACGCAAAAACAATATCTTGCTTGCAATACGTTCCTCAGGCACAGGAAATTTATGATCAGGTAATCTTTCCATATCTTGTGACTTCAGCCATTCAGATATTCTGCAATATAAATATAAGCAATATTATTGATTCAAATATTTATACCGGAGCCATTTAAGTTATTGTCAGGTTAATCTTTTTTCCAAATCCAATCTCAATTAAGCGGTAAAGCGTAGACAACTGAATATCACTATGTCCGTTTTCAATCCTGGAGATGAAACTCTTTTTTGTTCCTGTCTTTTGAGCCAGCTGCTCTTGCGTCATTTTTGCCTGCCTGCGCTCTTCCCTGATTATTTCACCAATAGCAAAGGCCTTGGCTTTAATTTCAAATTCTGTTCTCCTTTCTGAGCCAGGTGGACCGTACCGCCTTTCAAAGTGTTCATCAAGAGTCGTTATTTCTGTCTTTTTATTTTCGCCTGTTTTCATTTGTTCCTTTTAGTTTCCAAAGAATATCAGTTTTCTTTTTCCTTCCATTTGGTAAAGTTAACTAATAATGGAACAAATTTCAAATTTATTATAATAAATCTCTTATCGCCAAAATGGATTTTGATGACACTTGAGAGCAATAATATTTATTTCCGGAAACCAACATTAAAAACCATACTCCAAATTACGAAAAAAGAGTTGTCAACATACAATCAAATAAGGACTTTGTTCAGTGCTTATTCAGTTCTTATTCAGATCTTATTCGGTTATAACTGAATAAATACTGAATAAAAACAATTAATGTACTGAATTAAGAATGAGGATGGTACAGCGATAACAGAGGCTTTGTTGGACGAAGTTGTTGATATGTGAAGAAGAAGAGCTATCAGTACAATCATATTTTATTTCTGATAAATTATTGAGATTTAATGATGGTTCTCTCGATGTAATCCGCTTATTTTGCATATGAAACAACGGAAACATGGAACGGGCATGGCTTGAGATCATATTTTTATGCGGGATGGTTTTGCAGATCATTATGCGGAGCTATTATGCCCAGTATTATGATCCGGGGCCGAACAAGAGGTATTTCAATAACCGCGAGAGGCTTTACCTGTTTTTTATTTTCGTGGGATTCCAGCTGCTTCCGCTGATTTATGTTTTTTCGACCTGGTTTTCCTTCTTCGATTATGATCTTCCGAAATGGACAGGTTATCCGGCCATTCTGCTCTATTCTTTCGGGGTGTGGCTGTTTTTCAGGGCACATGCAGATCTTGGCAAATACTGGTCGCCGGGACTGGAGATCAAAGAGGGCCATCAGCTTATCCGGACGGGTGTTTTCAAATGGGTGAGACATCCGATGTATGCGGCCTTCGTGGCGATAGCTGTGGCCCAGATATTTATGCTTCAGAACTGGATTATCGGGCCGGCTTTCCTGATTTCAGCTATTCCATTCTATCTGCATCGGGTAAAAAGGGAGGAAAAGATGCTGATCAACAAATTTGGAAGCGAGTATCTTGATTATATTCATTCCACGGGAGAGGTATTTCCAAAACCTGTTCAGATCAGGATATTGCTGCCTTCGAAATTGACACGTAAATTCAGAAAATTGTAAAGGACAGATAAAAATCTGCCCTTTATTTCAATTAATCAGATCAATCAACAAGTCTAACTAAAATTAAATCAAATTTTAAAACACATTACAAATTTAGCTTACAAAACAACGAATGATGCTAATTTAATGGTAAGGGATTGTTAATTATCTTTAAAGAAAGACTTTAGGCTGTTGGCAATAGTGATGAGAGATGAGAGATGAGGGATCAGTAATCAGTGATCAGTAATCAGTGATTAGTGATTAGTAATCAGTGAGATTACAGGCCATAGGATATAGATCTTAGAGAAAAAGATTAATGGATTATCTATTGCCTAATACCTGTTTCCTGTTGCTTGTTTATTACCCTTCTTCAGAATTGTACCGTAACCTATTTAATTTCAGTACTTCCAGGACCTTCTTTGGCGATGGAATCGCGCATTGAGGTATCGGCCACAATGTTTTTGTATTTCATGTAATCCATTATTCCGATATTACCGTTTCTGAAGGCTTCAGCAATAGCCAATGGCACCTGCGCTTCGGCTTCGATCACTTTGGCGGTTGCTTCCTGGGCTTTTGCTTTCATTTCCTGTTCAAGCGCTACAGCCATAGCGCGTCGTTCCTCTGCACGGGCCTGGGCAATGTTTTTATCGGCCTGGGCCTGATCCATCTGAAGGTAAGCGCCGATATTCTTTCCTATATCAATATCGGCGATATCGATAGAGAGAATCTCAAAAGCAGTTCCCGCATCAAGACCTTTTTGCAAAACGACCTTTGAAATGGAATCCGGATTTTCGAGCACCTGCTTGTGGGAATGGGAGGATCCGATAGATGAAACAATTCCTTCGCCGACTCGTGCGAGAACAGTCTCTTCACCCGCTCCTCCAACGAGTTGGCGAATGTTAGCTCTAACGGTTACCCTGGCTTTACAGATCAGCTGGATACCGTCTTTGGCAACAGCTGTAACCGGCGGCGTATCAATCACTTTAGGATTGACAGACATCCGCACGGCCTGTAATACATCCCGTCCTGCAAGGTCGATCGCGGTGGCCATTTTGAATGTTAAAGGGATGTTGGCCTTTTCAGCCGAGACGAGTGCATGGACAACGTTTTCCACATGACCGCCGGCAAGATAATGGGCCTCAAGTTCATCGCGCTTGATACCTTCGAGACCGGCCTTGTGAGCTTCAATCATAGCCCTTGTAATTGTTCCGGGGGGCACTTTCCTGAATCGCATAAGGAAAAGTTGTGTCAGTGAAATCTGTACTCCCGATACGAGAGCAGAAAACCAGATACCCACAGGCACAAAATAAAGAAGGAGAATTAATCCGACTATGACGGTGATTAAAATTCCGATAGTGTTAGGTAGCAGCATAATTAATTAAGAATTAAGAATTAAGAATTAAGAATTAAAAAAGACTTTAGGCTTTTGGCTATAGACATCAAGAATTAAAGAATAATTGTAAAGGAAGCAAAAAATATGGAAAATGACGGTATGTTCAGTTTATTTGTTTAACAATTATTTGGTTATCTGTGACAGAAACGATTTCGATATCTGCTCCGACTTCAATAAAATCGCCGGTTGATTTGCCTTCAACGACAATGTCATTGAATTTAACTTTGCCGAAAACGGCAAGACGTGTGACGGCTTTACCCCGATCGCCGATATGGAATTTTTCTTTTTCCAGGAGATTAACTTTTCCCGTTATTGTTGATCCCAATTGCATTTTTTTTCCTGTTTTACTTTTTAAAAATTTCAGGAATACAATTGGAACCAGAGTGATAATAAAGATCACCGAGATAATCCCGGCCCATGAACCGTAACGGGCAAATGCGAGGTAAACACTGTATACAAGCAAGGCTATTCCGCCAATGCCGAAAACCGTAAATCCCGGAATAACTGCAAATTCCAGAAGGAGCATTACGACTCCGAGGAGGATCAGCAATATTATAACAAGTATTGTCATTTGGCAGTCTTAAAATTTAAAGTTTACCTGATTTCGGCTTTTAAATCCAGTTCAAGCAATCTTGTCTGCAATGGCAGTAAATCAGATCTTTTACCCTGTTTCACCTCGCAGTTTTCTCTGAAATGAACAAGATAGGTACATTGAGTGGCCTGCACAATATCCATTCCGCATACTTTCACGAGAGCATCAATGACAAAATCAAAACTGTGATAGTCATCATTGTGGAGAATCAGTGAGTGAACCTGTTCTTTATTAATGTCAATTTGTCCTTTGTCGTCGTTTTGTTTGTCTGTTCCCATGAGTTTAAGTCATTCAATAATCATTCTATAGTCATTCAATTATTTATTTGTCAGAATTTGTTTCCGGTTGTATTTTTATGACATCCGTCACGGGAATTTTTACTCCGTTTTTATAGGCTACGACGAATGCGCCCTTGACTCCTTCAAGTCTGAGTTGATTTTTAAGGGTTGTGGCATCATCGTAATTCTTTAATTCGCCAACCGTGTAAATTTTGTATTTTTTTTCATTCACATATGAATCGATCTTATGCAATTTCGATAATTTGCTGTACAAGGTTTTGAAGGAAGATGTTATTCTGCCGTTCAGGAATGAGCCTATCTGTACTTTAAAGATGACATCTTCAATTGCAGGGGGTTCTTGTTTTGGTTTATCATTCAGAATTTTTGGAGGAACAGTTGTTGCGGCAAGGGCAGCCGCCGCCGTTATTTGTTCCTTTTGTTCCTCGTTGATTTTCTGTACCTTGATCAGGCTGTCGTGCGTCTTTTCGCGGTTTGTATTTTCTCTTGCGAATTCAGCGACCGCATTCGCTCCGGCCTTATCCCAGTAATTTGATTCTTTTACACGGGCCTGGTCAAAATACTTATCTCGATCGCGAAGCAACTGATAAGACAGTTGTTCTCCATCAACAATTTGTTTTACAAGGGCAAGCCTCGTCATAACGTCAGTGGTTGCTGCGTGAACTTTTCGAAGAGAATCTGTTGATTTTACCAATGAGTCGTTTCGCATTGATGCAAGCCATGCTCTTGTGAAGAGAATTTTTGCTGCTTCACTTTTGAAATCGTCAATTCCATGGTAAGTTAACTGGCTGTTTACCTGAAAATTAAACCATTCTGACTTTAATTGTTCAGGTATGGGGAAATTTTTCTGATCCGGCTGCTGAACCGGTGTTTTCACCGTATCGCTGAATACAATTTTTTCTCTGTCCGGATTCACAGTAAAGGGATTGATTTTTTTCCGGCATAAGTCCACATACTTATCAAATTGAAGCGATTTTCGTTCTTCTCTGGTGCCTTTATACCTTGCATAAAAATCCATTGCTTCCTGCCAGTTTCCAAGGGCATGAAAATAGTTGCCAAGATAAAAATTCACATTTGACGGAGCGTTATCAACAAGGGCATTGAGAAGGGCTTCCTTGGTAGCTGTTTCAAAATAATTGTTTTTCAGTAAGGTTACGCCATAGTAATAATTGTATTTGGGATTATCAGGTGAATTTTTAAATAACTGAGCAAACAGGGGTAATGCTTTTTCATAATTGCCTTCCTTGAAATATTCCATGGCAAGAGGTTCATTACCACGCAATTCCTGAGCATGTAATGAATTAAAATAAAAAAATATCAATAAAAGTAATGATTTGAATCTGAACCAGAAATAAAAACCCTTCATAACTACGCTTTCGAAAATAAATTAGTGCTAAAATTACATATTTTGCTGATAACGAATTACACGAATTATTAACAAATTGCACAAATTACGAATTTTAATAAATCTTAATGTTATGTTATGCGGAATAAAGGTAATTCAGACGATATTAAGTATATTTGTGAGTTAATCCGGAGAATCATTATTTAATTACGAATTACGAATTACGAATTACGAATGGTGAATTAATAAAGACAATTGAAGATCAATAGTCAATGTTTAATTAAGTTTAAGAATTATGGGTAAGTTAGTTGAAGGTCAAAAGGCCCCAGATTTTAAAGGGATCAACCAAAATGGGGAAATAATTTCGCTTGCAGGATTTAAAGGGAAGAAGTTAATTCTTTACTTTTACCCCAAGGATAATACTCCCGGATGTACTGCTGAAGCATGTAACCTGAATGATAACTATGGATACTGGATATCAAAAGGTTATGAGGTTGTAGGAGTAAGTCCTGACAATGAAGCATCACACAGGAAGTTTATTGAAAAGTATGGTTTAAAATTCAATCTTATCGCGGATACCGAAAAAGAAATTCTTCAGGCTTATGGAGTCTGGGGAGAGAAAATGAATTATGGAAAAAAATATATGGGAGTAATTCGTACCACGTTTGTTATTGATGAGCAGGGAACGATTGAAAAGATATTCAGCAAAGTGGATACAAAAGAACACACGAGCCAGATTCTCAGAGAACTGTCGATAAAATAATTAAATTAAATTAATAAATCACATGCAAAAAGAAGATCAACAGAAAGTCAACAGCGAAAAGCTGAAAGCCCTTCAGATGACAATGGATAAAATTGAGAAGAGCTATGGAAAAGGTTCGATCATGAGAATGGGTGACAAACCTGTTGATGATGTACCTGCCATTCATTCGGGTTCAATTGGATTGGATCTGGCAATGGGGATTGGGGGTTATCCGAAAGGGAGGGTCATTGAAATCTTCGGACCTGAATCATCGGGAAAAACGACCCTTGCGATACATGCCATTGCTGAATCACAGAAACAGGGCGGTATTGCAGCTATCATTGATGCTGAACATGCTTTCGATCCCACATATGCTCACAAACTGGGTGTTAATATTGATGAGCTTCTGATATCACAGCCGGATAACGGAGAACAGGCGCTTGAAATTACCGACAGCCTTATACGGTCAGGGGCAATTGATATTATTGTTATTGATTCCGTTGCAGCATTGACGCCAAAAGCGGAAATCGAAGGAGAAATGGGCGATTCAAAAATGGGACTTCAGGCAAGATTAATGTCTCAGGCACTGCGAAAATTGACTGCCAATATAAGCAGGACAAAAACCTGTGTAATTTTTATTAATCAGTTGCGTGAGAAAATTGGTGTAATGTTTGGGAATCCTGAAACAACCACGGGAGGTAATGCCCTGAAATTTTATTCATCTGTAAGGCTTGATATCCGAAAGATAGGGCAATTAAAAGACGGGGAAGAAATTCAGGGGAGCCATACACGGGTAAAAGTTGTGAAGAATAAAGTGGCGCCTCCTTTCCGAAAAGCTGAATTCGATATCATTTACGGAGAAGGTATATCGAAAGTTGGAGAAATTATTGATATTGGCGTGGAATTGAATTTGATAAAGAAAGCGGGTTCATGGTTCAGCTACGGTGATACCAGACTTGGCCAGGGAAGAGAAGGAGTGAAAGCTATTTTGAGAGATAATCCTGAACTGTTGGAAGAAATCGAGACAAAGATCATCGAGAATTATTCACCTTCCGGAGGTGTCAATTAAATCAACATTGAATTGTAGGATGACTGGACCGGAGATTTTCCGGTTCATTTGTTTTTTTACTGTTCTGTTTGGGGTGGAATTTAAAAATAAACCTGTATGAAAATTTTAAAATTTGGCGGAACATCAGTCGGTACTGAAGAAAATATCAGAAAGGTAGGTGAAATTGTCTTTAATCAAAAGGATATAGTTATTATAGTTGTATCCGCACTGGGAGGCATAACTGATCAATTGTTGTCAGCGACACGGAAAGCTGCATCAGGAGAAGAAACAACCGGCGAACTGAGTATAATCCGGACACGGCACGAAGATCTTGCTAACGGATTATTGATTAAAAAGGAGACTGATAATACTTTCCAGGCGCTCAGGAAGTTATTTGATGAACTCGAAAAAATTATCCAGGGAGTGAGACTTATCGGGGAGTTGACTCCCAAGACACTTGATAAAGTACTCGGATTTGGGGAAAGGATGTCTTCCTTAATAATCAGTCGTTTCCTGAATGCCCCACTGATAGACAGTGCTTCTCTTATCCGGACAGACCAGACTTTTGGAAAGGCAAATGTGAATTTTGATTATACATACAAGGGGATAAAGGAAGCTTGTAAATCATTGGGCAAAGTGGCTGTTGCTCCGGGATTTATTTCATCAGCCGATGATGGATCAATGACTACACTTGGCCGTGGGGGATCGGATTACACCGCTGCACTCTTTGCCGCAGCTTTAAATGCAAAGACCCTGGAAATCTGGACAGATGTTGATGGATTCATGACTGCAGACCCCCGTGTTATCAGCAATGCCTATACAATTCCGATGCTGACTTATTCTGAAGCGATGGAACTGTCGCACTTTGGAGCTAAAGTAATCTATCCGCCGACAATTTTGCCTGTTTATCAAAAGGGAATACCCGTACATATAAAAAACACAATGAATCCTGCCGGAGACGGGACGTTGATCAGTCAGACGGTTTCACTCAACAAGGATCATCCTATCAAAGGTATTTCATCCATTTCAGGAATTTCGTTATTTACAGTTCAGGGATTGGGGATGGTCGGAGTTACCGGAATTTCAATGCGCCTGTTCGGGGCGCTGGCTCGTGAAGATATTAATGTCATACTTATTTCTCAGGCTTCATCAGAAAACTCAATCAGCTTTGCCATCAATTCAGAAAATTCAGAGACTGCCTATAAAGCTATTTCAAAGGAATTTGAAAGAGAGATTGCATCAGGCAGGATCAACAAAGTTATGGTTGAAGATGAGCTTTCCATTGTAGCCATTGTCGGAGAGAATATGAAACATTCAGCAGGTATTGCGGGAAAACTATTTCATACGATAGGTAAAAACGGGATTAATGTGATTGCAATTGCCCAGGGTGCTTCTGAACAAAACATTTCCTGGGTTGTGAAAAATATTGATCTGAAAAAGACACTCAATGTTGTACACGAAGCCTTTTTCCTTTCTCCCTATGTTGAATTGAACATCTTTTTAGTAGGTGTAGGAACTGTAGGACGTGACCTTCTGAGTCAGATCAGCAGACAGCAGGAAAAACTTAAAAATGATCATCGTTTGATTCTCAGACTGGCCGGAGTTGCCAACTCAAGGAAAATGATCTTTGTACGTGAAGGATTAGACCCTGTAAATATCAGGGAATTACTTGAACATTCGAAAGAAAAAAGCGAAATGGGTAGATTCTGCCGGATTATGGCTGAGATGAATTTATTTAATTCCGTTTTTGTGGATTGTACTGCTGATGCCAAAGTTGCCGAGCATTACCATTATGTCCTGGATAATTATATTTCTGTGGTAGCTGCCAATAAAGTTGCGGCATCATCGGAGTACAGACGCTATCGTGACCTTAAGGAGCTGGCGGCTCAACATGGTGTAAAATATTTGTTTGAAACAAATGTTGGTGCCGGTCTGCCATTGATTTCAACTATAAATGATCTGATGAGATCAGGCGATAAGATCGTGCGGATCGAAGCCGTACTTTCAGGTACTCTTAATTTTATTTTCAATACAATCAGTAAAGAAATTCCTTTCAGTAAAGCGGTCAGAATGGCAAAGGAAAAAGGTTATTCGGAACCTGATCCGAGAATAGATTTAAGTGGAATAGATGTGATTCGAAAACTTGTGATTCTCGCACGGGAATCCGGTTATGCAATTGAAAAGGAGGCGGTAATTGCCACTCCTTTTATACCTGAGAGATATTTTGAATCCTCTATTGAAGATTTCTGGGAACAGCTTCCTGATTTGGATGATATGTTTGAAGAACGGCGGATTCATATTGAAAAAGATAAAAAGAAATGGCGTTTTGTAGCCGTCATGGATCAGGGTAAAGCCTCTGTATCACTTCAGACTGTAGGGATCGGACACCCATTTTATGATCTTGAAGGAAGCAATAATATTGTACTTTTAACCAGTGAACGTTATAATGAATTTCCAATGCTGATACAGGGTTACGGAGCTGGGGCTGCCGTTACCGCGGCGGGAGTATTTGCCGACCTGATTAAAGTCTCGAACATTTGATCAATTTGCTAATGTGCTGACGTGCTGATTGGTAATTCATAATTCTCGCAATCCCGCACCTGCGGGATCGGGAGGGTAGTCTTATAGTCTAATGGTCTAATATGAAGTATATTGTAATTCTTGGCGATGGAATGGCTGATCAGCCGGAAGAGGAAAAAAACGGATTAACTCCATTAATGTCGGCTCATATTCCTAACATAGATATATTAGCTAAAATGGGGCGGACAGGAATGTTGAAAACAGTACCGGAGAACCTTCCTCCTGGAAGTGAGGTAGCCAATCTTGCAGTTCTTGGTTATGATGTGGAATCTGTTTTTGAAGGCAGGGGAGTCATCGAAGCCGCTAGTATGGGAATAAAATTGGCAGACGGAGATCTTGCCATGAGATGCAACCTGATATGTGTGGAGGAAGGAAAAATCAAGAATCACTCAGCAGGACATATTTCTTCAGAAGAAGCATTTGATCTGATCAGTTTTTTAAATGAAAAATTAGGCGATGAATATGTGAAATTTTACCCGGGTGTTTCTTACAGACATTTACTCGTAATCAAAGGAGGGAATAAAGCAATCAGTTGTGTCCCGCCACATGATGTCCCCGGGACTTTATTTACCGATGTATTGCCGAAAGCTACTGACCATTCGGGTATTAAAACTGCAGATTTTCTAAAAGGACTCATTTATGAATCCCAGAAATTGCTTGCCAGCCATCCTGTGAATATAAAACGCAGAAGCGTGGGGAAAGATATGGCAAATTCTATATGGCCGTGGTCTCAGGGTTACAGGCCCAATATGGCTACGCTAAAAGAAATGTATGGTATTAAAAGAGGCGCTGTAATTTCAGCTGTAGATTTAATACAAGGTATTGGCGTTTACGCAGGATTGGATATCATTAAAGTTGAAGGTGCAACGGGATTGTATAATACGAACTATGAAGGAAAAGCCAAAGCTGCTCTGGATGCATTGAGAGATCATGATTTTGTTTATCTTCATATTGAGGCCAGCGATGAGGCAGGTCATGAAGGAGATTTTGATCTGAAAGTCAGGACGATTGAGTACCTCGATCGTAGAGTTGTCAAATTTCTGATGGAAGAAACTCTCCTCTTAAATGAACCTGTAACTTTGGCGGTGCTCCCGGATCATCCGACACCCTGGAAATTGAGAACTCATACACGTGAGGCAGTTCCTTTTATAATCTATCGTCCCGGTGCATTGCCTGATATGGTTGATCGGTATGATGAATATTCAGTCCGAAAAGGTATATTTGGAACATTGAAAAGCAACCAGTTTATGCAGGAACTTTTGAAATAGAATTCGTCATTCGTAATTAAATAAAATGAAATATTACAGTACAAATCATAATACTCCCGATGTTGATCTGAAAACCGCAGTTACACAAGGACTGGCTCCTGACAATGGTTTGTTTATGCCAATGTATATAGATCCGATGCCGGCTTCTTTCTTCAGGAAAATTGATTCGCTTACTTTTCAGGAGTTGTCATTTGAAGTAGCAGAAAGATTCTTCGGCGATGATATCTCACGGGAATCCTTAAGAGAAATTGTTTATGAAACATTGAGTTTTGATACACCCCTGGTGAGAGTGGAAGATGGCATTTATACCCTTGAACTCTTCCATGGCCCCACACTGGCATTTAAAGATGTAGGAGCAAGATTTATGGCCAGGATGTTATCCTATTTTCTTAAACAGGATAATGGTCAGGTTCATGTTTTGGTCGCCACTTCAGGGGATACAGGAAGTGCGGTAGCGAATGGATTCCTGGGAGTTCAGGGAATACACGTTCACGTGCTCTATCCCAAGGGGAAAGTAAGTGAAATTCAAGAAAAGCAGTTTACGACACTTGGTAACAACATTACAGCGCTTGAAGTAAACGGTACATTTGATGACTGCCAGACTCTTGTTAAAGCTGCTTTTACGGATGCTGAATTGAAAAGAAAACTTACACTTACTTCAGCAAATTCGATCAATGTTGCACGTTTTCTGCCACAGTCATTTTATTATTTTAATGCCTATGCAAAATTGCCCGAGAAAAACAAAAGAATAGTGATTTCTGTACCAAGTGGCAATATTGGAAATCTAACCTCAGGTTTGATTGCCAAGAAAATGGGCTTACCGGTATTTCGCTTTATTGCTGCAAATAATCGCAATAATGTGGTTTATAAATATCTGAAAACGGGAATATATGAACCGCGTGCTTCTGTTGCTACATTGGCTAATGCGATGGATGTAGGCAATCCAAGCAATTTTGTCCGGATCCTTGATCTGTACGACAATGAATATAAGGCGATTGTCGAAGATATTATAGGGGCCGCCTATTCCGATGAAAAGATCATCGAAACAATTGACCAGGTTTACCAAAACGATGGATATCTGTTAGATCCGCATGGAGCAGTTGGGTTCAGGGCATTAAAGGAAAAATTGAATCCGGGAGAGATTGGTATCTTTCTTGAGACTGCTCATCCTGCAAAATTCATTGAGACAGTTGAATCCATTATTGGTAAAGGGAAAATCCCGATACCGGACAGATTGAAGGAGTTTATGAAAGGTAAAAAACAAAGTATCAAACTACCGGTTTCGTATCAATATTTCAAGGATTATTTGATGAGTTTATCTTAGGAGTGATCAGTTCCGAAGATTCGGGAGTGATCAATGGAATATCCTTTGCTTTTAGCTTCATCCTTTGCCGTCATCTTTAGCCGACGTTCAATAATGATTACTTTAAACCAAAGACTTTAGATTTTGTTTTATATATGATCTTTTTTGGATAAGATTTTAAAAATAACACAACCGTTTTACTATTTTTTACATCTATTAATAAATTAAATTCTACTGCTATGGACAAGAAAATTAAATTTCCAAAAATCATTTTGTCGCTGGTCCTTGTAATGGGATTTCTTTTATCTGGCTGTTTGGATGATTTCCACCGGCATCATTATTACTATGATAACATTGATGCTTCTTTTGGCCTTATTCAGACCAATTCCTCGGACCAATCATTTGTGATTAATCTGGATAACGGAAGTGTTGTTACTCCTTCCAAGACATTAACAGGTTATAATCCCAAGGACAGTGACCGGGTCTGGGTGCAATTCAACCCGATAAGCAAAACTTCTTTGACAGATAGTACATTCAATTATCTGGCCAGGATTTACGGCATTAATGATATCCTGTTTAAGGATATAAAGAAACTCAGCCAGGTTTCTGAAGACAGTGTAGGCCATGATCCAATTATAGTCAGAGAAGCAAGGATATCTCCAAAGGATATTTTGAATCTCGATTTGAAATTCTTTACGCAGGGTTCAGTTCATTATATCAATCTGCTTGATAATGGAGAGGGGAATGGAGTCACAAATCCCTACATTTTGGAATTAAGGCATAATGCACGGGGTGATTTAAATCAATACCCTGCCTATGCAGTTGTAAGTTTCAAATTGAATTCGTTAAGAGTCCAGGGACAGAATCAGGTAAAATTTTACATCAGGTATACTGACTACAACGGAAACAGGATCGATATTCCAAAGACCTATTATTATTATTAGAATTATTGATTAGAACAATTATTTGATAAATAAAAACCTGCGAATTTAAATTCGCAGGTTTTTTTCTGAATACCTTCATGAATTCTCTTATTTTTGTATTAATCAGATATTAATAAATAAATGAATTAATCAAAATTATCGAAATAATATAAAAATCTGAAACTTTGTTTTTAACAAATTATGAATTGGGCATGAGAAACGTGTTTTTATATATTCTGATTTCTGCAATCCTGATGGGTTGTGCTGAGAGGGAAAATTCTCCAGGAAAGGATAAATATTTTATTCCTTCCACTCCAAAAGCAACGAGTGATCTTCTTACTCCTGAACTTTTATGGTCATTTGGGCGTGTTGGTGTGCCAAAAGTTTCACCGGATGGTCAATCGGTACTTTACGGGGTTACTTACATTAGTATTCCTGAAAACAAATCATACAGAGATTTGTATGTGGTCCCTGTAAAAGGGGATACTGCCAAAAGGATCACTTTTACTGACCAAAGTCTGAGTGATGAGACGTGGCGACCCGATGGGAAGAAAATAGGATATTTGTTCAGTAAAGACGGAGAATCCCAATTGTGGGAAATGAATCCCGATGGTTCTTCGAATCATCAGGTATCACGCATTGAAGGCGGTATCCTGGGTTATAAATATGCCCCGGATTTGAAACATATTATATATATAAAGGCGGTCAAACTGGATAATAGTATTCACGATTTATTCCCTGATCTTCCTAAGGCAAATGCACGACTTGAAACCGACCTGATGTATCGTCACTGGGATAAATGGCATGATTACACCTATCAGCATATATTTATTGCAGATTACAGTGATAATGGCCTGACAAATGACAAAGACATTATGGCCGGAGAAAAATTTGATTCACCAATGAAGCCAGACTTCGGAATGGAGCAGATTGAGTGGAATCCGGACAGCAAATCACTGGCATACACATGCAAAAAACTGACCGGCAGGGCTTACACCTTGTCGACCAACTCGGACATTTACATTTATGATCTTCAGACCGGCAAAACTGTCGACTTTACAGAAGGAATGATGGGGTATGATATGAATCCAACCTATTCTCCTGATGGTAAATACCTTGCATGGGAGAGCATGGCACGTGATGGTTATGAATCGGATAAGAACAGGCTCTTTATTGCCGACCTTTCAACAGGTCTGAAAAAGGATTATACTGCCTCTTTCGATCAGGATGTTCATAATCTGGCGTGGGCTAAGACAGCGAATCCGTTTATTTTATTTCTGATATTCATGCTGACGATGAGATATACCGTCTTGATCTGGCAGATGGGAAAATAAGCCGGATAACAAATGGAGTACATAATTATCAGGATGTTGTTCAGGCAGGCGACAGGTTAATTGCTTCAAAAGTTTCAATGTCCCAGCCTGCTGAGATTTATAATGTTGATCCTGTTACGGGTTCCGATGAACCGCTGACTTTCGTAACAAAAGGAATTATGGATCAGCTGACTTTTGGTAAAGTTGAAAGCCGTTGGATAACCACAACCGACAAGAAAAAGATGAAAGTCTGGGTAATATATCCGCCACATTTTGATCCGGCGAAAAAATATCCTGCTCTTCTGTATTGTGAGGGCGGACCGCAAAGTACAGTCAGTCAGTTCTGGTCTTATCGCTGGAATTTTCAGATCATGGCGGCTAACGGTTATATCATTGTCGCACCCAACAGGCGTGGATTACCGGGATTTGGGCAGGCATGGAATGAAGAAATTTCCGGAGATTACGGAGGTCAGGATATGAAGGATTATCTCACTGCAATCGACACCCTTGCCGCTGAACCTTATGTTGATAAAGATCGTCTTGGCGCCGTTGGTGCAAGCTATGGAGGATATTCCGTCTTCTTCCTTGCCGGTCACCATCAAAAGCGGTTTAAAGCCTTTATTGCCCATTGTGGCGTGTTTAATATGGAAGCTGAGTATTCAACCACGGATGAAATGTGGTTTCCCAATTGGGATAACGGAGGACCGTACTGGGACTTGAATAATAAGGTTGCTCAGAATACTTATAAGAATTTTTCTCCTCACAAATTTGTTCAGAACTGGGACACACCTATTCTTGTGATCACCGGTGCAAAAGATTTCAGAATTCCCGATACCCAGGGCATGGGTGCCTTTAATTCCGCAAGGTTATTAAACCTTCCTGCGGAATTATTATATTTCCCTGATGAAAGTCATTGGGTATCCCAGCCTCAGGATGGGATTCTATGGCAACGCGTATTCTTTCAATGGCTGGATAAATGGTTGAAATAAAATATTGTAAAGACGCACGACGTGCGTCTCAATTTAAAACGCAATGGAAGAACGTTATTCAGGCATATTACTTCATCCCACCTCCCTGCCCGGCAAATATGGTATTGGTTCACTTGGAGAGGAGGCTCGCCGATTTGTTTTTTGGTTAAAGGAATCAGGACAAAAAATCTGGCAAATATTGCCATTAGGGCCTACTAACCGCAGTTATTCACCCTATCAGTGTTATTCTGCATTTGCGGGAAATCCTGACTTGATTGATCTTGATAACCTGGTTGAATCGGGAATGTTAAAACCGGAAGAGATAAAATTCTCGGGAGATTTCTCTGACTCTTTTGTGGATTATCCTCTTGTACGAAAATTCCGCCAGCCTTTACTGTTAAAAGCTTTTCACAGGTTCCGCCTGCAGGGGGGATTTAATTCGGATGATTATCTTTTATTCTGGAAAGAACATGCCTGGTGGCTTGAATCCTGGTCTTTGTTCTATGCCTGCCGAAAAAATCTGAAAGGAAAGGACTGGAGCTTTTGGGACAAAGATATGCTTAGTCGCGAAGAGAAGGTTTTAAATCGAATGTATAATTCTTTTCCTGATGATGTTGAATTCCAGAGATTTATCCAGTTTATTTTTCTCCGTCAATGGATTTCCCTGAAAAAATACGCCAACGACAACGGGATAAGGATTTTCGGCGATATCCCCTTATATGTGGCTTACGACAGTTCGGATGTCTGGTCAAATCAGGATATTTTTCTTTTGGATGAAAACAGAAAACCTGTTCTGGTCGGAGGTGTTCCTCCTGATTATTTCAGCAAGACCGGCCAGCTTTGGAACAATCCTGTCTTTAACTGGGACAGGCTGCAGCAGAGGAATTATGACTGGTGGATGGCAAGACTTCATTACAACCTGAGAATGTTTGATCTGGTCAGGTTCGATCATTTCCGGGGACTGGAATCATATTGGGCTGTACCCTATGGGGAAAAAACAGCTGTCAATGGTCAATGGTATAAGGCTCATGGTGAAGCATTGCTGAGGATACTGCAGAGTCAGCTCGGTCATGTGCCTGTAATCGCTGAAGATTTAGGTACAATAAGTGAGGAAGTTCGTGAATTGAGAAAGAAATTCAACCTCCCCGGAATGAAAGTGCTTCAGTTTGCTTTTGAGGGTGGAAGCACCAATGAATATCTGCCTCATAACTATCATAAAGATTTTGTTGTCTATACTGGAACCCATGATAATGATACCACCATTGGCTGGCTGAAATCATTAAACAGGAAAGAACGCGCATATATAAAGCATTATACAGGTGCAGGCCGGATTGACCATTGGGAAATGATCCGTACAGCTCTTTCTTCAGTAGCACAAATTTCAATTATTCCACTTCAGGATGTGTTCGGACTTGACTCATCAGCACGTATGAATAAGCCCGGCACAGTAAGAGGCAACTGGAAATGGAAAATTCCGCCGTCCCTTGATTGGGAAAATGAAGGGAAAAAATTGCTCGAATTAACCCTCATTTATGGCCGAAATCAGTGATCGGTAATCAGTGAAAAACTAATACGTGGAGAATACCGGATTCGAACCGGCGACCTTTTGAATGCGGATCAAACGCTCTAGCCAGCTGAGCTAATTCCCCTCAATGAAACAGCAAATATATCAATACCCTGATTAAGAGACAAGAGGAAACCAACCAATATCAATAAAATATTCCATCTTTAAAATTAAAAATAAACCAGCGATTTCAGTATTTATTTTAATACCCTGATTCAGATAAGATCCGGTTTTTAAATTGTTGAGATATCAGTGGGTGATATTGCTTTTAACAGAGTTTTAAGAATCGGTTCCCCTTTTTTATTCACCTCATCCAAATCAGCTTTCACCATCTTTCCGTGATAGTAACAATGCCGTACCAACACCATACTAAAGCTATAGTTTGAATACTATTTGAGTACTATTTGAATACAGTTTGAATACTAATTGGTATTTGAATAGAGTTTAAATAGTCGAACGTGAAAAACCCCGTTTTTTCAAAATGTGTATTTCAGGTTCCATCCCTTGGCGAATAGGTGCCAGATTAACCGGGCAAAAATGGCCAATACTTCAGCTTTTAATCGCTGAAGCATTTTCCTTAGATTAAACCCTGCTGCGGCAAGCAGGGTATTGACCAAATCGCCTACTTCATCCATGAGATAATTACGGCCCATTCTATGGTCTTGTTTAAGGTGTCCTATCACCGGTTCTATGCCTGCCCTTGCCCTAAATCGTTTGCGCATTTTTTGTTTCTGATAGTTGTTCGCACAAGCCGGTAATTTTGATGGGATGATGATCTGAACCCCGTTTATGGTCTTCCTCCCTTTATAACCCCTGTCCACAATCCCGGCTTTCGGTCTGTGGCCAGTTATCCTTTCTGTTTGTTCTAACTGTGGCAAAAGAGTATCGCCATCATAAACATTGTCTGTAAAACCCATTGCCCCAACAATGATCCCGGATTTACGTGTTCTGGCTATCGAACTTTTGTTTCCGAATTCATATTTCTTTGCCTCCTTCCCTTTGGCAATGCACTTCACATGAGGCTGGTGTAAGCTGTAAACCTTCTCGCTGCTACCTCTTTCCTGTGCCAACACCCTTTTGAAAATGGTCAACTGTCTGGCATATTTTTCTTTCTGCCTGGTGTCCATCTTCCGCTCAATGTCGCGGACAACCCTGCCGGCAATGACCCTTATTCTGCGGGCAGCAGCCAGCGCTTTTTTCCGGCGACGTGGATGACTGTGGAACCGCTGATCAATCATCAACTGTTTAAGTTCTCTTCGGTAGCTCTGCCTCAATTGTATCTTCTCCCTAACTGCTATCTTCCTGCACTTCTCAATCATTTTCTTTTGCAGTTTCACATCAGTAGGAAAGGTGATGTTCTTTTCCTGGACAGTGGTATCAATCAAAACTTCGTCTTCCTTTATTTCTTTGCTTGGAAACAACTGAACAGACATTCTGAGCAACACTTCTGATCCCATTTCTCCAATACGTTTACGAAACTTGATCATCTCTGTCCGGTCAAAGGGCAATTCATGTTGGAAATAAAATTCCCCACAGAAGTGCTGCCAGTATGGATTTTCAACCCAACGGTCCAAAACGCTCTCATCACTTTCATTAAATATCCGTTTCAAAAACACTATCCCTGCAATGGTACGGATTGGAACACAGGGCCTTCCATTGTCCTGACAATAATAAACGCTTAACTCTCTCTCCAGTTCTTCCCAGTTAATCTTACCGGACAGCAGTACCAGTTCATGGTCCTCTTTAATGAAATGTGTGAGCGGAACTTTAAACATTTCTAACTGAGGGTCGTTTTCTATTTTTCCAATCATTTCTGCAAGGTTTTCCGCCAATTTACCGAAAATCCTGCAATTTATAAGGCATAAATCTCTAAACTTTTCAACATACAATTGTTGATAATCAAATATTTATACCTCAATAATCCTA
>CAWENX010000004.1:0-103849 GCA_963810555.1 uncultured Bacteroidia bacterium | reverse complement strand
GACGGCAATTTAAAAAAATCAAAACTAAAAACGGCTGATTGGCAGATCCAGTCTATCACTGACCATGCTGATGTCTTGCAGCAAAAAATCAGCATGGAGGTACAAAATGCCCTGCTGGATTATAGAAATAATAAAGTTCAACTCAAAACAGCCCTTGAAGAAATTACCCAGGCA
The DNA here is from genome assembly GCA_963810555.1 of uncultured Bacteroidia bacterium. GTDB lineage: Bacteria > Bacteroidota > Bacteroidia > Bacteroidales > Prolixibacteraceae. The sequence continues at coordinate 103,675 of CAWENX010000004.1, read as the reverse complement.
GAGGCAGCTATGAATCAGGCCAAAGCGCTTTATGAAAGCGGTTCAATAACCAATACAACACTGCTGGACAGTGAAACCGACCTTGCCCAGGCCAAATTGAAATACTCGTACCAGTTATATCAGCTTACATTGAGCCACTACAAATTATTGCAGGCTGAAGGGGAAAAGATATGGTAAGATTTAACCCTCATAATCCATCAGAATTTAAAAATCTGATAATGAATAGTAAAGCAAAATTCGTAATTAATAAATAATCAGGAGGAATGTCAATTATGTCAAAGCTTACATCTGAAATGAAAGAAATGATTATGACCCAGCAATGTTTCTATGCAACGGTCAGTAAAGATGGAATCCCCAATAATGCACCAAAGCGTTCGACCCGAGTATTCAACGATGAAACTTTAATTTTCACTGAGGGTACAGGCCGCAGAACCTACCAAAACATTCTGGATGGATCAAAAGTGGCCGTAGCTGTAGTTAACCGTGAAATCCTTGACGGATACCGCTTTATCGGAACTCCTGAAGTTTTGACAAGTGGTGAGATATATGAAAAATCCGCAGAAATGTCCATTCAGGCAGGAATGCCAAAGCCTAAAGCAGTGATCCTGATCCATATCGATGAGATTCATAGCCTGAAACCCGGGCCAATGGCAGGTAAAAGAATTGGTTAATCCTTAGAAGGTGTAAGAAGAAAGGAGCTAAAGACTGTCAGTCTGTTAGGTGATAAACACTGTGAAAACCTTTTCCGTACAGCCTGACAACTTGAAACCTTATTCTTCAATTCTTTAAAGTGTTTCGCAGTTAAAAACCAAACTGAGAATCCAATAATTAACCGCGCTGGTCCTTAATGATTTCCTGGGAAAGTCATTGATGATAAATCAATAATATCCCGATCGCGGAAAATATTCCCAAAATTAATATCCATATCTGAGTATATATTGCGTCGTATTTACTATACACTGTATATACATTGTCTGTACACTGTCTGTACTAATATTGTACAGTCAGTGTACAGTCAGTGTACAGTCAGTGTACAGACAACCCGGCCCTGGTAGGTTCATGGTACAAGGGAAAATACTGGAATCTATTCGCCAGATTGAGGATGAAACAAATGATTGGGGCGCTGAATATATGAATGAAATACAGCCACTTCCTGGAACAAGGACAAAAAGCTGTAAAGGAAGTTTGGCTGATTTAAAATCCTATCCTGCAAATAATAGATAATCTAACATCACATTGTGTTCATTTTTTCATTCTTTAATTCTTTAATTAGCTGGACTGATTTATTTTTTTAAAAAAAATCTTACTTTTAGCAGTCCCGCAAATACGGGATGGTTTCAGTTCAGGATATGATTTAAACCAAATATTTTATACTTATGAAAAAACAAGTTGTTTTTGTTTCTTTTTTTCTGATTGCATTAGCCTTTCAGGCTAATTGTCAGGTTAATCAATTGAAAAAGTGGGAGGTATATGAGATTGCTTTAAAAGCATCGAAGTCCTTTCAAAATCCTTATGTTGAATGTATTAAAGAAGGTGAGGCCCCTTATGCAAGTGCGGAATTCACCGGTACTTCAGGTGAAGCTTTGAATAAGAAGTTTAATATACCTGCTTTTTGGGACGGGGATAATTCATGGAAAGTTCGTTTTGCTCCTCCATGCAGCGGTACATGGAAATATGAAACAGTTTCAAAAGACCGTGGCCTTAATAAGAAAAAGGGAACTATAGAAGTTACTGACTGGAATGAAGAGGATTTAAAGGCTAATGCTACGCGAAGAGGTTTTATCCAGGTCAATAAAAAAGAACCGCGCGCAGGCAGGTATTTTGTCTATTCAGACGGGACACCTTGCCTTTGGGTATCTGATACTTGGTGGGACTGGACGAACAGGAGGATTAAATGGGAATCTGTAAAAGAACTTGTAGATACGAGGTCAGAGCAGGGCTTCAATATCGGGCAGTTGTTTTTTCCCGGTAACGGATGGGGAAGCGAAAGCTCAATGCTTGATAAAACCTGGCAGCACCCAGATATTGAGCAAATTAAAAAAGTTGAAAAGATGATCGCGTATGCCAATTCAAAAGGTATAACAGTATGGATACACGCCTGGTGGACCAGAAAAAATATTGTCAACACGATTGGTGCAGAGAATATGCGCCGCTGGTGGAGATACGTTGTTGACAGGCTTCATGCTTATAATGTGATATGGGTTCTGGCAGGTGAATATAACATAGATAATTACGGCAGTTTCCCGCTTGATTTCTGGTGCAAACTCGGCGAACTGATAAAAAAAGAAGATCCTTACGACCGTATTGTGGGTGTCCATCCAACGCCGCCTACGTGGGGCTCGGGTATGGAAGCGCCGCAATGGTCGACTGCAGATGTGCTTCATGATCAGAAGTGGCTCGATTACAATCAAAGCCAGCCGGGACACCATCCCTGGACAAATCAAATGGTTGATTGGATTGTTAAAACGGCTTATGACAAACAACCTGCGAAGCCTATCGTAATCACTGAATCATGGTATGAATTTATTGAAGGGAATCCTACTGCGATGGAACTTCGTAACGGTATGTGGGCTGAATTTCTTTCTGGTGCTGCAGGACATACTTATGGAGGAGGCCACGTATGGCTTGCTTATCTTCCCGAAAAGGCCGGCGGTGGAGGTCAGTGGCCGGTTGACAGAAGTTTTGATAAGAATACAATGCTTTATCCCGGTGCATTGTCGATGAGTTTTATGGCCAAATATCTGAGATCAATGAAATGGTGGGAGTTGGAGCCTCATCCTGAAATGGTGCTTGAGAATCCTTCGCATTATTGCGCTGCAGTGCCGGGAAAGGAATACCTGGTTTACCTGAAATACGGCGGGAATTTTAAACTCGATCTTACGGATTACTCGACAAATGATGTATTTAACTACGAATGGGTTGATCTGGAAAATAATAAAATAACAAGAAAGAGTACAGTTAAAGGTGGTCAGGTTTTCCTGTTTAAATGTTCGGAAGATTACCCTGGATTTTTAGGACGAAAAGACTGGCTTGTACACATTTATAAGGAATAAACTTCAGGCAAAAGACAACAGGCATATGTGTAACAAGTCTGAGGTTTCAGATATCAGACAATAACTTATTAGAAGGATAATATCTTATGAATAAATATTTGATTGCGAAAAAGCAATAATTGAAAACTTTAATACGGATAATAATGATCAGAAAACATCTAATCCTGGTTTGTGTCATATTCTTAATGATGGCATGGAAGGGGACCTGTCAGGCAGGCACTAAATTAAAACCCTTACGGGTTGTGGCATTAATGGATATCGGCGAATCAAAGGATGTAAAACTTATTAATGGCCAGACTGTAAATTTAAAACTCATCAGTGTGGACGAAGTTCGCGATGATCTGCGCAATGCAGTCAGATCTGCTGCTGTTAAAGTATCCATTAACGGAAAGGAAGTTGTACTCGGAGCTGGCAATTATAATTTACCTGTAGTGGTTGGTAACGTACAGATTGATTGTCCTGAAGTGAGCGGATTCTATTCAAACAGCAGTTCACGTGGCAGTAAGATAACAAAAAAAGCCAATCTGAGGTTATGGCCGAAAGGATCTCCCTATATCAATCCCGGTACATTTAGTTATCCACTCCAGCAGGCATGGTTTGCGAGCATGACTCAATCAGGCAACGAGCCCACTTATGTTGACTGGGGAGAAAGTCCATCCAATAAGCGAATTTATTATCATTCAGCACATGATATGGGCGGAGCGGAAGGAATGGATCAGGTAGTTTCGGCTACAGAAGGACTGGTCATTGGCGCATATAATAAAATCCTTGCCGGTTATGACACCATTCCTGTGTTTGTTCATAAGGATGCCGTCAGTGTGTTGGATGATAGAGGTTGGTTGGTTGAATATCTTCATCTTGACAGCACTGATCCAAGCATAAAACTCGGAGAGAGAGTCAAAATGGGGCAGAAAATCGGCATGATCGGAAAGCAGGGGACCAGCGGCGGATGGGTTCACCTGCACTTCGAGATTAAAAACAGGGAAAATCTTACAGGAAACTGGTATACCGAGAGCGCTTATCCTTATGTCTGGGAAGCCTATATTCATCAGTATAAACCTGCCGTGATAGCTGTTGCCCGTCCTCATCACCTTATATGGGCAGGAGGGGAGGTTACCCTTGACGGGAGCAAATCAAGGAGTATGAAAGGGGAAATTACCTCTTATGAATGGACTTTTACTGATGGAACTAAAGCTGAAGGGGCTGTTCAGAAAAAGAAATATGACGTTCCCGGAGAATACAGCGAAATTCTTAAGGTAACCGATTCAAAAGGAAATGTCAGCTATGATTTTAATGTAATTCAGGTTATAGACAAGGATACTTCCAAAAAAATCCCAACTATACAACCGGCATTCCATCCTTCCCTGAATATAAAAGCGGGCGATCCGGTCACATTTCTTGTCAGGACTTTTAATAGCGATGTAGGTAATGAAGAATGGAATTTTGGTGACGGATCACCGAATGTAAAAGTTAAATCAGAAACTGTTGACAGGAATGATCCGACAAAGGGGAAATTTGCTGAAACTGTCCATAAATTTACAAAACCTGGCCATTATGTAGTAAGTGTTGAACGTTCAAACGAATTTGGTTATAAAGCCACCGGGCGTCTTCATGTTGTTGTAAATTAGGATAGTTAATAGAATTGTATTAGAGTTTTATTCCATTTATAAACCGTTTATAAAGCATGACAAGAATTTTCTTTAAAATATTAAGTATTGTTTTTTCACTGACAACTATTTGTGCACATGGCTTTAGCGCCAAAGCATTAAAACCGATCCGTGTGATTGCAGAATTAAATATAGGAGAATCCAAAGATATCAAACTCAGCAATGGTGAAATGGTCAGATTAAAATTGATCAAGGTTGATGAGATAAGGGATAATCTTCGTAATGCTGTAAGAGCAGCACAACTGAAAATTTCTGTTGACGGGCAGGAAGCAACAATTTCGGCAGGCAATTATAATCTTCCAAAGACAATTGGTAAAATCCAGATTGACTGCCCGGCCATTGACAGTCATTTTATTAATTCTGCAAAGGATAAAGCTCCTATTGCTGGGAAAGCGCTCTTCAGGATTTGGCCCAAGGGCTCACCATTTATGAAACCCGGAACATTTGTTTTCCCTTTAAAACAGGATTGGCTTGCAAGTTATTCGCAGTCCGGTAATGAACCTACTTATGTTGATTGGGGTGAGGATCCCGCAAATAAAAATATTTATTATCATGCAGGATTGGACATGGGGGGTGCGGAAGGAATGGATGAAGTTATTTCGGCTACCGACGGACTTGTGGTTTCAGTTAACAAGGAAAAAATGCAGGGGTATGAAGATCTTCCCGGAGATGTACGTCCTGATGTTGTCTATATGGTAAATGACCTTGGCTGGTATATACGGTACAGTCATCTTAACAGTGTCGATCCGGCAATTAAACTGGGATCAAGAGTGGAAATAGGACAAAAAGTCGGAATGATAGGTAAACAGGGTCATAGCGGTGGCTGGGTTCATCTTCATTTTGAAATTTCCAATAAGGAAGGTTCTACGGGTCAATGGATAACGGAAGATGCTTACCCTTGTGCATGGGAAGCCTTTGTAAATCAATACAAACCCTCCTTAATTGCAGTGGCACGTCCTCATCACCTTGTCCGGACAGGAGAAGAAGTAACCTTTGACGGAAGAAAATCCAGAAGCTTTGACGGGAATATTGTATCTTATGAATGGACTTTTTCCGATGGGAGCAAGGCTCAGGGGGCTGTTCAGAAAAGATCTTACAAAATTCCGGGCGAATACAGCGAAATTCTTAAAGTGACCGATTCCAAAGGAAATGTGGACTATGATTTTACGGTGGTGCAGGTACGAGACAGGAATAATCTTGAAAAATCAATCCCTGTATTACAGGCGGCGTTTCATCCGACATTGAATATTAAACCTGGCGATCCTGTCACTTTTCTTGTGAGGACCTTTAATACTGAAGCCGGTCATGAGACCTGGAATTTTGGAGATGGTTCAAAGAATATTACAGTAAAATCTGCAACACCTGATAAAAGGGATCCTGTGAAAGGTAGATTTGCAGAAACGATCCATTCTTTCTCTAAGGCGGGTGATTATATTGTGACAGTTGAACGTTCCAATGAATCAGGATACAAAGCAACCGGTCATCTTCATGTTGTCGTTAAATAAAATTTCTATCTTTACCTGAATATCAATTTGCTGAATATGAAACGAAACGGATATCTTATCCTGATTTTACTTTTTTCGTTTAGCAGGATTTTGGGGGCTGTAACAATTGAGGATATCAGATGTGAGAATCAGCATAATCCTCTGGGGATTGATAAACTGCAGCCTTCATTTAACTGGAAAATCACTGGAGATAAAAGAGGCACCTTCCAGACAGCTTATCAGATTATGGTTGCCTCCTCAATTGACTTGCTGAATAGCGATAATCCCGATCTGTGGGATTCAAAAAAGACTGTTTCAGGACAAAACACCTTCATTTCTTATTCAGGAAAAAAACTCAATTCAGCAACGAAATATTACTGGAAAGCGAGAATCTGGGATCAGTCCGGTGAAGTGAGCCAATGGAGTGATGCAGCCTTCTTTGTGACAGGTCTGTTTGATCAATCCGACTGGAATAATTCCAAATGGATAGGGTATGAAGAACTTCCTGACAGTCTTAAAATGACAAGAGGTTTAGGCGGTCCCAGAGCAAAAAGATTAGGCAATATCACTAAAAAAAGATCGGTCATTCCTTATTTCAGAAAATCTTTTCAAACGGATAAGGATATCGATCAGGCTCTTGTATTTGTTTCTGGATTGGGCCAATATGAATTAAGCATAAACGGAGGAAAAATCGGCGATTATTTTCTTACTCCGGGTTGGACACAATACACCAAACAATGTTATTACAATACATTATGATGTGACAGATCAGCTCCGTAAAGGGGAAAATGTGATTGGAGCAATCGTAGGCAATGGTTTCTTTTATATCAACCGGGAACGGTATTATAAGACAAGTGTTGCTTTTGGCTATCCCATGCTGAGGCTCAAACTCATTGTCCGATATAAGGATGGGACTCAGGAAGAAGTCAACAGCGATACTGATTGGAAAACAACGCCGTCACCGGTTACCTATACCAGCATATATGGCGGTGAGGATTATGATGCCCGGATGGAGCAAAAAGGTTGGAATTCTCCGGGATTTTCTTATCCTTTGCCGTTGGCTTCTTATCCTTTGCCGTTGGCTTCAGCCAACGGATGGAGAAATGCTGTCCAGGTAAAAGGTCCGGGCGGCATCATGGAAGCTCAAAAAGATCCCCCCCTTAAAATAATGGAGGTTTTTTCTCCTGAAAAAATTTCTCAGCGTAAACCGGGAATCTATGTTTATGATTTCGGACAAAACGCTTCAGGAATTATTCATTTGAAGGTCAAAGGAAAGAAAGGTGCTGTTGTAAAACTGACACCTGCCGAATTGCTGGGTGAAGATGAACTGGCTAATCAGACAGCATCCGGAAAGCCCTACTATTTTGCATATACACTGAAAGGTGATGGAGTTGAAGAATGGGAACCCCGTTTTACCTATTATGGGTTCAGATATGTGCAGGTCGAGGGGGTTATTCCTGTCGGTGAGAAAGGCAATCCTGACGAACCAGTTATAGAAGATCTGAAGTTCCTACATACGAGAAACAGCGCTCCCATTGTCGGAAGCTTTGAATGTTCAAATCCGCTGTTTAATAATATTTTCCAACTGATCAACTGGGCAATGAAAAGCAACCTTGCAAGTGTCACAACTGATTGCCCTCATCGGGAAAAGCTTGGCTGGCTTGAAGTTACTCATCTGGTCGGAAGTTCCATCAAATACAATTACGACATCCTTAATTATTACAATAAAATCATTGAGGATATGATCAATGGGCAGATGCCTGAGGGTTTGGTACCTGATTACGTTCCTGAATTCAATACATCCGATGGGGGTTTCCGTGATTCACCTGAATGGGGGAGTTCTGCAGTTCTTGTTCCATGGTATGTATACAAATGGTATGGTGATAAAGAAGCGCTGGTTAAAAGCTATGACATGATGCAACGCTATGTTGCTTATCTTGGCTCAAAAGCTTCAGACAATATTCTTTCCTATGGATTGGGAGACTGGTTTGATCTTGGTCCTGAAAGACCCGGCCCTTCACAGCTGACTCCAATGGCATTAACCGCAACCTCAATCTATTTTTATGATGTCGATATCCTGTCAAAAGTGGCGGATGTTTTGGGCAAAAAAGAGGATACACAGAAATATGCAGCTTTGGCTAATGACATAAAATCAGCTTTTAATAAGAAATTCTTTAATCCTCAAACCAAAGTTATTGGTTCCGGGAGCCAGACCTCTTATGCGATGCCATTGGTTGTAGGTCTGGTTGAACCTCGATATCAAAAGGCCGTGATGGATAATCTTGTTCAGTCAATCAAAGCAAGCAACTATGCGCTGACAGCCGGCGATATTGGTTTTCGTTATCTTGTCAGGGCATTGGAAGATGGAGGCGCCTCACAGTTATTATATCAGATGAATAACCGGGATGATGTTCCAGGATATGGTTATCAGATTAAACATGGCGCTACTGCCCTGACTGAATCATGGCCCGCCCTGAAATATGTATCCAATAATCATATGATGCTGGGTCACCTGATGGAGTGGTTTTACAGCGGATTAGCAGGTATTAATCAGCAGGATGGAGATGTGGGATTCCGTAAGATTCTTATAAATCCGCAATTGGTGAAAGGTATAGATTGGGTGAAGTCTTCTTATAATTCCATTAACGGAAATATTGTGGTTAACTGGAAAAAAGAAAACGGGGAATTAATAATGGATGTATCTGTTCCGGGCAATTGTTCTGCCAATGTCGTTTTTCCTGTCAATAATCACGGTCTGATTAAAGAAGGAGATTTACCTCTATCTAAAAGTCCGGTTATTAAATTGAAAGAAACTGAAGGAAATACTGTAACTTTAAATGTCCCCTCCGGAAATTATAAATTCACAATACCTTATAAAGAGAATTAAATGATGAAAAAAATAATTTACTTCTTTCTTCTGTTATTCTTAGCGCCTGTTCTGAAAGGTCAGGAAACAAACGAGATTAATCCGGCTCTGCTTCACTGGTATTGGCCGACGGCTTGGATAAGTTGTCCCGATGCGCCTCAGAGAGAATATGGCGTCTATCATTTCCGCAAGACTTTCAATCTTGATTCCAAACCTGCCAAATTTATCATTCATGTTTCGGCTGATAATCGTTACCGCTTGTTTGTTAACGGACATCCTATCTGTTCTGGTCCTGCGCGAGGCGATATTTATAACTGGTACTTTGAGAGCCTTGATATCGCACCCTATTTGCAAAGTGGTAAAAACTGTATTGCTGCAACAGTCTGGAACATGGGAACTCTTGCCCCTGTGGCTCAGATGACGAATCAGACAGCCTTCGTCGTTCAGGGTGACACTGAGAAAGAAAGCATCGTCAATACTAAAGAAGGTTGGAAGGTGCTGAATGATATATCCTATCAGCCCTGTTCAGTTGATAATCCGGAACGATTAGGTGTTTTCATGGTTGTCGGTCCCGGAGATCAGGTTAACGGAGCCTTATATCCATGGGGATGGCAAGATGTGAACTACGATGATTCTTCCTGGAAACCGGCCAGATTACTTGAAAATCCTGTAGCGGTTGCCGGTTACGGACAGGGAGGTTATCACTGGCTTACGCCAAGAAATATTCCTTTGATGGAAGAAACTTTACAGAGAATTCCTTCTGTCAGACGTTCGACAGGGTTCGAAGTCACCGGTGATTTTCTTTCAGGTAAAAAACCTGTTGAAATTCCCGCAAATAAAACAGTCAGCATCCTGTTGGATCAGTCATTTAACACAACAGGCTATCCCGAGCTCACTGTCAGCAGGGGCAAAGGTTCTTCGGTTAAACTGACATATGCAGAAGCATTATTTGATAAAAATCATCAGAAAGGAAACCGGAACGAGATTGAAGGCAAGAAGATCGAAGGGGATTATGACCTGTTTCAGCCTGATGGTGGAAATGACAGACTATTCCGGCCGCTCTGGTTCAGGACCTGGCGTTATATGCAGCTCGATATTGTTACAAAAGACGAACCGTTGGTCATTGATGATCTTTATGGAATGTATACCGGGTATCCGTTTAAGGAAAAGGCGACCTTCACGAGTAATGATCCATCTTTACAGGATATCTGGAAAGTGGGCTGGCGTACGGCAAGGCTCTGTGCATCTGAAACCTATTTTGATTGCCCCTATTATGAACAATTGCAATATGTGGGAGATACCCGGATTCAGGCGTTAATATCACTCTATGTTACAGGCGATGATCGTTTGATGCGTAAGGCTATTCTTGATTTCAACGATTCCAGGGTTCCGGAAGGACTGACTATGAGCCGTTTCCCATCCAACCGTCTGCAGGTGATTCCTCCGTTCTCACTATTCTGGATATCAATGATTCATGATTACTGGATGAACCGTAAAGATGATCAGTTTGTTTCACAGTTTCTTGTTCCCGTTACCGGAGTTCTGCAATGGTTCGAGGACAGGATTGACAAACAGAAAATGATGCTGGGTCCGTTAAACTGGTGGAGTTTCCTCGACTGGTCGGAAGAATACAAAGGAGGTTATGCCGACGGAGGTCTTGACGGTAATTCTTCTGTTCTGACCTATCAGTATATTTATACGCTAAAGCAGGCAGCTGAAATTTTCAGATACTTTGGAAAGAACAGTGAGGCAGCTGATTACGAAAAACTGGCAGATAAATTAAGCGCTGGTACGTACAATCAGTGTTTCGACAAAACGAAAGGATTAATTGCCAATACGCCTCAGAAAAACAGATTCAGCCAACATGCCGCTATTATGGCTGTTCTTTCAGGAAGCATTCCCCAGGCAGAGCAGAAAACGATGATGCAAAAAATCTTAAATGATAAATCCCTGATTCAGGCAACCATTTATTACCGGTTTTATCTTATCCGTGCGCTGAAAAAAGCCGGTTTGGGAGATTTGTATTACAGTCAGCTTCAGCCATGGAGGGATATGCTGAAAGTCGGCCTGACAACATTTGCTGAAAAAGAGGAACCCACACGTTCCGATTGCCATGCCTGGAGCGCCAGTCCTGATTATGATTTCCTTGCCACCATTTGCGGAATAATGCCCGCCAAACCGGGTTTTGCTTCAGTCCGGATAGAACCTGCCTTGGGCGAATTGCAGCAGGTAAAAGGAACAATGCCTCATCCTGAAGGTGAAATCAGTGTCTCGCTTCAACGGAAAGGTGAGAACGGAATCAGCGCTGAGATTACTTTACCCGGAAAATTAACAGGTATTTTCGTCTGGAAAGGCAAAACTGTAAATCTGAAAAGCGGAACCCAGAAAATAGAGCTTTAATAAGAGAGATGAGATATGAGATATGAGATATGAGTGACTTATATCTCATATCTCAGATCTTACAACTCATATCTCATACTCATTTTACTTATCCGGGAAACCAAAAAAATCTTCTTGTTGTTTATATTTTGCTGCACACCTGTAACCGATACAGGCAATCTATTAAATTTATATAGTAATTGCTGATTAAACTGCTATACGGATAATATTCTTACCTTATCCATAATATCCTTCGTTGTACCATCCCCCTACCATACTCCTGTCATGTTCGTATTATATTCATAATATATTCACTATTGAAACACTATTTGAACACTAATTTGTGTAGAAATAGTGTTCGAATAGTGTTCAAATAGTGTTCGAAATACGAATTTGGTATAGCGAAGTTATGGTGTTGAAAGGGGGAAAAGCAGATTATTTCGGAAAGCGATTATAGAAAATAAGCAGCCGTGGATTACTTGCAGAGATGAGCGGCATATAATGAGCAGAATGGATGGATTTAAAATCATACATTACTGTTTAAACGAAATGACTCATTATCAATACTCCTGCCAAACCCAAAATTCCGATAAGGGTTTCCATTACAGTCCAGACTGCAAAGGTCTGCTTAATTGTGGTATTGAAATATTCCTTGAACATCCAAAATCCGATATCGTTAAAATGAGAAAGAACAAGACTTCCTGCTCCGGTGGCGAGCACCATCAATTCAGGAGAAACTCCGCTGCCTTTGATTAGTGGCAATGTCAATCCGGCTGCTGTAATACAAGCCACTGTTGCCGAACCTACAGAAAAACGGATCAATGCCGCAACGCACCAGGTAAGGATTAACGGCGACAGATGAAATCCCCCCGCAATCATCCTGATATAATCTGCCGAACCGCTGTCGGTTATCACCTGCTTGAATGCCCCTCCGGATGCGATGATCAATAGTATCATGGCAATCCCTGATACGGAATCTGATAATTGCTTCATCAGTTCCTGCATCTTTTTTCCTTTCCGGATTCCTAACAGAAAAACGCCTGCAAATACTGCAAATAAGAGGGCAATAGTCGGATCGCTGATAAACTTTATCAGTCTGCCGTTGCCGCTTTCAGGCGGAACCGCCATTTGAATAATCGCTCCCGTAATCATCAGTACAATGGGACTGAGGGCAGTGAAAAAACTTGAGAAGACTGAAGGCAGTTCCTCATGTTTAAATTCCCGCTCGACGAACAGCTCTTTTGGCGGCATAAGCTTCCATTTCTTATAGAACCTCGATAATACAGGTCCTGCAATAATAATGCTGGGAATGGCAACAAACAGGCCCAGCAGTAAAGTTTTATTCACATCCGCATGAAATAAAACGGCAACCGATGTAGGGGCAGGGTGGGGTGGCAGAAAACCGTGTGTTACAGAAAGCGCGGCACAGAAAGGAAGCCCGAGATAGATCAGCGGCAGTTTTGTTGAGGAGGCAAGGGCATATACAAGCGGGATCAAAACCAGGAATCCTGCATTATAAATCAGGGGCAATCCGACAAGGAAGGCAGTGATCATAATGGCAATCTGTATCTTTCCGATCCCGAACAGTTGAATAAGCTTATGGGTGATCTGGTATGCCCCGCCGCTCTCCTCAAGCAGTTTCCCCAGCATCGCCCCGAAGACAATGATCAGCGCCAGGCTTCCCATTGTGCTCCCCAGTCCTGAAGTAATGGAATCCAGTATTTTAACCGGCGTCATACCATTCAGCAAACCCACAATAAAAGAGGTGATCAGCAGAGAAAGAAAAGCGTTGATCTTGAAAAGGCTGATCAGGAGAAAAAGCAGTATAATTCCGGTTACAATTATTATTAATGGCATATTCTGTAAGTTTGGTCAATAGGTAAGGGGTGCAGAATCTCTTATTGCGTGAATTTATTCCAGTTTAAATGTCACCCTCACCTCACTCTCCACCTTGATTTTTTGAAATTCAATATCGATAGGTTGATATTCTTCCCTGCTTTTTAGTGCCATCCCACGAACATTAATACCCGCCACCTGTCCCTGCATAAAAAAGGGGCTTCCAAGATCGGTAATATATATGGCCTCCCCGATCTTCTGATTTAAAGGTTTCACCATGGACATTGCATTGGATTTGGCTTTCTGCACTGCCTTCGATTTTAGTTCAAGCTGCAAATCTTCGATTTTAGAGTATTCCGTCCTTTCAAGATTAACATTGGAGATATCAATTTCTTCAAGTGCAAGCATAACCTTCCCTGCGGTAAGCGCATCATAAACCAGTAAAGTATATGCCTTCGATTTTAACACATCCTGTTGTTTCAGAAAGTACTTTTTAAAATTGCTGGAAAGATCAGACAGAGTGAGCTGTTTATCCAGATTGATATTCAGTTGTTTCAGCTTATCAGCCATCCTGTTTTCCAGCTCCTCGACCGAAATCTTTCCCTTGGTATCCTTCTCAGTGATCAGTATAGATAAATAAATCCTGTCAGGAGTAACAAGGGTATCCACTTTGGCCGATGTTTCAAGATACGGCTGATCAATAAAATTCTTTGTTTGTGAAAATCCTGATATTGAAATCAATAAAAATAAAATGGCCCAATATGTCTTTTTCATAAATAAGATAATTTGGTAATCAATTGTACATCACCGAAGATACATAAAAGATTAAACATTAGAAACTATCTGATTGCCCTAATTTTGGGGTAAATAAGGATCTTTATCTTTAAAGCAATAAACATCAATTGCCTCCAGCTTTAGCTGGAGGACAAAGAGATTTCTTCCATTTGGCTTTAGCCGAATATTTCTGATTATCTCTATTTTGCAAATCCATATCTTTCAATAAACTCCATATACTCCTCTTGAAATGGAATCTTTTCATGATGCCTTTCCTGATTCATAATATAATTCCTGACTTTCTCCAGCATAGATTCAGATACTGACACAGCAAAATATTCATCCTGCCATTCAAAATGGCCTTTTGTCAGGTTATTTTTATTAATCCAGAAAGATGACTCTCCTTTGATCAATTGCATTACTTTCTCAATGGTCTGGTCAATTCCCATGGAAATAAGGCAATGGCAATGTTCTTTATATCCGTTGATAAAATCGATAAATATTCCTTTTGTTTTTGCATTTTCCCGAATGTGCTGCCAGAGCTTCTTCCTGCACTCTTCAGGTTCCAAATAAGGTTCCCGGTTTTTTGTACTCCAGACGAAATGGATATAGACTTTTACATAGGACATGACTGATTGATTTAAATTATTATTCGGCTAAAGCCGGTTTTATTGATTTAATTATGCCTCCTCCAGCTGAAGCTGGAGGCAATTCATCGGCCTATTATTCATCTGCCTCTAAAGCTGGAGGCTATCCATCGACCCATTTATTCATCTGCCTCTAAAATTCTATTGATTTTTCTATGTTTACTATCCGGATTATGTCTAAGGTTTCCGGATTAAAAATAATAAGTCCATCACCGAAATATTTTATAATTCCTCCGCCAAAATCACCGGTGACATAAACCAGGCTGTTGTTTTGACGGGCATAAATACCTTTTTGTGTGGCAATATACAGGATATTGTTAACTGAATCAACAGTCATTGACCTGATCTCACTCTCTTTTTGAAAACCTGCGGCTAAATTCAACGAGTCGCTTTTGGGAGAAAGGGAATACACTCCGTTTCCGATGGCAATATAAAGAGAATCACTCATCTCGGCAACTGCGGTTATGGGTTCGGGCGATACCAAAAGCTGTTTGTATTTTCCTTTCTTTGCAAATGCATACAGTTTGTATTTGTTGTCATTTCTGATCTGGTCAAATACATACATGACATCTTTCCCTCCTGCAAGTCCCATATTTGTGTTGGGCAATTTAACAATCGTGTCAAGAATTCCTTTATTGTTCATACAACACAAAAGATCGTTTTTAACAACCATTAAAAGACTATCTGTTGTGTAAGCATATGAGCTGATAGTTCCTTTAATCTCTTGCCCTAACTGTGAGATTCCTCCCCATCCCAGCAAATAAATCTTGTTGCCTGTGGAGAGAGTAATGTAATTGCCAGGTGATATATCAAGGGCATTGAAAAAACGTTCTTTTTGCAGAGTCGAATCCAGCATAGTTTTGTTTAACAATATTTCGTACCGCAAATTGTTTTTTTGCTGGGCATTGGTTAGGTTGGTTGTAATAAACAGGTATAAAAATATCAGAGAGGCAGTAGTCACTTTTTTCATTTGTAATAGGTATTAGTTACTACTTTCCATGTACCCGTTTCCTTTGGAAGCACTTGCTCAGCCATGTTCATTGCCCCGTCTTTAATTAGCGCCTTACTCGCTCCATCTATATATCCGATAACCTTCCCTTTACCTTCAGCAATGAGTTTATCCTTGAATTCTCCGATACTCGCTTTAAGATCGTTTGAAACGATTTTAGCTTCATCCCGATTGCCAAGGTCCCCCAATCGTGCCCAATCATTCCGGCCAACGGCATCGGAAACATCTTTCAGATAGGACATGGTAGAAATGATGCGGTGTTTCATAAATATTCCAACTGCCTCTGCTTCGCGACCTCCATCATCCGATTTATGCTTATCAATAATATCATCTAATTTTTTATATTCGTCACTCTCTTCCTCCTGTGTGTTGTATTCTTCGATCATGTTGCTGGCGGGCGATATATTCGCCCATGAGCTGTAATCCCATGTAACGCTGAGGCCCCTTTTAATAAGGTTCAGTCGTTCTCTGTCTGCCATTGTCAGGGGCGCACTTTGCATATTCAAAGGTTTAAATTGTATATCTCCTGACGATAATGTTTTGACCTGTAAGCCATTCGGATCGTTTAACAGTTTATATGACTTCATCATTTTATCATATTTTGCCTGCGCTATTGAATCATTATAACGCTTTTCCGCCGCAACTCTTTGAGCAAGAAGGATGGCCTGCTGTCTCTGTGCTTCGGCCGCCTGCTGATTGCTTTTTGAGTTATCGCTGAAAATAAAGTTTAAAAATGCGCTGGCAACACTACTTGCAACCATCATATTCATGTTATGTTGAAAAACGGCTGCTGAAGAAATGGTTTTTGCAACGGGGGCTACAGTCCTGGTGTTTGTACTTGAGTTGTTTATCTTTGTACCGGTCATGTTCTCCAATTGTTGAAGTGCACTGCCCCCTTTTGTGCCGGTATCAAAGCCATTACCAGCCTGCTGTCTTTGCAATTCCAAAGTTTCCTGCTGCTGCGTCATTCCAGAATTGGTTAATCCGGCCTGGGAGAAAGCAATATTCGGAATGAATAAGCTTAGGAACCATCCTACAAAAATCCAAAGTTTAAATAGCTTCTTCATAGCTTGTTGTTTTAGTGAGTTTATTGTTGACAATTCACTGTTTACTATTCATTATTCACTTATTATCGATCACCGATCACAATTTTTACTTCGGCATCACCGCTTCCCATTCATAGATTTTATCCTGGGCAGCACGTGCATCAGGAGCATCGGGTACAAGCTTCAGGTATTTCTTCATGCTGCTAATTGCCGCATCATACCGGTCAATCATTGCGAAAAGCAAAGCCTGGTTATTATACACCATAGGATTAGTTGGATCAACTTCAATAGCTTTTTCATAAAAATCGATCGCCCGCTTATAATTTTTCAATTCGGTTTGAGCATTAGCCTGTACAATATATTTTCGTGCTTCTTCTGAAATTGGTGGTTTTACTTTAAGAGCGCGGTATTGAGCAGCGATAGAATCAAAACCAATAACTTCCTCCACATTCACCAATTTTTTCATGTTTTTAAAATAGACCAGGTTATCAGCAAATTTTTTGGCTGATTCTAAATCCTTCGTTTTCCAGTAAACCGTCAAATTTGGTAATTCAATTTCATATACTTTCCCAAGGTAAGAATATTCTAAAACTTTAATTTCCTGACTATTAGAATATAGATAAGTATATTTTTTACCTTTTGAGATATTAAATGATACACTTTCAGGTGTAAAATCTATTTCCTTATCTTTTGGAATATAGTGAGGTGGACCTATAGCCTTACCTGTTTGTATATAATAAACCTTACCAAGCATATCTGAAAATTCTTGTTTGATCGAGTCGGCTTTTTCAAGCTTATTGCAACTTAGCGTACCACTGTAAACCAGAGTTATTTTCTGAGCAGATACAGTTAATGTACTGTAAATTAATATCCCGCAATTGACCAAATATCTGATTTTCTTCATAATTTAATTACATTTAATTTGCTGTTAACTGTTTACTTTTCAGTTTTTACTGTTTACCGACAACCGATCAACCTCTATTTCTGTATCATCGCCTCCCACTCATAGATTTTATCCTGCGCGCTGCGGGCATCCGATGCCTCAGGCTCAAGAAGCAGGTATTTTTTCATATTGGTTATCGCAGCACCGAAATTATTTATCTGTGCCTCAAGTAAGGCAAGATTTGAGTATGCCGCAGGATATGCCGTTTGATCCACCTCTAACGCCTTGCTGTAAAGTTCGATGGCTTTAACGTAATTTTTTTGTTCACTAAATAAATTAGCCTGTACAATAAATTTCCTTTGTTCTTCTGATACCTGTGGTTTCACTTTTAACGCCCGGTACTCTGCTACCTTTTTTTCAAAAAGAACTCGTTGTTCTTCAGCTCTCTTTGACCGAAGTTGTGTTTGAATGATGATTAAATCTTTCCTCAATTCTTCAAGTCTTCTTAAATCACTGTTAAATCCTTTTGAAATAAATTCAAACTTTTCAAGCGATAATATACTTTTCGATTTTCTGAAATAGGGTGAAGGAATTTCATTGTGAAGAAGATCAGCAAAATAGATCATCGTTTTCTGATTTTTAATTTTAAATTGAATCCCGTTATCCAAAACCTCTATATCTTCTGGTGAATCAGTCAGTTGATTTGTTTTATCACAAATTTCAATTCTCTCCTTTAATAGTTCTGCGATGTCCGCTTTCACCAATCCAATATCTTCAGTTGATTGATTTTTAGGCAGATTAACGGAATTTTCATTTGTTGCCTTACGTCCACGGGCCTGTATGGACTGTGCCAGCACATTATTTACAAAAAGTACAATTGCTATTAAAAAAATTAATCGAAAGGTTTTCATATTACTTAATTATATTGGTTATACATAAAAATTTATTATTTAGTAATCCGAGCTTACCACTCATAAATTTTATCCTGGGCGCTTCGCGCATCCGAAGCCTCCGGCTCAAGGAGCAGATATTTTTTCATGTTATTAATTGCCGCATTAAAGTTATTGATCTGCGCAAAGAGTAATGCAACATTTGAATAGCCTGCCGGATAAGCAATTTGGTCAATTGCAATTGCCTTCTTATATAGTTCAATTGCTTTCATGTAATTCTTTTCCTGACCTGTTTTCGTTAGTTTATCGTACACCTCAATTTTTTCTTTTAATAATTCAGCAATTCGTGCATTTACAGTTTTCAAATCAGATGTCTGTGAAAATGCGGCACTGGTCAAACTGATTTGTATTGCCCCCAAAAATATTATTAATCGAATGATTCTCATGTTTTTTCAACAGTTTACTGCTACTTCTCCCTTCTCACCGATTACTGTTTGCTGATCACTTGCTACTTCATCGCTTCCCATTCATATATTTTATCCTGGGCACTGCGTGCATCAGCGGCCTCAGGCTCTAACAGCAGATATTCTTTCATGTAAAAGATCGCGCCATCATAATTTTGTATCTGGGACGAGAGTAAAGCCAGATTGGAATAGGCGGACGGATAGGCCGTCTGGTCCACTTCCAGCGCTTTATTATACAAATCAATTGCTTTGTTATATTCCTTATTCTGGCTCATTGCATTGGCCTGCACAATGTATTTCCTCTGTTCTTCCGAAACAGTAGGTTTTACCTGCAATGCACGATACTGTTCGGCGACCGATTTAAACTGAGAAAGCAGTGAGTCGTAATGTTGGACCATGAAAGGATGGGCAAAGAAAAATAAATAATCAGCCAGTTTTTTGTAATTGGATTCTGTTTCGGGAACATTTTGTTTGGAATATGTATCTGCAAAAGTAAATGCAGGAGCGGGCAAATCATCTTTGTAAAAAAAATTGTTTCTAACATCCTTTGCAAATAAACTGCAATTTTTCAGAACGATCACATAATTAAAATAATTGATAGACGCATTTATGCTCTTAACGGCAGGTGTCACCTCAAATCTTGTAACTGCAACAGGATGACTGGCCATGTCAGAAAATGAGACCGTCTGTTTGGTGATGGTTCTTTTCTTTCCTTTAAAAGTCATTTCAATCCTGTTGTCGAAAACCGACACGCTTTCAGGTTTACCCCAGGTTGTACTATAAATTAATCCCGCTAAAATAGTTTTAGCACTAATCGCATCAGATTTAATAAGTTTTGGATAATAAAAAATTTCACCCGTCTGTACATTCACAATTCCGTTTAAAAGTAAAGCAGAAAAAAATAGGACAAATAAAATTGTTTTCATAATTATTTAAATTAAAAATATATTTATCATTCATCCACATTAATCTCCCGATCCTATATTTTGTCCTGTACGTTTTGAGCATCTTTGCTCTCAGGCTAAAGAATAAAATACTTTTGATGACAGAAAGGTTTTCGCAATTTTCATGGTAAGGTTAGCTCAAATAAAGACAAAATTATTTATTTTCAATTAATTACATGATTAATGATTTCATTTTGTCTTCCCGGTGATTCTATACAATTATAACCCTTATTTCCAAACAATCATCCTTAAAATCCAACTATTTATAAACAATTAACTGTTCATTTAATGAAACTAAATCGGCTGTATTTTAGTCAGGTAAAGATTCATTTTTATTTTTGCAGAGATGCAGGAACGATCAAATGGATCTGAATTAAAATAATACAAGCAATTTAACAGGGTTCAGTACATTATCCTTTGCCGTCAGATTTATCTGACGGAGCACATCATTAATTTATGATCCCCATCTTTTTCATTAAAAAGGAAGCATTAAGTTTTTGACTTATTCCTTTTTTTAATTTGTAATCGAAAATCAACTGATCATTGGTTAATTCTACTTCAAAACAATGATTGACAACCACCTGCGGATATTTTTTCTCCAATTCTCCTATAGTCAGATCATGCGTGGCAATGGTTACAACTGAGTTCAAACTTATCAGCTTTTCCAACAACCCCAATGTACCCAATTGTTTATCTTTGGTGTTGGTGCCGCGAAGCATTTCGTCAAGGACCACAAGAGTCCGTGGAAAGTATTTAACATGCTCAATAATATCTTTTATCCTTAACAACTCGGCATAAAAATAAGATTCGTTGTTCGATAACGAGTCCTGGATTTTAATGCTCGACATTATATCACACGGGGTAAACAATAATTCTTTTGCACATACCGGGGCGCCATTCATTGCCAGAATCAGATTTACCGACAAGGTTCGTAAAAATGTACTTTTCCCTGCCATATTAGCCCCTGTAATAATAATGACTAAAGGTGATCCTGAAATGGAAAGGTCATTGCATATTCTTAAAGAAGGATGCAAAAGAGGATGCCCCATTTCTATTGCCTGGAAAGAAAATCCGTTTTCTGAAATCACAGGATAAGATACATCCTCCTGGTTATTATATGCAAAAACAGAAAGGCTTATCAATGCATCGATATCTGCCAGAGCCTCAAACCATAATGGAACAGCTTCTTTATTTTTTTCTTTCCACTTTGCCAAACGGTAAAAAATCTGGATATCAAACAGAAATAAAGCGTTCGCAGCAATAGAAACAAGTAGATTAAAGCGTAAATCGAAATAATCCAGCAGTTTGAATAACAATGTCAATGAATCGCTTGCTTTAATATTTTTGGAAAACAACGGTTCTCTTATTCGTGATAAATAAGAGGAATTAAATTCTTCTTTTTCTGTAAGTTTAATCAGCGCCGTATATTTTTCGAAAGTCCGGGCGGTTTTACCTAACAGGGAATGATCCTTATTTATTTTCTTTGCATTAAATCCGATAATAAAAAAGTTGACAAATATTGGTAAAAGAACAGAGGCAATTGTGAATACGTTAAGGACAATGAATGTAATCCATGCAATAGTAATAAGAGGCATTAATATCCGAAAAAGCATCACCCATTTATTTCTTTCAGATGGTTGTTCTAACCACGATTGTAAGTTTGTCAGTTCATCGCCGTTTTCACTGATGAACTTGCCATAAGCCTGAAAGTCCTGAACAAAATCCTTCTTTTGAGATAATTCTTCTACAGCCGTTTGTTTTTCTTTAATAAGCCTCTCATTCTTTTCAAATTGACAAAGTCCTTTTGCCAATTTTGTTTTCCCGGTTCCGGTACAGCAGCGGTTTAAATACTGGAAAAGAGATCCTTTGCCAAAAAGATCAAAATCTGCCGCCAAGTGGAGATTTAAATCATTGTATTCGTCCCCGGTCTCACGCCCTTCGTATTGATGATCCAGAAAATTAAGTTCAGTCTGATTGATAACCAGCTTGTTTGACAGTAACTTTTCTTTGTAATGGTAGTTCAGATCAGTTTTTACAGCGTAGAGAAATATTGCCAGGCTTGCCAAGGAAAGTAAGATATACAGGAAAAAATAACCGTTCAGAAAATACAGGACAAGAAAAACAGCGAACAAAATAAACGTAAAGAGGCGGATCAGATATAAATATGAAGAGATCTTCCTGATCTTTTTTAGCCCCGTTTCCAGAACCTTTATATTGTTATTGTAATAATCGCTTACGGTATTTTGCATAAGGATTTTAATGACAAATTATCTTATCCGTTTTGCAGATAAATTAAGTTCTTAAATAGGGTTTGAAATTAATCAATCAAAAATGATATACAACATCACGAAGATGCCAATAATTAAAGGTGGATGGCGAAAAAGATTTGGTTATATTTGCGCCTTAATATTTTAATGAAAAGGAGAGATGCCGGAGTGGTCGATCGGGACGGTCTCGAAAACCGTTGTACTGGTAACGGTACCGAGGGTTCGAATCCCTCTCTCTCCGCATATAAAAAGTGAACTGATGATTTTTGAGTCATCAGTTCACTTTTTGGCCTTAATTACCATCAATTATCAAGTCACTCGGTTAATTGCCTCACTCAATTGCCTCCAGCTTTAGCAGGAGGGAAAAAAGATTTATCTCTTTGGCTTTAGCCAAATCTTATTTGTTTCCCTGATTTTTCATTTCCTCCATCTTCTCTTTCATGGCTTTCTGCATTTCAGGCATATACTTTTGTAAAAATACCGGCATCAGCTCTTTCTGTATTTCAGGCGTTTTATTGACCAGTTTTTGCCCCGAGGGTGATTTGTAAAAGGCAATAAAATCCTTTATTTCACTCTCAGTGAAGTTCTTATCGTATATTGCAACCATATCTTCGTCAAGCATCCTTTTTATAATATTTCTGACAACAGGCATTGTCGCTTTAATTGCTTCCTGTGATCGAGCTTTCGCGGTCGAATCCTTCATTTGACCTTGCATCTGATTTAACATCGAGGGAATTACTGACGAGAAGGTTTTATCGATTACCGAATCCTGGTGCATGACTCTAAACAATTCCCTTATGAGGTCTTGTTTCGTCTGCGAATAACCGCTGATCCATGCTGCCGCACAGAACAACACTACCAATACTGATTTTTTCATCTCTTTCTGTTTTTAAATTGTTGTGATTAGGTAAAATAATATTCAATTTTATTACTCAATTTTCCCTGACAAAGTGAACTATCTCATCCATCAAACCCTCTTTTAAAGGAAGTTCAAGATTTTTATAAGTCGCCATGTTCTTAACTATATCATTGTCACTTTCTTTCATTACATGATTCATATTTTCGATGATCTTCAAAACGGCTCCAGGCTTCGAGGCGAACAAAAGTTTGGCATCCTCTGTAGTTACCTGCAAATCAGTAGTTCCCTGAATGATCAGGACCGGAATATTCAGTCTGGATATCTCCTTTGCAGGATCATATTTAAGCAATGAAATCATAAAAGGCTGAACACTTGGACGATACAAAAGCATCAGACTCTGAGGGACATTTGTAACAGACAAACCCATTTTAAGACTATCCAGTATTTTATCTGATTCCTCCATTAACTGGGGAGGCAGCTTTGTCCTTAATTGTTCCTTTAATATTTGATCAATCGGTTTTCCGGCTCCTGAAAGAGAAATAAATAATGATGCTCCGGCCTTTTTTGCAGCAACAATTCCGACCAGCGAGCCTTCGCTGTGCCCCAGAACAATAATTTTTGAAAAACGTTTATCGCTTTTGAGTAAGTTAATCCAAGATGCCGCATCCTCTATGAAAGTTTCAAAAATCACATCACTCTCTCTTTTCACAGCCGATTTACTTTTCCCGATTCCACGCTTGTCAAATCTAAGTGTTGAAATTCCATTTTGAGCAAAATCCCTGGCAAGCATCTTGTAAGCATTTGTTTGCAGGACTACTGGAGCATTACAATCCCTGTCGGTAGGTCCTGAGCCTGCAATGATAAGAACAACGGGAGAATTTTGGACATTATCAGGAATGGTTAAGGTGCCGGAAATATCTCCTGATGGTGTCTTCAAAACTAATTCGGTTTCTGAAAAATTTACATTATCCTTAACCTGTGCAGACAATGTAATGCTCAACAGAATCAATCCTGTAATAATCGATTTTTTCATCTCTTTCTGTTTTTAAATTGTTGTGATCAGGTAAAAAATGTTTGTTGAAATTATTTAGTTATCAATTCCTTCTTTAATAGTTAAATATGAATTCTTCAGGATAAGAATGAGTAAGAACAGCTATTATTAATGGAAGCAGAATTATCGCAATAGGGATGGTAGGCTCCGGTTTATGATGTTTAATAAAATATTGCTGCAGAAATACTGCCCCAAAGACCAGAATCAACATAACAGATAAAGTACCTTTGTTCATCCCAATACTAAATTCTCTTATTTCCTTGCTAAACATTGTAAATTCCAGTTCCCTGCTGCTATACCACCTCATTTTAGCTTTTATTTTATGAGGACCCGGTGCAACATCGATCTCTCTTGTTTCACCGTAATGGATATAACCGGATTTTTGCCCGTCCAGATAGAGTACCATTGGTTTAAATCTGGATGTCCATTCTTTCTTTCTGTAAATTTTAATTGTTGGCATTGTTTTTAAGTTTAACTATCTGGTTTTATTAATACTTTCCCTCTTCCCTGATTACGAAAGCATCGTTTCGAAAGACGAACAGGTAAAACACAACTAAGATTAAGCCGGATATGGCAAAAACTCCGGGAAACAATTCTGCCTTGAATGAATTACTAAAAAAAATCCCGCCCAGTAATGCCAGTAATATATAACTGCTTATAAGGAAAATGTTGCCGGTATTACTTTTTGTAACGATGAAAACCCTGTCCTCTTTATTGAAAATGGTAAAAGAGTAATCTTTACTTCCAAATACACTCTCTTTTACCCTGAGTTTGTGTGGCCCTGGCGGAACATCAAGTTCAAATTCACCGCCTGAGAGCAATAAACATATTAAATTGTTATCAAGATAGATTCTCATATCATAACCGGTTGTTAATCCTCTTTCTCTGTTTTTAATCTTTATTTTACCCATCATGATCAAATATTAGTAATTCAATCAATTATTACTCTTTTCCTTCTTTTTTCTCTTTCAACCTTTTTGCATCCTTCAGGCTCTTGTTAAGCATCCATTCAATCTGGCCATTAACACTCCTGAACTCATCAGCAGCCCACTTTTCAATGGCTTTCATGATTTCAGGATCGATCCTCAGAGCAAATGGTTTTTTTTGAGCCATAATTTACTGATTCAGTGTTCCTGTATTGATAACCGGTGAAGTTTCCCTGTCGCCGCAAAGCACCACCATCAGGTTGCTCACCATTGCAGCCTTCTTTTCCTCATCCAGGTCAATGATATTCTTTTGCGAAAGCAGATTTAATGCGCTTTCAACCATTCCCACGGCGCCTTCCACAATTTTATGCCTTGCCGCAACTACCGCCGAAGCCTGCTGCCTTCTCAGCATCGAATGGGCAATTTCAGGAGCATAAGCCAAATACCCGATCCGTGCTTCAATTACCTCAATTCCAGCAATCTGCAATCTTTCTGAAACTTCATCCTCGAGAAATTTATTCACATCTTCAAAATTGGTGGTAAGGGTAATTGAGGCTTTCTCATCCTCAAAATGATCATAAGCGAAAGACCCTGCCAGTTTCCTTACTGCGGCATCTGTCTGAATCCGGATAAAATTTTCATAATTATCCACGGCAAAAGAAGCCATATAAGTATCTTTCACCCTCCACACCAGTATCACGCTGATCATGATAGGATTCCCCGTTTTGTCATTCACCTTGATGTTGTCGCTCTCAAAATTCCTTGCTCTCAGGGAGATCGTCGTCCTTTTTAAAAAAGGATTTACCCAGAAAAGTCCGTTTTGTTTAATGCTTCCGCTATAGGCGCCAAATAGCAATAACACCTTTGCATTATTTGGGCTGATAATTACGAGGCCGTTTACAATAAAGGCGAAAAGAAGGATCAGCAGTCCCGGCACCAATTGATAGCCGTCTACAAAAAGAATAACAATGGCGGTAGCCAAAGCTAAAGCAGCAGCAACAGCCACATATCCGTTTAAAGGATTTACAGTCTTCTCGGTTTTCATAATTGTGATATTTTAATGATATTAAAATGATATCACAAATATAGGCACAGTTTTCATAATAACAAGCATTTTTTAAAAATATTTTCAAAAATATTTATGATCCCCTTTTAAGACCGGCAAAATTTAAGCGCGTAAATATGCTTTAGAGCTTTTCACCCACCTAAACCACCTTTCTGCTTAATACCAATCTCATATTTTGCGTAAGGCATGAGTAATATTTATGTAATATTCCCGTAATATTTTATTACAGAAACATTACACAAACATTACAGAAACATTACACAAATCACGAAGATGGAATGGTTTTAGCAAAGAGAAAAAACGGGCTTTTCAATCGGGAGGATGAATGATTTTTTTATCACAGAACGGTAAATTTGCTCTATATGGATTTTTTGAGAGGAGGGGAGCATTCGGTTTAACATTTTAAAAACAAGCTGCGATTATTAAATTTAGAGTTATCGGAACCGCCTGATTTTACCTATTTTTGCATAAAATAAGCACAATCATCATGGAAGAATATACGACACGGCAAAATAAAATCAGCCGGCTGATACAGAAGGAAATGAGCGAGCTGCTTCGGCGCGATACACCGATATTTGCAAAAGGCCGGATTTTGTCCGTTACAAAAGTCCGCATTACCAAAGATATGTCACTTGCGCGGTGTTATCTTAGTATCTTTCCATCGACGGGATCAGGCGAAGTGCTTTCTGAAATAAAACGCCACAAAGGTAAGCTGCGCGGTGAACTCGGGAACCTTATCCGTTATCAGCTTCGCATTGTTCCTGAACTTGAATTCTTTATCGACGACAGTTTGGATTATATAGAAAATATAGACAAGTTACTGCATCAATAATACATGGATTACGATCCGATCAAGAAAGCGCCTTGGGAATTTTTTTAACCGGACTCCCTTTCTGAGGAAAGTGTTCTATTTTATGCTTGACCTTCTTCTGCTGAGAGCCTGGCATGTAAAAAGGGAGCTTAAAAAACTGCGGGGGATTTTACCGGATAAAGAAATAAATGTACTTGATGCCGGATCAGGATTTGGACAGTACACTTACCGCATGAGCCGGATCTTTCCAAATGCAGTTATCAAAGGAATCGATGTAAAACAGGAGCAAATTGATGATTGCAATCGTTTCGTTTCATCTTTAAAGCTGGATGGGAGGATCAATTTTGAATTTGGCGATCTGACTTTGCTGAATGAGCCTGATAAATACAATCTTATTCTGTGCGTGGATGTGATGGAGCATATTGCTGAAGATGAGCTGGTATTTCGAAATTTTCACCAATCTTTAAAAGAAGGAGGGATACTGATAATCTCGACACCTTCCGATCAGGGAGGTTCGGATGTCGATTCTCATAATGATGATTCAGTACACGGCTTTATCGGCGAGCATGTCAGGGACGGTTATGGAATCGAAGAAATAAGAAATAAGCTTGGCAAAGCAGGATTTGAAAATGCTGAAGCTAAGTACGTTTACGGGAAGCCAGGATCGTTATCGTGGAGATTATCGATGAAATATCCGATTTTGATGCTGGGTAAATCAAAGCTGTTTTTTATTATATTGTCGGTTTATTATCTGATCATTTTTCCGTTCTGCGCACTATTGAATCTGATGGATTTGATAATGACTCACAAAAAGGGGGCAGGATTGCTGGTAAAGGCAAGAAAATAAGAGTAATCAGTAATCTGTGATTAGTAAACAGTGATTAGTGAACAGTAAAAAGTGATTTATCTTTTGCCGTCAGCTTTAGCTGACGGAACAGTGATCAGAAGAAAGATAATTCTTTAATTTTAACGCTGGCAATTAAGCTTGATTATTAGAAAAAGAAGCCATGAAAAAGAACAACCAACCGGAAGAGAAATCCGATGAGATACCGGACTCAAGAAGAAAGTTTCTTTGGAACAGCGCGGCATTGGGATCATTGGCAGCAGCAGAGTCGATTTTCGGATTATCTGATCTCTTTGCCGGCAATAGTTTAAATGAGAATACAATTGAAGAGAATTCTGCGGATCAGGTACGGAAATCTTTTAGAATGAAGGGAATACAGGTCGGGCCGGATTCATTTGTCGATGAAGGGACCGAGAATGTACTTGATAATCTGCAGGAAAGGGGAGCGGTCGATACAATTTTTCTGACCACTTTTACTCACGGACAGGGACTTGCAGGACGTCAGACGGAAGCCACGCTTCATGATCACGGGAAACCTGCTTCTTCAGGAAAATCCTTTTATGGAGGCAATTTTGCCATTCCTCATCCTGAGTTCTATAAGAATACCGTATTGAAAGAAATGCGGGCGCCTGATTTCGATAATCTTGATATTGTGGCAGAAGTCCTTCCCAAAGCCAAGAAGAGAGGAATGAAGGTGTTCTGTTCGGTTGAAGATCAGATGCAGCTTGACAGGCCCGGAGCGGAAAGTGTTGCAGAGATTGAGCTATCGGGGAGGAAGGCAGGTACACTGTGCCTGTTTCATCCTGATGTAAGAGCTTTCTGGACGGGATTGGTTACTGATCTTTGCAAATCATACGATATTGACGGTATCCTGTTTTTTAACGAGAGGAACGGGCCCCTGCTTACGGCATTGGGAGCATCTCATTTCCAGACGATTTCTTCATCAAGGGTGACCTGCTTTTGTGAACACCATAAAAAAGCAGCCCGGGAACATGGCATCGATTTTGAAAGAGCAAAGGAAGGATATACCCTGCTTAATCAGTTTGTGCAGACAGCTCTAAAGGATCAGCGGCCAAGTGACGGATATTTCGTTGAATTTCAAAGGCTTTTACTCCGGTATCCGGAAATTGTAGCCTATGACAGGTTATTTGATATTGGCAAGCACGAAGTTTTAAGCGAGGTGAAGACTGCTGTAAAAGCAGTTAATCCTGACCTGGGAATCGGATTTCATATCGAGCATGTCAATTCCTTTAATCCTTTCTTTCGCGCTACACGCAGTTATGCTGATCTGGCAACGCGTGCCGATTTCCTGAAGGTTGTGGTTTATAACAATTGTGGTGGAGAACGGTATGCCAACTTTATTCGGAATATCGGTTCGACTGTGTTTCGGGATGTACCCAAAGAAGAATTGATGCGATTCAACAACCATTTGCTGAATTATGGGAACGAGGCCACTCTGGAAGAGCTTCCAAAGTCAGGATTGTCAGCTGATTATGTTTTCAGGGAAACAAAAAGAGCTTTGGCCGGAGTGAACGGGTTGTGCAGTATTCTACCCGGCATCGATATAGGAATCCCGGTGGGGACAGGCAGCAGGATTGCTTCTCCTGAGGATACATATCTGGCCACTTCCGCTGCCTTAAAAGCCGGGGCAAACGGCTTGATTCTATCAAGAAAATACTCGGAAATGCAGCTTACAAATCTATCTGCAGCCGGGCGTGCGATAAGAGAAGCAATGAAAAAGTAATTATAGTTTTAGTTTTTAAAAGTCTCAGAAAAAGCTTTAGATGAACAACCTCTGTGATACTCTATATTTCCTCTGTGTAACTCCGTGTAACTTATTAAAATAAAAATCATTACACAGAGATCACTGAGAAAATCACAGAGTTTCACGGAGAATAAAACATTAAAACACTGAAACATTGAAACATTGAAATATTAATCAAGTGAATTTGTCTTTTTACATAGCGAAGCGGTACCTGGTTTCGAAAAAGAAAACCAATCTGATCAACATTATCTCTGCCATTTCTATTGTAGGGCTGGCAATCGGAACAATGGGACTGATCATTGGTCTGTCTGGATTTAACGGTTTTGACAATCTGATCAAGACACTTTTCTCTTCATTTGATCCGGATCTCAATATTACACCTGCAGAGGGAAAGTATTTTTCACCTGATTCCATTCCTTTCAGGGACATCAGGAATATGCCTGAAGTTGCTTATTATTCCGAAGTAATAGAAGATAATGCCTTGCTTAGGTACGACAACCGTGAAGTGCTTGCAACAGTGAAAGGGGTAAGCAGGGAATTTCAGCAAATGACAGGTCTTGATACCATGATAATAGACGGGGAATTCAAACTCAGGCAGGGGGATACAAATTACGCAGTGATTGGCCAGGGGGTAGCCTATTATTTGTCTCTGGGATTAAGCTTAAATGATCCAATAGATGTGTACGTTCCGAAAAAAGGAAGAAATACGGCTTTGACTATTGAAGGAAGTTTTAACCTTGGGCGCATTTATCCGGCAGGGATTTTCCAGGTTCAGCAGGAAATCGACAACAAGTATATCATCGTACCGATTGAATTTGCCAGAGAACTTTTTGAATCAAACGGGAAGGTAACTTCCATTGAATTAAAACTTAAAGAAGGAGCAAATACGGACAGGGTTCAAAAAGAGGTATCCATGATCCTGGGTAATCGATTTATTGTGAAGAACCGGTACCAGCAACATGAATACCTTTATAAGACCATGGAGGGAGAAAAATTTGCCACTTACCTTATCCTCATTCTGATACTGATCATTGCATCGTTCAATATCATCGGATCGCTTACAATGCTTATTATTGATAAAAAAGAAGATATTGCTGTTCTGCAAAGCATGGGCGCAGATAAATCCCTGATTCGCAAGATATTTCTTCTTGAAGGATGGTCGATTTCCATTATTGGATCGATAATTGGAACCATAGTCGGAATCGGACTATGCAAGGCACAGATGGCTTATGGATTTGTTAAATTAAAAGGTGGAAGCAGTGCGTTTGTCATTGATTCGTATCCGATAAAAATCATAGCGAGTGATATTGTGCTGATTTTTTTGTCGGTAATTCTGATTGGATTTATTGCATCATGGCTTCCTGCCAAGTATATATCTTCCAATATTTTGCAGGATGAACTTCATTAAATCTTTTTTTCGTATACCCTGAACTTTTTATATACCACTCCGCCAAGTCTTTCATTCTCAGCCCGCATTTTCAAATTGGATTCCATTTCAAGGTGACTGTCCAGATATTCCATACCTCTTTTTTGAGCTTCTTTTAAAAGGTGAACAGCCATAACTGCATTTAATCCAATATCTCGATAATCCTGACGGACAGCACCCAACAACAGGTCGAGCTGTTTTGTCTTTTTTTGTGCCCTCATTATTTGAAAGATGCCGAAGGGCAGAACGTATCCTTTACATTTTTTAATTCCCTCGCTTAGATCGGGCACTCCCAGCACGAAAGAAATTATTTCGTTCTTGCCATTTACCACAACTTTCAGAAAACGGGGATCGATAATAGGCAGATAGCGTCCTGCAAATTCATTAATCTCTCTGTCGGACAGGGGAGAGAAGCCGTATATTTCCTGGAATGTCTCGTTAACTAAATTAAGAATTGGTTTAACATAGGGGATGATTTTACGCCGGGAACTGAATGAGATAACTTTAATATCAGGATTGTTTGTCAGTGTTCTTTCAGTGATTCGTTCGTACAAATCGGGGATTGTTTCGGGTATTTTTATCTGATAGACCACGAGATCGATTTTTTTGGCGAATCCCAATTTATCCATGAAACTGATCATAAAAGGGAAACTGCAGTTTGTCGTGATGACCACAGGCTTGTCAAAACCTTCTATCATAAAGCCCTGTGGATCTTTATCCGAAAAGCCAAGAGGTCCGACAATACTTGTCATGCCTTTTCCCTTCAACCAATTGGTTACTGTATCTATCAATATATCGGCAACTTCAAAATCATCATAGGTTTCAAGAAAACAAAATCGTCCTTCCTTCAATTGATGAGAATCATTGTATTGATGATTGATAATCCCCATGATTCTGCCCACAAGTTCCCCATCCTTTTCTGCCATTAAAAGGATAGTATCGGAATGTGCGAAGGCTTCATTCTTTTTGGGATTATAATAGGTCCACTCATCCATGTAAACCGGGGGTATCCAATTAGTATGATCTTTGTGGATTTTAGCGGGAAGATGTATAAACTTCTTTAAATCACTCCTGGATTTAACAGGAATTATTTTTATTGTCATTTGATTAATTAGTTGAATTAGGAAACGAAGATAGTTTTTTGCCGATAAATGCAATACATCTTGTTTAAAAAATCATTTGTTGGCTGAAGAATTCAGACATTCTTCATTCAAATCAGTACGGTTCAACTTCTTTTAGGCGGAAGCCGATTCCTCTCACGGTTTCAAGGAATTCTTCATTGATACATGCAGAGAGCTTTTTGCGGAGATTTTTGATATGGACATCAATATAATTCGAATTGTAATTCTCTTCGATGATATCGCCCCAGATATGTTCTGAAATTTGCAGCCGGGTGACTACCTTGTTTTTATTCAGGAGCAGGAAGTTGAAGATATCATATTCCTTACGGGTCAAAACAATTGGTTTTTGATTGCATGATATCTGACGTTTTTCCAGATCTATTTCCAGATTATTGAAACGGAGTATATTGCCTTTTATCCCATGTTTACGTCGCATTACCGCCCAGATTCTGGATTTAAGTTCAAGTAATGAGAAGGGTTTCGGAAGGTAATCGTCAGCACCCAGATTAAGTCCTTTAATTCTGTCTTCCAAAGAACTTCTTGCCGAAAGAATAATCACAGCTGAATTACCTTTATTCACGATTGCTTCTTTCAGAAGATTCAAACCCTCATAATCAGGTAATCCCAAATCAAGAAGAATCAGATCGTAATCATTTACAAATATTAATTCAGAAGCAATTTTTCCCTTGTGTGCCATTTCACAGCTGAAGCCTTCACTTTCAAGAAACTGCCGGATTTCTTTCGCTAATGTTATCTCATCTTCGACAATCAGGATATTCATAAATCTGAATTGTAATAAAAGCAAGTTATTGTATTGAGCTCAAGAGATTATGATTTATTTATTCGAGAAATATAATCTAACTTCGAAAGCTGAATCGATATTTTTATAGTCTAACCAGATACAAAGATATTTAAGTTTAATTTTAGTTGTACGATTGATTAATTTGAGCCAATTTTCAATACAACATTATAATATCTGACTTAATAATTAATTACCTGAAGTATGCTGCAAATGCGTTATTTCAAAAAACTACATTTTGGAAAGGCCAGACTTGAATTAAAATTAACTCTAATAGAGGCGATTACCAAGATTGCAGTATTTTTCATTTTTCTGGCATTGTTAGGGAAGTACATTGATATTGTAGCTTTTAATCACACGGATAATAATCTTATAAAGATGAAAGATAAAACTTTGTCAATCATCAAAAAAATCGGTATTAAATCTTTTATAATTGCAGGGCAGGACAGTTCATATGCAAGCTATAATATTTTGAAAGATGAATATATCGATCTTGAACTTGATACTATAGACGGACCCGGGAAAACATTTTTCAGCAATGAAGTCAGGGTAATTGAAGGTGAAGAATTTGATTACCGTATCCTTAATTATACATTTCAGATCGGCAATCAGGTATATTCACTCGAAGTGGGAAGGAATATCCAGCTAATTTATGCTTTACACAGAACTATCAAAAATATATCTGTAAAGATTATTCTCCTGTTCCTTATCATTACCATTCTCTTTGATATCGGGATTTTTAATTACCTCTTAAGACCGCTTAACAGAATTATAATTCCCAAGCTCAAGATGATTACCAATCCTGAAACTTTTGATTATTCTGAAGTTAAAACATCCACCTCGGATTTTGTTTATCTGAACAATGCAATCAATGAATTAATGTTGAAGATATCAACCGTTTTGAAGAATCAGAAAAAGTTCATTGCAAATGTTGCCCATGAGTTGTTTACTCCTATAACCATCATGCAGAATAAACTGGAGAATCTGATCACCTCTTCTTCGCTGCAGCCAAAAACATCGGATTCCATGTTTGAACTTCAAAATCAATTAAATCGATTGAATAAGATTATTAAAGCCTTATTGCTTATTTCACGTATAGAAAATGAACAATATTCCAAATCCGATGTATGTGTTGTTTATGAACTTACTGAGGAGATTTTTACCAATATAGAAGATCGTGCACAAATTAAAAAAATTGAGATGCAAAATCTGGTTGATAAACATTTAACTCTTATTAATGTAAACAAATCCCTTTTATATATACTTTTTTTCAATCTTGTTAACAATGCTATAAAATACAACAGGGAAGGGGGGAAGGTACAGTTGCAGAGTTCAGTGGAAGATAAACAACTGCGAATTGAGGTGATTGATAATGGAATCGGAATTGATCCGGATCATATAACATCAATTTTTGATCGTTTTAAAAGGATTGATTCTTCAGGCAGTGAAGGATATGGGCTGGGATTATCCATTGTAAGTGCAATTGCAGATTTTCATGAAGCATCGATAGAGGTTAGTTCCGAATTGGGGAAAGGGTCAGTATTCACTGTAATTTTTCCTGTAAAATTTGTTAAATGAATTTTTTCAGGGTTTTCTTCATGATTTCTTCATAATTGTACTCCCAATTTTGCGATGTAATTTAGAAAAAAGTATACTATTATGAAGAAATTAGCATTATTATTAGGTTTGGCAATGGTTTTCGGAGTTTTTACGGCCAATGCACAGGAAAAACCGGCTGTTAAAAAGCCTGCCACTGAACAGACAGCAAAGAAACCGGCTACTAAAAAAGTGGTGAAGAAAAAAGTTGCAAAGAAAGAAGTGAAAGGCACCACCGGTAAGAAAACAATGAAACATGAAACAAAGAAACCGGCTTCAAAGTAGCCTGAATTTAAGTTTATTAAAAGAAGATGCCGTCAGATTTTTATTTGGCGGCATCTTCTTTTTAAAGTGAACAGTAAACAGTTGTTATTGAGACACACGCCGTGTATCTCTACTTTGAATCAATTGTAAGCTTCAAGATAAAATTAATAAAGCCAATTTCTTATTGTGAACTAAGTTCTTTGATTACTGATTACTGTTCACTGTTTATTTTACCTCTGAGCCATTCTTGACTTTTACAGCGGGGGAAACAAATACTAATGAGCCATCGCTGTTTTCTGCCATAAGAATCATGCCTTTAGATTCAATTCCCTTTAGGTTTTTCGGTGCAAGGTTTACAAGAATAACTACTTGTTTTCCGATCACCTCATCGGGCTCATAATATTCGGCAATTCCTGAAACTACCGTTCTTGTGTCGATGCCTGTATTTATGGTGAGTTTGATCAGCTTTTTAGTTTTTGCCACTTTTTCAGCAGTAACGATGGTACCAATTCTCATATCAAGTTTTGCAAAATCATCGTATTCAATATTTTCTTTAGCAGGCTTATTTTCAAAAGATTCCATCTGATTTGATTTTTTTAGTCTCCAAGAGCTTATCTACCTGTTTTTGGATCACTTCATCTTCGATTTTCTCAAAAAGCAATTTGGCTTTATTCACCTTATGGCCCGGTGATAAAAGATCAGTTTGTCCCAGTTGATTCCAGGATAGTTTCTTAAGATTTAGCAATCCTCTTAGTTTCTCCATTGAGAATGGCAAAAAGGGTTCGAGGACAATTGTAAGATTGGCTGTAATCTGGAGTGAGGTATTTAAAATGGTTTTTACCCGCTCGGGATCTGATTTTATTACCTTCCAGGGTTCTGAATCAGCAAGGTATTTATTTCCCAGCCTTGCCATATCCATTGCCATTTTCAGTGCTTCGCGGAAACGGAAATTATCAATTGATTTTTCAACCTCTGCTTTGAGTGCTGGATAATTCTTTAAGTGAACTTTGGTCATAATCAGTAAGATCACCTGCAGGTGGTACTATTCCCTCAAAATATTTATTGGTCAGAACTATAACACGATTGACAAAATTCCCCAGGATTGCAACCAATTCGTTATTGTTACGTGCCTGAAAATCTTTCCATGTAAAATCATTATCCTTTGTTTCGGGAGCGTTGGCCGTAAGAACA
This sequence comes from uncultured Bacteroidia bacterium, assembly GCA_963810555.1. Classification (GTDB taxonomy): domain Bacteria; phylum Bacteroidota; class Bacteroidia; order Bacteroidales; family Prolixibacteraceae. The sequence goes on along the minus strand of CAWENX010000004.1, from coordinate 67,747 downwards.
TATTTCAATACGTCTTCTTTTCCCGGAAAATCATAAGATACTCATGAAGCCAGACAGCCCAGTTTCTCGAGGTAGAGATTTTATCCCCTTCAAGATTTAAAAATTCATTAGCCGGAACATTATCAGGTAAAATGTAACTGCCTTCCGTTTTAAGGATAGCAGGGAAAATTATGCAATGAAAAACAATGTTATCTTTTCCAATGAAATGCAACAGTCGGGTTTCCGGATCTTTCCACCATTTTTCCCAATCATTGGTCAGTTCTTTTGTTGCGGAAATGTAACCGATAGGAGCATCAAACCAAACATAAAGTACCTTCCCTTCAGCTCCCTCAATCGGAACAGGAACGCCCCAGTCAAGATCGCGGGTTACGGCTCTTGGATTGCAATCCGCCATCAATCCATGACTTGCATTGTCCGTAAACATTTGGTTTCCATTCTTTATGGCCTTCAAGAATCCATTCGCGTAAGCCATGGTTCATATTTATCAAGAGGCAGGAACCAGTGTTTTGTTTCTTTTAAAACGGGTTTATTCCCGCTCAGAACTGATTTGGGATCGATCAGATCAGTTGCATTCAACGAGGTGCCGCAGCTTTCGCACTGATCCCCGTAAGCCTTATCATAGTTGCATTTTGGACAAGTTCCTGTGATATAACGATCGGCCAGAAACTGATTGGCTTCTTCATCAAAAAACTGTTCGGAGGTTTGTTCTATGAATGCCCCTTTATCATACAGGGTTTTGAAAATTTCCGATGCGGTTTCATGATGGATTTTGGAACTTGTACGGGAATAGATATCAAAGGAAATTCCAAATTCTTCAAAAGATTTCTTTATGATCTGATGATATTTATCAACGATATCCTGTGGAGTGATCCCTTCTTTTTTTGCTTTAAGTGTAATGGGAACACCATGTTCATCCGATCCGCCGATAAATAGAACATCTTCACCTTTGAGCCGGAGGTAGCGGGCATAAATATCAGCAGGGACATAAACCCCTGCAAGATGACCGATATGGACCGGGCCATTTGCATACGGCAGGGCAGAAGTAATCAGGGTTCGCTTGAAACTATTCATTTAAATTTGTATATCGTTGATCGGATAATGTGCTAACCGTACAAAGATAGATATTATTGATAGAAAAAGACTATGATAAGAATAAGCAAGCCAAAAATCCGGGTATGGACATGAAGGGAAGCTCGAGATAAAAAAGTGAAGAAAACAGGATACAGAAGGGAGGTATTTGACCCTCAAATCACCATATCTGAATTCCGATATTATGATTACAAGGACCACTAAAGGAAATACGGACTTAATACGGACTTAACACGGACATAATACGGGGATAGGATTTTGGTACTTATTGTTAAATAATGGATATAAAAAGGTAGTTTTAAATTTTGTTGAAATTAAAAAATTTAAAAGGTTCTAAAAGCACAGTTAAATTTTAAAAACACGATTACTCAATTGTAAATGTAATCCAGAATTCAAATAAAAATAAATTACAAATTATTGCTCTGTAACTGTGTTATTAATTAGTATATTCTAACTATTTTTGTGCTATGAATAAACTTGTACAAGCGATAGCAAAAATAAGCATGTCGATGGAATCGATGGAAGAGGAAGCAAAGGAGAGGTTCAATCTCAGAGAGCTGACCCTTATCCAGATGAACTATCTTGAGATGATCAGTCATCTTGGAAATCCGAACCTGACTGAACTGGCATTGTCATTGCAATTGTCTAAACCAACGGTTACAGTTGCAGTGGGGAAACTGATCAAAAGAAATCTTGTTCGTAAAGAAAGATCAACCGACGACAGGAGAAATTCACGTTTGTACCTTACTGAGAGAGGACAATTAATTAATAAAATGCACAGTTATGCACATCAAAAGATGGCCAAGTTCATCTCAGGAAAGCTCAGAAAGGAATGAAATTGAATTTCTGATACAAATATTTAACAAAGTGATGTCATAATCACTTGCGATTAAAAATGAACACAATAAAACACTTGACTAATCAATACAGACTATTAAAAGATGACTGCACCATTAAATTTCAGATCCGAAAAAATCTCAGGATTAACTGAAGATCAGGTTATTAAAAAACTGAATTCCGAAGGTTACAATGAATTGCCTTCTTCAAAGCCCAGAAATATTTTCACAATGGCATATGGCGTTATAAAAGAGCCTATGTTTTTGCTGCTGGTGGCTTGCGGCACACTTTATCTGATACTTGGCGATATTCCGGAAGGACTAATGCTGCTCAGTTTCGTTTTAGTGATCATGGGCATTGAGTTTTACCAGGAAAACAAAACCGAAAAGGCCCTGGATGCATTAAAGAATCTTGCGAGTCCTCGTGCACTGGTCATTCGCGATGGAGTTGAAAAACGAATTCCCGGGAGGGAGGTAGTAACGGAAGATATGGTTGTACTTCAGGAGGGTGACAGGGTTCCGGCTGATGCTGTAGTTTTGTATTCAGTCAATCTGAGTGCTGATGAATCTTTACTTACGGGAGAATCTGTACCGGTCAGGAAAATCGAATGGGATGAAAAGAACAAAGACAAAAGCATGACTCCCGGGGGAGATGATTTGCCTTTTGTCTGGTCGGGATCAATGATTGTTCAGGGGAATGGCATCGTCAGGGTTAAAGCGACCGGTTCCAGCACTGAGTTGGGAAAGATCGGGAAGGCGATAGAAGGTATTAAAGAGGAGCCTACAAAATTAAAAAAGGAAATGGGCTCACTGGTAAAAAAACTTGCTTATATCGGAATTGCCTTATGCCTGATAGTTGTTGTAATTTATTCCTATACGAGGGGAGATTTGCTCAAAGGATTCCTGGCCGGTATTACTCTTGCCATGGCAATGCTTCCGGAAGAATTTCCCGTTGTCCTTACAGTATTTCTTGCTTTAGGTGCCTGGCGGATTTCTAAAAAAAATGTGTTGACAAGAAAATCCTCCGCAGTTGAAACACTCGGTTCGGCAACAGTCTTGTGCACTGATAAAACCGGAACACTGACTAAAAACAAGATGACTGTGGCAAGGCTTTACAATGGAAGAGAAAATATTGATGTAACGGATAATTCCAGATTTCCTGAAGACTTTCACGAAATAATCGAATACGGAATCTTATCGAGCCAGGCCAATCCTTTTGATCCTATGGAAAAAGCAATAGCTCTTGTTGGTGATAAATACCTGCAAAATACAGAACATATCCACACGGATTGGGAAATGATTAAAGAATACCCTCTTTCAAAGGATTTGCTTGCCATGTCAAGGGTATTCAGGGATGAAGAAGCCGGAAAACAAACCATTGCTGCAAAAGGCGCTCCGGAGGCTATTTTTGACCTGTGCCATTTACCAATAGAAAGGCAGGAAGAACTTTCCGCTGTGATTGAATCGTTTGCTTCCGATGGTTTAAGGGTTTTAGGGGTGGCAAAAGAAATAACAGACTTCAGTTATTTGCCTGAAGTTCAGCACGATTTTAATTTTGAATTTGTAGGACTGATAGGGTTGTCAGATCCAATAAGGGATAACATTCCACAGGCTGTTCATGAGTGCTATAAAGCGGGTATAAGGGTGATCATGATTACAGGTGATTATCCGGTCACAGCCATGAATATTGCCAAAGAAATCGGTTTAAAAAATTACGGGAATGTAATAACGGGCAGCCAGTTAAATGGCATGTCTGAAGAAGAATTATCAGTAAAAATTAAAGATGTTAATGTCTTTGCCCGCGTGATTCCTGAACAAAAGCTCAAGATAGTTAATGCTTTGAAAAGAAACAATGAAATAGTCGCCATGACGGGTGACGGGGTAAATGATGCTCCTGCGCTTAAATCAGCAAATATTGGGATTGCCATGGGAGAGAAGGGAACTGACGTTGCAAGAGAGGCTTCTTCGTTGGTTTTGATGGATGATAATTTTGAATCGATTGTTGGTTCTGTAAGAATGGGAAGGCGAATCTTTGATAATCTTCAGAAAGCGCTTGGATATATCTTTGCAATTCATGTTCCGATTGCAGGTTTATCAATTATCCCTGTTTTTTTTGCCGATCTTCCGCTTATCCTGTGGCCGGTTCATATTGTATTCCTTGAATTAATCATCGATCCTGCGTGTTCAATAGCATTTGAAGCAGAAAAAGAGGAAAAAAATGTAATGAACCGTCCACCCAGAAATGTTGAAGAGCCTTTCTTCGGGACAAAAAAAATACTTCTGGGTTGTACACAGGGAATAGGAATTCTGGTCATTGTTTTTTCAGTTTATTTATTGGGTTTGAAATACGGATACAGTGAAAGAGAAGTTCGTGCCTTAACTTTCGTAACACTTATAGCATCCAATATCGCTGCAATATTGTCCAATCGCTCATGGTCCCAAAATATCTTTCAGATATTGGTAATTCCAAATAAAACTATAAAATGGATTGTTGGCGGAGGAGCTTTTTTTCTTGTTCTCATTCTGAATGTACCTTTCCTTTTGAGCCTGTTTCAATTTGAAAAGATATCTTTCGGTGAAGCCCTTGTTTGTATTGCCATAGGTTTTCTAAGCATCGCCTGGTTTGAAATTTATAAAATTGTGAATCATCCTTCTGATAAATCATTTGCCTGAAAACTATAGCAGGAATTCTGCTTTCAAATAACAGAATGAATTTTAAGGTTTAATTATTATTGTGTTACCAAAGAAAATTTTTCTTACTTTGCGTTTGATTTCTAAACTAAATAAGGTGAATATTAAATTCCTCATATTGGAGGGACGCCTTGATCAGATTAAATAACTAAAAAGCAGAGTTAAAACATGGAAGAACAAAAAAAAGGATGGTCGAGACGGCAGTTTCTGAACGCTTCAGCATTTGGATTGGCCGGTCTTGCAGTGATCCCGGGGATAGTTTCATGCGGGACAAAAAAAGAAATTAGATTGGGATTTATTGGATTAGGGCAGCAGTCAATGTTCCTGCTAAGGGGTTTTCTTAATATTCCAGGAGTAAGGGTTCTCGCCGGATGTGATGTTTATGGCATCAAGCGCAAAAGATTTGAAAAAAGGGTTACCGATTTTTATGCCAAGGAAGCAAAAGAGGCTGAAAAGGGAGGAAAAGTGGTAAAAGTTGATACCTACGAGAACTTTGAAGACCTGTTAAAGAGGGATGATATTGACGCCGTAGTAATTGCCGTTCCTGATTTTACCCATGCAAGAATTGCGATAGCTGCCTGTAAGGCCGGTAAAGATGTTTATCTTGAAAAACCGATGACCTTTACGATTTACGAGGGTCAGATGCTTAAAAAAGTAGTCCGTGAAACAGGCCGTATCCTTGGAATCGGAAGCCAGCAGCGTTCAGATCCTAATTTCCAGCATGCCGTCCAATTGGTACAATCAGGTGCTCTTGGAAAAATCTCTAAGGTAAATGCTTATGTGGGCGCTCCTCCAAAGCCTTATGACCTTCCTGAAGAACCGCTTCCTGCAGATCTGAACTGGCCTATGTGGTTAGGTTCTCTGCCTCAGGATATCCATTTTAACAATCAATTGGATCCCCCTATTTCCCTTGATCCTGAAGTAAACGAGAAAATATGGGGCGCCTGGCGCTGGTATACAGAAATGGGCGGCGGCTTCACAACCGACTGGGGCGCTCATATGTTTGATATCGCCCAGTGGGGTCTTGGAATGGATAAAAATGGGCCGGTTGAAGCTTCACCTATTGGCGACGGAACTGAGTTTATGCAATTCAAATATGCCAATGGAGTTGTGATGACTTCTGAGCCTTTCGATCAGAAATTAACAAAAGGGGTTAAATTCTGGGGCGAGAATGGATGGATTGAAGTGGCCCGTGGTTATTTCAATGCTTCCGATCAGAAGTTCTATGCCGAGAAAAAGGAAAAAAGCGAAGGTCCGTATGAAACAAAGATTCCTCATCAGTTGAACTTTATCGAGGCATTGCGCAAACGCATCGATCCTGTTGTTCCTGTTGAAATAGGTCACAGCAGTTGTACGGTTTGCAATTTAGGGAATATTGCCTGTCAATTGAAGCGTACGATCAAATGGGATCCTATCAACTGAAACCTTTGTTGATGATACCGACGGAGCCGCAACAAAGATGCTTCATTATGAGTATCGCCCCGGGGTAAAACTCATTTAGATTGAAGATCGGTACAAATATAAAAACGCCCTAATGTAAAATCAGGGCGTTTTTCTTTAGGGCTTATTCTAAATTATTAGACTACTGTCTATCGTATATTGCCAAAATCAATAGGCCGACTGAAACTGCTGTAAGAACCTTACGTCATTTTCAAAATAAAGGCGAAGATCGTTAATGCCGTACTTCAGCATGGCGATGCGTTCTATTCCCATTCCAAAGGCGAAACCTGTATACTTTTGGCTGTCAATATTCAAATTGTCGAATACATGGGGATCAACCATCCCGCATCCCAAAATTTCAAGCCATCCTGTGTATTTGCACACATTGCAACCTTTACCGCTGCAAATGGTACAGGATATATCAACTTCTGCAGAGGGTTCTGTAAAAGGGAAATAAGAGGGGCGCATCCTGATCTCCACATTCTCTCCAAAGAATTCCTTGGCAAAATAAGTCAGGGTTTGTTTTAGGTCAGCAAAGGATACATTTTCATCAACATATAGTCCTTCGATCTGGTGAAACATGCAATGAGCCCTGTAGGAGATGGCTTCATTTCGGAAAACCCTTCCAAAGGTTACAGTACGGATCGGAGGTTTCATCGTTTCCATATCATGTACCTGTACAGAAGAAGTGTGGGTACGCAAAAGGATATCAGGATTTCTCTGAATAAAAAAAGTATCCTGCATATCGCGTGCCGGATGTTCTTCAGGGAAATTCAAAGCGCTGAATACATGCCAGTCATCTTCAATCTCAGGACCCTCGGAAACTACAAATCCGAGTCTTTTAAATATTTCAAGCAGATTATTTTTAACAATGCTGATGGGGTGTCTTGTACCGAGCTTCATCGATTCGGCCGGAAGAGTAAGATCAATCTCTGAATGTTTTTTCTCTTCACCCTGTAAACTATCCTTTAATTGACTGATTTTCTCCTGGGCCTTCTCTTTTAGAAGATTAACAGCCTGACCGATTTCCCGCTTCTGTTCGGCAGGAACATTCCTGAACTCCTCAAACAACCTGGAAATCTCACCTTTCTTACTGAGGTATTTTATACGAAGTGCTTCAGCCTCTTCAGCAGAACCGGCCTTTAAATTATCAATCTCGTTTTGTAATTCCCTGATACGCTCTAACATTTCAATCTACTTTTGTATCTGCAAAATTAGATAAAAGTAATCAGTTATCAGTGATCGGTAATCAGTGTATTCCATCTGAAACCCTGAAAGACTGATCACTGTTTATTGATCACTTCTTTAGTCCGCTTCTTTCAAGCAATGGCTCAATGGAAGGCTCCTGTCCTCTGAAGGCAACGTATAATTTCATCGGATTTTCTGTACCTCCCTTTTCCAGAATATTCTTCCGGAAAGATTCTGCAGTGGCCTTATCAAATATTCCGTTCTTTTTAAACAGTGAGAATGCGTCAGCATCAAGTACTTCAGCCCATTTGTAGCCATAATATCCCGCAGCGTACCCTCCCGCAAAAATATGAGAGAATGCGGTGCTCATACAACTGCCTGCTACCGGTTCGAAAAGTTCCGTTGGGGCCATTGCTTTCTGTTCAAAGCTAAGGATATCCCCATTATAAGGTTCAGTGATTGTATGCCATGCCATATCATTCATTCCAAAGCTCAATTGACGTTCGTTAAGATACCCTGCCTGGAAATTTTCTGAATCGATCAGCTTCTTTACCAGTTCTTCAGGAATCTTTTCTCCTGTTTCATAATTCGTGGCAAACAGATTAAGCCATTCTTTCTGAGTGCACCAGTTTTGCATGATCTGGGAGGGAAGCTCAACAAAGTCCCTGTAAACATTTGTTCCTGACATACTTGGATAAACTGTTTTAGCCAGCATTCCATGCAGGGCATGTCCGAATTCGTGAAGGAAGGTGGAAACTTCATAAAATGTAAGCAATGAGGGCTTTGTTGCTGTAGGTTTGGTAAAATTCGTTACTACTGTAATCAAAGGTCGTATGGATTTCCCGTTTATATCGCTTTCAGGCCGCAGATCATTCATCCAGGCCCCTCCGTTCTTGCCCTCACGGGGAAAGAAATCAAGGTAGAGTACCGAAAGAAATGAACCATCCTGATCAAAGACATCATAGGCAGTCACATCCGGATGATATACAGGAATCTCTTTATTAACCTTAAAAGTCAGGCCATATAAACGGTGTGCCAGTTCAAAGACTCCTTCCCGCACCTTATCAAGCTGAAAATAAGGCTTTACCTGCTGTTCATCAAACTGGTAGCTGGCATTCTTAAGTTTCTCGGAATAATAGCTCCAGTCCCAGCGCTGAAGTTTGTCTTTAAATCCAATTTTTTTGGCAAAAGTTTCCACTTCTTTGAATTCTTTTTCTGCAGGAACTCTTGATGCATCATGCAGCTCATTCAGAAAATCATTTACTTTTTTGGGATTCTCAGCCATTCTTTGAGCAAGTACATAATCTGCATAAGTGTTATATCCCAGTAGTTTAGCTACTTCAAGACGAAGATTAACTATCTTGCGGATAATCTCTTCATTATTTCTGTCGTTCTTTTGGAATCCTCTTGAAGTATATGCCCTGTACATTTGTTCGCGCAGTTGGCGATTATCCGCATATTTCATAAAAGCGCCGTAAACTTGGCCCCTGTAAATTGAACAACCAGCCTTCCTTGCCTTTTTGTTTGGCGGCCTGGGCTGCGGCTTCACGCTCAGCCTCCGGAATGCCTGCCATATCTTTCTTATCGGTGATATCGAGTTGATAGGCATTGGTCTCAGCCAGGACGTTTTCATTGAATTTAAGGGATAACTGAGCCAGTTCGGTCGTTATTTCAGCATAACGCTTTTTTGCATCCCCCTCAAGATTTGCCCCGCTGCGCACAAAACCAAGATATTTCTTTTCGAGAAGTTCTTTATCTTCAGGAGATAAGATTTAACTGATCTTTTTGCTGATAGACCTCTTTTATTTTTTTGAAAAGAGTTTCATTGAGAGAAACATAATTCGAAAATTCAGTCAGTTTCGGAGAAACCTCGCGAGTGATTTTCTGAATCGTATCATTGGTATTTGAAGAATTCAGGTTATACAATACATTTGCAACCCGTTCAAGTTTTTCTCCCGCGACTTCAAGAGCAACAATTACGTTGGCAAAGTCGGGTTTTTCTTTATTGTTAATAATGGCATCAACCTCCTTTCTTGCTTCTGCCAGTGTTACATCAATAGCAGGAATAAAATGCTCAGGTTTGATCTCCGGAAAGGGAGGCGTTTCATGAGGAGTTTTCCATTCTGCCAGTAAGGGATTGGTCTGTTTTACAGTATTATTTGTATTGCATCCTGTCATAATTAAAAAAAATAAGATTCCGATTTTGATACTGTTTTTCATATTGTATTGTTTCAGGGTTTCAGAGTTTCAACGTTTCAGTGTTTGAGGGGTGATTCTTTTGTTACCTTCATAATCTGATTTTGAGAGGTAATTTATGAATTTCTTAATTTGTGCCGAAAGATTAAGGCAATCATTTATCAAAGATGAATATTGTTCTTCTGATAAATGGTGAGCATCGAAACAACGATTTAACTGCGATCTCGTTTCACCAAGGCTTCCTTTTGCAATATAAAGAAATTGAATGAATTCCTTTTTTCCATCGCGTTCATACCCTTCAGCTATATTATCCATAACAGATCCACTTGATCTAAGAATCTGGTCTTTAAGTGAAAAATCCCTTGAAAGGGGAGAATTAATTGAAATATCCCTTACTTTATTACAAAGGATTCTGGCATTCTTCCATATTTCCAAATCTTCAAATCTGTGTACCGTCATTGATTTACCTTTTAACTTGAAATAATGCGGAACTTTTATTCAAACTCTGAAACCCTGAAACCCTGAAACTCTGAAACATTTACTTATTCAGTCGCCTTTTTGTCTTGTCTTTCATTACGCTCCATCCGAATTTCCCGATCTTTTTCCCCATTGTGTAATAATTTCCGTGGCTGTAGGCAATAAGGCCTGACGAAGCAAGATCAAAGGCTCCTGACTCAGGGTTGATATATTTATCTTCTACTACTACATTCACCACATCTGCAATGAACATATCGTGCGACCCAAGCGGTTTGACTTCCTTTACCCTGCATTCAATACTTAAAGGCGATTCTTCAACAATCGGGCAATTTACAACAGTGGCGGGGATAGGAGTGAGGCCGCTTTCCCTGAATTTATTCATGTTCCGTCCTGATTTTACACCGCACCAGTCAGTAACCTTTGCCAATTCAACCGTTGTCAGGTTTATAACAAACTCTCCGTTCTTTTTAATAATCTCATGTGAATGACGGCCGGGGCGTACAGAGATATATACCATCGGCGGTTCGGAACAAATTGTTCCAAGCCATGAAACAGTCATCACGTTATATTCCTCAGGAGTACTGCCGCAACTGATCAGCGCTGCAGGAAGAGGATAAACCATTGTACCGGGTTTCCAGTTTATTTTTCCCATTGTTTTCTGTTTTCGCAAAAGTATAAAAATTATACATCCATAATCAAAATGATAAATACACTATTGATAAAGATCAGAGAACTTCAAAAAAGCGTCAATTCTTTTTCTGAAATCGGACACTTTTATCCTGCCTCTTTATTCGTTACAAGAACCTGTTTTCTCCGTATTAACTTCGGGGTTTGTGTAATGTTTCTGTAATGTTTGTGTAATGTTCGTGTAATAAAATATTACAGAAATATTATTCAAACATTATAGAAATCTTATACAAACATTGGAGCAATTATGGCGAACATAAAGTGAGCAACCTGAGAAATTTTATGACAAACAATATAAATCTCCGCATTTTCAGGAGCAATCTTTTCAAGTAATCACTTAATTACGATTAAAATATAAAGCCTCATATCACTATTATTACCTACTTTTTGATAATCACCTGATTTATTTCCACCTTTGCGATTTAGGGTACTAATTTCTTTCTGTTGATTATTAATTATGATCATTCGTTCAACGGCGCCGCTGAGGCTGGGACTGGCAGGAGGGGGGACTGATTTAAGTCCTTACAGTGATGAATTTGGAGGTTCGGTACTGAATGTATCGATTGATATGTATGCAACCTGCAATATTGAGGAAAGGTCGGATGGCGAGGTTTGCTTTGAAGCGGCCGACATGAATGAAAGCTTTTCTTCTACTACGAAAGAGCATTTCGAACTGGATGGAAAACTCAATCTTCATAAAGGGGTTTACAACCGGATTGTGAAGGATTTTAATGGAGGGAAGCCGCTTTCCTTAAAGATGACCACTTATGCCGATGCTCCTCCTGGGAGCGGGCTCGGTTCTTCATCTACCATGGTGGTATCGATGGTAAAGGCTTATACGGAATGGCTTAATCTTCCTCTGGGCGAATACGATATTGCATGGCTGGCTTATGAAATTGAAAGGATCGATGTGGGATTAAGCGGAGGGAAACAAGATCAGTATGCTGCCACCTTCGGAGGATTTAATTTTATTGAATTTTACAAGGATGACAGAGTGATCGTTAATCCTTTAAGAATCAAGACCTGGATCAAAGATGAACTGGAAGCTTCAATGATTCTGTACTATACTGATATTTCCCGGCATTCCTTCAAAATTATTGATGAACAGAAAGAGAACGTTGCAAAAAAATCACCTCAGGCTCTTGAAGCAATGCATGAATTAAAGGAAGCCTCCGTTAAGATGAAAGACGCATTGCTGAACGGGAGGATTAAAGTGTTTGCTGACTTGCTGAATCAGACCTGGATCAATAAAAAGAAGACAGCAAATGCTATTTCAAACCCGTTTATTGAGAAAATCTATGAAGCGGGTATTCTTGCAGGTGCTATGGCGGGAAAGGTCTCCGGAGCCGGTGGTGGTGGTTATATGATGTTTTTTACTGATCCGGTGAAAAAGGTAAATGTCAGGAATGCTTTGCTTAAGTTCGGAGGCCGGGCTATGAATGTTCATTTTTCGGAGGGGGGATGCCATTGTTGGAAGGTTTACTGAAATATTCGCCAATCCTCTTTCATAAAAGTAATTCCCTTTAATTTATGGTCACGGAAGCAATTGTTTTGGCAGGTGGATTGGGAACCCGTTTAAGGTCTGTTGTTGCGGATGTTCCCAAACCAATGGTGTCGGTTTGCGGCAAGCCGTTTCTTTTCTTCGTCCTGCAAAATATTGTAAAGCAAAACATTAAAAGAATAATTCTTGCAGTTGGTTATAAATATAAAGCAATTTTCGACTATTTCGGGAATGAATTTCAAACGGCAGAGCTTATATATTCCATTGAAGATGAACCGCTCGGTACGGGAGGAGGAATCCGCAAAGCCATTGAAAAGACTCTTGGGCAACAGATCCTGATTATTAACGGGGATACCTTTTATGATTTGTCAATAAATGAATTATTTCTTTTTCATACGAATGGGAAATATGATCTTACGATGTGTCTGAAACCGATGCAGCATTTTGACCGATACGGAACTGTTACTGCTGAACAAGACAGGGTTACGGGCATGAAAGAAAAACAACCCTGTGATTCAGGTTTCATCAATGGCGGTGTTTATCTGATGAATAAAGAAATCATAGAAAAATATGCAGTTAACAGCAAATTCTCTTTTGAAAAAGATTTTCTGGAAAAGGAAGTGAGCCAATTAAAATTCGGGGCTTATATTTCTGATAAATATTTCATCGATATTGGTGTCCCGGAAGATTATGAAAAGGCACAAACAGAATTTGCCGGGAAAAGAAACAAGGCTCTTTTTCTGGACAGGGATGGAGTAGTAAATGTAGAAAAGAATTATGTGTCTAAAATAGAGGATTTTGAATTTATTGAAGGGATATTTGATTTCTGTTCCTGGTTTCAGAAGAAAGGATATCTGATTTTTGTGATTACCAACCAGGCAGGAATTGCAAGGGGATTTTACAGTGAAGAAGATTTTAAAGTTCTGACAGACTGGATGGTTTTAGAATTTGCAAGGAGAGATATTCTTATTTCAAAGGTTTATTATTGTCCTCATCATCCTGATATAACAGGCCCTTGTGATTGCAGGAAACCTAAACCGGGTATGATATTAAAGGCTGCCGAAGAGTTTTATCTGAATCTTTCAGAATCAATATTGGTAGGCGATTATGACAGTGATTTGAAGGCAGGAGAGAATTCGGGTATAGTGAAAAATTATCTTTTCAGCGGAGAGGCTGATTTTGACAGGATTCTAAGTATTGAGAAATCTGAATCCAATTGATTTATGATTTTTACTTTAATAATTCATTAATTATTGATATACCTGAAATAACAAGTTAATAAAAGCGGTATAAAATAACTATTTTTGTATGTAACCGCTCAATAATATGTGGTTTGCCGTACTTCAGGATAAATGAATAAAATAGTATTACTCGGAACAACATGGCCATTTAGGGGAGGGCTTGCAACTTTTAATCAGCGACTTGCAAAGGCCCTTCAGTCATCTGGTTATAAATTCACAGCTTACACTTTTAAACTCCAATATCCTTCGTTTTTCTTTCCCGGTAAGACTCAATATACTGATCAGCCTGCACCGGAAGATCTGGACATACGCATGGAAGTCAATTCGATTAATCCTTTTAACTGGATTTCCGTAGGGCGGAAAATCAGATCAGAAAGACCTGATCTGCTCATTATTCGTTACTGGATACCGTTCATGTCACCCTGTCTCGGGACGATCGCAAGAATTGTCCGCAGGAATAAGCACACGCGTATTTTGACAATAGCCGATAATATTATACCTCACGAAAAAAGAATAGGCGATAGTCTTTTCACCTGGTATTTTACACACAGTTCGGATGGCTTTATTACCATGTCGAGGGCTGTGCTAAAAGATCTTAAGCGCTTAAGGAAAGAGACACCGATGGCATATACCCCTCACCCCCTTTATGACAGTTTCGGTAAAGTGGTTTCGCGAGATTATGCACTTAAAGAGATAAAACTTGATCCGGCATTCCGTTACCTTCTGTTTTTTGGTTTCATTCGGGATTATAAAGGATTGGACTGGCTTCTTGAGGCATTTGCAGATGAAAGGCTAAGGAAATACCCTGTTAAGCTTATTGTTGCAGGAGAATTCTATACATCCGCCGAAAAATACTATCATTTAATTAAAGAAAAAGGACTTTCAGAATATGTTGTTCTGCGAACGGATTTTATTGCCGACGATGAAGTTGCCTATTACTTCGGTGCATCGGATATGATAGTCCAGCCTTATAAATCAGCCACTCAGAGCGGAGTGACACAGATAGCTTTTAATTACAATAAGCCCATGCTTGTTACCGATGTCGGAGGACTTAGTGAAACAATACCCCACGGCAAAGTGGGTTATGTTGTAAATCCTGAACCTTCAGCTATTACGGAAGCAATTATAGATTTTTATGAAAACAACCGTTGTGAATATTTTATACAAAACGTGATAAGCGAAAAGGAAAAATTCAGTTGGGGAAGCATGGTTGAGACAATAGAAATAGTGTACAATAATATTTTAAAACTCAATAAAAATCTGAAGGATTAGAAAAGCAACAGGTCATAGGCAATAGCAGAGACATGGCGTGACTTGTCTCTACAGGTTATTCATGGGTTTCATCATTTATTAAATATTGCACATTGCGCATTGAACATTGATTCTTACAATCAAAGCCTGATAATATACCATGAAATGGATTATTTTTACATTCAAAAATTGATCATTGAACATTGTATATTGATCATTGAACATTGAAAAAATGGATTTGCAGACTGATATCGAAAAAAGGGAGATTAATGATTTGTTTGAAGACCTTCTGAAGTCATTCAATAAAAAATTATCCCCTGAAAATGAAGAACATATCCGTAAGGCGTTTTTATTTGCCAATACTGCGCATATGGGTATCAGAAGGCAGTCGGGAGAACCTTTTATTATTCATCCTCTTTCTGTTGCAAAAATCGTAGTCAGTGAAATAGGTTTAGGAACCAAATCTGCAATGGCCGCCATTCTTCATGATGTGGTTGAAGATACTGATTATACTTTACAGGATATTTCAAACCTGTTTGGGGAGAAAGTTGCATCTCTTGTTGATGGTCTCACCAAATTATCGGGCAGCTTTGATTCGAAACAGGCTGCCAATTTCAGGAAAATGCTTCTCACCCTCTCGGATGATGTGCGTGTTATTTTAATTAAACTGGCTGACAGGCTGCATAATATGAGGACCCTTGATTCTTTGCCTCACAATAAACAGCTAAAGATATCGTCCGAAACACTTTATATTTTTGCTCCTCTTGCTCACAGGCTTGGTCTTTATGCAATCAAGACAGAGCTGGAAGATTTGAGTCTGAAGCATAAGTATCCGGAGGTATATAATCAGATTGAAATTAAACTTCAAAGCGTTGAGGAACAAATAAACTATCTTGTGTATGATTTTGCAAAACCTATACAGGAAAAGCTTCATAATGAAAATTTCGATTTCACTATCAGCGGAAGGCCAAAATCAATTTATTCCATTTGGAATAAGATGCAGACAAAAAATGTTTCTTTCGATGAAATATATGATTTACTTGCTGTCAGGATTGTTTTCAAAACAAAGGAAGGAGTCTCGGAGAAGCGGCAATGCTTTGACATTCTTTCACTGATTACCGATATCTATACCCCCAAACCGGACCGAATCCGTGACTGGATTACCATACCCAAGGCAAACGGTTACGAAGCACTGCATGTCACCGTTATGGGACCCAAAGGACAATGGGTTGAAGTCCAAATCCGGTCGGAAAGAATGGATGAAATAGCTGAACGGGGATTTGCAGCGCATTACAGGTATAAAGGTGAGGGTTCAACAGAGAGTGAGCTTGATAGATGGTTGAACAAGATCAGGGAATTGCTTAAGAATCCTGAGTCCGATGCACTTGATTTTCTTGATGAGTTTAAATTAAACCTGTATACCCAGGAAATTGTAATTTTTACTCCGAAAGGAGAAATGAAGATGCTTCCCAAGGGGGCTACCGTACTTGACTGTGCTTATGATATCCATTCAGAATTGGGAAATCACTGTATAGGGGCTAAAGTCAATCATTTGCTTGTTCCTATGAGTTATGTGCTTAAAAGCGGGGATCAGGTCGAAATCCTTACCTCTGAGAAACAGTTTCCTAAACCTACATGGATAAATTATGCCATAACTGCCAGAGCAAAAACCAAGATAAAGGACTCCTTTAAGCAGGAACAAAAAAAACACATTGAAGAAGGACGGTTACAACTTACTGATCAGCTCGAAAAACTAAATATAAAAGTTTCCGCCAACACTTTAAATAAACTAATTAAACATTACGGACTTCACACGAAGGAACAATTGTATGCAGAAATAGGAATGGGACTTGTTAAGCTGGAGAATCTGGATACTGTACTGCTCGAAAAACCTGTAAATAAGTTTGTCAAGTTCTGGAAGCTTTCTTTTGGGGGTGATAAAAAGAATGAAAATAATGGCATCGACAAGAAGAAACCTTTTCTTCTTAAAGAAGGCCAAAATAATGAAGATTACACCCTTGCTTCATGCTGCAATCCAATTCCGGGAGATGATGTGGTCGGATTTGTTTCTGAAAACAAAAAGATTATAATTCATAACAAATCCTGTCCTGAAGCAATCCGGTTAATGTCAAGTCGCGGAGATGATATTATCGAAGCAAGCTGGACCAAGTCAAAGGTTCTTTCCTATTTAATTCACTTGTATATCAGGGGCTTTGACCAGCAAGGGATTGCTCATAAACTTATAAATATAATCTCCAATGAGTATGAGATTAATATGAGATCACTCAACCTTGATGCTCACGATGGAGTATTTGAAGGCAATCTTTATCTGTATGTTCAAAATACGGAAATGTTGGATACACTTATATCGAAGTTGCTAAATATTAAGGGAATAGATTCAGTCATCCGAAAAGAAATTTAGAATAAATGAATAAATTTTTTACCATTTCCCCTTAACCCTATGACTTTAGCCCTAAACCTTTATCCAATTTTTTTTAATTCTTAATTCATAATTCTTAATTAAAATTTCTACCTTTACCATTATTTGAACTTAGTTTAAGTATGAATAGCTTGAAAAATAATAAAGAGACGGTCAAAACCCTTTTCACTGAATACCTTGAAAATAAAGGACACCGCAAAACACCTGAACGTTATGCCATTCTTGAGGAAATTTATTCACGGGAAGGTCATTTTGATATTGAGACATTATATATCTCAATGAAAAATAAGAACTATCGGGTAAGTCGGGCCACCCTATATAATACGATTGAGTTGCTTCTTGGGTGCAAATTGGTTGTTAAACATCAATTTGGCAAAAACATGGCACAATTTGAAAAAGCGCTTGCTGCAACTGAACATGATCACCTGATAGATATTCGTACGGGGAAAGTTGTTGAATTTCATGATCCCCGTCTTGCAGAGATTATTCAGGATGCATGTGCCCGCTATAATTTCCGTTTATCACATCATTCACTCTATCTCTATGGAGAAATGGATGATTCCAGGTAAAAAGTGATCTGTGAACAGTAATAAAAAATCAGTAAATCCACTTAAAGGCGCAATCACTGAATAAATACTTTGTGTACTCAATGTCTATGTGGTAAAAACTAATGACCTTAATTCGAATAAATCGTTAAAATTTGTATAATTCCTAATAAATGAAAGTAGATGTGTTACTTGGCCTTCAATGGGGCGATGAAGGCAAAGGGAAAGTTGTGGATGTGCTGACACCTGAATATGACGTAATCACTCGTTTTCAGGGTGGGCCGAATGCCGGGCATACATTGGAATTCAATAATATAAAACATGTTTTGCATACAATTCCTTCCGGGGTATTCAGAGAAGATAAGATCAATATTATCGGCAACGGAGTTGTAATTGATCCTTCCGTTTTTAAAAAAGAAATAGATTCCATACTAAAACTGGGCTTTAATCTTTACAAGACACTCTATATTTCAAAAAAGGCTCATCTTATTCTTCCGACTCATCGACTTCTTGATGCAGCCTCTGAATCAGCTAAAGGTGAATCAAAAATAGGTTCAACGCTTAAAGGGATCGGCCCTGCCTACCGTGATAAAATTGGTCGTGAAGGTTTACGTGTAGGAGATATCCTTACCGATTTTCACACTAAATATAAACAACATGTCAAACAGCATACCGACCTGCTAAGAGATTTTTATCATTTCGATTACGGGAAAGTTTTACGGGATGAAGAAGAAGCCTGGTTTGATGGTATTGAAGTGATTAAAAAGTTTCAATTGATTGATAGCGAGCATTTCATCAATAAACAACTGGAACTGGGGAAATCAGTTATAGCAGAAGGGGCACAGGGTACAATGCTTGATATCGATTTCGGTTCTTACCCTTATGTTACATCGTCAAATACAATAACAGCGGGAGCTTGCACAGGATTAGGCGTTGCACCGAATAAAATTGGCAAAGTATATGGAATTTTTAAAGCCTATTGTACAAGAGTTGGGAGCGGACCATTCCCTACAGAGCTGAATGATGCCGTAGGCGAACAAATGCGTCAGAGCGGCCATGAATTCGGTTCCACGACAGGTCGTCCCAGACGATGCGGATGGCTTGATCTTGTTGCCTTAAAATATGCAATAATGATCAATGGCGTGACCGAACTGATCATGATGAAAGCGGATGTTCTCGATAAGTTTGAAACGGTTAAAGTCTGTACTTCCTATAAAATAAAAGGTGAATTAACGGATGAGTTTCCTTCCGAATTGAATGGAAATGTGGAACCTGTTTATGAAGAACTTCCCGGATGGAACTCCAATTTATCAGAAATCGATCATCAGGAAGAGTTCCCTAAAGAGTTATGGAATTATATGAAATTCATTGAGGATAAGCTTGGAGTGCCAATTAAAATCATATCAGTGGGTCCCAATCGTTCCCAAACCATAAGGCTTAATTGATCGAATGACCTTTATTCGAATTCTGTTTCTTTGCTTTCTCCTTCTTCCTAACGTTTCCTACTCTCAGCAAGATAAGCCGGGGTTCAGGCATAAAGGTTATTTGGGATGGATGGTCGATATCAGCCGCAAGGCCAGACCAGGAGAGGATTGGCCTTCTATAGTTATAGATCAGACCTTGATTGATGATTATAAAGAAACGCTCGGTTTTCTGCATAAAAGCGGGATGAATGAGATTACTCTGTGGGGACTATTCACAAATTCAAACTGGGAACCTGAAATTGACAAGACGATCGATGCAGAAAGACTTAAGAAGGTAAAGGAAGTTATCTCAGAGGCCCATCAGCACGGAATAAAGATTCTTTGCGGATTGGGCGTTTACAGTTGGGGTTTTGATAAAATAATCAAAGAACATCCTGCAGTAAAATGTCCGTGTAATGAAGATGTGCTTGATCCGGCCAACCCTGAATCATGGGAATGGCAGAAAAAAGTGCTGGATTATTTAACGGATAACTTCGGTTTTGACGGATTCAGTATGCAAAGCGCCGACAGGGGCAGATGTGCATGCGGTGAATATAAAGGTATGTCAAACCTTGAATACCATGCAATACTCAACCAGAAAGTTGTCAATTATATCCGCTCCAAAAAGAAGAACTATATCATAGGAATCAGCGGATGGGGAATGAACTTTGGAAATCCTTCTGATCTTAAATCTATTGTTAAGATGACCCGTAACGTCGATTATCTCATCGATGTTGAGGAAACTGCTTTAAAAGGAGGAAAAGAATATCGTCAGGAATTAATAAAAGCCATTGCTCCATGTTCTTATGGGAGCACAGCAACGCCTAATATCGAACCGATACAGGCATTGCCAAGGGATCAGTATTTTGTGCCCATTATTCGAAGAAGCTGCCAAAGGATTAAAGAACTCTATGATGTTGGCGGCAGGGCCTGTGAAACCTATGTAAGAACGAGGGGGAATATTGGTGATGAAGTGACAGTAGAGGTCATTGCATCCATACTGAATGATCCCCGTAAAGACATTCAACAGGCTTTGAATGAAACATTAAAAAGGATTTTTAATCCATCAGATAGCTTAACTTTAAAGGAACTGGCTTTGATTTTTAATAAAGCAGAAGATGCTTTTTTCCAGAATGCTGCCGGCGACAAGGAAGTAATTCAACTGATGCCCAGAAATATTACAACTCCTTCAAGCCGTTACCTGAAAGAGATGTCTGCTTCTTCACGATCAAATTATCAGGTTGTTATGAGAGATATTTATAACCGGGTCATTCGTTTAAAAAGTAAAGTAAAGAATCAGGAGAAATATCAGGCCTTACTATTCTGCCTCGAGAACGTTCTTAAAGAAATTGACCTCAATAATAAGTAAGTTCACGCCGGATTCTTTCAGGAATTAAGAGAATGTTAATAATCCTGGTTTGGAATAAAGATCCTATATTTAAAGTGACAGCCAGTTAACGGGTGACTTTGCTCATACTGGTATTTTGAGAACAAATTCCCTTTCCCGATCATCACACCCAATTCCTTTTTACCTCTTACCATGACCATACCAAAGTATTACCAAAGCTATAACAAGACCATACCTTGTCCACTCTTTCTCCACTCTTTGTCCACTCTTTCTCCACTAATTAGAGTCTGTCTGTAATATTTATTTAACGTGAATATCAGGTATTTATCCTTGGTAAATCAAAAACTTCTTTTTATCTTGCAGTCAAATTAAAGACAGCCTTTACTTATGGAAATGTTCAATGATTGGGTGCTAAAATTTGAGAAACCAGACTGGTCAAGGAACCCGGAATTTGGTGTAATTGATACTATTTTAGAACATCGTCCTGAAATAATTCAACTGTTTAAATCGGATGTAGTTGGTAATGATGATATTACTATTTTTGGGCGTAAAGATACCCCTTCCGTTGAACAGATCGTGAGGGCTGCCATTTACAAAGAGATAAAAGGTTATGACTACCGTGAACTTGAATATGCTCAAAGTGATTCCAGGATTTGTGCAACATTTATAAAGCTGGACGAGCGAAATCCTTTTTGCTTTCAGACATTCCAGAAATATATCTCAAGGATAAGCAAGGAGACCCTTGACAAGGTTCTTGTAGAAATCGTTAAATGTGCCATTGAAGAGGGCTTTGAGGATATCGACAAGATCAGGACAGACAGCACAGGGATTAAAAGCAACATCCACTATCCAACAAACAACTCCCTTGTCTGGGATTGTATCCATGAAAGCCATCGTTTGTTAAGCCATCTCAGGGAAGAGGCGAAAGAGCTTTCCTTTATTGATTATACCAGATCGGCAAAGCAGACATATTTTAAGATAAATGTCACCAGATCAAAAGACAAGCAGGCAGAACTTTTTAAAAAACAGCTTATTACCTTTACAAAAGCTATTAACCAGGTTTCTAATACCATAAAAAAAAACTTCGCCGGCCTTAAAGCTTATATTATTGTCAACCCAGTTAGAATCGCTTCTTCCCCTGATGGAAAAAGTTTACAGCATGACCTACCGCAAACAGGTACTTGGGGAGAATGTGCCAAACGATCAAAAGTTGTTCTCCATTTATGAACTTCACACAGACATAATCGTCAAGGGGAGCCGTGAGGTGCTGTTCGGTCATAAGGCGAACTTTACCACGGGCAAGAGCCCACTTATCATTGATTGCGAGGTGCCCGAAGGCAACCCCTCAGATTCTTCCCTGCTAAAGCCTGCCCTTGACAGGGTAATAGAGAATTATGGGATCATTCCCCGCGACTTCTCTGCCGATGGTGGGTATGCAAGCCGGGATAACTCAGAATATTGTAAATCAAAGGGTCTTACAAATATAGTTTTCAATAAAATTACAGGAAGCCTTAGCAATATTGCTTCAAGCCTTAACATGGAAACACGTTTAAAGAAATGGCGAAGTGGCATCGAGGCCGTCATCTCAAACTATAAACGGGGCTTTGACATGAGGGTTTGTACCTGGAAAGGATTTAAGCACTTCAAGGCAAAAGTAATGTGGAGTGCCATTGCTATAATATTAGGGTGCTCACCGGCATGGTACTTGCCAGGATAGCGGCAACACCGACTATCTGAGGCAGAAAACAAATCAAATTTTTGCCATAATACGGGAAGTCATCCATAATATTAAGATATTATGTTTATTATTGCTTAATCTTCACTAAAAAATAGAGTGAAATGAGGTGCAAAAACACGAAAAATGTGATCATAGCATAAAGTCAGATGGCAATTGAAAGTATTGGCTGTGCCAACTTTGGTTAAAAAATCGAATTTAAGTGACTTTACAGACAGACTCTAATTAGTGGAATAATAGTGATTAAGTAGTGGAGAAATAGTGGAATTAATCCGGCTTTAGTATTGACATGATAATGGGTTGGTAAGGCTAAAGAGTTTTGTTTTATTTTGCGTCGTATTTATGTGACGGATGACTTATTTTTCCCTTACCTATTGCCGATTCCTTTAATATCACTATTTTTCAACTTTAAATTAATCCGGCTAACAAGTCAATTTTTGACCTGGAATGAGTATAAACCCAAGCGATACAACCATTCAGAACAATACTCCTCATTTAAAGCGGGCTTTGGGATTGTGGGACCTTATTTTTTACGGGATAGTGCTGATTACAATTACAGCGCCACTGCCTATATTCGGAATCATCAGCAATGAAGCAAAAGGGCATGTACCCACCAGCATTCTTTTTGCAATGATTGCCATGCTGTTTACTGCCATCAGTTACGGGAGGATGGCAAGTGTATATCCTCTGGCGGGGTCTGCATTTTCATATGTAGGAAGATCGATCAATCCGGCAATTGGTTTTCTGGCGGGGTGGGGAATGGTAATGGATTATATGCTGAACCCGATATTAAGCACGATCTGGTGCAGCAAGGCGATGATGAATATCCTGCCGGGAATCCCTTTTGGGGTGTTTGCAGTATTATTTACCTTTTTATTTACGCTTTTAAATTTAAGAGGAATAAGAACCAATGCGCGGAATAACAAGATACTTGTTATTGTATTAAGCATGGTAGTTGTGATTTTTTTCGCCTATGCAGTTCGTTACCTGCTAAATTTGCATGATTTTAATCAGAGTCAAATTCTGAAACCTTTATATGATCCTGCAACCTTCTCTTTTCCACTGATTTTAACAGGATCATCCATTGCGGCATTGACTTATATAGGATTTGACGGTATCTCGACTCTTTCGGAGGAGGTAAGGAATCCCCGCCGCAATATATTACTGGCCACCGTTCTGGTTTGTTTGTTTACAGGACTGATCGCCGCCTCCGAAACATATATTGCCCAGCTCGTGTGGGGAAAATGGGGTGATTTTCCCGATCTGGATACAGCCTTTGTTTTTGTTGCCAAAAAGGCCGGAGGTAATTTTCTGTTTCACCTTATCAACACAAGTTTGCTGGTTTCCTGTATGGGGGCAGGCATTACTTCGATGTTAGGCGCTGCTCGCCTTCT
Organism: uncultured Bacteroidia bacterium; assembly: GCA_963810555.1. Lineage (GTDB taxonomy): Bacteria > Bacteroidota > Bacteroidia > Bacteroidales > Prolixibacteraceae. The sequence goes on along the minus strand of CAWENX010000004.1, from coordinate 44,225 downwards.
TTATGGTATGGGCAGGGAAAACGCCTTGCCCAGGAAATTTTTCGGAGCAATATCTCCCAAAACCTTTGTACCCCATTATAACGTATTATTTATCGGTGCCGTCACACTGATCGGTGTTTTTATCCTCAGTTATCAGTTGACAGCAGAAATGCTCAATTTCGGGGCATTTATCGCCTTTATGGGGGTCAACCTTTCAGTGTTTTTCCATTTCTTTATTAAAGAAAAGGACAGGAAATTTATTAACATCGTACCTCCTATACTCGGATTCTTTTTTTGTTTCCTGATCTGGATCAATCTTCGTATTCAGGCTCAGATTGCAGGAGCAATCTGGATATCAATCGGTATGATTGTCGGTTTCATTAAATCAAAAGGATTTCGTCAAAAGATATTTACATTCGAAATTCCAAAAGAAGCTGAATCATAGACTTAACAGAGAATTTAGCAATACCTGAAACAAGAAATCCGGCTCAAAAAGGACCGGATTCTTTGTTCTTTAAATTTATAAAGCTACTTCATAGCTTACTTTTGTCTTTATCTTTCTTCTCGGATGACTTTTTATACGAATATTCAAAAGCTCCCATATCCCACGCTGCTCCCTGGGGACGAAGATTTCCTTCTTTATCATAATTGAATCCCTTGAGAGTTGCTCCTTTGTTAATTGCCGGACTGTTCGGCCTAAGACGATAATCATTATGGACCGGATCGACGAACATCGGGTCACCGCCATTTATGCCATGCTCTTCCGTATTTCCTGTTAAAGGGGCATATTCACTCTCTGCGCCACGGGCAACGAAGTTGTAATCACATTTACAATTCTTCACATCACCCTGTATGTAATACGCACCTTTCATTGTGGTATTCTTATCCCCGCCGCAATTGATAAAGATGTTATTGAATACCTGGCAGCCATTCGGGTCCAAAACCTTCGGCACCTCATGGATATATAAAGCAAAACCGTTTGTGGGATCAAGATTGATGCAGGTGTTGTTGTAAAATCTCACATTTGGAATTCCTACATTGCCCTGATATTTCATGTTTACAATGACATTGTTCCTGACATCAAAGTCATGAACAGCAGTATCTCCACTATTTGAAGTCATAAAAAGCTGGGCATCGTTATTCAGGATAAGATTATTTTCAAAAACAATATCGTGTGCTTCTTCCCATCCGCGGACGCCGAATGTCTGGAATATATCGGTGTGTGCTTTTGAACCGGGCGAGTGGGTTATATCGTGTATATAATTGTTCCTGACAATGTTGTCATGTCCGAAAAGACGAAAGGCATCAGCATCTGCACTTGGACCAATTTCATTGTACTCGGCGACGTTGTTATTGCCCCATATTTCTATCGCAGGCCAGTCATTTCCCCATGGGTAGGTGCTTTCTACATGGTTCCCTTTGATCAGGCAATTTGTTGCTTTGGAATCGTAGTTAATCCTGATGAAACTGTCAATGCAATGGTTGTTTAAGACTTCCACATTGCTCTTTGTCAGAATAATGGAATTTCTCGGCACTACTGTGAATCCGTCAACGGTGGTATAAGTATTGTTTATTCTGAATCCTTGTGTTTTTACAACTCCTGAAGCTTTAAAGGTGATCCTTTTCCCAGCTTGCCCGTCACGGGTTGTTTTGACCGTTTCTTCGTAAGTTCCTTCCTTAACGATTACCAAATCTCCGGGCATCATAGAGTCGGCGGACTTTTGAATGGTTTTCCAGGGCTTTGCCTTTGAACCGGGATTGGCATCAGTTCCGTCAGCGCTTACGTAATAAGTTTTAGCTGACAATGAGGGGGTATTTGCAAGAAGAATTGCCAGTAATGTGAAAAAGGAAATGATGTTTATGGTTTTCATAGTTTATAAATGTTGATGTAACCGCAAATTATTTTTTTCCTGATTTCTTTGCAGTATATTCAAATGCTCCCATATCCCATGCTGCTCCCTGGGGGCGGATCGTTCCATCCTTGTCGTAATTGAAACCTTTGAGTGTTGCCCCTTTGTCGATTGCGGGACTGTTTGGTTTAAGCCGGTAATCATTTTTTGCAGGGTCAACAAACATCGGATCACCTCCATTAATGCCGTGTTCTTCCGTATCGCCTTTCAAGGGGGCGAAACCATTCTCTGGTCCGCGGGCAACATAGTTATAATCACATTTATAATCTTTTACATCCCCTTTTATATAATAGGCCCCCTGCATTGTAGTATTCCGTGCTCCTCCACACCCTATAAAGATATTATTAAATACCTGACAGCCTGTGCAATCCTTAATATTAGGCACCTGATCAATAAAAAGAGCAAAACCGTTGACAGGGTCACAATTTATACAGGTATTGTTATAAAATCTAAGATTCGGTATGCCAACATTTCCCTGAAGGGCTTGGTTGATAACTACATTGTTACGGATATCAAAATCATGCAGCGTCTTCGATCCGTCGTTCTCCGTCATGAACAGCTGGGCATCGTTATTCAGGATCAGGTTGTTTTCAAATACGATGTTGTATGATTCTTCAGTACCCTTTACGCTGAAATTCTGGAAGATATCCGTATGGGCTCTTGATCCTTTGGAATGGGTTATGTTATGGATGTAATTGTGTCTGATGATGTTATCATGGCCAAACAATCTGAAAGCATCGGTATCGGTACTGGGGCCCACCTCATTGTATTCGGCAATGTTGTTGCTTCCCCATACTTCGATAGCCGGCCAGTCGTTACCCCAGGGATATGTGCTTTCAACATGGTTCCCTTTAATCAGACAGTTTGTTGCATTTGAATCGTGGGTAATTCGTATGAAACTGTCAATGCAATGATTGTTTAAAACTTCCACGTTGCTCTTCGTCAGAATAATTGAATTTCTCGGCACTACAGTGAATCCGTCGACTGTGGTATAAGTATTGTTTATTCTGAATCCTTGTGTTTTCACGACTCCTGAAGCTTTAAAGATGATCCTTTTCCCTGCTTCTCCGTCACGCGTTGTTTTGACTGTTTCTTCGTAAGTCCCTTCCTTTACTACTACCATATCACCTGGCATCATGGAATCGGCGGCCTTCTGAATTGTTTTCCAGGACTTGCCCTTTGATCCGGCATTGATATCTGCACCATTAGAGGCTACATAATAAGTTTTGGCAAAAGTAGTGCCGCTCAGTAAACTAAAGGTCAAAAAAAGAACAGTGAAACAAATACTGCATTTTGTTTTCATAAATATTATTATTAAAGTGCGTTTTACCCACAAGGGTAATTAATTACTTTGACAGTCAAAAATAGTGAAGGTTTATAAACATGCTCCATTATTCCGGAATTACTTTAAGTCTGGTTTTGTGAATGACCAGTGAGTCTGAATAATTTTCCATTTTTTATCTTTCTCCTTACGGTAAACTTCAGTACAATTCCATTTATAAGGAGTTTCTCCCGCATATGAGATAAGATTAAAGGTCAGGACCGCCATTTTATTCACTGCCTGAACTTTAGGATTAATCATTTCGTATCTGCTGACCTGTATTTTGCCCCTTATTTTCTGGTACAATTCATTCAGCGCAGGCAGTCCGTCTAATCTTTGATCTGTCATGGGATCAAAGTAGACAACATCATCGGCTGAAATTTCAAGAAAACCGGAGGGATCTCCTCTGTTCCATCTCTCCAGTGCTGATTTTTCCATTCCAATGATCATTTTTGAAATTGAATCATGGTCCTTTGAACAAGCGGAGATTGAAATCAGTATTGCAGTAATTCCAAACAGTTTTCTCATAGTATTTTAATATCGGTAATCAGTCTTCAGTGACCAGTAAAAAGAATATGTGATTTTATCCTTTGCCGTCAGCTTTAGCTGACGGAACAGTGATCATTATTTGCTGAAGGGCTTAAGAAATTTGAGCGTCTTTGTCAATGAATGGTGATGCGGTTCAGATGGGAAATACTCCAGTCCAAAATATCCGTCGTATCCTGATTTATCGATGGCCTCCAGAATTGGCAGATAACTGATCTCTCCCTTATAAACCTCGTTTCTTCCGGGTACTCCTGCAGAATGGAAATGGCCTATCAATCCGATATTTTCCCTTATCGTTGCAATATGATTCCCCTCCATGATCTGCATGTGATAAATATCATACAGAAGTTTCAGGTTAGGACTGTTCACCTTTTTGACAATATCAAAACCAATGGCTGAAGAAGTAAGGAAATATCCAGGATGATCTACAGTGGAGTTTAACGACTCCAGGACAAGCAATATACCTTCCTTTTTAGCTATTTCGGCCCCTGAAATCAAAGTATTTATGACACTTTCCAATTGCTGCTGATATGATTTCCCTTCGACTTCATTTCCCGTGCAGGTGATCATCTTTTTGCAATTCAACTTGTGGGCTATTTCAATCGTCTCTTTCAGCCTTTCCAGGTATTTATTCTTATCTTCAGGCTTCGTCAGGAAACCACCTATTGACCCGTCAGGAGCATTAACAACAACGTTGTTGACCACCACTCCAATATCTTTACAAACCGCAGCAATCTCCCTTATATTTTTCATAGAAGGAACGAGCTCTGTACCTGTAAATTTGTGATCCCAGTACCAAAACTCAATGGCTTTAAAGCCAAGCCTGTTAACTTTCCTGATTTTTTCGACAGTATCTGTTTCCACAAAAACAGGATCGATGCATAAATCAATATTAATCATGGTTTTATAAGTGTAAGTTTTTCTGGATTTTAGAGTCTCGGTGTTTCAAAGTTTGTAAAAAAGTGGAAGGGTGAAAAGGTGGTTTTCAGAATCACTCTTTCACTTTTTCACCTTTATTATATTTACAAGTACGCATTTGCAACTTTATGTATGCTTTCTGCTATCATATCGCAATCCTCCAATGGCATTTGCGCCGGAATACCGATATGTACCGAACGGCTTAGGTATTCCAGTGTTTTTGGATTCATCTCGGGAGAATATTCAATCTTACCGCCTTTTTGTGTATAATAAGGGCAGGTGTAAGGGCAGCCTTCGGGAGTGGCGGTCCATTTTTTAAGGATCATATCCCAATGATTGTAAACATGCCAGTCGGGGACAGATTTATCGTGCAGTGATGAGGCATCAACACCTTCGGCATTAAGGGCTGCAGAGAACATTCCGGCAAGTTTTGGCGTAGGCAGATAGAAGATCAGTACAACCCCTGTGTCACCATCAGGATCATGCAAACGACGGAATTCGAGGCCTTTAATGCCTGAAATAACCTGTTTAATTCTCTGTTTACGGGTGCGCATACTTTCGATCAATCCGTCAAGTTTTTTTAATTGCTCACGAAGAACAGCACCGGAAAGTTCACCCATTCGGAAGTTCACCCCGGGGAAGAGTTCTCCGGCATACCTTTCTTTGACAAAGCGTCCTGCGGGACCTCCGGGACGCCAGCAGGCGGCCGTATCGTGGTATGCCATGGCACGGTCTATAAGCAACTGATCGTTGGTTGTGACCATTCCGCCTTCACCGGCTGTGATAATCTTATGATATTGGAAACTGAAGGCACCCATATCACCATAACTACCTAATCGTTTGCCTTTATAAGAGCCTCCTGTAGCCTGGGCCACATCTTCTAGGACTTTGAGATTATGTTTCTTCGCAATGGCAAGAATTTTATCCATATCGCAAGGAACGCCCCGCATATGAACAGGGATAACAGCTTTGGTACGAGGCGTTATTTTATTTTCAAAATCGACGGGATCGATGGTAAGGGAATCGTCAACTTCGCATATGACCGGAATCGCTTTAGCGGCTACGATCACTGCGCAGGAGGCGAAAAAAGTGTATCCGGGAACGATAACCTCGTCGCCTGGGCCAACGCCAAGGGCTACGAGCGAAGAGATCAGGGCGGAGGTACAGGAATTGGTGGCAAGGGTATAATTAACTCCTATCTTATCAGCAAATTCCTCCTCGAATTTCTTTACCCGTGATTCCACCCCTTTCGGGCCATAATACCTGAAAAGATATTTATCATCAAGGACCTCGAGGACAGCATTCTTTTCTTCTACGCCGATGGCTATTCCGCCGGGATACATCGGGATATTGGGAGTTGTCTTGGCTTTCGGGCCTCCGTCGATAGCCAGTCTGTGTTTTGTTGCGTCCATAATTCTGTAATATTTTAAATAGTTTGGGTACAGATATGATTTCCGAAAGATACAGATTAAAGAGAAAAAGAAAAAGAGTTTCAATGTTGCAGAGTTGCAAGGTTTCGGAAATTTTATCACTTGAATTCTTAAAAGTTTCCCAGCATTGCACAAAGGATAACACAAAGTATCCTGGAGCCTTTTAGATATTGCCTGATGCCTATTGCTTGTTATTCGTAATAAGATGTTCCTTTTCCATCTGCTATATCCAACCTTATTTTTACTCGTGTTTCCCTTGTATTTGACTCTTATTCGGTTCGGTGTTTAAAAAATAAGTTATTTAACATCCGATAGTTAAATATCGGTAAGTTTTTTGGAGGACATATTTTTATGAATTTGAGAAGTGAATACCCTGATTAAACACCGAATCTTATTAATTATATAATTGTTTGAAAAGAAATCTTTTATCTTTGAAGCCTTCATAAACTCATTAAATGAATTCCAACTGTAAATTGTACCTAAACAGTCTGCAGTCTGATCGTCTTATTCCTCAACCGTTAATTGGTGATTATGTAAATATGGATGGCATAGAAGGAGAAGGTATCACTGAAGCTTCCGTTTGAAACGGTTATCGACCGTCCTTCACAGAAGACTTCGATGTACGTGCCTGAAGCGACCGTGGAGGTTGCCGTGGTCTGGTCCCTGCGCATGGCTATAGCAAAAATGTAATTGGTACCTTTGTAATTTCTGGTCATCATATCCACAGGTACCTGCACATTGGAAGAATTTACCGTTGCATATCCCGTTATGGTGGGACTGTTCAGAACTGCAGTGAGGGAATTTACCTGCTCGTTGATCAGCTTAACGGCACTGATCATTTCAGTATCGTGCAGGAGGGCAGATTCATCGGTGGCCCAAGTAACGAACGAATGGCAGAAATAACCGAATCCTTTTGTCCCTTGCTGGTGCAGATTTGTAATCACGAGTGGTCGAAAGATTTTTTACAATAAAATCTTATAATTGTTATAATTAAAATTATATATTATATATTAACATCAGTATGTTGATAACTAATATGTTGTGGCATACTTTTGTTTCCAGTTTTGATATATATTTATATCAAAACCATTGAAGTAAATGTATACAGGCCAAAAAATTAATGTTCAAAAAGTAATGGGTCTTATCCCTGATGACCTATTAAGCACCTTGTCGAAAGATACAAAGGTAGACTACTGTGCCAAAGTACTTTACGGGCAGCGTATATTTAATTTGCTGTTATATGGCATTCTTACCACGGATAGAACAAGTCAGAGAACCCTGGAAGATCTTTTCAAGAGCGATCTTTTTAAAGCTATGTTTTGCTATGATGCCGGAATGAAAGTATCCCATAGCTCAATATCTACTCGATTATCCAAAATCGATTCAGAGTTTTTCCGATTGGTTTACGAGAACATCTATAAAGAATTTTCAAAATTCTTTACTGTTAAAGAACAATTGAAGTACAGGATTGTACGTGTAGACAGCAGTATGGTTGCTGAAACGTGTAATAAACTCAAACAGGGATTATCAAATGGAATAAAGAAAAGCAAATCACCTGAAAACGTTGTGAAACAGATTAAATACACTGTTGCATTTGATGGACTGACTGCGTGTGATTTTAAAGTATACAACGAATCCTCTTATTTGAGTGAAGATATGGCAATACCTGAAGTGGTTAAGCTAAATGCTGCCAAAGAAGGTTCAATCACCAATATCTACACTTTTGACAGAGGGGTTGCTGCAATTAAAGCTTTTTCCTCATTTAACTCTGATAATATTTCATTTGTAGGAAGATTAAGAACAAACAGAAGATATGACATCATATCCTCAGATCAACTTTCGGAAGATGGGAAAGATTTAGGTGAACTAATATTGATCAGTAGCCAAATTGTTCATTTGTATGGTAAACACGAAATGGACCAAAACAACCAATACCGTCTTATCATTGCAGAACGGAAAGAAAAAATAGATACAACCCCTCCCATGAATAAGGGATCATTCAGGAAGAAAGAAAATGTATTTTATTTCTTCACCAATAATCTGGAACTAACTCCTAAAGAGATTGCAGATATATACAAACAAAGATGGGATATTGAGGTATTCTTTCGATTTATTAAACAAGAGCTCAACGCCAGTCATTTCTTATCGGTGAGCGAGAACGGCATCAAAGTAATCCTTTACATGACGCTGATTGCATCCATGTTGTTGTTACTATATAAGAAACTCAATGAATATGGATATAAAACAGCAAAACGCAGGTTTACAATAGAGCTTTGGGAAACTATAGTAAAAATAATCGTTAAAGATTGTGGCGGAGATCCGGCTTTGGTAAATAAAAAATACTTTCAATTATATTCCCCTCCATGAGAAGTATCGGCATAGAATTTTTCGAAAAAATCATACATCCTTAAATGATAAAACATGTTAAAAAAAATCTTTCGACCACTCCTAAATTTGTAATCGGTGCCTTTTTAACACGGGATTTTCAATCCACCCTTCATCATTCATTAACACCCCTTACATGATTTTATTTTTCTTCGCGGGCTTTGCGCCTCTCATTGCACCCTTCGTGTAACATCATAACTATCAATGAAGTTACACAAAGTCAAACACAAAGTTACACGAAGTATAAATGAATCCCTGAAACATTGAAATTATTAAATTAAAGTAAAATGAAAACTATCAAACTTATTATAATCGCAATGTTGATCTTCCTGCTGTTTTTCAGCGGATGTATTGTCAATATCATGGGGTATCGCCGGAGGGTCCAGTCACCGAACCTTCGACATTGAAGCTCGTAGCCCTGGCATTGCTTGTGGTTTATAAAGCGGTGGTAAGGATAGTGCCTTCGGTGGGTGATTATTTCGCCGTTTCGTGGGTGATCAGACTGCTGAAAAAGGTTTCAGACAAGCTGAATGTGAAGAAGTAGGCTATAGGCTAAATGAATGAAAAAACAACTGCTTTTTTCCTAAAGCTTATAACTACTTGTTTCACGCAGAATATCAACAATATACAAATAAAGCTGATTATGGTTAAATTGCAGGCAAAATCACTTATGTTATTTACCTTGAAGTTCGGATTCAAATCCACGAGGACTTAGTAACAGTCCCGACACTTCGGGATAATAGCTAACCCAACCTTATCACAGTATTAGTTTTATTTTGTCAATTGAATTCCCGAATTCTCATTCCCAAAGAAAACATAGAAGGTAAGTGAGGTTTTTGTCACGTGTCCTTAATAACAATTATTCCCAAAAAGTTTCATCGTTTAGAAAAAAAGGAATTTTATGGTACGCCCTTTATTAGGAGTTGCCCGAATTTTAACAACTAATAAAATTAACTTTACCGGCTTAACAAATGCTGGACAAAATGCCGGAAATAACTTTACGAAAGGGAGCCGAAAGACAAAAAATCAGGGCTGAAGACGGAGCCACACTTTTACAGGTTCTGTTGAAAAATGATGTGCCGGTTTATTCTCCCTGCGGTGGCAACGGAACCTGCGGAAAGTGCAAAGTCCTGGTTATTGGAGAGGGCTATGTGTCGGCCTGCATGTATTTTATAAGCGAAGATATTGAAATCGTTCTTCCGGATAAACGTGAGGCAAATATTCTTATCGAACAGCATGCATATACTTATCAGGTGTGGCTGAATCCGGGTCCTTCAACTGGTTTATCCTTTTATCCTCACGGTGTTGCCATCGATATCGGAACTACTTCGGTCGTTTTCTATCTTGTCAATCTGTTTACGGGAGGAATAATCGAGACGAGAGCAATCATGAATCCCCAGGCAAAGCACGGGGCGGATGTTATTTCAAGAATCAATTTTACTTCCCAGTCTCCGGAGGGTTTACAAATTCTTCAGAAGGAGATTCTGACGGCTGTTAATTCAGAACTTGATCATTTTGCCGATCTGCTGGGCATTTCTGTTAATGAAATCGTAAAAATCACGGTTGCGGGAAATACGACCATGCTACATCTTTTACTTGGAGTTGATCCTTTACCGATTGCGCTCGCTCCTTTTATTCCGGGATTTATTGAAGAACAGTCATTGAAAGGAAAAGAGCTTGGATTGCATTGTCATCCTGAGGCTGAAGTCAAGGTTCTTCCGTCAATTTCAGCCTATGTGGGTGCGGATATCGTTGCAGGCCTGGCTTCCATAAAACCTATGGAACAATACAAACGCTATCTTTTCATGGATATAGGTACAAACGGCGAAATGGCACTTGTGACTCCTGAAAAAGTATGGTGCTGTGCCACAGCTGCCGGACCTGCTTTTGAAGGAGCCAATATAAGCTGCGGGATGAGCGCCGTGGAAGGAGCCATCAATATCTTTTCAAATAAAGGATACAGCGTGATTGGGAATTATGCCCCTTCCGGTCTTTGTGGTTCAGGCCTCATCGATGTTGTGGCTTACCTTGTTGAGAATGATCTGGTTACGGCAGATGGCTTTCTGGAGAATGATTTTATAATCGTTCCAAAGGGAGAATCGGGAATATCAACGGAAATTTCTCTTAATCAACAGGATATCAGGGAGGTGCAACTGGCTAAATCGGCTATGATGGCTGGGATAACAGTATTGATGAAAAGAGCCGGCCTGACATTTGAAGATATCGATGTGCTGTTCCTTGCCGGAGGTTTTGGAAACTATATTGATACGAGAAATGCCATAAAGATAGGAATGCTTCCGGAGGCCCTTGAAAACAGAATCGTATCGCTTGGCAATACATCCGGAGCAGGAGCCTTGCTTGCTTTAAAATCAGTTAATTTTGATTCTGTCATTAAAGAAGTCAGACACAAAGCCTGCTATATTGAATTGTCAGATGATGAGGATTTCACGCTTGACTTTGTTATGAATATGGGATTTGATTTAATTAAGGATTAAAAATTAAAGTTTGAGGCTGTTTGGAATTAAACGGTGTACGACAAAATTCCCATTCTTCTCCCTTATTCCCTAAGCAGAACATGTAAACAATACCCCGAAGTCCTTATTCCCTTATTTTAAATCTAAATTAAATCAGGGAATAAGAGAAAATCATGAGTCGATTTGAATTTTTCTACTAAAGGAATAAGGGAAAATACATATCAGTTTGTATTTTTCGATTAAAAGGGAATTTTATCGTACACCCGAATTAAAGAATATTTCTGATTTTTCATTTTTTCATTACCTTTAGCCTTTAGCCTTTAGTCTTTGATCCTGTTAAATACTAATTCAACCATGAAGAGAATTTATAATTGGGGTGTGTTGGCGCCGGGACATATAGCCAGAAAGTTTGCTATGGAAATTCAGGAACTGGATAATGCAAAAGTATTTGCCGTTGCTTCAAGAGACCGTCAAAGAGCAAAGGATTTCGCCAATGAATTTCATGCTGCACGATATTACAGCAATTATGAAGCCCTTGCATCTGATCCTGACGTAGATGTTATTTACATTGCTTCTCCGCATTCCTTTCATGCCGAACAAGCCAGAATGTGCCTTGAAAGGAAGAAAGCTGTGCTTTGCGAGAAAGCCCTTGCATTAAATCAGAAGGAAGTTGAAGAAATGGTTTCCTGTGCGGTTAAAAACGGGGCCTTTTTGATGGAAGCTTTTACATCTCCGCATCAACCTTCTTACAGAGAGGCAAAAAAAATGGTGGATTCCGGATCAATGGGGAAAATCAAATTCATACAGGGGTGGTTCGGATTCAATAAATCACCTTATGATATGTCAAGGAGATTGTTGAATCCTAAGCTTGGCGGAGGCGCTTTGCTCGACATTGGTTTATATCCTGTTTTCGATGTGCTTTGGTTCCTCGGCAATCCGCTTGGAATTTCTACAAGCGCCGAGATAGCTTCAACAGGTGTTGATCAGAGTATCTCAGCAAGGTTTGAATACAAGGACGGCGTTTCAGCCTCAGTATTTGCCTCCTTTTATGCTGCATCAGGAGTCGGAACCGATTTGTTTTGCGAAAAAGGAACACTCAGGTTAAGGCGTTCAAGCGCTGTTGATCAGTGGCTAGAAGTTGATATGCCGGGTGAAGATGTCAACTGTATGACGTGGGACAATTCGGAATGCGGACTGAAACAGGAAGCGCTTGAAGTGATGAAGTGTCTCGATTCAGGCAGGCTTGAGAGTGACAAAATGCCTCATTCCATGAGTATAAGACTGATGAAGATACTTGATCATATCCGGCGCAAGGCAGGGATTGTATATGCAGGACGGGAATGAAAGCTGAATAGACTATAGGCTGAAGGCTTTAGTAAGAGTAATGTAATAAACACTAATAACTCATTATTGTCAATTGTCAGTATAGTTTCTGTAATAAAAAGACCTGCCAATGTGACAGGTCTTTTATATTTTTTTCTACAGACTGTAGCCTAAAGTCTGTTTTTATACAGTCCCGCTAACTATCGGGATGTTACTATTCCGGAATAATTGCCTCGCTCGGACATACATCAACGCAGGAACCACAGTCAGTACAGAGTTCAGGATCAATCTTATAAATATCACCTTCGCTGATAGCTTCAACAGGACATTCGTCAATGCAAGTTCCACATGCAATACATTCATCAGTAATTTTGTGAGCCATAATTAATCAGAATTTTGTTTATACCTAAATTTAATATCATTCTATATTTAGGCTGCAAAAGTAAAAAGAATGCATGAAAAACAAATTTAAATGTGGTTTTTATACTTATTTTTCACAATTATTTTAAATCCGTATTTCTTCCTGAAACAGTTTAATCTGAACAATATTGGTTAAAAGTAATTGATTCACAAATTCATAGATTGCAAGACGCAATAACCGGGATAGATTGCAGGGTTTAACATTAAATTCAGATAAATGGATTATGAGAGATAAGAGATAAGTGACAAGAGCAGTAGAGCAGAAAGCAAATGGTTAAGAGAATGGAGCAGAGTTTACCCTTTCCTTTACCCTTTGCTCATAACTCTTTATTGTCAATTGTCACTAGTCAGATTGGCATAGTAGGCACAATAAGGCCTGAGACCGCATTGACCGCATCTGGGTTTTCTTGCGACGCAAATGTATCTTCCATGTAAAATCAACCAATGATGGGCTATGGGAATCAGTTTTTGAGGAATATATTTCACCAGTTGTCTTTCTGTTTCGAGAGGTGATTTGGAGTTAATTGTCAATCCTATGCGGGCAGCAACTCTGAATACATGGGTATCGACAGGCATTGCAGGTTTGTGGAAAGCTACCGAAGCCACAACATTTGCCGATTTTCTGCCTACACCCGGAAGTTTTAATAATTCATCCACTTCATCAGGAACAATTCCATGATAATCAGCAATAAGTTTTTGAGCCATACCGACGAGGTGTTTTGCTTTGCTGTTGGGATAACGTGCAGGAACGAATATATTCAAATACTTCTTCAGGTTCAGCTTCAGCAAGGTGCCTTGGGAATAGGGAACCGTCTGAAAAATCCGGGAGTAATCATATTCACCCGCTTATCGGTACATTGAGCAGAAAAATTACGGCCACAATCAGTTCGTAGGGATTTTTGTATTCAAGCTCACTTTCGGCAACAGGCATATTTGCCTTAAACCATTCAATTACCCTTTTGTATCGTTCTTCACGGCGCATTTTGATTCGATAAATTGAACTTTAAAATTAATATTTTATTACGAAAAAAATCTCACATTTCGAATTTTATTAAAATGTTAAAATTGTTCATTTAGATTTCCACATATGCATTTAATTTGATTATTGTAATTTCCTTAATTGTTGGTTTATGGCTGACTATCTTCAAATAGAAAATCTTTCAAAATATTGGGGTGAACTGGTTCTTTTCGAAGGGATTAGTTTCTCTGTTTCCCAAGGACAAAAAGTGGCGATGATTGCTAAAAACGGGGCGGGAAAATCGACTCTTATGGATATTATAGCAGGATTGGAAACCCCTGATTCGGGGAAATCGACTTTATCTGCAGATATTTCAGTCGGTTACCTGAGGCAAAATCCTGATCTGAATCCCGAAGATACAATACTTGAAGCAACTTCTAAATCAGGCGGGGAATTGGTCAATGCTGTAAAGAATTACGAAAAAGCACTCGAAGATAATGACCATAAGCTGCTTGACTGAAGCTATTGAACGAATGAATGCTCTAAATGCATGGGATTTTGAACTTCGGATAAAGCAGATTCTCACACAGTTGAAAATAACTAACATAAATCAGCAGATTGGGTTCTTTCAGGCGGGACAGAAAAAAAGAGTAGCCCTTGCACATGTCCTGATTAATGAGCCTGACTTTCTTATTCTTGATGAACCTACTAATCATCTCGATCTGGAAATGATAGAATGGCTGGAGAAATACCTTGAAAAAGCAAAATGCACACTTTTAATGGTGACCCATGACCGGTATTTCCTCGACAGAGTTTGTAATGAAATCATTGAACTTGAGGATAATTTGATTTACAGGTACAAAGGAAATTATTCTTACTACCTTGAAAAAAGAGAAGAAAGGATACAATCACAGAATGCTGAAATTGAAAAGGCAAAAAACCTTTTTCGTACTGAACTTGAATGGTTGCGCAGAATGCCGCAAGCCCGAAGCCACAAATCAAAGTACAGGATTGAAAACGCCTTTAGACTGAAGGAAAAGGCCTCGAAGTGGCGTGCAGATGAAGAAATCCAATTGACAGTAAAAGGAAAGCGATTGGGTACGAAAATTCTTGACATTAAAAATATTTCCAAGTCTTTTGGCGAATTGGTTCTTTTGGATGGATTCAGTTACAGATTTGCCCGTTTCGACAAGACGGGTATTGTCGGAAAAAATGGCAGCGGCAAGACGACTTTTCTAAATATACTGACAGGAGATCTTAAACCTGACAAGGGTGTGATTGAAGTCGGCGAAACTATCCGTTTTGGTTATTATAGGCAGGAGGGAATTGGATTTCAGTCCGGAGACCGGGTGATAGATGTTGTCAGGGAAATAGCTGAGGTTGTCGATATGGGTAATGGAAAACAAATAACTGCTTCACAGTTTCTCAACAATTTCCTCTTCGCACCTGAAATGCAGTACAACTTTGTGGAAAAGCTGAGCGGCGGAGAAAAACGCAGACTTTATCTCTGTACAATTCTGATGCGCAATCCAAATTTTCTGATTCTTGATGAACCAACAAATGATTTGGATATCATCACTTTAAATGTGCTGGAAGAATATCTTCGCCATTTCAAGGGATGTGTTATTGTAGTTTCACATGACCGCTATTTTATGGATAAGGTCATTGATCATTTGTTCATCTTTGAAGGACAGGGGCGGATAAAAGACTTCCCCGGAAATTATTCAGATTATCGCAAATGGCTGGATGACACAGAAAAAGAAGAACGCATGTTAGTCAATAAAGGAGAAAATTATCAAATTAAAACCTGAAAAGAAAATCATCCCTAAGCTGAGTTATCATGAGAAAAAGGAATTAGAGCAACTGGAAAAGGACATTGAAGATCTTGAAATAGAAAAAAGAAATATTGAAGATGAAATGAATTCCGGTGAATGTACTCCCGCTGAATTGGTGGATAAATCACAAAGACATGGACAGATAATGAAACTAATAGATGAAAAGGAATCGCGGTGGCTGGAACTCAGTGAGATTGAATCCCAATAGCGAAATCGGAGACCGGAGAAGGGAGACCGGAAACCGGATACAGGAGAAAAAGAAAGAAAATAAGAATACAAGAATGTAAGTGTGTGAGATATTCTCATTTTCTCTTCATCTCAGATTCTTTCCTTTTTCGTTCTCCGCGTTCCGGTCTCCCTTATTATGTACTGAAAATTAATTGAGGCCTACAAAACGGGTATCTGTCAGATACGAGTTTTTATAACTTTGCCGTTCCATAGTAAAAGGACCTCCTGTTCCTTCGGAATCCTGACTGTTCCCGGTAATTTTACCATCCGGCATAATTTCACCTTCCCAGCTGTCAAGTTCATAGATGATATCTTCATCACTGAATAGTATTTCGCAGGAATGGATTTAAGATTGATTTTATTTCCTTCAATATGGCCGGAAACTTCCTGTTTTACGATAAAGGTCTCTTCGCCTTCAATTTGTTCGGCAAAATGTAAAATTCCTTTCACGAGGTTTCCAGTTCCTGAGTCAGTTCGGCGTATCCGCTGTCTGTCCCGAATCCGAAATCCTCCTGGAATTTCCATCGTCCTGTTATATTGAAGTTTTCCGCCATTTTATAGTTTCAATAACAAGATTATATTCATCTCATGTACAAATTCTGTGCCCAAAATTAATAACTTTAAATTTAACGCAAAATTAGTAGGGAAAAGCGAATAATTACAGTGATTCTCCGTTTTCCAGGTTTCCGTTCTTCTTTTAAGAATAATTTTTCAGAAAAGCCATTGTCAGAAAAATAATTTTCATTGTCTATTTTACGTAAGGAGCCTTTTCCAGAAACTCATAACATTTTTTTACGCTTTCAAGCGGGGGGAAATTGTACTCTTCATTTTCAACAATAAACCATTTTGTACCGGCTTTTTTAGAATTTTCAAATATAGGTTTAAAATCCATTTCACCGCTGGCGCCAAATTCCTTTGCATCTTTAATGTGTAATAATACGAAACGGCCGGGGTACTTATTGAAATAATCGACCGAATATTTGCCTCCCTTATATATCCAGTATACATCCATTTCGAAAGTTACTTTGGATGGATCGGTATTTTGAAGCATGTAGTCATAAATAATCTGATCGGTGCCAGGAATATTCTTAAATTCGGTGTAGTGGTTATGATAGCCGAAACGGATACCGGCTTTTTTGCATTTTTCACCAACAGCATTAAAGTACTCACAGGTCTTTTTCAGCCCTTCAAGACTCGAATAGGCATATTTTCCCATTGAAGGCTTGATGAT
This sequence comes from uncultured Bacteroidia bacterium, assembly GCA_963810555.1. Taxonomy (GTDB): domain Bacteria; phylum Bacteroidota; class Bacteroidia; order Bacteroidales; family Prolixibacteraceae. The sequence continues at coordinate 27,267 of CAWENX010000004.1, read as the reverse complement.
GAATTTACATCCAGCTTCTTTATGGGCTGTAATACATTCATCCCACCATTTCATGGCTGCATCCCATGATGCCTGATCGCCATTGTAATCTATACCGGTATGATTACTGATAAATTTCATCCCGTTCTTTTCGATCAACGCCTTAAATTCCAAGGGTTCCATTCCGTAAAATTTTCCATTATTGTAACTTGCGCCCTCAACATATGAATAGCCGATTTTTCCAAGGGCTTCAATGGTTCCTTTGACATCTTTTTTAAGATCATCACGAAGGGAATAAAGCTGGAGGCCGACATTTTTCTTCCCTTTTCCAAGGGCCGTGAGTGACATACCTCCGACAGAAGATATAGCTAAAGTGATGATAAGAAGTGATTTAATAAGACTTGTTTTCATATAATTTAAAATTTAAATAATTAGTCTAATTTGTGCTCAAATGTCCAAGATAACGGCACAAATATAGTTTTATAATCTGTTATATAATATTAAAGTATGAAACTATTTTGTTCCTGATTTGGGCTGAAATATCGGTGGAACCTACAAAACAAAACCCTGACAGAAATTATCTTCTGCCAGGGGGCTGATTTTATAGGATGGATTAAAAAAATCAAGCGGCAATTTGGTGTGAATAGGCAAAGGCTATATCCTTGACGAATTTCCTGAATGTGGTTGGAGTTGAGTTTTCGCGTATCCTTGTATGGGCGCTCAAGGCCCAACCGCTGTTAAATGCCTCCTCCATCTGGATTATTCCCTTGGCTACATTATCAGAAACATAACCTGACCGGACCATCCACTTTTTATATTCCTGCGCAGAAATCCGGACATATTTCAGTTCGGAACGTCCGATAGCATTACCGATTATTTCGGTGATTTCACTGAAAGTTAAATCTGCAGGCCCAAGAACGTATTCTATTGAATTGCCTTTGAAATCAAGTGCCAGGAGCCTTTTTGCCACGACATCGGCCACATCTTTCGATGCAACAACAGGGAATTTTAAATCCCGGCTTATGGTTGTTGTGATAATCCCGCTATCCCTGATCCTGTTCAATTCCATAAATAGGTTTTCCATAAAATAACCTGCACGGATATTTAATACATTAACATCTTTAAGTTCTGAGAAATAGACTTCCATATCAGCCAATGCATCAACTGCTCCGCAGCCTTCACGAATATGTGCACCGATACTGCTCATCAGTACAACATGGCTTACCCCGTTATGTTTGACCGCATCAATATAATTACGGGCTATTTTCTGACGGTATTTCCGAAGATTTTTCGAGAGATTATCCGATGGCAAAATGCAAAATGCAGCCGTTATGCCCTCAAATGCCTTATTCACAAACTTCGGATTGGAAAGGTCGCCAATTAGAGGTTCTGCACCTGAATTTACCAGGTCTTTCATTTTAACTCCGTGGCGACTGAGGATCCTTACCTCTTTTCCTTTTGACAGCAGTTCCCTTGCGACAACGCTGCCTACATGACCTGTAGCACCTGTTATTAAATACATAATATAGAAATTTTCGTTAAACAAATCTTATTCACTTCATTGTGTTTACGAAATATTTCCTTATTGGATTTGATAAACAGTGTTATTAAATGTTAACGTATGGTGCGATTGAAAATAAAGTTATAAAGTTTATAAGATGAGATGAAAAAGATTACGGATGATGCTGTTAAACATAATGAGCTTTGTTGATTTTCGATTCAGGTGTATTGACACCTTTAAAACACTTCTTGCGAATTTGGATATTATGATTAGAAGAGCTTTCAAGTTCAAAGCGGACTTAATACGGACTTAAAGCGGAGCAAACATGGAGCTGTAATTTTGCAGATATTGTTAAATACGCGTTTGAAGTATTTTCTTTTTTATATTCAAGACTTATTTCAAAGGAGAACATAATGTTGATAAGTCATTTGATCTTGAAGTTTCTGAATTCGATAGTCATTTGCCTTGGGCGTCATATAATAATCATTGTTTGCTGTTCCGTCAGCTAATCCCGATAGTTATCGGGAGAAGGATGGTAAAGGAAAGACCCGACAATTACTGATTACTGTTCAGTGCTCACTTTTGCTACCTCTTTATCAGCATATACATCGTTGAGTTCATCTTTGATCAGCTTTGTCCAGATGTGGTATCCTGCACGGTTTTGGTGAAGCTTGTCAAACCGGATAAGCTCATTACGTGGCAATCCTTCTTCATTGAGATAGTGCGAAACTGTTTCGATAAAATAAACATTGGGCAGGCTCTCGCATACTTCATTCAGCATGCTATTGGTTACCTGAATATTGGGCCATACCTGCCACCTGCTTTCCGTGGGGGTGATTTCAATCAGGAAGATTGGTGTAACGGGAAATTTTTTACGGATTTTTTTAACGATATACCTGAACAGATCAGCCACCTCGCCAGGCGTTTTATCGCTTTTACCTCCGGATATGTCATTGGCTTCGAAAATGACCACACCTTTGAGTTTGTGGGGATAAGCAATGCGTTCAATGTAACGGGCGAGGTCAGAGAATTTGGAGCCTCCGAAGCCGCGATGGATGACATGATACGGGGCCATATCCTCGTTTATGGAATCCCAGATGGTGATGCTTGAGCTTCCGGTGAAAAGGATGGCATCATCGGGATAGTGTTCCATTTTGTCCAGTTTTTCGAATTGCCGTATGTCTTTTTCCCACCGGGAGGCTTCCTTTGCATATTTTGCCGAGGGATCACTGCATGAGTAAGCGATGAGAGCGACAAGGGTAAAGAGAAGAGCTGCATTAATTTTTAAGATGTTATTTAATCTGTTCATTCCTTAAAATTCGATATACTTCAAGTGATCAGTAAACAGTGAAAAGTTAACGTTCGTTGTTCTTAATTCTCCTCCTGATAGCTATCGGGACCGGTTTCTGGTCCCCTTCTCCGCTATTCGTTATTCGTCAAAGGTAGGGATTTATCCTGAATAACTATTTTGTAATTTTATAAATTAAGAAACATTACAGAGAAATCACTGAGAAAAACAGAGTGAACAGTAAACACTGATTATTCTTCATTCGTAATTCGTAACAGAAAGAAGATTTTTAACAATAAAAGTAAAAGATAAGATCATTCCAAATCCCTTCAATCCAACAATTTTAATTATCTTTGAATAAGAGGCTGTTTCATTGTTTCAGGCTCTATCAGTTCCGATATGAATAATATAAAAAAAACATCTTTACTTTTTATCACAACAATATTTGTTGGTATACCGGTCCTTGTATGGATACATTCACTGGAGCCAGGAAAGATAGTGGCAGTCAATTTAGCAGGCAGGTATATTCACAGCACAGGAAGACTTTTCGCCCTTACAGGATTTGTTTTTATATTCGTACAGTATCTGTTGAGCTCAAGGATAACACTAATAGAAAGAGGTATCGGGCTGGACAGGCTTTTTATGGTTCACAGGATTTGCGGTAAGAGTGCTTTGATTCTTGTTTTCATTCATCCTTTATTGCTTTTTACCGGTTCAAGGCTTTTAAACAATGAATTTCATTTTTTTACTCCTTTAAAAATAGCGGGGGAAACAACATTATTTCTTTTATGCCTTGCCGCCGGAGCTGCCCTAATATACAAACAGATTAATGTGAAGTATGAAACATGGAAAGATGTTCATAAAATAATTTATTTAGTTTTTCCGTTGGCATTTATTCATAGTTTCTTTATCGACAGCGACGTGAGGTCGACTGCTGTTTTAAAAATATTCTGGTTGTTTTTGTTATGTTTTTATGTGATGGTACTGTTATATAAAGCTCGGATGAGAATTATTATCAGGAATCATCCTTATTTTATAGCAGAAGTGCGACAGGAAACACATGATATATGGACTCTTTTTTTTAAAGGTAATTACCCGGTTTTTAAACCCGGACAGTTTATGATTCTGAGACTTGTCAGAGAGGGAGTTGTATCTGAATCACATCCCTTTACAATTTCATCAAGTCCAACATGCAGCCAGTTGTCTGTAAGTATCAAATCAGTTGGTGATTTTACATCTGCAATTTGTAATACCCAAACTACAGATTATGCCTATATAGAAGAACCATATGGAATATTCAGCTTCCTTAATTATGATGCGGATGATTTTGTATTTATTGCCACAGGTATAGGGATAACTCCATTTATCAGTATGCTCAGGTACATTTTTGACAAGAAATTAAACAAGAATATTGTCTTGCTTTGGGGGAATAAAACAGAAAAAGATATTGTATTCAGGGATGAACTGAATAAGATGGCTGAAGAAATGACTTCGCTAAGAATAGTACATATTCTGTCACAACAGCAGGACTGGAAGGGTGAAAAAGGACATATAGATGGTGAAAAGATTAAAAAATATGCTGATAATTTTCAGAAAAGCCAGTTCTTTATTTGCGGAGCTCCACAGATGATGACAAAAACAGAGAATATCCTTAAGAAGTATGGGATTTCGGGACGAAGGATACATTACGAAAAGTTTGCCATCCGTTAAGGGGGTGTGGGATTTTTTTTCCCTATGCCTTTGTTTAATAAGAATTTGTATCTTTTAAACTTTGGTTTTCAGTTTTTTCTCTTGGTACATTCTTATAATACAAACTCAATAAACAAAATCATTATTATCAAATAATATCCGGGATTTTTCAGTTTTTAATCTTTTTCATAAACAAGCTAAAAGTAAGATTCAAGGGAGAAGATTATATCACAAAGAATACTGATGATCAGATGGTCAGAGTCGAAACATCTGAAAATCAAAGGAGAAGGAGAATAGACGGAAAAGGAGTAAAAAAATGTTTTAACATTTAATTCAATTAATATGAGTTTAATTAAAAAAAAATGTTAAATTGAACAACAGAGAGCAATATAATAATTAACTGAAGATTCCGGATGGAAGGAAATCAACCGATATTATACTGGCCTTTTATAGTCTTTTCAATTTTATCGGTGCTGCTTGTGGCATCGATGGTCGTGATATCATACGGACTTGGCGAACGGCACATGGATAAAAAGACCGGTGAGCCCTATGAATCGGGGATCAATCCTACGGGGAATGCCCGTCTGCGTTTCTCTTCCCATTTTTACCTTATCGCTATGTTTTTCGTGATTTTTGATCTGGAAACAGCCTTTATCATGGCATGGGCAATTTCATTCAGGGATTTAGGAGCGAGTGGTTACTTCGGCATTTTAGTTTTTATCGTTGTCCTTATGGTCGTGCTGATTTATGAACTAAAAATAGGATCACTGGACTTTGGTCCCCAGAGCAGGAAGATACTGAAGATGAAGGAAAAGTTCAGACTATAGATTAAAGGCTGTGGGTAAAAATTTGCGAATTACGAATGACGTGAGGTGAATCCCCAAGTTTTGGGATTGAATGACAGCGAAACAGAATGACATGAAGTAAATGAGACAGAATGAGTGATTTAAGATCAGGAAACGGTGATTTGACGGATAACGCTTTGAGGGGTAATTTTTTATTGAGCCGGCTGGAAGATATGATAGCCTGGGGTAGGAAGAATTCAATCTGGCCTTTTACATTCGGTCTTTCCTGTTGTTTTGTCGAGATGGCTACTTCAGTTACCAGCCGTTACGATATTTCCAGGTTCGGAGGGGAAGTGCTCAGGGGAACCCCGCGGGAGGCGGATATGATGGTTATTGCCGGGACGGTATTTATCAAGATGGCTCCGGTGATCAAGCGGCTCTATGAACAGATGATGGAACCCCGGTGGGTAATCTCGATGGGTTCATGTTCCAATTCTGGAGGGATGTATGATATATACAGCGTCGTGCAGGGGGTGGATAAATTCATGCCCGTGGACGTCTATGTTCCTGGCTGTCCCCCCAGACCTGACGGCTTCCTGGAAGGACTCCTTCTGCTAAGGGAATCCATCGGTAAAGAAAAACGTCCGTTAAGCTGGGTGCTGGGGCCTCAGGGGATTATCAAACCTGAAAAATCCTGCCTGAGAGATATGAAAAACGAGGAACGGATGAAAATGGAACGAATCAGACCGATGAACGAAGTATAGCCTAAAGGCTAAAGACTTTAGGCTAACAGTAATTGAGGAATTAAAGAATTAAGAATTAGTGATCAGTAACCAGTAATCAGACTTTGTAAGACTTTGAGTAAAACTTTATAAGACATTGTGATACAATAAAACATGAATGAAGATCAATCCATAGTTTCTGTTTTAAAATTGCAATTTACTGACTCGGTGTTGTCTACGGAGGAGGTGACACCTGACAAGACTCCAGTGATATGGATCAGGAAGGAGACTGTCAGGGAGGTACTCTCTTTTCTCAAGAAAGATGTCATTTCCCCTTACCGGATGCTGTACGACCTTACAGCCATTGACGAACGGAAGAAAGTCAACCGGGACAGACAACCACAAAGTGATTTTACTATTGTTTACCATCTTACCTCCTTCGACCGTAATGAGGATATCCGTATAAAAGTTCCCTTAACTGGGTCAAATCCTTCAATTACTACAATTACACCTGTCTGGTCTTGTGCCAACTGGTACGAAAGAGAAGTTTTTGACATGTTCGGAATCACATTTGAGGGACATCCCAATCTTATCCGTATCCTGATGCCCAAATCCTGGCATGGTCACCCTTTGCGGAAAGAACATCATGCCAGGGCTACCGATGTTGATCCTTTTACCATGAGTGAAGTTATGAGGGAGAAAGAGGAGACTGATCTGACCTTTCATCCGGAGGAATGGGGGATGAAGAGAAAAAGTGAAGACTCGGACTTTATGTTTCTCAATATCGGGCCTCAGCACCCCGGAACACACGGCATCCTGAGGTTACTTCTGCAACTTGACGGCGAGGATATGGTAGATATCGTCCCTGATATCGGTTTTCATCACCGGGGGGCGGAAAAGATGGGAGAGAGGCAGTCATGGCATACTTATATACCTTATACCGACCGTATTGATTATCTCGGGGGTGTTATCAATAACCTGGCTTATCTTCTCTCGGTGGAGAAACTTGCAGGAATTAAAATCCCTGACCGCGCCGCAGTGATCCGGATTATGATGACTGAATTATTCCGTATTGAAAGCCATCTGGTATGGCTGGGTACTTATGCCCAGGATCTGGGGCAAATGTCACCTGTGTTTTTTACTTTCAACGACCGGGAACGGACTTTCGATATTGTTTCGGCGGTAACAGGCGGAAGAATGCATCCCTCCTGGTTCAGGATAGGGGGTGTGGCCCATGATTTACCCGATGGGTGGGAAAAGATGATGCAGGATTTCGTGGACTATTTTCCGAAAAGGCTTAAAGAGTTCGATAAACTGGTGATAAGGAACCGGATATTTAAGGAAAGAACCATTGGAATTGGCGTCTTTAATGCAGAGGAGGCGATTGAATGGGGTATCACGGGACCCAGTTTAAGGGCAACTGGACTTAATTGGGACTACAGAAAAAAAAGACCTTATACATTGATTGATCAATTTGAATTTGATATACCGACCGGGAAGAACGGTGATTGTTACGATCGTTCCCAGGTCAGGATGGAGGAAATGCGGCAAAGTCTTCGAATTATACAGCAGTGCATCAACAACATGCCCCCCGGAGACTATAAATCAGATCATCCACTTGCCATTCCACCCCGAAAGGAAAGAACCATGTATGATATCGAGACCCTGATTACTCACTTTCTGGCGGTATCCTGGGGTCCTGTTATTCCGGCAGGGGAAGCCATGATGCCAATGGAAGCTTCAAAAGGAAGTAACGGCTATTACCTTGTCAGTGACGGTGGGTCTTCTGCTTACCGATGCAGAATAAGGACCCCATCTTTTCCGATAATGCAGATGCTTCCCTATATGTCGAGGGGATATACGGTGGCTGATCTTTTGTCAATACTTGGTTCGCTTGATTATGTGCTTGCAGACCTCGACAGATAAATAAACAGTGAACAGTAATAAGAAAAATATAGGATGTTAACGTCAGAAGAAAGAGAGGAAATATTAGAAGAGACAAAGAGGTATCCCCGGCGGAGAGCGGCCTGCATCGATGCATTGCAGATTATTCAGAAGCACCGAGGCTGGATTTCTGATGAGAGTATTGACGACGTTGCCGGGATACTCGATATGACAAATGATGAAGTGGACAGCGTCGCTACTTTCTATTCAAGAATCTACCGTAAACCTGTGGGGAGAAATGTAATACTTCTGTGCGACAGCATGGTGTGCATGACAATGAATGGTGAATCGATCTATGATTATCTCTCTTCAAAACTGGGTATAGGTTATGCGGAAACAACGCCTGACGGGAGATTTACCCTTCTTCCCATTTCATGTCTCGGTGATTGTGACCATGCCCCCTCTTTTATGATCAATGATGATTTATATAATTCATTGACAAAAGAAGGAATAGATGAATTGCTGGAAAAATATAAATAATTACGAATTACGAATTGCGAATTAAGAAAGAAGTGAACTGAAATAAAATGGAAACTCCTTTAACACAATACATCCGGAAAGGCGAGGCTCCGCTGACTCTCAGAGAATATGAGAAGGTTGGCGGATACAGGGCTGTACATAAGGCGTTAAAGGAAATGACTCCGGACGAAATCATAACAGTTGTAAAGAGTTCAAATTTGATGGGAAGGGGAGGGGCAGGATTTCCCACAGGTATGAAATGGAGTTTTGTTCCCAAGAAAACAGACAATGATTATGAATCCAGATATGTGTTATGTAATGCAGATGAAATGGAACCGGGAACTTTTAAGGACAGGTATTTACTGGAAGGAAATCCACATCAGCTTATAGCGGGTATGATCATTGCTGCTTATGCCATTCAAGCCGACCGGGCCTATGTCTTCCTCAGATGGGCATATAAAAAAGCAGAAATACATCTCCGAAAGGCCATTTCTGAGGCTTATGAGGCCGGATATCTGGGAAAGAATATCCTTGGAACGGGATATCAGCTTGATCTTTTTGTTCATGTCAGCGTGGGAAGATATATGTGTGGGGAGGAGACCGGACTGATCAATGCCCTTGAAGGAAAGAGGGCGAATCCGAGGGCTAAGCCGCCTTTCCCGGCAGTCATGGGAACCTTTGGAAAACCTTCTATTGTGAATAATGCCGAAACATTGTCGTTCATATCTCATATTGTTGGAAACGGAGCGGAATGGTATAAAAAACTCAGTATAACCGGAGAAGGAGGAACCCGGCTTTACGGGATGAGCGGCAGGGTAAAGAAACCTGGATTATGGGAATTGCCTGTTGGAATTACCATGCGTGAACTTCTGGAAAAATATGCTGGAGGTATGATTGAAGGTTATCGGTTCAGGGCGGCCATTCCGGGAGGTGCTTCGACAGATTTTATGTTGGAAAGTCATCTGGATGTTCCTATGGATTTTGGTTCACTGCCCAAAATTGGCAGCCGGGTAGGTACTGCCACAGTCACTATTTTGGATGACAAGACCTGTCCGGTGAAATTTATTCATAACATGATGAAATTTTTTGCCCTTGAAAGCTGTGGGTGGTGTACACCCTGCAGGGAAGGATTGCCTTGGGTTGAGAAAATACTTCGATCGATTGAAGAGGGGAAGGGCAAAGAGGATGATCTTGAGATTCTGAAATTCCATACGACTTATTTGGCACCCGGCAATACTTTTTGTGCTTTGGCACCCGGAGCAGCAGAACCTTTGCAGAGCGGCCTGAAATATTTTCATGAAGATTTTATGAAACACATAAAGGATAAAAGATGCCCATGGAAAAAGGCAGAATAAAGATAAATATCGACGGGCAAAATTTTGAAGTCAAATCCGGCAGGAATTTATTGCATACCTGTCTTGCCCTGGGTTTTGATATACCTCATTTCTGTTACCATCCGGCACTTGGATCAGTTGGAGCCTGCAGACTATGCGCAGTGAAAAAATACAAAGATGATGACGATACCAAAGGTAAGATCGTCATGTCATGTATGGAACCCGTCGCCGACGGTTTGCGTGTCTCAATAGAAGATGAAGAAGCAAGGACATTTCGCAAAGCAATTTTAGAAAGCCTGATGATCAATCATCCCCACGATTGTCCGGTATGTGATGAAGGAGGTGAATGTCATTTGCAGGATATGACTGTGATGACAGGACATAATTACCGCAGGTTCATATTCAAAAAAAGGACTTTCAAAAATCAGGATTTAGGACCTTTTATCAATCATGAGTTTAATCGTTGTATTCAATGTTACCGCTGCCTAAGATTTTATACCGATTATGCAGGTGGAAGGGATTTTGGAGTGTTTGGTTCACGTGATCATCTTTATTTTGGCCGTCATTCTGACGGAATTCTGCAAAACGAGTTCAGCGGCAATCTCGTTGAAGTCTGTCCCACAGGTGTTTTCACGGATAAACTCCTGAAACAACATTATATCCGGAAATGGGATATGACCAATGCTCCCTCAGTTTGTGTGAATTGTTCCGTCGGATGCAACACCATCGTCAGTGAGCGCTATGGAATGATTACGAGAATTCTGAACAGGTACAACGGATCGGTAAATGGTTATTTTCTTTGTGACAGGGGGAGATTTGGCTATGAATTCATCAATTCGGCTAAAAGAATAAAAGACATTGGAATCCGTGAATCAAAAGATTCTGATTTCAAAAAGGCCACAGAAGATGAATTCAGGACAAAAATGGAGACCTGTCTTGGCGTGGGGAAAAACATTATTGGTATTGGATCTCCCAGAGCTTCCCTCGAATCGAATTTTGCTTTGCTTCAGCTTGTTGGCAAGGATAACTTTTACAGTGGTTTATCTGTTAATGAACAATTACTGACTGCTGCTGCTCTCAAAATATTATCAGATGGCGCTGTTCATTCTCCTTCACTAAAAGAAATTGAGAAGGCAGATGCTGTGCTTATATTGGGAGAGGATCTGACCAACACCGCACCGATGGTGGCTCTTTCGGTGCGCCAGGCATCGAGGAATGAATCGTTCAGGATAGCTGAAAAATACAATATTCCTCTTTGGCAGGATGATGCAGTCAGGATAAAGGGAGATCAAAGGAAGTCACCCGTATTTATTGTTACTGTAAAAGAAGACAAACTGGATGATATTTCGGAAGAATGTCATCGTGCTGTTCCTCAGGATATTGCAAGGCTTGGATTTGCGGTTGCATCATTGATTGATGACAAAGCCCCGGAAGTCAAGGGTCTGAAACCCCAGGAATTGGAACTTGCAAGGGTAATAGCCAAAAAATTAAAGAGCGCTTCCAATCCTTTGGTAATCTCAGGAATAAATTACCGAAGCCGGGAAATTTTGGATGCTGCTGCAAATGTTGCTATTTCCTTGAGTCGTTTGGGTAAAAAGACTAATCTGAGTATGATCTTTCCGGAATGCAATTCTGTAGGAATAGGTATGATGGACGGAAAAAATCTGGATGAAGCATTTGAGAGAATTAAAGATAAATCAGCGGATACGGTCATTATTTTGGAAAATGACTTGTATCTAAGGGAAAAGGAGAGCATAGTTGATCAATTTCTAAATACTGCAGAGAATGTCATTGTCCTTGATCATTCGGAAAACAGGACCACTTCCAAGGCTTATATTTTAATTCCGGTAGGAACCTTTGCCGAATCCACCGGTTCAATGGTGAATAATGAGGGCAGGGCACAGCGCTTTTTTAACGCTGTTCCAGTCAAATTTCCGGTACTTGAGGGATGGAAGTGGTTACAGCAGCTGAGCAGAATAAGACAAAAGAAGGAAAAAGGGGGACTGATGGATTATAATAAGATGACAGAAGAAATTGCAGAATTTCTGCCGGTCTTTAAAAATATTACCCAATTGAATTCTTCAAAAGAGGCTACGATGCTGAACGAGAAAATAGCCAGGCAAACTCCACGTTTCAGCGGAAGAACGGCCATACTGGCAAATATTAAGGTCAGCGAACCGGCTCCTCCCGATGACCCTGATACACCCCTAGCTTTTACCATGGAGGGCGGAAAGGAGAAACCGCCTTCTTCGCTTGTTCCGTTTTACTGGTACCCTGGCTGGAATTCATTACAGGCACTGTATAAATACACAGATGAGCCAAACGGATCATTGAAAGGAGGTGATCCTGGTATACGATCGATGAACGGGGATGAAAGCAAAATCGTTGAATATTTCCGGAATATACCGGAAGCATTTGTTGCTGATAAGGAGAGATTATTCATTGTTCCTGCCTGTCACATTTATGGTTCAGAAGAATTAAGCGCCAGATGTAATGCAATCTCAGAACGAATAGACATGTCGACCCTTTATATCAATACAAAGGAAGAAATTCATCCCGGGTTAAAATCAGATGAATCTGTCCTGCTCAACCTTAATGGGTATCAAATCAAAGTAAAGATAAGCCATGCGAAGGATATGCCGAAAGGAATAGCTGCACTTTTCAACCGCATCGACGAGATTCCCTGGTTGAATCTTCCGGCGTGGGGTAAGATTACAAGGCAGGATTCGGTGGTTTAGATAAAAATGAACTGACAAGAAGGAGATGTTTATGAAATATATCCTGATCATAATAGGTGTTTTACTGGTCGTACTGAGCATTGCTGCCGGGCTCATATGGGTGGAGACGAAGATTGCTTGCACTTTGGCAGGATCGTCTGGGGCCTAACAGGGTTGGTTTTCAGGGTGTTTTGCAGGTGGTTGCCGATATGATCAAAATATTCTTTAAGGAAGACTGGGTGCCTCCCTTCTCAGACAAACCGGTATTTATCATTGCTCCTTGTATTGTCATGGCGACGGTATTGCTGACTTTTGGGGTAATACCCTTTGCTCCGAATATTTATATCCTTGATTCCAATATTGGTATTCTTTTTTTCCTTGGTAATTCGTCGCTGGGTGTATACAGTGTCGTTCTTGGAGGTTGGGCTTCGAACAGTAAATATTCACTGTTGGGCGCTATCAGAGGGTCAGCCCAGATGCTGACTTATGAAGTGTTTATGGGCCTGTCCCTTATGGGAGTGGTGATGATGTCCGATACATTCAACCTACGGGAAATTGTTGAATCACAAAGACATGTGTGGTATGTTTTTCCCCAGTTTGTCGGATTTGTTGTCTTCCTGATTGCCGGAATAGCAGAGACCCGTCGTTTGCCTTTTGATATTCCTGAGGCTGAAGGTGAGTTAGTGGCAGGTTTCCATTCGGAATATTCGGGAATGAAGTTCGGAATGTTCTTTGTCGGTGAATATCTTGGAATCACTCTGATATCCGCAGTAATTGTCACTCTTTTCTTCGGGGGCTGGCTAGGACCGGCATTTCTGCCTGCCTGGTTCTGGTTTTTATTTAAAACCTCCATCTTTATTAGTTTTTTCATCCTACTGAGAGCATCTCTGCCAAGGCCAAGATATGATCAGCTGATGAGTTTCGGATGGAAATTGTTGTTGCCATTGGCTTTGCTTAACCTTTTAGTAACAGGTGCATTGATTTTAATTCTTTGATAGCCGTCATCATGTTCAGTATTTTACGAACCATATGGATCACTTTTCTGCACGCTTTTCATAAACGTGAAACGGTAGGTTATCCTGAAAGAAAGGCTTATCTACCACCACGATATCGCGGCAGAATCATTCTTTCGCGTGACAAGGATGGAAATGAACGATGCGTGGCGTGTTATCTCTGTGCAGCGGCGTGTCCGGTAGATTGCATTTCTCTGGCAGCAACGGAGGATGAGTCGGAAAGAAGATATCCTAAATTTTTCAGGATCAATTTTTCAAGGTGCATATTCTGCGGATTTTGTGAAGAGGCTTGTCCTACTTATGCTATTCAGTTAATTCCTGATTTTGAAATGGGAGAATATAACCGGCAGAATATGGTTTATGAGAAAGAACATTTATTGATCAGCGGGGAAGGGAAATATCATGATTATAATTTTTATAAAGTCGCAGGTGTTGCAATCGGAGTGAAAGAAAAAGGCAGAGGTGAAGGAGAAGAAATGCCTTCCGATGTGAGGGACCTGATGCCATAAGTAAATAATTTAAAATGAATGTGTTTTTTTACATAGCCGCTACCGTAGCCTTTGTTTCATCGTTGATGACCATCACAAGGAGTAATGCAATCCATGCCCTATTGTACCTTATTCTATCACTGCTTGCCATCTCGGTAATCTTCTATATCCTTGGCGCTCCGTTTGTTGCGGCATTGGAAGTTATTATATATGCCGGGGCAATCATGGTGCTGTTTATCTTCGTCGTGATGATGCTGAACATAGGACTTGAAGAGCGTTTGGAGAAAACCTGGCAGAAGCCGCGTATGTGGATACTTCCATCAATTCTGTCAGTCATCATGTTGCTGGACTTTATATTTATAATCAGCGAGATGAAAGCAGAACCTGGCATGGGGCAGGTTGTTAATCCCAAACAGGTTGGTATCTCTCTGTTTACAACATATCTTTTAGCAGTAGAGTTGTCAGCTGTTCTTTTAATGGCTGCAATTGTCGGAGCCTATCATCTGGGAAGGCAAAGAAAAATGGTTATTCACCGTTATTTAGAAAACGAAAAGAAACAGACATGATAACTGTCCCGATAAATATTCAGCTGACACTGGCTATTTTACTATTCCTGATCGGACTCATCGGACTGATGGTAAGGAGGAACGTTGTATTTATGCTGATGTCCACGGAAATCATGCTGAACAGTGCTGGTCTTGCTTTTGTCATTGCATCTTCGCACTGGGCACAAACAGACGGTCAGGTGATGTTTATATTTATTCTTGCGGTAGCAGCGACTGAAGTTTCTGTCGGTCTGGCTTTGATTTTACAGATGCATCATCATTTCCGGACACTTGATGTTGATGCACTTGACAAACTGAGAGAAAGAGATGAATTTTAAATAAACAAAATATGCCGACATATTTCGCACTAATTCCTGCTTTTCCATTGTTGGGTTTTCTTTTGCTCGCTTTATTTGGCGGTAAAATGTCAAAAGGCGTTTCAGTGGCAATCGGAACAGGATTAGCGGCAGTTTCAGTCATAATTACTTTCGTTGCAGGAATAGAATTTATAACCTCGGATATGCCCGCTGGCAGCGCCTGGTCAGCCACCATTTGGCATTGGATCAATGCAGGCGGTTTCTCTGCAGATATATCTTTCCGGCTGGATGCTCTTTCTTTGATTTTTTGTTTTGTCATAACGTTTGTTGGATTTCTTATTCTCATCTATTCCGTTGAATTCATGGGCCATTATGAAGGCTATACCCGATACTTCGCCTATATGAATCTTTTTATCGGGTCCATGCTTATCCTGGTGCTGGCCGATAATCTGTTGCTTCTTTATCTTGGATGGGAAGGCGTCGGGTTATGCAGTTATCTCCTGATCGGTTTCTGGTATAAAGAGCCTGAAAACGATGCTGCCGCAAGAAAAGCATTCATCATCACCAGAATAGGTGATACAGCCATGATCCTCGGACTTTTTCTATTGATCTTAAGTTTTGGTACTTTGAACATCAGTGATCTGATGCAGCAGGCTTCGGTCAAATGGAGCTCGGGACCACCGTTGGCAGTTATAGCCGCCTTGTTATTATTGGGAGGCGCTGTCGGGAAGTCGGCCCAGTTTCCCCTCCAGACATGGCTGCCCGATGCAATGGCCGGCCCTTCGCCGGTGAGTGCCCTGATACATGCAGCGACTATGGTTACTGCCGGCGTATACCTGATTGCAAGATTACATATATTATATTCCCTGACCCCTGTAGTACAAACTTTAGTGGCCATAATAGGAGCTTTGACACTTATAATTTCCGGATTCAGCGCCTTAAACCAGCATGACCTGAAACGGGTACTTGCCTATTCCACGATCAGCCAGATAGGTTATATGTTTGTTGCCCTTGGTGTCGGAGCCTGGCAGGCGGCCATTTTCCATTTTATGATTCACGCTTTCTTTAAAGCCCTTTTATTCCTTAGTGGAGGAGTTGTTATCCTTCTTTTAAACGAAGAACATGATATATTTAAAATGGGAGGTCTCCGAAAACTGATGCCGGTGGTATTTATCACCTTTTTAGCCGGATCAGCATCGCTTTCGGCTCTTCCCTTGATAACTGCCGGATTCTACAGTAAAGATCGTATTTTGTGGGACTCTTTTTCTTCGGTAAACGGGAGTTTATGGCTTTGGCTGGCTGCACTTATCGGAGCTTTTATTACCTCCCTTTATACTTTCAGAATGGTTTTTATCGCCTTCTATGGCAAAGCAAAAACCCTGCCCGTTAAGTCCTCGGGAAAACTTATAAGCATTCCGCTCATAATTCTTGCAGTTTTATCCCTAATAGGAGGATTTGTTGAATTTTCATTTCCATTTGCCCCGAAAGCTTTCGGGGTGAACATCTTCTCACGATTATTAAGCAATGCACTTCCTGTTGTGACAGAAAAAAGAGATTTGACATTAGAGCCTTTATTTATGATCATCTCCGGAATAATTTCGTTGTCAGGGATTTATCTCGCTTATCTGCTTTATATTAAAAAGATTTCACTTGCCAATAAGCTTTACTTTAGACCAATTGCTGATTTCTTTTATAAAGGTTGGGGATTCGACAAATTGTATGACTTCTTTTTTGTAAAACCATATGTACTGATTGCAACAATCAATAAAAGCGATTTTATGGATTATTTCAATCAGTCATTAGCCTGGCTGACTCTTTTCTTTAACAGGTCATTGAGCCTTACGCAGAATGGCAGGCTGAGATATTATATCATAGCTCTGACTATCGGCATAGCCGTAATATTAACTTACATGATGAACAGATGATACTTGTCTTATTGATAGTTATATTGCTCATTGGAGGAATTTTTGCCTGGATTGCGGGCAGATGGAATAAAACGTTGCCGCGTATCATCTCCTTCATTGCGGTTATAATTGATCTTCTCATAACGATTGGTTTTATAGGTAAAGACCGCATCGATCCGGAAAAGCAATGGATCATCGATTATTTTCAGAGGTGGATTCCTCATTTTGGGATTAATCTGCATCTTGCGCTGGACGGATTAAGTTTATTGTTACTGTTGCTCACTTTCTTTCTTGGAGCATTGTCTGTTTTGATTTCATGGAAGGAGATCAATGAGAGAATAGGATTCTTTCATTTCAATCTCCTATGGACGTTGGCAGGCATAGTCGGCGTTTTCCTTTCGCTCGATCTGTTCCTGTTTTATTTCTTCTGGGAACTTATGCTTGTTCCAATGTACTTCCTTATTGCGATATGGGGACATGAAAACAGAACCTATGCTTCCTACAAGTTTTTCCTTTATACCCAGGCGAGCGGACTGATTATGTTTATTGCTATTCTTGCCTTATATTTTATAAATGGAATAAATTCCGGTACATATACTTTTGATTACCTGTTATTGTTGGGAGCATCAATGCCGCTGAGTACTTCGATGATTTTACTGCTTGGATTTCTTGCGGCATTCCTCGTTAAATTGCCTGTCGTTCCTTTACACAACTGGCTGCCGGATGCCCACTCTGAAGCCCCTACTGCCGGAAGTCTTATTCTTGCGGGATTGTTGTTAAAAACAGGAGCTTATGGTTTGATCCGTTTTGCCGTTCCTCTTTTTCCCTGAGGCATCAAAAATATTTGCACCTGTCGGTATGATTCTTGGAGTTCTCGGAATATTATACGGAGCCAAGCTGGCCTTTGCCCAGACGGATCTTAAACGTCTTGTTGCCTATACCAGTGTGAGCCATATGGGATTTGTAATACTGGGAGTGTATGCTTTTAATATGATTGGCTTACCAGGGCGTTGTGATGCAGATACTTGCTCATGGTATCAGCACGGGAGCCTTATTTATTGTTGCAGGCCAATTGATTGAAAGACTTCACCATCGCGATATTGACCAAATGGGCGGGCTTATGGAGTAAAATGCCGATAATGGGAGGTGTTGCTTTGTTGTTTTCAATGGCATCTCTTGGTTTGCCGGGTTTGGGAAATTTCGTGGCGGAATTTCTTGTCCTTACAGGAACCTTTCACGCAAATATCGTGATGACCTGCATTGCGAGTGTGGGCCTCATACTGGCAACTGTTTATTCTCTAAGAATCATGCAGAAAATCTTTTTCTGTAAAGTAAAAAATGAACAAAAACTTTTTGATTTGAATCTTCGGGAAAAGATAGTCTCAGGAACCTTGATTGCAGCAATTGTTTTTCTTGGCCTCTTCCCGCAACCGGTTTTTAATATTGCAGAACCTGCGCTGAATAATAGTTTTAAAGACGAGAGGGTAGAGAGTGTTACCAAAAGCCTTCCTAACAGCAAAGTGCGTAAAGAAGAAAGCTCAAAGGTCACAAATATAAATAATTACACCTCAACTCTTAGCGACCTCAGCGAAAATACTTCGAGATCTTTGCGGTTAAAATACTTCGACTTTTCAGGCAGTCCTGGTAAAAATGAAACAGAACAAAAGATAGCAGAGTTACATAGCATAGACGTGGCGCGCCGCGTCTCTACAAAATTGAAACACTGAAACATTGAAACATTGAAACATTGAATATGAGTAGTTCAGATTACATATACTTAATTCCGCTGATGATCATCGCCGGCGCTCCGATTGTCATCATGCTTGTTTTGACGATCATACGAAACTACCATCTTATCTTTGGAATTTCGGTTCTGTTTTTAGTATCTGCCTTTATATCTGTCTTTTTTATAAATTCTTTGCCTTCACATCCGGTGGGTGTTTTATTCCTCTTTGATGGATTCGGGAATTTCTTTCTCGGTTTAATTATTCTGGCTACCCTTTTAATTGCCATTTTATCCTATGATTACAATCAGAAACAGTCAGGAAGAGAGGAATATTTGATTGTCCTTTTCATAGCCGCCCTCGGCGCTTCTGTTTTAGTCGTTGCCAATCATTTCATTTCCTTCTTCCTTGGGCTTGAAACATTAAGTCTTTCACTTTTTATCCTGATTGCTTACCGCAGATCGAGGGATTATTCCATTGAAGCCAGTGTAAAATATCTTGTGCTTGCATCTGTCTCCTCCGCCTTTTTGCTCTTTGGGATGGCGCTTATCTATACCTTTACAGGTTCAATGAGCTTTAGCAGTCTAAGTTCATTATTATTTACTTACGATACATTTCCCCTTTTAATCATTACAGGATTTGGGATGATGATTGTAGGTGTGGGATTTAAGCTTGCCCTGGTGCCGTTCCATATGTGGACTCCCGATGTCTATCACGGCGCTCCTGTACCTGTCACGGCCTTTATTGCCACTGTTTCCAAAGCTGCTGTACTGGCAGTTTTCCTGAGATTCTTTTTTACGATGAAAGGATTTATGAACATACCCATTTTCACAGTGATCTCCGTGATCGCCATTTTGACGATGTTCGTTGGAAACTTTCTGGCTATCCGTGAAAAGAACCTTAAACGTATTTTGGCTTATTCCTCCATCGCCAATCTCGGATATCTGATGATTACCTTCCTGACGGGCAGCAGCGAAGGGTCAAATGCAGCAACTTTTTATATCATCTCCTATGTCATCACAACCCTTGGAGCTTTCGGAATTGTCTCGCTTGTTTCTCCTGAATCCCACGACACCGATCAATTGGAAAGTTACAGGGGATTATTTTGGAAGCAGCCCTGGGTGGCAGCCGTCTTTTCGCTTGTCCTGCTCTCTCTTGCAGGGATTCCCCTCACCTCAGGATTCATGGCAAAATTCTATATCTTCTTTGCAGGCCTGAAATCAAATCTTATTGCCCTTGTCATCAGCCTTGTCATCAACAGCGTTATCGGATTATATTATTACCTGCGCATCATCAACACTCTCTTTTCTGCTCCTGCTGATGAGAACCTTCCAAAGGTTTCCTTGTCCGGCAATCTTCTTCTCGGAGTGATAACCCTTATCATCCTTTGGCTTGGTATTCTACCCGGGGGATTGGTTGATGCCATCGCGCATTATTCTCTTTTAAAATAGAGATTTATAATATAATAACCTGATTTTGAGTTAAGAATTGATTACCGCGGGTTACATAATTGCATCAATTAAATGCCGGATTGCCCCATTTGCCCCAAAACGGCGTCATAAAAAACGGTTTACAAATCTCTGTTTAATAACTGCTATCATAATCCTTCCATCCTGTTACCAAAACCAATTCAAAAACTAAATATTAGTACTATTTAAATACAACTTAGGTACTAATTAGTATTTAAACTGTATTTAAACTGTACACAAATTGTATTTAGTCGAACGTGAGAAATAGGATTATTGAGGTATAAATATTTGATTATCAACAATTGTATGTTGAAAAGTTTAGAGATTTATGCCTTATAAAATGCAGGATTTTCGGTAAATTAGCGGAAAACCTTGCAGAAATGATTGGAAAAATAGAAAACGACCCTCAATTGGAAATGTTTAAAGTTCCGCTCACACATTTCATTAAAGAGGACCATGAACTGGTACTGCTGTCCGGTAAGATTAACTGGGAAGAACTGGAGAGAGAGTTAAGCGTTTATTATTGTCAGGACAATGGAAGGCCCTGTGTTCCAATCCGTACCATTGCAGGGATAGTGCTTTTGAAACGGATGTTCAATGAAAGTGATGAGAGCGTATTGGACCGTTGGGTTGAAAATCCATACTGGCAGTACTTCTGTGGGGAATTTTATTTCCAACATGAATTGCCCTTTGACCGGACAGAGATGATCAAGTTTCGTAAACGGATTGGAGAAAAGGGATCAGAGGTATTGCTCAGAATGTCTGTTCAGTTGTTTCCCAGCAAAGAAATAAAGGAAGACGAAGTTTTGATTGATACCACTGTCCAGGAAAAGAACATCACCTTTCCTACCGATGTGAAACTGCAAAAGAAAATGATTGAGAAGTGCAGGAAGATAGCAGTTAGGGAGAAGATACAATTGAGGCAGAGCTACCGAAGAGAACTTAAACAGTTGATGATTGATCAGCGGTTCCACAGTCATCCACGTCGCCGGAAAAAAGCGCTGGCTGCTGCCCGCAGGATAAGAGTCATTGCCGGCAGGGTTGTCCGCGACATTGAGCGGAAGATGGACACCAGGCAGAAAGAAAAATATGCCAGACAGTTGTCCATTTTCAAAAGGGTGTTGGCACAGGAAAGAGGCAGCAGCGACAAGGTTTACAGCTTACACCAGCCTCATGTGAAGTGCATTGCCAAAGGGAAGGAGGCAAAGAAATATGAATTCGGCAACAAAAGTTCGATTGTCAGGACACGCAAATCCGGGATCATCGTTGGGGCAATGGGTTTTACAGACAATGTTTATGATGGCGATACTCTTTTGCCACAGTTAGAACAAACAGAAAGGATAACTGGTCACAAACCGAAAGCCGGGATTGTTGACAGGGGCTATAAAGGCAGAAAAAACATAAACGGGGTTCAGATCATCATCCCATCAAAATTACCGGATTCTGCAAACAACTATCAGAAACAAAAAATGCGCAAACGATTTAGGGCAAGGGCAGGCATAGAACCGGTGATAGGACACCTTAAACAAGACCATAGAATGGGCCGTAATTATCTCATGGATGAAGTAGGCGATTTGGTCAATACCCTGCTTGCCGCAGCAGGGTTTAATCTAAGGAAAATGCTTCAGCGATTAAAAGCTGAAGTATTGGCCATTTTTGCCCGGTTAATCTGGCACCTATTCGCCAAGGGATGGAACCTGAAATACACATTTTGAAAAAACGGGGTTTTTCACGTTCGACTATTTAAACTGTGGATTTGGTATAGCCTTGATACGTGTATAATAAGGTGAAGGAAGGATAAAGAATGATTCAGCCGGATGGCAGTAAATTGTTGCTAAAAGAACAGATATTGGCAAAAAAATCCGTTAAGAGGATACTTTCTTTTTGGATTACTATTATTTAAGTTTTAGAAATACGGCAATTGATGTCAAAAACGAAAAGCATTGAAAACATTACCATCATGGCCATATTGTTTCTTTAACCATAGTATCCCGCTGTATTTAAAACCGAATATATCACCATTCCAAGGCCAAGAATGATTATCGCTTGGCATATTTAAAATTCCTCAGGAGAAATATTTCGCTAACGATACATAGAACCGCCATCAGAAATTCGGAAGTAAGATGAAATACAGATTCAATTTTACCTTCAGTCATTTGTTGTTTGGTTAACAGAACGATCCAGCTAAATATCACTGCAAGTCCGATAAAGATGGAGTTATATGCAATAATTCTGTTTCTCATTCGTTCAACCTGCGTTAATAGATTAATTCATGCTTGATTTCATAATGCTGTGAAGTTTCATCATGCCTTGCCAGCACTTTTCTTGCCTTTGGCGGAACATAGGATTGTTCGTAATCGTTTCCCGCAAAATCCTTCACAGCCTGGAGATTGTCAAAAAGCATTATGGTAATAAATTCCGTTTCATTTTCATGTTCCCGCCTGAGAAGACTGATCTTCCTGTATCCCTTTACTTTCATGGCTTCAATTGAAGGAAACACCTCTTTTTTAAGCAGTTCTTCATAAACGACCGCATTTTCCTTTGTCGTCCATCCATGCCATAACCGTGCAATCATAAAATAAATAATTTGAAATTGAAACTATTGGTTCTTGTGAATTGTTTTATGCTGATTTTCCATGCAGTCCATTGTATGGATAAATCCGATCACGGATTACTGTTTACAGTTTACTGTTCACCATGATTAATCTGGTTCATGCGGTTAAAGGCATTCTTTAAATCTTCAGCATCGGCATTGATAAAGTTCTCGCTGTACCCGAAGGTTATCTCATTTTTTCCCTGCTTCAGTTGTTCGAATACTGCATCGATAAATCCGCTTACCGGTGGTGCATAATCATGGATCCCTTTTCCCCCGAGGTCTGTATTCAGCGCAGGAGGGATCAGTTCGATCACCTCGATATTTCTCTCTTTCACCAATTGTCTCAGGGAGAGGGTAAATGAATGAAAGAATGCTTTCGTGGCAGAATAGACGGGCACTTTAATCATGGGGACAAACGACAACGCTGAGGTTACATTGATGATGGTATCCAGTGATTTAAGATTAAGGAAAAGCGAAGCCAGATGAACCTGTGCTTCAATATTTATGGCGATCTCATTATGTGCCCGCTTAAAAAAGTCTTCATCGGATATTTTCATCCAATTCTGGATTCCGGCATTATTAATAAGCACATTCAGGTCACTATGTTTTTCCGAAATCCAGTCAAATAGCAACTCCCTTTCCTTTGGAAGAGAGAGATCACATCTTCTTGTTATCAGGGAAGGAAGCTTATCAGCTGCTTCCTTCAATACAGTTTCCCGTCTTCCGCAGACGATCACCGTATTGCCTTCCATAATAAACCTTTCGGTAAGTCCGAAGCCGATACCCGTTGCTCCGCCTGTGATCAATATCTTATTTCCTGAAAGTCTCATATTGTTTTTAATATTATTTCTCCATCGCAACAAGCCTCAGATCCTTTGGCATTTTCTCAATTGCATATCTGAGTGCAGTGCGGGGCATGACTGCCTTTTTGCTGATAACGTAATCAAAGATTTCCTGCTGATATGCCTGACTGGCAGCTTTAAGCATCCAGCCGTATCCTTTCTGAACCATATCATCCTTGTCCAATAGAAGTATATCTGCAAGTTCAAGAATGTCATTCAGAAATTTCCCTTTTCTGGCCGGAATGATCAGAGAGACTGCTGAGGCACGCCGCATCCACCTGTTGTCTGATCCGGCAAATTCCTTTAATTTGGACAGGTATTCAGGATACATTTCAATAAATTCTCCGACTGTATGATTGCAGAGTGTGTCGCAGGAGGCCCAGTTGTTCACATAATCCCTGATCCATCTTTCAAATACCTCAAAATCTTCGGGTTCATATTTTTTATGGATAAAATAAGACCAGTTACAGGCGACAAATGATTCTTCAATGTATCCGGACTGCCAGAGTTCTTCGCACAGGTTAAAAATATCAGCTTTTGATTTCCCGTTAATCTGTTTGAAATAATCCTTGCTGATCTTATGGACAAGATCTGTCTTGACACCATAGCATTTTATCTGCTCTTTAAAAAAATGCTGACTGGACACCCGGATTTTTTCGTCGCTGTTCCTTTCGAGATCCTTTCGTATGGGACTCAATAATGTTTTCCATTTACGGTCTGTCAAAGCCAGTTAGTAATTCAAACCCTAAAGGTTTTGAAAACCTTTAGGGTTTCAAAGAGAAGACAGATTATCTCATTTTATACAGTTTGTCTACAATTCCGTACTCTATAGATTCTTTTGCATTCATCCAGTGATCCCTGTCAAAATCCTTATAGATTTCCTGTATTGTCTTATCGCAGTTTTCTGCCAGAATATTTGCGGAGATTTCTTTTGTCTTCATTATTTGTCGGGACTGGATCTCCAGATCGATTGCCGTTCCCTGCAACAAACCTATGCTTGGCTGATGGATCATCACTTCCCCCAGAGGATATATAAAACGCTCACCTTTTTTCCCTGCTGAAAGTAAAATTGAACCCATTGAAGCGGCCAGTCCCATGCAGATCGTCGAAACGGGAGAAGAGATAAGATTCATGGTGTCCAGTATGGAAAATCCTGAGGTAACCATCCCTCCGGGACTGTTGATGAAAAACTCAATTTTCTCTCCCGGCTTCATTGATTCCAGGTAAAGTAGTTTGCTGACGATATCTTTAGCCGACTTATCATCTACTTGTCCCCATAAAAAAATTTTCCGCTGCTCAAGAAATTTCATCTCCATTAAATTCATAATGGATTGCTTTTTGTCCTTGGGATCAGATTCTTCCTTATTGTTCATTCTTTCATTTTTCATATGATTCATCTTTAAAATTTATGTATCTGTCACATCTTGCAGCGTTGAATGTCCCGCACAAAACCTGTGCTGCAAAGTTATCGTAAATTTCAGACGGATAAGTAATAAATACCTGTCAATAATTCATCGAATATATAATTTATTTTCAATTAATTGTCCGATATATTGTCTTCTATTGTTCCATTGTTATAATCACATTTCCCTTTTTGTGCCCTTTTTCTACATGCCTGTGAGCCTCTGCAATTTGTTCCAGAGGATAAATTCTGTCAATAACCGGTTTAAACTTTCCTTCTTCTGTAATCTTTTTTAGAAAATTCAATTCTTCAGCCTTTTCCTTTATTAATCCGGAAATCACTTTCCTGCTGCTGATATGGAAGTCCATAATCCCTGAAACATTTCAGATAATCCGGCGGAGGCTAAAATCAGTATCCCTTTTTTCTTCAACGTTTTTATTGAATTTGTAAACGAACTCTTACCGACTGTATCAAAAATAACATCATAAATCTCCCCTTCTTTAGTAAAATCGGTCGTTGTATAATCAATTGTATGATCGGCTCCCAATGATTTTACCATCTCAATATTTGCTGCACTGCATACTCCGGTTACCTCAGCCCCGAAATATTTAGCCAGCTGTACTGCGGCAGTTCCAACGGCTCCTGAAGCTCCATAAATCAGGACTTTTTGTCCGTCCTGAATTTCCGCTTTTTTAAGAAAATACAACGCGGTATTTCCGCCGAAAGGAATGGCTGCTGCCTCTTCATAAGTTATATTTTCCGGTTTTATTGCCAGCACCTCTTTTTCAGAAATACAAATGAATTCGGCATATGCTCCGAAGCCCATACCTGCACTACCAAAAACTTTATCACCCACTTTAAAATGTCTGATATCTTTGCCGACAGTTTCAATTTCTCCTGCCAGAACAAATCCAAGGATAGTTTTTTTGGGTCTTGTAAGCCCGAAGAATAATCTGACAACCCACGGATCAGCTTTTCTCAGGTGCACATCTCCCGATGATACTGATGTTGCGTATACTTTTATACGGATTTCATCTTCTTTTGGGATCGGCTTGGCTATCTCCGTAAGCTTCAGTACTTCAGGAGGCCCATATTCTCTGATTACAACGGCTTTCATTTTGATTGAATTTTTTATCAGGTTATTTCAAATGATTATTATGTCTGATTTCTGACTCCTTAGCAACAAACAGCACCCTAATCAAATGTATGCTGAAACTTGCAGAAAATTTCCATTGTCGTCTTACGGATGATTTATAAATTTACAAATTATCAGCCAAAAAATCAAAATTACATTTACCAGTAATTAACCTTATTCAGTCAGAGAATCTATATCTCTGTTTTACGGAGCACATCGGGAATTCACTGATAATTGAATTTGTCCTTATCGATTTCAACCAGGAACCTGCTCGGGTAAGATAAAAATCCGTTATAGGTTGAAACAAATGAGGGCATGGTAATGATCAATTCTTCTTTGGCACGGCTGCAGGCCACATAAAAAAGTCTCCGCTCCTCCTCCAGTTCTTCAATATTCTTCAGCGCTCTTACAGAAGGCATTAAGCCGTCCAGTGCATGAGGAATGAAAACGCCATACCATTCCAGTCCCTTGGCTGAATGGATGGTCGAAACCGTCAGAGGCTTGTCTTCCGTTTCATCGATCAGCGGAGTAGACCGATTCCCGAATTTTCGTGAAGGAGGATCAAGGGCAAAATCCGTTAAGAATTCTCCAGGGAATCATATTTGCCGGCAAGGTCAATCGGTACATCGATATCCAACAGCCTGATCTGGTAATCAAATTCAGTTGACTGCAAAATGGGCGCATAATATCTTTTGATGATATCAATCCTGTGAGAAGTGGTTATATTAGGCTTACCTGCCTCCCTGAGCATATTAACCAGTTCCCTCAATCCGTCAATGAATTTGCTTTTCTCGAATGATTCTATATTCAGTCCTTTTTCCGCATTGATCTTCTCAATAATTTTCCGGGCTGTGATGAGTCCCACTCCCGGGAGATATTTTAAGATACGGTGCCATGCCACAGCATCATAGGGATTCGGATGAGCCTCAGATAGGAAATAATATCCTTGACATGTTTGCGTTCATTGAAAGCAAGACCGCCAACTGCAATATAGGGTATGCCCCTGCGGTTTAGCTCGGTTTCAATATAGCGGGCATGCCAGAAAGCCCTGACCAGAACGGCAACCTGGTTCAAAGCAATTCCCTTCTCCCTGAATTCCAGTATCTTTGTGACAACAAATTCCGCTTCTGCCTGCTGGTCATAGAATTTCCTGACAAACGGCAGGCCATCCCTGATGATTTTTGAATAGAGCTGTTTTTTGTATCCGATCCTTGCATTGCGGATAATTTCATTGGTGAAATCAAGTATCTTCTGTTTGCTCCGGTAATTCTCCTCTATCTAAATCTCTTGCCCAGTCCGGATATTTCTGAGGAAACCGCAGAATATTCTCATAATTGGCTCCCCTGAACGAATAGATGCTTTGAGAATCATCGCCCACAACAAGAACATTCCGGTGAGCCTCAGCAAGCAATTC
>CAWENX010000003.1:0-21605 GCA_963810555.1 uncultured Bacteroidia bacterium | reverse complement strand
CCGCTTTAAAAGGGAATTTTCTCAATGGCTATGCTTTTGCGGGAAGTAATGTCTGGAGGAATAATAAGATATTGACCGTTAAAGAATTATTTGCTACTTTACTCACGGAGATTAAAGAATACAAAAATAAATTGGAACTCGTTTTTTATTGAGAAAGATTTTTCTTTTAAAAGAATTAATGAAAGAGTAATTTTTCTTATTTTTTGTAATTCATATTATTTACCTTAAATTATTCTAATCGGCTTGTATACAGAATATGAAGGATTCTGAACTTTACTTCTTTTAAACTCAATTAAGTTTTAATTTCAGTCTAAGTTGTATTAAGATTTATCTTTATACTTTTGAGAGTTATTCCAAGTTATCAATTTAGGATCAAAAAAATAGTAAATTGAAATTGGCGGTAATACTTTATTGTTAAAGAAGGCAACTAATTTTTGTATGATTAAATTTACTTAATTATGTTTTTCTCATTTCGTCATCATTCTCTAAGAATTGTACTTCTTGGTTTTATATTATTCATTGCCTGTTATGGATTAAATGCGCAGGATTATCAGAGTCAGGCAGTTAAATTTGGCAGAGTATTAAGGCTAATTGAATCCTACTATGTCGATACGACCAACATTAATAAGTTGACTGAGCTGGCCATCACGGATGTCCTTGAAAGCCTCGATCCACATTCGGTTTATATTTCGAAAGATGAAGTAGAAGATATGAATCAGCCGCTTGAGGGAAATTTTGAAGGTATAGGTATTTCCTTCAACATTTATAAGGATACTTTAATGGTCATGACTACAATTCCCGGTGGACCTTCTGAAAGGGTCGGATTACAACCCGGAGACAGGATTGTCAAGGTAAATGATAAAAATATTGCAGGTATTGGTCTGAAAAACACTGATGTTTTCGGAATGCTGAGAGGACCCAAAGGGACTATAGTTCATATTACGGTGCTTAGAAATCATGAAAAAAACCCGCTTGAGTTTACTATCATCAGGGATAAGATACCTATTTTTAGTCTTGATGCTGCCTTCTGGCTGAACAAAGAAACGGCATACATCAAACTCAACAGATTTTCTGCAACCACTATTGAAGAATATAAAAAGGCGATGAATTCTCTTTCTCAGGAAGGAAAGATTAAGAATCTCGTTCTGGATCTCAGAGGCAATGGGGGAGGTTATTTAAATGCTGCCTACGAATTGGCAAACCAGTTTTTAGACCAGAAAAAATTAATTGTATATACAGAGGGAGTCCATAGTCCCCGTAGAGATTATTACTCTACAACAAAAGGCGATTTTGTCAACGGTGACCTGGTAATATTGATTGATGAAGGGACTGCATCTGCTTCGGAAATTGTATCAGGAGCAATCCAGGACTGGGACAGAGGGGTAATTATCGGAAGAAGATCTTTTGGTAAAGGTTTAGTCCAGCAACAATTTGGTCTGACTGACGGATCGATGATCAGGCTGACCACAGCACACTATTTTACTCCTTCAGGCAGAAATATTCAGAAACCGTACAAAGAAGACATAAAAGATTACCGTAATGAATACTTAAAACGTTTTGAAAAAGGTGAGCTGTTTAGTAAAGACAGTATTACATTCCCGGATTCTTTAATGAAATTTACTTTGGTTACGAAACGTCGGGTTTATGGCGGGGGAGGAATTATGCCTGATATTTTTATTCCACTCGATACTTCAAGATATTACCGTTATTTCAATGATCTTGTCAGAAAGAACGTTTTATTCCCTTATGTGGTTGGATATATTGATAAAAACCGGGATAACATCAAGAAGGAATTCCCTTCTTTCAATGAATTTGATAAAGGTTTTAAAGTAACATCAAATATGATTGATGATCTTGTTGAATCAGGTAATAAAGAGAAAATCGAAAAAGATGAAAAAAGCTTAAAATATTCTCTTAAGTATATAACAAAGCAAATAAAAGCCCTTATTGCACGAGATATTTTCGAGCCCGGGGACTATTTCAGGATAATGGTGCAAGATGATGAAGAAGTTTCAAAAGCAATAGAGGTACTATCCAATCCAAAGGTGTATAAAAAATATCTTGGAAGGTAGTTTTGAAATAAAATAATTGGTCATCTTGATAGTCCTGAATAGTTTTGTGAATTTTCTTGCAGACTTAAGCATAAAAGATTGGGTTGAGGTCTGTGGAACTTTAACCGGGTTAATTTATTTGTGGTTTTCGGTCAGACAAAATATGATGACCTGGCCAATGGGAATTTTAACTTCGGTTCTCTATATCTGGATTTTCTTTTCAGCCAAGTTTTATGCCGGAATGGCACTCCAGTTTTATTACGTTTTTATAAGTGTCTATGGATGGTGGAGTTGGACACATGGCGATCCAAATGGTGATGACAACACAGTACTTCATATAAGCAGAACTTCAGTAAAACTTTGGATAAAAATATTACTTGTGTTTCTGGTTCTTTTCACAATCATATCAAATATCTTAAAAGAATTTACCGATTCACCGATTCCTTTCTGGGATTCATTTACTACATCTTTAAGTATTATAGCTACATGGATGCTTGCAAGAAAGAAATTTGAACATTGGTTTATATGGATGATTGTGGATACAGTTTCCATTGGTTTATACATTTACAGGGAGCTTTATCCAACGACTCTGTTATTTGTTGCTTATACAGTTATGGCTGTAATCGGATTTTATGAATGGCGTAAAGATTTAAGAGTTATTGAATGCAGGATAAAATAAATTGGGTAGTCATATCAGGACCTGAATCAACCGGGAAAACTGAATTAGCCAGGAATCTTGCATCTGAACTGGATACTTTATGGGTTCCTGAATATGCCAGGGAATATATTGAAAACCTTGGAAGGCGTTATTTCTATGAAGACGTTGAACAAATTGCGAAGCGCCAACTCGAAAAAGAAAAAGTTTATGAATCAAAATTATCAGGCAGACTATTAATATTCGATACATGGTTCATAATAACCAAGGTTTGGTTTGAAGTTGTTTTTGGCAAATGCCCTGATTGGATCATATCTCATATTCAATCCTCCAAAATTGACCTTTTCCTGGTTTGTGATACTGATCTGCCATGGATTCCTGATCCGGTTCGTGAAAACGGGGGAGAAATGCGGGAGAAATTGTTGCAGGTTTATTGTAAGGAAATAGATTTCTTTGGATTTAAATATGAAATTATCAGGGGTATAGATTCTGAAAGAATGGCAAATGCAATGAAAGCATTAAAGCTGCATGCTTTAATAGAATGAAAGTTGAATCTGTCATTATGAAGATAATGAGAATATTAAATGGATGCTTTGATTTTCAAATAAATATGGTTATTTTTGAATAATCTGATCATTATTTATAAAGTCAGTTTTCGTATTTTATGAAAAAAGCAGGAGGTATTGAAATTGAATATGAAAAATAAAGAAAAAAAATCAGAAGAATGGGCTGATTCCACCGTCAGGTCTTTAGGTGATATTAGCTCTATTGGAATATTATACCATAGGCACAGAATGGGAGAGACAATGCCTTCGCCAGATAAATTAAAGATTATCGT
Source organism: uncultured Bacteroidia bacterium (assembly GCA_963810555.1). Taxonomy (GTDB): domain Bacteria; phylum Bacteroidota; class Bacteroidia; order Bacteroidales; family Prolixibacteraceae. The sequence continues at coordinate 18,061 of CAWENX010000003.1, read as the reverse complement.
CGATAAGATCCGACAGATAGTATTTCCGGGATATTATGGTGAGATTAATTTGCGGAATGAAACATTGCCATTCTATATAGGAGTATTGATAGATCAGGTTTTTGAATTATTAAGCGAACAAATATTTTCAGGTTTGTGTTTTGCCAATGAGCATGAAGATAATCTGCACGTAGAAGATAAAAGAAAGGAAGCAGAAAGAATTACCATTGATTTTATTAATGGAATATCAGAATTAAGAAGAATGCTTATTACTGATGTCAAAGCCGCTTATCTGGCTGATCCCGCTGCAAATAGTGAAGGCGAAGTGATATTTTGTTATCCGGGGACCCGCGCCATTTCGAGCTATCGGATCGCGCACAGCCTTTTTAAACTTGGCGTTCCGCTTATTCCCAGAATCATAACGGAACTTGCTCATTCAGAAACGGGTATTGATATAAATCCGGAAGCGACAATCGGTGAATATTTTACTATTGACCATGGTACCGGTGTAGTTATTGGTTCGACGAGTATTGTCGGCAATCACGTTATCTTATATCAAGGGGTTACCTTAGGAGCTAAAAATTTTCCATTGGATAAAAACGGCAATCCGGTTAAAGGAATTCCCCGGCATCCAATTGTAGAAGATAATGTAGTCATTTATTCTAATGCCACAATACTTGGCCGAATAACAATTGGACATGATTCAGTAATTGGTGGTAATGTTTGGGTCACGAAAGACCTTCCTCCTTATTCAAAGGCTATACAAACAAAATCACGTCATTTCGAATTTTCAGAAGGTGGCGGAATCTGAATTCTTCAGATCCCAAATGATTATTAAGATGTAAAACTTTTTCACCCCGGTTGTCGGATAAGCTTAAGCTTAGCTTTTACGTTTCTGTAGTTAAAATTTTCGAATTTGGGAACTTCGAATGTTTATGCTAAAATGAATATTTATACAAAATAGGTGCCCGGATCAGATCAGTATCAACTCCTTATTTGGTTCGTATTTGGTTCGTATTTGGTTCGGTATTGAAATGGCAAGAAGAATTGAATAAATATACATACTAATTGTATAATTATACAATTTTCTTTGCCTATATTGCAATCAGTTAAATCACGATTCATGAAAATATTGGATAAGTACAAAATGGATATTCATTTTAGTTAACTTTGAAAAAGTCTTTATCTTGAAATGAATATATGATTTTGTGAGAAAACAGGAATTAATTTTGGATGTTTACTGTCCGGACTAAAGGGTAATGGTGTTGAATAAATTCAAAATGGTCGCAAAGACATTTGCGGGACTTGAACAGGTTTTGGCAAATGAAATTAAATTATTAGGAGCTGAATCTATTTCAATTGAAAGGCGTGCTGTTTCATTTTGGGGAGATCAGGAACTTTTATATAAAGCAAATTTTTGTCTTCGGACAGCTTTGAAAATATTGAAACCTATCGCAGAATTTGACTTGTCAAAAAAAGAACAACTATATCATCTTACAAGAAAAGTCAACTGGACTGATTACATTGCCTTAGGCAAAACATTTTCGATTGATAGTACTGTGCAATCAGAAATGTTTTTGAATACAATGTATACCTCTTTGAAAGTAAAAGATGCAATAGTTGACTTCTTTCGTGAGGCCACGGGTAAAAGACCATCTGTGAATAAAACGAATCCTGATATAAGGATAAATGTGCATCTGATGGGTAATCACTGTATTCTTTCTTTGGATAGCTCAGGCGACTCCTTACATAAAAGGGGTTACCGTATAGCTCAGGGAGATGCCCCTTTAAATGAAGTTCTTGCAGCAGGGATGATACTTATTACCAATTGGCATGGAGAGCGTAATTTTCTTGATCCGATGTGTGGATCGGGCACATTATTGATTGAAGCAGCTATGATTGCACAAGGAATTCCTCCAGGGATTTACAGAAAATCATTTGGATTTGAGAGATGGCCGGATTTTAACGAAAAATTATTTGCAGATATTTATAATGCTGAATATGAAACTGAGTTCAAAGGTAAAATAACGGGTTTCGACATTTCGTCAAAAAATGTGGCAATTGCCATGGCTAATATTAAAAGTGCAGGTTTTTTAAGAAAAATTGAGGTACAAAAGAAGGATATCCGGACACTTGAACCACCTTTCGAAAATGGAATAATTATTACGAATCCTCCTTATGGTGAAAGAATGAAAGCCGAATCCATTCATGAATTGTACTCTTCTATCGGGAATGCTCTTAAGAATAAATTTGCCGGATACGAGGCTTGGATGATTTCTGCCTCACGAGATGGATTAAAAAGTATTGGATTAAAACCCTCAAAAAAGATAGAACTTTTTAATGGAGCCATTCCATGCAGCTACCGCTGTTATGATTTATTCCAAGGCTCACAGAAACAAGTTCTTCTTAAAAAGAAGGTTGTTTAGGTGATAAAAGTTGATTTTAGGCAAAAACAATTTAGCCTTAAACGATTAAGGATGATAATAACAACAATTAATGATAGCTTGATGAGTACCAAACTACCATTTTATATGATTGAATTTTATTTTTGGAGTGTTGAATTTAGTCAGTCATGGTTTTTCGTCAATAATGATCGGAACCGTCGGTGCAATACCACCTTTAACTGACATTAATTCTTCTGTTGAAAGGACTTCAAGTGTAAGATCAGCAAACTTTTTCATGATACTTAGTTTTAAGATTTTTAATTGATTTTTTTATTATTTCCTTGCATCATTTAATACCAGGAGAGAGTAAAAGGTAACCCCCAAAATGAAAAAAAATTAAAAAAAAATATGGGAATATTTGTAAAATATTCACTATCAATGAGATGCAATTATTATTTTTTTTGAAAAATTTTATTATTTTTCTTTTCCTTTAAATAAAAATCTGAATTCAAAGCAACCTATGATCCGTTTCTGCTTAAAATTTTGTATTAAAAGACCCTTGTTTTTTGTTTTTTGCATAATGTTATTTGCACAAAATCTGAAGGGGACTCAACTATCGGAATTTAATTCAGACGCTGAACTTTTTAGGGAGGCCGGGACTTTATTAAAAAACGGGTATTACGATGAAGCTTTAAAGTTGTACGAAATAGTTTACGAAGAGAGATTAGATTCTTTAGGTCCTAATTCATTAAAAGTTGCAAATGTTCTTGGAAATATTGGTTCGGCATATTATCAGATAGGTCTTTATGATAAAGCGGCTTCATATTATCTAAAGGCATGTGATATTTACACAAAGATTGGAGATGATGGATTAATTACTCTTGCGTCATTACATAGCAACCTTGCCAATTCTTATCTTTTGAGCGGCGATATGGAAAAAGCACGATCCTATTATGAAAATTCAGACCGGATTTTCCAAAAGCTTAATCTGGTCAATACACCTGAATATGAGACTTTGCTTATAAATTTGACAGCACTTTACATCAATAATGCTGACTATGAAAAAGCCCTTAAATATAACAATCAAGCTTTTAAAATTTCAACAAAAAATTTACTGGAATATGTTAAATGGAATTCAAGAGGTTTTATTTTTGATGAAATAAAAGACTATAAAAAAAGTCTTGAATGTTATTTTAATGCCTTAAAAGTCCTGGAACGCGATCATGGAGCAAATTATTCAGGAAAGGAATTGATATATAATAATTTAGGTGAACTCTATTTAAATATGAATGAATATGATAAAGCTTTAGATTGTTTTGAACAATCTAAAGAAATAATTCTGAAAAACAGCGGTAAAAATAATGCCTCGTATTCATCATGTTTAAATATGATTGGTAAGACCTATCTCAATAAAACAGAGCAAACAAGCGACCTAAGTAAATTTCTCGAAAATAAGAGAAAGAACATAATTTCAGCATTAGAATATTATCAGAAAGCTCTTTTTGCTATTTCGCCCGGGTATTCAGACTCTGATTTTATTAGTAACCCTCAAATTGAAAATACAATTGATAAAACTCAATTATTAGTCAGCCTGAAAAATAAAGCTGAAGGTTTAAATGAACTTTCTGAAGTAGAGGAGAAAGCTGGGAATAACGAGTTGAGCATAAAAAATTTAAAAGCTGCAATTCTTGCTTATCAATTGTCAGCAAAGGTAATACATTTAATTCGTACTGGTTTTGTTAACGAGGAAAGTCGTTTATTACTCGCTGAAAATGAACGTTCTGTGTATACAGGAGCTGTAAATACCGCAGTTCATTTATTTGAAAAAACTAAAGAAAAAAAGTACTTTGATAAGGCTTTTGAATTTTCCGAACAAAGCAGATCTTCTGATTTTCTAACGATGGTCCGAAATTCTCGTGCGAAACAATTTGGAAGTATGCCAGACAGCCTTCTTCAAAAAGAAACAGACTTGAAAAGTGAAATAGAAGCTTATAAGAGTTTTGTATTCAACGAAAGCGCTAAATTAAAACAAGATTTACAAATGATAGATTTATGGAAGACTAAAATTTTTGATCTTGAACAATCATATTCCAGTCTTATTTCACTTTTTGAAAAGGAATATCCTAAATATTATGCTTTTAAATATGCAAATCCTATTGTTAGCCTTGATGAAGTACAATCAAAGTTGAAACCACGGGAAGCATTGGTCGAGTATATTGTAATTGAACCTATTAAAGGTAAGAGTGGGAAAATAATTACTTTCTTGATTACAAATAATAAATATCAGACATTTACTCAAGCGATCGACTCCACATTTGATAATTCGGTTAATTTATTTTTGCAGTTTTTGAGGAATGGATCGGTTTTTAATACCCGAAAAAAAGATTATGTTCAATATTCAACAAATGCTTATAATCTTTACAATTCTTTAATTTCTCCTTTTTCGAGAGAAGTTAGGGATTATAAACTCAAGGTTGTTCCGGATGGGAAATTGGCGTATCTACCTTTTGATGCCTTTTTAAGTTCTCCTCCAGATACCTCTAAGATGGACTTCCGGGGTCTGAAATACCTTGTTTATGATTATTCTATTTCTTATACTTACTCTGCTACATTGTTATATTATTATTTCAACAGCGGGAAACCGGCAAAAAAAGAATTAGCGGCTTTTGTTCCACGATATGACGGTTCACTTTTAGCTTATAAATTGGGTAATAACAAGATACATGAACAGTTTTTCCCCTTACCTGGTGCAAATTCAGAGGTCAAAGGGATTACAAAATTGATTGATGGGCAGGTATTTAAAGATAATGAAGCGACGGAAGAAAATTTTAAAGCTGATGCTAACAATTATGACATTCTTCACTTGGCTATGCATACAGTTATTAATGACAGTTTGCCGATGTACTCAAAACTTTTATTTAGTCCTGACGATAATGAAGATGGATCATTTGATACTTATGAAGTTTATAACATGAACCTAAATGCAAGAATGACAGTTTTGAGTGCATGTAATACAGGAACAGGACGTCTTCAAAAAGGTGAAGGTGTCATGAGTCTTGCACGTGCTTTTTTATATGCGGGTTGTCCAGCCATTATAATGACTTTATGGAGTGTTGAGGATGAGTCCAGTGCTGATTTAATGATTGATTTTTATAAAAATCTACTAAACGGTTATTCAAAGGATGACGCATTAAGGAAGGCGAAGATCAAGCATATATGAACGCGGATCCGCTAAAAGCTCACCCTTATTTCTGGTTAGGATACGTATCGATCGGAGATCAAAGAGCATTATATCATACAAAAACAATTTATTTTGTTGGCATGATTATGATAATTTTGTTGGCATTTCTGATTGAAAAATTCTATATCCGAAAGAAAAGATAATCAGACTATTTATTTTAACGGAAATTAAATTTATTCGAGAAGATGAAATTATTAAGATGATTAACGCAGTTTAAGAGCATAATCCAGATGAATATTTGAGACATTTATTCAATAATTAATTATTCTTCTCGGGTAGGTTGATTAAAAATAAAATATATTTCTTATGTTTGTATTCTAGTATAATTAAGATAGTTATTGATTATGAAATAAATGTATCTGAATTTATGATCTTTACAGGAAGGCGATTTCAATAATTCTTATTAAAAGGTACTATGATAAATTACACCAATGAAGAAATACTGAATGGAATTCTTAGAAATGATAATGTAATACTACAATACATTTACAAGAATTTCTACTATAAGGTTAACCTGTATGTTAAAAAAAACAGTGGGGATAATGAAGATGCAAATGATGTATTTCAGGAAGCTGTTATTGTAATTTATCGAAAGTTAAAAGCAAACGAACTTGTATCTTAACTGTACTTTTGAAACTTATTTGTTTTCTGTTTGTAAATATCTTTGGTATAAACAATTATCGAGGCAAAAGACGGAAAAGAATTTACTTTTTGATGGTCAGCCATATGAGAATGAATATGATCATGACTTTATGGAAACAGCCGACAAGAATGAACGATTTAAGCTTTATCAAAAACATTTTCAGATGTTGGGCGCTGATTGTCAGAAATTGTTACAGTTGTTCTTTGAGAAATTATCACTGAAGCAGATAGCCCAGATTATGGGATTTTCCAGTGAAAAATATGTTAAAAAAAGAAAGTATAAGTGTAAGGAATATCTTGTTACAAGTATAAAACAAGATCTGAATTACAAAAAGATAATGCAGGAAAATGGTTAACAAGTAAAAGTCTTTAAAGATAGCATGTTTACTTATTTAGGGAAGATATTATATGGTTCTCATGAAATATTCATAAGTAAAGTGCAATTAAAAAATTTTGCAGGAATAAGTAGTTTAAAGACAAAAATGTTCTATGTTTGAATTGACCATAGATTCATGTGAATGAAAATGTCGGGAACCTTATCATGGTCATAATTCAGGCGATCAAAGAGAATGAGTGTGACAACTAACATTCAATGGAGATTGTTAAAAGTTTGGATTAGATATAATTGTATAAAAATACTTGTTAGTTAATAATTTTAAGACATTAGAGATTAAACAATCTATTTATGTTTGGTAGAGTTTCAGTCCTGATCAAAATTCATAAAAACAATTTAACTATAAACAAGAATATACATAATACATAAGCTTAATAATCAATTAATCTACTTTCAGTTTCTGTGATTTCCGTTGTCGGAAAATGTCAATATTTCAGATTAGTTCTCATTAAGAGCCCTTGGCGGAATTGGCATAATTTTTTAAATAATTTGATATTAGTCAGACATTATTTGTAAGATTTCTAATTTAAACATCAGGAAGAAGGTGTCATTTTTAAAAATTATTTTACACTTTACTCAAGGACATATATTTCTTTATTGAAGAAAATTATTTGTTCTATTTTATTGTAAATTTTTTATTAACAACATAAAGCTCAGAAGTACAATACTATAAAATCTTATCAAACGATTAATGAGAAAACTTTTTAATAAATTATCATTTTAAGGGGTTACCTTTTGTACTGATATTAGTATTAAAAGTTGAATGAAAAAATTGATGGTTGCTGTCGGTGAATCCAAATGATGGGATAAACCTTAAGCAGTGTAACTTTATATTGAAAGTATGTCTAAAACACTTAAAAAGAAAAAAATCGGGAGAAATTTCACTAGCTTTTTTTGACGAATTCTTCAATGGCAAATGGTGCCAGATTCTCCATTTGGTATTAATGAAGATAATAAAGAAAAAATATTATGAAAACAAAAAAAGATATGGGAAATACCCCTGAAAAAAAAGAAATTAATGATAAATCAAAGGGCTGCCAATGAAGATGCCCGCTTTGGTTTGCCCGATGAGATGGAAGAATTCATTAATTTAAATGCTGAGGACGATGAAATTTTGAATGTTGGTAATTTTCTTCAAAAACTTCATCTGCGGAACCATAAAATAGCTTCAAAGGAAACAATCTATGAAGTTTACAGAACAGAAGAGGAAGTTGATGAAAATGAGTCTGATATGCTTTCTGAAGAAGACGAATTTATAATTAATGAAGTGCGTCAGGCTGTTGCTAGAACATGACATTATAAGTTTAAGGGCAAATCTGCACTCTATCTCCCAAAATATTTCTGCTCATAAATGGCAACCGGAAGAAATTGAAAATTACCTGAACGGAGAGCTCGATGAAGAAGTCAGGTCAATGATGGAAAATGAAGCCTTAGTTAATACTAATCTGGCAGATGATATTAAATTATACAATGAAATCAGACGAGGCTATATGGAGAAAAGGATATCATGCAGATGAGAGTCTAACCTCAAGACGATCATCGATTTTGAATCCTCACACAACCAGTTCGGTTACTGAAATAGAGGATTACATTAATAATGAACTTGAAGAGGCGTTGATGAATTCATTTGAAGAAGAATTGTTAAATAATGAAGGCTTGGCAGCAGAAGTGAGACTCGCACGAGAAATAGATGAAGCCATTAGGGAGAATGATATCATGGCATTGCGAGAAAAACTAAAGGAAATCAAAGCATGCGGAAGATGAATCCGAAAGCAGGCAATTACATGGCATCTCTACGCTTAAATTACGGAAAGTTATCTGGTATGCGGCTGCGGCATCAGTGCTTCTTGTCTTCGGGCTTAATATAACCTTCCAAAATCAATCCTTATCTCCAACTGCATTGTATAATGAATATTACCAACCAGTGGATGAAATCCGGGAATAACACGATCCGCAGCGACTTCCTGAAGAAAGATTAATAAGTCAGGCCTTGCTGGATATGAACAATAAGGAATATGATAATGCCTTGGACAATTGAATGATATCCTGGCAAAAGATAATCAGAGTGCGGTCGGAAATTTCTATTCAGGGTCTGTTTATCAACAGGACGGACAAATTTGATAAAGCAATTCAATACTACACCAACGTTATAAAACAGGGAGACAACCTCTTCGTTGAACAGTCTGAATGGTATATCGGTTTGTGCTACCTTAACCGTAATGAAAAGGAAAAAGCGATCCGGCAGTTCAGAAAAATTTCATGGAAAGGTGGATATTATCAGCAACAATCAAATGAAATTTTGAAAAAACTTGAATAGTGTAATTAGTTAAAGACTTCTAAGCTGGTTTTCTTTATTCTTTCCTTGCAAGTAGAATAATTACTAGGTTGGAGCACTTAATTGCAAATTACAAAGTGTATAAGTCTAAAAGATATTAATTGATTTTCTGCCCCGTCAGATGGCGGGGCTTTCCTTTTTTGCTTAAACAGATATAATGAATTAGTTATTGATTCCAGAGAATGGGAATTGTCGATTATGATAAATTAGCTGCCAAATCAGGAGCAAACCAAACACGAAGGGAAAGCGAAGGGAACATGAGGAGGGGTATTATTGTTTATTGTTAAATTTATGAGATAAATTTATAAGATAATTTAATGTATGGAATTTCCAATATCAAATTGTTCAACAATAAAGATTCAAATTGAAAGGATTGTATTGATAATAATGATATAAGACAGCCTCTTTTCTGTTCCGATAATTTTGAATAGTTTTAACAGGAGAAAATTAAAAGCACTAATTCATGGCAATTGAAATAGAAAGGAAATTCCTGGTCAGAGGGGACGAGTGGAGGGCTGCAACTGAACCTGTTCACTATATTCAGGGGTACCTGTTAGCAGATGAACGAAGAACCGTGAGAGTGAGGATAGCAGGAAATTCAGGATTCCTTACAATCAAAGGAAAATCAGGAGGTATAAGTCGTAATGAGTTTGAGTACAGGATTCCCCTGGAAGATGCTCGTGAATTGCTTAAACTGAGCGTAACATCAATTGTCGAAAAGAAACGTTCACGAATCGAATGGGAGGGGAAAATATGGGAGGTAGATGAATTTGAAGGGAAAAACAAAGGACTGATTCTTGCAGAAATAGAACTTTTATCTGAGGACGAAATTATTGAGTTTCCACCCTGGATTGGGAAGGAAGTTACAGGCGATATCCGTTATTATAATGCTTATTTGTCCCGGAATCCTTACAGTGAATGGTAATCAGGTGCTTTGTATTTATATTTTCGTTTTGAGTACTCAACGGTTGTCATTACATTTGGCCAAAATTTTCACCTCATGTTTAAGAATATATTATTTATTCTTGCTTATTTATTCGCACCGGTTCATATTTTTGCCCAGGGTCATACCACGGTATCAGCAAATACCCCACGGCTTGTTGTGGGTATTGTGGTTGAAGACCTGAATCCCGATTATATTGAAAGATACTGGGATAAATTCGGTGCTGGTGGTTTTCAACGTCTTTTCAGTAAAGGATTTATCTGCGCAAACCATCATTTTGATAACCTTGTTCAACGCCCATCCGTAAATATGGCGACTCTTTCCACCGGTACAACGCCTTCCCGTAACGGCATCGTCAATGATTTATGGATTGACCGCCTGAAAAAGAAAGAGGTTAATTGCATATATGATGAATTTTATACAACTGTTGGTTCCGACTCGAAAGAGGGTGAAAGATCAGCCAAAAATTTACTTACTCCTACACTCGGAGACCGTTTAAAATTAGTTACCAATGGGAAATCCCGTGTTTTCAGTATTGCCCTGAATGATGTAAGCGCCGTTTTATCGGCAGGACACGCCGCCAATGGAGCCTACTGGCTGGATGAGTCTACGGGAAAAATGATTTCAAGCTCCTATTATGTGGATAAATTTCCCCAATGGGCGTTTGATTACAACGAACTGAAAATGGCGGATTATTACCTTGGAACCACATGGAAAACACTTAAAGAACCGACCACATACTTCGAAAGCAATGAAGATCCGCGTCTTAATGAAACCGGCTACTTTGGAAAATACAACAATTTCCCTTATAATCTCTCCAAACTTAAGAAGGAATCGGGGGGACCTATAAAATTTTAAAGGCCACTCCTTTCGGCAACACTATGGTGAAAGATTTTGCTATTCAGTTGATTCCAAAGGAACAACTGGGTTATGATCTTATTCCTGACCTCTTGACAGTGGTATTTTCCTCTATGGATTACGAACGCTATTCTTTCGGACCGTTTTCAGTGGAGATGGAAGACACCTATCTGCGTCTGGATCAGGACATAGCGGAGCTCCTTAAATATCTTGAAGAAGGATATGGAACAGATAATATTTTGATTTATTTCACCGGATCTGACAAGTATTTCCTACCCTTCGGAATACCTTAAAGCGAAATACCGCATGACTGCTGGAATATTTAATCCTGAAAGTTCTATTGCCCTTCTGAAATCATACCTGAATATAAAATATGGCGAAGGCGACTGGATAGAACTTTTCAGCAATCAGCAGCTCTATTTGAATCACGATTTGATTGAAAAGAAAAAGCTAAATCTGCATGATGTACAAAAAGAGGTGGCTTCTTTTCTCGATCAGTTTGAAGGGATTGCCTGGTCAAAGGCCTCATTCGAGATTGAATCGGACAATTTCCTGGGAGGAGGACCCCTTGAAGCTTTTCAGAACAATTTTAATATTAAGCGATCGGGCGATGTTCTGATAAAGTATGAAGACGGATGGATGCCGAAAGATAAATTCACGACAACCTGATTATACTGAAAATACACAGGTTCCTTTAGTTTGGTACGGAGATGGGATCAAAAAAGGAACAACTTTAAAGCGGACCAGTGCAACGGATATTGTTCCTACAATTGCAGCCCTTCTCGGAATAAATCCTTCCAATTCAGTTACGGGGAAAGCCATTGAGGAAGTGATAAAGAAATAAAAAAGGCAGAGTATTAAGCTCTGCCTTCCTTATCTTTTCAGAAATTATTTAACTGTTTCCGTTCATCAGATCCAGCTTCACCAGGTCCTGTATATCGAGCATTCCTACAGGCCTGCCGTTCTCTGTCACGATAATGTTATCAACCTGGTTGGCATTGAAAATGTCAGCCGCTTTTTGAAGGCAGGCATTCGCTTCGACTGACAGGGGATGCGTTGTCATGCATTCACCGACTGAAGCAGTGAGGATGTGTTCCCCGAGTTTGCGCATCTGTCTTCTGAGATCGCCGTCAGTAAAAATACCTGCCAGTTTACCGTCACCGTTTACTATCGTAACGGCGCCCATTCCTGAATCGGTCATTTTAAGCAGGGCATCGAGAACCTTGCATTCCGTATCGACAACAGGATTATCCTTTGATATGACATTTTTCACCTGTACCGTCATCAGCCGTGTGTGCTGAAAGAACTGATCGGTCCCGATTTTTGTCAGGTGATTGTCAGCAAGCTGTTTCATGATGTTCCATGGAAGCGTGATATTCTGTGCTCCCAGCATCAGTGCATTTTTAACATGTTCGGGATACCTGACAGAAGAAAACATCACTTTGCTGTCGAACTGATATTCTTTGATCACCGCGACAATTTTCCTTACCAGTTCCAATGCATCATGACCCTGATCCTGCATACGCCCAACAAGGACGCAGACATAATTGGCACCTGCTTTAAGGGCCATAAAGGCCTGCTGAATATTGTACACCAGGTGAATATTTACGAGAAGTCCTTCATCGTGAAGCATTTTGCAGGCTTTTATTCCTTCAAAGCTTACGGGTATCTTAAAAACTGTCTTCTTCTTATCAAGTCCGAGGCCCAGGAGGCGGTGAGCTTCATCGACAATCTGGCCGGCATTTTCACCAAGAGCTTCAATCATGAGTACAGGCACCATCTTAGCCAGTTTCCTGATGGCACCATCGATATCGGTGATGCCGTTTTTATGCATAAAAGTTGGTGTAGTCGTCACTCCATCGATGATTCCCAGTTTCAGGGCTTCTTCTATTTCAGCCATATTGGCTGAGTCAAGGAAAAATTCCATATCAATGAATTTGTTTACGTATAATTTGGTCTGTATTTTACTTCAACATTATGAATCTCCAAAAGCGGTTTAAGAAAATCCTCTACATCGCTGATACACATCTGACTTGCCGCGTCACAAAGCGCCCGTGAAGGCTCAGGATGCACTTCTATAAACAATCCGTCTATTCCTGCCGCCACACCTGAGCGAGCAAGAGTCGGTATGAATTCCCTTGAACCTCCTTTCGGATCAGCGCTCGGAATGCCATACCTGCGGATCGAATGTGTGACATCAAAGATAACAGGATATCCTGTGGAACGCAAATGGTAAAAACTTCTCGGATCAACCACCAGGTCATTATAGCCAAAGGTATATCCCCGCTCGGTAACCATGATCCTGTTGTTTCCCGACTGCTCGGCTTTTTGCACCGGCTTGATCATGTTTTCAGGTGCAAGGAACTGGCCGTGTTTCAGGTTGAGCGCCTTTCCTGTTTTCGCTGCCTCTACCACGAGCGTTGTCTGCATCACCAGGTAAGCCGGTATCTGAATAACATCCGCCACTTCAGCGGTTGGTTTGATCTGTTCCGGGTAATGAATGTCGGTAAGTATAGGGAGCCTGAACTGTTCCTTTATCTTTTTCAAAATCTCCAGTCCATTCTCCATCCCGGGGCCTGAATAAAAATCCACCGAACTCCGGTTGTCTTTCTGGAACGAGGATTTAAAAATAAGGGGAAGGTCGAGTTTCCCGGAAAGCCTGACAAGAAATTCTGCCGTGTCCATCATAGTCTTTTCATCCTCGACCACACACGGACCTGCGATAAGAAAAAGCTTATCTGCCCCGCATTCGACATTCCCTACCTTTACTCTCTTTTTTATCATCCCTGTCTTACATTTTCTTCAGCAATCCCCGCAATCTGTCGCGTGTAATAACTTTCCTCCATTCGGGGCCTGAAATGTGTTCCCACATAAAAGTCATTCCCAGCGTTACATCGATCATGCGTTCCATTTCTTCTTCCGTGCATCCCGCTGTGACTCCATTGGGAAGCTCTATATTGTTGATTTTCATCATCTCCTTAAACTCTTTCACCCCATCGGGATAGAACTCTTCAAGCTGGTTGAAGACGATGCAATTGCCTACCCCGTGATGCGTTCCAAGCACTGTGGCCAGCCCGTAAGAGATGGCGTGACATGCGCCTACTTCCGAATAAGTGAGCGACAATCCTCCGAGATATGAGGCGATCATCAGCTTCTCGTCATTCTCGGGTGAACGGCTGTCACTGCTCAGGAAAATCTCCCTGCAGAGCCTCAGCGATTCCGTTCCCAGCGAGCTTCCCATCGCTGTTTTTTTATTGCCGTTAAGGGCCTCAATATTGTGAATGTAACTGTCCATCCCTGTATAAAACCTTTGGGGATCGGGCACTGTGGCAATCAGTTCAGGATCCATGACCAGCTGATCAGCGGGTGTAAAGTTACCTTTAATTCCCAACTTTTTTACCGGTCCCGTGAGAACGGTGGTCATCGATACCTCAGCGCCGGTCCCTGAGATGGTTGGAACCACAGTACAGTGAACGCCAGGATTCTTTATCAGGTCAAGGCCCTGGTATTCTGACGATGAGCCTTCGTTGGTCAGCATCAGCCGTACCGCCTTGGCATAATCCATTACCGTTCCGCCGCCTATACCCACGACCGATACGGGCAGATTCTTATTGTGTTTCTTTATTTCTGCAGTTAGGATATCCACCGTTTTGGTCTTCGGCTCATCCTTTACTTCGATGATCTTCAGCCAATCGCCCTTTTTCATCGGTATCCGTTTCTGAAGATCCTTTCCGTCAAAATATTCATCCAGCAGGAATACAACAAAAGAATCCTTATCCTTTCTCAGTTCGGCCAATACATCATCAAGCTGGTTAAAGCTTTTTCTTCCGTAAAGAACCCGTCCGACTGCTTTTAAATTTCTGTACATATATTATTTTGTATATCCTGATTTTCGATTAACTGATAACTGATAACTTTTAATTCATAATTCGTCATTGGTCATTATTTAAGTGCAATTTTCAGTGCATTTCTCATTCTATCCGCAAGGTTGTTCACTTCTTCCTCAGTCCAGTTCACCATGATCTGAGTCATCATCAGCTTCTGCATAATGGCGTCCGATTTCGTTAGGCTCAGATTTTTGTAATTGGGCCTCTCTTTCATCACCATCACGGGAAGGTTAAAGATTGATTTCAGCTCTTTCAGGTGTCCCCACTGCCGGTGATAATGGAAATTGTTGCGGTACCAGTACGAGGAGCTCAATCCGGCCTTCTGAAATTCTTCGAAGGCTTTCACTGCCTTATCCGCATCGGGGAGGAAAAACGAAAGGAAGGTAGCCGAGTCTCCCTCTGAATCAGGGACCAGCCTTGGCGTGATCTCAGGAAATTCGGCGATAACTTTTTTCAGCACTTTCTGGTGTTCCCTTTGTTTTTCGATCATATAGGGAAGTTTTCTTAGCTGTGCCAGCACTACGGCCGCTCCCAGTTCGCTTCCCCGGAAGTTGAATCCCAGGATGGGGTGCTGTTCGGCTCCCCGTGCATTTCCTATATGGTCATGACCGTGGTCGGATATTTATGCGCTTTATCGTAAATCTCATCATCATTGGTGGCTATCGCTCCCCCTTCGCCTGCCGTGATGATCTTGTAATAGTCGAATGAGAAAGCCGATACCCTGCCGAAATTGCCCAGCATCTTTCCTTTATAGCTTCCTCCCAGCGCGGGAGCAGCATCCTCAATCATTACCAGGTTGTGTTTTTTGCATACGGCAACTATCTCATCCATCTTTCCCATCGAGCCGAATACCTGGATCAGCAGGACGGCTTTGGTCCTTGGGGTGATGGCTTTTTCAATTCCTTCAGGGCTGAGGCATAGCGTTTCGTCGATCTCTGCAAAGACGGGTACAGCCCCCGCAAGAAGCACCGATTCGATAGGGGCGATAAAACAGTAGGGAGGGACGATCACCTCGTGCCGTAACCGACTCCGCAAGTGGCAAGCGATATCGCATCAGCCGCCGTCCCGCTGGCGCAGAAGTGGCATGTTTGGCTCCAAGGTAGTGGGCGAACTCCTTTTCAAACGTCCGCGCTTTCCATATTCCTTTGCGCTCCGCATCATGATTGTAACGGAAAATGATGCCCGTTTCGAGCACATCCATCACCTCTTTTCGTTCCTCGTCGCCGAAAAGTTCAGTCCCTGCCATAAGATTTATTTTTATAATTCATTCATTCACAAGACGAAAGGTTTTTCCTGCCCTCTTTCCCTCCTGCCAATAAATCCGTAAAATTAATACTTATTTCTGATTTCGAAGGGAATTATTCCCGGTCACAAATCGCAATATTTTATTTCAGACGGAAGAGAAGGGAAACGGATGATGCGCTGATCCCGAAGGATCGGGGCAAGTTGTGCTGATTTGAAGATTTGAAAATGGGATGACCCCGGATGGATGAAATATTGGTAACCACAGATTTCATTCAGGTCTGTTTTAGGCATATCTTAATTGTTATGATTATATTTACAAAATTAATTAACCGGTTAATCTCTACCATGGATTTTAGCTTAATCTCTTCATTTATAAGATCTTCAGCAAGGATAAGGTATGTCCTCATTCTTTTTTTCATTTGTTCGTTTTTTTCGGCCGGAGCCGCTGACGCTGATTCTGCCTTTACTTACAGGATTGATTTTGCCAACCGGTGGATCTGGAGGGGAATGAATTACAGCGAGACGCCGGTCATCCAGCCCACCTTTGCCTACCGGTTAAATAAGCTCAAATTCACGGTTTGGGGCTCTTACGGCTTTGGACGCGAGAAATATGAAGAAATAGATTTTATCGCCGATTATGATCTTTTTAAGGGCTTCAATATCGGGCTGATAGATTATTTCGGGTTCAGGGACACCATTAATGTACGGGAGCATTTTCTTGATTTAAGCCCAAGGACGACGGGGCATCTTCTGGACGGACAGTTAACTTATGCCCTCCCGGGCAGAATTCCGCTGACATTTTTGTGGTCGACCTGGTTTTGGGGAGCCGACAAGGACGAATCGAAAGAAGAAAACAATTATTCCTCTTACTTCGAGGTTTCATACCATAAGGAATTAAACTCTTACAATTACGGGTTGCTTTTAGGGCTGACGCCCTGGAAAGGATATTATAACAAGGGATTTGGGGTTGTAAATATCGGGGCAAAGGCCGGGACTGAATTTCAGATCACCGACAGGATGAATATCCCAACAGAAATGGCACTTTATCTCAATCCGCAGACCCAGAATATTTACCTCGTGATCATGATCACCCTCGCAAAATAAAGTCAGTGTCCCCGTGTACAATGTTCAATGTTAAGTGTTGAGTGTTCACTCCTCTCTCAACTCTTATTAATTGTCAATTCTCAATTATCCATTCTTATGAAAACTATCTAAATTATTCCGGCTTGCATTTTTTGCTTCCTGCTGTTTTTCAACGGATGTATCGTCAATATTATCGGTGATCCTGCCGCTACTGGTACAGACGAGATTAATCGCGTCTCTAAAGGAGATCCTTCGGGTGTTAAGCTCGTAGCCCTTGCCCTGCTTGCCGTCTATGAAACGGTTGTCAGGATAGCGCCTTCCGTGGGGGATTAATCTGTTGTTTCGTGAGTAATCAAACTGCTGAAAAAGGTATCAGAAACGCTGAATGTGACAAAATAGGCTAAACGCTAAAGGCTGAAGGCCAAATATAGAAGGGAGATCGGAAACCGGAGAACGGAGGCGAATTCTATTTTCCTGATCCTGAATCTCTGTTCACTGTTTCCCCAAAAGTCTGGCAACCTAAAGTTAAAATTGTCAAATTCTGTAACTTTTTTCCCATCTTGCGTAATACACGTTATTAACTAAAATCTTAAAGATTTAATTATGAAAAAGGTTATAATTCAATTTACGTTTCCCGGAGCGACGGGTAAAACTTTGGATAAAGCATGGGAAGAATGCCGCGCAAAAGGGTATGCACACCCCAAAGGGTTGCTGCACCATGTCGGCGGAGTTTCAGGCAATAACCTGGTGGTGACAGATGTGTGGGAATCGGTGGAATTATTTAATAAATTCGGTGAAATCCTTGGGCTATATGGAACAGGCTCGGTTATCCCGATATTAAGCCGGTTATTACTCCTGTACATTATGAGTATTATGGCTCAGGCGAAGTTGCAAGCCGTAAGGTGGCTTAAAAAGAATCAGGCTGTTGATTGATGTTTAAGTGATCTAAAGGCGCTGCATTTCTTAATACAGAGCCTTTATTTTTTTGCCCTTTCATCTCTTATTATAAATTGCCCGGTGACTTTACAGTTGACCAGGCAACAGGCAATAACAGCAGTATGCAGAGGCAG
>CAWENX010000002.1:0-46250 GCA_963810555.1 uncultured Bacteroidia bacterium | reverse complement strand
GGCTACTTCATGTACGCAGTATCTGGATGTAGCGCCGCAGGTAAACATCACTGATCAGGATGTATTCGGCACGTTTCCGAAGTTCCAGGGTTTTATAGAGGACTGTTACCAGTGTGTGGTAGACCCAACCCTTGGAGGGGCGGGGGCCGAGTGTAACTGGAACTATGGTCTTGATGAAGGGATCATGGCGCCGGCCGACCAGCGGATGTTAAGCACGAAATTTGAGCAGGGCAATTATATGGCCTGGACTCAGAGCAACTACAGCATGTTTGCCGGATCGACCGGTTCACCGGGAAATACGACGAGTGGGAAAGGTTACTGGGGCAACGGGTGGTATGGCATCCGTAAGGCTAACCTGGCGATCAAGAACCTGGGATTGCTGGTCAACGCGACACAGGAAGAGAAGGATATAATAAAGGGACAGGCCTATTTTTTCCGTGGGTATCTGCATTACGAGATACTGCGGAACTGGGGCCACATTGCTTATATAGACACGGTTTGGAACGCGTCGGATGTTATCACCCCGCCTATACTTAGTTACGATGAATGTGCAAAGCGGATAGATGCCGATCTTCGGATAGCGGCTTCGCTATTGCCGGCGGACTGGGATGCCACGACAGTGGGACAGCAGACAGCGACGAAGAATAACGGGCGTGCGACCAAGGGAGCGGCGTGGGCTGTCATTGGGTTGAATGCCCTTAATGCAGCCAGTCCACTTATGGCGACCGATGCGACGAGCCCGAACAATCCGGACAGTACGCATTATGATATTGAATGGTGCAAGACGGCTGCCGAGGCCTATGGAGAGGTTTTGAAGCTGGCCGTGTCATCGGTAGCCGGGGGAACTGGCGAAGGCGGATACGATCTTGAACTGTGGCAGGATTACCATAAGAATTTCTGGTCCATGGACGGACATCTTCAGAACGGCAAGGAAATTGTGTGGACCTATCCCAATACGCGATACAAGAGGTGGAGTTACGGGGACATGTTCATCCAGCAGATGGGTGCATGGGGTACGTTTTATTCACCGACGGCGAATTTTGTTGAGAATTTCGGGATGGTGAACGGGTTTCCGCTTGCTGACCAGAATTCGGGTTACAATGCGAACCGTCCGTGGGACAACCGTGATCCGAGGTTTTACTACAATATTGTGAAGGACAGCGACAGGCTGGTGGTGAATCCTCCGGCCAACGGAGTACAGTACACGTGGGTTGAGTTTTTCGTTGGCGGCCAGGAGCGCAATTCGAATAATACCCAGACCGGGTACGGTTACAGGAAGTTTTACGGGCGTCAGTGCAACGGGTATGACAAGAAATGGGGGAATAACTTTTACTATGATGTACCCATTGAGCGATTAGCCGGTGTATTGCTTGAATATGCTGAAGTGGTCAACGAGGCATACGGGCCGACGGGAAAATCGAACAATTGTCCGCTGACGGCCATTGATGCAATCAATAAGGTACGTCACCGGGTGATGTGTCCGCCGTACACGAATGATTATCCTGACCTTTATGATTTCCAGGTAGGAGGGACACCTCTACCGGACCTGGATTCGAAATACACAGCCAGCAAGGAGATATTCCGGCAGGCGATCCGCAATGAGCGGTTGGTAGAGCTTGCCTTTGAGGCGCACAGGTGGTTTGATATGCGCCGTTGGGGTATAGCGAGCAATCTGAAATGGAGACAGAAATACTCCCTTGAATTCGACCAGGGCCATACCTATTTTAACAAGGTGCTTCAGGTGACCAGCGTGTTTGAGCCCAAGCATTGGTGGCTGCCCTTTAAGACCAAGGATGCCGCTTTGTACCCGGAATTTAAACAAAATCCAGGGTGGTAAGAATTGTAAATTAATCATTAAATCAAAAATTACAATGAATAAAAGATATATTCCACTACTCATAACATTGCTCTTTCTGGGTATGATTTCCGTTGATTCTTTCGGACAGGCCTACGGAGCGCGGATGAGAGACAAAAGCCAGGCGCCGAGAAAAGAAAGGCAGGCGAAGGTGAAAATGGAGACGGTTGAGTCAGTTGTCAAAGATGCCGGCGGCCAACCCATCCCTGATGTTTTGATTTCAGGAAAAGAAGGCGCCATTGAGGTTATGACCGACTCAGAAGGTAAGTTCAAAATAACCGTTCCTGAAGGTACAGATCTGCTGCTGGAATCGCAAGGTCTGGAAACTAAGATTGTATCGCTTAAAGAAGGCGTGCCCGCTGAAATAACTATGATAAGGGCGCCCTTCCTGATGGAGGAGAGAAACTCGGTCGATATTGCTTTTGGTCAGGTGAAAAGAAAAAATCTGATCGGCGCGGTGTCTACTCTTGATCCAAAGGACATGAAAAAATATGATGACACTGAGGATTTTTACGGTGGACTGCGGGGGAAGATAACCGGTTTGCTTGGTATAAACAATATCCGCGGACTGGGAACCGCCCTTATTATAGTTGACGGAGTTCCACGAAATCCTGAGTGGTTAAATCTTAATGAAGTTGACCAGGTCAGCGTTTTAAAGGACGGAAATGCCGCCATGCTGTGGGGAAGTTCTGCCCAAAACGGGGTAATTCAGATCACCACAAAGCGTGGAGAAGCTTTAAAACGTAAAATAACGGTTCAGTATGAGAAAGGTTTCAGAGATCCCATATCAATGCCTAAATATCTTGGTTCAGCAGAGTATATGTCCCTGTACAATGAAGCCAGGGTGAATGACGGATTATCGCCGCTTTATTCACAGTCAACGATTGCTAATTATGCAAGCGGCAAAAATCCTTACGAATACCCGAGCGTGGATTATTACTCCTCTGAATTTTTAAGGAGTTCAAAACCTTTTAACCGGGTTTTGACAGAGATGTCGGGCGGTAGTGAAAACACCAGGTATTATGCCAACCTTGGATGGACAAGGGACGGAACCCTTTACGAGCTCGGTCAGGCCAATGATATGCACAACGACCGCTTCAACATGAGGGGGAATGTGGATTTCCAGGTCAATGACTATATCAAAGCCTCAGTAGATGCCGCTATTGTGTTCGACTTTAACAAACAGCCGAACGGCGCTTACTGGTATATCGCAAGCACAAATCATCCGAATTATTTCTCACCCCTGCTTCCCATATCCATGATGGAAAGCTCGCTTACGCCTCAGATCCAGACGGCTCAAAGGATCAATGGCCAGTATCTCATGGGAGGTACATCCCAGTACACGACGAACCCTTACGGTATCATGTACTATGGAGGTGACAATGTTGACAACCAGAGAAATGCACAGATGAATGCCACCGTGGAGGCTGACCTGAAAAACATAACCCAGGGATTAAAATTCAAGGCTTTTATGGGCTTTGATGTTTACAACCGTTATTTTGTCGAGTCAAGTGCGCAATATTCCGTTTACAATCCTTCGTGGCAGAGTTTTGCCGGCGGCGATTCTATCTCGGGTTTGAGCCAGATTGGGAAAGATTTTAACAGCGGAGAACAAACCATCCCCTATTATCTGGCCTCATATAATGGCTCTTACGCGCAAACTCCCTATTTTGAACGGCACATAACAGCCAATCTGCAGTTAAATTATGAGAGGACATTCAGTGATGTTCATCATGTGACCGGTACTCTTCTGGCATATTATCAGAGGAATAAGTACAACGATGTTATCATTGACGTCAAGGAAGCACACCTTGGCCTGCGGCTGACCTATGATTACAAGCAGAAGTATTATGTTGACTTTACCAGCACATATACCAATGGCTTTCATCTGGCCCCGGGACATATGGGAGGTTATGCACCCTCGCTTGCAGTTGCATGGAACATAAGCGAAGAAGATTTTATGAAAGATTCCAAAGGGATCAATTTTCTGAAACTGCGCGCTTCGGCGACCATTCAGAATATCGATCCGACTCTTTATACCGGTAATATGAATATACCACTGACGCAGGAGTGGCATCCTTACCAGGAGTCGTTCGTAAGTTCAGGGTCTGTTTATTGGAACGATGTCAATACTACAAGGTCGACCTCTGTGCCTCTTTTGATGCGTTCAGCCAATTACGGACTGACATTTGAAAAGATGAAATCGATCAATGCCGGACTGGAGGGATGGTTCTTTAACCGCACACTGTATGTCGAAGGAAACTTCTTTACCAACCGGTGGACCGGACAGGTTATTCAAAGGAGCCAGGTAGGCAATGATGTATATCCTTCATGGGTCGGGAGAAACGATTCATACACAAATTACAATGAAACGGGACATACAGGAGGCGAACTGGGAGTTACGGTATCGAAAGCTTACGGGAAGTTCTCGTTTGAAGTCAATGCCAACGGCCTTTATTCGACTTCGAAGATTGTTAAGAGGAGTGAAATTTATGGAGAACCGTATCAATACCTTACCGGCAGATCGGCAGATGCCATCTTCGGCCTCGTGGCTGAAGGATTGTTTAAGAATACGACGGAAATATCAGAAAGTCCGGCACAGAGGTTCAGCGCACCGGCTCCGGGTGATATCAAATACAAAGATATCAACGGCGATAACCAGATAGACGGAAGCGACCGGGTACAGATCGGGAACGGCCTGCCCAAATTTTCTTACGGCCTTAACCTGGTTTTGAGATACGGTTCCTTTGCACTGATGGCGACCGGCGACGGGTGGACCGACTATAACTGGGTCATGGGCGGCGAGTATTTCTGGGTGACCGGGAATGACAAATATTCCTCAGAAGTGTTAAACCGCTGGACACCTCAAACTGCGGCCACAGCCACTTACCCGAGATTATCGACAACAGAAAATTCGAATAATTTCCAGACATCGACTTACTGGCTGCAAAACGGAAATTTTTTCAGGCTCAACCGGGTGCAGGTGACATGGAATGTTCCAAGGAAACTGATTCAGACATGGCCAACCAAAGAGATCAGTCTTTATGTGAGGGGTTCCAATCTCCAGATGTGGACTACAAAACAGTTCCAAAGACAGCTGGCTGTTGGAGGCGAACCCATGTACCGCAGCTATGCTTTGGGAGTGAACATTTTATTTTAAACTATAAAACGATATGAAAATGAATTCATTTAAAATACTTTTACTGGTCCTTTTTGTAGGGTTTGGATTGGGGGCTTGCAAGAATTTCCTTGTTCCCGATTTGGATAACCAGTTTCAGAAAGACCGGTTCTACTCAGATCCGGCGTGGGCATTGGGAAAGATGAATCAGGCATATTCAAGTTCCAGCGCTTTTCCGTACCTCATATGCATTTGATGAAACCGCCACCGATGATGCGGTAAGCAATAATCCGGCCGACGCCTCCCGGCGTATGGCAACCGGCGAATGGTCGTCTCAATATGATCCCACTTCCGTATGGGCCAGCGCATATTTGGCCATTAGTAATATCAACTACTTCCTTTCTCTCGTAAACGATGTGCAGTGGAGCTGGCAGGATACGGTCCGCAACCGGTTATTCAGGCAGCGTTACACGGCTGAAGCTCACGCGTTAAGGGGCTACTATTATTACAGGCTTCTGGAGCGCAACGGCGGAGTTGGTTCAAACGGCAAGCTGTTGGGTGTGCCTATCGTCAACGGGGTGATCACCTCGAGTGATGACTGGGAAATTCAACGTTCCAGTTTCGACACGACCTTAATGCAGGCTTTAAAGGATCTGAATTCAGGTATTGCCGGGCTGCCTTACACTTACGGCGATATCGGAGGAGGCAGTCCGACACCGGAACAATCGAACTATAACAAGGTGAACGGCACTGGTCTAAATACCAACCTGATTGACGGAAGGATTACGACGGCCTATAAGGCAAAACTGTACCTTCTGGCGGCCAGCCCCTCATTCAACGGCGGGACCAATTATAATCCGGTTATGCTGGATTCGGTAGTGCAGATATTGGGAAAAATGATCACCATCAACGGCGGATTAGGTTCACTTGCCCCTGATCCCATTTTCTGGGACAATAACAATGATTTTGCCGCTCTGCCGGGCAATCCTGATATCTTATGGAGGAGCCAGTTTTCATCGACCCTCTCTTATGAAGTCAGTAATTTTCCTCCTTCCCTATACGGCAACGGACTCGTAAACCCGACGCAGAACCTTGTGGATGCTTTCCCGATGAAAAACGGATACCCGATAACGGATCCGAACAGCGGATATGATCCCCAGAATCCATATGCGGGAAGGGATTCGAGATTGGATTTGATGATATGCCGCAACAAAGGCTCGGTGAGATCAGGGACGTCTATCAATACCCAGGCTGACAATACGGTTAACGATGACGGTTTGAATCATTTGGCGCTTTACTCTACACGCACGGGTTATTATCTTAAAAAGCTGTTGCGTCTCGATGTCAACGCTAATCCGGTCTCGCAGTCCTCACAGCCTCATGCTTATGTCAGACTTAGATGGACAGAGCTGTTCCTGAGCTTTGCCGAAGCGGCCAATGAACTTTATGGTCCTGACGGAGACGGCGGTTTCGGTTTTACCCCGCGCGATATTATCGGTGCTATAAGGGCACGCGGAGCCGGTTCGGCAGGCGGTGGCGTTGATCAGCCTGATGAATACCTGGCTTCCATTACCAGTACGGAAGGCATGAGGGATCTGATCCGCAACGAACGCCGGATAGAGCTTAGTTTCGAAGGTTTCAGGTTCTGGGATGTCAGAAGGTGGAATGTGCCGCTTGCACAGCTCACTGCTCCCGCGAACGGAGTAAGCATCACCGGAAGTCCGGCTGTTTACGATTATACTGCCGGCAGCGTTTATCCGGTTGAAAAGAGGATTTATCAGTCGTATATGTATCACGGTCCGGTCCCGTACCTTGAGACCAAGAAGTATCCGGGTTTTATTCAAAACATGGGATGGTAGGCTTAATAATTTAAAAAACAGAACAGATATGAAAAGAATATTTGCAATATCAGGATTACTTCTAATGGCTTTAGGAATATTCTCCTGTACAAATGGTGGATGGAGTTTTCCCGATTTTCCTTACACCACCACCTATTTTCCGAATCAATTCCCGATAAGGACATTGGTGTTCGGAGATTATATCTATGACAACAGCAATGACAACCAGATGAAATTTGAGATAGGTGCAGCCACGGGTGGCGTGTACAAGCAGACCAAGGACATCACAATTGGTTTCCAGGTGGATAATTCGCTGACGGATAACCTGTTCACGAATTCCGGTTCGCCTATTATGCCGATGCCCTCCGGATGGTACACGTTAAGCAGTACCAGTCAGATGGTGATTCCGTCAGGCCAATATACCGGCGGTGTTATGGTTCAGCTGACCACAGATTTCACATCGGACCCCAATTCGATAAATCCTTATTGGGCTAATTCCGCTGCTGATGACTTCGACAACGGCTGATTCAGTGCTCCAGGGTTATACTCAGATGGAAAATCCTGACCCGAGAATTTCAAGCAATTGGGCAACAACTCCGAAGAATTTCACGATCTTCTGTGTAAGGTATGTGAATGAATGGCACGGCAACTATCTGCTCAGAGGACAAGATGTGGTTAAAAGTGCTGCTGACGGAGGTACGCTTGAAATAATTACTTATCATACGAAATACCTTGAGGGGAATGCCATTGTTAAGTTGAATACGTCCAAAAGGTACCAGGTTACTTACGAAAACGCGGTAAGGCGTACAGGCGGCGGCCCGGGTAATTTTCAAATAGCACTGGATTTCAATAGCAGTGACATTACCCAGGCAACGCTTTCCACCACCTCGAAATATCCTAACCTTCCTGTAGCCGGAAACGTTAAAATGGTTTTGGCTCCTCAGTCTAATGAATCATGGGGGAATATTAAAAGGAATACCATTTATCTTGCTTACACAATTACTGATGGGGATGAAATTCATAATGTTAACGATACGCTTGTCTTCCGTGACAAGGCTGTTGCTTATGCAGATTTTGTTCCGTCGGTTCATGCAGCGGATTAGGTGATATTTTATAAGAATAAGAAAAGGGGCGGCCTGTTAATGGCTGCCCTTTTTTTTTGGTGCGCCGTGCATGGCGAATAACCTTATCGGTGAAAGTCAGTTATGGGGGTATGTAAAACAGCAAACCATTAGCCAAGAGAAGGGTGTCCATCATGAGATGGAATCTGAAGGAAGCTGGCGGCATCCCGAAGTTTCGGGACCGGCCCGGGGAACATGCACATCATCAGGCACAACCGGTGGGATGAGTTTGCCAAACAAGACGGAGTCAAAAAGCTACACGGACTCCGGAGTGTAAATGATGCGGGTATTTGGAATGTTTCCGCACTATCTCTTTGCCCGCAGGTATCACTATTTATCAGGATTTTCTGCATTCCTCCCTTCATCCGGTAACGTACTTTTAAAATCACCTTCTTAAGGTTCGATCCTCCCCGGTCTTACGGCGAATATCCCCGGTGCTATGGTCTCAGTTGACTTCTCACTTGATCTTTTGCAAGAGCAAGCGCAGTGCCGGACGGACATTAAAACATATAATTCCGTTCATCGAAGAAACGCTGTACCTTAAAGTAAACAGGGAGAAGACGGTTATGGCTTACATCTCAGGAATTATGCTCCCTAGGGTACTCTTTTTATGGACAAAAGAAAGGGAGGCGACTGAAAAGAAAAAAACAGCCACGATGAAAAAAGGATTTGCAATTTGTTCAAAGTTATACAAAACCCTGACAGGTTTTAAAGTCTGTCAGGGTTATCAAAGAAAATCGTTCTGATTAATATCCCGGAACATTAAAAAGTCACGTATAACTTATTCAAAGGTCTAATAGTCTAAAATCTACCGACTAAACAGTTGCCTTTTTTTAAAAGATGTTTACTATAAAGTGACATGTTAGTCTGGAAGTTACCTTATACGCCATAAAAAGCAAATTGGACGCAATAACACAAAGTACTTGAATTTAAATGCTATGTGACGTTGCGTCCAACTTATTTCGAGGTAAACCCTCATTCAAAACTATTATTCATTGGGTTTAAAAAGAATGTCGCGGTAATAATCACCATTTTCATAAGTTTCGGTAGGAAATGTACCTGGACCAGCCGATGAATAGAAACCTTTAATACCTGTTAGCGGACCATTTGTAATTGGTGAATCAAAGGCATTATTGGTAGCAACATAACCACCAACACTGTTGACACTAACCACATAAACAGTATTTTTTACTATATCAAGAGGTGTATCCAATGTTGCACTCTGCCAACCGGTAGCAGTTTCGTTGGTGAAAACAACGGAAGCCAATTGCGCGACGCCATTACCTGACCAAATAATACCAGTATGCACCCCAATATCTACCGGATTCTTATAGAACATAATTTTCAGTATCTTACCGTCTTTCGAACTCGTGAATGACATTCCCATTTCGTATGGACCGTCCGTATCACCAGGTCCGGGTATCTGGGTCGTATGTACTGAAACAGCTTGAGGAGTAGGAGGTGGAATATTAACAACAGGTAAACAATTTATATTGCATGAAGCCGTATGTCCACCATCAGCTGTAGTAGCGGTAATAACGACATCACCGGACGAGACAGCAGTTACTTTACCAGTGTAATCTACAGTAGCAATAGCAGGGTTGCTTGTGCTCCAAATAACATTGTTATTGCTCGCATCTGTTGGGCTTACCATTGCGTCTAAAAGCGAAATGCCGCCTGGAGTCTTAATGGTGTCTATTCCCTTATTTAACGTTACACCTGTTGTTGATGTTGTCTTTTTACAGGATACCGATACCACAAATAAACCGGCTACTATTGCCGTTACAATTAAAATTTTGATTCTCATGGATTTTTAGTTTTAATTAAATAATTATTTTAATTTTCAATTTATAACTTAAATATCCAAATTGATTTTTTTGAACCGGGATTAATCCTGTTTGTGAACAAAGGCTATTCAATTACGGCCAATTTGGTTTAACTCCGTTGCTTAAATCTTCTATATGGCCCATGCTCTTTTGAAGGATACTTCCCACTTCTGCATGGTTTTGAACTAAGGGGGCATGCATCGCAAATACACTTGCTTGTTTGTTCTCATATTTTTCTCCTTTCACTGTTTTTATACCGCTTTGATGAGACTGTCAATCTCTTCCCATACTGCATCATAAAAATGATGTTCACAAATTTTAAATACCAATTGATCACTGAATTAGGTAAGTTGGCAGACTAACGGCTTTTTTTATTTTATTTATGCAATTAAACTTATTTTTTTATAATACACAAGTATTTCGTGAATTATTTATCTAAATTGACGATTAAGTGGAAAAGTGGAAAAGTGGAAAAGAAGGAAATGTAGTAAATGTAGTAAACGGAATTTTTCGAAGAGCCGGAAAGATGAATATTAAGCCCAGCGGCTCAACTGGCGGATATTGTTGCGGAAACGTCTTAAGCGGAGGATAGCCGGAGAAACGGGAAGCCGGCGGAATTTGGGGAATTCAATTTTCCTGAATTCATACCCCTGGGCTTTCAGGGCTTCCAGGGCACGGGGCAATGCCCATTTGAGGTGCGAAGCCGCCTTTTTTGAATCGTGAAAGGTAATAATGCTCCCCGGACGGACAAAATCAAGGATATTTCGCAAAACTTCCTCTTTCGTTATGTTTTGATTATAGTCACAGGAAATGACATCCCACATGACGATCTTATATTTTTTTGAAAGATACCTGTATTGTGCCCTTCTCATCCATCCGTGAGGAGGACGAAAAAGATTGGATGCGATAAGCCTGTTTGCCTGTTCAACATCTTTGAAATAGGTTAAATTATCCGTTTTTAATCCCTGGAGATGGTGATAAGTATGATTGCCCACTGAGTGGCCTTCTTCAATAATCTGATCGAATAATTCGGGATACCGGAAAACATTTTCACCTACGGCAAAAAAAGTCGCCTTGATTTGTTGTTTATTCAGAAGATTAAGCACCCAGGGTGTAATGAGCGGAACAGGACCATCATCAAAGGTGAGATAAACAGCTTTGGATATCTCAGGCATCCGCCACACTGCCAATGGGAACCATTTTGTAATATAATGCGGCAGGTGAACCTGCAGTTTTAATCTCATTGCCTTTGATTGATAAATAAATATCAGGACTATTGATGCAAAAGTAAATAAATTATATATAATACGAAAGTAACTGAATTTTATTTTCTTTGAGGCACAGCCAATTCGGGCTGATATACAGACATTACGTCATTAAGTCTTTTGGTTACTTCCTCGCCCAGCTTCTTTTCCCCATAATGAGTGGATATATCGGCCAGACTTCTCATGATATAATAAGCACGCTGAAGATCATCCTGAACGGTAGCACGAAAATCCGGCTTAAGGCTGAAATAGTAGATCAGTTCATCCTCAGTGTTTCGGGCCATAATCTTTACTATTTCATTTGCTTTTGCAATATCAGACTGATTAACTGGCGTTTCGGAGAGGATTTTTGCTGTCGTGTCTGCCAAAGTTCTTCCTGCAGCTTTGTAATAGGTTTCGATCATCAGCATGTTGAAATAGTTATACTCTATTTTAGAATTGGGTATCAGTTCATTACATTTGTCCAGAATTACCGCAGCCGAATCGCGCTTACCCTCATCAACCAGGGCATCAGCCAGTCTGACAAAAATGTTCCTGATATTCATCGCCATTCGCCTGTTATTCTCATCGAGGTAGACCTTCGGATCATTCATATTGCCCCAGCGGAATTTGTTCATCAGATTATTATACATGAGACCGGTGCGGACACTTCCAACCTGTCCGTTCTGAGAAGGAGGTGTTTTGATCGGGACAATCCGGTAAGCAAATCCATCGGTTTCAAAATAATCCTGGAGGTTAAGGTATTTGTCGCGTCCTACCGTAATCGCAAAATAAATCGGACGCTTCCAGTCATTGTTGGCAATCATATCAAGGATCATCAGTTCATCCTTGGTGATATAATTCCCGGTAAGGTTGATTTCCATCTGCTTTACAATCTTTCCCGTATCCTGCGGCGCCACAACAGAATTTTCCAGAACCATTTTTTTGTTGACAGGATAGACCAATTGGCGGGATGGAAGATAGGCTGCATTGTCGTATTGCTGTAATTTTGTGTTGGGATCATCTGAACGGACAAAATCAATAGCTTCCTTTAGATCAATGGGACGTTTGATCTGATCAAGAATATAAACGATATCACGTGTTCCCTGAACATACTGATTACGCGTAAAATTAATCGGCAAAGGATCAGATTTATATGCCTTGCGTTTCATCTGATCAACATACCAGTCGGTCTGTAAATAACTCAAATTGCAGACGCGGGCATCGGTGCGGTAGCCCTCAACTTCCTGATCGTACCACAAAGGGAAGGTATCATTATCCCCATTGGTAAATAT
This sequence comes from uncultured Bacteroidia bacterium, assembly GCA_963810555.1. Lineage (GTDB taxonomy): Bacteria > Bacteroidota > Bacteroidia > Bacteroidales > Prolixibacteraceae. The sequence goes on along the minus strand of CAWENX010000002.1, from coordinate 33,953 downwards.
GATGCCTTGAGGAGCACAGGTTTCAAGATAGTCGTACCCGAAATCACGGGCGGTATAACGGCCCGAGCGGTCATGGTCATTCCAGTTCTGGTTTGCCATCAGAAAAGGAACAGCAAAGAAGGATATGATAACTGCACCAATTGCACTGATTGCGGCAGGTGAAATCTTTTTCGAGCAAATCCCATAAAGCCAAAACACCTAAACCAATCCAAATGGCAAATGCATAAAAGGATCCGGCATAGGCATAATCCCGTTCACGGGGCTGAAGCGGTTCCTGATTAAGATAAATAACAATGGCAAGACCTGTCATGAAAAAAAGAGCAAATACTACCCAAAAATCCTTTTTCCCCTTCTCCCCCGAATTGTATTGGAAAAAGAGTCCGAGCAATCCAAGTATCAGAGGCAGCATATAATATTTGTTTTTCCCCCAATTATCGGCAAGGGATTTGGGCAAGTGATCCTGGTCACCCAGACGTATGGAATCAAGAAAATTGAAACCCGTAATCCAGTTGCCATTAATAATATCGCCATTTCCCTGGATGTCATTTTGCCTTCCTGAAAAATTCCACATGAAATAGCGCCAGTACATCCAGCCGACCTGGTAAGAGAAAAAGAAACGCAGATTTTCAATAAAGGTGGGTTTAATGATGGTTTCGGGCTTTCCCTCCCTGTTGGTGATCTGAATTGGTGTGCCTTTTACACCGGCCCATTTTTTGTACTCTTTCACATGATCAGGATCTGAACTGTACATACGCGGGAACAGGGTCTCAAAACGCGGGTCATAATTGGCTGATTGCTGATAATCAGAAATAACATATTTTCCGTCTTTACGGATGTAATTTGCTCTTCCTTGTTTATAAGGTTCATCATTAGAAAGCGGAGCATCGTAATACTGACCATATATAAGAGGCCTGCTTCCATATTGTTCACGGTTGAGGTAAGAAAGGAGGGTAAATACATTGTCCGGATTGTTTTGATCCATAGGAGGATCGGCAGATGACCGGATTATTATTAGTGCATAGGATGAATACCCGATCAGGATAACAGTCAGCCCAATCAAAAGAGTGTTGGCAAGAACATACTTTTTCCTTATCGTATACCGGATACCCCAGATAACACCTGCTATGATGGCTGCAACATAGAAAAGTGCCCCTGAATTGTAAGGCAATCCAAAACCATTCACAAAAAGCAGTTCAAACCATTGGGCCACAATCACTATCCCGGGAATAATCAAAAACATTATGCCCCCTATAATCAGAGCGGATATCAGAACCGCGATTATTACTCCTCTTGTGGTCGTTTTATATTTTTTGAAATAATAAACAAGGACAACTGCTGGAATAGCAAGAAGATTTAACAGGTGCACACCGACAGAGACCCCGGTTAAATAACAGATAAGTATTAGCCAGCGGACAGAGTACTTTTTATCGGCTTCATTTTCCCATTTAAGGATACACCAGAATACAATGGCCGTAAAGACGGATGAGGTTCCGTAAACTTCTGCCTCTACAGCCGAGAACCAGAATGTATCCGAGAATGCGTAAGCAAGGCCACCGATTGCACCGGCCCCAAGAATAGCTATCAATTGTGCGGTAGTCGGCTCGTTCTCTTTTCCGATGGTAATTCTTCTGGCAAGATGAGTAATTGTCCAAAACAGGAACAGAATGGTAAAGGCACTCGCAAGACCGCTCATAACATTTACCGCATAGGCAACTTTATCTGTATTACCTGCAAAAAGAGAAAAAAAGTGCTGCATCATCATGAAAAACGGCGCTCCCGGTGGATGCCCAACCTCGATCCTGTAAGCAGTGGTAATGAATTCAGGACAGTCCCAGAAACTTGCGCTCGGTGCGAGAGTCATCAGATAAACAATAGCTGCTACCAGAAATATAATCCATCCTACGATGATATTATAAAACCTGTACCCTTTTGTCGTCATATATAATCCGTTATTGATTACAACTGAAAGAGCTAATATTCAATCTCCTGAGTGGAAAAAGAAAAGTCCTGCGAAGATACAAAAACTTTATTTTAGTCATGCTATAATCCAATAGAAGCGTTGAAAATAAATTAAATTATTAAGCTTTCAGGCTATCAGGCTGTAAGACTATTGATCTATTTTTCGAACCGGCCTATTTTTTCTCAATCACAATAAGTACGAAAAAAAATTTATACTTTTGCACCGTCTTTAACGAAAGGACAATAAGTGACTGACCCGTGGTGTAACTGGCAACACATCTGATTTTGGTTCAGAAGAGTCCAAGTTCGAGCCTTGGCGGGTCAACTTTAAAGAATGAAAGAATTAATATCATTGATTACTGATCACTGATCACTTTTAATTGTCCCGTGGTGTAATTGGCAACACGTCTGACTCTGGATCAGAAGAGTTCAGGTTCGAACCCTGACGGGACAACAAAAAAAGCTATCAGACTAAAGACTGTTAGGCTGGTGTGCTGATTACTGTTTACTGTTCACTTCTTCAATGGCAGTAATCCTCGATAGCTTCAAAGGCTTCTTCGAAACCTAATTCCCCGGCCTTGTATAAATCACGGCATGCGTTATTTTTGTCTCCCATACGTATTTCCAATATTCCCCTGTTGAAATAGGCTTCGGCAAAATGCGGATCAATTTTTATCGCTTTATTGTAATCCCCTAAAGCTCCTTTGCGGTCCAGTAATCTTTGTTTTGCGTTGGCACGGCTTTGGTAAACATTTTGCATTCCCAGGATTTATCTCAAGGGCTTTTGTGTAATCATTAATGGCTCCCATAAAATCACTTAAATCATACTTTACAAGTCCTCTTTTATACTAGGCCGATGGCGCTCCTGGGTCTGATCTCAATTGCCCTGGTCAGATCAGCTATGGCCCCGGTATAATCAGCCAGTTTGTATTTGGCAAGACCGCTGTTGTACCAGGCGTTATAATAATTCGAGTCAATAGCAATGGCATTTGTAAAGTCGTCAACTGCCTTGTTGAAATTCCTGAGTTTGTAATTGAGTAATCCACTGTTCAGATAAGCATTTTTTAAGTGCGGATCCATTTCAAGAGCTTTGGTATAATCGTCAAGTGCACCCCAGTAAATCTTCAAGCCCGGTTCTGGCAAGACCACTTGAATAATAGGCCATGGCGTTCTTTGGATCGATCTTTATTGCTTTGGTGAAATCGGCAAGTGCTCCCTCATAATCCTGAAGATTCAACTTTGTATTGCCGATGTTGATATATTCCTGAGCTGTTTGACAATATACTGAAGAAGATATCAGTATCATTAAAAATATCAGACAAGTTATTCTTTTCATCTAATAATTTAACAGTCTAATGCCTCAGTTTGTTCTGTCAGGAGAGGTTGCAATAAGATTTAATCATTTCGTAGGATATCTTTGATCCCAGTTCACATGCCGTTGTCCAGTCCATGCAGGCGCTTGTGACATCTCCGCTTTTAGATTTGGCAATCCCGCGTTGATGATACACCCAATGAGCCTTTGGATCAAGTTCAATAGCTTTGTTATAGTCATAAATTGCACCCTGATGATCACCTAAAATATATTTGACAACCCCGGAATTAAACCAGGCAAGTGAATTCTTTGAATCAAGTTGAAGAGTTTTGTTATAGTCTTCAAGGGCTTTCCTGAAATCATTCAGTTTTTCCAATGCAATTCCGCGATTGTGATAAGCTGAAGCCATTTTAGGATCAATTTCCAGACATTTATTATACCATTGAACAGCTTCATTGAAATTCCCTGATTTGTAATTTGCAATACCGCAGTGAAAATAAGCCGGGGCAAAATCCGGATTTAATTCAATAACTTTTTCGAAATTCAATTTGGCCATTTGGGGATCATTCAGGCATATGTATGAAATGCCCTTGTTAAAATAAGCTTTTGTCATTCCGGGATCCAATTCGATGGCAATGTTGAAATAATCTATTGCTTCACGATGATTACCAGTTTGCCTTTTTGTTATTCCACTGTTAAAATAACTAAGTGCTTTATCGTTATTGTTATGATTATGGTTAAATATGGCTTTCCCATTGGTTTTTAAATGAGACACAGGTTTATGAAAATGATTATTCATATTTTGCAGTTTAGTATTGTGTTCTGAGAAATCGGATTTCACAAAAAATAATAAGTTAAATATACTTTTCATATGTACACATTTTTTATTTAAAATTATTCTTCCTTCAACTTTTGATTACCAATTCAGTTAAAATAGTCATGATGATTTTCATTCAATCTAATGTTTCATTCGGTCAGTTACCATCCCTATTTTCATGGATTTTTTGTAAATAACTTGCACTTATATCAAATTAGGAAATTTATTTGTCATAAAATGTATAAAATACTTAATTTTTGTATAAAAAATAAGTGATTTAAATTGAAATTTACTGTTTCTAAAACTGATCAGATTTGGAATAAATAAAAACAAACAAAAATCTGTTAATATTTTATAACTTTTAGATCTATTCCCTATTGCCTAATGTCTGATACCTGTCTTATATTGTGATAGATTTGAATTCGGATGTCTAATTAAATGATTTCTAATCCTTTTTTTTATTAAGCCATTTCCCCGATTTGAGATAAGATTTGTATTTATTCCAGACTTCTTTCCCGATCAGAACTGTCCCGACCCAGAATATTGTCTCACCGAAAATGACCAAAATGGTGGAAAGCGTGATTTTCAATTTCGTTTCAAACCGAATAAAGGGCATGGCAAAAAGGAATAGGAATATTATGACTGAAATTGAAATCAGGGTTATGCCTATTTTAATTTTCAGACTTTTATTGCTCATTCTTTAGACTATTGGTGATATTAAAATCTAAATATAGAGATTTTTCTCTTTATTGATTGATAAAAACTGAATTGATCTCATGATCTGCTAAATGGTAAGTGCGGTTATCCTTCATCGTCTGTCCTTTGCCGTCTATACTTTACCGTCTATCCTTTGCCGTCACATTTATGTGACGGAATAAATGAAAATTTAATCTTTCCTGACTACACTATTTTAATGACAATTTTACCCTTCGCTCTCCTGGATTGACTAAGTTCATGAGCTTGCCTGATTTCTTCCAAAGTGAAAACTGAACCCACTACCGGTTTTAATCTGCCGGAATCAACAAACCGGGCAAGGGTTTCAAGGACATGGCCGTCCGACCTGACAAATATATACCCGTAACGGACTTTATATTGTCGTGCAATCGTCTCATCTGGTTTATTAATAATAGACATCAGCATTCCTCCCTCTTTCAATACTTTCCATGATTTTTCCTGTGTCTCGCCTCCTACTGTATCAAGAACAACATCAATATCATTGAGTATGAGGTTAAAATCCTCTTTCTGATAATCGATAACTTCCTGGGCTCCAAGGTTCATCACAAATGAGATATTCCTTTCGGATGCAGTGCCGATAACATAACACCCGAATATTCTCGCAATTTGTACAGCAATCGACCCGACGCCCCCGGCAGCTGCATGAATCAGCACTTTCTGTCCTTCCTTTATATTGGCATTTGTCACCAAAGCCTCCCATGCGGTAAGCCCGACAAGGGGAATCGAGGCCGCTTCTTCGTGTGTAATTGTCTTTGGTTTTAAAGCCACTTCACTTTCCTGTACAGCGATGTATTCAGCATAACTGCCGTTTCGGGCAATCGATGGACGTGAATAAACTTCATCACCGGTCTTAAATCTTTGTACCTTACTGCCTGTTTTTTCAACCACTCCGGAGAGGTCCCAGCCCAATGTAAGAGGCAAAGTATGCAAATTTCTCCATCTCAGATAGCCCTCCCTGACTTTCCAGTCAACCGGGTTAACAGCCGCAGCATAAATCCTGATAAGAACTTCATCATCCGCAATTTTGGGAACAGGGACATCCTCAATTTTCAGTACATCACTTGATCCGTATTCATGAATTCTTACTGCTTTCATAATATTATTCCTTCATTTAAAAATAATTCAGACTGAAGAGAAGAATAAGGCGATTAGTGTGAAGGCTTTATCACTTAAATATACAAAATTTTCAGTCGGTTTAAACCATTTGTTTCATAATTAACAGCTGAATCGGCCACCATTTCTTCAGTCACCGGCAAAATAATACTGCTGTACAGAGGCGCTACGCCATGTCGGTACTGTTTACTGGCCTTGTGCAAAGAAGAGGCTCTGCATCCCTGTATTTCGCGGCCTCAACATTTTCCACTAACGCTGAAAAATCTCCTCTTCCTTTAATTATGGCCATTAATTCCCTGGTTTTTGTTCATACTAAGTCCAATGATTATTCGTAGTTTATTCGTAGTTTATTCATACATTATTCGTATCTTATACGAATGATCTACGAATAAACTACGAATAATATACGAATAAACACCTGAGATGATACGACGATAGTCATGCCTTGGTATTGGTTATTTTAGGTCAGGGAACAATTCGATAAAAAAGGTCGGAGGGAGTGCCTGAGTTAAAATTCGGGAGGCAATTTGCCGAAAGTCTTGCGCAGCCATAAATGGAAGTGATGAAAACCGGCCTGTGAGAAGAACATCATGGGGCAAAAGCCGTATACTACTTCGATCCCCTTATTTTTGCATTCCCCGATTGCTTTTTCCGATGCAGAGCCTTTTCCTGCTCCTCTGTGCATCCATACCCTTTTGATTTTCTGAGGATTTATTTTACCGATAATTTCTTCAGTCACCTGTGGCTGAACAACTAACAGAAGGTTTGAGACAGTTTCAGGCAGATCCTCCAAAGACGCATAACACTTTGTACCTTGAGTTTCTTTTAATTCAGGATGAACCGGGAAAACGGAATAACCTGTCTTTGAAAGCTCCTTAACGAGGGCATTGCCGAATTTGCGCTCATCTCTCGACACTCCGATAATGGCGATGTTTTTATCCTTTACAAACTGATCGATAACTTGTTTCATCAGATAATTAATTTTGATTTAACTATGGAAATTTCAATAAAGTTACGTAAAAAATAATTAATCTTCAATGAATCATTTAACTCTCAGGCTTTTTAGTGCTGAATAAACAAGATGGATTTTATTCGATAATCCCTTTTTTTATCATCCTTTCTTCATTGACGAATAATCCCATGCCGGTTTTGAGCCTTCTGAAATTCAGCTTTTCATAAAATTTTTCTTTACCCGGCGAGGCAAAAAGGATAAAATTGAATCCTGGAAGGGATTGCGCAAGGTTGTTAACAATCAGTTTCCCGATCCCTTTTCCCTGGTATTCAGGGATTACCGCCACGTCATAAATTGCCGCCTGGTAGGCATTGTCAGATATCGCACGACCGAACCCGATAAGCTTTGTCCCATCTAAAACAAATATCACTGAAGTGCTGTTTTCAAAGGCTTTCCGGTGTGCCGACGGTTCATGAAATCCCATTCCGACCAGCTCAAGGATTTTCGGGACCAGTTCCCAATCGATGTCTGTACAATTTTTCTGAATAATTAATTCCATAATTTTTAGGCTATTCCCGGAAGATTCATTCCCGTTATTTTCTGATAAAGGTCAAGGGCATATAAATCGGTCATTCCGGAAACAAAATCAACAACAGTTTGAATTTTACTGTAAGTGCTCTCACCGTTTTCTTTGTACTGCAATGGAATGAGGGATAACAACTTGGATGACATATAATTATCAGGTTTCATCATGGCTGAGATAAAAGTTTCAAGTAAAGTCCCAAGGATTTTATAACCAGCTATTTCAATCTCCACAACAGAACTGTCATTGTATATTTTTTTATATGAGATATCCTTTACCTTACTCATTGCTGTTCGCGAAGGATCAGGCAGTCCGTTAAAAAGGGGCGGTATTTCTTCACCTGCTTCAATTTGTTCGTAATTATCAAGATAAATGGCCGTGCATTCCCTGATCAGTTTGCCGATTACCATTGCACGGAGATAAGCCACACGCTCGTTATAATCGCTTACGACTTTCAGATTGGATTCTATATTATCCAAAATACGTTCATCTGAATTCATATCAAAAAAGGCCAGGAACAAATGCTCAGTTTCAGGGTAGGAGAGGATTTTTAATTTATGCCCATCCTCAATATCCATGATTTGATAACAAATATCGTCAGCGGCTTCAACAAGATAAACCAGAGGATGGCGCCTGTATTTCAAAGGACTTTCTGAGACCTGCACAAGTTCCAGTTCAGAGGCGATAGTACGGAATGTTTCTTTCTCGCTTTGAAAAAATCCGAACTTTTGCTTGCCTTCTGACAAAGATGATTCGTAAGGATATTTTACAAAACCGGCAATCGTTGAATAAGTCAAAGTAAATCCTCCGGGCCTTTTGCCATTGAATTGGTGTGTCAATACTCTCAGAGCATTGGCATTTCCTTCGAAACAGGTAAAATCCGCCCATTCTTCATCTGATAAAGCATCTCTGTATTTCAGGCCTTCCCCAAGTTTGAAAAAATCTGCTACAGCGCTTTCACCGGAGTGCCCGAATGGAGGATTTCCAAGATCATGAGCAAGGCATGCGGCTGAAACGATTGAAGGAATTTCGTTGATTGCTGTTTGGATGTTTCCGTTCCGCCCGGATGAACTGTTCGCACGGTTTATTTTTTCTTTGAGTCCCGCAATTACAAGGTGTGAAAGAGAACGTCCTACACTGGCCACTTCAATTGAATGAGTCAGACGGTTATGAACAAAAATGCTGCCCGGCAGGGGAAATATTTGAGTCTTATTCTGTAACCGGCGAAACGGGGAGGAAAAAATAATCCTGTCGTAATCCCTTTGAAAGATAGATCGTACATCGTCCGTTTCCTGTACAGGCCTTCCTTCCAATCCTAAACGGCTTTCAGAAATCAGTTTTTCCCACTTTATCATTTCGTTCATTAAAGATTGATTCTCCCAAAGTTTTGGAATTTTTATTTTATTTCAAAGGTATAACGATAATTATTGATACTAAAAGAATTCAGGCCTGATCTTTTTCATCTCCTTTTCAAGTGCAGGGGCATCCGGAAAGTACTTTTTCATTGTGGCCTTAAACATCACCCCATGATTTGGGATAACCGTATGGACGAGTTCATGAATAATGATGAAATCGATCATTCTTTCGGGAAGTCGCATTAAATGAAGGTTCAGGTTAATATTTTTCAAATTTGAACAACTTCCCCAATTGGTTTTATTATTTTTAATTGATACCCTGTTGATTTGATAACCAAGTTTTGAAGCAAGCTCAGCAGTTCTTAAAGGCAGGAACCTTTTCGCTTCAAAACGAAGTACCCCTTCAATTACTCTTTTCAGACTTTGCTGAATTTCAGGTGATTCTGCTGAGATTTCCCGGGGATATTCAAAGCAAATAAGTTTCTCCTTTTCGGAGTATCTTATCCTGACCTTGCTTACAGAAGCCGCAACAACTTCATAACGATAATTCCGTGTTGAAAACAGGTGTCCTGGTAAAATCATTTTGTTGACCGTTGATTTGCTGGCCATCTTCGTGATTGTCATAACAATCCATTGCTTCTTCTCAATAAGGAACTTTTCCCCCGACTGAAAGGAGGCCATCCAGGGAATGGTAGCTCTGATCCTCCCATCAGTTTTAACAGTAATTTTAATCCGGTTGGCACGTTTATTCCGGTAAATTGTTACCGGTCCGATATCATCTAAAATTACTGTTTTCTCAATCATAAGATTATCCCTGAAGCAAGAAACTAAGAATTAAGAATTAAAGCAGGCATTAGGCAGTGAACAGTAAACGTTAACAGTGAGATTTCAGGGTTTCAGAGTCTGATAATACAATATTGTGACGTCAAAACTCTGAAACACTGGAACTCTGAAACACTTTAATCAGCACATCAGCACATCAGATCATGCTTTCTTTGAGGCAGCAATCATTTGATTGAACAGGGTCAGTTGTTCTTTCATAGCCGCAATTTTATCTTCAGGCTTACTGCTGGCTTCAAGGAGTACCCAACCGTTATATTTCATTTTAGTTAAAAGATTAAACAGCTGCTGATAAGGATAATTCGTCATGTTCAGTTCATGCACATGAATGGTGTCGCCAAACCATTTCTTAACTGAATTGAAGTTAGCTTCGAGTCCCGGAGGATTTAAATCTGTTTCATTGCAATTCCAGCACATTTTTACATTAGGTTCTGTCACCTGTTCAAAAATAGCCCTGATATTGGGAATTTCCTGCGTATAGATTCCATGAATCTCTACCCTTACCAGGAGGCCGAAATCCTGTGCATATTTTCCAACCTCATTGAATGCGGAGGCAATCTGGGCGATAGTCTTTTCGCGGGGAACGTCTTTGGGCAGGGTATTGGGTTTGATCTTGATACCTGTTGCGCCAATATCTTTGCAAAGCTTTATATATTCTTTGGTCTGTTCGATATTTTTGCGAACCTCTTCAGGATTTGGACTTTGATATTCAAAATTTGAACCGTAGCCGATACAGGTGACACTGCTGTCTTCAAACTGCTTTTTGACCTCGGCACGCTGGGCTGCTGTCAGATTAATTTCAACTTTGTGGGCGTGTTCTGTGCGTAATTCAACGCCGTGATAACCTGCCAGCTCACAATTTTTTATTAATGTCGGTAAATCCCAGTCTTTTCCCCAAAGGTAAGTGACAAGGCCAAACTTCATCCCTTTTAACTTTGGTTTTGCCAATGCAGCTAACGGATCGATTGCGGCCAATCCTAATCCCATCCCGATAGTTATCGGGATACTTCTCAACAAGAAACCGCGCCTGGATAAATCTCTTTCCATTTTTAAATTTTATTAATGGTTAGTCAAAGCCGTGAAGATATAAATTATTCGAACCCGATAGCTTTCTGATGGCAAATTTGACGAATTATGACGAATTACACGAATCCTGAGTTAAAAACTTGTTTATTTTGTAATTTGAAATTTATAATGATTTTGTTTAATTTCAGTTGCGGAATCATTTCATCAATACTATAAGGTTTATTCATCAACTAAACTTGTAAATACATCTTTAATCGTGAACATATTAATCATAGGATCAGGAGGAAGGGAACATGCATTGGCATGGAAGATCAGTCAGAGCCCTAAAGTTGACAAGCTTTTTATTGCTCCCGGAAATGCGGGAACGGCACAATGCGGAACAAATATTGAAATTAATCCTTTGGATTTTAAAGCAGTTAAGAATGCGGTATTGGATAATCATATCGATATGGTAGTTGTTGGACCTGAGGTACCCCTGGTTGAAGGGATACATGATTTTTTCCTCGAGGATGAACAATTGAGAGCGATACCGGTGATCGGTCCGATGAAGAAAGGTGCACAACTGGAAGGGAGTAAGGATTTTGCAAAGGAATTCATGTCAAGACATAATATTCCGACAGCCAGATATTTTTCTGTTAATCAGGATAATTTAGAGGAAGGAATCCTGTTTCTCAAACAGATGAAAGCTCCATACGTTCTTAAGGCTGATGGATTGGCCGCCGGTAAAGGTGTACTGATTATTGATGACCTTCAAAAGGCAGAATCCAGGCTTCGGGAAATGTTGGGAGGGATGTTTGGAAGGGCCAGCAAAATTGTCCTGATTGAAGAATTTCTAAAAGGAATAGAATGTTCCGTTTTTATTATAACTGACGGAATTGATTATAAGATACTCCCCGAAGCGAAAGACTATAAGAGAATCGGAGAGGGCGATACGGGTCCGAACACTGGTGGAATGGGAGCTGTTTCCCCTGTTCCTTTTGCAGATAAAGAATTCATGAGAAAGGTTGAAGACAGTATCATCCGGCCTACCGTCAATGGTTTACGCAGTGACGAAATCCCCTTTAAAGGTTTTATTTTTTTCGGGTTGATTAATATTGAAAGCAATCCGTATGTTATCGAATACAATGTCAGGATGGGTGATCCCGAATCAGAAGCCGTTATTCCTCGCATTAAATCGGATCTTGTTGATTTACTGGAAGGTGTAGCTAAAGAAAATCTGGCAGAGAAAAGCATTGAAATTGATACTCTCTCCTGTGTTACGATCATGCTTGTTTCAGAAGGATATCCTGGCAATTATGAAAAGGGTAAAATGATTACTGAAACCGGGAAAATCGATGACAGCATCGTTTTTCATGCAGGGACCATGGTATCAGATGGGCAAGTCGTTACAAACGGAGGTCGGGTGATTTCAGTCAGTTCAACAGGGAAAGATTTTCGGGAAGCTTTGGAGATTTCTTACAGGAGCATAAAAAATATCCGGTTTGAAAAGATGTATTATCGCAAAGATATTGGATTTGATCTTTAATGAATTGAACGAATTAGAACGAATTACACGAAAATGATATGCTGTTAAGGGTAATTAAGAACAGCAGTTTTTTTGGAATATTCCTGATACCGTTAACAGGTATATTGTTCTGGATACATAATTTCTATTCTCCTGTGGGTTTCAGCACGATTTCAAAAGACAGCACAATGCCGCTGTTTTTTATAGTGCATTCCTCTATTTAAGGGATTGGAATTCTGGGAAATACTCACGGGATTTATCCTTGTTCTTCTTAATTCATTCCTTATTGTCAGAATAAGTTCTTCGTTTCTTTTATACAGAAAGGGATCTGCTCTTCCGGGTATTATTTATATCCTCACGATATCGTCAGTCAGAACACTTCAAACGCTTACACCCTGTTCATATTGCCACCCTTTGTATTCTCATAGCAATAATACATATCTTTGAAACTTATCATAAAAGCGAAGAAATAACTTATACATTTAATTCTTCGTTTTTCATTGCATTGGCTTCATTGTTTTATCTTCCGGCAGCAGTACTCTTTCCTTTAATTTGGATCAGCATCTTTGTACTTCAAAAAAGCGACAACTGGAGGCTTCTGGTTATTCCTGTTATGGGATTTTGTGTTCCATGGCTTTCCCTTTGGTTTTTTTCTTTCCTGAATGATTCAGTGAATAATCTCCTTCAAACCATTAAGACTATATTTTGGTCAAAGAATAATGATTATTTAATTGATCCGGTTTTTATAGCGAAATCGGCTTTAATTCTTCTCTTTATGATCCTCGGAACTGTTTCATTCTTATTGGATTATCATTCCGTCAATGTTAAAATAAGTGTGCGGAAATATTTTATCATCTTTTACTGGATGTTTGGGATAGCAGTAATTTCAGCATTTTCTCTGGCAACAATAGGGAGAGAATTTTTGGCGATATTTTTTGTTCCTATTACCTGCATTATCTCTTATTTCTTTCTTAGAGCAGGGAGATATTTTTGGAAAGAATTATTATTATTTATCTATACAGGTTTTATGATTGTTTGTTACCTTATATAAAGGATTCATATTTAATATGATAATCAATAATAGGGTCACAAAACAAATAATTGGCATTGATATATGTTATTTCGATCCGAATAAGATTATTCGGGGAAATAACCTTTGATAATTCCTCGTTTTGAGTCTTTAAGGAACAAAAGGATTTCATCCCGTTCTTTGGATGCAGGCATTTCAGCCTCAATAACTTCTAAAGCCTGAGTATTATTATATCCCTTTTGGTAAATTATGCGATAAATATCCTGGATCTGACATATTACTTCATTTGAATAATCCCTGCGGCGAAGGCCAATAGAATTTACTCCTGCAAAAGATAAAGGCTCTCTGCCTGCTTTAATGTATGGCGGAACATCTTTTCGGACCAGGGATCCGCCCGCCAACATTACATGTTTTCCTACATGGCAAAATTGATGAACGGCAGAGTGGCCACCCAAAATTGCATAGTCATCAATTATCACCTCACCAGCTAAAGCAGTATAACTTACCAGAATGACATTATCTTTGACATGACAGTCGTGAGCTACATGAACATAAGCCATTATCAGACAGTTATTGCCGATTATCGTTTTACCCTTAGCTGAAGTGCCTTTATTTATGGTCACATATTCCCTTATTGTCGTGTTATCACCGATCTCAACAGTGGTATATTCACCTTTAAATTTCAAATCCTGCGGATCACCTCCAATAACTGCACAAGGGAATATTTTGCAATTTTTACCTATCCGGGAACCTGGTAAAATAGTGGCATTAGGACCAATATATGAACCTTCGCCGATGATTACATCTTTTGAGACAGTGGCGAAAGGTTCGATTGTTACACCCTCTGCGATTTTAGCATCAGTATGAATATTTGCCATCAATTGATTCATTAATATTTTTTTAATAACTGTTTAGGTAAAGTGTACAAAGTTTATTTATTTTTTGAAACCTGGGCCATAAATTCACCTTCGCATACAACTGTTTCTCCGACAAAAGCGACAGCTCTCATATTTGCAATTCCACGACGAATCGCACCTGCAAGCTTTAATTTAAAAATCAGTGTATCGCCAGGTACAACTTTTTTCCTGAATTTTATATTGTCCATTGTCATGAAGTAAGTGGAGTATTCTCCGTCACTGGGTTGTGAACTTATCACAAAGACTCCGCCGCATTGAGCCATGGCTTCAATGATCAACACACCCGGCATAACAGGTTCTGCCGGGAAATGACCGACAAAGAATGGTTCATTCATTGTTACATTTTTCACCCCGATAATGTAATCATGCCCCTTTTCGATAATTTTATCGACAAGAAGAAAAGGATTACGATGAGGCAACATTTTTTTGATTTGATTTACATCGTAAATAGGTGGTTTATTAGGATCATATTCAGGAGGTGAATTTTCTGATCTACTTTTAAGATATTCCTTGAACAGTAATTTTGTAAATTCAATATTCGGACCATGTCCAGGTCTTTTAGCGATAATTCTACCTTTGATTTTTTTCCCTACGAGTGCAAGATCTCCAACCACATCAAGAAGTTTATGCCTTGCACATTCATTGTCAAAGTGTAATTTCAGATTATTTAATACCCCTATTTCGTTTACAACAATATGTTTTTGGTTGAAAAGATCTGCGATTCGGTCCAATTCCTGCTGTGGCATTGCCTGATCCATTATTATAATGGCATTATCCAAATCTCCGCCTTTAACCAGGTTATTTTTCAGGAGCATCTCAAGTTCACGGACAAATACAAATGTACGTGAAGGGGCAATTTCTTTTGCAAAATCAGTGATGCTGCTATTGTAGGAGGCAAATTGATTTCCTAAAACGGCTGAATTATAAGAGATCAACACATCAATATTTAAAATTTCATCGGGATATGCTATCAATTCAGCACCAGTTTCCGGATTTTTGTATACGATCCTTTTCTTAATTTCAAAATATTCCCTTTGAGCATTTTGCGGAACAATCCCGGCTTCATGAAGCGCTTTAACATAGGGTGAAGAACTGCCATCCAAAATGGGAGCTTCGGGTCCATTGATTTCGATCAATACATTGTCAATTTCTGTTCCGTTCAAAGCAGCCATAACATGCTCAATGGTACTGATAGTAACATCCCCTTCTTTAAGAACTGTTCCTCTCGATGTTCCTTTTACCTTGGTAACGAAGGCTTCAATTACCGGCTGGTCTTCCAGATCAATGCGTTTAAATTTGATTCCGCTATTTTCAGGAGCAGGTTTGAAGGTTAGTTTTACTTCAATTCCGGTGTGAAGGCCTTTCCCTGTTAAAGATATTTCCCGTGCTATAGTATTTTGTTGTATACTCATTTAAGAATTAAAAATTAAAAATTAAGAATTAAGAGGATGAGGGGGGTGAGAAAGCGAGAGTGTAAGATCTTAATTTTCTCATTTTCAAAATTTCTCATTTCCCTATCTTCTTTTTTGCCAAACACTTTTAACTTTAAATATTTCAGATTGCCGATTATTTTTTGTTTATCAAATTGACCTGTTTTTCAAGATCTTCCAAACGCTTTTGTAATTCGATCAGGTCATTACGCAGATGAGGCAAATTCCGGATAATGGAATAAGATTTCATGGCGGATTTAAATTCAAAGGCAGGAGTGCCAAGTAAGATCGAACCTTTTTTAACAGATGACATTAGCCCAGACTGAGGTCCTATTTTAGTCCCCTCACCAATAGTAATATGACCTGAAATTCCTGCCTGACCTCCTATTACACAATTCTTTTCAATTTTCGTTGAACCGGCAATACCAACCTGTGCCGCCATAACCGTGTTTTCTTCCACTTCGCAATTGTGACCTATATGAACAAGGTTATCAAGTTTAACTCCTGACTTAATGATGGTTGATCCGATTGTTGCAGCATCAACGGTCGAATTGGCTCCTATTTCGACATTATCTTCCAGAATAACATTGCCAATCTGGTCAATCTTGACGTATATCCCATCCTGGTTAGGAGCAAAACCAAATCCATCTGCACCGATTACAGCCCCTCCATGAATTATACAAGATTTCCCTATTATACAATCGGGATAAATTTTTACACCTGAATAGAGTATAGTATTTTCACCTAAAGTGACATTATCGCCAATGTAAACATTAGGAAAAATTTTTACATGATTCCCGATCGTTGTATTATTCCCTATATACGAAAATGCGCCTACGTAAATATCTTTCCCAAGAGTTGAAGAGGTGCTGATATAAGAGGGTTGTTCGATTCCTTTTTTAACAGGCTTTGTTTGATTGTAAAAATTCATCAGCTTTGCGAGAGCTCCATAAGCATCATCGACTCTTATTAGAACACATGAAATCTCTTTTTCGGCTTTAAAATCCCTATTTACAATTACAGCAGAAGCTTTCGTATCGTAAATGTGTTTTGCATAGATAGGATTTGAAAGAAACGTTAATGTGCCTGGTTTTCCCTGGTCAATTCTGGATATGTTATTCAATTTTATAGTACCATCCCCTTCGACGTCCCCATTAATTAATTTTGCAATATCCGAAACCGAAAACTCCATTATATTGATTTAATAATTTGCTGCAAAAATAATTAATAATAATTATCTGGAAACGATTTAAGAGTATTGCGCACAAAATATGTCATCTCATTAATTTCCTTGGGAAAAATTTAAACAATATTTGATTCTGCACGATAAAGAATGATTCATTATATTAATTTTCAGGGAAGTTAGATAAATTGCTTCAAAAGCGCTGTCCGGATGAATATATTTTTCTTAATCAAATTTTTAATCGGCAATTATGTCAAACTTAAATGAATAACATTAATGTGGGAAAGTGAAATGATTTCATAAATTAAAATACATACAGGATTCAACATGCTCATTTAAAATTCAATATTAGCATCTTAATAGTTGACAATTTGGTTTTTTCACTTGAATTATATATTTTTGCGACGGAGAATAATCGTATGATTAGGGGATGTGGAGTCCCCTATTTTGTTGCTATTTAGGATGATAACAAAAGAAAAGATTGGAAATTTGGTTGAAGAAATTATATCGGATGACATGTTTATTGTGGGTATCACAATTAATAGCGGTAATGCAATAGCAGTTACCGTTGACAGTGAAACCGGAATTGACATTGATAAATGTGTTGAAATAAGCCGTCATATTGAAAAAAATCTCGACAGAAATGCAGAAGACTTTTCTCTTGAAGTTTCATCTCCGGGGCTTGATGCACCCTTAAAAATACCACGTCAGTTTTATAAAAACATCGGACGTAAAATCGAAGTGATAGCATTAAATGGTGAAAGAAAAGAAGGAATATTGAAAGCTGTTAATAAAGAGGGCTTTGAATTAGAGAGTATAGTTTCAGAGACAGTGGTTGGGAAAAGAACTCAAATTAAGAGTCAGATATCATATTCTTTCGGAGATATAAAAACAGTTAAATTAGTAATTACCTTTAAATAAAAATCCTGAAGATATGGACAACCTGAATTTGATTGACACGTTTTCGGAATTTAAAGACTTAAAGAGCATTGATCGTGCAACTATGATGAGTGTTCTTGAAGATTCTTTCCGTGGTGTTCTTCAAAAGCAATTCGGTACTGACGAAAATTTTGATGTCATTATTAATCCCGATAAAGGTGATTTTGAAATTTGGCGAAACAGGACAGTTGTTGATGACGAAGAATTTACGGATCCTAATCTTCAAATTACACTTTCTCAGGCAAAAAAAATCGATGAGGATTATGAAGTTGGGGAGGAGGTCACTGATGAGGTGAAATTTGCAGATTTTGGACGAAGAGCTATATTGAATTTGCGACAAAATCTCGCTACTCGTATTCTCGAACTTGAGAAAGATAATGTTTATGCTAAATACAGGAACAAGATCGGGGAAATAGTTACGGGTGAAGTCTATCAAATATGGAAGCGCGAACTGCTTTTATTGGATGATGAAGGGAATGAACTTCTTCTGCCTAAAACAGAACAGATTCCCACTGATTTTTTCCGTAAAGGAGATAATGTACGTGCCGTAATTATAAAAGTTGAGATGAGAAATAACAGTCCGTATATAATTTTATCACGCACATCTCCGGTATTCCTTGAGAGGTTATTCGAACTTGAAGTGCCTGAAATATTTGACGGGTTGATTACAATTAAAAAAATCGTCCGTATACCCGGAGAGAGGGCTAAAGTTGCAGTGGAATCCTACGATGAACGGGTTGATCCGGTCGGAGCTTGTGTCGGAATGAAGGGATCTCGGATTCATGGGATTGTTCGCGAACTCCGAAATGAAAATATTGACATCATCAATTATACCAATAACTTACAGTTATACATTCAGAGAGCGCTTAATCCTGCAAAAATTTCTTCAATTAAATTGCATCAGGAAGAAAATCGTGCAGACGTTTTTCTCAAACCTGAGGAAGTTTCATTAGCCATTGGGAAGGGAGGCCTGAATATTAAACTGGCTAGCCAGCTTACGGGTTACGACCTTGATGTTTACAGGGATCGGGATGCTGTTGATGAAGAAGATGTAAATTTGGATGAATTTGCAGATGAAATTGAAAGTTGGATTATTGATGAATTAAAGTCGATTGGTTGTGATACTGCAAAAAATGTATTGAGCATTTCCCGTGAAGACTTAATCCAGCGTACTGACCTTGAAGAAGAAACAATTGATGAAGTACTTCGTATTTTTAAGGCGGAGTTTGAGTAATAATTTCAAGATATACGAGTATGAAGGCTCCATAAATAAATTTGAAAATTAACTGTTTGACAGGATATGATTATAGGAGAAAAAGGATCAAGATTAAGTAAGGTTGCCCGGGAATTAAACGTGGGTATAGCTACCCTAGTTGAATTTCTTCAGAAGCAGGGGATTAAAATTTCTTCGGATCCTAATACGAAAATTGATGCTGATGTACATGAACTTCTTGAGAAACAATTTCGGAAGGATTATGAAGCCCGTATTGAAGCTGACAAGGTAAATCTTCGCCACCACAGGCTTAAAAATGAATCAGTATCAATTGAAGATATTCGCTCTGAAAATAAAGGTTCGGATGAAGTCGAAATTGAAGATGATTCTGTTATGATCAAGGATCATAGCATTCATCAGTATAAAGAGGAAAAAAGAGGCGAAACTTTACATCCGTCTGCAAAGCCTGAGCCTTCAACTGTATCTCAAAAATCAGAACCAACTCCAATCATATTTAAAACTTCAGAAGCTCCGGAAAGCGAAATTGAAAAACCAAAAGTTAAGATTGTTGGACAAGTAGATTTGGATAATCTTAAAAGAAAGTCAAAAAATACAACAGAAAAACCCGACGTAACAGATGACAAGCAAGAGATTGTCACTGAAAAAATATTAACAAAAGAGAGTGCAGAAACCCCTGAAAAAAAGCAGCCTGAAAAAGAAGTCGGGGAACCCGAAAAGGAAACCAGGGAGAAAGAAAAAAAGGTTGTGAAAGAGACGAATGCAGTCGGAGATGACATAACAGCTGTCGAAAAAGAAAGCGCAAAAATAAAAGATACAAAAGATACAAAAGATACAGAGGAAACAAAAACAAATTTACCTGGTAAAGAGGTTCCGGCAGTAAGTTCCGGCAAAAGTGATATTAATGTTTCTAAGGCTCCGGGGAAATCTGCAGAAACTTCCAAAAAGGAGATTTTCCTGAATAAGAAAAAGCTGGGGATCCATAAACCTGTCGAACCTGAAGAGATTGAAGCCGGTAAATCTGAAGTTGAAGAATTGGGGAAAAGTAATTCAGCTGATATGCCTGATTATCCTGAGGAGATTTTTAAACTCGAAAGGAAAAAACTTACTGGTCCTACTGTGGTTGGCCGGATAGATTTGCCTTTTGAAGAAAAGAAAAAATCAAGTAGGGCTGAGGAACATCAGTTCCGTAAGAAAAAACGGAAACGTGTTGAGAAAGAGCCAAAAGAAAAAGTTGATTTGTCAGAAAAGAAAATAGAAAAATTGAAGGAGAAACCTGATAAATCAAAGAAAAAATCGTCTCTTGTTGTAAAGAAGAAAGTTTTGACAAAACCGGAAGTCAGAGAGGAAGATGTTCAAAAGCAAATTAAAGAAACCCTCGCAAGATTGACTTCTAAAGGACAGAAAACCAAGGGATCAAAATACCGTCGTGACAAAAGGCTCGCTTTAAGTGAGAAAATGGCTGAAAAAAGTGCCCTCGATGAAATAAATAAAAATATTATCAGGCTCACAGAATTCGTTTCGGTGAATGAACTGGCATCCATGATGAACGTACCGGTCAATGAAGTTATAGCATCATGTATGACGCTGGGATTGTTCGTTTCAATCAATCAAAGACTTGATGCTGAAACAATTTCAGTTGTAGCCGATGAATTTGGATACAAAGTCGAATTTATCTCCCCTGATGTTCAGGAGGCCATTGAAGAAGACGTTGATTCTGAAGATGAACTTCTTACCCGACCGCCGATTGTAACGGTCATGGGACATGTTGACCATGGAAAAACATCACTTCTCGATTACATCCGAAAATCAAATGTTATAGCAGGAGAAGCAGGTGGGATCACCCAACATATAGGGGCCTATAACGTGACTTTGGAAGGGGGAAGAAAAATTACATTTCTTGATACACCCGGGCATGAGGCATTTACAGCTATGCGCGCCCGTGGGGCCCAGGTTACTGATATTGCCATAATTATTGTAGCTGCTGATGACAACGTTATGCCACAGACAAAGGAAGCTATTAATCATGCCCAGGCGGCCTCTGTTCCCATTATATTTGCTATTAACAAAGTGGACAAACCGACAGCAAATCCTGAGAAAATTAAGGAAGAACTTGCCAAAATGAACTTTCTGGTTGAAGAATGGGGTGGAAAATATCAGTCCCAGGATATATCGGCAAAGAGTGGCCTGGGAGTGGCTGAACTTCTTGAAAAAGTCTTATTGGAGGCTGATATACTCGATCTTAAGGCAAATCCGATAAAACGCGCCATTGGTTCTGTCATTGAATCCTCTTTGGATAAAGGCAGAGGCTTTGTTGCAACTGTCCTTGTTCAAAATGGAACCCTTAGAATTGGAGATGTAGTTTTGGCCGGACCTTATTTCGGACACATCAAGGCCATGTTTAATGAACGAAATCAGAAGGTCGAGGAAGCCGGACCATCCGAACCGGTGCTTATTCTTGGCTTAAACGGTGCTCCTCAGGCGGGTGATAAATTTAATGTACTTGAGAGCGATAGGGATGCAAGGATGATTGCTAACAAACGAGAACAATTACAAAGAGAGCAGGGTCTGCGAACTCAAAAACATATCACACTCGACGAAATTGGCCGGAGGATCGCCATTGGCAACTTCCAGGAACTTAACATCATTGTGAAAGGTGATGTTGATGGTTCCATTGAAGCACTTGCCGATTCGCTGATTAAACTAAGTGTGGGTGAAATTCAGGTGAATGTTATCCATAAGGCTGTAGGTCAGATAACTGAATCAGACGTCATGCTTGCATCTGCTTCCAACGCCATTATTGTCGGATTCCAGGTACGTCCCTCGTTAAGTGCACGTAAACTCGCAGAAAAAGAGGAAATTGATATCCGCTTATATTCAATCATTTATGATGCAATAAATGAGGTAAAATCCGCGATGGAAGGGATGCTTTCTCCTGAAATTAAGGAAGAAATCAAGGGAACTGCTGAAATTCTTGAAACATTTAAAATCACAAAGGTCGGAACCATTGCGGGTTGTATGGTCAGAGACGGTAAAATTACCCGTAACGGGAAAGTTCGACTTATCAGAGATGGAATTGTGGTTTATACAGGAGAACTGGAATCACTCAAGCGCTTTAAAGACGATGTCAAAGAAGTCGCTAAAGGCTTCGAATGCGGTTTGAACATCCGTGGATACAATGATATACAGGTTGGAGATTTCGTTGAAGTGTTCGAAGAGGTTGAAGTGGCCAAAACCCTTGATTAATAATATTCTTCCTTGGCTACTATTTTAAAAGCGTATTTAATCTATCCCTTCTTTACAATGTGAAAAGGGTATTTTATATTTATGGACTTCCCTTAGCCATGAAATTTTACGAGTACGCGAGTCATTCTTTGCAGCGGCTCCTTCATACCTGTAATCCTTGCGCTGCATTTTGACCTTGTATGTCTTCCCGGAGAAATTACTTTTGCCTTATCAACACTGTACCATGGTTGAGCCAAGGCCGTAATTTAAACACTATTTTTACGCTAATTAAACACTATTTGAATACTAAATTAGTATTCGAATAGTACTCAAACTGTACTCAAACTGTTTTCAAACTATGGACCTGGTGCGGCCCTGGTACGGGGAAGGTCAGGCAAAGGCCTTGGTAAATCAGGTAATAGAATTAAATTCCGGGAGTATAACCCGGGGTTCTGTTGTGGAGTTGGAATTTTCTTATCCCGAATCCAGGTTAATCTACTTTATAGGGCAGATAAGCTAAAGTTTTTAGCTACAACAATAAACGGATGTTGCTCCGGGTGTGCCGATACAGATTGCTTCTGATCACAGTCCAAGATCAGTCATTACCTGTTCGATTTTCAGGTTGGTCCGGGTGTCAAGTTCAGCGTATTGATCACGAGATTTCAAAAAGTCCTTTACCTCGATATAGAATTTAATTTTAGGTTCAGTGCCTGAAGGACGGACAGAGATTTTTGATCCATCTTTTGTGAAAAACTGCAGAACATTTGCATGAATTTTCTGATTGATTGGTCTTTGTGTTCCGGTAATGAGGTTCTTTTCGAGAAGCGATTCATAATCTTTTATGATGGCAAGTTCTGATCCGGCTAAATGTTTTGGAGGATTATTCCGGAAGTTTACCATCATTTGTTCTATCTCTTCAGCCCCTGTTTTACCCTTTCGGACAACATATTTCATTTTCTCCTTTGAATAGCCGTACATCAGGTAAATATTCTGAAGAAGTTCAAAAAGAGATTTCCCATTTTCTTTGGCCCAGGCAGCGATTTCGGCCATAAGCGCTGCTGAGCTTACTGCATCTTTATCCCGCACGAAGTCAGCGGGCAGGAACCCGAAACTTTCTTCACCTCCGCCAATGTATTCCTTACCTCCTTCATTTTCACGGATTATTTCTGCAATGTATTTGAAGCCTGTGTAGCAATCAAAATACTCTACCCCGTTTTTGCGGGCGATATCAGCGATGAGTTCGGATGTGACAATTGTTTTTACAACATATTCCTTGCCTTTCAGCAGACCGAGTTCTTTTCGTTTTGTAATAATATAATAAATAAAGATGAGTGCCATCTGGTTCCCATTCAACAGGATAAAATCGCCTCTGTCATTTTTCACGGCAATGCCAAGCCGGTCGGCATCGGGATCTGTTGCCATAACAATATCTGCATCAACCTCTTTTGCTTTTGCGAGCGCCAGAACCATTGCAGCAGGTTCTTCAGGATTAGGAGAGACAACAGTCGGAAAATTTCCGTCCACGATATCCTGTTCAGGTACATGAATCACATTGGTAAATCCCATTTTGGCAAGAGCCATTGGCACAAGTTTTACTCCGGTCCCATGGATGGGAGTATAAACGATCTTAAGATTTTTTTGTTTAATGACTGAATCGGGCGAAAGTGATATTGAAACAACTTTTTCGAGGTAAGCTTCGTCCATTTCTTTGCCCAATATTTTAATATTCTCTTTCGGACCATTGAATTTTATATTCTCAACCCTGATTTTCTCCACTTCACGGATAATATTTTCATCATGAGGTTCAACGACCTGGGAGCCGTCGTTCCAATAAGCTTTGTAACCGTTGTATTCTTTTGGATTGTGGGAGGCCGTCAGAATAATACCGCTTTGTAATCCCAAATGCCGAATCGCAAATGAAAGTTCGGGTGTAGGCCGTAAGTCTTCGAAGAGAAAGACTTTTATTCCATTTGCCGAAAAGATACCCGCCGATGTTTCAGCAAAAAGGCGGCTGTTATTGCGGCAATCATGTCCGATTGCAACACGGATTTCAGGCAAACCGGAGAATACATTCTTAAGATAATTGCTCAGTCCCTGGGTAGCCGCACCGACTGTATATATATTCATCCTGTTTGAACCCGCTCCCATTATACCCCGAAGGCCTCCTGTACCGAATTCAAGATCACGGTAAAATGCATCAATCAAAGGGCCTTTGTCTTCTTTCTCAAGAAGAAGCCGTACCTGTTTTTTTGTTTTGTCATCATAATTTCCGGTAAGCCATTCATTTGCTTTTTTCATAACATCAAAAGGTACCTCAGTTGTTATCATATCGTATCAGATATAAAGTATTGTTTATTATTATTATGTGGAAAGGATTGTCAAAACAATCACGATGAATGTATTTATAATCCTTGATTCATTATTTTCAAGGATATCAATTCCCATTAAATTCATTAACAATTCAAAAATAGTTTAGTTTTCTTAATTTTTCAATCCGCATAATACAATCGAATTGAGGTTTTCATAATTTGTATTTGATCCACAAGGAGATAATTATAATTTAATTTCGAAAATATATTCAGGATATTTCATAGAATTCAGGAAATGACTGCATGGAATTGGTTTATAATTGGTGAAGAAACCCGGAGAGAGTATTATTAATATTAAAAAAATAATGTTTTTTAAATTTATTGTAAAAGGGAATTAGAAATGATTGATATTTAGTTAAAAAAAAGGAATAAAGGGTTAATTTTAGGGAATAATTGATTACTTTTGTCCCCGCAAATAAAATAATGTCTAATTTATTAGTCTTAAGATTTTTTACATGAGTGAAATTAATGAAAATCCTGAAATCAAAGAGACAGAAGAACAATCTTCTGAGGAAGTGCAACAGTCACCCAACCAGTTAGTATCAGAACCCTTAAAGAAAGCTGAAGAGGATTTTGATTGGGATGCCTTTGAAGGTATAAAATCAACCAGTGCCACTGCTGACAAGCAGGAAATGATGAAACTCTATGACAATACACTTTCCATTTTACAGGAGAAGGAGGTTGTAGAGGGAAAAGTCATTTCGATGAATAAACGGGAAGTTGTTGTTGATATCGGTTATAAATCAGATGGAATTGTTTCAATTAATGAATTCCGTTATAATCCCGGTCTTAAAGTAGGGGATAAAGTTGAAGTTTATGTTGAGACACTTGAAGATAAAAAAGGTCAGCTGACACTATCCCATAAAAAAGCCCGTTCGATGCGAAGCTGGGATCGTGTTAATGCAGCCCTTGACAACAATGAAATTATTACCGGATACATTAAATGTCGTACCAAAGGCGGTATGATCGTTGATGTATTTGGAATTGAAGCTTTCCTTCCGGGTTCACAAATTGATGTAAAACCGATCCGTGATTACGACATATATGTAGGTAAAACAATGGAATTCAAGGTTGTCAAGATTAATCATGAATTCAGGAATGTCGTAGTTTCTCACAAAGCTCTTATTGAAGCTGAACTGGAACAGCAAAAGAAAGAAATTATTTCGAAACTTGAGAAAGGTCAGGTTCTTGAGGGAACAGTTAAGAATATAACCTCATATGGTGTATTTATTGACTTAGGCGGTGTAGATGGTTTGATTCATATTACAGATCTTAGCTGGGGACGTGTAGCCCATCCGAATGAAATTGTTCAACTTGATCAAAAAATCAATGTTGTAATTCTTGATTTCGATGATGATAAGAAACGTATTGCTTTAGGTTTAAAACAGTTGACACCACATCCATGGGACAGTCTCAGTTCTGATCTTAAGGTGGGAGATGTAGTTAAAGGCAAGGTTGTAGTATTGGCTGATTACGGCGCCTTTATAGAAATCGCACCAGGTGTTGAGGGTTTGATTCATGTTTCAGAAATGAGTTGGTCGCAACATTTGCGCTCGGCCCAGGATTTCCTTAAGGTGGGAGATGAAGTTGAGGCTTCTATCCTGACACTGGACAGGAATGAGAGAAAAATGTCATTGGGCATCAAACAGTTAAAGAGTGATCCATGGGAAAATATTGAAACCAGGTATGCTATCGGTTCAAATCATACCGCAACTGTGAGGAACTTTACCAATTTCGGAGTCTTCGTTGAAATTGAAGAAGGGGTGGACGGATTAATACATATAAGTGATTTGAGTTGGACAAAGAAAATTAAACATCCTTCAGAATTTACTTCAATAGGAGCTCAGATTGAAGTTCAAGTGCTTGATATAGATAAAGAAAACCGTCGTTTGAGCCTTGGTCATAAACAACTTGAAGAGAATCCATGGGATGTCTTTGAGACGATTTTTACAGTGGATTCTATTCATGAAGGCACAGTTATCGATTTGTTTGATAAAGGTGCTGTGATTGCTTTACCTTATGGCGTTGAAGGATTTGCAACTCCACGTCATCTTGTTAAGGAAGATGGTTCAAGTGTTAAACTTGATGAAAAACTTGAATTTAAAGTAATTGAATTTTCGAAATCAGCAAAGAGGATTATTTTGTCTCATTCACGAGTATATGAAGATGTTAAGAAATCCGAGGAGACTGCCAAGAAAAAAGCATCTGCCCGTCAAACACAGAAAGGTATGAAAGCTGTTAAGGAAAATCTTGAAAAAACAACTTTAGGCGATATCAGTGAATTAGCTGCTTTGCGTACACAAATGGAAGAAAAAGAAAAAAAAGGTAAGTAAGGATTCTTTTTTACAAAATAAATTGTATATTGTAAGTATGAATCTGCTGATTAAAAAAGAAGAAAATTTCACTTATATCCGTGTACCCTACGAACGGCTTGATAGTTTTATTTCACCTGAGCTGAAAGCTGAACTGGTTATGTTGGTAAACAAAGGAGAGAACAAAATTATCCTTGACTTGCAGGATTGTGTTTATAGTGATTCTTCTGGTTTAAGTGCCATACTTGTTGGGAACCGTCTTTGTGAAGATTCTAAGGGAATCTTTATTATTTGTAATCTTTCAACAGGTGTTGAAAAACTGGTAAAATTGGCAATGCTGGATACAATCCTTCTGATTGCCTCCAATAAGCAAGAGGCAGAAAAGATACTACTGCAAAAATCAGAAAACTGAAAAAGAAAATCCGGTTAAGACAACCGGATTTTCTTTTTTAATTTTGTACTCTACTGAAAAGAAGTCATTGCCAATTTTCTGAGAAAATAATACAGTATTATGATCCCCTTTTATACTACAATATTAGGAAGTAGTTCGGCTATCCCTACAACAACACGTTTTACTTCAGCACAAATTGTGAATTTCAATGATCACTTTTATATGGTCGATTGTGGCGAGGCTGCTCAGATTCAGTTGAAAAGGTTTGGGATTAAAATCGGAAAGATTAATCATATCTTTATTTCTCATCTTCACGGGGATCATATATTCGGTTTACCAGGTCTGATTTCATCCATAACTATGGGTGGGAAAAAGGGTGAGATTCATATTTATGCACATTCTGAATTGGAGTCGATACTTTCAAGCCTGATGAGATTTATGATTGACACAGATGATTTTAAAGTGATTTACCATAAACTGAATATGAGCAGATATTCTATAGTGTATGAAAATGAGAAAATTAGGGTAGATTCATTCCCTTTAAAACACCGGATACCATGCTGTGGATTTATTTTCAGGGAACAGCCGCAGGATCTTCACTTAAGGGGAGACAGGATTGAAGAATTAAATATTTCGATTAAAGACAGAATATCAATTAAAAAAGGTAGTGATTATATTCTTCCTGACGGGAGAGTAATTCTCAACAGCGAACTAACTTCACCTCCTGTAAAGCCAAGATCGTTTGCTTATTGCACTGATACGGTTTTTTATGAAAAGATTATTCCATATATTAAAGAGGTTGATTTACTTTACCATGAAGCAACCTTTGGGGATGATCATAAAGATCTCGCCAAGATTACTGGTCATTCGACTGCGAGACAGGCAGCCACACTGGCATTAAAAGCAAATGCCGTAAAATTAATAATCGGTCATTTTTCAACACGATATAAAGACGTTAATGCACTGGTTAATGAGGCAAGAGAAGTATTTCCCAATACTTATTTGACCAATGACGGAGATAAGTTTAATATCGGAGATAGTTAATAACAGAAGGACAAAATATTTGCCATAAAGATATTTATTCCTGTTCTACCTGATCAAAAAATCCTTTATTGAAATTGACAAGATATAATCGCTCTGTAGATCGGGTAAAGGCTGTATATACCCATCGTACAAATTCCCGGTCTATCATTTCTTCGGTTAAATAACCGTGATCAATAAATGCAGTTTTCCATTGACCGCCCTGGGCTTTATGACAGGTTACAGCATAAGAGAATTTTACCTGTAAAGCATTGAAGTATTCGTTTTCGCGAATTTTTTCCCAGCGTTTCCGTTTATTACGAATTTCAGGATAATCTTCTGCAATTGCCTCATAAAGTCTCCGATTATCTTCATTTGTTAATGCGGGGGTATTGATAGTAAGAGTATCCAGAAGGATTTTACAATCGATGTTTATATTTTCATAATCGACAAAAGAGAGGACGACAGATGCAAAGTGAAATCCGTATCTTTCCTCATATTTTTTTATTTTCAATACTTTAGCAATGTCTCCATTAGCAATAAAATTGAATTCTTCCGATTCTTTTTGCTTTGACCAGAAATAATTGTTTTTTACCACCATCAAAAGGTCACCGGTTGATAGCTGTTCATCACGATAAAGAATAGTCCGCCTGATACCTTCGTTGAATTTATTTGCTCGTTTATTTGAGCGAGTGATAATGATTGTTTCATCAATTCCGAATTTATTGTAACAATTGGATATTTCATCAATCAATTCATCCCCAAGAAGTTGAATGATGTCCTTGAATCCTGAAGAAATTATTTTCCAGAATCCTCCAAATTCATCAAGAGTAAGGAGATTTCTGATTTTTGTGGCATTGAAAAGGATTCCTGAATCTTCTGACTGACGAACTACTTCGGTCATTTCGCAGGATATGACTTCAAGATTAAAATATTTAAGCTCTTCTTCATCAAGAGCCGGACTGACATTTAGACCGACAGGAGGAAGCTGAGCTGTATCACCTGAAATGATTAATTTACAGTTATCTCCTGATAAAACATATTCAATCAGATCTGACAATAAATGTCCTGAACCGAAAATAGATTGTTCCTGCGAGACATTTGAGATCATTGAAGCCTCGTCCACAATTACTACAGCGTTTTTGTTTAAATTTCTATCCAGTATGAATCTTGCATTAAAATCAGATAAAGATTGCTGCCTGTATATTTTTTTATGAATTGTACTTGACTTTTTTCCACAATATTGAGATAATACCTTGGAAGCTCGTCCGGTTGGCGCAAGCAATATCGTTTTTATTTTCATCTTTTCAAGGACTTTTACAAGTGAACTGATAGTTGTCGTTTTACCTGTACCTGCATATCCTTTTAATAAAAACACCTGATCTTGTATGTCTGATGTTATAAAATCTGAAAGTTTAAAAATTATTTCTTTCTGACCCTTTGTTGGCTCATAACCAAATTCTTTTATTATCTGATATGAAATGTAACTTTTTAACATAGAAGTAATTTTATCCGAATAGTAGATGATCGATACATTTATTGCTTAAATTTGCACTTAATCCATCCAATAAAACAAATTTATTATAAAATAATGCGTGATATCAGTTTTACAGACAAAACGTTCGATAACACTCAATCAAATTACTACCATTTATCACTTCAGATAAGTCCTGAAGGTCTATTTTTTACGGTACTTGATCCTGATAAAGGGAAATATGTCGTTTTATCGGGATATAATTTTTTCATAAAACGTCCGAGACTGATTTTAAAAAGTGTCAGGGATGTATTTCAAAAGGAAGATTTGTTAAAATTGGATTACAAGAGAGTTGAAATTTTATACTCTACAAAACTATTCACTCTTGTCCCTAAAGCATTCTATTTAAATGAAGATGCTGATAAATTCGTGAGTTTTAACAATAACCACGAAAAAGGCTTTGTCATCATGAAAGATTTATTTGAAAGAGCTGAAATGTGGTGTATATATGGTTTCCCGGATAACTTAGGCGAGTATCTTGATAAAGTATTACCTAACGCACATATAAGCCATAATTTATTTCCGCTCATTGAATGGGTTATTCTGGATAACCGAAATTTTCCTGAGAGGCAACAGGTTCATATCAACTTCTTCAGGGAATACTTTGAAATGGTCATAATAGCAGGTCAGAAACTTATGCTGTGTAATATATTTAATTACAAAACAGAACGTGATATTATGTACTATGTACTATATGTTTTTGATCGGATGAAATTATCGTCTGAGAATACAGATCTTGTTATTCACGGCCATCTTCCACAAGTTTCTCCTGTTTACCATTTGTTGAAAAAATATATAAGAAAAACAGTATTCGCAAAACTTGACAATACTTACCAATATAGTTATACTTTCAGTCAGATCCCGGAACATCATTTCTCTTCCTTATTCAATATTTACAAATGCGGATAATCGGCGGAAATTTCAAACACAGATTTTTTAATCCGGGCAGGAATTTCAGAGCAAGACCCACCACGGACTTTGCAAAGGAAAATCTGTTCAATATTCTTTCCAACAGATACGATTTTGGAAACAAGAAAGTTCTTGATCTTTTTGCCGGGACAGGGAGTATATCGTTTGAATTTGCTTCACGGGGGTGTCAGGACATCACAAGTGTAGAATCGGATCATGTGCATTATGAATTCATTTGTTCAATTATAGACAAACTTGGATTAAAAGGAAATATTAAACCGCTTAGGAAAGATGTATTTACAGTTATTCAGAAAATTGGCCGTGAATTTGATATTATATTTGCCGATCCTCCTTACGATTTAAAAGGATTAATAGAATTGCCCGATCTGATAATGAAAGGGAATATTCTGAGCTATGATGGATTATTCATTCTTGAACATGGAAAACGTGTTGATTTTTCTTCGCATCCTGACTTTAAAGAATTGAGGAGATACGGAAGCGTGTATTTTTCATTTTTTCAATTTCAGAAATAATTCAAAACCAAATGTGAATACGTTTCTTAAGTACAGATCACCCGATTAATATTTTCCAATCAAATTATTATTGGTACCTTTGCAGAGAAGAAAAATGGTGTATATTTACGCCTTCTTTAAGAAAGAGAAGTACAAAATAAAGTTCTTAAAAATATCTGGGGAATCAAAACGGTTTGGTAGTTCAGTTGGTTAGAATACATGCCTGTCACGCATGGGGTCGCGGGTTCGAGTCCCGTCCAGACCGCTTTAAGTTTCCCGGAATAAGCATTTATTTAAATACGTGGTTCTTTGTTCTTTATTACTGGTCTGGTAGTTCAGTTGGTTAGAATACATGCCTGTCACGCATGGGGTCGCGGGTTCGAGTCCCGTCCAGACCGCTATAGCTTCGAAAGATAATTCGGAGCTTTTGTTTTTTTATAAATGATTAGGGGACGATTTATGATATGCTTTTAAAGAATTATGATAATTATATTGCCCCGGTTGGTACGAGCTTAATACGAACCAAATACGGAGAGAACATGAGGTGAATAATCCATCCTTATTGTTAAATAATTTGTATTTTTTTATAAACCCGGAAGATTGTGTAATTGATTTTAAAGGACTTTTAACCAACAGAAAATTATAAAACCATAATATTTATAAAGAATTGAAGTGAATTTTATTATCTTAGTAATTTTTAAATAGGAGAGTAGCATGTTTGAGAATCTTAATCAACCCTATCCATTTAATAATAATTTTAAGCATAACATCAAGACTATTGGATTGGTTGGTATGGGATTTGTGATAATTGTATTGTATTTCCAACCTTTTGGCATTAACTTTTTAAAGTCTGAGAATGATGGGTATTTTGTATTTGCGGCAGGTGTTCTTTGTGCAATTACACTTTTCTTAAATACACTGATTTTACCAGGCATATTGCCATCTGTTTTTGATTCTTCCAAATGGACAATCCGAAAAGAAATGATTTGGAATGTCTGGCTGTTTATTAATCTCTTTATAATCATCTCATTTTTAGCCTGGCTTCTTCGGAAGTCTGAATTTGTTGATTTGCCCATTTTCCGTACAGGTGCCATTGCGTTACTTCCTCTTATTTTGTTTAATTTTATCAATTATAACCATTCATTGAAGGATAAAGTTGTTAGTGTTTTCGATTCGGGGAGACACTGGTTCAAGGAAGAACAAAAAAAGCAAGAAAATATTCCTGAAATTACTTTAACTGCTGAAAACGGGAAGGATGTATTTACTGTTCCACAAAATGATGTATTGCTGATTCATTCATCGGGTAATTATGTTGAAATATATTGGATGGAAAAGCATATGAAACGAAAAAAGCTTTTCAGACAAACATTTGCCTTTGTCGAAGACTATTTGGGTCAGTTGTCCAATTTTAAAAAATGTCATCGCTGCTGGTTGGTTAATATCAATAAAGTTGATCGTGTTTCAGGAAATTCCAAGGGATATTTTCTGGAAATGGCCACGCTTGATTTCAATATTCCAATTTCGCGAAATTATATTTCATATATTCGGGAATCATTCTCACAGGCCAAAGAACGGATACAATTCACTTAAAAAGATCGGACATCACAAGTATTTCGTCCCACGAGATTATGCATTTCATCCCAAATAACTGAATTTCTGCCCAATTTGTGCAAGATAAACCATTTTTTCACATTGTATTGATGTTGTGGTTAAAATTGTACAAAAAATTGGGATACTGTTATGATTTTCACATTACATGAGAATCAATTCAAAAGTATAAGAGATTGTGTTTAAAAAGGTTTAATTATTGTACAAATGAAGAAGTTAAATATCGGAGATCTTGAAATTAATCCTCCTATTATTCAAGGAGGAATGGGTGTTGGGATATCATTGTCCGGACTTGCTGCAGCTGTGGCTAATGAAGGCGGAATAGGAGTAATATCAGCGGCAGGAATAGGATTGTTGTATAAACATCATTCGCGGGATTATTTTGAGAATTGCAAATATGGACTTATTGAGGAAATCAGAAAAGCGAGAAAAAAATCATCAGGAATTATTGGTGTGAACATTATGGTTGCACTTTCAAATTATGCTGATATGATTCAGACCTCTATTGAGGAAGGGATAGACATTATATTCTCAGGTGCCGGCCTTCCATTGGATTTACCGAAATATCTGACACCAGAGAGCAAAACAAAGCTGGTGCCGATTGTATCATCTGCCAGGGCAGCAGCGTTAATATGCAATAAGTGGAAAATGAATTATGATTATCTCCCTGATGCTATAGTTGTTGAAGGACCAAAAGCCGGAGGGCATCTTGGATTTAAAGTGGAACAAATTGAAGATGAGAATTATTCACTTGAAAAAATAATCCCTGAAGTTGTTGCCACTGCCAATGAATTCGGTTTTAAGTATAGTTGTTCAATTCCGGTCATTGCAGCAGGAGGAATATATTCAGGCTCAGATATAGAAAAAATCATGGAATTAGGTGCTTCAGGTGTGCAAATGGGAACGAGATTTGTCACCACAGTAGAATGTGATGCATCTGAAGGTTTTAAACAAGCCTACCTAAATGCAAAAAAAGAAGATGTAAGGATTATTAAGAGTCCTGTGGGAATGCCGGGAAGGGCATTAAGCAGTTCATTTCTTGAAGAAGTTGAAGCGGGTAAGACACGTCCAAAAGTATGTCCGATGAATTGTATTCGCACGTGTGATATCCGGACAGCTCCATATTGTATAATAGCATCGCTGATCT
>CAWENX010000001.1:0-207009 GCA_963810555.1 uncultured Bacteroidia bacterium | reverse complement strand
CCTGTTTTGTGCGGCATATGATCGCTAAAAATTTATATATCTGATATTCAGAAATAAAAAAATAAAGTTTGGTGCTGCAGGGTGCTGCAAGCTATATTTGCGGCATGTTTATCAGGAAAAATAAGAACCGAAGTGGCTCGGTCAGTGTCCAGATCATTACAAAAACCGGCAAACGGAACAAGGTTGTTGCAACAGTTGGTTGTGCCCGTACAATGCAGGAGGAAGAAGTTTTGCTGTATAAAGCAAGGACCGAAATCAGGCGTTTGCAAGGGTTACAAAGTCTTTTTATTGAGTATGACGACACTGTTGTAGATAATTTTGTAGATAGTTTAAGTCAGGATAACCTGCAAATTGTAGGGGCCGAAATAATCCTGGGCAAAATTTATGATCAGATTGGCTATCCACAAACAGAAGGATTAGAAATGTTCCGCAATTTGGTATTGTGTCGATTGGTTTATCCCGGAAGTAAACTAAAAACCATCGAATATTTTAAAAAACATCTCAACCTTAATGTGAGTGTTTATTCAGTATATCGGTTTCTTGACCAGTTACATTCGAAATATAAGCAAAACATCGAGGATATTACCTTTGCCCACACCCGAAAACTTCTAAAAGGTCGGGTTGGTGTGGTTTTTTATGATATGACCACGCTGTATTTTGAGGCATCTGAAGAAGATGATTTTCGCATAACAGGTTTTTCTAAAGATGGCAAACACCAACAACCACAGGTTGTTATTGGACTTTTAGTTGGGAATAATGGGTATCCCATTGGTTACGAGGTATTCGAAGGCAACACCTCCGAAACCAAAACCTTAATCCCTGTACTTGAAGCTTTTCAAGCCCGGTTTAATCTTGATAAGCCAATTATAGTTGCCGATGCAGCCCTTTTGTCACAGAAAAACATTGATGCATTGAGCTGAGGAGGTATCAATATATTTTAGGTGGCACGGCTCAAAAACGAAAGCAATATGATAAAAAATCAAGTGCTTGGCATGCAAATTAAAGAAGATAACACCGATGCGAGGTTAAACATCCCAACGGAAGACTCATTGTGACGTATTCCCAAGACAGGGCCCGCAATGACTTGTACAATCGGAGAAAGGGCTTAAAGCGGCTTGAAAAGAAAGGTAAAAAATGGACGGTTGTCAAAAGAACATATTAACAACCGGGGTTACAACAAGTATCTCAAGCTCGACGGGGAGATAGCAATAACCATAGATTATGAAAAATTTACTTCTGATAACGTGTGGGATGGCCTGAAAGGATATGTAACCAACACAGAACTTACAAAAGAACAAATTATTGGCAATTATGGTCAATTATGGCAAATCGAAAAAGCCTTTCGAATATCTAAAACCGATTTAAGAATACGTCCCAATTTACCACAGGACAAGAGAACGCATTGAGGCACATCTTTGTATTTGCTTTTGCGCTTATAAGGTGTATAAAGAACTGGAAAGACTACTAAAGAAAAACAAAATTGTGCTATCGCCAGAAAAAGCCCTTACAGAAATAAACCAACTGCAACAATTAACATATATACTGCCAAAATCAAGAAAAGTAAAAACAAAGATTGCTTCGGCCAACTCCTAACCAACCCTCCTCCTAAACATGAAAATTTAATTCGGGTGCTGCAATGCACAAAACAGGACCTTGTTGACTGTTTAAATTGAATAAATTCCTCCAATCTGAATATCTTCTTAATTCATTACTCACGCCTGCCTTAATTCTTCATTCATAATTCGTAATTCAGTGTTGTTTAGTTAAGCTGAAAATGATGAAGCTAATGTTCACTTAAAGATCGCAAAGTAATATTCCTGACTTCGACATCAAATTCGGTTTAATTTTGTAAAATACTACGATACAGGGTATTACATGTTTAACTTATATGAATTTGGGTGACCCGAGGACCTTTTATTACCTTTATTTCATGTTTGTTCGTGAAAAGGTAAATAAAAGTGGAGTTGTTAGTGTACAGGTTATAACCAAAGTGAATGGCAAATCGAAATTGGTAAAGACTATTGGAAGTTCACGTGATGGCTAATGTCATTGCAGATCTTGTGAAGCAAGGGCATCAATTCATTGCTACTTTTAGTGGCCAGCAGACACTTGATTTTTCAGATGAGTCAAGTCTTTTCAAGTCTGTTTTTCAAAGCATCAGCTCACATACGGAGGTTGGGACAGAGCTTTTATTGGGCAAAATATTTGACCAGCATTGGTTTTGAGCCGTGGATGATGCTCATTTTTCGTCAACTTGTTTTATCTCGTCTGACTTATCCGGTAAGCAAGTTGAAAACAAGTGATTATCTGGGCAAATACCATGATATGGACTATCCTGTGCAACAAATTTATCGTTACATGGACAAGTTGCATTCTACTCAAAAAGAACTCGTACAGCAGATTAGCTATGAACATACGAAGAAAATCCTGGGAGGAGAGGTAAATGTGGTGTTTTATGATGTAACCACTCTCTATTTTGAAATAGACCAGGAAGATGATCTACGGAAAACAGGTTTTTCAAAAGAAGGCAAACACCAGAACCCTCAAATTGTATTAGGACTGTTGGTCAGTAAAAATGGTTATCCGTTAGCGTACGATATTTTTGAGGGCAACAAATTTGAAGGGCACACCTTGCTTTCAGTAATTGATTCATTCAAAGAAAAATATCGATTAGAACAATTGGTTATTATTGCCGACTCTGGCCTTTTATCCAATGCCAACATTGAAGAGCTTCAGCTTGGGGGCTACGAGTTTATTCTTGGGGCAAGAATCAAAAACGAAAAGCGGGATATTCAAAATAAAATACTGTCTTTAAACCTGAAGAACGGAGAAAGCGCGGTTGTGAACAAAGACGATTTAAAGATCATTGTAACCTATTCCGACAACAGGGCAAAGAAAGACCGCCAGAACCGTGAAAAAGGGCTTAGGAAAATCGAAAAACAAATAAAAACAGGAAGGTTGACCAAATCCAGTATCAACAACCGGGGGTATAACAAATATCTCAAAATGGATGGTCAAATAAATCATCTCAATCGATTATCATAAGTTTGAAGCCGATGCGGCATGGGATGGGTTAAAAGGCTATCTTACAAATGCCAGGCTGTCGAAGGATGAAATCATTGAAAACTATGGACATTTATGGCAA
This sequence comes from uncultured Bacteroidia bacterium, assembly GCA_963810555.1. Taxonomy (GTDB): domain Bacteria; phylum Bacteroidota; class Bacteroidia; order Bacteroidales; family Prolixibacteraceae. Next base: position 203,864 of record CAWENX010000001.1, on the reverse strand, counting down.
ATTGAAAAAGCTTTCAGGATATCAAAAACAGACCTTAAAATAAGGCCAATATACCATCGGTTACAACGCCGGATTGAAACACATATTTGTATCTCGTTTGTAGCTTATAAGGTGTATAAAGAACTGGAACGACAGCTCAAAGAAATGCAATCAACCATTAGTCCGGAAAAAGCAATCGAAATCGCCAAAACAATCTATCAGGTGAAAGCTAATACTAAAACAGGGAAGTATCACATATCATGCTAATCACCGATGAACAAAAACAATTAGCTCAACTTTTCAATTTTGGGTGACCCAGTGTCGAAAACAGAAAAAACCATTAACCTTAATACGAGGATCAAGAGTAATAGTAACGGGAATAATAGTTTTAGCAGTACCGCTGCCAACACTGCCAAACTCCAACTCAACACCATACGCGCCAAGAAAATACGGAGCCTGATAAGTACCATTAGGATTACTTAGAGATTTGATCTTAAGATTAGAACCATTAAATGAAGGCTAAGTCTTACCATCAACAGACCGCGCACCGGTAACAGGAACAGGATTATCCTCAGGATTCTTATCGGAAGCACCAGGAAGAACAACAGTCTTATAAGAATCCTCAAACAACATCCGAATTAATGCCAGAGATATTCATCGAAGGATTAAAATTCTGAATAGAAACCTGACTACTCTTAGTCAAACCACCGCCAGCAAGAGAAAACTCATAATTACCCTTGGTAATACCATCAAGAGAATAATTAAAAGTCTTGGCAAAATCAGCACCGGAAGTTACTGCATCAGAAATATCCTTAGTAAAAAGAACAACATCATTAAATGTCTTAATGATGCATAATGATCAGACGAACATTACAGCTGTAATTTAAATCATTTAACTTTGCAGACTATCTTTAATCTAAATGAACCAATCTGATATCAGTTATGCAGATGTAATCCTGCCTTTACCCGTTGCCGGCTGTTTTACATATATCATTCCACCAGAATTAACGGATAAAGTGTTTCTTGATTGCAGAGACCTGTAATTCAGCAGACAAGGCAATGCTTTGTCTCTGCTCATTCAATTTTTACCTTCTATGTGTATTAGCTGGAAATAGGGAATCCCTTTGAAATTTGTATTTCACAGTAATCTTGCCTAAATTTGATGAATTATTAGTTTCAGATCATGAAAACCATTAGTATTGAATTAGATAAGAGTCAGTTATTAAAAATACTAAATAAACTTGACGATAGTGATAAGTTAGAGATATATAATGAATTAAAGAAATCCTTATTTCTCAAAAGATTCAATAAGCTTTTAAAATCAACCAGGACCAACGAGCTATCTTTAGAGGAAATCACCAAAGAAGTTGAATCTGTCAGAAAGCAGCGATATGAGAAAGGGAAACAAATCTTATAAGATCATAGTTGACTCGAACATTTGGATTTCCTTTTTGATTGGTAAAGATTTAAAAGGACTTCAAAACCTGATTGATTCCAATTTTATTACAATTATTACTTCCAATGAACAGCTTCTTGAATTATCGGAAGTGTTCAGAAAACCAAAGATTAAAAAGTATTTCCAGATAAGACAAATTGAAGAGTTTTTCGACCTGCTGGATGAGTCATCAGAAATATTTGAAATAAAGACAAAAACAAATTTGTGCAGAGATCCTAAAGACAATTATTTGGTTTCATTAGCCATTGATTCAAAAGCTGATTTTTTAATAACCGGAGATAATGATTTGTTGGAACTTAAATTGATTGGAAAAACTATTGTTCTAAATTACAGTGATTTTGATAAAATAACGAAATCATAAAGCACCCAAAATTTCATTACAAACAGCATCACACTGCCACACCTGATTTATTGATTTGCTGAATATAAATACAACCAAAGATTAATGGCACTTCTCCTTTGCAACATGGAGGAGTTCAAATGATTTATCATTTATAAAAATAATATAATTCAATCAACTCTTTTAATGTCAGTTAGTGACTTAATGATGAATAATCATAAAAGAACATTTCATCCATAATCCAAATCATTTAATTTTGTGAGACAATCCTTTACTCAAATGAATGAATCCCTTGACAGTTATGCAGATGTAATTCTTCCTTTACCCGTTGCCGGTTATTTTACATACACCATTCCTCCGGAACTGAAGGACAGGGTGTTTCCGGGCTGCAGGGTTATTGTCCAGTTTGGGGCCAGGAAATTTTATTCTGCACTGGTCCGCGAAGTCCATAACCGTAAACCTGAAGAGTATAAAACAAAATACATTGAATTTCTGCTGGATACACAGCCTGTTATTTCCATTGAATGTTTTGAATTCTGGGAATGGATTGCAAATTATTATCACTGCACAATCGGGGAAGTACTGAAAGCAGCCCTGCCTTCCGGTTTAAAGCTGGAAAGTGAAACCCGCATTATTTATAATCCTGATTATACCGAACAACCGGACGACAGGCTCACTCCAAAGGAACAACTGCTGTTTGAAGTGATCAGGCAAAAAAAAGACCTTTCGATATCCGAACTGAATAATTCGGTCCTGAAAAAGAATACGATTTTAATTTTGAATGATCTTCTTAAAAAGAATGCCGTAAAAATATCGGAAAATATCAAGGAAAGCTATAAGGCAAAGACTGCAGCCCTTATAACGCTTTCCTCAAGGTTATCCTCAAAAAAGGCCATCGGACTGGCAGTGGACTCTCTTAAGAAGGTGCCCAAACAGCAGGAAATGCTCCTTGCTTACCTGAATCAGTCAGAAATTCTGGAAAAAAAGAATGCCGGTGAAGTCTTCAAAAAGGAGTTTCTTGCCTCAAACGGATTCAGCGCCGCGGTTCTTAACGGACTGATCAAAAAGGATATCTTATCAATCAGGGAAAAGCAGATTGAGAGAATACCGGATTATGACGGTACGGTTCAAAATTCTGCAGAACTGAGCCCTGTACAAAATATTGCCTATCAGCAGATAAAACAATCATTTGAAACCAAACCGGTTACACTGCTCCATGGAGTAACATCAAGCGGTAAAACGGAAATATATATCAATCTCATCAGCGAATATCTTGAAAAGGGGAAACAGGTTCTTTACCTTTTACCCGAGATAGGCCTGACAACCCAGATGATTTCACGCCTCACCAAAGTGTTTGGCAATAAAGTGGGCGTTTATCATTCAAAATTCAACGACCGGGAGAGGGTGGAGATTTGGAATAAGGTGATGAATTTCAGGAATGACGGCGACGACGTCTTCGAAATCGCATCAGTTACTGGTGGGGGCAAGATCTTCCATTTTCCTGCCGTTCCATGATCTCGGACTGATTATCGTTGATGAAGAACACGATACCAGCTATAAGCAGTTCGATCCGGCGCCGCGTTATCATGCCCGCGATGCTTCAATTGTGCTGGGTCACCTGAACAAAGCGCCCGTATTGCTTGGCACGGCAACTCCGTCTGTTGAATCCTATTTTAATGCAAAAACCGGAAAGTACGGATTCATTGAACTGAACGAACGGCACCAGAACATCGAATTGCCCAGGATTATCGTGTCCGACTTAAAGGATGCCTACAAGCGGAAACAGATGAAGATGCACCTCACTCCCCTGCTCTATGATGAGATAAACAGGGCGGTCGAAAACAAAGAACAGGTCATCCTGTTTCAAAACAGGCGCGGGTTCTCTCCGTTTGTGGAGTGCAAAGCCTGTGCATGGGTTCCCAAATGCCGTCACTGCGATGTGAGCCTGACCTATCACAAATACAACAACTCCCTGCAATGCCACTATTGCGGCCATTCGGAAATGATCCCTGACCATTGTCCCTCATGTCAGGATAAAAATATTATGACGAAAGGCTTCGGAACTGAAAAAGTTGAAGAAGAACTAATCACTTTGTTTCCCGAAGCTGTCATTGAAAGGATCGATCTTGATACGACACGCACAAAGAAAGGATTCGAAAAAATCATAACAAGGTTTGATAGCGGATCGATTGATATCCTTGTCGGAACCCAGATGATCACCAAGGGTCTGGATTTTCAAAATGTCAGCGTGGTTGGGATCCTTAATGCCGATAACCTTTTAAATCAGCCTGATTTCAGGGCTTATGAACGAAGTTATCAGATGATGGCCCAGGTGAGCGGCAGGGCGGGCAGAAAGTATAAACAGGGAAAAGTGGTGATCCAGACCTCGGAACCTACGCATCCGATCATCCGGTATGTGATTGATAATGATTACACGGCCATGTATAAAAGCCAGATCGCCGAAAGACAGCAATTCAAATATCCTCCTTTTTACCGTTTGATCGGAATCACGCTGAAACATCATGACAAATCAGAACTTGACCGCATCTCCGGAGAGCTGGCATCCGAATTGCGCATGAAATTCGGGCTACGGGTCCTCGGGCCGGAATATCCTGTCATCAACAGGATCAAGGATTTATTTATCAAGCAGTTGTGGTTAAAGATTGAACGCGAAACCTCTGTTGTGACCGCAAAAAGGAGAATGAAGGAAATTCTTGACGATGTAAAATCAAGGGCCGGAAACAAAACCATCCACATCGTGGTAGATGTCGATCCCATGTAAGTGTATGATGTCGATCTCATACAGGAAAATAAGGAACCATGGATCATTCAGTCTGTTGCGGCATTGCCAATAAAATGACAAGAGCGTTTACATAGAGTTAGAATATTTTAACCGCAATGACCGTCAGGTTTTTTAGCTGAGATCGGTAAGATTCCCGCATGCTGTTAAACCTGATATGTTTCAAAAACCTGTCAGATATAATAAGAAGTAATTCAAAAAGCGTATTTAACAATATCTCTCAAAATTCCACCTCCGTATTTGCTCCGTGTTTAGTCGCTTTAAGTCCGCTTTTCCTTTAAGGGGTCTTATAATCATAATATAATAATATGTATACACGTATTTCGGGAAATTTTATAATATTTTGACAGATTATGGCGAGGGGAAAAAGAATCCAAATCATATGAAAGAAAGTCTGCCCCCGCTGGCGCGGTTTTGCAAAACGTGCCCCTTCTTATTCATTATCCATAGCAGGCTCCCATTGGCAATGAGTACCTAAATAATTTTTGCTTTTGCAAAGCAAGGCACAAGACGCAGACCTGCGCCAGCAAGGGATGCGTTCATCACCGTAACGGTATAACGCGTTGAACCTCCCGCAGAAATCGAAGAAAGATAGCCCTGGTTGTTGTAATTCATGGTTTCGGTAATCCCGGAAGGATGCGCTCGCGTGCTTAACCTCCCGTAAGAATCGTAGGTGAAATTGGTTAATAATTCCGAAGTTCATATTAAAGATTTCATTTCACTTATTTATATCATGAAAACATTATGTAAATAAATATCAAAAATAACACTATCGATATTATGGTAAATATTAAATATTGCCAAAGTATTTGACGTTCATATTTAGAAAGATTTTTATTCTTCCTTAAAAGAGAATAGATTTTTAAAAAGTTTCTAAAGAAAGATTATTAAAGAATGAATTTTCCTTTTTATTTAAAATCTCAAATATCATCGATTTAAATGAGATAAGGTAAACTACAAAAAATCCTTCGATAACCAATATGATCGCGTCTAAATAAAATTTATCCATATTTAACGTTTTATATGTTGATACCAATCAAAATTGGCAGGCGGAGCAAGGAGAATAAAAGTATAAGACCAATAATAAAAATATCCACCACCAATACCCAAATTAAATCCAACTCCTCTTGTATTCATTCCCGGATATGAACTTTTACCATAAATCCAATCCCCATAAAATTCTCCACTAATTGGTTTAAAACCTCTTAATCCGGGCAACATAAAATTAATACCCGTACTAAATCCTGCCAATTGGTCTGGAGTTACTCCATCATTAGTAACTGAATAACCCTGTCCTAAACTTTCGCCTGGCTCTTCCCCCCGCTGGCGCGGTTTTGCAAACACGAGTGGTCGAAAGATTTTAATTGTAAAATTACATCTTTGTTATAATTTATATTATCTATTATATATTAACATCAATATGTTGATAACTAATTTATTGTGGCATATTTTTGCATCCATTTTTAATGTACATTTATATCAAAACAATGAGATAAATGTATACAGGCCAAAAAATTAATGTTCAAAAAGTAATGGGTCTTATCCCTGATGACCTATTAAGCACCTTGTCAAAGATACAAAGGTAGACTACTGTGCCAAAGTACTTTACGGGCAGCGTATATTTAATTTGCTGTTATATGGCATTCTTACCACGGATAGAACAAGTCAGAGAACCCTGGAAGATCTTTTCAAGAGCGATCTTTTTAAAGCTATGTTTTGCTATGATGCAGGAATGAAAGTATCCCATAGCTCAATATCTACTCGATTATCCAAAATCGATTCAGAGTTTTTCCGATTGGTTTACGAGAACATCTATAAAGAATTTTCAAAATTCTTTACTGTTAAAGAACAATTGAAGTACAGGATTGTACGTGTAGACAGCAGTATGGTTGCTGAAACGTGTAATAAACTCAAACAGGGATTATCAAATGGAATAAAGAAAAGCAAATCACCTGAAAACGTTGTGAAACAGATTAAATACACTGTTGCATTTGATGGACTGACTGCGTGTGATTTTAAAGTATACAACGAATCCTCTTATTTGAGTGAAGATATGGCAATACCTGAAGTGGTTAAGCTAAATGCTGCCAAAGAAGGTTCAATCACCAATATCTACACTTTTGACAGAGGGGTTGCTGCAATTAAAGCCTTTTCCTCATTTAACTCTGATAATATTTCATTTGTAGGAAGATTAAGAACAAACAGAAGATATGACATCATATCCTCAGATCAACTTTCGGAAGATGGGAAAGATTTAGGTGAACTAATATTGATCAGTAGCCAAATTGTTCATTTGTATGGTAAACACGAAATGAACCAAAACAACCAATACCGTCTTATCATTGCAGAACGGAAAGAAAAAATAGATACAACCCCTCCCATGAATAAGGGATCATTCAGGAAGAAAGAAAATGTATTTTATTTCTTCACCAATAATCTGGAACTAACTCCTAAAGAAATTGCAGATATATACAAACAAAGATGTGATATTGAGGTATTCTTTCGATTTATTAAACAGAGCTCAACGCCAGTCATTTCTTATCAGTGAGCGAGAACGGAATCAAAGTAATCCTTTACATGACGCTGATTGCATCCATGTTGTTGTTACTATATAAGAAACTCAATGAATATGGATATAAAACAGCAAAACGCAGGTTTACAATAGAGCTTTGGGAAACTATAGTAAAAATAATCGTTAAAGATTGTGGCGGAGATCCGGCTTTGGTAAATAAAAAATACTTCAAATTATATTCCCCTCCATGAGAAGTATCGGCATAGAATTTTTCGAAAAAATCATACATCCTTAAATGATAAAACATGTTAAAAAAAATCCTTCGACCACTCCTATTTTGCAAACCGTGCCCTTTGTTCATTATTCTTTCGATAAATTGCATGATTACTTAATCAAGATAATATTAGGCATACCTGGCTCCTCCGGATTTTTACAAAATATGTTCTACGCTGCTGGTGAGAATTTGCAATTCTCACCTATTAGCCCAGGATTTGCAATCCTTTTTGATCCAACCATTTTTAATTTTTACTATTAATCTTCAACTCAATAATACATAAAATTTCCTTTCCTTTCAGCATATGGGAATCAGAAATAAAATATCGCCTGGATATAACTGCTCCCTGAACTTTGATCCTGCACATGCGGGATGGACTCGATCGATATATTCTCCCGCCCGATATACAAACACATCAAAGAAGGAAATGTAGGAAAGATGGAAGTGTAGGAAACATGGAAATGTGACAGAAAGAGCAAAAAGTAGCAAAAGTCGCAAAGTAGCAACAGTAGCAAAGTAGCAGAAGGAAGGTAAAAAGAAGCAAAAGTAGGAAGGTCGGAAGTGCGGGAAGTGTAGGAAAAAAATAGTAAAAAGGAAAAAGAAAAAGGGGAAAATGGTAACCAGCCTTGAGTGTCGTTCTCCCGGAATTAAACTCCAAAGGTTGACATAAATCACGGTTGAAAGATCAGTCAAAGCCCAAAAGAATGCCGATGACTGAAAATGTTCCACAAAAAATATCAACGTTCCACGACGAAGAAGCATTTTTTATATTATTGATTTGTTGTAATTTACATTTTTAACATTCAGAATTTTTGTTAATAAGTCATAATTTATTAACAAAAGGATCTGATCACCTCAGATGCAGCAGAAGGACGGTAAGGTTAAAATGTTACTTTTGAACCGGACTTATAAAATGAAAAAGAATGGCAAAGGTTATTGCAATTGCAAATCAGAAGGGAGGGGTTGGAAAGACTACATCGGCCATCAACCTGGCGGCAAGTCTTGCTGTGCTTGAATTTAAAGTTTTATTAATCGATGCTGATCCTCAGGCTAATTCAACCTCAGGCGTGGGTTTCGATGTACGAAACGTTAAAACCAGCATCTACGAATGTGTTATTGATGAGGTTGATCCACGGAGTATAATTTTAAATACAGCCACACCTTATTTCGATCTCCTTCCGTCACATATAGACCTCGTCGGGGCAGAGATTGAGATGCTGAACCTGCCGAACCGTGAGAAGATATTAAAACAGGTCATTGAGAAATTACAAAAGGATTATGATTTTATTCTCATTGACTGTTCTCCCTCGCTTGGCCTGATTACTGTAAATGCCCTGACTGCTGCAAACTCGGTAATTATTCCGGTTCAATGCGAATATTTTGCGCTTGAAGGCCTTGGAAAACTGTTGAATACAATCAAAATAATTCAGAGCAGACTGAATCCTGAACTTCAGATCGAGGGATTCCTGCTGACCATGTATGATTCACGGCTTAATCTGTCCAACCAGGTGCTTGAAGATGTAAAACGTCACTTCAATGAAATGGTTTTTGACACAGTCATCAGCCGCAACATCCGCCTCTCGGAAGCGCCCAGTTTTGGGATTCCGGCCTTGTCCTATGATGTCAGTTCAAAAGGTGCCCAGGCTTATCTTAATCTTGCAAGGGAATTGCTGCAAAAGAACAACATGACAAGGATCAACCATAAAGAGATTTTAGAAGGCTGTTAATTCAGGCTGTAGGCTGTAGGCTGTAAACTGTCAGCAATTAAGTGATATAATTGAATGACCATTGAATGACTATTGAAACATTGAAACACTGAAACATATAACTTAATGATAAAAAGAAATGCACTTGGAAGAGGTCTCGGGGCATTGATGGAAGATGTTGAAACCATTCATCAGATTCCCGATTCAAATGAGGTCCTGATTGAAGATATTGAAGCAAATCCTTTTCAGCCAAGAACAAATTTTGATGAGGAGTCTTTACAGGAACTGGCAGCTTCAATTCGTGAGTTCGGAATTATTCAGCCGATAACCCTAAGGAAATTAGGGGAACACAGGTACCAGATTATTGCCGGTGAACGTCGTTACAGAGCGGCCAGGATGGCCGGATTGACCAAAATTCCCTCTTTTGTCCGGGAGGCCGGCGATGAATCCATGCTTGAAATGGCACTGGTTGAAAATATCCAGCGTGAAGACCTTGATGCAATCGAGGTGGCACTGAGTTACCAGCGACTGATTGAAGAATGTAAACTTACCCAGGAAAACCTGAGTGATAAAGTCGGCAAAAAGCGTTCCACGATATCCAATTACCTGCGCCTTCTGAAACTACCGGCCATCGTACAAAAAGCAATTCGTGAACAGGAAATAACGATGGGTCATGCACGCACCCTCGTCAATATACAGGATCCTGAAACACAGATTATGATTTACCGTCAGGTGGTTAAATATGAATTTTCCGTAAGAAAGACTGAAGAAATTGTAAGAAAGCTGAGTTCAGAGGAAAATGAATTTAAACCCTCAAAACAAAAAACACCTTTTCCAAACGAGTACCTGGAATTAAAAAATCATTTGAATAAATATTTTAATACAAACATAGGATTTAAAATCAATGAATTTTGTAAAGGCAAAATAGAGATTCCTTTTAGCAATTCAGCGGAATTGGAAAGAATAATCGGTATTTTTGATAAAATTAATTTGTGATCCGGTAGCTGTCAGATCAAATAAATTTATGATTTAATTTTGAAAACTATCATCGCAGGGCTTGCAGGTATAATCATTTTTCTGAGTATGACTTTTAAGACTGAAGCTCAGCAGATTAACGCAGCGATTGACAGTCTTCAAAAGTCAACCCCGATTGTACAGAAGAAGCTTTCTCCTAAAAAAGCTGCAATTTATTCTGCCTTGTTCCCGGGACTTGGGCAGATATATAACGGAAAATATTGGAAACTTCCGATCGTTTATGGTGGTTATGTCGGATTAATTTATATCTTTGGGTGGAATAATAATAATTATACTGACTATTCACAGGCATACAGAACTATCGCAGAGTATACAAGTGCTGCTGATATGTCTCCTGCCGACAGAACGTACCTTGATAATTTTATAAAAAATCCTTCAATTAATCTGGATAATCCGTCTCATTTCAGTTACGTGACGACAGCTTTAAAAGGGGGAAAAGATTTTTATAGAAGAAACAGGGACCTGACTATTATCGCTATTGCTGCATTGCATATACTAAGCATTATCGATGCGAGCGTGGATGCAAATCTTTCTGATTTTGACATCAGCGATGATCTTAGTATGAGGATGGAACCGGCACATATTTATGTATATGGGGATAAACCGGTTCTGGGGTTGAGCGTGGCGTTAAATTTTAAATAAAATGACTATGAAAAAAGGAAAATATAATAGATTTCTTGTTTTGGCGTTATTCTTATGTATTTTTAATTCAGGTGTGAATGCTAAAAAATATCAGTCAAACCCTAACTTAGATAACTATAGTAAACTCCTTATTCAAAATTCCTGCAATTCTCTTACCGATTCACTTTACGAGGAAAATCTTAATAATGAATTATCTTCTGAACTTGATTCGCTTGTCAGCACATGGTACGTAAAAAACGCATTCAATCTTGACAGCCTTAATTTAATTGATCGTTCAGATACTTTAAATATTGAATATCCGGACTCAGTTTATATAAGCCGTCTTCATAATCTTGACTCTTTTATCGATCTTCCATTCAATCAAAATATCAAGAACATCATTTCTTTTTACACCGTAAAAAAACGTTCGCTAATTTCAATTTTATTAGGACTGTCTGATTACTATTTTCCTATGTTCGAAGAAACGCTTGCCAAATATGACCTTCCCCTCGAATTAAAATATCTTCCTGTAATAGAATCCTCATTAAACCCTACAGCTATATCCCGTGCCAGGGCATATGGGCTCTGGCAGTTTATGTACGGCACTGCAAAACTTTACGGACTGGAAATTAATTCCTATGTCGATGAAAGATTCGATCCTTTAAAATCAACAGATGCCGCCTGTCGTTTCCTCCGGGACCTATACGATCTTTATGGTGACTGGCACCTTGTCATAGCGGCCTATAATTGTGGCCCGGGGAATGTAAATAAAGCCATCCGGCGTTCCGGAGGTGAACAGAACTACTGGGATATTTATTACAAGTTACCAAGAGAAACGAGAGGATATATACCTACATTCATTGCTGCTGTTTATGCGATGAACTATTCCAAAGAACACCGCCTGAATCCTGTCAAACCATCCTTCAGAATTGATACAGATACTGTTAAGCTTTATGCCTATTACAATTTTGAACAAATATCAGCAATCCTTGATATTCCTGTCGATGAATTGCGACAATTTAATCCTCAATACCGGCGTAATATTATCCCTGCTAAAAAAGATAAACCATATATCCTCAGATTACCTTCTGATAAAGTCATGGCATTTATTGACAATCAAACAAAGATTTATGCTTATGACCGTGACAAATTCTTTCCGAATAACCAGATTGTTGTTCCCAGAGGAAGTGTAGCATATTATGATATTGAAGGGAAAAGTAAGATTTATTACATTGTGAGATCAGGCGATACCCCGGGGGGTATTGCCAATAGATTTCATATCCGGCTTGAAAATTTACGTGATTGGAATAATATAAGGCACGACAGAATCAGAATAGGTCAGAAACTGGCAATTTATTTTCCCAGGAATGGGTCTAAATCCTCCGGAGTGATCTCATCATCTAAAAAATCTGCCGAACATTCAATTGAGAAAAATAATTCAATCAGGACAGACAATAATATTTCGCAACCAATCACCCGGGAAGACGGAAACACAGACAATTCTGAAAATTACACCTTCTATACAGTCAAGAATGGTGATAGCCTGTATACCATTGCGCAAAAATTCGACGGGGTTTCAGATGTTGAGATAAGGAAATTGAATCAAATTAAAGATGTTCGTAGTCTGATTCCGGGGCAGAAGCTGAAAATACCTGTAAAAGGAAATGGTATATAAGAACAATCAAATCCCGGATTCCTTTAACTTATTTCTGAACCAACCATTATCCGATTTCATAAATGCTGATATTTCTGCCAGGCTCATTTTGGGATTGGATTTTCCCTGTTGAGCTCCTCCAAGATCATACTCAAAGTGAAGAGAAACGGGCCCTTTTATCTTAAGATTTTTATATTCCTTTAAGTATTGATCAAAATTGACCATACCTTTTCCAAGAGGAACATAGGTAATTTTCCAATTGCCATTTATTTTTTCCCAAATAAAATCCTTTATGTCTGTCATCTTTATCCAGGGGGCAAGAAGTTGCATGCCCAAAGGCCAGGAAACTCCTCCTTCACAAACAGCATGACATATATCATATTGAATACCAATATAATCCGGATTAAAATCCTTTACTAACCAGTACAGATCCCATACCGGGCCCCCCACCCTTGTTCCGGAGTGATTCTGATAAGCTCCCTGGATGCCATATTTCCGGTTGATTTTCTCAAGTTTTTCAAATGATCTCCGGTGATAGTCAAGGTTTTCCGTTATAGATTTAGCCTGGTCGTATTTGAGATAACCCGTTCTGTAATATTTAATACCAACTGCTGAAGCAGTACCCAATATCTTTTCGGTCATGGGATCTTCTGCACTCGTGATTGCCGTGACCATCATGGGCACACTTATCCCCGATTTCTTTAAAGACTTGACGACTTTCGGAAGTTCTGTTTCGACTGTTTCCGGACGTATCAGACCATCGGGCCGAACAGGTAAATCTGCTCCATCAAAACCGGCAAATGCAAGCGTTTCACCAAGTTGGTCATAATTTAAAAACTGCAGACATTTGGTGAAAACACATATTTCTTCTTTTAATGAATCTGAGCCAACAGAATTTGAAAAGAGTTTCGGGCTGATAACAGCCCCTAAGGAAGTGGTACCAACAGTTTTGACAAATTCTCTTCTTGATTTTGACATAAGTTAAAGATTAATTCAAATTTTTTCTTACAAATATATAAATACCATCTTTGGTTTTATTGTGATCTTTATGATATAAACTACCAGAATAACAAAAGATGAAGTTCAAATTACAAGGGTGTGCGATAATCCCGAAGCTTCGGAATCCCTTTCTTCTCCCTTATTCCCTCAGTAGAACATGTAAACAATACACCGAAGTCCTTATTTCCTTATTTTAAATCTAAATTAAATTAGGGAATAAGGGAAAATCATGAGTCGATTTGTCCCGCACATGCGGGATTCTACTTAAGGAATAAGGGAAAATACATATCAGTCCGTATTTTTCGATTAAAAGGGAATTTTGTCGTACACCCAATTACAATCGAGACTTGAAGTTTAGAAATAAAATCATATCTTGCGCTTTAAATTAATGGAGATTTCAAATTAAAGGAACTTAATTATTAATTTATATGAAAGTACATCAACTCTTTTTTTCAATATTATTACCTGCGGCATTTATAATAAGTTGTAATCAAGCTGGCAAAACTACTACGGAAGTTCCAGCTGAAAAACAATCGACAGTTGACCAGCCTAAAAAACTGATAGCTACTCCTTACAATTCAGGATTTGAGTTAGCCCACGATACTTATAACGGAATATCTTCGGCGAGCGATGGAAAGATCTATTATGTCCTTTGCTCTCAGGAAATTGATACAGGTGGACAAATGTATTCCTTTGATCCTAAGACATCCAAAATAGAACATGTCGGCGATCTTACAGAAGCTTGCGGTGAGAAAGGCCTCAAAACCATTGTCCAGGGAAAGAGTCATGTAAGATTTGTAGAATCAAAAGGAAAACTATACTTTGCCACTCACCTTGGCTATTACAGTATAGTGGATGGCATGGAAACCACAGGAATTCCCACCAAAGGTTATAAACCCTACCCTGGAGGCCATCTGCTTTCGTATGACCTGAAAACACACAAATTTGAGAACCTTGCTATTGCCCCTCATCAGGAAGGCATCATTACTATGAACATGGATACAATCCGTGGAATTATTTACGGTCTGACCTGGCCAACAGCCTATTTTTTCAGATATAATCTTGCAACAAAAGAACTGAAAGATTTAGGACCTGTAACAGGTGAGGGAGAAAAAGGCAAAGGTAAAGATTTCAGGACAGTATGCCGTTCAATTGTCATTGATCCCGATGATGGTACAGTTTACATGACTACCGCAGAAGGAACAATTTTACAATGCCGTCTCGGAGAGGATAAGGTGGTACCTGTAGAAGGAGAAAATCTGAGGAAAGATTATTTTGGCACATACGATCCCTCCTCACCCGGAACAATGGCATACAACTGGCGTCAGGCCATATGGTATCCGGCAGGAAAGATGATATATGCAGTACACGGCAATTCTGGATATCTCTTCCGGTTCAATCCCCGTATACCCCGTGTTGAAGTTCTTGACAGAATCACTTCTGTACCTTCCAAACTAAGCGGGATGTTTGACGAGTTTAGTTACGGATATCTTGGTTTTATACTTGGACCTGATGGACGAACACTTTATTATCTGACCGGAGGTCCTATTTACATTGACGGGAAACGTGTTACCGGTAAAGCGACTACAGCTATGGGGGAAGCCAAAGGCCTTGAAGATCTACACCTGATTACTTATGATATACCGACTTCAAAATATGAAGATCATGGTGCTATTTTCTATCCGGACGGACAAAGACCATTATATGTGAATTCGATTGCCGTCGGATCGAACGGCGACGTTTACACCCTTGCGCGAATAACTGAGAACGGAAAGACCAGGACAGATTTAATCCGGATTCCGAATCCTCTGAAATAATTACGAATTAAGAATTAATAGTTTCAGAAACTGATCACTGTTCACTGATTACTGTTCACTGATTACTGATATTACTGTTCCCTGTTCCCAACCACAGCACATCAGCACATCCTTATTTTATCCACAAATCCCTGTATTCGTGGATAAAATCCTGAAAACTATGAGGTTCATGCCCGGTAAGTTGACGAACTGTGTCAGTTATGAAATTCATTTTTCCAATTCTGGCAGCATTATAAAGGGTTGAGAGAGTAACTACAGGTAGAATCTGTTTTCGGTCCGTAAGTTTCTGACGAACAAATTTAATGACCGATGGTCTCGTATATTTGATTTCCCGACCCAATTCTTTTGTAAACATCTTAGCAATTTGATAAAAATCAAATGACTCAGGACCAGTAAGTTCATAAGCCTGATTGTCATCTCCGGAATTCATCAATACTTCTGCAATCACTTCCGCAATATCCCTGACATCAATGAAATTAACCAAACCTATACCACCCGGAATATTAATTCTGTCATGCATCTGTATATCATGACGATGAAATGATATAAAATTTTGCATATAAAGAGAGGCACGGAGTATAGTTGAAGGGATAGAAAGTCTCTTAAAATGATTTTCCATTCTGTGATTGGCAAATATCCTGTTGCGTTCAGCGCCAATAATTGATATAAAGACAATCTGTTTAACCCCTGTTTTCTCTGCTTTTGTGAGAAAAGGAAAAATATATCTTGAAACATCCGAAACCTGATTAGGGCGGATTAATACGATCTTTGTTATACCTTCAAGTACATCCTTATATGTCTCCGGTTCATCGAATTCCAAAATACGAAATCTGCAATGACTGATCCCTTCCATATTTCGCGCGCGATCGATATCGCGCACAGCAGCTATAACCTCAACATCGGGATAACTTCTGCTATCAAGCAATCTTAGTGTTGCTAAACCAACATTGCCGGTAGCACCTGTTATCAAAATCCTCTCCATATAATTCTCTCTCAGATTAAATTTAAAAATTTCCCCTAAGTAAGATTGCAAAAGTAATGATTTTCAGCTTATCAAAGTTTACTTTTCTTTATTATTCCCAGTAAAGAATTTCATATTCTTCTTCATCCAAAATCATAATGTCTGAAAATAATCTGAAGGACTTTTGAAAATAATTTCGGAACATAAAAAATAAAATAAATAAAAATGACGTCCATATTTATTATATTCGCTCTATGACAAATAAGGATTATATTTTAAGAATGTAAGGTTTGTCCGCAAAAGCCATTATTAGATACTTCTTATAGATTGAATGCATATGGATTATGTTATATTAAAAGATGTATTAATTATATTTTTTCTTTCGACACTTGTAAACTTCCTTTTCACAAAAATCAAAATTCCCACCATCGTGGGTTATTTGCTTACAGGAATCCTTTCCGGCCCATTTTTAATGAATTTGATTCATTCACCACAGGAGATCGATTTAATGGCAGAAATAGGAGTTGTCATTCTGATGTTCACTATCGGCATGGAATTCAGCCTCCAGCATCTTTTAAAAATCAGACGGGTTGTATTTTTGGGAGGTCTCTTACAATTCATACTTACTGCTTTAATCTCAATGTTTATTGCAACAGTCTACAAGATGGACTGGAAAGGTGCACTATTTATAGGCTTTTTAACAGCTTTAAGCAGTACAGCTGTTGTTCTTAAGATTTTACAGCAAAGATCAGAAATCACTTCTAATTATGGACGTACCGTTGTAGGCATTCTGATTTTTCAGGATTTGATTTTAATTCCTTTATTACTTTTTGTACCATTTTTTAGCGGTAAAGAAGCGAATTTAGGTCATGATTTTATTGCCCTTATTTTTAAAACAATAATAATCGTCAGCCTTGTTTATATAGGAAATAAATGGCTAATACCCAGGGTATTACATTGGATAGCGATGACTAAAAACCAGGAGTTGTTCCTGATGAGCATTCTTTTAATATGTCTTTCTGTTGCACTTCTTACTTCCCGACTTGGAATTACTTTGGCTTTTGGAGCATTTCTTGCTGGATTAATGGTTTCTCAATCAGAGTACAGCCACAATGCTTTTGGCAATCTGATTCCTTTCCGTGATACTTTCACAAGCTTTTTCTTCGTTTCCATAGGAATGTTACTGAATTTGAATTTTGTCTATCATCATCTGAATCTTGTGATTTTTACTGTGCTTATTGTCATTTTGATTAAACTGATTATTGCAGGATTTACCGCATTTCTTTTAGGTCATACATTTAAGGGAACTGTTCTTGTCGGTTTTGCTCTAAGCCAGGTTGGTGAATTTTCTTTCATTCTTGCAAAAATGGGGCTCAACTATGAAATATTATCAGAGAATTTTTATCAGTTATTTCTTTCCGTTGCTATTATTACTATGTCGGTTTCCCCTTTCCTGATACAATTGGGCAATCCGATAGCAGAATTATTATTAAAACTGCCCCTGCCAAAATCTCTTGTCGAAGGAATGTTTCCCCTGAGACAAATAGATATTCCTAAACTGAGTAATCACCTGGTTCTGATAGGTAAAGATTCAAGGGCGCTGAATCTTTCCATTATGGCACAACATGTCAATATTCCTTATATTTCAATAGTTTTTGATCCTGCCATAGTTCGTAAAAAACAGGATATGGGTGAAACTGTTTTATACGGAGACGCTGTTAATTTACCAATATTACAAAAGGCACAAGTAGATACAGCAAAAATTATACTCGTTTCGGTTGGAGATTTGATTGTGTCAATGGCAATAGTTGATCGTGTAAGGCAATTAAATAAGCATGCATTTATCCTGGTCAGATCCAAACATGTCGAAGATATAGAAGAATTATACCGGATTGGTGCAAATGTGGTGATACCTGAAGAATTCGAAACAGCAATTGATTTGTTTGAAAGGGTTCTCAACAGCTTTCTTCTTCCCCAAAAAGAGATTGACAGAGTTATTGCAGAAATCAGGGACGACCATTATGGAATCTTTTATAAAAAAACTGACGCAGCAAAATATAATATACTGAAAGAAATCCCCAATATTGAAATTGTGGCTCTTAAAATCGGGGAAGGATCACCTCTTTTAGGTAAAACACTATTGGAATCACAATTAAGAAATCAATACGGAATAACTTTGGTAGCTTTAAAAAGAAATGACAAGATCATCGAACATCCAACTTCAAAAACTATGTTTTTAACAGGCGATATCGCTTATATCCTGGGAAAATCGGAACAAATTACAAATGCAAGGGAATTATTTTCGGAAATTCAAATTAAAGACAAGGAAATTAATTGGAACTCTGAAAACCTGTAACTCTGGAACACTGTCGTCTATGGCCTATTTGATACCGTAATGGGAGCTAAGAATTCCTGAAAACAATGAACCGGGCAAATATTTCTTAAGTATTATCGCAAGTTTCTGTTCAGGGGAGGCGATAATATAATGTGAACTGGGATTTTTGGATTGAATAATCCTGTATATTTTGCGTGCCAGATAATCCGGCTTAAGTCCTTTTTTCTCATCCGACTCGATTATACCCATCGTTTTCAGTAACTGCTTTTCATAAGGACCATTTGCATTTAATTCTTTTTCTATCCTTCGGTTTGAAGTAAAACCTGTGAAGAAATCTCCTGGTCTTATGACAACTACCTTTATATTGAATGGTTTAAGTTCCATCCTAAGAGCCTCGCTCAATCCTTCAATTGCAAATTTACTGGCCGAATAAAATCCCTGGTAAGGTAATCCCATTATACCACCAATAGAACTAATATTTATTATCGTGCCCGATCTCTGTTTTCTCATCGCTGGTAAAACAGATTGAATCATGTTTACAGTGCCAATGAAATTAGTATCCATCTGAAGTTTAATGTCTTCAGTCGAAGAAAACTCTATTGGTCCTGATATACCCATACCAGCATTATTAATCAATACATCTATTCGTCCTTCTTCCCTAAGAATAGTCTGAACCGCATCATCAACAGAAGACTTATCCGTAACATCCGCTTTCAGAACTTTATATTTTTGAACACCTTCCAGAGTTCTCCGGCTTGTGCCATAAACTATAAAGCCTTTCCCTTCTAAAAATTCAGACATACTTTTCCCAAACCCTGAAGAGACTCCGGTGATAAAAATAACCTTTTGCATAGTAACGAATTACACGAATTATTGAAGATTTACACGAAGTTCAATTTCTTGGAAGGTAGCTTCATGAAAGAATAAGAAGGTGAGAATGTGTGAAGAAGTGAGAGTATGATTTTCTTACTTTCTCATTTTCTCATGTTCACAAATTCACACCCTCTCATTTTCTCGTATTCTAAGAAATAATGTATACTATACACTGTTTACTCTCCTTTAGCCTATAACGCAATAGCCTGAATTAAGAGTTATAAACTTCTGCCAGCTTAATGATATCCAGGTTGCACGCACACTTTGTTATTTTTTCTATAGCGATATCGACCTGTTCAAATGTATGAGTAGCCATTAATGAAAACCTTATCAGACTGTCTTCTTTAGGAACCCCGGGGGATACCACAGGATTAACAAATACACCTTCCTCCAGAAGTGTCTGGGCCATCTTTAATGCCTTAACGTCATCGCGAATGAATAAAGGGATAATTGGTGATTCCGACTTCCCTGTGTCAAAACCCTTGGCTTTAAATTTTTCATTTGCATAATGGGTAATGTTCCAAAGATGTTCTATCCTTTCAGGTTCGCTTTCCATAATATCAATTGCGCATAATACTGTTGCGACTGAAGCCGGAGTCATACTTGCACTGAATAAAAGGGAACGTGAATTGTGCTTGATATAATTAACCACCTCTTTATCTCCTGCTATGAATCCTCCCAAAGAAGCGAGTGATTTAGAAAAAGTTCCCATTATTAAATCCACATCTCCTGTGAGGCCAAAATGGGAAGCAGTACCTGCTCCGTTCTTCCCCAAAATACCAAGGGAATGGGCATCATCAATCATGATTGAAGCATTGTATTTTTTTGACAGACGCACCACTTCAGGCAAATTAATAATATCACCCTCCATAGAAAAAACACCGTCAGCAACAATCAATTTTACAGCATAAGGATCGCACAATCTCAACTTGCTCTCCAAAGAGACCATATCATTATGTTCAAATTTGAGAACCTTCGAGAAGGAAAGCCTGCTTCCTTCAATTATCGAAGCATGATCCAGTTCATCAAGCAACAAATAATCGTTGCGTCCGGCCAAAAGTGAAACTACACCCAGATTAACCTGGAAACCGGTGCTGAAACAAACAACCGCTTCTTTTTGAACAAGCCTGGCCAGCTTATTCTCCAGTTCTATATGGATATCGAGAGTGCCATTCAGGAAACGAGATCCTGCGCATCCGGTTCCATATTTATCAATTGCCTTTTTAGCGGCTTCCTTAATTTTAGGGTGATTGGTAAGCCCCAGGTAACTGTTTGATCCAAACATCAGAACTTTTTTCCCGTGAATCATTACTTCCGTGTCCTGATCAGATTCAATTTCCCGAAAAAAGGGATATATGCCTTCCTTCATTAATTTCTGTGGGGCATCGTACTTAGACAGCTTAGCTCTTAAGAGTCCCATCTGGTTTAGTTAATATTTATGAAATTCATGCCAAATATAAAAAAAATATATCCTTGATATTAATAATACAAAAAAATTCTGACAAAAGCTTACTTACAAATTAAAATCATGATAATATTTCTCGTCCAAAATCATGACATTTATTCTATTCAATCAATTTAAAGTATTAAAGAAAAGATTTCAAAACATTGATTTTTAATATCCTAAAAATTCCAATTTGAAGCCTCATAAAACTGTCAGGGCATTGCAATCTGTTGTTTCAAAGAAGAAAATTAAAATATTGCATTTCAATTGACTAAAGACAATTTATAAGGCTTATGCGTTTTTTACAAAATCCATATTAACAAACCTTACTTTGAAGTTTTAGTGCAATCGAATACAATATTGCTTACACTTCCGGCTATCGTCACATCCCGCGAATCCTTATTAATGCATTCTCCAAACCAGGTTACATTTTGTAAGGTCACATTTTTTACATCATGCTCAGGCGTAGGGCCCCAGATTACAACCCGACCCTGACCTTTTCGCTCTTTTCCTGTGGCAGTTATGTCTTTAAACAAAACCCCGTCGATGTTCCCTTCAGGTGGTTTTGACCATGATGTCAGATAAGGCCTGCATTCAATATAATTAGACTGTCCTTCCCAATTTATGCGTATG
Source organism: uncultured Bacteroidia bacterium (assembly GCA_963810555.1). Taxonomy (GTDB): domain Bacteria; phylum Bacteroidota; class Bacteroidia; order Bacteroidales; family Prolixibacteraceae. The sequence goes on along the minus strand of CAWENX010000001.1, from coordinate 182,425 downwards.
TTCTCAAAAACAAGATTCTTTACCGGCAAATTTTCTGCCGGTTGTATAGTAAAACAGAAATCATACCTTAAACCATACGTTGATCCCTTCTCCTGGCCACTTTCCATATGGATTATATCAATATCCCTCGCTGTAATATTCTGGAAAGCACTCGCATGACTTTCTGCTCCAATACGAAATATATTTGCAACGTCCGTCCAGAATATACATCTTTCAATTAATATAGAATCTACCGGTTTAGCGTCATATCCTGTTCCTTTTACAGCAATATTGTCATCATCCGTACGGACAAAGCAATCCCTTATTTTCATCTTTTGCGAATTGCAGATATCTATACCGTCCTCATTGGCACATCGTGTCCCTATAATTTTAAGGTTGGTTGCATCCACATTTGAACTTCCGCCAATCATGAAAGCATAAAGCCATGAATCTTTCAAAATAATATCCTGCACTGTTACATGATCAGAATTCTCTATCTGAAGAAGATAATGCTGAGGTCCTTTCAGCCGTTCCCAATCAAGGCCGTCGAGAATTCCATGCCCCATAATCCTTACATTTTTACCAACAACATTGATACCGCCTTTTACAAAAGCCCCTCCGGCAATATAAAGAGTCTGATTATCCGTAAGTTTTAATAACACCAGGTTTATGCACTCCCGGACCATAATAAACCACTCCCGGATCACCTTCTTTGGGAGGATTTGTCTCTATAGGATTGGCAAAAATAAATAAGGGATGATTAATGCCGTCAGGTTCAACGGAGACCTGGCATGGCGAAGAGGCTAAAGTAAATTTCAGTTTATTATTCGAAATAGATTTCCCGGAAGCTTTTACTTCAGGCCTTATAATAGTACTGTCCAGCTTAAAGATTGAAGTTACCGCAATCTCCGAAGCGCCTGAGCAATCGAAATAGGCAAACGAATAATTTCCTCCCAATCCCGGCCTCCCCGGCGCGAAATAAACAGGAACTTTTTGTCCGTTAACAATTAAAGTATAATCTTCGAAAGTTTTGCACCTTCAGGAGCGGGATAAACCTTCGTTGCTGCGATTGAAAAATTACAGCAAACCATAAAGCTGAGAAACGACAGAACCTTGAGCCCAAAGCTGAACTTCAAAAGACTATCTTTTATCGAAAAATACCATTTCATAATTTAACGATGTTATTATTCAAAGAATGAAAGCGACGATTAAAATGGTTTACTCAAAATTAATTAAAATAATTTATACAATTCCAATATTATATTAAACCGGCTCTTAAGCCAATAGCGAACCAATAGCGAGCCAAATACGAGGAGGGTACGGAGGAGTTAATCGTGGGGTACTGTTAATTCGCAACGAAAAAAATTAGTGTGTGTTATGATATTTACTTTGTAATTATTCTTCTTTCATTCCACCAATCAAAAATATCAATGGCTAATTCATCAATAAATTTTTGACCATTATTAAGTCCAAAATGCTCTGCAATTTCCGATTTAAGCAATCCTTTTAAAGAATCTAAATCCCAGTTTTGATTGAGTAAACTCAGTAAACTATGGTTAATACAATCATATTCATCTTCCGGCAAATCTGGCATAAATCCAATTATATCATGCTTATTAAGAATCTCTCTCAATGCAGAAAAGTCTGCTTTGAATTGAGCTTTTAAATCTTTAATATGAATAATTAATGGATAAAAATTCATCTTAAAGATAATATATTTGATTATACAGTTTATCCAAAGAAACCATCGTAACCTAAATGCTTTAAAAATATTTAAAGCCCTACCCTTTCACAGAAAAGTGAGGCGCATCGAAATTTGTCCGTGTTATCATTATATCAAAGCTAAATTTGTTGTGTATTTATTGTATACTCATTGTGTATTGGCTGTGCTATTAAGGCACAACATGTGCACAGCAATAGCACAACAAGTGCACAGCAATAGCACAGCAAACCCATTTTTGGTGCAAAGCAGGTAGAGACGCGATTAATCGCGTCTCTACGCCCTGTAAAACTGTCTGATAAAGTGATATCTTTTGGTGCAATTGTTTTAGAGCCTTCAGCCTAAATCCCTATAATTGCTACCTTTGCAAGTATGATACTTCAGAAATACCATAAAATTATTGCCGAAAGGCTTGGAATCAGCGAAAGGCAGATCGGGCGGACCATTGATTTGCTCGAAGAAGGGGCGACAATACCATTTATTTCACGTTACAGGAAAGAGGCCACGGGAAGCCTTGACGAGGTTGCTGTCGGTAAGATTAAGGATGAAAAGGAAAGGTTTGAGGAACTGGAAAAAAGGAAGGTTACTATCCTTAATACGATTAAAGAACAGGAACCTTTAACGCCTGAACTGGAAAGCCGGATTGAAGAATGTATTGATCTCAACGAACTGGAGGATATCTATCTGCCTTTTAAACCAAAACGCCGCACAAGGGCGATGATTGCCCGCGAAAAGGGACTGGAGCCGCTTGCAAAGATTATTATGAAGCAAAATGAGCCTGATCCTGAAATGAGGGCTTTGAAGTTTGTCAACGATGAAGTACCTGATGCCGATGCCGCATTGGAAGGGGCAAGGGATATTATTGCAGAATGGATCAATGAAAATCAGGCGGCCCGGAATATTGTCAGAAAAAGCTTCAGACGTGAGGCAGTGATCACATCAAAGGTGGTGAAAGGCAAAGAAGAAGAGGGAGCCAAATACCGGGATTATTTCGAGTATAGTGAACCTTTAAGGCGTTGTCCCTCACACAGAATGCTTGCCATGCGAAGGGGTGGGAATGAAGGTTTTTTGAAATTAAGCATTGCGCCTGATGACGAAAAAACCATTGCATCTCTTGAGGGCTATTTCGTCAAAGGCAAAAATGAGAGTGCAAAACAAGTCGCATTGGCCGTAAAGGACAGTTATAAAAGATTAATTGCCCCTTCGATTGAGACAGAATTTTTCACTTCATCCAAGGAACAGGCTGATGAAGAGGCCATCAGAGTATTTGCAGAAAATCTGCGCCAACTGCTTCTTGCTCCTCCTCTTGGACAGAAAAGAGTATTGGCTATCGATCCGGGATACCGGACCGGATGTAAAATTGTATGTCTTGACGCACAGGGCAATTTGCTACATAACGAAACCATTTATCCTCATCCGCCTCAGTCAGAGGTAGGTCTATCGATGCGTAAACTCTCTTCGCTCGTCAGCACATACAAAATTGAGGCTGTCGCTATTGGCGACGGAACAGCAAGCCGTGAAACGGAAGGATTTATCAAAAAAATGAGGTTCGACCGTGATCTACAGGTATTTGTGGTAAGCGAGGATGGCGCTTCAATCTATTCGGCCTCAAAAATTGCGCGTGATGAATTTCCCCAATATGATGTAACCGTGAGAGGAGCCGTTTCAATTGGAAGACGACTGATGGATCCTTTGGCTGAACTGGTAAAAATTGAGCCGAAATCGATTGGGGTTGGACAATATCAGCATGATGTCGATCAGAAGTTACTGCAGAAACAGCTTGATAATGTGGTTGAATCGTGCGTGAATCTTGTCGGCGTTAATTTGAATACGGCAAGCAGCCACCTTTTAAACTTTATTTCAGGATTAGGGCCGATGCTTGCACAGAATATTGTCAACTACCGCACTGAAAACGGGCCATTTAAATCGCGAGAGGAATTAAAAAACGTTCAACGGCTTGGACCGAAAGCATTTGAGCAGTGTGCGGGATTTTTAAGGATTCCGGGCGCCGGGAATCCTTTGGACAATTCGGCAGTGCATCCTGAAAGATATTTATTGGTGGAAAAAATTGCAGAAGATAAGGGATATAAAGTTGCAGAGCTTATCGGCAAGCAGGATTTAATTGATACTATCGACGCTACAAAGTATATTAATGATGAAGTTGGCCTGCCTACTTTAAAGGACATTTTTATGGAATTGGCCAAACCGGCACAGGATCCGAGAAAGGGAGTCAAAGTGTTTGAATTCTCAAGTGAAGTATTCTCAATAAATGATTTAAAGCCGGGAATGACACTGCCGGGAATCGTTACAAACATCACGCGGTTTGGGGTATTTGTCGATGTCGGGGTAAAACAGGACGGGCTGGTACATATCAGCGAGATGGCCAATCATTTTGTAAGCGATCCTTCTCAGGAAGTAAAGCTGCATCAGCATGTTAAGGTTAAAGTGCTCGAAGTCGATATTCCAAGAAAGAGGATCGCGTTTTCGATAAAACAGGTAGAAAATTAAATCTAAATCTATGAAAACTTTTCAATTCATTTTCCTGCCAGTTTTTGTCTTACTATTCAATTCCGCTTTTTCAAATTCAACAGTCATTTACCCAAAAGAACTTGTCCAACTTCATGAAAATGTTCTTTCATATATTCTTGAAGAGAAGGGAAATTCAGATTCAGTTGAAAATTGGCTGTCTGATTTAAAAGATGATGGTTCATGGCCAGATGTTATTTATGATGATAAAGTTGACGGGCTATGGAGAACTAAGAAACATCTGGACAGATTATTGACAGTCGCTAAAATATACCAGATTAAAGGGAACAAGTATTATCATGATAAGGAAGTCTTGGGGAAAATTCATCTTGCACTTGATTACTGGCTAAAAAACAACTTTCTAAGTCCTTATGCATGGTGGTACAATGAAATAGGAACTCCGGGAACGCTTGCTCAAATCCTTATATTGATGGAGAATGAGCTTTCCGAAAAACAAATTGAACCGGGTGTCAGCATTCTGAATCGTGCAAAAATCAAGTATACCGGAGAAAACAGAGTTTGGGTATCGGGGATCACTTTATTTAAATCACTGCTAAGGAAAGACAGCGATTCAGTAAGGATTGCCAGCAAATCGATTCAGGGCGAATTGGCGGTGAGGTTAAGTGAGGGGATTCAGCCCGATTGGTCATTTCACCAACATGGGCCTCAGCTGCAATTCGGGAATTACGGCCTGTCCTTTATTGGTGATATGATTAAATGGATTCAAATACTCAGGAATTCTCCTTATGCCTTTGATGAGAATAAAATAGCGATATTGAGGAAATATCTGCTTGAAGGCCTTCAATGGGCAACGTGGAAAGGCCGATTCGACATCCCCGCCTGCGGAAGAAAATTGGAAGCTGATTCACCAACAGAAAAAGCAAATACACTTTCAGGTATTTTCGAAATGATGATAAAACTGGATCCTTCATATGCCGGAGAATACGAGAAGGCCTTGAATTGGCAAAATCTTGAAGGAGATAAACATTTCTGGAGATCGGAATACCAGGTAAAACGAACTCCCGAATATTTTTTCTCCGTTAAAATGGTTTCAAAAAGTGTAAAGGGAGCTGAATCGAGCAGGTATGAGAATGTTAATGGTTATCATATGGGAGATGGTGTTACCTTTATATATACGAGGGGAGACGAGTATGAAAATATTTTCCCTTACTGGGACTGGAAGAAAATACCGGGAGCAACAATTGGACAGGATGATAAGAAACTTCCTTTATTACTTGCCGTTGGATACTTTACGGATAATGAATTCGTAGGAGGTGTTTCAGACGGCGACGACGGGATTGCTGTGATGGATTTTGAACGGGATGGCTTAAGTGCAAAGAAATCATGGTTTATGTTTCAAGATATGATTGTGTGCCTTGGAGCCGGGTATCAGTTCATCTGAAAATGTTCCTGTCATAACATCCGTAAATCAATGTTTCTACAAGGATGTTCCTTTCATTAAAACCAAGTTTGGAACTCATTTAGCCAGTGAAGAAGAAAACTTAACAAATCCTTCCTGGATCTTACATGATAATGTTGGTTACCTGTTTCCAAAGAAAGGGAATATCAAACTTGAAACAAAGTCAGTTGAGGGATCCTGGTATCGTTATGCAACTTATTTACAGGACAAAAAGATATACTCCAGGATTTTTAATCTATGGTTGGATCATGGGAAAAATCCGACAAATGAAACTTACTGTTATATTTTAGTTCCAAATGCTTCAACGGAAAGGTTAGAGCAGATTGAAAAACAAAAACCCTTCAGAATCCATAATACGGATGTTTTACAAGAGGTTGTGACTGCGAATGAAAAAATGGCAGGCATTGTTTTCTATAAACCTTGCAAATCAAATACTTTTGGAGGTGTTGAAGTGAATACTCCCTGCCTTGTTATGCTGAAAAAAGCAAAAGGAGGAACATATTTATCAGTTTCGGATCCGACACAAAAGCTTGTCAATATACAGCTTAAAATTAGCGGAAATTATCAGGGCGAAAATTTCCGAATAGAAAATGGACAGACAGTAATTAATCTTTCCCTCCCTCAGGGAGGTGAAGCTGGTAAAACAGTGATGATGTACTTAAAAAAATATGAATTATAAAATCCTGATAATCTTTAAAGCCATATCGACTGAATATTCAGGTGAAGTCAATTTATAATTATCCTTTTTCGAAGTGAAATATATAGAACGGACAATTTTACCGGTCGCCGGATTAATCCAGTCAGCCCGATAAGTTCCTTTTGGAATGTCAATAGTAATATTCTCCGTATATTTCCCCGGATCAGCCTGGTAATAAGTGAATAAAGACGGATTCCCGTTTGGATTCTTTGAATGATGCATATAAAAGGCATATTGCTTCCCCTGTTCACAAATACTTCTGGCAAAAGGTTTAGAAGATGTATTATTAATTGTAAATGCATCATTTTTTTTCATCTTCACGAAATCCAGACTGCAAATAAATGATTTCAGAATCTTTAACTGACGCAGAACTCTAAAATTCTCTGTCTCTTCTGCATTTTCATTATGCGTTGTATAAAGACTGTTAAGCTGATTATAACTCCCTCCTCCGCCAATGATAAACTCCCAGGACTCAACACGTGAATCATCAAGTGTATTACCATTTTTATATCCTGTTGGATAGATAACAGTCTCATTAAATTCAATCATTTTACCTAACCGATATTTTTTATCAAGCAGTTTCAATGCTCCGACCTGGTTAACATTCTGCCAGGTATATTGACCCACAATCACTGAAATTGCAGTGTCTGCAGAAAGATCCACAATTCCCTGAGTTGCACCACCTTCAACCTGCTGAGCAATAAGGTGTTTTTGGGGTAAAGCATTTTCAGTTTCAACAATAGTCTTCAACATTTCTTTAATCCACGGAACTGCATCGGCAGCGTTGGTGCCTGGTCCTCCTCCGCTGATAATTGTAGGTTCATCGATTATTTCAAGAATAACATTATCGAACTCATTAACTGCCTCGGTGATTTTCTGTACATATGCCTTCTGATAATTAACCAGTTTCAAATCTTTTAATGTCTGGAATTCATTGTGTTTACAAAATCCGACATTATTTACATTACAATTTCCGTTCATTGGTTGAAAATCCCATTGCCATGGCTTCTGTGCATTAAATAAACATATCTCGACAATAACTCCTTTTTCACCTGCATAACTGATAAAATCACTCAAACGATTGAAATATTCCGGATTCCATTTGTCGAGATCAAACTTATTCCCTCCCTTGATATAACCCGGAACATTACTCCTGCCCCATGGAAGACAAAGTCTGTTATCGGCAGGCCCAAGGCTTTGATCCTTAAACCATTTATCTGCCATCTCAAAGTACGCTCCGGTATATATCCGCGTATAATTCATTCCTCCATCTGCAAGGGCATCAAGATATTTATTATAGTTAAAATCAAGATTCAATACTGCTCCGTAAATCTCTGCAGATGTCAGTAAGATTGCAGGCTTTCCATTATACAGAAAATAATGCGGATTAAAAGGATGAAGTCTGATTGGCTCAGCATAGGTAATGCTTAAAGAAGCTAGTCCTAATAAGCTGATAATTAGTTTTTTAATCATAGTAATCCCCTTTCGATAGAATTTAAATGTTAGTTAAGTCCTTGAACAATATTTTTTCTTTCATCAAAGCCGGTTGGCTAAAGCCAACGGCAAAAGATAAAATCAATAGTATTCACTTATCAGTTAAAAGTTGACAGACATAAACTGATTCCTGTCCGGAAAGCTTTCGCGATGCCCTATTTCCCTTTTAAATCTTTTTTACCCTTAAAGCAATATCTATAGAATATTCAGGCGATTCAAATACCTGATTTTCTTTAGTCACATTAAATTCTTCTTTTTTAAGTATATTACCATCAGCCGGATTAATCCATTCTGCTTTATACCTGCCTGCAGGGAATGACATAACCAATTTATCCCGATAATTACCCGGTCTTACATCATAAGAGCTTTCTCTAATTCTGGCGCTGTGGTGCATGTACATTGCGTATTGTTTACCTCTCTCACTCATCGCCCTGCAAAAAACATCCTTCGGGATACCACTGATAATAAAACTTTTATCAGGATGCATTTTTATAAAATCAAAACTATAAATAAACTTCTTCAGGCTTTCCAATGCCTTGCATATCTGAGCGTTATCAGGAGTGTTCCCGCCCGGATTCTCTACTGTGTAAATTCCGTTTAACTGGTTAAATCCGGCACCTCCGCCAACGATAAATTCCCAGGCCTCTACACGAGACGCAGCAACTTTATCATTATTTTTGCCATACCATACCGGATAATAATCTGTTTCATTTAATTCAATTGCCTTGTTGCATTTATATTTACGATCAAGAGCCTGCATTCCTCCCATCTGATCACCGGCTGCCCAATCATATTGTGCCACAATCAGAGAAATATCCGGATCATTCGATAAATCCACAGGTCCATCTACCGGTCCTTCAATCTGCTGGGCAATAATGTGCTTCTTCGGCAAATTATTCTCAGTCTTCTTAATAACCTGTATTATATGACGTATCCATGCTCCTGCTGAATCAACCGGTGTGCCGTTAAGAAGGGGTTCATCGCAGATCTCAAGAATAACGTTATCAAAAGAATTAACTTCCTGAACAATCTTCCCGACATATGCATCCTCATATTTCACAAGTTCAGGATGCTTCAGTGTTTGTGCATCATTAAAATGACAATTGCCGACACCTTGAATATTGTTTTTATAAAACAATGGTGAAATCGGCCAGGTATCATCATATTGAGCATTGTAAAAACAAATTTCTACCATAATATCCCGCTTTGATGCCTGTGCTACAAAATCTTTTAGCCGCAAAAAATAATCTTTGTCCCAGCGGTCGAGATCAAATAAATTTCCTCCCTGGGCATAACCCGGTTTATCGCTTCGTGCCCAGGGTAATATTAATTGGTCAGGTTCTACCCCGAGAGTATTAGCCCTGATCCATTTATCTTTAGCTTCAAACATAGCACCGGGATAAATACGCGTATAATTTAATCCATAAGATTTCAATGAATTGAGATAAGGCACATAATCAAATGCCCGGTTAACTACTGCACCGTAATGCTCGGCAGAGGTTATCAGGATCGTAGGCTTACCTTTATAGAGAAAATAATGAGGATTTGAGCTATCAAGCCTGATGGGATCAGCAATTGCCTTTCCTGCATATAAACTTAGAATGAAAAAGAATGCTAATGTTTTTCCGATTGTCTTTACCATAATATCAAAGTAAACTTAATACCGTTTGTGTACTGACGATATGGAACAGGAAAATATTCCATAAAGATCTGGTAATCTGTTTGATGAAAGAATTAAAGGAATAAGAATTGCAAAATAGTTTTTATGTACTATTCTTTTATTCTTTCATTCTTTAATTAAAATGGCCCTTCTACCCCATTTTACTACAATAATAATAAATTTTTTAAATAAATATTCATCTATGTTTCTTTTTGTGAAAATTAAATTAAAGGAGGCTAAAGGCTAAAGACCAAAGGAAGCAAGTGCTTTTAACCTTCAGCCTTTAATCTTATTTCAGCAAATCATTGCCTACTGAGGCAGATATAAGATTCAGTACAAATTGCACCGCGAAAGGATCATATGCAGGAAGTTCCAACCTGTTTCTTGGGGGAATGACTTTCTCATCAAGTCGCCCTTCCGTAATAACCTGGCTTAAAATTATCGCACCTTTCCTTCCTTTTGGTTTTAATTCGATAACCGGAAAACGGAATGGGTTCTTTCCGGTTATTGCCAGATGTGTCACTTCTGCCTCCCTGCCTGTAAGGTTCATATCAACAGGAGGAATGCTTATTCCATTAAATCCGTTGAGTGACTGAAAGTCATTCCATGGCAGATCATAATTCAAGGCAGGAACACTCTTATCGGGAATAAAATTCAATTCGGGCATGGCAGTTTTTACAAAATTTACCTGTATATCATTCGGCAAATCAGCTTTTAAATTTGAGTTTTCTTTTATCTCTACCGGACCGAAATCAAGAAAAACCACAGACATATCCCGTCTTAATGCCTTATCAATCATCTGCCTGGCCTCACTGTCACCATCTTCCATCCGTTGGAGTGTTTTCTTACCGCACAATACAACCTGTCCTAATGATATGGTTGATGATTTTATTTCCCATCGATCGACGAAATTTTTAAGATTATCCTCCCATTCAGGTACCACAACCGTAATCAATGAAAGTTTCTTTGATATGTGAGGTTCAATCACCACAAATCTGAACGAAGGTTTATGGTCCGGATCAGCACCGGCAGTATGGGGAATGGTAAGTGTATAGCTTCCCGGTGTCGGTGGAACCGGTACCATAAATGGAATATTAAATTCCTGCTCCGATCGTAATTGAATGTTTATCCACGTATCCCAGACTTTCTCACCTCGTGAGTTGTTCACATCTATTTCCTGGGAAACATCAAGTGGTGTTTCTTTTAGGTTCTTAAATGAAATCCCTATCCTCACGTAACTGCCCTTGCTGTAATTGTGATAGGTATCACCAAACCTGACGTTGTATCTAATCTCCTGATCACCCTGATCAAATCCTGAAGCATCAGGAGGTAAAAACGAGAGTATCAACCAAATCAATGCAGGAATTAAAATATATTTATTCATCTTAAATCTGTAAACACTACCGAATTTCGGGAGTAATCAGTGATCAGTACCGGGGCTCTCCGTAAGTAAATGAAACAAATGCTATATACTTACTGTCAGGACTCCAGGAAGGAACATTCATTGTACCCTGTCCGCCGTAAATATAAGCCAATACTTTTGGATTCCACTTTTCCGTGCTCTGCAGACGAATCATTACTCTTTTATCCGCCGGATGCAATCCAGGAGGGACATCGTCCGGAAAAGAAACATAAACCATGTTCCTGCCGTCCGGCGAAATATGGGCAAACCAATCATTGTAATTACCAAAGCTTACCTGCTCCTGGTTTTTTCCATCCGGCTTCATACGCCATATCTTCATTTGTCCGGAACGTACTGAATTGAAATAGACATATTTACCATCAGGTGAATATTCGGGGCCGTCATCCAGTCCTTGCGCGTCTGTCAGCCTGATCTCTTCCCCGCCGGCTGCTGGAATCCTGTAAACATCGAAATTACCATTCCGTTCAGCACAGTAAACCAGCGTTTTACCATCAGGTGACCATCCATGCAGATAAGAAGGAACATTTTTGGTAATCGCCTTTGGAGTCCCACCCTCGGCTGAGACTGTATAAATCATTGAGCCTGTTTTCCCGCCAGGAGTTTTTGTACCGCTTGAAATAGCCAGCATTTTCCCGTCAAAAGAAAGACTATGATCATTGTTGCAATTTCTAACCTCCCCGGTATTGATTTTCACAGCCATTCCCCCTGTAACCGGCAATTTATAGAGATATCCTCCTGAATTAAAGATCAGGGACTTTCCGTCCTTTGTCCAGTTAGGCGCTTCAACATGATCATTAGTCGTATAAATCACCTTGCGGTGTCCGGTTTCCACATCCAGAATTTCGATCCTGCTCGCAGCCTGTTTCCTTTTACCGATAACCTCTTTAGCGGGAACATCGATCCTGACGTTGTAAAAAACTCCTTTCTCGATAACATCCGGATTGTGTGAACACATAAACAATCCAACATAGACAGGATTGTTGAAGACCATCCTGATCCTTGCCGCATCAACAAATGGCTCACCTGTTTTAGCCATCCTCATGATCACCGTATCCCCTTTTCTCTCAAGCTGAATCGCCTCAGGGGCATTGTCATCTGCTTTTATTGTTTGTGTATCTTCATTTTCTCCGGGACGGAATTGCAAAGATGTTAGTCCTGATCCATGAATCACTGCATCTGCATACTGCGCGCCCGAATCAAGCTTTTCCCTTATCATGATTCCCATCTTCCGGTGAGGTTCAACTCCTTTGCCCTCAAACCTGCAAAAAGCAGTTATAATCATGTCGCCATCCATTTTAAGAGAAGCGAATTGAAATTCGTCAGCCTTAAACCACATATTTTTGCCACTCCCGGTAAGCGTGTATTCCTGTGTCGATGAATTATAAACCGTTGATCCCTTGTGCTTTGGTTTACCAATATCCTGAATATGGTCAAATATCCCTTGCCGTGATTCAAGAGGTTGACCTAAGCAGTAAGAGAAACTAAAAATCAACAGAAGTAGATGATAATTTAAATGTCTTCATAGAAAATGATTTTGGAACTGAAATGAATCGTTGAAGTTGTAAATTTATAAAAAGGAATATTTAAAACCCTTCTATCTGAGAAAATAGGCATAAAATAGTATTAATCTTCACTTTCAACTTTATTTCTACACTGAAAAATAAAGTAAAACAAAATCAAAAGTCTATTGTACTTTGCAATATGTAAAGTATATTTGTCATTTGGTGAAATATACTAATCTTAACTAAAATGAAAAAACATCATCATCATCAGCCAAATCTTCGACTGCTTCCTATTTATTTTAAAAAAATAGGGATAGGCTTTATTTTATTTGCATTCATCATTTTAGCCCCCTTATCTCACTACTGGAAAACGTTTGAATTCTATACGGTTGGAAATTACAAGGATAGCTTATTACGTAGTTTTTTTTGATATTCTCATTATTGGATTATTGCTTTATTCCATGGCAAAAGAAAAAACAGAGGATGAATTAATCAGGTTAATTCGATTACAATCAATGGCAACAGCTTTTCTTTTTGGGTGTTATTTGGACAATAGCACTTCCTGTTATTAAGCTATATTCTCAGCAATCATATTCGGAATCTGAAGGTCAAATAGTCATATTGTTTATGTCATATTGGTATGTTGTATTTTTTAATGTTAACTCAAGAAGAAAAATATGTGATGAAGAATACCATTAAAGTCGAGCGCGCAAAACTGAATATAACTCAATCGGAATTGGCTGAAAGAATAGGTGTTTCAAGGCAAACGATAAATTCTATCGAAATCGGTAAGTATGTTCCATCCACTACATTAGCTTTAAAACTTTCGAAGCTTTTTAAAATCAGTGTAAATGAAATATTTGAATTAGAGGAAAATGATTAGGTTTCTTGCATGACAGCGATTTGATAATATATACTGAAAGAGGGATTAAAACATGAAAGGAATTGCTATATTTGTGAATTACACGTTCTTTCGACATTCATTTTTATGTACATAATGTCTTAATACGGTCAACAGCAGAAATATAACTTTAAAAATAATAATATGGGAAAAGGAGACAAAAAATCAAAAAGAGGTAAAATTGTACTTGGCACTTATGGTGTGCGCAGACGCAGGAAAACTTCAAAGAAATCAATACCACCGGTTTCTGCGCCGATTAAAGAAAAAGCAGAAGAAAAAGTAGGAGAAAAAGCTGAAGTAAAAGTTAAAGCAAAAGCTGAAGCAAAAGCTGAACCCAAAAGCGCCCCTGCAAAAAGAAAGACTAAAACAGCCGCTCCTCCTAAACCGGAATAAACAAATCATCTATTTTAATTCAATTGATTCCCGTTTCAAGTTGTTGATTTTTAAACCTAAAAATCGGCAGCTTATAAAACGCAGGTTTGATCTCCTCATATTAATACTTTGGTAAACATTAAATTACCCGGAAACTAATCCTATGTTATCATTATTGAAAATATCTTACCCTCAGTAAAAAATAAAGGTAAAGTTTATTTTCTTTGTCCTGCTCTAACTAAATGCCATGTTGATACACAGATTTTCTGTTCCCATTCATTACCAGATTTTTGCAGCCCTGATACTGGGTGTCCTGTTTGGTTATTATTTACCGGAAAGTACATCTTATACAAACTGGATCGGGGAAATATTTCTAAGGGGACTGACAATGATAGTCGTTCCTCTTATTCTCCTCTCGGTTATTACAGGTGTTGCAAGTATTGGAAACGGACAAAATCTCGGGCGTGTCGGCCTGAAAACGATGGGTTATTACGTCCTCTCGACTTTAATAGCTATCCTTACAGGCCTCTTGCTTGTCAATCTGATTAAGCCCGGAGTGAGTGCCGAATTAGGCTTTAAAATGCCGGTTGAAAATCTGATAGCCGATTCAAATAGTTTCAAAGACATTCTGATCAGAATAGTCCCCTCCAATATGTTCGAAGCCATCTCTCAGGGACAAATGCTTTCAATCGTATTTATTTCTATCCTGGTCGGTTACTTCATTACCCGAATAGCCCTGAAACCCTATCAGATATTAATTGATTTTTTGAATGCAGCTCTCGATGTGACGATGAAAATTACCCTTTTCATCATCCGGTTTACACCTATCGGGGTATTCAGCATCGCGGCTAAAGTCATTGCCCAGCAGGTTCAGTCAGGGCATGGCTTAAGCGAAGTATTGGGCCGTTTAGGCCTCTATTTTATTACTGTCCTGATCGGCCTGACCATTCACGGCCTGATCACTCTGCCCTTAACGGTAAAACTGCTTGGGAATGTTAATCCCTTTAAACATTTGAATAATATGTCAGTACCCTTACTGACGGCATTCTCAACCTCATCATCCAATGCCACTCTCCCGTTAACCTTACATGCTGTTGAATTTAAAGACGGCGTTTCAAATAAGATCGCAGGTTTCACCCTCCCTTTAGGAGCAACGGTTAATATGAACGGCACAGCTCTTTACGAATGCGTGGCAGTTATTTTTATTGCCCAGGCTTATGGAGTCAACCTGTCGTTTGCACAACAAATAATCGTTATTTCAATGGCTTTGCTTGCTGCAGTAGGATCGGCAGGAATACCAATGGCCGGATTGGTCATGATGGCTGTAATGCTTAAAGCAGTCGGCCTGCCCCTCGAAGGAATTGGTCTTATCATCGCTGTCGACAGGCTGCTTGATATGTTCAGGACGATGATCAATGTTTATGCCGATACCTGCTGTGCCGTCATTGTTGCGAAGTCCGAAGGCGAGATATTAAATGTGTGATCTTTTTCTTATTAAAAGTCTGTGAATTAATTGTGAAGTTCCTTAAAAAATCAGTCCTGTTGTATTATTGTCAACTTTAAGTAGTAAATTTGTTTTTATTAATCACCTAAAATCCTCAGATATGGTTTTAATTATTGTAATTGCCATCATAGTGATCATCGTATTCTGGATGATCGGAATGTATAACCGCATTATACGGCTGCGGAACCGTCGTCAGAATGCATTCGCCGATATCGATGTTCAGTTGAGGCAGCGCCATGATCTTGTTCCTCAGTTGGTCGAAACGGTTAAAGGATATACCACCCATGAGCGTGAAGTCCTTATAAAAATTACGGAAGCAAGGGCAGCGGCCATGAGCGCCTCAACAATTGACGATAAAATCAAAACCGAAACCCAGCTGACTTCTGCCCTCCAGGGATTGAAAGTGGCCGTCGAAGCTTACCCGGATCTTAAAGCAAGTCAAAACTTTATGCAGCTTCAGCAGGAGTTGAGCGACATCGAAAACAAACTTGCGGCAGCCCGGAGGTTCTTCAATGCAGCTACATATGAGTACAATACAAGCATCCAAACCTTCCCTGCCAATATGATAGCTAATAGTTTCGGATTCAGGGAGGAAAACATGTTTGATCTTGGAGATTCGCGCGTCGAGATGGAAGAACCCCCAACAATCAAGTTCTGATTTCACGAATTGAAGACGAATTTGCACGAATCGGATCACAGCTATTAAGGTTAATATATACTTTTGAATTCTTTAATTCTTAACTTTTAATTCTTAATTATTAATTATTTGAATGGCTTACCTCGGGATTCAGTCTCAGATTTGGAAGAATAATACGAACAGTGTATTGCTGATCATCGCATTCCCGGCGGTTTTGCTGGGAATGGTCTATGCCTTTCTTTTTCTCACCAACTATTATTACCAAAGCCGCTACCAGGAAGCCTTGTCAATAAATGATGCTTTTCTCAAAGCAATGCCGGTTGTGTTAATCGTGGTTGTCTTGTGGTTTATTATCGCATGGTTCTTTCATACGGCCCTTATTCAGTATGCAACCGGATCAAGGCCCCTCGAAAGAAAAGAAAACATGAGAGTTTACAATCTGGTCGAGAATCTCTGCATTTCACAGGGAATGAGAACGCCGAAAATATATGTTATCGAGGATGATTCCCTGAATGCTTTTGCCAGCGGGATCAACGAAAGAACCTTCTCGGTTTCGCTGTCGCGCGGAATCATTAATAAATTGAATGATGAAGAGCTTGAAGGCGTCATTGCCCACGAGCTGACACACATCCGCAACCGCGATGTACGGCTGCTGATTGTTTCGATCATCTTTGTAGGAATCTTTGCCTTTCTTGCGCAGATGGCATTCCGCAGCCTTCAGTACGGCGCCTTTTCGCGGAGGGAGGGAAAAAGCAATGCCCCACTCATTCTGATTGCCATCGTCATTTCAGCCATCTGCTATTTAATTGCGATCCTGTTGCGTTTCGGCATTTCCCGTTCCCGTGAATACATGGCCGATGCCGGTTCCGCCGAAATGACGCATAAACCTTATGCCCTGGCAAACGCCCTTCGCAAAATCGACAATGATCCCTATATAGAAGCTGTCCAGAGCCGTGATGTGGCCCAGCTCTTTATTGAAAATCCTTCTCACGAGGATAAAAAGAGCGGATTTTCCATAGGCAATCTTTTCTCCACGCACCCTCCCATTAAAAAGCGCATCCAGTTGCTCGAACAGTTTGCCTGATCCGGTTTCCATCCAATCGCTTCAAAGCCCTTAGTAAATATCCACGAAAAAAGTCATTGGTTCAATAAGATCCGGTGAAAAGGCAATTTCTGCGCCTTATTTACCTCGCTTTTCAGCTATACCAACTTCGGAGATTATTCGTAGTTTACTTGTAGATTATTCGTAGTTTATTCGTATAATATACGAATGACCTACGAATAAAGTACGAATAATCTACGAATAAACACTGGACTTAATAGCGGGAAATCAAGGAGAAAATTATACTGCAGTGCGTTGATAAATAGGAAATACGATAAATTCACTATATTTGAAATGTTCCAAAATGAAAAGCATCGATTGCAACAGCCAAAATGTCGATAACATTCCTGAAAGGGTATATTACATTTTCCCAAATTAACTAAACGATTGATTTTTGTAATACTGTATAACTTAAAAATCTAATATGAAAAAGTCAGTTGTTATCTTAATCCACATTGCTTTTTGGTTAATTCTTTTTGGAACGATATTAATGGCACGTCTTTCATACAGTCATTATCCTCCAAATTCAGCCAAACATGATCAGTGGATGCAAATCCTATACTATATTTCTATCGTGTCATATCCAGTATCATTTTATGCAGGATATTTTGGAATTACAAAACTTTTGAAGAAAAAGTATTTTGGGTATTACGCTGCTTTTTCAATAATATTTTTATATTCATCATTATTCTTGTTATCAAATTATCAAAAAGAATTTCTTTTGATAACCGGCGATCTTCTTAGCGCAGTAATATTGTTCATTATAATTGGAATTTTTTCCTATTATTTCATCGATTGGTTTCAAAAAAAAAATAAAATCCTTCTTCTTGAAAAACAAAATGCCGACAGCAATTTGGCTTTGCTGAGAACTCAGATTAACCCGCATTTTTTGTTCAATACGCTTCACAATATCGATGCCATGATTATGAACAACCAGGAAAAGGCTTCAAAATCACTTATCAAACTGTCTGATATTATGCGGTATATGCTTCATGAAAGCCAATCGGATATGGTTCCCTTGAGTAAAGAACTCGAACACATTAAAAACTATGTTTCTCTCGAGCAATTAAGGATTAAAAATCCCGGTTTTCTTAATTTTACGATTACCGGCGATTATAAAGACGTTAAAATTGCCCCTATGCTGTTTCTCCCCTTTATTGAAAACGCCTTTAAGCACTCTGTCGATTCGGATATTGAAAATGGAATAACGATAGAATTCGTTATTGACAGAAACAATATTACTTTTATTTGCAGGAATATTTATGATAAAACGGATACTATCCGTGATGAAACTCATGGTATAGGTTTAGATACAGTAAGGAAAAGACTTGAATTAATTTACTCTGATAAACATAAGTTAGTGATTGGAAAGAACAATACATCATTTAACGTTGAATTAAAAATTGGTTTGAATGAAAATTAACTGCATTGCGATTGAAGACGAACCGCTTGCACTGGAAAAGATTTCTGAATACATCAGGCAGATTGATTATCTCAATCTTTTACAGGCGTTTAACAATGCGGTTGAGGCAGTTGGATTTCTAAAAAATAATGAAGTTGATCTGATTTTTCTTGATATTAGGATGAAAAGGCTATCAGGAATAAGATTTCTTGAGGCTTTACCTGTAAGGCCTCAGGTAATCATCACTTCGGCTTATGATGAATATGCGCTGAAAGGATACGAACTCGATGTGATAGATTATCTTCTTAAACCTTTTTCATTTGAAAGATTTTTAAAATCGACCGAAAAGGCCTATAAATCGCTGGTTAAAAGAAACACCAGAATTGAAGATGATTATATTTTTGTGAAAACGGAGTATCGCATTGAAAAGATTGATTTAAGAAATATTCTTTATATTCAAGGAATGAAGGATTATTTGCAGATATGCTTACCCGATAAAAAAGTAATGACACTGCAGTCTTTCAAAAATATTTTGCAATTACTTCCAGAAAAGGAATTCACGAGAGTTCATAATTCATTCATAGTTTCTATTTCAAAAATTGAAAGTATTGAAAGAAACAGAATAAAAATCGGGGACAAAATCATTCCGATTTCTGACAGTTATAAAGAATTATTTTATACTCTGTTGAGAGGGAAAGGGTATTCCATATTATACAAGTAAAAGGAGGTTCTCAATGAAAAAGTATGCTGATTATTCAAATAGAATGAAAGGAATCTTGGGGCTGGAGAGTTTGCCGGTTGCGATTGCTTTTGGGGATGAACCGCCTGAGGGTGTTGAAAAGATGAAGGGAGAGATCAGGGTTTGCCAGATGCTGGATAAGGTAAGGATAAAGGGCGACGCGTTCTATACAACTGTTGAGAACCATAAATGCGACGGGGGTTCAAGCAGTTGCGGAATGAAACAAATGGGTGAAAGAGTCAGGAACGGAGAATTTCTCTCCAAAATGGGGCTTTTTGAAACCAGGAGAGCGGCAAGGAGATTTATCAATTCGAACCTGAGAATAGAATACGGAACCGTTAAAACAGTCGCCTTTTCACCTTTGGAGAAAGCGACATTTGAACCTGATGTTGTGGTACTTATATGTAATGCAAAGCAAGGGATGCTGATCGCGGAGGCCTATGCTTATGATTCAGGCAAAAGAACAACCGGCATGACAGGCCCGCCAATCTGTTCATCAATAGTCGCTGCGCCTTACCTGACAGGAGAAGTTGTTTACAGTTTTGGAGATCATGGGGCAAGGACCTATATGAAAATCGGGGACGGGGAAGTTTATGTCGGTATCCCTGCCGAGTTGTTATCAGGCATTATTGATAATCTTGAGACAATGAAGACCAGGCTTAATGACTAAATGAAATAAAAATAATATCTCTTAATTATTTAACTTTGTTCAAAACGTCGATATGCAAAGAATCATTGAAGATAACAGAGAGAAAATTAAAGTATTGTGCCAAAACTATAATGTTAAGGCATTGTTTGCATTTGGTTCGGTTTGTACAGATAAATTCAATGACCACAGCGATATTGACCTCCTGATTGCCTTTAATCCAATGGATTTTGGAGACTATGCCGATGCTTATTTTAATATTGCCGAAGAATTTGAAAAACTCTTTAAAAGACCAGTAGATCTTATCACAGATAAATCCTTATCAAATCCATACTTTATAAGTTCACTGGATAAGACAAAGACATTAATTTATGAATAATGAGATTCTAAAATATCTTTTTGATATAAAAGGTTCTATTGAGTCTATTGAATCTTATCTTGGCGACAAGAGGGATTTTACATTCTATATGTCAAATAAAATGCTCAGAAGAGCTGTTGAACGGGAATTCGAAATAATTGGTGAGGCATTAAGCAATTTAGAAAAGATTGATCCAAACATTGAAATTACTGCTACACGTCAAATTATTGGAATGAGGAACAGAGTAATACACGGGTATGATAAAATTGATAACGAAATTGTATGGGGAACAATTGTGAGACATTTACCTCTCCTTAAATCCGAAGTATTGAAATTGATAAAATAATTTATCAACTACCTCAATATAAGGTTCCTTTAAAATATTATTCTATTATTCCCGATAGCCGTCTGATATCCTTTACTTCCAAAACCTTTTTCGGAAATCCGTATTTAATACTATTTATCATTGCCAGCCCGAGTTCATGAAGAGTACCAAGCATGGCGGGGAATAGCGGCCTCATAAGCGGATAAAGCCATGCAAAGTACTTATAAGCGGGAAGAGTGTTCTTTAATCCTTTTGTTGATTTGAGGAATCCAGGCCTGAAAGCATAGACTGCTTTAAAGGGTAATTTCATCAGATCATTTTCAGTCTTTCCTTTTACCCGGGCCCACATCAGCCTTCCTTTTTCGGTGCTGTCGGTGCCCGAGCCTGAAATATAACAGAATACCATGTCCGGATTCAATTTGCTTAGTGTTTGAGCGACATGCATGGTCAGATCATAGGTAATTTTTTTGTATTCCGCTACTTTCATGCCTATTGAAGATACGCCCAGACAAAAGAAACAGGCATTGTATCCTTTAAGCTGTTCTTCTATGGATGAGAAATCAAAGAAATCGGGATGTATTATCTCTTTCAGTTTAGGATGGTTCATTCCTGAAGGTCTTCGATTGATAATCAGAACTGATTCCACATCAGGATGCAGGAGACATTCATGCAGAACGCCCTCGCCCACCATTCCGGTGGCTCCTGTGACAATCGCCCTGATCTTTTCCATTCTTTTTATGCTTCTCAATCTTCAATTTAATGGACCAGCAATTCTTCAACTAAAGTTAAGACATTTTCAGTATTTAATGAATAAATGCAATAAACATTAACGCAAATAAAACGATTCGATAAAATCATCGGATAAAACAAGTATATTTGATTTATGTTATTTTAAGAAAAAGACAATCTAATGAAAGATAAAAACGAATTGGTCAGGATTTATACCGGAAGTGAAATATCGGTAATTCTTTTGAAGGGTGAACTGGAACAGGCTGAAATCCAATGCATGATTCAGAATGATTTTGATGCGGGACTTTCGGCAGGATTCGTAAGCGGTGTCCCGTCAGCCATTGATCTTTACATTCAACAATCAGACTTAAATAAAGCGGAACCGATTATCAGGGAGTTTCTGGAGAATAATCCGGAATAGAGAATGGAGAAAGGAGACGGGAGAACGGAAGCAGTTCGTCTTTTTAAAAGATAAATGACAGAAGAAACTTCATAAAGCATTTATTATTATGAGATGATACCGAGAATTGAAATATTGGGTGAAAAGAAACTGATCGGTAAAAGGCTCAGGATGAGTTTATCGAACGATCGTACTTATGAATTGTGGCATGGCTTTATGCCTCATCGGAAAGAAATAAGAAACAGTGTATCGAATGATTTATTTAATCTTAAAGTATTTGATCCCTCCTTTGATTTTATGAATTTTAATCCCGAGTCTGAATTTGAAAAATGGGCTGCAGTGGAGGTATCAGACTTTGAAACGATTCCTGAAAATATGGAACCCTTCACATTAGAAGGTGGTTTGTATACTGTCTTTATTCACAAAGGGGAAGCGAAAAGAGGTCCTCAAACGTTTGGCTATATTTTTAACAACTGGCTTCCTGATTCTGAATATGATATTGACTCACGGCCTCACTTTGATTTGCTGGGAGAAAAATACAAAAAGGATGATCCTGATTCAGAAGAAGAGATTTGGATTCCCATAAAACCAAAGATGAACAGAAATGAATAAAGACAGACAATTAACATGATCAGAATTTAGACTGCCTCGATTATTTTCCCTATGATCTCGCGCAGTTTTTCGACTTCTTCTTTTGGAACGACATTCAGTAATTTCTCTTCACATTGAATTCTTTCCCTGTCAATGGAAGCTTTGACTTCCTTTCCTTTGGAAGTAAGACAAAGAGTAATAGCTCTCCGGTCAGAAGAATCAATATCACGGTCAAGATAACCTCCTATGACAAGTTTATCGACAACGCGGCTTACCCGTGATGGAGAAAGACCCATATTCTTTGCGAGTTCGTTGCTGTTTATTACTTTACAGCTATCGAGTGAAGAAAAGAAGAGCAACTCGGATTGTGTAAGATTCAATTCATCCATGAGCTGCTGATCGATATAAGCACACTTCTTCTTCATCTCATAAATGATACCCATTATTCCGGAAGAAATTTCCATCTCTTTTATTTTTTATACAAAATTACAATAAAGACAAATATTTACAAGTGCATTTTTTGCTATTGGCATTTATTTTCATCAAAAACTTTTTTTATTCAAAATTAATTATTATTTTTGTAAGGCAATTATTGCTATTGGCATCTTTTTTGTACTAATAAATATTTAAAATGAAAACTATGGCACTTGAACATTTAACTAAGGAGACTTTTAAAGAAAAGGTCTTTAATTATGAGACAAACAATGAGTGGAAATATGAAGGTGAAGTACCTGCTATTATAGATTTCTATGCTGACTGGTGCGCTCCCTGTAAAATGGTTGCTCCGATTCTTGAAGAATTGCAGAGTGAATATGGAGACAAACTGACCATTTTCAAGGTAAATACGGATGAACAACAGGAACTTGCCGCTGTTTTTGGCATACAAAGTATTCCTTCACTGCTTTTCATCCCGCTTGAAGGGAAACCTCAGATGGCTATGGGAGCACTTCCTAAAAATACCTTTAAAAGTGCAATTACCGATGTTTTGAAAGTATCAGTCAATTAAAGGGAGAAATATGTTTATGAAGAAGGAGATTAATATTTCCTGGAAAAAAGGTATGGCCTTTGAGGCAGAAACGGATGGTTACAAGATTATGCTGGATGCTGCTGAAAAAGTTGGCGGGCATAATCTGGGCCCTCGTCCGAAGCCACTTATGCTGGTGGCGCTTGCTGGATGTACGGGTATGGATGTTGTATCTGTACTTTCAAAAATGAGGGTTGAAATTGATGATTTCAATGTAAAAGTTGAAGGTGTCCAGACAGAAGAACATCCAATACATTATACGAGCATGCACATTATCTATGAATTCTGGGGCAAGGATTTACCCTATGATAAACTGGAAAAAGCTATTAATCTTTCACTTGATAAGTATTGTGGTGTTGCTGCTGTCTATAAAAAGGCAATGCCTGTAACTTACTCTATTGTAACACATGTTACTGAAATTAATTATATAGTGAACAATTAGGTTTAAATCTAATCTTCAATACTGCAATTTCGTTTGGCGGTAAAATAATAAATGTAAATTTTTTTTGATTTTTTTTGCAGATAAATTGTAATTGTTATTTTTGTTGAACAATTTGTGAAAAATGAATACAGGAATTAATTATGAGGGCAATGTCTGGCGGTGGCGCCGCATGATTCATGAGGCGTAAACACCATACCCATAATTAATTTAAAGATATCAAAAAGGATATGACTGTTTACACAGCATATCCTTTTTAATTTTTAAAATTCGTTTAACTAATAACAAACAGAATCAATGGAGCAGAAAAAAATTTTTCTCGACGAATCGGAAATGCCCAGGCAATGGTACAATCTTGGAGCAGATATAAAAATGCAACCTCCTCTTGGGCCAGACGGGAAACCAGTGTCACCGGAGATGCTTGCACCTGTTTTTCCAATGAACCTGATTGAACAGGAAGTCAGCTCTGACCGCTGGATAGATATTCCTGAAGAAGTTTTAAATTTGTTAAAAATTTGGAGGCCAAGTCCGTTAGTCAGAGCATATTCTTTAGAAAAAGCGCTTGATACACCAGCTAAAATATTTTACAAAAACGAAAGCGTATCACCAGCAGGCAGCCATAAACCCAATACCGCTATACCGCAAGCCTGGTATAATAAACAATTCGGTATTAAAAGGCTTACCACTGAAACCGGTGCAGGTCAATGGGGAAGTGCCCTTTCTTTTGCCTGTTCCCTTATTGGCGGTTTAGAGTGCAAAGTATTCATGGTCAGGGTTAGTTTTGAACAAAAGCCATTCCGTAAGATGCTTATGAATACATGGGGCGGAACATGTATTTCAAGTCCAAGCGATCAAACTGCTGCAGGAAGGGCTATTCTTGAGTCAGATCCTGACACTCCTGGGAGCCTGGGTATTGCCATTTCAGAAGCAATTGAAGCGGCAGTTACAGATCCTACCGGAGAAACCCGATATTCTCTTGGCTCAGTATTAAATCATGTGATGTTACATCAAACAATAATAGGACTTGAAACCAAAAAGCAATTAGCAAAGGTGGGAATTAAGAATCCGGATATTGTTATTGGTTGTGCCGGCGGGGGGAGCAATTTTGCAGGGCTCTCCTTTCCATTTATCCTTGATAAACTTCACGGCGCCAATATTGAGGTTATTGCCGTTGAACCGGCTTCTTGTCCCACTTTGACAAAAGGTCCATTTATTTACGATAATGGTGATGTGGCCCAGATGACTCCACTCCTCCCCATGTACAGCCTCGGCCACAGGTTTATTCCTGCTCCTATTCATGCAGGGGGATTACGATACCATGGAATGTCGCCAATGGTAAGTGCTGCTGTTAAGGAGGGTTATATTAACCCGATAGCTTTGCATCAATTGGAATGTTTCGAAGCTGGTGTTCTTTTTTCCAAAACAGAAGGGATCATTCCGGCACCGGAAACTAATCATGCAATTGCAGCAGCCATTCGGGAAGCTAAAAAAGCGAAAGAAGAAGGTAAGGAAAAAACAATTGTTTTTAACTTTTCAGGACATGGATTACTGGATTTGGTAGGATATGACAAATACCTGACAGGACAACTTGTCGATTATGAACTTCCACAGGAAGTGATCGACAAGAACCTGGAAGCCTTGAAAGATTATCCCAAACCCCAATAATTTTGGATATAAACCAACTAAAAAGCTGCTCTTAAAGAGCAGCTTTTTTACTTTTCCTGTAATTTTTATTTTCGACTATATCCATCAATAATTGGAATCCTGCAATTCAAAATATGCCTGAGGATGGAGACATGCCGGACAATTCAAGGGAGCTTTTACACCTTCATGTAAATAACCACAATTGCGGCATTTCCATGTCACTTTTCCATCCTTTTCAAATACTTTACCCTGCTCAAGATTATTGTAAAGAGTCACATATCTCTGTGCATGTGCCTTTTCCACTTTTGCAATGAGTTTGAATGCGGCTGCAACTTCCTTAAAACCCTCTTCTTCCGCGATCCTGGCAAATTCAGGATAAATTACATCCCATTCTTCAGTTTCTCCTTCGGCTGCAGCTTTAAGGTTTTCCAAGGTTGTGCCAACTATTCCTGCCGGGTAGGTTGCAGTAATTTCCACTGCCCCTCCTTCAAGAAAAGTGAAGAAGCGTTTTGCATGAGCGCGTTCATTCATTGAAGTCTCTTCGAAAAAGGCAGAAATCTGTTCGAGACCATCCTTTTTTGCCTGTTTCGCAAAGTAATCGTAACGCATTCTTGCCTGAGATTCTCCGGCAAATGCTTTTAACAAATTCTGTTCAGTTTTTGATCCTTTGATACTTTTCATATGATTTAAATTTTAGGTCAGATCAAAATATAAACATAATACAGATCTGACTATTTTGACAATATTCTGATAATTAAAAAAATTTATTTACTTATTTATAACGATAAAGATAATCATCCTTCTCATTCAAAACGGCTGATTGAATCTTAAATATTTCTTAACAATAATTATTAAGAAATACTGACAGCCCCATCCCCGTTTTTAAGAGCCATATAATTAAGAGAAGGCGAAGGGATAAATTCCCCAAGTCCAAGTTTTGGCCATAACTGATCGACAATTTTAATGGTTTCAGGAGAAGATATGACCGGATTTGGCCAATCTCTTTTAAATCCGTCGATACCCGATAATTTACGTGTACCATCTACCATTAAATGAGCCTGTTCAAACTCATGTGAGGGTTTTACGATCCGGCAGTCGCGGCTGGGATCAATATTCGAAGCGACATACCAACTAACTGCCTCAAAATTGTAAACATCCAATTCAGAATCAACAAACAGAAAGAACTTCACCATCAACATTTCCTGAAAGGAGAGTAATTCATCTGCAATTGTTGGTACGGAATGATCCTGATTCTTCCTTACTCCTATAATCAGGACAGAAATCCCTTCTTTTATAAGATTCCAGTTCACATATAAAATTCCGGGGATTTTGTGTACACCTTCCATTGTTGATTCAGAAATCTTCAAAAGATCAACCGGATGTTCATTCTCCTTTACAATTTCCTCTTCAGATTTTATTGTCAAATCAATCCCCATCTTAGAACCAAACGCAAAACGTGCAGACGAATGATCAAGAACATCCAATGGCCCCTGGGAAAATATTACGTCTGTCTGTGGATTAACTACTTTAATGGCATGACCAATCAATTCCCGGTAATTATGAATATCAACATTATCATCAGTGACGATTAAAATTTTATTAAACATCATCTGCCCTGCTCCCCAAATCGCATTCATCACTTTTTGGGACTGACCAGCATAAGTTTTATTGATTTTCACTATTGTGATATTATGAGCGACTCCTGAAGGCGGCAAATCAATATCCAATAGTTCAGGAATCATTGTTAATTTCATCGGAGCCAGAAAAAACCGTTCTGTGGCTTTCCCGATATACGTATCTTCCTGAGGTGGAATCCCTACAATTGTGGCGGGATAGACAGCATCTCTCCTGTGAGTAATACAAGTGACATGAAATTGTGGATACCAATCTGCAAGCGAATAAAAGCCAGTATGATCACCAAAAGGACCCTCCCAAATCAAGTCTTCTTCGGGATCAACATACCCTTCAATGACAAAATCAGCGTCTGACGGCACTTCCAAATCATTTGTTATACATTTTACCAATTCGACTTTTCTCTTACGGAGAAATCCTGCAAGTGAATATTCATCAAAATTATCGGGTAACGGAGCTGTAGCGGCATAAGTATAAACAGGATCTCCCCCAAGAAAGACAGAAACAGGCATTTTCATCCCTTTTCGCTTATAAGCAGAATAATGACGGGCACCCGTTTTATGCTTGTGCCAATGCATTCCTGTGGTATTTTTGTCAAAAACCTGCATTCTGTACATACCTATATTTCGCATCCCGTTTTCCGGGTCCCGTGTAACAACACAAGGAAGTGTTATAAAATTTCCTCCATCTGCCGGCCAGCACTTCAATATGGGTAATTTAGTGAGATCAGGATTTCCCATAATTACTTCCTGACATTTCCCTTTACTACGAATAATATGAGGTATCCCTGCAGAAAAGGTGGAAATCATTGGCAAAATTTTCAGTTTTCCCAAATAACTTTTTGGGGGATTAGATATAACTTTGAACATTCTCTCAATCTCATGACTTACCTCATTTAAATCATCATATCTGAGAGCAAGTCCCATACGCTTTTCTGAACCAAACGCATTGATTATTAACGGAAAATCACTACCATTATTTTCAAAGAGTAAAGCTTTTGACCGATCTCTGTTTTTAACAATACGGTCAACAATCTCTGTAATTTCCAATTCAGGATTTACCGGACAGGAAATGCGAACAAGTTCATTTTCTGATTCAAGCAGCTTTATAAATTCACGTAATCCCCGGAATGCCATATAATATTACTTTTGTCAATAAAAATAGGGGATTTTTAAATCCCCTATACCAATGTTCATATAATTATTATTGAATTACATTCCGGCCTTTTGTTTAAACCATTCTAATGTTTCAGAAGACGGGCGTTCAAGAGGCAAATTTAACATCCGGTCCCAAATTAGCTGGGCCAGATACTCCCAATGGCCCGACTAACTCCAAACATAACGGTATAAAAGAAATATTCAGATATCCCATAGTAATGCAATAATGATCCGGAAAAAGCGTCAACATTCGGCCAGGGATTTTTAACTTTCCCGAGAGACTGAAGAATCGGAGGTACTATTTCATATAACATATTCACTATGTTAATCAGTGGATCATCCTTAATATATTTCTCAGCAAACTTTTGCTGTGCAGTAAACCTGGGATCGGTAACCCGTAATACAGCATGACCGTAACCTGGGATCACTTTACCTTCAGATATAGTTTTACGAACATAGGCTTCAACCTTTTCACGAATTAACTTTTCGTCATTATGGTCACCAATTTCCTTGAGCATTTCCAGAATCCAATGCATCACTTCCTGATTTGCATAACCATGCAATGGCCCGGCTAAACCAAGCATTCCAGCAGCATAGGAATAATAAGGATTGCTTAAAGCTGATCCCACCAAATGTGTTGTATGCGCAGATACATTTCCTCCCTCATGGTCGGCATGAATACAAAGATACATTCTGAATAACCTGTAAATTTCTTCACTGTCATAACCCATCATATGAGCAAAATTGGCAGCCCAATCCAGGTTCCGATCCGGTTCAATAAAACTGCCATCTTTAAAACTTCGCCGATAAATATAAGCAGCAATTACAGGCAGCCGGGCTATGAGATTCATTACATCTTCGTAAGTAGTATCCCAGTAATCGTTTTTATTTATTCCCGCCCTATGAGCTTTTTGAAAAATGGAGTCTGTAGCCATTGAAATGATACCTGTACTGAATTGAGTCATAGGCTTACTTGTAATCGGCATCGATTCAATTACTTTTATGACATGATAAGGCACATGGCTCCGGTTTAACCATTCCTTGCTGAGATACATTGCATCATCGAAGGTGGGTAATTCTCCCAACAACATTAAATAAAATAAACCTTCCGGTAATGGTTCACCGTCAGGGTTTACTTTGGGAAGCAAATCTCTTAACTCGGGTATTGAATAACCTCGATACCTGATTCCACTTGATGGATCCAGTTTTGAAGTTACTGTCAATAAACTTGTCATACCTTTCATACCGGTTAGAATCTGTTCCATATTGACACATTCAACCTGTTTTTTTCCAAATTCGTTAATAAGCTGTTTAACTTCAGCTCTTTCTTTTACACCTCTTTCCAGTAATTTCTTTTTAATGTAATCCATGTTAATGTCAATTAATTTGCCAAATGTAATAATTATCTACATATTTCCATATCTTCAAAAATAATAGCAATTATAATATTAAACAAAATCAATAGGAAAATGTTGGTAAATAAATTCAATAATGATAAAAAATGGAGGAATTTCGGGGGAAAAAGCCTCTATTCATTTTTTAAGCTATCTCAATTGATTAATATCTTAAAGCAGGACTTGGAATAAAGTTCAGAAAATTGGGGATTTTGTTCCAAATAGATCAAATTGCCATTCCGGGGCATACGATTAAAGAAATCAAGGGACTTTAAATTTGACCTGAGTTTGGAACAAGCTGTCAATCTAAACGATTACCTTATTTTAAGTCCGCTTAACCTGATGACATAAAGTAGAACGTTGAAGAGTACCTTTTTCGGAATCCGGTGAAGGCATTTCCATATTTTCCTAACTCTGACGCTATACTATATTCGTACCTTGTTCAGTACTACTACAGTATTTCTTCAGTATTTATACAGTTATAACAATTTAAATACTGTTTTTGTACTGTTAAAATACAATTTTTAGTGCGAAGAAATCAAGGGCAAAGTAGAAGGCAGTCATCCCGATATTTCGGGATTGGATGAGCAGGCAACCTGGTTTTTTCCAATTATAAAAACAATAATTACATTCGGACGGTGCCTGGAGAGAGAAAGCGATTCGTATCCCGTTAAATTTCATTTTTTAACTTTGTTTTCGACCAACCGACACTTAATTTGATATATCAAAATAAGTGATCAGATTTAGATAAGAAAAAAGGGTGTCTTTTGGGACACCCTCAAATAAATTATAAAAAGAAAAATAATATTTATTCCTTATTCGTTTCTTCTTCCTTAGAGTCCTCAGGAATATCAGGTACCGATTCAGTTTTAGTTGCGTTTTTAATTGATTCAGGCTCCTCCTTAACCTCAGAAGTCTTCTTGACTTTCCGGGTACGGCGTTTCCTGGTAGTTTCCTTTTTCCCTGTTGACAACATATTTTCATTATAATCAACAAGTTCAATAATACACATTTCTGCATTGTCGCCCAGACGGGTTCCGGTTTTCAGAATTCGGGTATAACCTCCGGGACGGTTCGCTATTTTGACTGATATTTCTCTGAATAACTCATTGATAACGGTCTTGCTATGCAGCAACCTGAATACTTCACGTCGGTTATGAGTTGTATCAATTTTTGAACGGGTAAGGATTGGTTCGACCAAAGTACGTAAAACTTTGGCTTTTGCAAGCGTTGTAGTGATTCTCTTATGTAAGAAAAGGGAATTTGCCATATTTGAAAGCATGGCATTTCTATGTGAACTTGTTCTTCCCAAATGATTTAAACTATTTCTATGTCTCATTTGTATTAGTCCTTGTCTAATTTATATTTGCTAATATCCATACCAAAACTAACACCCAGATTGGACAACAATTCATCTAATTCCGTCAGTGATTTCTTCCCAAAGTTCCGGAATTTTAATAAATCATTCCGATTATAGGCTACTAATTCACCCAAAGTTTCGACATCTGCGGCTTTGAGACAATTAAGTGCTCTTACCGATAGATCAAGATCGACCAATTTGGTTTTTAGAAGCTGACGCATATGAAGAATTTCCTCATCAAATTCTTCATTGGCAAATTTTTCATCTGAATCAAGTGTGATCTTTTCGTCAGAGAAAAGCATAAAGTGATATATCAGAATCTTGGCCGCTTCTTTTAAGGCATCTTTAGGGTACACGGATCCATCTGTAGTAATTTCGAGGAGCAACTTTTCATAGTCGGTCTTTTGTTCAACGCGATAATTTTCTACAGAATATTTCACATTCTTAATCGGTGTAAAAATAGAATCAATAGGAATTAATCCAAATTCTTCTTCGGCTGGTTTATTATCCACACCCGGAACATAACCTCTTCCTTTTTCTATCGTAATCTCAATCTGAAGTTTAACTTCAGGTTCCATGTTACAAATAACCAACTCAGGATTAAGAACTCTGAAGCCGGTTATAAAGTTATTAATATCGCCAGCTCTGAATTTATCTTGTCCAAAAAGGGTTACAGATACTTTTTCAGTGTCAAAGTCATCTACGACTTTCTTAAAACGTATTTGTTTTAAGTTAAGGATCATCTCCGTCACATCCTCAATAACGCCCGGGATAGTAGAAAATTCGTGTTCTACTCCCTCAATTTTAATTGTTGTAATCGCGTAACCTTCCAGAGATGATAGAAGAATTCTGCGAAGAGCATTGCCAATTGTAATACCGTAACCAGGTTCGAGGGGTCGAAATTCAAATTTTCCGACCTTATCGTCTGATTCAATCATTATCACCTTATCTGGCTTTTGGAATGCAAGAATTGCCATAAATCTTTAATTATTATGATTTCGAATATAACTCGACTATTAATTGTTCCTTAATTGTTTCAGGAATTTCGTCCCGCTCGGGTACATTTAAGAATTTGCCAGTTCTTGAATCACCATCCCATTCAAGCCACGGATATTTATTGTGTCGATGTACGGCAAGTGAATCTGAAATTACAGGAAGTGATTTTGATTTTTCACGTACTCCAATGACATCCCCGGGGCGAAGGGTAAAAGAAGGAATATTTACAACCTCACCATTTACAATTATATGTTTATGAGATACAAGTTGTCTGGCTCCTGCCCGAGAAGGCGAGATGCCAAGACGATATACGACATTATCCAATCGACTCTCAAGTAATTGCAGCAGAACAGTACCTGTGATTCCTTTGTGAGAATGCGCTTTCTCAAAAATATTACGGAATTGTCTTTCAAGAATACCATAGGTATATTTTGCTTTTTGTTTTTCTTTCAGCTGAATTCCATATTCGGATACCTTCTTCCGGCGCTTACTGTTACCATGCATTCCCGGAGGGTAATTCTTATGCTCAAAGGCTTTATCAGGACCGAAAATCGGCTCGCCAAACTTTCTTGCTATTTTGGATTTGGAACCAATATATTTTGCCATTTTAACTTTTCTTTTATATCAAATTTTCTTATACTCGACGACGTTTGGGAGGACGACAACCATTATGGGGAAGAGGTGTGACATCAACAATTTCTGTAACCTGAATCCCCACATTGGCAATAGTCCGGATTGCAGATTCACGACCATTACCGGGACCTTTAACAAATACTTTAACCTTACGTAATCCCAAGTCAAATGCAGTTTTAGCACACTCCTCAGAAGCAACCTGGGCAGCATAAGGCGTATTTTTTTTTGATCCTCTGAATCCCTTTTTCCCTGCGGATGACCACGATATAACCTCACCATTATTATTAGTCATCGAAATAATAATATTATTGAAAGAAGAGGACACATGAGCTTGACCAACAGGTTCAATATTAACAACTCTCTTCTTTGATACTCCAGTTTTTTTTGCCATTATGATTATAAATTATTTTGTGGCTTTTTTCTTATTAGCAACGGTTTTCTTTCTCCCTTTACGTGTCCTTGCATTATTTTTTGTACTTTGTCCACGAACCGGCATACCCAATCGATGCCGTATACCCCGATAACATCCGATATCCATCAAACGTTTGATATTTAATTGAAATTCTGATCTCAATTCACCCTCTACCTTATAATTATCGGTAATTACCTTACGTATTGCACTAAACTGGTCATCTGTCCATTCACTTACCTTAACTTCTTTATTCACACCTGCTTCTTTAAGAATCATCTGTGAACGGCTTCGTCCAATGCCATAAATATAAGTCAGGGCAATTTCACCTCTTTTATTATTTGGTATGTCTACACCTACTATTCGTGCCATATTCTCATGAGAGTTTATAAATTATCACAAAATTAACATATTATCCCTGGCGTTGTTTAAACTTCGGGTTTTTTTTGTTTATCACATAAAGCCGACCCTTACGACTGACGATTTTGCAATCCGAGTTACGCTTTTTGATAGAAGCTCTTACTTTCATTTTTTATATATTAATTTTTATACCTAAAAGATATTCTTCCTTTTGTCAAGTCATAAGGAGAGATTTCCACTTTAACTTTATCCCCAGGCAATATTTTGATATAATGCATTCGCATTTTACCGGAAATATGAGCAGTGATTACATGACCATTTTGCAATTCTACTCTGAACATTGCATTAGATAACGCTTCTATAATTGTTCCATCCTGTTCAATAAAGGCCTGCTTAGACATCCGATTCAGTTACTATTTTTAGATACCATGCGAGTTGTTAAATTATAATAATCTGTCCTTTAAAATTTTTAGCAGATATGGATAATCATTAAATCCATTGGAATCTTCATTAAACTTATCTTTAAATATTAATATGCTCCCCGTCCTTTGATCCGGCCCGATTTTAATAAACCATCGTAGTGGCGCATCAATAAATGACTTTCAATTTGTTGTAAAGTGTCCAAAATTACTCCAACCAATATTAAAAGCGAAGTACCACCAAAAAAAGCAGCAAATTGTGTATTTATACCTAACCCCCTTGCAAAGGCAGGTAATATAGTAATCAATCCAAGGAAGACAGAACCTGGCAATGTAATACGCGACATAATTGTATCCAAATATTCTGAAGTTCTCTTCCCCGGTTTAATTCCGGGAATAAAGCCCCCATTTTTCTTCATGTCTTCTGACATCTGATTTGGGTTGATGGTGATCGCCGTATAAAAATAAGTGAAAGCAATAACCATTAAAAACATGATAATATTGTACCAAAAACCATTATAGTTGGAGAATGATGCAAATATCTTACTTAAGGTAGCTGAAGAAAATAATCCAGCAAGGCTTATTGGGACAAACATTATGGCCTGTGCAAAAATAATTGGCATAACTCCGGCTGCATTAACTTTTAAAGGAATATACTGACGTACACCGCCATATTGACGATTGCCCACAATTCTTTTGGCATATTGAACAGGAACTTTTCGGGTTCCCTGAACAAGAAGTATAGTAGCGCCAATTACGAAAAGGAAAATCACCAATTCGATTATCATCATTACAAATCCTTTGCCTTGTTCAGCTAATCTGCTTGCAAATTCCTGAACTACTGCATGTGGGAATCGTGCAATAATACCAATCATAATAATCATAGAAATACCATTTCCAATTCCCTTATCAGTAATTCTCTCACCCAACCACATTATAAACATCGAACCGGCAGCCATTACAATTGTGGCTGTTATGTAAACGAAAGACTGCTCATTACAAAAGCAGTTGCAGGTAATTGAGCTCTTAAGATTGGCGAGATATGCCCAACCTTGAAAAATCAGAATTAAAACGGTCAAATAACGTGTCATCTGATTAATTTTCCTACGACCTGACTCACCCTCCTTTTGCAACTTTTGGATATAGGGAACTGCAAATCCCAATAACTGAATGACAATTGAGGCACTGATGTACGGCATAATTCCAAATGCAAAAATCGAAGCATTTGAAAATGCCCCTCCTGAGAACATATTTAATAAACCAAGAATCCCTTCCGCAGTTTGAGTCTCTAAGGGCTTCGAAATTAGCAGGATTAGGATCAATGCCCGGAGAAAAATAAATGAACCGAACCTGTAAACCATCAATAATAAAAGTGTGACGGTTAAGCGTGATCTAAGATCCTCAATTTTATATATATTCTTTAGAGTCTCGATTAGTTGTTTCATCAGGATTTAAAGTATTTCAGTGGTTCCTTGTATCTTTTCAATTTTTTCTTTTGCATTTTTCTGAAAAAGCATGAGCTTTAACGTTAAGTTTCAACGTAAGTTCCCCTTTGCCAAGAATTTTTATTTTGTCATTTTTCCCGATGAAACCAGCATTAAGAAGTGATTGTATATCAATATTAGTAAGGTTACTTTCATCAGCTATTTGTTGTAACAAATCCAGATTGATAGCTTTATATTCAATCCTGTTGACATTTTTAAATCCAAATTTAGGAACAAGACGCTGCAATGGCATTTGTCCTCCCTGAAAACTTCTTTTGGATTTATAACCTGAACGCGATTTTGCTCCTTTATGTCCACGGGTTGATGTTCCACCATGACCCGATCCCTGTCCTCGCCCGATTCTTTTTTCTTTTTTGGTAGATCCTTAGCAGGTTTTAAATTATTTAATTCCATTTAAACAGAATATTATTCATTAATTTCTTCAATCTTAACAAGATGTCTCAATTTGTTAACCATACCAAGAATTTCAGGTCGTGCTTCATGTTCAACTGGCCGATTCAACTTCTTCAATCCCAAGGCCTTTAAAATTCTCTTTTGAGCCTTTGATGCACCAATTGCACTTTTAAACTGTGTAACACTAATTTTTGCCATAACTCAATTAATTATCCTTTAAAAACTTTTTCCAGTGAAACTCCACGATGTTCGGCTACAGTATATGCATCACGCAATTCAAGAAATGCAGCGAAAGTAGCTTTAACTAAATTGTGAGGATTTGAAGAACCTTTTGATTTTGCAAGAATATCATGAATTCCAACACTTTCAAGAACTGCACTCATAGCACCTCCTGCTTTAACACCAGTACCAGAAGATGCAGGTTTGAGTAATATTTGAGCGCCACCAAATTTAGCATCCTGAGAGTGTGGAATAGTTCCATTAATTACCGGTACTTTAACAAGATTTTTCTTTGCAGCATCGACACCTTTTGCAATAGCAGATGTTACTTCACTTGCTTTTCCAAGACCCCACCAACAATTCCATCTTCATTTCCAACAACTACAATTGCTGAAAAACTAAATGTTCTTCCACCTTTTGTAACTTTTGTGACTCTGTTAATTGCAACCAACCTGTCTTTTAAATTCAAGATCACTTGTTTTTACTTTTTTAATATTTTTCGCCATAATTTTTAAAATTTTAAACCTCCTTCACGGGCAGCTTCAGCAACTGCTTTAACTCGTCCATGATACAAATAACCATCCACTGTCAAATTTAACTTCTGTAATTCCTGAAGCAATGCCTTTTCAGCAACTAATTTACCAACCAATGCTGCTTTCTCTGTTTTATTTCCTTTTTACCGAAGCAATATCTTTTACTTTTGAAGAAACTGATAACAAGGTTTTACCCTGCTACATCATCAATAAATTGAACATATATATGTTGTTTGCTTCTAAATACACTCAAGCGAGGACCATCTTTGAACCGTAACTACTTTTTCGTATCCGTTTACGAATTCTTTCTCTTCTTTCTATTTTTGTTGATTGCCATATTATAATTTAAAATCAATTATTTTTTAGTTGCTGATTTTCCAGCCTTACGACTTAATTTTTCACCAACAAACTTAATCCCTTTACCTTTGTAAGGTTCTGGTATACGGAATGATCTGATTTTTGCAGCAACATGTCCAATTAATTGTTTATCGATACTTTTAAGAGTAATAATCGGATTACTTCGTTTGTCAGTATATGCTTCAACTTTCACTTCAGGAGGAATTTGAAAATAAGTATGGTGAGAATAACCTAAAACCAGGTCAAGTACATTGATTCTGTAGACTTCTGCACTGATAACCAACACCAACCAATTCAAGTTTTATTTCATATCCTTTTGAAACACCAACAACCATGTTATTTATCAAAGCACGGTATAAGCCATGCATTGCTTTATGTCGCTTTTGTTCAGTCGGACGATTTAACTAGTAATCACACGTTTTTCAATCGTTAATCTGAATTATCCGGATCAACTTTCTGCGTTAGTGTCACCAAGAGGTACCTTTAACTGTAACAACGATTTTCCTCACTTAACGTTAATTGCAGACACCAGCAGGAACTTCAACGGGTAGTTTTCCTATTCTTGACATTGTTTTTCCTCTTTTTAATAAACATAACATAATAATTCTCCACCAACATTCAGCTCTCTGGCTTCTTTATCGGTAATAACACCTTTCGAAGTGGAGATAATTGCTATTCCTAAACCATTTAATACACGTGGAAATTATTCGGTGAATCGCAATATTTACGCAAACCTGGTTTTGATGCGTTCTAACGCTTTAATTGCCGAGTACCTTCTGTTTCGGGTTGGTATTTCAGAGCAATTTTTATATTTCCCTGGCTATTAACCTCATCTTCAAATTTGTAATTAAGAATATACCCTTTTCCTTTAAGAATTTTGGTAATCTCTTTTTTCAATATTCGATGCAGGAATCTCCACCACTCTGTGTTTTGCCTTAATAGCATTTCTAACCCTTGTTAAATAATCTGCTATAGGATCTGTCATCTTTACTCATTATCAAGTTCTTTAACGATTACCAACTAGCTTTTTTAACTCCTGGAATTAAACCTGCTGAAGCCATTTCCCTGAAATTAATTCTGCTGATTCCGAATTGGCGCATGTAACCTTTTGGTCTCCCTGTCAGTTTACATCGGTTGTGCAAACGTATCTTGAAGCCGAATTTCGTGGCAACTTGCTGCAATCCAATCTAATCGCCCTCTTCTTTCAGCCTGGCACCTTTTCTCGGCATATTTTTCAACTAATTTTGCACGCTTTACTTCGCGGGCTTTCATTGATTCTTTAGCCATATCTTAGTTCTTTTTAACGTTTTTAAATGGTAAACCAAATTCTTTAAGTAAAGCATACCCTTCTTCGTCGGTCTTTGCAGAAGTAACAAAGGTAATGTTCATACCCATTGATTTTGCTCACTTTATCTAACACTATTTCCGGAAAAATAATTTGTTCCGGAACGCCTAATGTATAATTTCCACGTCCATCCATTTTATCTTTCAATTCCACTTGAAATCACGTATTCGTGGCAAAGCAACTGTAATCAAGTCGGTCGAGAAATTCGTACATTTGGTCGCGACGTAATGTAACCCTCACACCAATAGGCATTTTTTTTCGAGTTTGAAATTCGAAATATCCTTTTTTGACAATGTTTGTAACGGCTTTCTGGCCTGCTATCATTGTCATTTCATTCTACTGCAACTTCAATTATTTTTTTATCAGCGATTGCAGCGCCGACTCCCTGATTGATAACAATCTTTTCCAATTTCGGAACCTGCATTACCGATTTATAACCGAATTCCTTTTGCATAGCAGGAACGATTTCTTCAGTATATTTCTTTTTTAAAGTGGGTATGTATACCATTACTTGATCTCCTCCCCAGATTTTTTTGAATAACGAACTAATTTTCCATTTTTATCAATCCGTCGACCAATCCGCGTAGGTTTACCTGTTTTAGGATCTTTCAACATCAAATTGGAAATGTGAATAGGTAGCTTCTTTCTTCATAATACCACCCTGCGGAGTTTTAGCATTAGGTTTAGTATGTTTTGTAACCATATTTACACCTTCAACAATTGCACGTGTCTTTTTCACGAACTATATCTCAAGAACTTTACCTTCCTGGCCTTTGTGAGTTTCCTGAAATCACAACTACACGTGTCACCTTTTTTAATATGAAACTTTTTTTGCATTTTCGAATTTTCATTAAAGTACTTCAGGAGCTAATGAAATAATCTTCATAATCTTATCGCGAAATTCACGGGCAACCGGACCGAAAATACGTGTTCCCCGCATTTCACCAGTTGCATTAAGTAATACAACTGCATTATCGTCAAAACGAATATATGAACCATCAGCACGACGAACTTCTTTTGAGGTCCGAACCACAACTGCTTTCGAAACAGTTCCTTTTTTAATGTCACTACCAGGCATAGCACTTTTTACTGTAACGACAATTGTATCCCCTAAAGTAGCATATCGTTTACCTGTTCCTCCCAAAACACGAATAACCAAAACTTCTTTTGCACCACTATTATCGGCAACTGATACATCTTGATTCTTGTTGTATCATGACTACTTAGCTCTTTCTAAAATTTCTACTAATCTCCATCATTTGTTTCTTGACTTAACGGACGTGTCTCCATAATCCGAACAGTATCGCCAATGTTGCATTCATTTTTTTCGTCATGGGCATGAAATTTTGTTGTTTTGTTTACGAACTTTCCATAAATCGGATGTTTTTCCTTACTTTTTTCAGCCACCACTATCGATTTTTCCATTTTATTGCTTACAACAACCCCGATACTCTCTTTCCTGAGATTTCTCACTACTTTTCTTCCATCGTGAATTAATTCTTTTTTCTCTAATTCTCTTTCGCGAAAATTCGTTTTAACACGAGCAATGTTTTTTTTGCTAATTTTATTTTCATCGGATTATCAAGCGGATTAACACTGCATGATTTAACCTCAGGCGAACAAGGTTCTTCATTTTCAACCTGTAATCTTTCAACGATTTCTGTTGTCGTCAGTTCTTTGATTTCAGATGTTTTCATTATTCACCAATTTTATTCTTCAACATAATCACGTCTAACAACAAACTCTTGTTTTTACCGGTAATTTTTGAGCCGCTAACCGTCAAGCTTCTTTGGCCATTTCAAACGGAACTCCGTCAGCTTCAATAATAATACGACCTGGAGTTATCGGAGCAACAAATCCTTCAGGAGCACCTTTACCTTTACCCATACGAACTTCGGCAGGTTTTTTGGTAATTGGTTTATCAGGAAAGATCCGAATCCATATTTGCCCTTGACGTTGCATATGACGTGTTACCGCAACCCTTGCTGCCTCAATCTGACGACCGGTAATCCACGCCTCTTCCAACCATTTTATTCCAAATGAACCAAACGCCAATTGATTGCCGCGCTGGGCATTGCCTTTCATCCTTGCCCTTTTGTACTCTTCTAAATTTTACTTTCTTTGGCTGTAACATCTTTTTTAGTTTCTGATGTGTTAAACCACTAATTTATTTTTTACGTTTCTTATATCCACCTTTCCCGGCAGATTGTGACTGACGAGTTCGCACCGCGTTGCTGTTGAAGTTTTTGTCCAACATTTGGAGACAAGTCACGGTTTCCATATACCTCACCTCTACAAATCCAGACTTTTACACCAATTAAACCTGTTTTTGTCAAAGCTTCTGCCAGTGCATAATCAATATCGGCACGCAAAGTATGTAAAGGAGTACGTCCATCTTTGTACATTTCAGAACGTGCCATTTCTGCTCCATTTAACCTTCCCGAAACCTAAACCTTAATTCCTTCAGCTCCCATTCGCATGGTTGAAGCTATAGCCATTTTCATTGCCCTGCGATAAGCAATTTTACCCTCGATCTGCCGTGCAATATTATTTGCAACAATTTTGTGCATCAAGTTCAGGACGTTTAATCTCGAAAATGTTGATCTGAACTTCTTTGTTGGTAATTTTCTTTAATTCTTCTTTCAACTTGTCAACTTCCTGACCACCTTTACCAATAATAATACCTGGGCGTGAAGTATGAACAGTGATAGTGATAAGTTTCAAAGTACGTTCAATAACAATCTTTGAAATACTGGCTTTTGCCAAACGAGCATTCAAGTATTCCCTGATTTTTTGATCTTCAACCAGTTTATCACCATAATCATTCACCGCCGAACCAA
Organism: uncultured Bacteroidia bacterium; assembly: GCA_963810555.1. Classification (GTDB taxonomy): domain Bacteria; phylum Bacteroidota; class Bacteroidia; order Bacteroidales; family Prolixibacteraceae. Next base: position 141,639 of record CAWENX010000001.1, on the reverse strand, counting down.
TTGGAATCCCATCCTTTAATGAATCCCAAACGATTTGATATCGGATTTACTTTTTGTCCCATGTACTATCGAATTAAGATTTTCTTCAACAACACTTTCTTTCCTGTCTACGTATATCGTCACGTGGTTTGAACGTTTTCTGATTCGGTGTGCACGACCTTGGGGAGCCGGACGTAACCTTTTCAGAATTCGACCTGAATCAACCATGATTTCCTGATACGTAAAGTTCACTTTCTTCTAAACGAACTCCTTCGTTTTTTGCCTGCCAATTGGCAATTGCTGAAAGAAGAAGTTTTTCTACCCTGCCGTGATGCTTCTTTTGAAGAATACTTCAAAACATCCAATGCTTTATTCACCTCCATGCCGCGGATCATATCGGCAACAAGCCTCATTTTCCTTGGAGATGTTGGGCATTTTTTAAAACAGCAAAATATTGTTGCTTTTTTTCTTCTTTTCTTTTTTCAGCTGCTAGTCTTTTTCTGGCACCCATCCTGGTACTTTTACTTATTTAATTATCCACGATTATGGCTTATCTCTTCTTATTGCCAGCATGTCCCCTGAATGTACGGGTTGGGGCAAATTCTCCTAATCGATGTCCTACCATATTTTCAGTAATATAAACCGGAATAAATTTGTTTCCGTTATGTACTGCAATAGTATGACCTACAAAATCAGGGGAAATTACTGATGCCCTGCCCAGGTTTTAACTACCGATTTTTTGGCGGATTCATTCATAGCCAACACTTTTCTTTCGAATTTAAAATCGATAAACGGACCTTTTTTTATGAACGACTCATAATTTTCCTCTATAATTACGATTATTTTTTCCTACGTTCAACAATATATTTGCTGGAAGCTTTTTTCTTTGAACGGGTTTTGAAACCTTTTGCAAGAAAACCTTTACGTGAACGCGGATGTCCTCCTGAAGCACGGCCTTCACCACCACCCATTGGGTGATCAACCGGGTTCATCACAACACCACGTACACGTGGTCGTCTTCCCAACCATCTTGGCTTCTACCGGCTTTACCCGATCTTTCAAGGTTATGTTCTGTGTTTCCAACAGTTCCTACTGTAGCCCTGACAATAAGTCAGTACCATACGAGATTCGCCTGAAGGCAATTTCAAAATTGCATATTTCCTTCACGGGAGGTCAATTGTGCATAAGCACCTGCACTACGAGCCATAACACCACCTTGACCGGGATGTAATTCAATGTTGTGAACCAATAGTACCAAGAGGTATTTCTAGATAGCGGCAGTGTATTCCCTATTTCAGGATCAACGCCATCACCCGCTTACAATATGTTTGGCCAACTTGCAACCCATTAGGAGCAACGATGTATCGTTTTTCGCCATCTTCATATTTAATAAGTGCAATACGGGCAGTACGGTTTGGATCATACTGAATAGAATCGACTACAGCAGGAATACCATCTTTATCTCGTTTAAAATCAATAATCACGGTATTTACGTTTATGTCCCCCACCTATATACCTCATTGTCATTCTACCCGGGCTGTTACGCCCCCCAGTTCTCCTCATGGGTCTTCAACAATGATTTCTCAGGTGTAGTTACAGTTAATGGTATCAAAAGCCCCAATTATTTTGTGCCTTTGACCCGGAGTTACTGGTTTTAATTTTCTTACTGCCATTTCTTATTTAAATATTACTGTAAAAATCAATACTTTCTCCTTTAGCTCAGAGTAACAATTGCCTTTTTATAAGCATTTGTTCTTCCGGTAATAACACCGCCTTTTGTGAATCGCGACTTCATTTTCCCTGCATATACCATTGTATTCACAGATTAACAGTTACATCATAAATTCTTTCTATAGCTTTTTTTATTTGATGTTTTTTGCCCTTTTGTCTACCTTGAATCCATAACTGTTGAACCTTGTCGGACTGAAGTTTCATTTTTTCGGTTACCAATGGTTTTATTAAAATATCCAACATTGCTTTAGGTATTTAACTTAAATAAGCTTCTTCAATTTTTTTTACAGAACCTTCAAGAATAACAATTGTTTTTGCATTCAGAATCTGGTAAGTGCTTAAATCAGAAGCAGTTATAATTTCAACGTTCTGTAAATTTCTGGAGGACAAATATATATTTTTATTTTCTTCCGATAAAACGAAAATGACTTTTTATCACTTAATTTTAAATTATTCTGAATTTCCACAATTTCTTTGTTTTTGGGCTTCAAAATTGAAATCTTCAAGAATCATTATATTGTTGGCCTGGGCTTTATAAGTTAGAGCAGATTTACGGGCAAGTTGTTTCACTTTCTTATTCAATTTAAAACTATAATCGCGTGGTCGTGGGCCAAATATCCGTCCCTCCTCCACGAATTGTACCTGATTTTATACTTCCTGCACGTGCCGTTCCGGTTCCTTTTTGTCTTTTTATTTTCCGGGTTGACTTCCTGAAACTTCACCGCGTTCTTTGGTTTTATGAGTTCCCTGACGCTGATTTGCCATATATTGCTTTACATCGAGATAAATAGCATGATCGTTTGGCTCAATCTCGAAAATTTGGTCATTCAAAGCAACTTTTCTTCCGGTCTCCTGTCCTGCTGTATTCAGTACTGTTACTTCCATTACTTCCTAATCATTAAGTATGAACCTTTGGCGCCAGGAACGGAACCTTTAACTATCAAAATATTATTCTCTGGTATAACTTTCAATACTTCAAGTTTTCTGTACAGTCACCTTGTAACCACCATCTCGTCCTGCCATTCGCATTCCTTTGAATACGCGTGAAGGCCAAGATGAAGCTCCTATAGAACCCGGTGCACGTAATCGATTGTGCTGACCATGTGTTGTTTCGTCTACACCACTAAATCCATGTCTTTCTACAACTCCCTGAAATCCTTTTCCCTTTGAAATTCCAGTTATATCCAGGTAAGAATGAAGCTTCTACTATATCAACGGTTACGATATCCCCAAGTTTCAGGTCGTCAAATCCATCAAATTCCACTACTTTCTTCTTCGGAGTGGTACCGGCCTTTTTAAAATGACCAATTTCAGGTTTGGTGGCATGTTTCTCTTTCTTTTCAAGAAAACCTAATTGAACTGCTTTATATCCGTCTTTTTCAATTGTGCGGATTTGAGTCACAGTGCACGGACCGGCCTCAATCACAGTGCATGGGATATTTTTCCCCTCAACACTGAATACGGATGTCATTCCGATTTTTTTCCCAATTAATCCTGGCATTTCTCTACTTGTTATACAGTTATCAAACTTTAATTTCAACTTCAACGCCACTTGGTAACTCCAGCTTCATCAAGGCGTCGATTGTTTTTGCCGTTGAACTGTAAATATCGATCAATCTTTTATAGGAAGACAACTCAAATTGCTCCCGCGATTTTTTATTTACAAATGTTGATCTTAATACAGTGAAAACCCTGCGATGTGTTGGCAGCGGAATTGGCCCGCTTACCACTGCTCCTGTAGTCTTCACTGTCTTTACAATCTTTTCAGCCGATTTATCTACTAAATTGTGATCGTACGATTTCAGCTTGATCCTTATTCTTTGACTCATGATAAGAAAGTATTTTAATTATAACAAATCTGTTCTTCCCTTAACATTTTCAAGAACTGTTAAGGCAATATTCCTTGGCACCTCAGCATAATGAGAAAATTCCATTGTAGAAGTAGCACGCCCTGAAGATAAAGTTCTTAATACGGTAACATATCCAAACTGTTCTGCCAACGGAACCACCGCCTTTATTACACGGGCACCCGACTTGGCATCCATACTTTCAATATGTCCTCTGCGACGATTCAGATCCGCAACAATATCCCCCATATATTCTTCCGGAGTAACTACCTCAACCTTCATAATGGGTTCAAGCAAATATGGGCTTTGCTTTAGGAGCAGCACTCCTGAAAGCTTGTCGTGCACATAGTTCAAACGAAAGTGCATCTGAATCAACCGGATGAAAAGAGCCATCAAATAATATCACTTTCAGATTCTCAATTTTAAATCCCGCGAGAGGCCCATTACTCATTGCTTCCCTGAAGCCTTTTTCAACTGGTGCAATAAATTCACGCGGAATTGTTCCACCCTTTATCTGGTCTACAAATTGTAATCCCGTGACTCCGTCATCTACCGGACCCAGTTTTACAAATATATCGGCATATTTACCCCGTCCACCGGTTTGCTTCTTGAACACCTCACGCAATTCAACTACATTCGTGACAGCTTCTTTATAAGCAACCTGTGGGGCGCCCTGATTACATTCAACCTTAAATTCTCTCTTTAAACGGTCAATGATAATTTCAAGATGAAGTTCACCCATTCCCCGAATTATAGTTTGGCCACTGTTCAGGATCAGTTAACACCTGAAAAGTCGGATCTTCTTCAGCAAGTTTTGCCAATCCATTAGAAAATCTGTCAACATCATTCTGAGTCTTTGGCTCAACTGCTATTCCAATTACCGGTTCGGGAAAGGTCATTGATTCAAGCAAATCGGATGATTCGCTTCACATAAAGTATCCCCTGTCCGGATATCTTTGAATCCTACTGCTGCACAGATATCCCCTGCCTCAATCACATCACGCGGTTGTTGCTTATTGGCATGCATTTGAAATAAACGCGAAATGCGCTCTTTTTTGCCGGTCCTCATATTCATCACATATGATCCTGCATCCAATCGTCCTGAATAAACACGGATGAAACACAATCTGCCCACAAAAGGATCTGTTGCAATTTTAAAAGCAAGTGCAGCAAGAGGTTGATCGGCGGAAGGGTTCCGCTCAATTGTACGATGAGTATTCGGATCTTTCCCCTTGATGGAACCGACATCCAACGGACTGGGGAGATAAGCGCATACTGCATCCAGGAGTGTTTGTACTCCTTTATTTTTAAAGGAAGAACCGCAGAGCAAAGGAATAATCGTACCCTTTATTGTAGCTCCTCTTATTACAGTAATTAATTCTTCAGAAGTAATATCGTCGGCATTTTCAAAAAACTTCTCAATCAATACTTCATCCTGCTCTACTACCGACTCTACAAGTTTGGCACGCCATTCCTCAGCAATCTCCATCATATCTGCAGGGATATCGCTGATCGTATAATCGGCTCCCAGTGTCTCGTCATGCCAGTAAATTGCCTTCATAAGGATGAGATCCACAACTCCTATGAAATTTTCCTCGAATCCTATCGGAAGTTGCACTGGTAAAGGATTTGCACCAAGTTTTTCCTTTATTTCATTGTAAACATTAAAAAAATCCGCACCAGAGCGGTCCATTTTATTGACATAAGCAATCTTTGGAACACCATATTTGTCAGCCTGACGCCATACTGTCTCCGATTGTGCCTCAACTCCCCCAACTCCGTCAAATATCGCCACCGCACCGTCAAGAACACGTAATGACCTCTCGACCTCAACGGTAAAGTCTACATGTCCTGGAGTATCAATAATATTAATCTGGTGGATTATGTCTTTATATTTCCATTCAGTGAATGTTGCAGCCGATGTAATGGTGATACCACGTTCCTGCTCCTGGGCCATCCAGTCCATTGTGGCAGCACCATCATGTACCTCACCCATACGATGGGTTTTTCCGGTATAAAACAATATCCTCTCGGTCGTAGTTGTTTTACCCGCATCGATGTGTGCCATAATACCAATGTTTCTGGTATTTTTAAGATCTCTGGTTGCCATTTATATGAATGATGCTGATATCTGTTTTTTTATATCTCCAAGTTCTGCCATCAGAAACGGAAGTGAGCAAATGCTCTGTTGGCTTCCGCCATTCTGTGGGTGTCTTCTTTCTTTTTATATGCGCCTCCCTCTTCGTTGAACGCAGCCATTGTTTCGGCAGCAAGCTTTTCTGCCATCGAATGACCCGACCGTTTTGAAGCAAACAATATCAGATTGTGCATAGATATGGCCACCTTACGTTCAGGACGGATTTCCATCGGGACCTGAAAGTTCGCCCCGCCAACACGTCGGCTTTTTACTTCTACCATCGGGGTTACATTCTGTAAAGCCTTTTTCCAGATATCAAGTGTAGAGAGTTCATTGCCTTTCATACGTTTTTCAACGATATCCAAAGCATCGTAAAATATTTTGAAAGCGACTGTCTTTTTGCCACTCTTCATTAAACCATTTACAAACCTCGTCACCAAAACATCCCCGTATTTCGGGTCCGGTAAAATAATTCTCTTTTTTGGCTTTGTCTTTCTCATATTAGTTACACTTTGCTTGTGTTATTCGAATCGGCTGTTGTTACATCTTCAGTTTATAGTCCACTCAGGGTGAACCCTTACTCAACCCAACCACCCACAAATAACTAACTTTTACATAAAACTTAATATTATAATTTTTTATTACTATTTCTGTACACCTTTTCCCGCTTTGGGACGTTTGGCGCCATATTTTGAACGACGTTGCTGACGGCCTTCAACCCCGGCAGTATCAAGGGCTCCTCGGATCAAATGATAACGAACGCCCGGAAGATCTTTCACACGGCCTCCGCGAACCAATACAATTGAATGCTCCTGAAGATTGTGTCCTTCACCCGGAATATACGCATTCACTTCTTTCTGATTGGTCAGCCTTACTCTTGCGACCTTACGCATAGCCGAATTAGGCTTCTTTGGTGTTGTGGTATATACACGAACACAGACACCTCTTCGCTGAGGGCAGGAGTTTAGCGCAGGAGACTTGCTTTTGAATTCGGTTCTCGTCCTCCCCTTTCTTACCAACTGCTGAATTGTGGGCATAAAAGTCTTTTAATTATTTTGATTACAACAATTTACATTAAAATTTCTCACTCCGTAGAAAACTCTTCCTTCAGAAGGGATCTTTAATTAGTTTGTTTCCAAATCCTATGTCCCTTCCAAAATGGACTGCAAAAGTACACAATTTCAGTTTAAAACTATCACTAACTGAAAAAAAATTGAATTTCTGTGAAATTTTAACAATTTTTCAACATCAGGACCCCACAATTAGGAAAAAGTTCTTTAAGCCAGACTGAACGTTTTGATTTACTACTTTATACATACGTAACTTGAATTAAAACTACAGTTTCCATATTCCCAAAACAGAACGAGATCGTAATCCGTTATTTTTCCTTAATAACTCATTAACAATGGAATAAGAGTTTTGTAAAGTAGCGGCTGAATTCTATAGAGGGATTAAGGTTCCGTTACACTCTTGTGGGCAGTAACGGATTGATATCGAGGGACTACTTTATTACTTTTTAATCCGTAAATGTTTCTTTTAAGAAATTACAATTCTGATGGATTATTAGGGTAAAAAAGATTTGTCAGTGTTGAACACGTTTACTTTCTGATACTTTTAAAATCACAGATTCCAAGTGAAACAGATTCTGCATACAAATCTCATAAATCATTATTCGGATGTTAGGATATCTCCGAAACACCTGCTCACGGATTTCAATATTATGATTAGAAGAGCTCTCGAGGGCAATACGGCCTTAATACGGCCCTAACACGGAGCTAACACGGCGATAGAATTTTGAAGATATTGTAAAACACGTTCTTGCTTGTCTGAACATTGATTCTCAGGTGTTGTCTTTCATTCTTTTAGCCAGTTTCCCGCACGCTGCTATCGCGCCACCCTCTCCTTGAACAGGGATTTGATTGGGTTGAAAATGCGCTGGATCAAACGAAGGTCTTCGGTCACTATTTCTGCCGAACCCTGTATTTCGTTATTGAATTCGAAAGTTTTACCGTATGTTGAAACCAATCCTTTGGGAAGATCTACTTCGAGGGCATAATAGTCGTTGGTCGGGACCATGGAAATGCGGTTAACCTTTCCTTCAACCATTCCATATTGCATGTAGGGATAATTGTCGAATTTTATGTTGACGCGCTGTCCGACTTTCACCTTGCCCGAACCTGTCCTTTTGAGCTGAACTCTTCCAAGCAGCCTTGATTCTGCTGACGGTATCACCGTAAATACAATTTCTCCTTTGGCCACATTCTGGTTTTTGCTCCAGAACTTTGAGAAAGACACTTCACCGTCAACCGGCGACTTTACAAGATAATTCAATTCCCAGACATCGATGGCGCCGGTAAGGTTGTTATAAGCTTCTGTCAACGCAAGCTGCAATGTCTTTTTCTCCTGTTCTGCCTGGTTAACCTTATCAATAACAGCCTGATCGGCTTCATTGATCTTAAGCTGTATTTCTGACAGAGTCGTTCTCATTCCCTGAAGGTCGGACTGACGGGACAGAAAATCGCCTTTCGACTTTTCATATTCTTCCAGCGCTATGACTCCGTTTTTGTACAAAAGCGAATCTCTCAGAAATTTATTTCTGGATACAGCCGTTTCATCTTCCATGATTTTTCTTCGTTCCTGCTGGCGATCATAATAGCTGCGCGATATTTTGACCTGTTCAGCCAAAGATTTCAGTTTCTTAGGGTAATAATTTCTCTGGGCAAAACTCAGGTAATCCTGATATTTTTTAAGAAAATCAGTATACTGAGTTTGAATCTCTCCCAATGCATATTTTTCCTTGAAAATGGTTCTCCTGGCCGGATCAAAGCTTGACATAAACGGTCCGAGCCATCTGAGATGGAGCTTTAAATCAGACAGATCATCATAATTAAGAGGACTTTCGAGCCGTGCCAACAACTCGCCTGCACTGACCTTCTGTTTATCCGCCACATAGATTTGGGTGATTTTTCCATCCACTCTTGCAAGAAGATTTGACAGGAGGATTTTCAGAAGTTACCACAATCGGGGCAACGATAATATCGGGATACTTAAATAACCAGCTACCGAAGATTAATATGACAAGGACCGAATAAATCATTATTGTCCCGTTACGGGTGATCCATGAAGGCACTCTTCCAAGGATATCCTGTACCTCTTCGCTTCTTACTTCAGCTTCTTCCAGATTCGCGGGCATCTCAGAGTATTTCAGTTCATTTATGATCCAAGTTCGAGCTGGTTTTTGACCAGTTTATAATAGTGACCTTTTAATTTGATCAGTTCATTGTGAGTGCCATTCTCAACAATCTCTCCTTTGTCCAGTACAACGATCCGATGCGCGTTTTTTACGGTACTCAGCCGATGAGCGACAACAACCACCGTACGGCCCTGATAAAATGATTCCATATTTTCCATGATTGCCTTTTCGTTGTTGGCATCAAGCGCGTTGGTGGCTTCATCAAAAAACAGGAATTCGGGCTCTTTGTATATAGCCCTTGCAATAAGTAACCTTTGTTTCTGTCCCTGGCTAAGACCAACACCTTCCTGACCAATTTTCGTGTTGTAACCCATGGGAAGCGATTCAATATACTCCTGTATATTAGCCATGCGTACAGCTCCCAGGAGCTTTTGGCGGTCCACCTTATCAGAACCGACCGTTATATTGTTTATTATTGAATCCGAGAAAATAAATCCATCCTGCATAACCACGCCACATTTTTCACGCCACATCCGTACAGAAAAATTGGGCAGATGGATATCGCCGATAGAAATCTCTCCTGAAACAGGCGGGTAAAATCCAAGCATCATCTTGATCAAAGTGGTTTTCCCGCTGCCGCTCACTCCGACAATGGCAGTTGTTTTGGCGGCAGGTATTTGCAAACTTATATCTTTTAATACCATCGGCGACCTGGGACCTTCATACTGAAAATGCAGGTTTTTAATGATAATGTCCTTCTTTTCGGGGAATAAGGTAATCTTCTGTTCCTCAAGGTTTTCTTCATTCTTCTGTTCATGGATCTCGTTCAGCCTTTCAAGGGAGATTTTTGCATCCTGTGCCGTTTGTATAAAATTCATTAACCCTTCAATCGGACTGTTCATCATTCCAATGATGTATGAAACCGCTACCATGGCACCAAGTGTCATCTGTCCGTCAATCACCAGTTTTGCCGATAAAAAGCTGATCAGTATATTCTTAAGCTGATTGATAAATCCTGATCCCACAACCTGTGTTTGTGTAAGTGAAAGCCTCTTTATATTGACATTAAACAACCGGGCCTGGATCCTCTCCCACTCCCATCTTTTTTGTTTTTCGCAGTTATTCAGTTTCACTTCCTGCATCCCGGTAATCAATTCAATCAATTTACCCTGATTTTCCGACAGTTGTGCAAAACGTCGGAAATCAAGCTCTCTTCTCTTACCCAGGAACAATCCGATCCAGATAACATATAATATACTGCCTAACAGGAATATAGCAAGTATTTTCAAACTGTAAACAGCGAGAACAATTGAAAATATGATAAGATTAACCATTGAAAAAAGTACATTCAATGTCTGATTTGTAAGGAAATTCTCAATCCGGGTGTGGTCGCCGATACGCTGAAGCATATCACCTATGAGCTTCGTATCAAAAAAACCGATGGGAAGCTTCATGAGCTTAATCAGAAAATCAGAAATCAATGAAATGTTCAGGCGGGTCGTCAGGTGGAGCAATATCCAGTTTCTTATAAACTCAACTGACGTCAGAGAAATAAACAATACGAGTTGCGAAACAAGGATTAGTGTGACAAAGCTGATATCCCTGTTATTGATACCCACATCAACCATGGATTGGGTCAAAAAGGGAAAAATCAGCTGGAATAAACTGCCAAGAATCAATCCGAGGACCAATTGCCATAAAAAACGTTTGTGCTGTTTAAGATAAGAAAACAGGAAGGTGAAAGATGATTTATCAATCTTTTCATCGCTTAGGCTGTAAAAATCCGGAGAGGGTTCGAGCAGCAGGCACAATCCTTTGGCAGTGGCCGGATCGGGATTATTGGTCCACCCTTTCACAAATTCCACTTCACTGTATTTAATGAGGCCGTATGCCGGATCAGCTACAAATACTTTCCCTTTCTTAAAAGAGTAGACGACTACAAAATGATTTTCCTTCCAATGCACTATACATGGCAGAAGAACATGTTCGGACATCTGGGAAAAAGTGATCCTGGCCCCAACCGTTCTGAACCCGATTGATTCAGCAGCATCAGAAATTCCAAGTAAGGATACTCCCTCCCGTGTAAGGTGGCTCCTTTCACGCAACGTCTGTAAGGAAAAATTCTTGCCGTGAAATTTGGCAATCATTCTAAGGCATGATGGACCACAATCTGTAGCATCCAATTGCTTAAAAAAAGGGAATTGCCTCATCACCTTGTTAATTAAGATTATCCGATTGTTGACAAATATAAAATTATCCTGATTGATTCAAAATCAAATTTGCCACTTATTTGAAATAGTTATGAAGAAATCGCTGTTCATATGTACAGACTGTTAGGCTGAAGGTTATTAGGAAATCAGTCTAATAGTCTAAAAAAGGTGAAACTCATTTTTATTCTTAATTCATAATTCACAATTCATAATTCGTAAATTATTACCTATTTTTGGTGAATTTCAAAAAGGGCATAAAATCGATAACTTTATTATTGAGAAATTATTATAAATCCTACAGAAATAAATAAATTCTTAAATTTTGACAAATGAAAGTATATCAGACCAATGAAATCCGGAATATAGCATTAGTCGGCAATTCCGGCGCGGGGAAAACCACCCTCGCAGAGGCCATGCTCTACGAGGGTGGTATTATTAATCGCAAAGGCGATGTTAAAAGCAAGTCCACTGTTTCGGATTATAATATTGTTGAACAGGAATATGGCAATTCTGTTTACGCAACAGTTCTCTACTCTGAGTTCAACGGGTGCAAACTCAATATTATTGATACCCCGGGGATGGATGATTTTGTCGGCGGAGTAATTTCAGCATTAAATGTTACGGATACAGCCCTTATGGTGATCAATTCCGTAAACGGAGTGGAAGTGGGAACTGAAATCTCCAACCGGAATGTTGAGAAATTCCATAAGCCGATGATGCTGATAATCAATCATCTTGATCATGAGAACAGCAATTGGGACAACACCATTGATATGGCCAGGACCACCTTTGGAAATAAACTTGCCATTGTCCAGTATCCTGTAAATCCAGGTCAGGGTTATGACAAGTCGATTGATGTGCTGAAAATGAAAATGTATCAATGGAAAACAACCGGGGGTAAGCCTGAAGAACTGGAAATTCCTGAATCAGAAAAAGATAAAGCTGAAGAAATGCACAATCAGCTTGTTGAAATGGCGGCTGAAAATGAAGAGTCGTTAATGGAACTTTTCTTCGAGAACGGGACTCTTAATGAAGCGGATATAAGAAAAGGGCTTAAAATAGGCGTGATCAGCAGGGGAGTATATCCTGTTTTCTGTGCTTGCGCAGCCCATGATATGGGAGTTCGCAAAGTCATGGATTTTATCTGTGACGTTGCTCCACACCCGGGAGAAATGCCTTCACCCAAAACTGTAGAGGGCAAATCAGTAAAAATTGATGCAAAGGGTCCGACTGCACTTTTTGTCTTTAAATCATCCATCGAGCAGCATGTCGGAGAAGTGACTTATTTTAAGGTCATGTCCGGGACAGTGAAAGAAGGCATGGATTTGACCAACACAACTAAAAATTCCAAAGAAAGAATATCGCAGATATTCACTGTGGCAGGAAAGAACCGCACAAAAATTCCTGAAATGGCAGCAGGCGATATCGGGGCCACCGTAAAACTTAAGGAAGTAGAACATGATCACACCCTCAGCGACAAAGATGCCGATATTATCTTCCCTGCGCTGGATTATCCTGCACCAAGGTTTACCATAGCTATTAAGACAGTAAATGAATCCGACGATGAGAAAATGGGTGAATACCTTCACCGCCTTTCTGAAGAAGATCCCACCTATATCATTGAATATTCAAAAGAACTGAAGCAGATATTGGTGCATGGTCAGGGTGAATATCATATTAATACATTGAAATGGTACTTCGACAATGTATTTAAGATTGATATCCAATTCATGGATCCAAAAATTCCTTACAGGGAAACCATCACAAAGGTTGCACAAGCCGACTACCGTCATAAGAAGCAGAGCGGCGGGGCCGGACAATTTGGTGAGGTCCATATGGTCATTGAGCCTTTTGAAGAAGGTATGCCCAATCCCGAAACTTACAAATTTGAAGGAAAAGAATTGAAGGTCAGCCTTCGCGGAACAGAGGTAGTAGATCTGCCCTGGGGTGGCAAGCTTGTATTTTGCAATTGCATTGTCGGCGGATCGATTGATGCGCGTTTCCATCCCGCCATCCTGAAAGGCATCATGGAAAAAATGGAAGAAGGGCCGTTAACCGGCTCTTATGCCCGTGATATCCGGGTTGCCATATATGACGGCAAAATGCACCCGGTCGATTCAAATGAAATCTCCTTCAGACTGGCTGGAAGGAATGCATTCAGTCAGGCATTTAAAAAGGCAGGAGCAAAAATCCTTGAACCCATTTATGATGTTGAAATACTTGTCCCATCTGACCGCATGGGTGACGTTATGAGCGATCTCCAGGGCCGGCGTGCTATCATCATGGGGATGAGTTCTGTGAAAGGATTCGAAAAAATCACAGCCAAAGTACCCCTAAAGGAGATGAACAAATATTCAACTTCATTGAGTTCTATAACCCAGGGAAGGGCTACTTTTACAATGAAATTTTCGAATTACGAAAAAGTGCCTGGCGAGATTCAGGATGAACTGCTTAAAACTTATGAAGCAGAGCATAAAGAAGAATAACGATTCAAATTAATTAATATAGGAATGCCCGGTTGATCGACCGGGCAGTTTTGTTATAATGCCATCCTGCTATCTTTGCTTCTATGTTGTAATCTCCGGATAACAATCAGATTTCAGGCATGGTACACTGCCAAATGGCTGTAATCCTCAAGCACAAAGGGATTGAACGATTTTGAAGTGTACCATGTACCATAAAAATCCGGCAAATCGCCTGATTGCTTGATCCAAATCATATCAGGAATACCCCTGCTTTCATACGATTGCATCGTGTGTCATTATTTTATTCATCACTCGATGCAATCGCAAGCTGGCGTCGATTTGCAATCACGAGTGGTCGAAAGATTTTAATTGTAAAATTACATCTTTGTTATAATTTATATTATCTATTATATATTAACATCAATATGTTGATAACTAATTTATTGTGGCATATTTTTGCATCCATTTTTAATGTACATTTATATCAAAACAATGAGATAAATGTATACAGGCCAAAAAATTAATGTTCAAAAAGTAATGGGTCTTATCCCTGATGACCTATTAAGCACCTTGTCGAAAGATACAAAGGTAGACTACTGTGCCAAAGTACTTTACGGGCAGCGTATATTTAATTTGCTGTTATATGGCGTTCTTACCACGGATAGAACAAGTCAGAGAACCCTGGAAGATCTTTTCAAGAGCGATCTTTTTAAAGCTATGTTTTGCTATGATGCCGGAATGAAAGTATCCCATGGCTCAATATCTACTCGATTATCCAAAATCGATTCAGAGTTTTTCCGATTGGTTTACGAGAACATCTATAAAGAATTTTCAAAATTCTTTACTGTTAAAGAACAATTGAAGTACAGGATTGTACGTGTAGACAGCAGTATGGTTGCTGAAACGTGTAATAAACTCAAACAGGGATTATCAAATGGAATAAAGAAAAGCAAATCACCTGAAAACGTTGTGAAACAGATTAAATACACTGTTGCATTTGATGGACTGACTGCGTGTGATTTTAAAGTATACAACGAATCCTCTTATTTGAGTGAAGATATGGCAACATCTGAAGTGGTTAAGCTAAATGCTGCCAAAGAAGGTTCAATCACCAATATCTACACTTTTGACAGAGGGGTTGCTGCAATTAAAGCCTTTTCCTCATTTAACTCTGATAATATTTCATTTGTAGGAAGATTAAGAACAAACAGAAGATATGACATCATATCCTCAGATCAACTTTCGGAAGATGGGAAAGATTTAGGTGAACTAATATTGATCAGTAGCCAAATTGTTCATTTGTATGGTAAACACGAAATGGACCAAAACAACCAATACCGTCTTATCATTGCAGAACGGAAAGAAAAAATAGATACAACCCCTCCCATGAATAAGGGATCATTCAGGAAGAAAGAAAATGTATTTTATTTCTTCACCAATAATCTGGAACTAACTCCTAAAGAAATTGCAGATATATACAAACAAAGATGTGATATTGAGGTATTCTTTCGATTTATTAAACAAGAGCTCAACGCCAGTCATTTCTTATCAGTGAGCGAGAACGGAATCAAAGTAATCCTTTACATGACGCTGATTGCATCCATGTTGTTGTTACTATATAAGAAACTCAATGAATATGGATATAAAACAGCAAAACGCAGGTTTACAATAGAGCTTTGGGAAACTATAGTAAAAATAATCGTTAAAGATTGTGGCGGAGATCCGGCTTTGGTAAATAAAAAATACTTTCAATTATATTCCCCTCCATGAGAAGTATCGGCATAGAATTTTTCGAAAAAATCATACATCCTTAAATGATAAAACATGTTAAAAAAAATCTTTCGACCACTCCTATTTGCAAAACAGTGCCAGCAGGGGGGAACCTTTTTGAATGTTATTTTACTTTCACGATTCTCCCTTTACTATATTTTTATCTGAATTGTAATCATCTTGAAATAAGTTCTGTCCGGCTGATGCAAAACAAATAACAGATCATGTGATTACAAAGCTGGGATTTGCAAAATCGCATCAGCAGTTGTAATTTTTATTGATACATCCTAAAAAGCCGGTTTGGGTTCCAGACCGTACCGGATATTTTACCGTTGTATTGAACATTTCATTTGCCGTTTGACCAATATATTGTTTACTTTTGGCAGTTATTCGTTAGATCCACTTCAATGAAAATAAAATTTATCGGCGCTGCGCGTGAAGTGACAGGGAGCAAACATCTGATCACTCTTGACAACGGCAAAAAGATATTGCTCGATTGCGGGATGTTTCAGGGAAAAGGACAGGAAACTGACTCAATGAACCGGAACCTGGGATTTGATCCCCTGGAACTTGACCATATCATTCTCACACATGCTCATATTGATCATTCAGGACTGATTCCATATGTCTACAAACTGGGATTCAGGGGCTCGGTAATCTGCACGAATGCCACCCGCGACCTATGTGCCATAATGCTGGCGGATTGCGGACACATCCAGGAGATGGATACAGTGTGGTTTAACAAGAAACTTGCCCGAAAAGGCCTGCCTCCGGTTGAACCCATCTTTACAAGGGAAGATGCATTAAGATGTATGGAACTGTTTATCGGAACAGCCTATAACCGAAAATTCCAAATCAACCCGGACCTGAAAGTTCGGTTTACCAATGTAGGCCACCTTTTGGGTGCAGGGACAGCGCTAATCGAAATAACTGAAAACGGAAAACTCACAAAGATTGCCTACACGGGTGATATTGGCCGTCCGGTCAGCCGTATTTTGAAATCACCTGAACCTTTTGCCCAATGCGATTACCTGATCACCGAATCGACTTACGGGAACAGGCTTCATCCTCATATGCAGATCGCAGAGGAAGATTTACTCAGAATAGTAAACGAGGCCTGTGTCGACAGAAAGGGAAAATTAATAATCCCTTCATTTGCCATCGGCCGTACACAGGATATTGTCTATTCGCTGAATACATTTTTCGAACAGGGCCGTCTGCCCCAGGTGGATATCTATGTTGACAGTCCACTGGCTGTCAACGCGACAGATATTTTCCGCCTTCACCCGGAATGCTTTAACAGTAATGTGATTAAGCTGATGGAAACCGATCCTGACCCCTTTGGTTTCAACTCCCTCCGTTATGTCAGAAGTACCGAGGAATCAAAAAGCCTCAATAATATCAAAAAACCCTGTGTCATTATATCTGCATCAGGAATGATGGAAGCCGGGCGGATTAAACATCACCTGGCCAATAATATTTCCAATTCTTCCAATACTATCCTTGTTGTAGGCTATTGTGCCCCCAGGACTCTTGGCGCACGGATAAACAACGGCGATAAGATTGTTTCAATTTTCGGGACTAAGTATGAGGTAAATGCAACAATTGAGAGAATAGAGGCCTTCAGCGGGCATGGGGATTACAGTGAAATGCTCGATTTCCTTTCATGTCAGGATAAATCACAGATCAGGAAGACCTTCCTTGTACATGGTGACCCTGAAGCACAGATGTTTTACAGGGAAAGAATGCTTGAGAAAGGATTCTCCAACATAGAAATCCCCTCACCCGGAAATGAATTTGAATTAGTATAAAGAATTCAAAATCCGGAGGTAACCTGAATTAAAACACCAATTCCCTTATTCCCTCAGTAGAATCGAATTGCAATCCATTATTTTCCTTGTTCCCCGATTAATTAGCTTCGCTGATCTTCGATTCGTCATTTATTTGTGTAATTCGTAAATCTTAATTCTTAATATTGTAACTTCGGACTCATTAAACTGACAGTATAAACCGGCTAATGAAAAGGAGAACGGAGAAAGGAGAACGAAGAACGGAGAATGAAGAAAGCAGAAGGGATTATTACAAAAAGAATTTCTCTTCCATCTGGATTGCGGCAGTATTATTGGCAGCAGTCTTTTTTTATTTTGCCTTTTTTGATCCGTACCGGCTTTATTATCTCGAACAAATTCAGCTCTTCCGTTTTAAGTGGGATTATTTTGCTGAATATTTGAACAAACCAGGAGGATTTGCAGAGTATTGCGGTGCGTTCCTGACACAGTTTTTCCTTATTCCTTTAATTGGTCCGGTTGTTGTAACCCTGATATTTGCATTATTATATTTTTTAGTTGTAGATATTTTCAGAAAATTTAAGATTTCCGGTATTGCCTGGTCTTTTTTACCGGTTCTCCTGCTCGTTTCATTACACCAGGATTATCTGTATAAAATCGGGTACTCGATCGGTTTATTAATTTGCCTTGGTTATGCGACCTTAGGTTTATCTATTAAAAGTGTTAAGATCAGGTATAGTTTTTTTCTTATTGGTTTCCTTGTGTTATATCCAATGACCGGAGTTTTCTCATTCCTTTGCCTTATTATATTTATTTTAAACGAATTGTTTTTTACAAGGAGTAAATCCAGGTTCATTATAACAGGAGTTTCTCTTTTGATGATGCTCATTATACCTTACCTTTCCAAGCGGTTTATTTATTATATACCCTTAAAGGAAGCATGGCTTATTCCTCTGACAAATGCCGGAAATTTTTATTCAAATATTACATTAGGTCTGCTTCTGTTATATCTTCCTGTGTTCCTCATCCTTTCACGATTAATTTCCATTAAACTAAAACAACCGGTATTAGACCTGAACCTTGGATGGCGTAATATTGGAACGGGTACAGTCATACTACTTATCATAGCAGGATTAATAGGAAAGTATACTTCAGATTCCAGGACAGAGCGTATTGTAAAGATTGATTATTATATGCAGAAATCTGAATGGGACAAAGCGCTGGAACAATGTTCCCAATATCCTGAGCCCAACAGGATGATCGTGTATTTTACAAATCTTTGTCTGCTCAAATCAGGACATTTAGGAGATCGTATGTTTTATTATAATCAGGCGGATGCATCAGGTTTATCTCTGCCATGGACTCCGAATAACCTGGTTCCCTTTTTTGGTTGTGAGATATTTTATCATCTGGGTTATTTTAACGAAGCTTACCGTTGGGCATATGAAGCAATGGAAATGAACGGACAATGTCCCAGACTGCTTAAACGATTAATTATGACCTCACTAATAAATGGAGATTCCAAGTTAGCTGAAAAATACCTGAATCAATTACACCAATCACTATTTTATAGGAAATGGTCTGAGCACTATCTAAACATGGTAAAGAATCCAGAGTTAATTAAACAGGATAGAGAGATCAGCGGGAAACGTGATTTGCTGATTCGTGATGATTTTTTTGCAGGTTCAGGTAATTCACAACTTGAACTGGTAAAACTTCTCGAGAATCACCCCAATAATAAGGAGGTATTTGAATATTACATGGCAAAATTGTTGTTGGATAAGGATATAGCAACTTTTGTAAAAGAAATCGGACGATTAAAAGAATTTGGTTATAAAGAAATACCACAACACTGGGAGGAAGCTATACTCTGGTATATAGGGTATTCAAAGCAAAATGTTATTCCAACAGGTTATAACATAAGAAAGTCAACACTTGAGAAATTTAAAAGTTATGCTTATTCTTTTTCGAGAATTTCCGGCGCATCCGGTTCATCAAATGTGGCAGCACAATCAATGAAGAGAGAATTTGGTTCAACCTATTGGTATTATTTTCATTTTATCAATCAATATGGGCAATAGGCAACAGGAATTAAGAATTAAGAGATAGGAATTAAAAGGATTATATATCAATGAATTATAAAAAATATCATAAATCATTTGAATTTTCATTAAATAATTTGTTGATGGTATGGATATTATCTTTAATAACCTTCCTGCTGTCTTCATGTAATTTAAAGTTGCCGGAAAGTAACGTTATTGATTCTCTCCCCCATATTGATCCAGATTATTCCGGGATCACAATACCTCCCAATATAGCGCCTTTGAATTTCAGGATTACGGAGAAAGCGGATAAATATTTGATTAAGATCGGAGACCAGAAAACGGATACCGGAGATCGGAGAACGGAGAGAGAGGGATTCTCTTTTATTACAAAATCAAATGACGGCAGGGTAATGATCACTCTAAAAAAATGGAGAAAATTATTAAAACTTGCTGCCGGTAAGGATATATATATTGATGTATATGCCAAAAAAGAAAATCAATGGGTTAAATATAAAACGATAACAGATCATGTATCGGAAGACCCGATTGATAATCATTTGGTTTACAGGCTTCTTTCTCCCGGATTTGAATTATGGCATAAAATGGGAATTTATCAGAGGAATCTGGAGGATTTTGAAGAAGATCCGGTTATGGTCAGTGAATTGAGTGATAAAAGCTGCATGAACTGTCACTCATTTTGCAAAAATAACAGCAATATGATGATGATGCATCTGAGGGGAAAACTCGGCGGAACTTTAATTAATAAGAATGGCAAAACGACTTTTGTAAATACTAAAACAGACCAGACAATGTCTGCAGGCGTATATCCCTCCTGGCACCCGAATGGCAGATACATTGCCTTTTCAGTCAATGAGATAATACAGAAGTTTCATGCAATACCTTCAAAGAAAGTTGAAGTACAGGACCTTGCTTCAGACCTTATCATTTACGATACTGAAACGAATACCGTTCTTAAATCTCCAAAAATTGCCTCTGAGAAAAACTTTGAAACCTTCCCATGCTGGTCACCGGATGGCAACTATCTTTATTTCTGTTCTGCGAAGGCCCTTCCTCAGGATGATTTCGACAAAATCAGATATAATCTCTTAAGAATCGCATTTAATCCGGCCACCATTCGGTTTGGTGAAATTGATACGATTGTTTCCGCGGCCCGGATAGGTAAAAGTGTATCATTCCCAAGAATTTCACCGGATGGTAAATATCTTTTATTCTGCTTGTCGGATTATGGTAATTTCTCTATCTGGCACAAGGAGAGTGATCTGTATCTGATGAATCTTGAAACGATGGAAATTACAAAACCTGATATTAACAGTGATCAGTCTGACAGTTATCACCAGTGGTCCTCAACCGGGAGATGGATCGTATTCAGCAGCAGAAGGCTGAACGGGCTTTTTACCAGATTATATTTAAGCCACTTCAATAAAGAGGGGAAAGCAGAAAAGCCATTTATTTTACCCCAAAAAGATCCGGATTTTTATGAAGGTTTTATGAGGTCCTACAATGTCCCTGAATTGGTTACTTCAAAAGTTGAACTTAATCCGCGTAAAATAGCTAAGATTATCAGAACGAAGCCTTTACCAGCTAAAGCACAGATTATTAACTGAATTTTTGCCAATTTGAAGGAAGTCGAGATAAGAGTTAAAAGTTATGAGATATGAGTTATGGATTATGAATTTACTCTAAAATCATCTCACATATCTTATCTCTCAACTTTCATCTCTCATCTCTCATCACTCATCACTTCTTTACCAGTACTTCATCACCGACTTCACTTTCTTCCTCTTCATCATCGTATATTTCGATAATAGGTTCTGTGAATGCCTTACTTGTCAGTCGTTTGTCAAGTGTAAGCAAGAGGGAAGGAAGTACCAGAATATTGAAGAACATGGCAATGAAGAGAGTGGTAGATATAAGAATACCCAACGCCTGGGTTCCACCGAATCCTGATATGATGAAGACGCTGAATCCAAGCACAAGAACAATACTTGTATAGATCATACTGAAACCTGCTTCATGCAAAGCATTAATCGCTGATTTTCTGATGGCACCGTTGTTCAGTTTTAATTCGTGTCTGTAACGTGACAGGTATTGTATCGCGTTGTCAACTGAGATACCCAGAGCTATACTGAAAACGATTATTGTCGAAGGTTTGATCGGGATACCTGAATACCCCATTATTGCTGCAGTTATAAGTAAAGGAATAATGTTTGGAATCATTGATACAAGGATCATCCTGAAAGATGAGAACAGTAAAGCCATAAGAAGTGAGATCATGACGATCGCAATAAGTACGCTTTCAAATAGGTTTTTGATCAGGAAACTGGTTCCCCGCGCATAAACAACACTGTTACCAGTTATCCTGACAGTATATTTCGACGGATCGAAGATATCATTAACCTTGGGAAGAATCTGGTCCATTAATGAATCCATATGATTGGTGACCACGTCTGCCATCTGGTAACTTAAACGTGTATAACGCTTGGTGCTATCAAGAAATGAGTTTAAAAGGTTAATATTATTGCTGTTCTGATTCTTTGGTAAATATCGGAGGATAAAACTCTTTTCCATCGAACTGGGAATCGAATAATTTGAAGGATCCCCACCGTAAAAGGATTGCTTTGCAAATTTGAACAATTCAGCAAGAGACAAAGGCTTAGAAAATTCAGGATGAGTATTGATCTCAGACTGCAACTGGCCTATCTTTTCGATTGTAGAATTCACCATTACACCATTCTTCTTTTTCGTATCAATGGAAATTTCAAAAGGCATAACTCCGCCGAAATTATTTTCAAAGAATTGAAGATCAAGATAGATCGGATCATCTTTACGGAAATCATCAACAACCTTCCCCGAGGTTTTCATCAGACTGATACCAAATATCCCGACAACGAGCAATATCCCTGAAATTGAATAAATCAATTTACGGCGATAACTGATCAAATAGATGATCTTGTCAAGAACAGATTTAAAGAAATTACTGTCCAGATGTTTTACATGCCTGTGGGACGGAGGTTTAACAAAACTGAAAATAATGGGTAATAATAAAATGCATAAAAGATACTCCAGCATGATATTCAGAGATGTCACAATCCCAAATTCACGCAGCATCTGATTAGGTATGACTATAAATGCAGCAAATCCAAAGGCCGTAGTGGCATTAGTCATCAGAGAAGCAAAGCCTATTCTTTCTACCACCCTTGTCAATGCCCTCAGCTTGCTCCCATGACTTCTGTATTCCCAGTGATATTTATTCAGGATATAAATACAGTTCTCGATGGCAATAATGATGATCAGTGAGGGTATAACGCCCGTAAGAATGGTGATTTTGAAATTAAACAGGGCAATTGTGCCAAGTACCCAGATTATGCTGATTCCAACGATGAGCAAAGAGGTAAGTACTACTTTAAAGGAATGGAAAAACAGGTACATGATGGTTGCAGCAATAGCAATACTTATCAGGATAAAAAGAAAAAGTTCATGTTTGATCTTTGCCATCGTAACAGTCCGGATATAGGGCATCCCGGAATAATGCATTTCCACCTGATTTTCAGCTTTGAATGTCTCGGCAGCTTTTACAATTTTATCAACAAGGACAATTCTCCCTCTGTCATTCAGTTTTGATTTATCGACTGTAATTGCTATCAGCGATGAATGTGTTTTGGGGTTGTATAACAGTCCCTCATAGAATTTAAGACTAAGAATAACATTCTTGAGGCTGTCCACCTCGGACTGAGTAGCCGGTCTTTTTTTTACAATCGGAACAATGTCAAACTGATGGGTCTTCTCATTTTTTAGAAGATTGGCGCCTTTTGTCATACTTACAACACCCTGCACACCATCTATTTCCTGGATCTTATTACTCAAATCATACCAGCCGTTGAACTTTTTAAGGGAAAATATATCGGGAGTTTTTACCCCAATAACAAACACATTGCCATCTTCGCCAAAGAGTTTTTTAAAGTGAAGGTAGTCAAGCATAACACTGTCTTTATCGGACAGTAAGGATGAATTCTCGTAGGAAAGCCTGACATTTAGGGCTTTATAACCCATGAATAAAGTTAACAATCCAATAAGGATAATCAATAATATTCTGTTTCTGAATATGAATCCGGAAAATCTTGTAAACATTTACGGATGATATTTTAATTCAAACAGTTTTGGATTTTAAGGCACTTTTACCAATTGTATAAAGATGCCAAAATTAGTACAATAAAAAGTCTTAACAAAAGTCATGTTGTAAAACTGTTTCTTTAAATTTTGGAATTATTAATGGGGAAATGTCAGGTATAGCAGGTACAGTTTTATATTCAATTTTATTTATTTCCGAAATCTGACCTTTGTTACCTTTGAATATTTGACTTAACAAATTCCTTTCTAAATGAACCATATAAAACATGAAATCGATATCAATATTTCTTCCTGTAATTCTTCAATTTTTTAAATATTAATATTATAATTGTATATTATTCCGGAATCAATTCTTAATCACTGACTGATTGGGGGGTAAAAGTAGATTATTAAGTGTTGTGATTTAAAACCTGAATAATTCCAACAACTTAACAAGATGACAACCTATTATAAAACAATTGGCAGTCCGGTCGGATTCCTTAAGCTGGTATCCGACGAACATCGGTTGAAATCCATTCTGTTTGTTAATGAAAACGGTGATAATGACCTCTTTGTACCTGAAATTCTGAACAGGACTGCACGGCAGATCAATGAGTATTTTGAGGGATCGCGTTTTAAGTTTGATCTGGACCTGGAAATTGAAGGAACCCGGTTTCAGCAAAAAGTCTGGAAATTTATCAAGGCGGTGAATTACGGCAAAACAAGGACATATGGTGATATTGCAAAGGAAATGAAATCCCTTGGTTTCAGTCGTGCAGTGGGAATGGCAAACGCAAAAAATCCTCTGCCGATTATCATTCCATGCCACCGGATTATTGGTAATTCAGGAAAGCTTGTCGGCTATTCCGGCGGACTCGAAAAGAAAAAGTGGCTATTGGTGCATGAACAAAAGTATTCGGGAAACGCTCTGTTTCTTTAATCACCATTAAATCCGTTATCCCGGAGTTAAAATACCCATATCAAAGAGTAGTCATCTCCGTATTTCATTCATAAATTATTCGTAGTTTATTCGTAGTTTATTCGTATGATATACGAATGATCTACGAATAAACTACGAATAATCTACGAATAAAGACCGGACATGGTATTGTGCATAAAGGGCGAATTGGATAGCTATATATTGAAAATGATGATTAAAAACAGAAAATTTCAGAATGATTATAATGATAATTTATCATTAAACTTATCATTCTCCCCACGGGTTCAATTCATCGAAGCCATACTTTTTAGTGCTTCCCATTCCTTCAATCCTGACATCCTTACTATGATGTATATCATATTCCGGCATCAGACGCTCTCCGGCAGGATGAATAAGTCCCGGATCGTCAGCTTTTGGATTCTTGATGGTAGGGGCAATAGGATAGGCATTCATGAGTTCTCCGGGATAGGGTTCAAGAAGACTTGTAATATCCATTAAAGGAACAGCATTGGAAATCCATTTTTTTTCATCTTCCGGGTGAAGAATTACTGGAGACCGGTGATGGGGAATTTTAAGGAGGAGACTGTTTGCAACCGTTGTTACAATGGCAAATGAGGATATTATTTCGCCGGTATCCGGTTTTGTCCATCGGTCCCAAATACCTGCAAAGGCGAAAGGCCTCACTTTGTTGCGAAGGTATACCAGAAAAGGTTTATCCAGTTTTTCTTTTTCAGGCCCTTCGATAAAAGCATCGGCGGGAATCAGGCAGCGCTGTGAACGGATAGGTTTACGGAAGGCAGGTTTACTGATAATTCCTTTATTTCCTTTGTAATGCGGATCGTTGTTCGGATTGCTGTCCCCTTCGGCCCGAGCATTGATGATCAGGTTGGGTCTGGAAGCCCATGAAGGTGTAAGCCCGAAACGGTACATCTGAATTTCATGAGGATTTTCATTTGTGATCACCGGTGCATATTTGCCGGGAGAAATATTGTATGATGGTACAAGATGAATAGTATCAGGAATTCCGACATTGAAGCGTTTTTCAAGAATCTCCGCCTTTTGTATGAGTATATACCGTCCACACATTTCGCCATTAATTTTTATAAAGATACAAAATCTTTGGGCTTAAATTCTTAATTCTTTGAACGACCGGAGAATTGTTTTGCTGTCAATCCTGAATTATTAATGAAATAATTCTGTTTAATTTTTCTATTTTTGAAGGAATTTTACCAGATTTACAATCTGACCAGAGTTTGATGTTTAAAGGAAGTCTTAATATTTCTTATATATAGATAATTAAGCTGTAAATTTTAATTGTAAATTTTTAATCAATGAAAACATCTTTTTTTATAGTTATGATTACAATCCTATCGGTAGTTGTTACTTCCTGCGGCGGCGGAAAATCCAACAAGAGCGAGGAAACGAAAACAAAATCTGCATTTACGGGTGCGAAAGGGGAAGTAAAGCTGATTACCCTTGATCCGGGTCATTTTCATGCCGCTCTTGTTCAAAAGGACATGTATGACCAGGTCAGCCCTGAAGTCTATGTCTATGCACCTGAAGGTTTTGACCTGGAAGAACACCTGAAACGCATCGAAGGTTACAATTCAAGACCTGAGAATCCGACCTCATGGGTAGAAAAGGTATATACCGGTCCGGATTATTTTGAAAAGATGCTTTCTGATAAGAAGGGTAATGTGGTCGTTCTTGCCGGAAATAACCGCATCAAGACCGATTACATCAAAAAATCAGTTGATGCCGGATTGAATGTATTTTCCGATAAACCAATGGTTATTTCCCCCGAAAAATTTCCTGAACTGGAAGAAGCGTTTAAGATTGCTAAGGAGAAGGGAATTTTATTATCCGATATTATGACGGAGCGGTATGAAATAACAACCACGCTTCAGAGGGAGTTATCCATGCTCCCGGAGATTTTTGGGAAACTTGAAACCGGGACTCCTGAAAAACCTGCTGTTGAAATGATCAGTGTTCATCATTTTTATAAAGATGTTTCAGGAGTAACACTCGTCCGTCCGGCATGGTACTTTGATGTAAATCAACAGGGTGAGGGTATTGTGGATGTGACGACCCATCTTGTTGATCTTATTCAATGGGAATGTTTCCCGAATCAGGCCATTCAGAAATCAGATGTTGAATTGCTTGCAGCAAAGCACTGGCCTACAGTTTTTACCAAAGCTGAATTTAAAAGTGTAACCCAGTTGGATGAATACCCTGATTTTCTTTCCAAGGATGTTAAAGACGGCAAGTTAAATGTATTTGCCAATGGGGAGATAGATTATAAGATTAAAGGGGCTTATGCAAAAGTTACTGCTGAATGGCGTTATAAAGCTCCTGAGGGAGGAGGCGACACGCATTATTCACTTATGCGTGGCACCAACTGCGATCTGTTGATTAAACAGGGGAAAGAAGAAAAATGGGATCCCACATTATATGTAATTGCCAAAGAGGGAACTGATTTAGGTCTGTTTGCAGGCAATCTTGAAAAAGCAGTTGTTCAGGACCTGCCGCAATCAGGACTTGGACTGGAAAAGGTGGACAAGACTACCTGGAAAGTGATAGTGCCTCAAAGTTACAAGGTAGGACATGAAGCACATTTTGCCCAGGTAACAAAAAAATATCTGCAATGGCTAATAGACGGAAAAGTGCCGGACATCGAGGTTCAGAATATGATAACCAAATATTATCTTACCACGAGTGCGCTTAAACTGGCGAGAGAAACAAAATAGTCTGGATTTGATTAAATTTTTTATAAGAATGCCAGCATCATTGAATCCCGAAGCATCGGGATTCTTTATCTGCGGTTATTCCATTACTATTTGATACAGACTCAGAAAGAATAAACTGTTCTTATTCCCAAAATAGAAATTATGTGTCCTCTGACAAAGCCTTATTCTTTTATTAATCAGGGAATAAGGAAAATTATGGGTTGTAACGACCTTCTAATTATCCGAAAAATGCTATCAGAAGGGAAACTTTGACCATTGAACACTGATCATTGTTTACCGTTAACTTATTACTCTCTATTGAC
Source organism: uncultured Bacteroidia bacterium (assembly GCA_963810555.1). GTDB lineage: Bacteria > Bacteroidota > Bacteroidia > Bacteroidales > Prolixibacteraceae. The sequence goes on along the minus strand of CAWENX010000001.1, from coordinate 114,358 downwards.
TAATGCCTGGTTATCAAATTATTACATCACCATGCCGCACGTGTAGTATCACGATCCTTCGGGATCAGTGCATCAATTCTGTCTTTATCTCTTTTAAAAATTGTACTGCCTGGTTAATTGAACTGATATCCGTAAAAGTAATACTCAGTTTTCCCCGGCTCTCTTTTACACGGCACTTTTTCTGATTCTGCATGATCCATTGCATCAGCTTTTGAAATTCTTCAGTTTGGTAATACTTTGAATTTGTATCTGATGGCAGGTAACAGATCATATTATTTTCCTTCAGAATAATCCGTTCAATGCTGAGCGATATGGCTTCCCATCTCAGCCTCACCACATCCATTAATTCAAGGGTGGGCCTGGGAATTGGTCCGAACCGGTCTGTCAGGCTTCTCTCAAACAAACGGAGGGCTTGCTTCACTATCCATGTTGTCAAGTTCTCGGTAAAGCAGCATCCGTTCTGAAATACTCGAAATGTAGTCGTCAGGAAACAACAGCTCAAGATCAGTCTCTATATTGCAATCATTCACAAACTTAATACCGGTAAAGCTTTTGGAAGCCTCATCATGTTCCTCTTCAAAAAGACCGGCAAACTCTTCGGTTTTAAGTTCCTGTACCGCTTCATCGAGTATCCGGTGGTAAGCCTCAAATCCGATATCCGCAATAAAACCGCTTTGCTCTCCTCCCAGCAGGTTACCGGCCCCTCTGATGTCCAGGTCCTGCATCGCCAGATTGAAGCCGCTTCCGATTTCTGAAAACTCCTCAATAGCCTGCAAACGCCGTCGTGCATCAGCAGTCAGGGTACTCAGGGGAGGGGCAAGCATATAGCAAAAGGCTTTCCTATTTGACCGGCCGACCCTTCCCCGCAACTGGTGAAGTTCACTCAGGCCGAAATTCTCTGCATGATTGATAATAATGGTATTGGCATTGGGAATATCAAGCCCCGATTCAATAATAGTAGTGGCAATCAGAACGTCATAATCCCCGTTGATAAAATCGAACATCACTTTCTCAAGCTTATCCCCTTCCATCTGACCGTGCCCTATCACAGTACGGACACCGGGACATAGACGGTTGACAAGAATCTCTATGTCGTTGATATTCTGCACCCTGTTGTTGATGAAAAAAATCTGCCCTCCACGAGAGACTTCATAGTTAATCGCATCACGGATAATCTCTTCATTGAAACCGTGCACTTCGGTATGAATTGGATACCTGTTTGGTGGCGGTGTGCTGATAATGGAAAGGTCGCGCGCCCCCATCAGAGAGAATTGAAGCGTCCTCGGGATAGGGGTCGCCGTCAGTGTCAAGGTATCCACATTGACTTTCAATTGTTTCAGTTTTTCTTTTACCGAAACACCGAACCTCTGCTCCTCATCGATAATCAGCAATCCAAGATCTTTAAACTTGACTTCTTTGCCGATCAGTTTATGTGTGCCAATGATAACATCCAATTTCCCGGCGGCCAGATCCTTAAGTATTTGTTTTACATCCCCTGAATGACGCAGTCTGCTGATATATTGCACATTGCAAGGAAAGTCCCTGAGCCTTTCCCTGAATGTTTTATAATGCTGCAAAGCAAGGATAGTCGTCGGCACAAGTACAGCCACCTGTTTTGAATCAGCCACTGCTTTAAATGCCGCCCTGACAGCAATTTCCGTTTTGCCGAAACCGACATCGCCGCAAACCAGCCTGTCCATAGGGATAGGCTTCTCCATATCTTCCTTTACGGAATAAGTGGCTTTCAACTGATCAGGAGTATCTTCATAAATGAAACTGGCCTCCAGCTCCTCCTGCAGATATGAATCGGGCGAATAGGCAAAACCATTCTCCATTTTCCGTTTAGCATAAAGGGCGATCAGTTCACGGGCAATATCCTTAACTTTGTTCTTTGTCCTGTTCTTTAAATTCTGCCAGGCTGCCGTTCCCAGCTTATTTACAGAGGGCTCCGCCCCATCCTTGCCTTTATATTTCGCTATCCGGTGAAGCGAATGAATACTGACCAATAACGAATCATTATCCCTGTAAACCAGTCGGATGGCTTCCTGTATGCTTCCGTTAACCTCTGTTTTGACAAGGCCTGCAAATTTTCCGATACCGTGATCGATATGCACAACATAATCCCCGGGATGAAGCTTGCTCAGTTCCCTTAAAGTGATAGCCTGAAGGGATGATTTTTTTGATTTAAGCTTGAAGCGGTGATAACGTTCAAAAATCTGGTGATCGGTATAACAGCAGATCTTAAGGTCGTGATCTATAAAACCTTCATTAAGAACAAACGGGAGGCTGTCCAGTTTCTGAGGATCGCCCCGGTCGTCGAATATCGCATGCAGACGCTCGATCTGTTTCGGATTTGAGCACAAAATGATATTGCGGTAACCCAGTTGGCGGTTTTCATTCAGGTTATTGCCCAGGAGCTCAAAATTCTTGTTAAAAACAGGCTGCTGTGATGTATTGAACAAAAATTCTTCTGAAGGTTTCTGTGAATGAGGATGGCCGAATTCCAGGCAGTTAAATTCAGAAATTTCACTTTTAAACTCTTTATCAGTGATAACAAGCTGATCAATTGTAGAGACGTGGCGCGCCGCGTCTCTACCCATGTCCATCCTTTCAGCCGCCTGGACATATATGCCTCCAATCTGGCCGCTAATAAAACCAAAATTCTTTGCGACAATAACTGTCTTTTTATCAAGGAATTCGAAGAACGAAACTCTTGATTCATCCTTTAATCCCTCCTGAATATTTGGAATGATCGATATCCTGGTGAGCATTTCCTTTGAAATCTGATTCTCGATATCAAATGTCCGGATCGAATCCACTTCATCGCCGAAGAAATCAATCCGGTAAGGATCTTCATTTGAAAAAGAGAAAATATCCACAATCGATCCGCGCAGGGAATACTGTCCCGGTTCGTACACAAATTCAACCTTTTCAAAACCGTACTCATAAAGCACTTCGTTGATAAAGGCTACGGAAAGCCGTTCTCCCTTTTTGATGGTAAGGGTATGTTTCTCAAGACCTTTCTCCGAAATCACCTTCTCCATCACAGCCTCAGGATATGTGATCACGAGCCGGTCCGCATCATTCAGGGTAAGTTTGTTGAGAACATCTGTACGGAAAATAATGCTCTCACTGTCAATCCTTTCGTCAATAACATTCCGTTTGTATGAAGACGGGAAAAACAGCAGGTTTTCTTCCATCCCAAGTGCACAGAGATCATCGTAAAAATAAGATGCCTCATCCCGGTCATTGAGTATGAAAAGGCTGCTGAAAGGCCTGATTTGATAAGCCGAGGCAAAAACAACCGACGCAGAGGATCCTGTCAATCCCCTGATCCCCCATTTCCCCTTCTTATTCTCTGATATCCTTTTGCTTAACCCTGTGACTGAAGGATGGCTTGTATAATATTTGAGAAGTTCAACTAATTCCAAAATCTATTAATTCAAATAAACCCCAAAATTACAAAAAGATAAAGAGTTTGATATTGAAATCTCAGCCGGAAGTCCAATCCTTTGAATACGAATAAAATAATCGTTTAACATATCAAATTTGATGATCGGTTGAAGTAATTTTGAGAAAAAGACAAAACCAGTTGGGATTAGAAGTGGAGTGACACCATTGCTGTTTGAATCAACGGAATAAATTCCACTCCGTTGTAGCGATATTAGAAAAAAATAAAGGCGCATATTTAATTTACATAAAAGTTAGGGTGTATTAAATAAGAAATTTCGCAACATTAACTTTCCTGATAATTAAATTGATATTATTCTCAGTGGCTCTACTAACAAAAAAGAAAATTATAACTCTAACAACAGTCTATGATCAACATGGACTTGAATTGCCATTTAATAATAAAAACGAAAAGGAGGTAAGAGCATTTGCCGAAAGAGTTATTGAAAAAACAAAAGAATTGCCAATTTCAAAATATGCCAAAGTGGATAAAGACCTCCCAATAAATAGTCAACAAGAGAAAATTATTTCGCTCAAAGACAGGAGTATTATTAATGAACAAGAATTTGAATGATTGAAGAATATTCTGGCAGATAAAGATGCAGAAAAAAGAATAGGGTTTTAATTAACGCCCCTCCCACCGTTATCACATATCTTTAGATCTGTGCTTTATTTATTGTAGTCTTTTCCCACCTCACCTTTTCCTCTCCCCAAAACCGAATAAAAGACAAACCAACACGTTACCAAATATAAGCTTCGTGCGTATCTTGTGCGTATCTCATGCGTATCTCGTGCGTATCTATATAATTAAAATACATTTAAACTACTTTAATACTATATCTGAAATACGATGTTGGTACGGCGAAGAACCCTGCTTGGCAAGAGGCTCTACTGATGAAATCAGTGATAAAAATGCCCCCTTTTGGTCATTTGGTTTTTTGAAGAAAATCAATAAGTATTTAAATACCAGGAGTACCCCCTGCTCCTCCGAATATTTAATTTGGTTAAATTTAACTTTGAATTTGCAATTCACCTGTCTTCCACCGATCACTGCTACTGCCACTGCTACTGCTTCTTATGTCTCTCCCGATTTAACCATACAGGAATAATTTGGTTTGATGTATTAATTATTTTAAACTTCTTGTAATTTGGCAAAGTTTTTGTTATTTTTCATTGTGAAACATTAAATAGTTCCGCTATGAAACCCAAAAAGATTGAAAAAATATACAAAGGAGGAATTCTGGCAGCGATTGCCGTTGCTTTGAGCCTTTTAACCGGTTCGCCGGCGAGGGCCCAGGACAACGATAAGGAAAAACTGCTCAGAATGATGGAAGAAGACCGTTCTACAATGGATGCTATTGCCGGTTATGATAATAAGGTACAAGGAGATATTCTTCAATTGGCCCAAACCCCTGAGGTGCTGAATATTATGCAGGATTTGCAGAAGAAATCAGAAATTCGCTTCCGCGACATTATCGTTCCTTATGACCGAGACGTCCAGGCCGCTATGTACGACCTGTCGCGTTATCCCGATCTGATTTCCAATCTGGTAAGAAACGGCAAGCCATCTGCTGCAGAGGTAAACGCGATTGTCCTGAAATATCCTTCTGATATACAGGAAACGGCAAAAAAATACGCCAGGAGCTATTATGAGGCCCTGGTCAAAATTGATAATCTCAACAATGAGATTGACAGGGATTTCCAATCCTATCTTTCCCCGTATGATGACCAGACCCGGAACAGCGTGAACGATTTGCTGAAATATCCTGAAATTGTTACGGTTATGGTGGAAGATAAAGACTTTACGCAACAGCTTGGTGTGACGTATCGTGAAGATCCTCAATGGGTAACGGACCAGCTTGACAGAATATCGGCTGAATTGGACGAACAGAACAAAAAAGATGTTGCAGATTACCAGAAACAGGTTGAAAGCGATCCCGAGGCTTACAGCGAGATGCTGTCGGCGGCAGAGGAATTCGCCGCTGAGAATAACTCTGTAAGATCTGAAGATGCCTATGTGGATCCTGAAGTGGATGTCACCATCCGCATAAATTCTTACCCGTTCTGGTTCGGTTACCCTTACTGGTATCCTTATGCCTACTGGCGCCCTTACCCGGCTTATTATCATACCGGATTTTATTTCGGACCCGGCAGACGTCTGATTTTCATCGGACTGCCTTCTGCTCATTTTATTTACTGGCAGACACATTATCATCCGGCTCTTTATCCTCATCTGTCATATTGCTACTATAATTACTACCACAGTCATTATCTGCCTTACCATGACCAGTGGAGGAGGCCGGTTTCGAACTATGCATTTTACCGCTCTGTGGAAAGGAATGTGATCAACAATCCCCGCGTGAACAATGATAACCTTGTCAGGATCGACCGCAGAAGAGGAAATAACATAGTACGGAGACCGGAAACCGGAGACCGGAGACCGGTGACAGAAGTGCGCAGGACAGAATCAGGAGCCCGTTCTTACAGCCGGGGGAGCAGCACAGTAAGGCAGGGTTCAGTTACAAATGAAACAATCCGAAGAGGATCAGTCAGACGGGATGCCTTCCCAAGAACTACTCCTTCAAACATTACACCAAAAACTTCAGGACAAGCCCGACAGGGCGGCGTTAAAAGTTACAGAAATGAAGGGACCATACGCTCAGGTAAAATCAGTACAGGCGCCAACAGGGTACAGCGGCCTTCATCTTCTGGATCAAATCAACCGGCAAGGATTCAGAACAATGGCAACAGAAGAATTATACAGCAAAAACAGAGTGGTTCTTCGGTTAACTCACCTCAATTAAGAAATTACAGGAATTACAGGGCTACCGAACCCCGTCAGGCTGCACCTGCTCCGGCAAGAAGAGAAATAAGATCAGCACCTTCACACGCAGCACCTTCCGGGGGAAGGGCACAAGCTTCATACAGCCGCGGGAATCAGTCGCATTCTTCAAGGGGCAGATCTAATGATATTTCAAGAAAAAGATGATAATACATGAACTTAATATTATAAAATCATGAAAATTAAATATTTAAAATGGATGATACCTGTGATGATGGTTTTTTTGTTAGCATCATGTGTAGGTATTAGGGTCACAACAGATTATGACCATAACGCTGATTTCGCGAAATATAAAACCTTCAACTTCAGTCAGGAAGTTAATAAGATTAAATTAAGCGATATAAACAGAAGAAGGTTGAAAGATGACATCAGCGCACAAATGGAAGCAAGGGGTTATAAGATGTCGGACACGCCTGATCTTTTGGTAAACGTATTTTTAAAAGGGACGACAAATTATACGGCTAACGCTTATACAAGCGGTTTTGGCGGCCCGTGGGGTTATTACCGTTGGGGATTAGGAGCTTCTTCCAATACCTGGGTTGATGTCGACAGGTATACCGAAGGCACAATGTTTATTGATGTTATAGATGTTCAGAAAAAAGAACTGATCTGGGAAGGTATTGCTCAGGGTATGATCAATCCAAGAACAAATACAACAGCTAAAGGATTGAATGATATAGTTACGAGGGTCTTTAAAGAATTCCCCCGTTAAATCTTTATTATTGATTTGAATTTCAGAAGGGCCGGAATATCCGGTCTGGTATTTATATATGTCAGGATTGACAGCTTTTTTAAGTTGCCAATCCTTTATATTTAATGATATCTGTGATTTCCTTTTACTTTTTATAATTTTACCCGAGTAAACAGATTTGTGAATAATCATAAGAAATCTTCACTGAAATGAAGGTATTCAAATTCGGTGGCGCATCGGTCCGGGACGCTGAAGGAGTGAAAAATATGGCCTCTATTGTCAAATCATACTCCGGGAGGCTGGTCATAGTCATTTCAGCAATGGGAAAAACGACAAATGCGCTGGAGGAGGTAGTAAAAGACTATTTTAACGGGGATAAAAAAGAACTTTTAAATAAAATATCAAAAGTCAAAGACTATCACTTTTCAGTTATTCATGAACTTTTTGTGAAAGATGAAACTGCTTTGTTAAGTCCCGTAATTGAGGAATTTACAAATCTTGAAAACCGGCTTCTTAATTCTTCACCTTCACTGGATTTTGATTTCGAATATGATCAGATTGTGTCCATCGGCGAGATAATATCTTCAAAAATTGCTTCTGCATATCTTAATAAAACAGGGATCTTAAATAAATGGACCGACATCAGAAAGTGCCTGAGAACTGATGATACATGGAGGGAGGGAAATATTGACCGGGACCTTTCAAACCAACTTATTCCGCAGTTTTTTAACTTCTCCGATTCGGATATCTATCTGACCCAGGGATTTATTGGTGCTACTTCATTTAATTCAACAACGACCCTGGGACGGGAGGGTTCAGATTATAGTGCAGCAATTATTGCAAATATCCTGGAAGCCGAAAGTGTAATAATCTGGAAAGACGTTCCGGGCATAATGAATGCAGATCCATTTAAATTCAACAATACTCAGAAACTGGAAGAACTTTCTTACCAGGAAGCTGTTGAGATGACTTTTTACGGAGCGAAAGTCATTCATCCAAAGACGATGAAACCTCTGGTCGAAAAGAATATTCCTCTTTATGTACGTTCATTTTATCATCCGGCAGAGAACGGTTCCATTATTCACACAATCGACCACAGGATGGAATATGTTCCTGTTATTATTACCAAAGAAGCCCAGATTCTTATTACACTCTCTCCTCTTGATTTTTCATTCATAGCAGAGGAGAGTATCGGGAAAGTTTACCATCTTTTTTCAAAGTACCGGATTAAAGTTAATCTGGTTCAACAATCAGCCATGAATTTTTCCCTTGCCATAGACAAACCTGAAAGAAATTTTGAAAAACTGATCAAAGACCTGAACAATGACTTTTTGGTTCATTACAATGAAGGGCTGGAATTACTGACAATTCGTTTTTATAATGAGAATATAATCAGCGAAATGACGAATGCCAGGACTGTTTTTGTAGAACAAAGAACCAGAAGAACTGCCAGATTCTTAATGAAATAATCACCGGTTTTTGTTAAAAACGAGTCTTTCGCCTTTTAGCGTATCATAAAATTGCCCGACTTTATTTGGATTGTCATTTTCGTAAACCAGATTTCCGTTGACAAAAGTCTTATTTACATAGTAATAGAATGTTTCTCCTTCAAACGGTGACCAGGCACATTTGGATAGGATATTCTCCTTTATAACAGTCCACCGGCCGGTATCAATCAATACAAGATCAGCTTTATACCCTTTTCTTATATAACCTCTCTTTTCAATGCCAAACAAATCAGCGGGGGTATGGCACATTTTCTCTACTACCTTTTCGATTGAGATCATGCCGTTACGACTCAATTCAAGCATTGCAACCAGAGAATGCTGAATAAGGGGCCCTCCTGAAGGACACTCAAAATATGACCGGTTTTTTTCCTCTTCTGTGTGCGGAGCATGATCAGAAGCGATTATATCGATCCGATTATCATTTAATGCTTTCAATAAACCCTGTCGGTCAATGGCCGTTTTGATTGAAGGATTCCATTTAATCCTGGACCCGTATTTTTCATAATCTGAATCCGTAAACCATAAATGATGGACACAAACCTCGCTTGTAATCCTTTTATTGTTCACCGGGCCTGATTCAAATAAAGCAATCTCTCCGGCAGTAGACAAATGCAGAACATGCAATCGGGTATTGAATTTCTTTGCTAATTCTACTGCTTTTGATGTGGAATTAAAGCATGAACTCGCATCACGTATCTTAGGATGTTCGCTGAAAGGGATTTCTTCTCCATATTTTTCCCGAAACGAAGAGATATTGGCCTTGATTTGTTGCTCATCTTCACAATGAACCGCTATCAGCGATTTAGATTTGGAAAAAAGCGATGATAGTGTTTCTACATTATCAACGAGCATATTGCCGGTCGAAGAACCCATAAAAACTTTGATACCACACACTTTGGAAGAATCTGTCTTCAACAGTTCCTCAAGATTGTCATTTGTAGCACCAATATAAAATGAATAATTTGCCAAAGAAACTTCTGAAGCACGTTGAAACTTTTGTTCCAGCAGTTCATGGGTAATTGTTTGAGGAACCGTGTTAGGCATATCCATAAATGAGGTGACTCCGCCTGCAACCGCTGCTTTGGACTCCGATTCTATATCTGCTTTGTATGTTAACCCTGGTTCCCGAAAATGTACATGATCGTCGATTACTCCGGGGATTAGTAATTTTCCGGAGGCATCAATAACCTCTGCTTGTGAAATAATGTTGTCTGGGACTTTTTCTCTGAAGATTTTTTCAATTAATCCATTTCGGATCAGAATACTGGTGTCTTTTAAGATTTTTCCTTCATTTACAATTTTGGCATCTTTGATTAGGATGTCTTTCATGTTAATTAAGAATTATGAATTATGTTTACTGATCACTGTTCACTGTTTATTGATCACTCCTTATTTCTTTTCCCACTTTTTAAAGAAGCTAGCCAGTTTCATACTTATCACACTGACAAAAGCCTCTCCAAATATACCTCCGCTCATTTTGGAATTTCCTTCCTGTCGTTCAGTAAAAATTATAGGAACTTCAACAATTTTAAAACCATATTTCCATGTAATGAATTTCATTTCTATCTGGAATCCATATCCCTTCATCCTTATATGCTCAAGATCAATTGTTTCCAGGACTTTTCGCCTGTAACATTTGAATCCTGCCGTTGTGTCCATTATTTTCATTCCCGTCACTAATCTAACGTAAACTGAGGCAAAATAAGACATCAGTACTCGTTTCAGTGGCCAGTTGATCACATTGATGCCTGAAAAGTAACGGGATCCAATCGCAAGATCAGCGCCTTTTATCTTGCATGCTTCATACAGTCTTGGCAGATCATTCGGATCATGCGAAAAATCAGCATCCATTTCAAAAATAAACTCATAATCACGCTCCAATGCCCATTGAAAACCCGATAGATATGCTGTGCCAAGTCCAAGTTTCCCTTTCCGTTCCAATATAAAGAGGCCCTTGAATTTATCCATCATCCCCTTTACAATCAGGGCTGTTCCATCAGGAGAGCCGTCATCAATAATCAGAACATCAAATTGTTTTTCCAGTGAGAATATTTTTTGGAGTATTCGTTCAATATTCTCTTTTTCGTTGTATGTTGGAATAATAACTATGCTATCCGACACTATTGAAGTTTTTGTTTGGTTTTAAAAATGTAAAATAACACATAAAATAATAAAAATGAAAGGATTAAAATGATAATTTTGATCTACAGTTTATAAATAAGCCCCTCAAGCAAATCAATAAAAGTTCTGATTCCTTTCACGATCTCACTTTTATAGATGAATTCATTCGCTGTATGCGATCTTCCTGAATCTCCTGGTCCTATCTTTACCGAAGGATAAGGAATAACAGCCTGATCTGAAGTTGTAGGTGAACCAAAAGTTGTAAGGCCAAGCTGAATGCCTCTTCTGATAAATGGATGATCATCGTTTATTCCGGAAGAATTAAGCCGGAAAGACCTTGCCTTCACTTCAGACTTAATTAATCCGGATATGACTTCAAATACTTCCTTATTTGAATAAAACTCATTCGTCCTCACATCAACCACAAACTTACATGAATCAGGTATCATATTATGCTGCCGGCCTCCTGTAATTTGTGTTATGGTCATTTTAACCGGTCCCAGCACCTCGGAGTCTTTTGGAAATTTATATTCGCGAAGAATATTAATATCCTTAATCGCTTTATAAATTGCGTTCTCACCTTCATTTCGGGCAGCATGCCCTGCTTTCCCTTTTGCTTCACAATCAAGAACCATTAATCCCTTCTCTGCGGTTGCGATCTGCATTCCGGTCGGTTCTCCGATAATAGCAAGATCTATTTTACCGAATTGGTCCAATATGGAAGACATTCCGTTCACACCTGATATCTCTTCCTCTGCGCTTGCACAATAAATGAGATTGTATGGCAAATTTTTATTTTTATAAAAATAACGAAAAACCCCCAAAAGAGTTACAACAGATGCACCGGCATCGTTGCTTCCAAGCCCGGTGATTTTATCTTCTTCTTCTGTTGCTTTGTAAGGATCATAAGTCCAGCCCCCGGCAGGTCTTACGGTGTCGATATGTGAATTTAAAAGAATAGTCGGTTTACTGTCGTCCCAGTAGTAATTCTTCATCCAGAGATTATTTGCAGACCTTGATACATTAAAATCCCATTTCCGCAGTTTCTTCTCAAGATAATCTGCAACATTTTTCTCCTCGCGGCTGATTGAGGGAATCCCGATCATTCCCTTCAAAAGGGATATACAGTCTTCTGTTATTTCTTCAATCATAACTATAACAACAACCTCGTTCCTTTCAAGCCTCCGGAGATTCCCCTGGCATTGGTAATTACAACAGCAACAACACCTCGGCGCAGCGCATTAAATCCGTTCTCAAGTTTAGGGATCATCCCCCCTGAAATTATCCCTTCCGATTTTAATCGTTCGAATTCCTGCAAATCAATCTCTTGTATTAATGAACTTTCATCTTCTTCATCCATCAGCACACCACCTTTCTCAAAACAAAATACCAGCCTCACTTCATAACGGCTGCTTAAGGATGTAGCCAGTTCTGATGCGATGGTATCGGCATTCGTATTGAGTAATGTTCCTTTCCCATCGTGTGTAATGGGGGCAATGACAGGAATGGCTCCATCCTGAAGCAAATCTGCTATTGCAGAGGAATTTACCCAGTTAATATCTCCTACAAAGCCATAATCAATTTTACCTATTGGACGTTTAGCAGCACGTATAATGTCAAAATCCGCACCGGTAAGCCCGATTGCATTATTCCCAAATGCCTGAAGTCCGGCAACAATGTTTTTATTGACCAATCCTGCATATACCATTGTTGCAACTTTAAGCATCTCGGCATCAGTTATCCTGCGACCGTCAACCATATTGGTCTCAATGCCGAGTTTATCAGCAATTAAAGTTGCAGTCTTTCCTCCTCCGTGCACCAAAATCTTATTTCCGGCAATCCTCGAAAAGTCTTTTAGTAAAAGCTTAAGCGGTTCCTGCTCCTCAACAATTTTACCCCCTACCTTTATGATGATCAAATGATCTCTCATCCCTTTGATTCCAATATAAGTTTTAACACTGCCTGGGCAGAATACACACGGTTTTCAGCCTCATCGATTACAATTGAATCTTCACTCTCAATCACTTCGTCCGTAACGATCATATTTCTTCTTACAGGTAAACAATGCATAAATTTTGCCCTATTGGTCAATGCCATCTTTGTCTCATCAACCGTCCAGTTCATGTCTTTTGAAAGAATCTTTCCATACTCCCGATAAGAAGACCAGTTCTTTGCATAAATAAAATCTGCCCCTTCAAATGCTTTTTTCTGGTTGTATTCAACTTTCAGACCTCCCATAAATTCAGGCGCAAGCTCATATCCCTCCGGATGTGTGACAACCAACTCATAATCTGTGTTTCTCATCCATTCCACAAAAGAATTCGCTACTGCCTGAGGCAGTGCCCTTGGATGAGGTGCCCAGGTCAATACAACTTTAGGGCGTTCCTTTGCTTTATATTCTTCAATGGTGAGATGATCAGCAAAACTCTGTAGAGGATGGCGTGTTGCGGCTTCCATGCTGACAACCGGAACACCGGCATAATCAATAAACTGATTCAGAATCTTTTCATTATAGTCATCCTCCCGACTTTCAAATCTTGCAAATGCCCTCACTCCGATAACATCACAATACCTGCCAATTACAGGAATTGCTTCACGCAGATGTTCAGGCTTATCGCCATCCATCACAACACCCAATTCGCTTTCCAGCTTCCACCCATCCTGGTTTACATTTAACACCATTGTATTCATTCCCAGGTTCATGGCAGCCTTTTGAGTGCTCAACCTGGTGCGCAGGCTTGAATCAAAAAACAAAAGAATCATGGTCCTATTTTTACCAAGATGCTGAAATCCAAACGGGTTATTCTTGATCGTCCGTGCAGTTTTAATAGCTTCATTCAAGTCCGGAAGATCATAAACCGACGTGAAATGTCTCATTCTGAGTCAATAGATTTAAATGTCCTTTTGCCTAAAACAATTTAAGTGTGTAAAGTTATAAAGTTAATGAAATAAAGGCTAACAATAAATAATGAAAATAGAAATGATTTTATTTCATATGAAGTTATGAAGATTTTCGGCACGCGTTTCCTGATATTAGTCCAAATATATAACGACTTATCTCTATTCATTTTTCCGATCTTATTAACTGTTCGGTTTTCAAACAGGTTGATAATCCAATATTTTCCCTTCACACCATATACCCTTAAACTATTTTAATCTTTCCCTGCAATTCCCAAAATTTTTGTAACGCATCATTTCCCACCCTATTGTGTGATGAATTGTTCGTGTCATGGAGGGGTTTGCTGTGCTATTGCTGTGCACTCGCTGTGCTATTGTTGTGCTATTGTTGTGCTATAAATGCACAACGAATGCACAAGAAGTGTACAGAGATTGCACAACAAGGATTAAGATGATACGACGATAATACCAATCGGATCTCTTAAAGGTTAACTTGAAATACAGGGATTTTACTTCGGCCGGATTTGACCTTCTCCTTCGATCAGCCACTTGTAGCTTGTCAGCTCTTCGAGCGCCATGGGACCGCGGGCATGGAGTTTCTGAGTGCTGATTCCGATTTCAGCGCCGAGGCCGAATTGCGCCCCATCCGTAAAAGCAGTGCTTGCATTGACATAAACCGAAGAGGCGTCGACCAATTTCAGGAATAGTTGCTTTGTATGCTCGTCTTCCGTTATAATGGCCTCACTGTGTTTTGAACTGTAAGCGGCAATGTGCTCCAGGGCTTCTTCAAAAGAAACGACAGTTTTTACGGACATTTTATAAGAGAGAAATTCTGTACCGAAAGAATCCTCACCGGCCGGCTTTAACAATTGTTCGGGATATTTTCCCTCTAATGCCTTGTATGCTTCGGTATCCGCATAGATCTCGACATTGCTTTCAGCAAGAGGCTCCGCAATATAGGCGAGATCAGAAAGACGCGACTGATCAATGATCAGGCAATCAAGGGCATTGCAAACACTTACTCTTCTTGTTTTAGCATTATTGAATGATCGCCCGACCTTTTTCACTGTCACCCTTTGGCATCAAAATAAGTATGGCAAATTCCTGCCCCGGTTTCGATAACGGGAATAGTGGCATTTTGCCTCACAAAGTCGATCAGCCCCTGGCTGCCGCGCGGGATAAGGAGATCAACATAACCCCGGGCATTTAGAAGCTCATTTGTGGCATCCCTTCCTGAAGGTAATAATGTGAGTGAGTTTTCATCAATTCCGGATTCAGACAAGTACTTTGTGGATAACAGAAACTATGGCTTTGTTTGAGTTGATTGCATCGCTACCGCCTTTGAGGATACATGCGTTGCCAGACTTCAGACAGAGCGAAAATACATCAAAAGTGACGTTAGGGCGGGCTTCATAGATGATGCCAATCACGCCGAAAGGAACTCTTATCCTCGTTATTTTCAATCCGTTTGGGCGCACAGTTTTCGAAAGAACCTGACCAAGAGGAGAAGGAAGAGCGGCAACATTGAGAATATCTGCCGCAATCGCAGCAATACGGTCTTTTGTTAGTTTCAAACGATCGTATTTAGGATCAGAAGGATCCATCCGGTCAAGATCTTTTTGATTTTCCTTCAGGATATAATCTGTTTTATCAATCGCAGCTTCGGCAATCCCGTTCAATACATCATTGATTTTACCGACAGTGACAAGATTCAGATTGCGGCTTGCTTTTAATGCATTTTCAAATTGTTCACGAAAAAGATCCATATGAATCAAAATAGATATAAATAATCGTAATGAATAAATGGCTTTGATTTTTTACTCCCCATTTCCGACAAAGTTTCATCTGAAGAATAGGATGACTTGCCAAGTCCGATCAGTTCTCCTTTACTATTCTTGACCCGCACGATATCTCCCTCCTTAAAATATCCTTCAACTTTGGTTATGCCGATAAGCAGTAAACTGATCGCTTTATCCGAAAGTAAAGCATCCCCGGCGCCGTCATTAATAAAGACCTCGCCCCGCGCGAAGTCGTCTGAATGGGCAAGCCATTTTCTTACTCCCGTTGATTTTTTCTTTGCGGGAACAAAATGAGTATGAACTGCATCGGAGTTGTTCCTGATAATGTTGATCAGCGAGTTATGCTTTTCTCCATTTGCAATATGCACAGAAATTCCCTGTCCTGCAAGTTTTGAAGCAATATTAAATTTTGTAAACATTCCACCTTTGCCAAAACTCGATTTGACAGGCGAAATGGCATCAATTTCGGGGTATTCTCCATGTCTGATCTCCGTAATGAGCTTACTGTCAGGCTCACCCGGCAATTTATTGAATACGCCGTCAACATTGGTAAGGATAATCAAGGCTTCCATGTCCATCATCGAGGTGATAAGGCCTGAGAGTTCATCATTATCTGTAAACATCAGCTCGGTAATGGAAATCGTATCATTCTCATTGATAACGGGAACAACTCCGTTTTCGAGAAGTGTTGATATGCAGTTTCGCATATTAAGGTAATGATGCCGGTCTCTGAAATTTTCCTTTGTTGTAAGTACCTGGGCGCAGATTAAACCGTGCTCACGAAATAAATCTGCATACCTGTTGATTAATTTGACCTGCCCTACTGCAGACCAAAGCTGACGGCTTGAAATTGTATCGAGTTTATGCTGTGGTTCAACCTCAGCGCGTCCGGCAGCAACAGCACCTGATGTGACAAGAATAATCTGTAATCCCTGTTTATGAAGCGCTGCAATCTGATCGACAATATGAGCCATCCTTGTGACATTCAACATGCCGTCTTCACGGGTAAGAACATTACTTCCGACTTTTACAGATATTTTATTGTACAATAAGGACATAGTTTAAAATTACGCCAAATTTAATCCTTTTATTATTGAAGTTTTGCATCGTAAAGAAGTCTTATTTTAGTTTCATCACTTCGTTACCAGTGACCACTTTTTTATAAATATCCTTTGAGTTTGCCGCAAGAGATTCCTCAATTCCCTGCTTTAATGCTTTTTTCCCTGATCTCTACCCTGCGTATCTTACCGCTGATGGTCTTTGGCAATTCAGTCACAAATTCAATGATTCTCGGATATTTATAGGGTGCTGTTACAGTTTTTACGTGCTCCTGTATTTCTTTCGCAAGGTTTTCATCGCCGGGACGATACTCCGGTGCAAGAATTATAGTTGCCTTTATTAATTGTCCACGCACTTCATCAGGAACTCCTGTAACCGCACATTCGATTACTGCCGGATGGGTCATGAGGGCGCTTTCTACCTCGAAAGGCCCGATCCTGTAACCTGAACTTTTGATCACATCATCTACCCGTCCCACAAACCAGTAATAGCCGTCTTCATCACGCCAGGCAAGGTCTCCGGTGTAATATACTCCATCATAATGAGACGAAGCGGTTCTTTCTTCATCTCTGTAATAGCCTGAAAACAAACCCACGTTTTTTCTGTCGCTGGTCCGTATCACGATCTGTCCTACTTCTCCGTCTTCGCAGGGATGGTTATCCGGATCAACAAGCTGAACTCCGAATTGAGGAGAAGGAACTCCCATAGATCCGGGTTTTGGCTCCATCCATGGAAAGGTGGCTATCTGTAAAGTAGTTTCTGTCTGTCCAAATCCTTCATGAAGCTTTAATCCGGTTTGCCTGTAAAAGGTCTCATAAACCGAAGGATTTAAAGGCTCACCTGCAACAGTCGCCCACTTTAGTTTTGACAGATCATATTTTGAGAAATCTTCGCGGATAAGGAACCTGTAAATAGTTGGAGGGGCACAGAAACTCGTTACACCATACCTGCATATCTTATCGAGAATATCATCAGGAACGAATTTCTCAAAATCATATACGAACACCGCACATCCTGCAAGCCACTGACCATATATTTTTCCCCAGACTGATTTAGCCCATCCCGAATCAGACATTGTGAAATGCAGTCCGTCATTTTCGACATTTTGCCAATACTTAGCTGTACTGATGTGTCCAAGCGGATAGGTAAAATCATGCGAAACCATTTTAGGATTGGCAGTGGTGCCCGATGTAAAGTATAACAAGGAAATATCGTCATTCTTTGAGGCCGCATCCCCGATTGGACGTATAAAAGGTTTGGCATTGCCGGTCCCTTCATTGAATGACCACCATCCTTCATGTTTTAAATCTCCGACACTGACAAGTGTCTCAACTGTAAGGGAATCAGCCATTGCATCATTCACATTTTTGATTATCTCAGGTTCATCAACGCAGACAATCATTTTTGTACCGGCAGCATTATTCCTGTAAATGATATCTTTTGGCGTCAATAAATGTGTAGCGGGAATGCAAATGGCCCCGATTTTATGCAGGGCAAGAATTGAAAACCAGAATTCGAATCGTCTCTTAAGGATAAGCATAACTTTATCCCCGCGTCCGATCCCTATCGATTGGAAAAACGAAGCTGCCGCATCGCTTTTTTCCTTTAGTTCCCCAAATGTAAAATCATGATGGCTCCCCTTGTCATTAACCCAGCATATCGCCCTTTTCGAAGGACTGATCCTGGCATACTCATCAACGACATCATAAGCAAAGTTAAAATTACCGGGAATAAGGACTTCAAAATTCTTCAGAAAGTCTTCGAGCGATTCAAATTGGGATTTTTTAAGGTACTTTTCAAACATGCCTGATGATCTTAAAGAATTATTGCAAGGAATTTAGCCATTCTACCATCCTCCGCTTTCATGCTGTGCGGTAATCCTGAATCAAAATAAACTGAATCACCCGGATTTAGGATCATTTCCTTGTCCCCTATATAGAATCTCATCTTCCCTTCGAGCATATAATTAAATTCCTGACCAGGATGGGTATTGTAAGTGACAGTTGTTTCTTCTTTCGGTTCAACGATCACAATAAAAGGCTCTGCCTTGCGGTTTAGAAAATTCCCTGCCAGTGACTGGTACTTATAAGCCTGTCTGCGATCAACGATAATTCCTTTATCTTTTCTCGTTAATGTATATGAATGCATATGAGGCTCCTCTCCTGACAAAAGGCTGGTCAGTTCAAAATTGTAAGTGTGTGACATCCTGTGAAGAATACTTACCGGAATATCATGCTCTCCGCTCTCATATTTCAGGTATTCTTCTTTTTCAATGCCGCAGGTTTTTGCAGCCTCTTCAACAGAGATTTCAAGAACCTCACGCATACCTTTTAACCTTTCGGCAATCTGTCTAATTTGATCTTCCATCTGGCACAAGTTTGAAATCCGTATTATTTGGAATTGTTGATCTTGTTATACGATGTCAGAAGTCCTTTGATCAGGGCTGACGAAAATCCCTGGTGCTCCATTTCATTGAGACCCGATATGGTAATCCCCTTGGGAGTGGTGACTTTATCAATCTCCTGTTCCGGATGGTGGCCTGTTTGCAGAACCAGTTCAGCTGCACCTTTAACAGTCTGTGCAACTATTTGCTGGGCCATATCCGAACTGAACCCTATTTCAACACCTCCCTGGATAGCAGCACGTATAAAGCGCAACGCAAAAGCAATGCCGCATGCCCCCAGTACTGTCGCAGCTACCATTAATTCTTCGTTCATAAAAATAACTTCCCCGAGCGTTTCAAAAAGCTCTCTGATAAGGTCATTTTGTTCATCTGTGCAGTCTGGGGCAGCGATACAGGTCATCGACTCCTGAAGAGCAACTGCGGTATTTGGCATTACTCTGAAAGGTATAACCCCCAGTGGTAAAAGCTCCTTGAGCTGTGCAATGCTGATGCCTGTCATCAGTGAAGCAACAAACTGACCTGGTTTAAGTGAGGATTTCAATTCAGCTGATCACATCAACAGCCTGATATGGTTTCACTGAAATAATAATTAAGATCTGCTCCGTGAATAGCAGTTCTGTTGTCCTTTTCAATCCTCACTCCTTTATCAGAAAGATCATCAAGCAGATGTGTCCTCCTTCGTGTGACGACAATCTTTGAAGCATCGATACCGGCTTTCAGAAAACCCTCCACAACGGATCTTCCCAGGTTGCCTCCACCGATAATGGCAATTTTAAGATTTTTTATTTCCATCGCGATCCTGATTTCATCAATTAAACAGCATGCAATTTAACATTAATTCAGCACCTTTGCCAACGCTTGGACAAAACGGTCAGCCTGCTTCTTTCTTAAGTGTTAAAGGCGGCAGTATCCTTATAGTGTTGGTTCCCGTCACTCCAGTGAATATCTTTTCTTCGTAAAGCAACCGTTTCCTCACCTCGCTGATGGCAAAATCAAATTCCAGCCCGATCATCATGCCCCTTCCCCTTACTTCTTTAATCCCTTTGATCCCTGAAACTTTCTCAAATAGATAACTCCCTGTTTTAAATGCATTTTCAATAAGATTCTCTTTCTTCATAATATCCAGAACAGCGATACCCGCAGCACATGCCAGGTAATTACCGCCAAATGTTGTACCCAGCATCCCAAACCAGGGAGTGAATTTCGGGCTGATGAGTACACCGCCCACCGGAAATCCGTTCCCCATTCCTTTGGCAACCGTAATCACATCAGGTTTGACATTTGAATACTGATGGGCGAAAAATTTCCCGCTACGTCCGTATCCCGACTGTATTTCATCGAGGATCAGCACCGCCCCGTGCTTTTCACATAATCGTCCTGCCGCTTCGAGAAACGATGGTTCAGGAACCCTGCAGCCGCCAATCCCTTGAATCCCTTCTATAATCACTGCTGCCACATCACCTTTCTTAAGTTCTGACTCAAGGGCATCCGCATCATTCAAAGGCAGAAGTTTCCTGTCTATCGTATCATTTAAAGGAGAGATGATTTTGGGATTATCTGTGACAGCCACAGCGGCAGATGTCCTTCCGTGGAAAGCCTTGTCAAAATAAAGGATACGTCTCTTCCCCGTATGGAATGATGCCAGTTTCAGTGCATTCTCGTTAGCCTCTGCTCCTGAGTTGCAAAGAAATAATGAATAATCTCCATATCCTGATTGTTCGCCAAGCTTGATTGCCAATTCTTCCTGAAGTGGATTTTTAACTGAATTGGAGTAAAAACCGATCCTGTTAAGCTGTTCTGTAATCTTGTTCATATAGTAAGGATGAGAATGTCCCACTGAAATTACGGCATGTCCTCCGTAAAGGTCAAGGTATTCAGTGCCCTTCTCATCGGTTATATAACATCCTTTGGCCGAAACCGGTGTAACATCAAAAAGCGGGTAAACATCAAATAGCTTCATTCCAAATAATTTCACAAATTATAACGAATTGCACGAATTCTCTATACTTTAATTGCTTAATTCCTTAATTCTTAATTCTTTCATTAATAGGCTGTAGCCTTCATCCTCAGCCCGCTCTCTTCTTCAATCCCAAACATCAGGTTCATATTCTGAACTGCCTGCCCCGATGCTCCTTTAAGAAGATTATCGATACAGGAAATGATCAGCAGTTTATCGCCATGCTTTTCCAGATAAAGCAAAGCCTTGTTGGTATTGACTACCTGCTTAAGATCAATATTGACAGGTGAAATATGCACGAATGGATGCGAGGCATAAAAATCGCTGAACAGCTTTACTGCTTCCTCAATAGTGCCATCATATTTTGTGTATGCAGTCGCGAATATCCCCCTCGTATGATTTCCCCTCACAGGAATAAAATTAACATCTTTTTCAAATCCAGGCTGTGCCTGATTTATACTCTGAATGACCTCTCCGAGGTGCTGGTGCTCAAAAGCCTTATATGCCGAAAGATTGCTGTCCCTCCAACTGAAATGCGTTGTCTTTGTGGGTTCCTGTCCTGCCCCTGTAGAGCCTGTGATAGCGGTCACATGAATATCGTCCTTTAGCGCTCCTGCACCTGCAAGCGGAAGTACTGCCAGTTCAATCGCGGTGGCAAAACATCCCGGATTGGCTATCTTGTTAGCTTTTCTGATCAAGTTTCGATTCAACTCAGGTAATCCGTAAATGAAATCATTCCCTTCCCGTTTAAGACGGAAATCATGACTTAGATCGATGATTTTTATCCTTTCAGGCAGACTATTCTGTTTTACAAATTCAAGCGATTTTCCGTGTCCTGAGCAGATAAAGACAACATCAACATCCTCTGGTTCGACGTTACTGAATATGAGATCAGTATCCCCCAAAAGATCAATGTGTACAGATGAAACAGGTCTCCCGTCGTTGCTGCTGCTCCGGATATATTTTAATTCTGCGTAGGGATGGTTAAGCAGGATTCGGATCAGCTCTCCGGCTGTATATCCTGCCCCGCCTATAATCCCGACCCTAATCTTTTTCTGCTCAGGCATTTTTTCCTTTTTTGCAAACTCGTAATTCGTAATTCGTAATTCGTATTATTTATTTACTGAATGATATATCTTTAGCTGATTGGCAAGAATCTTAGTAAATCCCTTTGCGTCATCTGCTGTCCAGCCTTTGTTCATTTCCCCGTACTGCCCAAATTCCGATTTCATCAAATCATGTTCTGATTCAATCCCCACAAGCTGAAAGGTATAGGGTATCAACCGGATTATCACCTGTCCCGTAACATTTTCCTGGCTGCTCTCAAGAAATTTCTCAATATCCCTCATCACCGGTTCAAGGTACATCGCTTCATGAAGAAACATCCCGTACCAGTTGCCCAGTTGATCTTTCCAGTATTGCTGCCATTTGGTGAGTGTGTGTTTCTCAAGCATCTGGTGGGCTTTGATGATCAGCATCGGCGCTGCGGCCTCAAATCCAACGCGTCCCTTTATGCCGATAATTGTGTCCCCAATATGCATATCGCGTCCGATTGCCCACGCAGAACCGATTTTCTCAACTTCCTGTATAGCTTCAACTGGATTATCAAAAGATTTACCATTTACTGTTTTCAACTGCCCCTGCACAAAGTTAAGGGTGAGTATTTCTTCTCCTTCTTTTTGTAAATGAGTGGGATAAGCCTCTTCGGGAAGTGTTTTATCACTTTGAAGAGTTTCCTTGCCCCCAATGCTTGTTCCCCAAAGACCTTTGTTAATGGAGTAAGCCATCTTTTCAAAGTTGTCTTTCACTCCATGTTCCCTGAGATAAGCAATCTCCGCTTCCCTTGACAATTCCAGGTCGCGTGTGGGGGTAAGGATTTTGATATGAGGAGCAAGCACCTCAAAAGCAAGATCAAAACGTATCTGGTCATTCCCTGCGCCTGTGCTTCCGTGTGCTACATGTGTCGCATTCATGCTCTTTGCATATTCAATTGCCGCCAGTGCCTGGAATATCCGCTCCGAACTCACCGATATGGGATAGGTATTGTTCCTTAGCACATTACCGTAAACCATGTAGCGGATTCCTTTATGGTAATAATCATCCGTGATATCGATGTTCTTGTGCGATTTAACTCCCAGTGCATAGGCCTTCTTTTCGATCACTGCAAGATCTTCATCCGAAAACCCTCCTGTGTTGGCTGTCACGGTATGCACCTCCATCCCTTTCTCAACTGCAAGGTAAATAGCGCAGAACGATGTATCCAGCCCTCCGCTGAATGCCAGTACTACTTTATCTTTCATCATCTTTTATTTTCTTCTGGTTTCCTTCCAGTATTTAATTTTCTCTGTGTATCTCTTTTATTGTCTTTGTGTAACTCGATGTAACTTTTTACTTTGCGAACTTCATGTTTTCTTTGCGTCCTTTGCGTGAACCCTTTTTCATCAACACATTAACGCATCAGCACAACTTGTCCCGATCCTTCAGGATCAGCACATTAATTGTTAATTTATCTTCCAAACCACGAAACCTTTTTTCTCTCTGCTGATGAAAACATAAGTTTATCATTATTTTTCTTCTCCAACCATTCCCTGAATATCGAGAACGGTGTTTTTGGTTTTCGGTTCGACTTTTCCCACGCAGGATCATAAAGCATCCCTGTACACAGGCACTTCGTTTTGTTCGTCCGCTGAAGAATATCATAATTCACGCAGCTCTGACATCCTTTCCAGAACTGCTCATCATTAGTAAGCTCTGAAAAGGTAACCGGTCTGTATCCCAGTTCAGAATTGATCTTCATTACTGCGAGACCTGTAGTAAGCCCGAACAGCTTGGCATCGGGATACTTTTTGCGCGAGAGCTCAAAAGCCTTGTGTTTTATTCTCCTTGCAATCCCATGCCCCCTGTAATCCCAATGAACAATCAGACCTGAATTGGCAACATATTTGGCCTCATTCCACGATTCAATATAACAGAAGCCTGCAAACTTCTCTCCGTCAAGGGCAATGATCGCCTTGCCTTCACGTATTTTTGAAGCAATATATTCATAAGTGCGTCGTGCAATACCCGTACCCCTTTCCTTCGATGCCCTTTCAATAGTATCGTTGATCTCATCCACATAACGAAGATGCTCCTCCCCTGCAATCAAAACTTTAATGTCGGGCTTTGAATCATTCACCTCTTTCTTCCTGAAAATCATTTCAAACTTGTAATTCAAAAAAATCAGGACAATAGTCCCGGTATAATGGATTTAAGAACTTCAATCACATCATCTGATGTAATCCCTTCCCTCATGATAAGCAATACGGTATCGTCACCGGCTATAGTGCCCAATATCTCTTTGGCATTCGCTTTATCGATCAGAATAGCGGCACTGCTTGCATTGCCAGGAAGGGTTTTCAGCACGCCAAGATTTCCTGAAAAATCAATACCGATTATATTACTGGCCAGATAATTGCCCCCTATCGATTCATTTGCCGCAGAAGCTTTCACAGCCCCTCCGCCGGAAAGGCGGTAAATGTAGCCATTTTCTGAATCACTCACCTTGATCATCTTCATAAATTTCAAGTCCCTTGAAAGCGTTGCCTGAGTAACATCGCAACCCTCCTCTTTGAGCCTGATTTGCAACTCATCCTGACTGTGAATCGCTTCCTCCAAAATGATCTTCCGGATCAACTCTATTCTCTCGTCCCTGCTATTCATAAATGTATAATTATACAATTTCAGGTGCAATAATAGGTATAATTATTCATTTATCACACTTTTTCTGTATAAATATTTAATTTTTCTGATAATTATTCTGATCACCCGCTGATTTGTGGCAAATTCGACCATATTTATAACAGTGGCATTTTAGGCTTAACCCGATAAATTTTAATATTATGTCATATTAGATAAAACATATTTTAGTAGTTAATTTAACAATATCTTTAAAATTCTATCGCCGTGATTGCTCCGTGATTGCTCCGTGTTAAGTCCGTATTTCCCTTAAGGTCTCTTATAATCATAATATGTGATCGTCAGATTCTAATATTGATTGCATTTTATGTAAACCTATTTCATCGCTAATCCATCGCATGCGCCTTCACTGATGAACATGTCGAAACAGAGATTTATAAATAGCTGAATGAAAAATATTATGCTCCGCCTCAGCAAAAATCGACTTGTCTGCAATCCTTGATTTTTATTTCAAACGAAACTCCAAACCCTTAAGGTTTCCAAAACCTTGAAGGTTTAGATTTAATTTTCACCGATATTTGTAACAACAAAAGCAGGAAGTGATCTATCACATTCTCGACATATTCTTTGTCATCTTCCATACTTCGCTGATTTTCTTTAACCTTTTCGGATGGATATGGAAAAAGACAAGAAAGATCAACCTGATCACACTTGGACTGACAGGCTCATCGTGGTTATTCCTTGGAATGATAACAGGGACGATGGGCTATTGTCCCCTCACGGACTGGCATTTCCGCATTCTCGAAAAACTCGGGGAAACAAATCTTCCTGATTCATACATTACCTACCTGGCCGACAGGCTTACCGGACTAAATTTCAATCCTTTACTTGTCGACCATGTTACTTTATATACTTACCTTACAGCCCTTGCTATCTCTTTGTTCCTTAATATCAGGGATTATATTGTAAAGAAGCGTTCCTCCGGCACACAATGAACCAATTCCTGAATGATTCTGTCACCCGCTTTATTTCAAATTCCTGATCCTTACTTCAATATTTGTATCTTTCAGTAATCCTGCAATGGTTGAGGTATTGGTATCGGTCAGATGATAGGGATACAATATTTTCGGATGTAACATTTTAGCCGCATCTGCAACCATTTCAGGAGTCATGGTATAAGGCAGATTCATCGGGAGAAAGGCAACATCGATATTTTTCAGATCCTTCATTTCGGGAATATTTTCCGTATCGCCCGCAATATAAAATCTTTTATCGCCGATGGTAAGCACATATCCGTTCCCCTCCCCTTTGGGATGAAAAGGCTGTCCCGGAGCGCGCATATGTTGGATATTATAGGCAGGAACTGCTTCAATGCCAATACCGTGAACAGTTTCTTTATCCCCTGTTTTCATTGACTTTGCCCATGTTACCTTTTGAGCTGCTTTTGCATTGCACAGCATAATAGTTCCCTGTTTCTTCAGGTTACTGATAAGCTGTGGATCGAGATGATCGTAATGATCGTGTGTTACAAGTATCAAATCGGCTTTGGGCAGATTTGCATAACTGCCTGAACTGCTGACCGGATCGATATGGATAATATAATCTCCCACTTTAAACATCAGCGATCCATGCCCAATAAAGTGCATTTCAACAACTCCTGCCGAGGTCGTGATGTTGTCAAACGACGGCATGTTCTGAGAAAATCCTGTAATCTTCATAACTGTAATAATCAAGGTTAAAAATATTCCTTTCAAGGCAGATGTTCTCACCAATTTCATTTGATTAAGTTTTAATATACCAATTTACAATATTTTTTCCCATTTTGGAACACATTATGTAATAATCAAGACGAATCTCAACAAGGATTTGATACAACATTGCTACCGAGCATAAGCGTTGAGGGAGATAGGTATTAGTGATCAGTCTTCAGTAATCAGACCTCCACGATTTAAAAAAACGCAAATCCCGCACATGCCGGGCACCAGGATAAGCCAATGCATTTCGGCTCTTTGCATGCTTTGCGTCTTTCTTTGCGAACTTCTTTGTGTGAAACAAAAAAGTTAGTCCCGCATGTGTGCGATTGCATCTGCTTTGTGAACTTCTGTGGTTAAATTGATCTTTTAGGACACCCTTATCCGTTTTGGTTCATCCTTTCCTTTTAGTGATATTCATTACAATGCCAGACTCCTGTAACAGGTTTGGGATAAATACAGGTATCGGCATAATCACAATTGCCGCACAAACCCTTCAATTTGTTTTTCCTGACTGGCATTGGAATGCCTGCAATTTTTATATTTTCCTCAGACTGTTTATAAGGCTGTTTTTGGGATTCCTTGGCTGATACTTTCTTACCTTTAATGGTCCGCGGCAAAGTAGGTTTTTCCATTGTGTTGACCGTTCCATTCATTTCAGGATATTCAAATTCTGATTTTTTGGTTTTCATGACTTTAAAGATTGAATTGTTATACTGCAATGTCCATCTCAATGTTGATGCCAAATATTCCAGATGAATGAAAAGAATTGGAGACATACCTCTTAAAGGAAAGTATATCAAAGGCTTTAGGCTTTAAACTTTAGTCTTCAGTCTTTAGTCTTTGGACTTTTGTCTTTAGTCTTAAGTCTACAGAAGCGGGGTATTTTGAACCATACGGGGAGAAATTCCCTATTTAGCAGAATCCGATTGAGGAGTACCTTTCAATTTTTCCCTCAGCGTTTTGCGGTCTATCCCTAAAATCTTTGCCGCTTCCGTTTTATTGTTTTTTACTGAAGCCAGGACGTTAAGGATATATTCCTGTTCAATTTCATTCAGCGTCTTATTAAATGCCGGCGTATGGATATTGCTTACCTGGTAACGGATTGCAGGAAGCAGGTCAGAAATATCAATATTATCCTCGTCGTTTAGTATAATCAGATGGTGTATTAAATTTTGCAATTCCCTTACATTGCCGGGCCAGAAATAATTTTTCAGGGCATCAAGCGCCCTGTCAGTGAAGGCGGGAATATTTTTCCTGTCCATTTCTTTGGCATATTTGTTTAAAAAGAAATTAATCAGGAGAAACAGATCATTACCTCTTTCTCTCAGCGGCGGTACTGTGATATTCACAACATTCAGGCGATAGTAGAGGTCCTCCCTGAAATTTCCTTTTTTTACAAGATGGAGCAAATCAACATTGGTGGAGGCAATTATCCGAACGCTGACTTTGATAGGTTTTTTATCTCCAACCATATAAAACTCTTTTTCCTGCAATACGCGGAGAAGTTTCGCCTGCATGGATTGACTCGTATTGCTGATTTCATCAAGAAAAATAGTGCCCCCTTCGGCAGTTTGAAAAAATCCTGCCCTTGTTTCGTTCGCACCGGTAAAAGCCCCCTTTAAGTATCCGAATAATTCGCTTTCCAGTAACTCATTAGGGATGGCGGCACAGTTAACGGCAACAAAAGGCATTGCCGTTTGATGGCTTCTGTAATGAATGGCACGGGCGACCAACTCTTTTCCTGTACCGCTTTCGCCTGTAATCAATGCTGTTACGTCTGTAGAAGAAATTTTCTCAATTGTTCGGAAAACATCTTGCATCACCTTTGATTCTCCGACAATCCCGTAAAGGTTTCCCTGGATTGGAATTTGTTTTTTAGTTGTCCGGGCAGCGATACAATTTATTGAACACCTTTTCCACGGATGAAAAAAGTTCCTCGTCGGTAAACGGTTTTGTCAGATACTCCTCAGCGCCTGATTTGATAGCTTCTACTGCACTTTTAACAGAAGGGAAGCCTGTAATGACAAGAACTTCTGTGTCTTTGCAATTTTCGCGGATATATTTTACAAGTTCAATTCCATTAATCTGGGGCATGCGCAGATCTGTAACAACAACGTCAACGGGTGTATCATTAAGAAAACGAATAGCATCAGTAACGTTGGAAGAAGTAAAAACAAAATATCCCTTGTCTTTCAGATTCCTTTTGATGATTTCCAGTGTTTCGGGAGAATCATCAACCACAAGTATTTTTCCTGATTCTTTAATGTTCTGTTTTGGCATGTTGAGTATGATATTACGGGAAAACGGATTTCAAATTTTGTTCCTTTATCCTTTTCACTTTCAAATTTGATCTCTCCTTTATGTGTTGCAACTATTCCATGCACTACGGAAAGTCCCAGGCCGGTACCTTTATTCAACTCCTTGGTGGTGAAAAACGGTTTGAAAATATGCTGTTTGATATCTTCTGCAATTCCTTTTCCTGTATCCTCAACCGTTAAAACCACAAATTCAGGAATGTGAATTGTTGAAAGGGTCAATTTTCCTCCTTCCGGCATTGCCTGGATGGAATTGACCACAAGATTGACAATCACCTGGGTCAACTGTATAGGATCCGCAGTAATTCGTGGAAGACGGGAAGCAAGATGGTACACCACCTCAATATTTTCCTTGGAACACTGCGATTCAAGAAAATACATGGCTTCCCTGATGATAGTGTTCAGATCAGCCTGCTCAAAACTCTGTGGCATCTGGTGAGAAAAATACATCAGCTTCTTAATAATCTCTCTTGCATTTAAGGAAGCTTTAATGATCTTTCCCAGGTCATAATTGACCTGCTTCGGCAGATCATTGTTCTTAAGCGCCAGTTGAGCATAACCTAAAATGTTGCCAAGAGGTTCATTGATTTCGTGAGCGATTCCGGCAGTAAGTTCTCCGATAGTGGCAAGGCGGTCAGCGTGCCTGATCTGTTCGTAGAGCTTTCGCTTTTCTTCCAGAGCTTCTTTGCGTTCAATGATCAAAGCTATTTTTCTGGCAATGGCCTGTATCAGTTTTCTCTCTTCTTTTAAAAACGGGCCTTCATCAGCCTCCGGAAATTTCTTAAGATAAAAAACTTCAATTTTCCCTCTCTCCTTATCATTGATAACAATTTCTTCCGATTGTTTAAATGGGGACTCCTCAAATACTCCTGCGTTAAAAGAATTATTATCCAGCGTTATTCGGGCCGCTGTAAATTCAGGATATTGCCATGCCGGGGGAATTAATTTTAATGTATTCAGTAAGAATTGATCGGCTGTTAAATCGTCCCGATGTGCCAGTTCAGATATTCCGTAAAGGCAGGCCAATTCCTTTACCCGTTCGCGAAGGGCAATTTCTGTGGTCTGCAGGTTGATTTTGTTTTTCATCAAAAGAAATTATATCATAAAATTAGTTGTTTTAAGGAAATTTTCCGAATAACATTGTTTCAAAAATTGTTCTATAAAATAAAAATTATTTTTGCAATATTAGAGTTTTAAACTACCTTTGTCGCGTGCTGGAACTATTTCGAATAGCGAAGAAAGTGAAGCGCCTGAAAGTGCGTTTTTGCTGCCGATAAAAAGGCAGTGGAAACGCATTTTTTCTGAAAATAAATTTTATAACCATCTTAGCAGAAAAAGAACTGATAACTATGAGGAAGGTCAGGCTGATACTTGAAGACGGCACTATATTCGAGGGGAAATCATTTGGTTATGAAAAATCCATAGCCGGGGAAGTGGTATTCTACACCGCGATGACCGGTTACCCCGAAAGTCTTACCGATCCCTCTTATACAGGACAGATCCTTGTTGCAACATATCCGCTCATCGGGAATTACGGAGTCCCCAATGAATTGATGGAAAATGGGATACATAGACACTTCGAATCGAATAAAATCCACATCAGCGGACTCGTGATCTCTGACTACTCCGTGGCTTTCAGTCACTGGAACGCCATGATGAGTCTCGGCGACTGGCTTAAATTACAGCAGGTGCCGGGAATATTTGATATCGATACCCGTTGTCTGACCAAAATACTCAGGGAAAAAGGTTCCATGCTGGGAAAAATTGAATTTGACGGGGAAGAGGTTGAGTTCTTTGACCCGAACAAGATCAACCTGGTTGCCATTGCAAGCTCCGATAAAGTTCAGAAATACGGCAACGGTGAATACAAAATAGTACTCGTCGATTGTGGTGTAAAGAACAATATTATCCGTTGTCTGATCAGCCGAAATGCGACAGTTACAAGGGTTCCCTGGGATTATGATTTTAACCGGATTGATTACGACGGTTTGTTCCTGACAAATGGTCCCGGCGATCCGGCCATGTGCGATGTGACGGTGGATCATATCAAAGAAGCGATTCAAAAAGACAAGCCGATCATGGGAATTTGCCTTGGAAACCAACTGCTGGGACTGGCGGCAGGGGGATCGACTTACAAGCTGAAATACGGCCACCGCAGTCACAATCAGCCGGTTTTGCTTACTGGAACAAACCGCTGTTTTATCACTTCGCAGAACCATGGTTATGCCATCGATGACAAAACCCTCCCTGCTGACTGGGAGCCGCTCTTTGTAAATGTAAACGATGAAACCAACGAAGGGATCCGACATAAAACTAAGCCCTTTTTTTCAACCCAGTTCCATCCCGAAGCTTCATCAGGGCCTGTGGATACGGAATTTCTTTTCGATGACTTCATCGATAATGTGAAAAAGTACAAGTCTTCAGTCACAACCCGATAAACTTTCTTCAAATGATTAACGCGAATATCAAAAAAGCAATCGTCCTTGGCTCAGGAGCTTTGAAAATTGGGGAAGCAGGTGAATTCGACTATTCCGGTTCCCAGGCGCTGAAAGCACTGAAGGAAGAAGGGGTATTTACCATCCTGATAAATCCTAATATTGCAACAATTCAGACTTCTGAAGAGATCGCGGATAAGATCTACTTTCTTCCCGTGACAGCTTATTTCGTTGAGAAGGTCATTGAAAAAGAAAAACCTGATGGTATCCTGCTTGCTTTCGGCGGCCAGACGGCTTTAAATTGCGGAGTCGATCTTTACAGAAACGGAATTCTGAAAAAACACAATATAAAAGTTGTCGGGACACCGGTTCAATCAATTATCAAAACAGAAGACCGTGAGATTTTCGCCAAAATGCTGCGTGAGATTGATGTAAAAACTCCACAGAGTATTGCCTGCGAAACCATTGAAGAAACAATGGATGCTGCGCGCAAACTGGGATTTCCTCTGATCATTCGTGCTGCATATACCCTCGGCGGCCTTGGCTCTGGATTTTGTTCCAATGAGGAGGAACTCCTTAAACTGGCTGAAAAAGCCTTCTCCTATTCCCCCCAGATACTGGTCGAGGAATCGATCAAAGGATGGAAAGAAGTCGAGTACGAAGTTGTCCGCGACATTTACGACAACTGTATAACGGTCTGTAATATGGAGAATTTCGATCCGCTCGGTATTCATACCGGTGAATCTATAGTGGTTGCTCCTT
This sequence comes from uncultured Bacteroidia bacterium, assembly GCA_963810555.1. Lineage (GTDB taxonomy): Bacteria > Bacteroidota > Bacteroidia > Bacteroidales > Prolixibacteraceae. The sequence continues at coordinate 82,688 of CAWENX010000001.1, read as the reverse complement.
CGCAAACATTGTCCAATGACGAATACCACAAACTCAGGGCACTCTCCATTAAAATAATCCGCCATATTGGCGTTGTGGGGGAATGCAATATCCAGTTTGCACTGGATCCCGACTCTGAAGATTACCGTGTGATCGAAGTCAACGCAAGGCTTTCACGTTCTTCTGCACTTAGCCTCTAAGGCAACAGGTTATCCGCTTGCTTTTGTTGCTGCAAAATTAGGATTGGGATATGGATTACATGAATTAAAAAATTCAGTCACCAAAGTAACCACAGCCTGCTTTGAACCTGCACTTGACTATATTGTTGTGTAAAATTCCCCGTTGGGATCTCAACAAATTCATCGGAGTTTCCAAATTCCTGGGATCAAGCATGAAATCGGTTGGTGAGATCATGGCAATAGGCCGTTCGTTTGAAGAAGCAATCCAGAAAGGGATTCGTATGGTAGGGATCGGGATGCACGGATTTGTGGGCAATAAAGCAGAAATGCAGATTACCGATATTGAGCAGGAGTTGACTTATCCCACAGACGGACGTATTCTGGCTATCGAAGAGGCTTTTGATAAGGGATACACTATCGAAAGGATTTGGGAAATTACCCGGATCGACAAATGGTTTCTTCAAAAGCTGCATAATATCTACGTATTGAAATGTGAACTGTCTAAATATAAATCTCTTGAAGAATTACCGGTTGACCTTTTGAAACTGGCAAAGAAACAGGGATATTCCGACTTTCAACTGGCAAGAATCATTTTGAAAAGCCCTGATAAGAAGATCACTGATGACTTGTTGAAAGTAAGGGAATTCCGTAAAAAACTTGGAATCATTCCTGTGGTAAAACAGATTGATACCCTTGCAGGAGAATATCCGGCAATGACAAATTACCTTTATGTAACTTATAACGGGAGCGAAAATGATGTTGATTTCAGTCATGACGGTAAATCGGTTATCGTTCTTGGTTCGGGCGCTTATCGAATCGGATCGTCGGTCGAATTCGACTGGTGTTCTGTAAATGCAGTTAGTACCATAAGGAAAGAGGTTTTCGTTCCGTGATGATTAATTACAATCCGGAAACGGTCTCGCACCGATTACGATACCTGCGACAGGCTCTATTTTGACGAGCTCACCCATGAGCGGGTGCTGGACATCTGTGATCTCGAAAAGCCGAAAGGAGTTGTGTTTTCGATGGGAGGGCAAATTCCTAATAATCTGGCAACAAAACTCGATAAACAGGGTATCCCTATTTTAGGGACTATCGGCAGTAAAAATCGACAATGCCGAAGACCGGAAGAAATTCTCGGCCTTGCTTGATACTCTCGATGTCGACCAGCCTCGCTGGAGCCAGTTGACCACAATAGATGAAATATACAAATTTGTGGATCTGGTCGGCTTTCCGGTATTGATACGTCCCTCTTATGTTCTCTCAGGTGCAGCCATGAATGTGGTTTCAAACAAGGACCAGCTGGAGCATTTCCTTAACCTGGCAACCCATGTTTCCAAAGAACATCCGGTTGTAGTTTCAGAATTCATCGAAAACGCCAAGGAAATTGAAATTGATGCAGTGGCAAAAAACGGTGAAATTATAGCATATGCCATTTCCGAACATGTTGAATTTGCAGGAGTACATTCGGGTGATGCCACAATTGTCTTCCCTCCCCAAAAATTATACGTCGAAACCATCCGAAGAATAAAGAAAATATCGCGTAAAATTGCCAAAGCCCTTGAAATTACCGGGCCATTCAACATTCAGTTTCTTGCAAAGGACAATGATATTAAAGTGATTGAATGCAATTTAAGGGCCTCGCGTTCGTTTCCCGTTTGTCTCGAAAGTACTGAAGACAAACCTGATCGAAATTGCCACAAAAGTAATGCTGGGCGTTCCTTTTGAAAAACCGGACAAATCTCTCTTTGAACTCGATTATGTGGGTGTAAAAGCTCCGCAGTTTTCATTCCACCGCCTGCTGAATGCCGATCCTGTTTCGGGTGTTGATATGGCTTCAACCGGCGAAGTAGCTTGTATTGGAGAAAATTTCTACGAAGCCTTGCTGAAATCCATGCTTTCAGTTGGTTATCGCATCCCGAAGAAAAGCATTCTTATTTCATCCGGCCCAACACATGCGAAAACGGAACTGCTGGACAGTACGCGGATGTTGAAAGAGCGCGGATTCAAGATATATGCAACGGGAGGAACACACAATTTTTTCAAAACCAACGGTGTTGAAACGGAAAAAGTATTCTGGCCTGATGAGGTGGATAAGAATCCCAATGCATTGAAACTGATCAGGGACCGCAAAATCGAAATGGTCATCAATATCCCCAAGGATCATACAACCAGGGAAATATCAAACGGATACAAGATCAGGAGAAACGCCATCGACTTCAATATCCCGCTGATTACCAACGCCCGTGTGGCAAGCTCCTTCCTCGATGCTATCTGCAAAATGGATATAGAGGACATCTCCATAAAAGCCTGGAACGAATACAAATAAACATTTTGTATCCTATCCTTCCTTGCTCCCCTTTGGTTGTATTAAAGGGATAAAGGTTTTGAATTTGTAACGTTTTATTCCTGATCCCTATAGGCGACATTGTAGGGGCAGGGTTCACCCCTGCCCAATCGACCTAAAATCATCTCCATTGTGGCGATATATCGTCAGCCCATAGTATCGCCTCGGATATTTGCCTTCACATAAATGACATTGATAAGTTTTTTAGTAATCTGGTCCCAAAAATTTGACCATTTTAATTTTTTTGCCATTCTTCCGTGAACTGAACATTTGAAAAAATAAAATGTCCGGTTCTCAAAAAGAGGATATCCCTAATTGTATTGCTTTTATTACGACTAAACGAATCCAAACTCATTGCAGATACCCCCAACTTTAATGTCAACTTATATATATACCTTCTATTTTGTAGAGACGCATGGCGTGTGTCTCAGATTAACTCTTTTTCTTGCCATCCCTTCATTTGCAACCTATCAGAACAAAAAAGAGGATACTGCCATCGATACCCTCTTCTCATTGCAAATAAACAATATGATCAAACCAGCCCCTGATCTATCATGGCATGGGCAACTTTGATAAATCCTCCTATATTGGCGCCGATTTCATAATTGATATAACCGTCATCCTGCCTTCCATATTTTACGCAGGTATCATGAATATTTTTCATGATAGTATGAAGTCTGTCATCCACCTCCTCGGGGGTCCATTTTAGGCGCATGGAATTCTGAGCCATTTCAAGACCTGATGTGGCCACCCCTCCCGCATTTGCTGCTTTACCGGGTCCGTAAAGAATTTTATTCTGATGAAAAACCTCAATGGCTTCAGGAGTTGAAGGCATATTTGCCCCTTCAGCAACACAGAAACAGCCGTTCGAAACCAAAGTCTTTGCTTCATCTGCGCTCACCTCATTTTGCGTGGCGCATGGCAGGGCAATATGACACTTTACTCCCCACGGCCGCTTATTCTCATAATAAACCGCACCAGGATATTCCTCAGCATATTCTTTTATCCTGCCATACCTGACATTCTTGAGTTCCATCACATAGGCCAGCTTCTCGGCAGAAATACCTTCAGAATCAAATATATATCCGTTTGAATCGGAAAGAGTAACCACCTTCCCCCCAAGCTGATTCACCTTTTGTACCGCGAACTGGGCAACGTTACCGGATCCCGATATGGCTACTGTTTTCCCGCTTATCGATTGCCCCCTTGTCTGAAGCATTTCCTCGGCAAAGTAGGTTGTACCATAACCGGTCGCTTCAGGGCGCAGATAACTCCCTCCCCAGTCAAATCCTTTACCGGTCAGTGTACCTGTAAACTCATTGCAAATTCTTTTGTACTGTCCGTATAGAAATCCGATTTCACGACCGCCGACACCTATATCGCCTGCGGGGACATCCGTATCAGGACCAATGTGGCGGTAAAGTTCTGTCATAAAGGATTGGCAGAATCTCATGATCTCATTATCCGATTTACCCTTCGGATCAAAATCCGATCCTCCCTTGCCTCCCCCCATTGGAAGAGTCGTTAAACTGTTTTTTAACACCTGCTCGAAAGCAAGGAACTTAAGGATGCTGAGATTTACAGAAAAGTGAAAACGCAGCCCGCCCTTATAAGGCCCTATGGCGCTGTTCATCTGGACGCGATAGCCCTTGTTGATCTCAACCTCGCCTCTGTCGTTAATCCATGGCACCCTGAAAAGGATAACCCTTTCCGGCTCAGTCATTCTTTCAAGGATTTTCAGTTTAGTGTAAACCGGATTTTTCAGAAGAAACGGTGCCAGGCTCTCAACTACTTCATGTACAGCCTGATGAAATTCAACTTCATGAGGATTTTTGGCTATCAGATTCGACATGAAATTCTTAACGTACATTTCTGCTTCACTGCTCATATTTCAACGGATTAATTGGTTAATATAATTAATGTAATTTAAGTATTTTATTTGAGTAAACCTATAAATTAATACATTAATTTGTATCCCTAAGGAACCCTTCTGTCTTATTCTTACATAGTTAAAAAACCGGTTACAGGGTCAACCAATTTTCTGATCCTGATTAACCAATTGACTTTGAACGGCAACTATTTAGACTTCTGATTATTTATTGTTGTGACTTCAAGTCAGGCTTTTCTCTTCAGGAATGCCTGGGAATTAGTATATTTGTAAACATAAAACGGTTACCAATGGCATAAAAATATACCGGATAGGAGATAAGCATTTACACTTAATGGAACACAAAAAACATTTCTCGGGACTTACAGACGAGCAGGTTCTGGAGAGCCGCAGACTTCACGGACCAAATATCCTTACCCCTCCTAAACGCGATCCGTTGTGGAAACTGTATCTTGAAAAATTCCGCGATCCCGTGATCCGTATTCTTCTGATTGCCGCATTTCTTTCTTTAGGTATCTCGTTTATCCATAAGGAGTTCACCGAAACAATCGGCATTTTCTGCGCAATCTTCTTAGCTACCGGTGTTGCTTTCTGGTTTGAAGCCGATGCCGGACGTAAATTTGATATCCTTAACCAGGTGAATGATGATACGCCGGTCAAGGTGATCCGCAACTCCAATGTCTGCGAAGTCCCGAGGAAGGATATTGTTGTGGGTGATATCATTATACTGAGCACCGGTGAAGAAGTTCCTGCCGACGGAGAGCTTCTGCAGGCAGTATCCCTCCAGATCGATGAGTCGTGCCTGACAGGAGAACCTCTTACCGATAAAACGACTGATACCGAAGGTTTTGATGCGGACTCAATGTATCCCTCCAACCATGCAATGCGCGGAACTAAAGTGATGGACGGCCATGGGATTCTGGAAGTCAGAAATGTTGGCGATGCCACTGAATTCGGTAAGATGGCTATCGAAGCGACCCAGTTCAATGGTGAGGTTACACCCTTAAACAGTCAGCTTGAAAGACTATCAAAATTTATAGGTGTTGTTGGGTTCTCACTTGCAGCTTTGACCTTTATATCGCTTTTTGTTAAGGATATTTTCTTCGGGAATTTCGTTTACACATTAAAACAGCTCGGGTCCATCGGGATCGTGATGCTTTCAGTCATGATAGCGCTTATTAAAGTCTGGATGCCGATTGTTTATGATGCTTTCGATTTGCTTGGTAAACCAAAAGATCTTCCCAAAAGCATTAAAGAGGGAAACTGGCTGAAATGGATGGGATTCGGAATACTGGTCTTTATCGTTTCAGGTATTTTGGGAATGCTTGCAGGGATTGATCCATTTAATCCCCAATCATGGATCAGCCCTGAGACCGCCCAAAGAATTCTTTACTATTTCATGGTGGCGGTTGCTTTGATTGTTGTGGCAGTTCCCGAAGGTCTGCCAATGAGCGTAACGCTCAGCCTTGCTCTGAGTATGAGGAAAATGCTTAAGACAAATAATCTTGTACGAAAGATGCATGCCTGCGAAACAATCGGCGCGGCTACAGTCATCTGCACCGATAAAACCGGCACCCTGACCCAGAACCAGATGCAGGTAGCACATACCGATTTTTTAGCGTTGAAAGGAAAGATTGAAGATGATAATGAGATCAGCAGCCTGATCAGGGAAAATATTTCGATTAATTCAACCGCTTACCTTGATTTCTCGAATCCAAAGCATATCCGGACGCTGGGCAATCCGACAGAGGCCGCCCTTTTGCTATGGCTTCACAGCCATAACATCAATTATCTTGATATCCGTGAAGAGGCTGCGATTGCTGAGCAACTGACATTTTCAACGGAAAGAAAGTACATGGCAACCATCGCGGATTCCCCTTTCCTGGGAAAGAGGATTTTGTATATAAAAGGTGCTCCTGAAATTGTGCTGTCAAAATGCAGGCAGGCACTCACTGAGCAGGGATTAAAACCGGTAGAATCAGTTAAAGGTGATGTCGAAGAATTATTGGCGAATTACCAAAGCCAGGCCATGCGGACACTTGGATTTGCCTATGAAATAATAGAAAATGATTCTCAAAGGATAGTCAACGGGAAATTGGTTAATTCAAATCTTATTTTTTTAGGGATAGCAGCCATTGCAGATCCTGTACGCGAGGAGGTTCCCGGCGCAGTACAAAAATGTGTGGAGGCAGGAATTGAAATAAAGATGGTCACCGGCGATACTTCGGGTACAAGCACAGAAGTTGGCCGAAGAATAGGAATCTGGAAAGATAGCGACACAAAAGAAAACATCATTTCAGGCACTGAATTCGAAAAACTTACTGATGAGGAAGCCGTTCAGAGAATCAAACAACTGAAGATCATGTACCGTGCAAGGCCGACCGATAAGCAAAGACTGGTTCATCTGCTTCAGAAGGCGGGTGCAATTGTGGCTGTTACCGGCGACGGAACAAATGACGCCCCGGCCCTTAATTTTGCTCATGTGGGTTTATCAATGGGTTCAGGAACTTCTGTTGCAAAGGAAGCAAGCGACATTACCCTGCTTGACGACTCCTTTAACAGCATTGCATCTGCAGTGATGTGGGGGCGTTCACTCTTCAAGAACATTCAGCGGTTCATCCTTTTCCAGCTTACAATCAATGTCGCAGCGCTTCTGATTGTCCTGTTCGGATCTGTTTTCGGGAGTGAACTTCCTCTGACTATTCCTCAAATCCTCTGGATCAACCTCATCATGGATACTCTGGCGGCCGGAGCTCTTTCCTCATTGCCGCCCGAAGAAAAGGTGATGAAGGAAAAGCCGAGACGATCATCCGATTTTATTATAACTCCTTCCATGCGTTTCAATATTCTTGGGGCCGGACTTCTGTTCGTAGGAATACTGGCAGGACTGATCTTTTATTTTAAGGGTCACGGAGGCTTCGAATGGGATAATCTGTCACAGAATGCCCTTTCAAACCGGAATATGACGCTTTTTTTCACCATCTTTGTTTTCCTCCAGTTCTGGAACATGTTCAATGCCAAAGCCTGGGGAACCGATGGTTCGGCCTTCCACCAACTCGGCAGAAGCGGTGGTTTTGTTCTCTCTGCATTGGTGATTCTGATTGGACAGATTCTGATTATAGAATTCGGAGGTGAGGTATTCCGTACTGTTCCTCTCTCATTAAAAGACTGGTTTTGGGTTATCTCCTCTACTTCGCTTGTTTTATGGGCAGGGGAAGTAAAAAGGATGCTTTCGAAAAAACCAAACTTTTCCAATATAACACAATAAACCAGGGACTGAAATAAAATTAATTCCCATGAAGAAACCCCTTTTCATAATTATCACCTTTCTTTTTGTTTTTCTTTCGAACAATATAATTGCTTCTGTATCCGTTTGTTCCTGGAACCTGATGAATTTGGGAAATTCAAAGACAGATAAAGCCCTTGATTTCATTGCCACAACCCTTCAGAACTTCGACATAATAGCTATCCAGGAAGTCGTTGCAAACGACGGCGGAGCGCAGACAGTAGCCAGACTCGTCGACTTGATGAACAGGAAAGGAAAAAGCTGGGATTACACGATCAGCGATCCAACTTCCACAACGACCCATAAATCGGAGCGGTATGCTTTTATCTGGAATAAGAGTAAAGTAATCAAAATGGGGGATGCGTGGCTGGAGAAAAAATACAGCCTTGAAATTGAACGCGAACCTTATATGGCCACCTTCAAAAAGGAGGGGAAAGAGTTTACCATTGCCTGTTTTCATGCCATCACAAAATCGGCAAAACCCGAAACGGAAATCAAATACTTTAAATTCATTCCTTCAGAATATCCTTCTCTCAATCTGATCTTCTGCGGCGATTTCAACTGCCCGCAAACCCATTCGGTATTTAATCCGCTCAAAGCAATGGGATTTTTGCCTGCACTTAAAAATCAGAAAACCACTTTGCGCGACAGATGCATCAACGGGGACTGCCTCGCTTCTGAATTTGACAACTTCTTTTTTGACCGGAAAAAGGTAAAACCTGAGAAATCGCAAGCCATACCATTTTACCGGAAATTTAACAGCCCCAAAGAGGCAAGAGCCGTTTCTGACCATTTGCCTGTTGTTCTTATATTCGATGTAAAATAACCTGCTTGTCCCCCCAAACACAAAATCCATAAATATCCCGGAAGGTTTTTGAATAATCCTCTTACTTACTCCTCATCTTTGACAAAACAGTGTCAATATCGTATCTTCTCCATGTTTGCTGTGCTATTGCTGTGCACTTGCTGTGCTATCGCTGTGCACTTGTTGTGCTATTTTAACACAGTAAATGCACAGTGAATAATCAAAAAATGCACAGCAAATACTATCATGGTATAGGCCATGTTAAGGGGAAGAAGGTCAGATCAGATATTCTGAATAAGCAGTGCTGATTCTTTTATACGGTGCAGCACCAATTTTTGCCGTTTATCCATCCAAATATGCAGTTTGTCGGAATATTATTTTAAATTGGATGGCTAAAGGTTTTCTTTGCATGAAAACCTAAAATTCAAATGATATGAAAAGTCTTTTTTCTCTATTAGTTCTTTTGGGATGGTTACAATTTTCATTTGGAGAAATTACCAATATCCCCGTAAAACTGGGCGACCGGATGCTTTTCATAAAAATTGATGACATTATCTATTTCTCAGCCGATGAAAAATATGTCACCATTCACACAAAAGACGGCAAAACTTACCTCAGCGATTCTTCACTTAAAAGCCTTGAAGAAAAACTTACTGAAAAATTTATCCGTGTTCACCGCTCCCTGCTTGTTAACATCAAGCAGGATCAGGGAAATTGACAAACATTTCGGCAGCCGGTATATCCTTAAAATGGATGATGCTGTTCAAACCAGGCTTGTGACCGGAAGAAATTACAACGAACAGATTAAGAAATTGATGGAGATATAAAATGTAATCTTAATTGGAACCTTAAAACCTGAGCTTGACTTTAATCAACTTTCACTATCTTTGTTATATGGATTTGATTGAAAGAAATATCGATGGGATTCGCGATTTGTGTTCAAAGCACAAAGTAGGAAGATTATTTGCTTTCGGTTCGATACTCACTGAGAGATTTCAAAATGAAAGTGATGTAGATTTCATTGTTGATTTTAAAGAGATTGATCTGTATAATTATGCTGATAATTATTTTGATTTAAAGTTTTCATTGGAGAATCTGTTAAAACGGGATGTTGATTTATTGGAGGATAAAGCAATAAACAATCCATATCTTAGACAGTCAATTGATTCATCAAAGCAACTCATTTATGGATAGCGAAATCAAAACCTGGCTTTTTGATATGTTACAATCAATAAAAGAGATAGCAAGCTGATTTGAGAATCAGCCAAAGAGATTTGAAAACTACACGAATGATATAAAGACAAAACGGGCTGTTGAACGTGATATTGGAATAATTGGGTAAGCTGCAAACAGGATCCTAAAAAGGGACAGTAATTTTTATCTGGCAAATATTCAAAAAATTATCGGAACACGTAATCGTATTATTCATAGTTACGACAAAATATCTGATGATCTGATATGGAGTATCGTAATCAATCATTTGCCAAAATTGAAAGATGAGATTATTTCATTATTGAATACATAAAGAAAAGGATCGGTTGTAAATTAAGTGTCACTTTATCATTGTAAAATCAAGAAAGACAACCCACTGTAAAAAGTAGTAAACGTGGGAAAATACGTCTTGTATCTCACTTTTAAACAGGTATTAGGAGAAATTTCGATTTTTACTTTATCAGTATAAAATATAGAAGGGCAAAAATTTCTATGGATAACCGCTCACTGTTCGTGAACATTAACAGAATTATGGGAATCGACAAACATTTCGGCAGCCGTTACATCCTTAAAATGGATGACAACCTTCAGACAAAACTTGTAACCGGAAGGAATTATTGCGAACAGGTTAAGAGATTGATGGAGATATAGTCCCTTTTCATTTTCTTCTGTAACTATATTAAAATTGGAGTTCCCCTATTCCCTCAGTAGAATGTGTTTATAGTTCATTATTCCCTCTTAATCACACATTAATAAGGAAATAAGGACTGTTGAAAGGGTGACTCAATTCTGCCACTAAGGGAATAAAGGATCTATTGTTATCTTATAATCTGTCAAAGGGATAAAGACGGGTTATTCTTTTACGGATCTGCACGAAGAACCATTCGCACAGACTTTGTCGAAAGGTGCCGGTAAAATTATTTACACGATTCGTTTTAGGCGTTTTTTCAGGAAAGGTCACGGAATATATAGCCCACTCCGCGAAAGGTTTCAATCTGAACAATGGGATCATCCTTAAAGAATTTCCTTAAACGGCTGATAAAGACATCCATGCTGCGGCCTAAAAAGTAATCGTTCTCTCCCCAGATGGTTTTCAGCATTAATTCCCTCTTGAGGAGCCTGTTTTTGTTTTTAATAATAAAGGCAAGCAGTTCCGATTCTTTTTGGGTTAATTTGTATTCCTTTGAAGGAGTAAAGAGCTTCAGCTCATCTGGCTTCAGCACCGATTTCCCTATATCAAAACTTGCTTTTTGCTCCTGCAGGTTTCTTCTCAAAATAATATTGATGCGTAAAACCAGCTCTTCGGGTTCAAAAGGCTTGGTGATGTAATCGTCGGCACCAAGTTTTAGACCAGTGATAATATCTTCCTTTTTGTTTTTGGCTGTTAAAAAAAGAAAGGGCATGCCTGGTATTTGTCTTTTAAAAGTCCTTGCAATTTCAAATCCGCTGGTGTCAGGCAGCATCACATCGATAACGGCAAGATCAAATTTTGAGCGGTTGAATAATTCAATTGCCGTATTCCCATCCGTGGAGTGAGTGACTTCAATATTGTTCATTTCGAGATACTGAGTCAAAAGTTTTCCCAGGTCAATATCATCCTCTATCAATAAAATCGCCATCTTATATGAGTTTTGGTAAGGTAATGGTCACGATAGTCCCTTTGCCCAAAGTGCTCTGCAAACGGATCGTGCCCTGATGGTTTTCTATTATTCTTTTTACAATATACAATCCCAGGCCCAGGCCTTTTACCTTGACCGGATTATCAGCACGGTAGAATTTATTGAATACATTTTCCAAGATGTTCTTCCCTGATCCCTATCCCGTTATCTTCAATTTCAATTTTCAACTGGTTATCAAGAGAAATGCGGATATGAATGACCGGTTCACGCTCACAGTATTTCACGGCATTTGAAAGCAGGTTATTTATAACCCTTGTAAACTGGACAGGATCCAATACATATTCGTAATTATCAGGAATTAAATACTCTTCAGAAATTTTGACTTTCTTTCCAGCGGCTTCATTGTTCTGAACGAATGAGTCTGTAATATCACTTATAAATGGTTTGAGCGAGACGGTTTTCTTGTTATAATTAATTGAATTTCTGTCCAATAAGCTGACATCTATCACATTGTCTATCATCTTGGACAGATATTTATTCTGCTTTTCCAGTATATTACAAGTTTCCATAAACTTTTGTCCGTCATTCTTGATTCTTTGCTGTTTTAATGATGACACCGCCACTGAGATTGTGGATAAAGGCGTTTTGAATTCATGGGTGATGTTGTTGATGAAATCGTCTTTAAGTTCCGATAATTTCCTTTGCCTGTGAAGAGTGGTGAGGGTATAAACAAAAGTCAGTATTACCGCTGTGAGAGTCAGGATTATCAATAAGAGCAATCCTTTCATTTCAGATAAAATAAGCTTCGGTTTATGGGTCAGATCAACAAAATAGTCGTACTGAACCGCATAATAATCGCCTTCCTTGTAATAGGACTTAATGTAAATGCCTTTTGATTTCTGCTGTGCCTTATAACTCTTCGGATTTTCGTAAACTGGAATATTATTATTGCCGATCAGCAAGGATAATGCGTTTATGGCATATCGTGACTTGAACAGAGTATCCAGTTTATTGTCAATCAGATACTTTTTTACTTTCGGCGAATTATTGTCGTATTTATTCAGCAGGCTGTCGAATTCTGATGATACCTTAATCTGAAAAGACTGGTTTAACGTATCGGGACTTTGCAGTAACAGAGAAGCTGCTGCCCTGTTTAATAAAATATCAAGAGTATCCACCTGAAAATTAGAGCACATTGTTTTCTATCGTACTCAGGATCGCTTTGGAGTAGGTCATATCAAAAATCCTGCTTTTCACCTGTAATAGCCGAAAATAATATAGCCCTGGATAATAGCCAGAACCATTAAGGAAAGGAAGGAAATGACTGTAGCCCGGTTTTTGTGCATCCGCTTTTTTATGAACAAAGGTATATAATCTTAACGGAGAACGGATTACATTAACCTTGCATTAACTCTTCATTAACCGAAAGCAGGAGTAATTTCATCTTAACTTTGCTTCAGAATAATAATTTGTTGTTCAACTTAAAATTTACAGCCATGAAAAACAAGTCATTTTTGTACCTATTCATTACTTTCTTTATGTTTATAGAAATAGATACCTATGCTCAATCAGGACCCATTGCACCAATATGTATAGATGAGCTGGGGAATTCGGTAATAGTAGCTGAGAATACAAAGGATAAAGCACAGAAGGATTCAACTCAGCAAAGAAGAAAGATAATCATAATTGATAAGGGTCAGATGGATCAGCTTAATATTCCGCCGGTGCCGCCAGTTCCTGATCAATTTGAAATGCAAAAATTATTAATGGGGAGATCATTTGGAGGGAACAACGATTTATCCGAATTAAAATTAATGAAATCATTTAAGGGAGAATCAGCAGAAACGACTAAAAAGTTCTCGGTTTCACCGGATTACAGTTCTCTAAACCTTAATCTGTACGGGCGGGTAAAGTCCGGCGTTATCAGTATAACCCTGATCAAGCCGAACGGCAGTAAATTCAAATCGATTGAAATTGATCCGACTTCTGATGTATCATTTACTCAAGGGATTGATTTAAAGAAAGACCCCAAAGAGTGGACAGGTGACTGGCAGATAAAAATACAGGCAGAAAAAGCTGACGGAAATTACATATTAACCATTTTAACAAGATAACGTGATATTTCTTTCCCTGCTGAAGATCAAAAGAGAAATAAAGTATTCTTATTCTCAGTACTTAAATATTTTCCCGCCCGCCATGACCTGGCGGGTAGTTTTATCGAAAACTGCACGCTGACCGGTTCTCAAAGATGCTGTGACCATTATATTTGCGATGGAATGACTATAACCAGCCTCCACCGGAGCATTGGTCTTCACATTGTTGTCCCGAATACATTCCATCCAGTTACGGACATGAGCAATTGTCAAAGGGTCTCCCCCGGTGTCCGCTCCCGCTTCGACTTTAATCCCGGGCAATTCATAGGATTCAAGTAAAAATGGTTTCATTCCCATTTCAGAAGCAAACTTAGCCTGTAAACCTCCTTCAGAAGTAATTATATTTTTATCCAGGTCCAGCTTTCCCCCATTGGAGAAATACCATTCTTTTACTCCTCCGGCAGAATTGGTCTGCCTGGAAGAATAAATAACCTGGAAACCTTCCTCCTTATTTTCCAGATCGCCGTAATCAAAAACTGCTGTCATTGTATCGAAATTTGACCTTCCGTCTTTCCACAAATAGACTGCTCCATTGGCTGCTACCGAACGCGGGTAAGGCAAACGGCTGAACCAATGTACTGTATCGATCTGGTGAGCCATCCATTGTCCGGGTATCCCTGAGGAGTATGGCCAGAATAATCTGAATTCCAGGTATTTTCTGGGATCCCATGGTTCATAGGGACGATTCATAAGGAATCTTTTCCAGTCAGTGTCAGCTTCCTTAATTGTTGAAGTGAGTTTAGGTAAACGCCAACGTCCGGGCTGATTCACATTCCAGGTCATTTCTACTGCAATTATTTTACCAAACTTACCCGATTGGATATAATCATAGGCCGCCTTATAATTTGACCCGCTTCGCCTTTGGGAACCTATCTGAATGACCTTCCCCGATTTTTTAGCTGCATCCAGTCCGGTATTGGCATCGTCCATTGTTTCGGCAAACGGTTTCTCGCAATATACATGGCAACCGGCATTAACAGCTTCAGCTAAAAGAAGAGCATGCTGAAAATCGGCAGTACTGATCATTACTGCATCCGGCTTCTGAGCCCAAAGTTCATCCGTATTTCGTGCTGTCTTTATGTCTTTTCCTGCGGTCTTTTTTACCCAGGCTTTTCCTTCTTCTCTCCGTACACTCCAGAGATCGCAAACGCTTGCAAATTCAAAATTCAATGGATCTGCTGATCTCATAAATGATGGTCCCAGGGATGATTTAAAGCGATTTGAGAAACCCAGAATGGCAACTTTCACCCTATCATTTGCCCCAATAATTTTTCCATAACTTTTGGCTGACATTCCGATTCCGCCAATAACCAATCCTGCTGAACCTACAGCAGTAGATTTAAAGAATGACCTTCTTGATTTTTTCATGTCTTATTTAATAGATAGATTAATTCTTTGCGCACAAATGCAAGGATAACAATTATAAATTTAATTCTTCAGACAGAATCAAAACTTTTTAGATGATATATCAATAAAAATCAATAATTAGCTTCGCTGATCTTCGATTCAACTGTTCTTGTTACTTTTCACTTTCTTTAAAAATTTCAACTGATCCTTCCAAACCCATCGGAATATTTATAAATCCTTTGGTCCATTTTTCACAGGTGGGATTATTTTTAAGACTTGAGGCATAATTGCTCAAAACAGTTGTGCATTTGATCTCCAGTTTGTTCTCTCCATTTATCAATACATTCTTCAAGGGAAATGAAGCTCTGCCATACCAATTCACTCCAACATTTTTCCCATTCAGATATAATTCGGTCACTCCTTTGTTTACATTGCCCAGTTCAATCCTTGTACCTTTACCATTAGAGTAAAAGGTTGTGGAGTAAGTTACCACGCCGGCAAAAGTTCTCAACCTTTCCTCTGTCGAAGTGCCAAAGTCATGCAATTTTTCAAACGTGCATTCAAAACTGCTCCCGTTCAAATGTTCAAATTTTACCTGCCAGGGACCGTCTATGCTCACTACCTTACTGCCTTGTTTTAATTCGGCGGTTTTAAACGATTCCCCATCCACCATATCAGGTTCAAAAATAAGCAATATTGATTGGAGGGGATACAATTTTATGGTCAGGTCATTTTTATTCTTATTGAAAGGATATACTTTTCGCGATCCATCTTCAGGATTCCATATCCATGGGGTCTTTGTGCCCGTAGGGAAGAGCATTTTCAGAACAACAGTATTTACCCTGTTCGAATTGGTAAAGAACCAGATATCCCTGTTATTATAAACTTTTCTGATTTGAAAGACATTTTTATTGGGCTTTTCGATAACCACATCATTTTTTATCCTGATTTTTTTCAGCATATCCATTGTCCAGGGTAATAATTCCTTTTCAGAATCCGGACTATTCAGTTTAAAAAATCTGTCCTGATATTTCTGTCCAAGTTCAGCAAAAACATGCTGTACGATTGAGTCATTTTTCCCGGCTTCAAGGAGAGAAAGAGAACGATCAGGAATACTGTCGGTTACAACAAGTTTTCCTCCATTTCTTACAAATTCCAGCAAAGCCTGAGCTGTAAGAGGATCGAGCGATCTAATACCTGTTAATATAATGGCCTGAAAGGACATAGGTCCGTATTCCAGGACTCCGTTATGTTTTTTTCCCTGTTTTATTATATCCTCACTTATATAATCACATGAATTTCCTGCCTGACTCAGGGATTCCCACAAACGAAAGCAATACCATGGAGTAATATGGAAGGGTGTTCTTACCAGTCCATTATCAGACCAAACATCTCCTTCCGGTGATAGAATAGCTATATTTTTTATCGGCTTTGTATGTTGAAAAACATAAGAAAGCCTTGCGATTATAATCCACCCATTTGGAAAAGTAGGGCCACCAGGTATTCTTTACGCTGAAGTAGGAACCATACCTTACCCATCCCGGGAAATCCTGCCTCGACGGGAGAATAATTATATCCGTGTAAAACAGAATGGTTTATTCCTGTAATAAAATTCATATCATCGTGCTGTTTAATTTCGTCAAGAGAAGTTTTGAAGACTCCTTTTGTATTTGTCATAGCTTCACAACTGATTATTTTCCTTCCCTTCAAATGTCCTCCCGATGCAGGCAAACAGATTCCAGATCATATAACCATGCTGCTGGTTCCAGGTCCATGCATTGCTGTCCATATTGACAGAATAGATCCAGTTATTGCTCTCGGGTATATCAGGGATCATGTTACCTTCCATCATCCCCATCAAAAAAGGTGTCCCATAAGCCTGATATCGGCATTTCACACCATTTTCAGTGCAGAATTTCTGAAATACCCTGGTAAAGTTGTCTAGAAAATCCTTACAAGCAGCTTATTGTAATCATAACTGACACGTTTGACCTTTTCATCGGATGTTGCTTCGTATCCCTTATCCGAATCATAAAAAATGAAGGGAAACCAAGGTTCGAGGCGATAATGATAGGTCTGGTAAAAGAATTCCCCGAATCCGTCTGTCCAGTTTGATCCGGCGAGTTCTATACTGTCGCAAAATAAAGCCCTGATCAACTGACTCAGCGGTATACCTGTATCTTCGCTGATTTTCTGTAACCGGTCCAGATACTCCCGTGTAATTCTTAGGATCATAATGATTCATTACTGGTCCTGAGGCTCCCAAAGCCCCATGCATCACCTGTCTGTGCCCTTTCTGTAGTATACCGTACACCAGTTCGTATCTGCCGCCGGGGACAGCAAAATTTACCCCCTCCTCTTTATTGAAATAAGGCAACAGATCAATGATCTGTGCTGTATCTGATGATCCTTCAGGAATCAGTCTTAAAAAAAACAATTCGTTGGAAAGGACCTTTTCCTGTGATGGCCGGTTTATTGCTGCAATTGCCTTCTGCACCAAACCTTCCTCACTCTCATGAATCTTTGCTCCTCCTTTAAAAGGTATTTTATTGGTGATTACCCGTTGGATCGTTTCATTCTTTTTCAGAAATTCCCCGCCAAAAGGCCATCCCGAACCGACGATCAAATCTGTTATCATACCTTTCTCTTTTGCTTCGCGGGAAGCGTAAGCAACGAGATTGTTCCATTCCCTGCTCAACCAGACAACAGGTTTCATTAGGGTATCTCTTACTTCTTCCGGCATAGCGATGGGATTTATCTCAACCCCTCCTATACCTGCAGCATGAAGAATATCCAAATCGCGCTTGATACCCGCCGAATCTATCCGATTGCCGTTCCACCACCAGCGTACAAAAGGGCGGGCTTCTGCGGGTGGACTTTTAAATCCAGAGTAAAGCTGATCTTCTGTATTTCTCACTTTACAATCCGAAAAGGAAATTAACAGCAAGAACAGCATTAAGGCTAAGTAGAATTTATTCATAACGACAGATGGGTAATTATTAATGATTTCTAATTTGAAAATCCTGAAAAAAACTTTACAAAACAGTATTTGAACTGCCCTATCATGGATAATAAGGTACTGTACCCGTGGAATTTAATGGAGGATAATTATAACGGCGGACATATTCCAAACCTGGTAAAAATTGATCATTTTCTGATTTTAGTGTTTGCATCAATGCCGAGTCAAGGAGTGATTGTAATTTTGCAGATACCGGATTACCGATGAGGTTATTCATCTGATAGGGATCAACGAGATTATCAAAAAACAGCCATGGTCCCTTCAGATCCCGAACATAAGTATAACGAGGCGTTCGAATACCGCGATATTCCCTTCCTACAGGACTAGGCCATTGACCAAATGGCTGGACGCAAGTGATAACTGCCAAGGTGTCTTTAGGGCTTTTACCGCCATGAAGATAATTGCTAAAATCCTTCCCTTCCAGATTCTCAGGCATTTTCACTTTGCAAAGGCCAAGCAGAGTGGGCATGATGTCTTCCGTACTAATCAGGGCATTATAAATACCATTTCTGATACCTTCTTTTTTATTTTTATAGTGAAGCAAGAGAGGAACCCGGATCGATTCATCATAGGGTTGCTGCTTGTTATAATAACCATGTGATCCTATCAGATCGCCGTGGTCAGAAGTAAATAAAACAATGGTGTTATCGAGTATATTTTTTTTCTTCAGGGTTTCCATTATTTGTCCGACCATGTCATCAATGGCAGATATATGTGCATAATATCCGGGCAGATCGTAACGAACTTTCTCCTGCATACTATCAGGCACGTTCGGACGCAGTTCAAGTTTAGCCGGATCATACATAGCACGGTACCGTTCAGGTGCAGTATGGTAAGGTGAGTGAGGCGTTCCCCAACTCAGAACCAAAAAGAAAGGTTTCTTGTCAGATGCGTGGGACTCTATGTATTGCATGGCATCTTTTGATTCTTCAATAGCATCGTACCCGCGCCAATAGTGTCTGGCAGTATCGTCGTTCGAATAATACACGGAGTGATTATAGTTGTGTGTACAGTTCACCCCTTTCCAATACTGAAATCCCTGACGGCGTTCACCGGGAGGGGTAAGACTCAATCTGTGCTGGCCATCCAGATGCCATTTACCGATATATCCTGTCTGATAGCCGTTTTGAGCCATGACCTCAGCGAAAGTAACTGCATTTGTATCCAAACTTACATCATTCATAAATACCCCATTGGTCAGAGGACGCTGTCCGGTGAAAAGGGAGGCACGAAAAGGAGTACATACAGGTATACTGGAAACAGCATGACTAAAATTTATGCCTGAGTTTGCTAATGCGTCAATGTTCGGTGTCTTGACATTCCTGTCTCCGGTATACCCAAAAGACTGTGCCCGCCATTGGTCGGCAAGGAGTATTACAAGATTGGGGTTTTGAGATTTTGTTTCAGGCTGATTATAACAAGATACCAGCATTAGAGGAATGATACTTGTAATTTCAGTAAGGTAATTGAATTTTCTTTTCATTTTTTCCTGATTTTATGCTGATGAAAAATCTAATAATGAGCTTCATACTTCTAGTTTTGTGTCCCTGGACTGTTCAAGGTTTCCGGCTTACGTTTCCACGGCAAGTCCGATGGTTTGTTTTAACCACGAATAGACTTAGTTCGCATTAAAAATAATGATAATCTTATAATCAAAATTATATCCTGATAAATTAGCGATGTAGGCTTCCCCAAAAGTCGACCATTGAATCCCGAAATTTCTCGATTTATTGACTTGACTCAAATGCCTGTTATCTGATGTTGCAATGCAATAAACAGTTGAATTATATCTTTAATTCAAAAATTTGGACCTTTCGCCGGGCAAAAACTCAACTTTCTATGGAATATAATTCACGGATTTCTTTTATATATCGAAGATAAACGTTATATTCGTAGAAAAATCATCTGCCGAATGAAAGTTATATCGAAAGAATTGGTGGGGGCGTCGGCGCAACAGATGGTGCTGTCGATACTCAGACAAGGTGAGAGTTACGGGTATGAGATTGTCCAGAAGATCAAAGAGTTGACGGGTAACGAGATCAAATGGCAGGAGGCGTCAATATACCCTGTTTTGAAAAAACTTGAAGCCCAGGGGATGATAAGCTCGAACTGGAAGGTGGATGAGGGTCAGAGGCCGAGGAAATATTATATGATCAATGACAGCGGTGTCAAACTCCTTGCGGATAATATGCGGGAATGGAACCTCATACACCAGATATTCGTAAAGCTCAGCCCGGAGATGAAATAGGCGATAGCCTGTTAATAATTTAAGAATGAAAGAATTAAGGATTAAGGGGGAGTATTTGAATTATAAATTACTTCATTCTTTCATTAAATGGTCGATTACATGATTCCCACAAACGATGCAGTTGCCCTGATTGTCCAGTCCGGTAATGTTTGTTTTATAGCTCTCCCTTGTG
Source organism: uncultured Bacteroidia bacterium (assembly GCA_963810555.1). Lineage (GTDB taxonomy): Bacteria > Bacteroidota > Bacteroidia > Bacteroidales > Prolixibacteraceae. Next base: position 62,434 of record CAWENX010000001.1, on the reverse strand, counting down.
ATCAGCACTGAATTGCACTGATCGCAATAAGTGGTCTCACGGGTTTTGTCCACAATATTTCCGAGATAAACATATTTTAGGTGCTTCCTGGCAATTTCATACAAATCGAGCATGGTATTGACAGGTGTAGCCTCGATCTGAAGGTGGTAAGAGGGAAAATATCTTGAAATATGCATGACGGTTCTGTCACCCGTTTCTTCAGCTATCCATCTGACCATCTCCTCAAATTCTGAATAATCGTCATTTAGTCCGGGAATGACAAGATTGGTCAGTTCCATGTGGCTATCTGATTCAGCAATAGCTTTTATGGTTTTCTTGACCGGCGCCAGATGCGATTGAGTGATCCCTTTATAAAAACCTTCGGAAAAGGCTTTTATATCCACATTAAAGGCATCGATGAACGGCAAAAGGTCGCTTAAGGGCTGGCGGTTAATATAGCCGTTGGTTACCATAACAGTTTTAAGACCGAACTTTTTGGCGATCTCTGCAACCTCGAGCATATATTCGTAAAACGTCGCCGGTTCATTGTATGTGAAAGCAATGCCTATATTACCTTCCGATTCACGGGCAATTTTGACAATATGATCGGCAGTATATAATTTCGTATTCTCGAAATCATCCAGGGTGATCTGGGAAATGCGGTAATTCTGGCAAAATTTGCACTTCAGGTTACAGCCGAGCGTCCCGATAGAAAGTATCCGAGAACCAGGATAAAAATGATAGAGCGGCTTCTTTTCGATAGGATCAAAGCCAAAGGAAGCTACTTTACCAAAAAGTTCAGTGTATAAAATGCCGTCATGATTGATCCGAACATTGCAGGTGCCGTGCTCTTCTTCAGCGATCAGACAAAAGTTCGGGCAAAGCGTGCATCTCACAATGCTTTTTTCCAGTTTTTCATAATAAAGCGCCCTCTTCATTTTCAATTCCTTATTACTACAAATTTACAATTTAGAAGGAATATTTTGCGGTAATTAATAATTTCAGAAGTTAAGATATGTTATTTTTATCGGACATTTTTTCAGTCGCACCATGAAAACAATCAGGGAACTTTTGAATCAATCATCATTTGACCGGAAGGATCTGGCTTTATTGCTCGATTCTCAGGGTGAAGATCAAATGACATTGCTGAAGAAAGGAGCCGAAGTTAAAAATCGATACATCGGGAATAAAATTCATTTCAGGGGACTGATTGAATTTTCGAATTGGTGTCAAAAGGACTGCTTTTACTGTGGGATCAGAAAATCAAATAAAGGAGTACACAGATATAATCTGACTGATGAGGAAATTCTTTATGCTGCGCAATTTGCTTATGAAAACAAATACGGATCGGTTGTCTTGCAGTCAGGGGAAGTTGAATCCCCTTCATTTGCAAAACGGATGGAAAGGCTTCTCAGGCAAATTAAATCACTCAGCAACGGAGAACTGGGTATAACTCTCTCATCCGGGGAGCAAAATCCCGATGTTTATCAGCGGTGGTTCGATGCCGGTGCACATCGTTACCTGCTCCGTATAGAAACTACAAATCAGGAACTTTATCAGAAAATCCATCCCAAAGATCATTGGCATGATTTTAAACGAAGAATGGAATGTCTTTACTCATTGTGCGATATTGGTTATCAAACAGGTACGGGTGTAATGATAGGCCTGCCCGGTCAGACGATTGATGATCTGGCTGCTGATCTTATTTTCATGCATGAGTTTGATGTGGTAATGGTGGGTATGGGACCCTATATCGAACATAGGGAAACACCAATGTATCAGTTACGTGAACAGCTTCTGCCCATTAAAGAACGATTTGAACTGTCGTTAAAAATGATCGCTGTACTGCGAATTCTCATGAAAGATATCAATATCGCGGCAACTACTGCTCTCCAGGCAATCGATCCCCTTGGCCGTGAAAAGGCAATCAATTCCGGTGCAAATATTATTATGCCCAATATCACTCCGGACCAGTATCGCAATGACTATGACCTTTATGAAAACAAACCTACTATTGTTGAGGAACCTTCACAATTCACGGATTGTCCTGATGCAAAACTGAATTTGACCGACTGCGAAATCGGTTACGGGGAATGGGGTGATTCAAAACATTTTTTAAAGAGGGAGCAAAGGGCAAAGAATTACGAATGACGAATTATGAGTTATGAATTATTTGATTGGCCATTGGTCATTAGTCATTGGTCATTCGTAATTTTTTTAGTAGAACTTCTTAAACCCGATTATCTTTCTTACTTCACTGAGAGTTTTGGAAGCAGATTCCCTGGCCTTTTCAGCGCCTTCCCTGGCTACTTTTGACAAATAGACATTATCCTGAAGGATTTCTTCAATGCGATCACGGATAGGCGTTGTAAAATTAACGATATCATCACCCAGCTGTTTCTTCAGTTCGCCGTACCTGATTGTACAATTATTGTAAGCATCGTCAAAATGCTTAACAACTTCAGGCGCGCTAACCACTTCCATTAGGGTGAAAAGATTTTGTATTACTTCAGGCTTCTTCTGATTCATTTCCGCAGGGCCGGCATCTGTAACCGCACGCATAACCTTTTTGCGGATGCTTGCAGGTGATTCGGCAAGACAAATGGCATTGCCTTCCGATTTACCCATCTTGCCTGACCCGTCAAGCCCCGGAATCTTAATCATGTCTTTCCCTTTTGGTGTGTAGGCTTTGGGTATGGGAAAAGTTTCGACTTCAAACATCCTGTTAAACCGACGGGCAAAGGTCCGTGTCATTTCAAGATTCTGCTCCTGATCTTTACCTACGGGAACAAGATGAGCTTTATGAATAATAATATCAGCTGCCATCAACACGGGATAAGTAAGCAATCCCGCATTCACATTTTCAGGTTGCTGGCGGGCTTTTTCTTTGAAGGAAGTAGTACGTTCCAGCTCTCCCAGATAGGCATTCATATTAAGAAGCAGGTAAAGCTCAGGTATTTCAGGAATATCACTCTGGATGTATACCGTAGCTTTATCCGGATCGATCCCGCAGGCCAGATATTCTGCGAGCACCTGTTTTACATTCTGATGCAGATGGTGGGGAGCGGGGTGGGTAGTGAGGGAATGAAAATCGGCAATAAAGAAAAAAGTTTTGTGCTCGTTCTGCATTTCAATGAAGTTCTTCACAGCACCGAAATAGTTACCAAGATGAAGATTACCTGTTGACCGAATTCCACTTACTACTACAGACATAATTACAATTGATAAACTGATGTGCTGATATGCTGATATTCAGAATGATTTTAAAAATTGCAAAAATACAAAAAAATGAATTTGATGCTCACAAAATAACGTGATTCATTATGCAATCTCAAAATTATCCTGAGGGATGAGAGATTCACCTTTATATCGTAAGAGAAGCTGTGCAGTTGCAAAGGTATCCTTCTCACAGTATCTGGCTATGCGGTCAAGATTTTTCTCCTTGTAATAAACTTCTGCCACCTGGCTGCCTTCGATATCATCTTTGGGGGTAGGAATGTTGAAAATGTTGCACAATAGTTCCAGCGAAGTATAATGTTTGTAATCCCCGAATTTCCAGAGCTGCATAGTGTCAAGAAGATAGTCCCTTATTTCCCAGGGTTTTGCCCCCGCAATATCCAATATGGGCGGAAGCTTTAATCCATTTATCAGAAGCCTTCTGGCAATATAAGGGTAATCGAACTCCTGCCCATTATGAGCGCAAAGCCTGTGCATCGGATTGGCCATGAAAGCATTCAGCATATCGGTAAAATCTTTTAAGAGTGAAGGTTCATTGTCGCTGCAAAATGATTTGACACGATAAGCTCTCTCGTTCCCTTTGCGAAATATTTTACCTGCCGAAATACAAATGATTTTTCCGAACTCTGCATAGATACCCGAACGGTCGAAAATCTCTTCCGGAGATTCCCCCTCCCTTGCTATTTGTCCGGCTTTTTTAATCCATAATTGCTGCATTCCTGTTGAAAGCATTTCCATGTTTTCAACCTGGGGAACGGTCTCGATATCAATAAACAAAACATGCTCAGGTAAAAGTTTCTCCAACATATCCGGTTCATTTAAGGATTATCCTTACGAAATTTCATATTTAAATTTTTGATAGTGTCAGTGGCAATGATCACACTATTTCTCAAAAATACATAATAATTTATTCATTTCAGCTTTTGCCGGGGAATCAGGAATAAGAGATTTTTAAGTTTAAAGTTTTAAATTTGTACGATGATATCTTATATTCTAAAATTTAACTTCTTATGATAAAGCATATTGTTCTTCTTAAACTGAAGGAATTCGAGAACGAAGACCAGAAAGCGGTGGTTCGCAATAAGATAAAGACTGCTCTACTGTTACTTAAAGAAAAGATTGAGGAATTAAAGCATATAGAAGTTGGCTTGAATCACAAACTTGATTCAGATTCATTTGATATTTGCCTGATAACTCATTTTGAAACATTGGAAGATTTGGATACTTATCAGGTACACACTGACCATCTAAAAGTTATTGAATTAATAAAAGCCAATATTATTGCGCGGGCGGCAGTAGATTTTGAATTCTGAATCATTCTGAAACTTAAATGAACAATTTGTATCCTTTAAAATTTAAACCCATCTTCAAAGAAAAAATCTGGGGAGGGGATAGATTAAAAGAGTTATTAAATAAGAAATCCGGCAAACTGTACAATTGCGGAGAATCGTGGGAAATTTCAGGTGTCGAGAATGAGGTCTCTGTTGTCAGCAATGGTTTTTTAAAGGGGAACAGCCTTGAAGAACTGATTGAGATTTATATGAGTGACCTGGTTGGCGAAATGGCTTACGAGCGTTTCGGTATCCAGTTTCCTTTATTGATAAAATATATTGACGCTAAGGACAAACTTTCCATTCAGGTACACCCGAATGATGATCTGGCAATTGAAAGACATGGAGAATATGGTAAAACGGAAATGTGGTATATTGTTCATGCGGATGAGGGATCGAGGCTGATTTCAGGATTCAACCGGACACTGACCAAAGAAGATTTTCTCCAATACATGAAGAAAGAGCAACTTGAAAATTTCCTGAATTATGAAACGGTAAAAAAAGCTGATGTTTTTTTTATTCCGGCAGGAAGAATTCATGCCATAGGCGAAGGAATTGTTCTGGCTGAGATTCAGCAAACTTCAGAAGTAACTTACCGTATTTATGATTTCAACAGGTTGGATAATCACGGAAAACCACGGGAACTCCATTCCGAACTTGCTCTCGAAGCCATTGATTTTCATTTCGAAGAAAATTATCGTACCCAATATGAACCGATTGAAAATGTACCTACAACGCTGATAGAATGTCCTTATTTTACAACAAATGTTCTTCCACTTACACAACCTATAGAACGTGATTTTACGGAAAGAGATACATTTGTCATATATATGTGCATTGAAGGTGAATATACTTTAAGCTGGGAGGGAGGCAAGATGGAGATAAAAAAAGGTGAAACTGTTTTAGTGCCGGCAGTGATAAACAATTTTAATCTGAACCCTGTCAATGCTAATATGACAAAATTGCTGGAGATTTACCTTTCGGATAACTTACCGCAAAAATATATTGTTTCAGAAACCGATTAAAGCAAGAAAATGATAATCAGGAAAGCTGAATTTGTAATAAGCAATAACGATCCTTCCAAATGTCCTAAAACTTCGAAACCTGAATTTGCCTTTGTGGGTCGTTCAAACGTTGGAAAATCTTCATTGATCAATATGCTTACAGGTCAGGGGAATCTGGCAAAAATCTCTTCAACTCCGGGTAAAACACGCCTTATCAACCATTTCAACATTAATGATGAATGGTTCCTTGTGGATTTGCCGGGATACGGATATGCAAAAACACTTCGTGCCGAGCGTGAAAAATGGTTGCTTTTTATCAGAAAATACCTTATCAACAGGCAGAATCTGCAGTGTGTGATGGTACTGATAGATGCCCGCCATGCCCCTTTAAAGTCCGACACAGAATTTATGACCTGGCTTGGCATCAATGAGGTTCCGTTTACGATTGTTTTTACAAAATCGGATAAAATCACCCGTAATCATCTTCATAAGAACATTAGTTTGTACAAGGAAGAAATGTTGAAATCGTGGGAGTCACTCCCTCCTCTTTTTGTGTCATCGGCTGAAACAGCTGCGGGAAAAGATGAACTACTTGAATTTATTGAAAATATTGTATCTAAAGGGCGTGGATAATAAAATCCAGTCACAGTTGCTGAAATTGGTTAGTACTTAAAAATAGCTGAATAAAAAAATACAATTTTTGGAAAAGACTTAGTGCAATATTTCTACTTTTGTCAATATAATTTAAGAAAAATCACAACTCTATAAACCTGAATGATATGTCCAAGGGCCCCATTAAGATATTTGCCGGAACAGAATCCAAATACCTTGCTGAAAATATATCAAAGAATGCAGGGATTGAATTAGGAAAGGTGTCATGTCCACGTTTTTCGGACGGTGAGTTTGAACCCTGCTATGAAGAAACCATCAGAGGTTCATTCACTTTCATAGTACAGTCTACTTTCCCACCGGCGGATAATCTTTTAGAACTTTTATTAATGATTGATGCTGCAAAAAGAGCTTCTGCTTACAAAATCATAGCAGTGATTCCTTATTTCGGTTTTGCCCGTCAGGACAGAAAAGACCGGCCAAGGGTTTCAATCGGAGCTAAATTAGTTGCAGATATGTTATCCGTAGCCGGCATTGACAGATTGATCACTATGGATCTTCATGCAGATCAGATTCAGGGATTTTTCGATGTCCCAGTAGATCATCTTAGCGCTGTGGCTATGTTTATTCCCTATATAAATAATATGGGATTAAAAAATCTTGTGGTAGCTTCACCTGACACCGGCGGTACCAAAAGAGCCAATGTCTTTTCAAAGCATCTTGGAACTGACCTTGTAATCTGTCATAAATCACGTAGTAAGGCAAATCTTATAGATTCTATGACCCTTATAGGAGATGTGGAGGACAAGGACGTGATAATGGTAGATGACATCATTGATACAGCCGGGACTATTACAAAGGCCTCTGATGTAATGAAAATGAAAGGTGCAAGATCTGTCCGTGCCTGCGCCACACACGCAGTGCTTTCAGGACCGGCGATAGAAAGAATTGAAGCTTCAAGTCTTGATGAGATTTTGGTTACCGATTCCATTCCTCTTCGGGTACATTGCAGCAAAATAACTACGTTATCCTGTGCACCTCTGTTTGCTGATGTTATCCAGAAGATTTATAAAAATAAATCCATCAGTACAGCATTCATTTAAATATTTGTACCTTTGCACCCTAATTTGCAACATACCTTTAAGGGCGTGATGCGGATGCCTTCAGTTATGAAGGAAATCTGAGTAAACACTTTTTAATAAAATTAAACACTAATGAAAACTTTTAAAATTAAAGGTACTGTCAGAGAGTCTGTTGGCAAAAAAAATTCCAGACTTTTGAGAGCTCAGGATTTAGTTCCCTGTGTACTTTACGGCGGTGAAAAGGTCATTCATTTTCAGGCTCATGAAAATGAATTTCGCAAGGTTATATATACTCCTGAAGTATTTCAGATCGACCTTGAAATAGAAGGGGAGAGTTACAGTGCATTTATTCAGGATACCCAGTTTCATCCGGTATCCGATAAACTGTTACATATCGACTTTCTCCAGATTCGCGAAAATATTCCGGTTCGACTTGAAATACCCGTACGTTTAGAAGGATATGCAAAAGGTATTCAGCAGGGCGGACGTCTGAAATCAAATCTCCGTACTCTGAAAGTCAAAGGTTTGCCCCAAAATATTCCTGACGAAATAAAAATCGATGTTACCAATCTTAGTATTGGCGAAAGCATCCGTGTAGGAGATATAAAAGTTGAAGGTATTGAAATATTAAATTCAAAATCTGTACCGGTCGCTGGTGTTGATATAACACGCGCAGCCCGTGCTGCATTGACTGAAACTCCAAAAGAACAATCATAAAATCATTACGCTTTGAAATACCTGATTGTTGGTCTTGGAAACATCGGGGAAGAATACGAAAACACCCGTCACAATATCGGATTTATAATATTGGATGCCCTTGCAAAGGCATCCAATATTACTTTTAAAGATAAACGTTACGGATTTGTCTCAGAGCTAAAATATGCAGGGAGAACTTTTATTCTCCTTAAACCCAGCACATTTATGAATCTTAGCGGCCGGGCAGTTCATTACTGGATGCATAAAGAAAAAATAGAAACAAATAATATTCTTGTTATTGTCGATGATATCGCCCTCCCGTTTGGTAAAATCCGCTTACGCCTTAAAGGTGGCGATGCCGGGCATAACGGTTTAAAAAGCATTCACCAGATACTTGGAACCCAAGAATATGCACGCTTGCGATTTGGAATCGGAAATGATTTTCCTAAAGGGTACCAGATTGATTATGTCCTTGGCAAATTGACCCGGGAAGAAGAAGAAACCGTTAACAGCAAAATCGATTTGTGCATTGAAATAATCAAAGCTTATGCCACAATCGGCCCTGAACGAACAATGACCCAATACAACAAAGGTTGATCCTTTTTGTACTATCTTTACTCGTATGGAAGAACCTGTCCGTATCGACAAATGGCTTTGGGCAGTCCGGTTGTTTAAAAGCCGGAGTATAGCCAGCGAAGAATGTAAAAAAGGACATGTTATGATTGACGACATCGCAATAAAGCCATCTCGTATACTTAAAATCGGCGATATTGTTCAGGTAAGAAAAAATCCGGTGATATTCTCTTACAGGGTGATTGGATTAATCGGTAAAAGGGTAAATGCAAAACTTGTATCATCATACATGGAGGATATCACTCCACCTGAGGTCCTGGAGATTCTTGAAATCCGGAAAAAAATGATTCAGTTTGACCGTGACCAGGGGGCCGGACGTCCAACAAAAAAAGAACGCCGCGATCTTGACCGGCTAAGAGGGTGGTAAGTTATTTATCAGGATTTATCCTATAATTGTTTCAGTGTTTCAGCGTTAAAATGTCTTATTCAGCATCCCTGAAACAATATGATACTGTAGCTTACGATTTTCCTATAGCCTATAGTCTAAAACCTAAACTGAAAAAAAACCGCATTAATTCGCGTTGAGTACAACCCCGATGAATCAGGATTTGAGTGCCTGCCCGGTCAGACTTCCAATGGCTCCGAAGCTTCGAAGCTCCCCGAAGGGATAAGGCCTGTCTTAACGGTCAAAAGCTTTCTCTGTTTAATGAAAGTGTTGAGTTTACCAATCTTATCGAATTAATGCGGAATATCATCGTTGTAAAAGAACGTCTTTATAACTCTGGCACTAAGTTAATGCTGTTTATTATATAATCCAAGCAAATTAGGATGTTTTTTTATCGTTTTAAGCATTAACACCCTTTATCGGAGTGGAAATGAAAATGTTGAGAAAATTTTAGATTATATTCTTTGGATTACCGCGATAATAAAATATGAATCTCTTATTTAATCTTATACCTATTCATTTAATAACACACAGACTCATAGGGTATTTTTTGTAAAAATAATTTTGAGCAAGTCAAAATCATTCCTACATTTGCACCACCTAAAATTCAGGGAGAGATGGGTGAGTGGCTGAAACCAGCAGTTTGCTAAACTGCCGTACGGGTAACCGTACCGGGGGTTCGAATCCCCCTCTCTCCGCGTGAAGGGTAAGAATAATGAAGGAATGAAAGAATAACGCTGAATCTGTACTCTATTCTTTAATCCTTTTTTCGGGGTGTAGCGCAGTCCGGTTAGCGCACCTGCTTTGGGAGCAGGGGGTCGCAGGTTCGAATCCTGCTACCCCGACGATTGGAAATCAGATAGTTATAAAAAGTACACTAACTGATATTTATATTCGGTTTAAACATGGTTTAAACCATCTCACATAATTGCTTGTAGCAAACAAAAGAGCCTTAATCCTACACTTCCTACTTTTCCTACTTCCTACTTTCCCTACTTTTTGTATTTTGTCTTGTTATTTCATGTCCCGGGACGAATGCCGATTATTAATCCTTAAATCATAATTGACTTCGCCCCAATTAACCGGAATTCGGATGTTAAAATAACCTCAAAATTATGGCTTACAATTTTCTATATTATGATTATAAGAGCCTCCAAGGTCAATACGGACTTAATACGGACTTAACACGGGGCTAATACGGAGATGGAATTTTGAAGATATTGTTAAATACTTCGGAGTTGAAAGCAGAGTTACCTTTCCTCTTTAGCTTAACATATCCCTTTCAAAAACTTTATGATTTGGCAAGTCCGTTAATTTGTAATTTTGCAGTGAATATTATCAGGATGAAGGAAAAAGTTGTCGTCGGTCTTTCGGGCGGCGTGGATTCAAGCGTTGCCGCATACCTTCTTAAAAAAGAAGGGTATGATGTGATCGGTGTGTTCATGATCAACTGGAAGGAAAGCACCGGAACATTAACTTCCCGATGTAGATGGGAGGACGATGTCATCTTCGCCGAAATGACAGCTAAAAAACTGGATATTCCTTTTCACGTAGTCGATCTTTCAGAACACTACCGCAAAAGGGTTGTGGATTATATGTTTGCTGAATATGAAAAGGGAAGAACTCCTAATCCCGATGTTATGTGCAACCGCGAAATCAAGTTCGACATGTTCCTTTCCAAAGCTTTGGAACTTGGCGCCGATTGTGTTGCCACAGGCCATTATTGCCGGAAGGATACAGTTCAAAATAATGGACAGTCTTACTTTCGTTTACTTGCAGGTACCGATTCAAATAAAGATCAGAGCTATTTTCTTTGCCAGTTAAGCCAGGAACAACTATCAAAATCACTATTTCCCATAGGTCATTTGCTGAAATCGGACGTCCGTGAAATAGCGCGTCAGCAGGGTCTTGTCACCGCTGAAAGGAAAGATTCACAGGGAATCTGTTTTGTCGGTAAAGTCGATCTGCCTCTGTTTCTCCAGCAAAAACTGGAACCCAGAAAAGGAAATGTAATCGAAATTAAAGCTGATTTTATCTTGAAGAAAAAAAATCTGACCTTAACCAATGATAATTTCAGCAAATTTTGTTCACCGTTTCCCTATAAGCCATGGAACGGCAAAGTTATTGGCGAACATAACGGCGCTCATTTTTTCACCATCGGCCAGCGTAAGGGAATGAATATAGGCGGCTACGTTGAACCGCTGTTTGTGATAGCCACCGATGTAATCCGTAATATCATTTATGTGGGAGAAGGGAAAGAGCATCCCGGACTATATCGTCCCGGATTATTCATTCCTAATGAAGATATTCACTGGATCAGGCCAGATCTTGCTCTCTCTGCCGGTCAGGAAAAAGACTTCCTTTTCCGTATCCGTTACCGCCAGCTCCTCGAAAAAGGGAAAATGTACAGGAAAGAAGATGGTATTTATATCCTTTTTGAAAACGAACAGCGTGGAATCACTCCAGGCCAGTTTGCAGCCTGGTATCTTGAGGATGAACTGATCGGCTCGGGAATGATTGCCTGAACGGACTTCTCAATAAATCACAATTTGAATTCCCGGATTGGCTTTAGTATAATCCTTAATCCCGCAAAGGCAATAAATTAATAAATTAATAAATTAATAATTATTATTACCCATATTGGAACATTTCTGAATTTTCAATTGCCGGCTTTCATCTGAATCAATAGTTGTTCCAGCGCCATCTGGTCCGGTGCAACAAAGGGTGCTAAGGCAGGAACAGTCGAAAGCAAATCCAGGAACTGTTCTGTTCTGCCCTTTGCCGGTGGTAAATGTGTTGATAGGATCATTTTCGGGGCCATTTTACGAATATTATCCAAAGCCCGGCCAAATTCGATTCTATCGACAATATGAACCCATGGGCTGTCTGCTGTTGCCCAGATGCTCATTCCCTGATGCAGCATGTTTTCCTCGATTTCATCCGCATTCTTTGATGGTGAAGGCATGATACCGCCAAAAAAATCCGCTGAAAAAAAGACCTCAGACTTTTCATCATAGACACCTATAGTCATCGGATTGTCGAATAGCGGTGGTCTTAAGGAATGAAATATGCGGTCCCCCAGATCAAGCCTTCCTCCCGAATTCATCCAGTAAATCCTGTCCATGGGTACTGACCAAACCGTATTTAATCTGAGTACACTTAAGGCATTTGATAAAAGTTTCGCGTTGGGTGCTGCCTCAACAACCCTGCGAATACTGCCGGTATGATCTAAATCGTCATGGGTAAGCCATATCCATTTCAAATCTTTAGGATCAATCACCGATTCAAGAGAATTCATAAATTCATCACTTTCGATTGCAATTCCGGTGTCAATCAGTACAGGTTCCTTTGCTTTCACGACAAAGGCATTAACCGGGAGAAATCCCATATTCGGAATAGGAACATGCGTAGGAATGATATCAATCCCAGGCATAACTTGAAATGCTTTTTCCATTATAAACCCCTTTCATTAAAATTTATGTTTCTTAATTATCAAGTTAGACTGAAAAGGAGGGCTTTGTCAATAAAAAAAATCACAAATTTTAGGGGGTTTAAGTTTATTTTATCAAATAAAGTTCATTTGTAACTCTTATGCTCTTTCAATAAACTTCTGAATAATAAGAGATGATTAAAGATTTATTTATTCTTTTCTAAAGCTTACATTCATAACACCAAAGCCGGACCTCCAACGGTGCTTCTGCGGCATTTATTCGGTACATCTACGGTTCATACCGTTAAAACCCTGTTTATGAACCGATTAAATAATGATTAAACAAGGGAGATGGTATTATCAATCTTCATTGATAAATGGCTGTTAATTTATAATTCCTCAAACCAGCAAGTTATGATCTGAAAGGATGGTGTTTGAGTTTTTGAATAATTTAACACATATTTTGAAAGATCGTTATTAGATACGAACTTGCCCTCCAAATACTAAGCATTTAGGGAAAATCGTACAATCTTCCACGATTTTTAATTAACCATTTCAAGATTCTAACGTAATACCAAATGTTTATATTTTATATTAATCTAAATATTCTTTAACATGAAATCCAATCAATTCCTTTTCTTATTATTACTTTTACCGGTAAACCTTTTAGGACAGCCGAATTTAAGCAATATTGCGACTCCCCTGATTGGGGATGATGCTCCTGCATTTACAGCGAAAACCACAAACGGAACACTTAATTTCCCTGCGGACTTTGGAACAAGCTGGAAAATTCTTTTCAGTCATCCCAAAGATTTTACCCCGGTTTGCTCAACTGAGATAATTCAACTGGCCTCTATGCAGGATGATTTTGATAAACTGGGAGTGAAAATTGCTGTGATTTCCACTGATTCTCTCAGACAGCATTTGGCCTGGAAAAAAGAGCTCGAACAAATCTCATATAAAGGCAGAAAACCCGTAAAAATTAAATTTCCACTGATTGCAGATGCGGATTATTCTATTTCTGTAAAATACGGAATGATCCACAAAAAATATAATGCATTAAATGATGTCAGAGGTGTATTTATTATTAATCCGGAAAACAAGATAAGCGCAATCATGTTTTATCCCACGAATATCGGAAGGAATATGGCGGAAATTGAAAGAACGGTTACTGCGCTCCAGGTGGCTGGAAGAGATTGTGTTTTGCCTGTTAACTGGAAACCCGGCGAAGATGTAATGGTCCCGCATTTCCCATATACCGAAGAGCAGCTTAAAGCCAATCCTTCATTAAAAAATGAATATTACAATTACGGGCCTTTTATCTGGTTTCGGAAAACAGCATTTAATAAATAAAAAAAGCGCCATGGCGCTTTTTTTATTTACTGATCTTTACTTCAGCTTGTCAGCGTTGGCAAGCAGATAAGCTTCAGCTTCAAAATTCCATAAACCCTTATTTCTGTCACAAATCTCTGCCAATTGTTTATAAACGTGATTGGATTTCCCCTTTTCTGCAAAATCTGTAATTGCTGTCAAAGGCATATCAATATGATTGTACATCAGTTTTTTTCCTCCCGGTATTTCAGGAAGATGTAAGGTAGCCTCAATTGTTGCATTGATTCCCCCGATGTGGGTAACCAGTCCTGCAGGATCCAGTCCTTTTGACATCAGACTAAGCGCTTCCTTCATATCATCCGTATTACCGCCGCTGGTACCGACAAGGTGGGTATAATTGTAATGGACATTATAAAAATTCAACGGAGCGCTGAAGGCAGTATTGCCCGGCCCGGCAAAGAAATTCAGACATCCGTCGAACCCAAGAATCGCATCAGCCTGCTCAACAACCTGGGCAACAGGAGCAAATACGAAGACATCATTAAATCCTTCACCTGAAGTCAACTCCCTTATTTCCTGAACAGGATTTGAAAGACTGGAAGTGTTGATATATTTCAATTCAATCCCTTTGGAAGCGGCAAATTCGACGGAATAAAGGCTTTCAGCTCTGTCAAGGCGGGTTTGATCGATATCAGTAACTACAAGCAGAGAAGGTTTGCGTTCCTCACGGTTAAGAATGTAGTTGATTGCCGCAAGTCCCATAGGACCAACTGCAGCCAGAAGCGCCATTTTACCTCCCGGAACAATGTCCATCCTGTGAACATAGGATCCGGGTGTAAGGTGATAATTTGCGTGAACAGCCCCAATTACGCAGGAAAGCGGTTCCGCCAGTGAAGCAGGATAATATCCTTCTCCCGTATACGGAAGTAAACAATCGGCTTCCATAACTTCATTGGGAATTATCACATAGGTAGCGTCTCCCCCTACAAAACGGTAAGAATAACCGGGTGCGCCAAGTATTCCTACAGGACCGTCAACATAGTTGATGGCGGGCTGAATGGAAAATTTATCACCCGGTTGAAACTTATCCTTCCATTTGGATCCTATTTCCAAAAGTTCACCGGCAAATTCGTGACCGATAATGACCGGATGGATTGCAGCATCATTAGGAATCCTTTTATGATCCGTTCCCTGGTTTGCTGCCTTGTAAGATGACATGCAAAGACTGTCACAGACAACTTTTGCAAGTATTTCATTTTCTTTTAATTGCGGCAACTCAAATTCCTCCAGACGGAGATCCTTTTTACCATATAATCGAACTGCTTTTGTCTTCATATTATGAATTTCACGAATTTATGACGAATTTTCACGAAAAGACTTTAAGCTGTGGGCTACAGGACAAAAAATCTGATTCTAACTCTTTGTGTTACTTTGTGTTTTTACTTTGTGGAGCTTTGTGTAACTTATTTAAAAATCAAATCGTAACACAAAGTTTCACAAAGATTTACACAAAGTCTCACAAAGTTTTCCTACTGCCTATATTCTAAAGCTTAATGCCTAATTCAACATATTCTGGCCTCCTGTAACCGGTACTGCCTGCCCGGTTTCATATTCCTGTTCTATAATGTAGTGGATTGCCCTTACAACATCGACCACTCTGCATCCTCTGCCTGCAGGAACCTGGGCCTCATAAAATGCTTTAACATCCCCGATACTTTTAGCTCCGGGGACTTTACCAGCTTTAAGATACTGAACGAATAATCCTTTTTTGGGGTCGCTCCATAGGGGTCCTTCAAAAAAATTGCCAGGACAGATAGAATTAACTTTGATATGGAAAGGCATCAATTCCATAGCAAATGACTGTGTAAGACCTATTCCTCCAAATTTTCCTCCTGCATAGGCAAAATTGCGGTTGCTCCCTTTTAATCCTGATTTTGAATTGATCTGGATAATATCCATAAAATAATCTTTCCGGTATTGAGACTGAATTTTCATAACTGCCGAAGCATACTTTGCGCACAGGAAATATCCTTTGTAGTTAACATCCGTCATCAGGGAAAAGGTTTCAGGATTCATCTCATCCAGACCTCCAGCCCTTAATATACCGGCATTGCTGATGATAACATCCAGGCCTCCGAATTGTCTGACTGTTGCAGTGACCATATCTTCAACCGATTTGGCATCTGCTACATTCACCTTAACAAAGAAGGCCTGGTTGGAAAGACTCTTTTTGTTAAGGCTTTCCGTCATCTTAGAGCCGGCATCTTCATTCAAATCAGCAATTATCACATTTGCCCCTTCTGCATAAAGCATTTCAGCAATACCGCTTCCAAAGCCCTGAGCCCCGCCTGTAACAATTATTATTTTATCCTGAACTTTACCTGAGTTAATTTTTGTTGATTTGAATTCCGCCCCAAGCAGTACATCCAGATACGATGCATGACTGGCCAAAGTGATCACCCCAATTCCTTTAATGATTATGTAATCAGGATGAATGAATCGTTCATCAAACCAGGCTGAAAGCTTTACTTTCAGGTCAATGACTATCTCATCCGGATCAGTTGTCTCATCGACGATTAATATTCCTGATTCAGTTTTAACAAAAGGGAATGTCCGTAAACTTTCTTCATCCTCCATCTTTCTGAACTCCTCCCTGTCATCGAACCGTGCAACAAGCATCTTTTTTTTTGAAGCCAGCATACGAACGGAAGGCAATACCTTATTTATCAGTAATCGGTTCATTTTATGACTTTATGAGGTATTCAATCAATGCTTTACCCAACTCAACATACGATGCCCGGTTGACAAGATCAGGACGTCCCTGCTGATCCAGATACCCGATTCCCTCAGTGGCAAAGAGATATTGATGGGCTGCCACAACACAGGCTCCCTGGTAATTGATATCGAGTAGCATCTTACTCAGAGGAGTTTTATTTCCGGCAAACAATTCAATTGGTTCCATGGCAGGAGTATTATGCTCTGTGCCCAACGTCACAACAAATCCCTGGTGATGAAAGAAACCGACATATTCTTCCAGGACAGCAAGAGTATTACGTGAAGTGATAAACTCCACCGAGCATATATTTCTTTTCTTCAGAATTTCGATTACAATCTCTTTAGGTGTCTCAAATTCAGTGAAATTTCCCTTGCTGTCATCCGCAAGGAACGGATAGGTCGGAATACCTCCTGCATTTAAAATAATTCTGCAAACCTCCTCCATATCCAGAAATGCCTCAGGGTTCTCAGGAATAAAGGCTGCGCCGCCGGCTTTCAGAAGATTCGCCCTGATTTCATTCTCAACGGCAGCCTCATTGTTTATATCTGACTTTAAAGCCTTCCCGCCAAAAACAGTGCTGTAATAATTTTTCTGATCCTCAGGTAACAAACCCAATAAAGCAATCTTCTGCCGGAGCGCTTTGGCAAGGTGTCTTTCTCTTACCATCCCTTTCGTGAGGGTCTCTTTGATCTGATTGAAATCCAATGAAATCTTCGCTCCGACTTCTGTGAGATGTTTATTGAGTTTTTCACACATCATTCTCACCTGAAGATTTGACTCTTCACGCACAGATTTAAGTGTTGAGGCGAATGGTTCATCAAGTTTTGGCGGATAGGCCTGTCCCTTGCCGCTTAAGTAAGTACGTCCCGGATTATTGGGATCGTTCACTTTAATACCAGCGGCCTGATCCTCTCGGTTCAGACTGATATACTCGATGTTGAAAAGAGGAAACAGCCTCCGGGCAACACATTTATCAGCCCATTCAGAGTATCCATCGGTTGTATAGAAATCATTGATCCCTGCAACCTTAACATTTTCAACAACAGCCATATCCAATGCCTGGGATATATCGCTGAAAGCGCTGAAGGAATAAGGAGTATGCAGGTGTGCATTGACCAGTCGGGTTTCTCCGTCTCCATTCTTTTCATACCACCTGAGCAACTCTTCCTTAGGAGGAAATATCTTCCAGAAATCCATATCGACAGAATATTATTAAATTCCTAATTTCGATCTCCTTATTTGTTCCGGTGCACAGAAGTTCTGTCCGGTAATATGCCCTTTTAACGGGACGATTTTTTCATGAATTGCATCAATAAACCAGGCCGGCTGAGGAAAGAATGCATTCTCGAGCTCATGTGCCGGTGTGATCCAGTTGCGTGAACCAACAACCACCGGAGGAGCATCAAGATAATCAAAAGCCAGTTCGGTAATGTTTTGTGCAAGATCATTCAAAAAAGAACCCCGCGATGTAGCATCTCCGGAAACAATTATCTTGCCTGTCTTTTTAACTGAAGCTATCACCTTTTCGTAATTAAATGGGACAAGAGACCTTGCATCGATTACTTCAGCCGACATGCCGTATTTTTCTTCCAGGATTTTCGCCGCATCAAGCGCCCTGTAAAGAGTTGCACCAATGGTAAGAATAGTTATGTCCTTACCTTCCCTTTTCACATCAGGCTCGCCAATCTGTATTTCATAATAGCCTGCCGGCACCCCTCCTTCATGAAATTGCTCACCGACATCATAAATCCGCTGGCTTTCAAAAAAGACGACAGGATCGGTTCCCTGAAGAGCGCTGTTCATCAATCCTTTTGCATCATAGGGAGTTGCAGGGAAAACAACCTTAAGCCCCGGAATATGTGCCACGAGGGACGTCCAATCCTGTGAATGCTGGGCGCCGTATTTTGATCCTACCGAAACCCTCAGAACCACAGGCATCTTGATCATATTGCCGCTCATAGCCTGCCATTTGGGAAGCTGATTGAAAACTTCGTCACCTGATCTGCCAAGAAAATCGCAGTACATGATCTCAGGGATTACCCTTCCGCCGCACATCCCATAACCAATTGCAGTTCCTACTATAGATCCTTCAGAAATTGGTGAGTTAAACAATCTGTTATAGGGCAAAGCTTCAGTAAGGCCACGGTAAACAGCAAAAGCACCTCCCCAGTCCCTGTTCTCTTCTCCATAAGCAATCAGGGTAGGGTCTTTATAAAAACGATCGATGATGGCTTCAAAAATACCATCACGCAGTTGATATTGCTTCATTTTTGAGAATGGCTTGCCATCCTTGTCAAATGCATAACGCTCTTTTTTGGAAATCTGTATTACCCTTGGATTTTCAGCCATAGGATGATTTACCTCCGGTTTACGATCCTCCATCTTATCAACTGATTGATTGGAGAACATCATCTCTCCAATCTGGTCAGGACGTTTTTGCATATCCATCCTGGGAGATATCTTATCATCGGTTGAAAGTTTAAACATCTCCAGGATGATGTTTCTGACATCAAGATTTATGGCATCAAGGTCAATTTGATCTGCAACTCCTGCCTCTATCAATCCTTGTCCATATTCAATAATGCTGTCCTGCTCCTGCCAGGCTTCAACCTCTTCTTTCGAACGATATGAAGACGCATCTGAAGGAGAATGCCCGCTGAAACGGTAGGTGAGTATCTCAAGTAAGACAGGACCTTTTTTCTCTTCGATGATCTTCCGCTTACGGCGGTAGGCGTCGATCACTGCCAGAGGATTATAACCATCAACTCTTTCAGCATGCATCTGTTCAGGATTTACTCCGGCTCCGATCCTCGCTACCATCTCATAGCCCATTGTTTCACCGCAGGTCTGGCCTCCCATACCGTACTGATTATTCATGATATTGAAAATAACAGGCAGGCCTCCTTTCATATCTCCTTCCCAGAGCTTGGTGAATTGGTCCATTGCGGCAAACGAAATCCCTTCCCATACAGGTCCGCAGGCCATGGAGGCATCGCCTATATTGGCAATAACCATGCCTGGTTTACGGTTTACTTTCTTATATAATGCGCCTCCAACAGCAATATCACCGCTCCCTCCTACTATCGCATTGTTGGGATATACGCCGAATGGTGTAAAGAATGCATGCATGCTCCCTCCCAATCCTTTGTTGAATCCGGTTTCGCGGGCAAATATCTCAGCCAATGTACCGTAAATCAGGAATCTGCGTCCCAGTTCTTTCACCGACCCGTCAAAACCTTTCTGAACGATCTTCAAAACGGTGCCGTCAAAATAGCTGTCCATTATGCGAACCAAGGCAGCGTCATCAAGTTTGTGAATTGCACTTAATCCTTTGGCAAGTATTTCGCCATGACTCCTGTGTGAACCAAAAATGAAATCATCAACTGTAAGGGTATAAGCCATACCTACTGCGGCAGCCTCCTGTCCGGCGGACAGATGGGCAGGCCCGGGATGATCATAGGGAATTCCGTTATACTCCCCCGTTGTTTTTATAAGGTTCAACATGGTTTCAAATTCACGGATCACCACCATGTCATGATATATTCTTAAAAAATCGCTTTTGGAGTAATTCCCTTTCTCTTCCGTTACGGTTTTTTGATACTGATTGACCGGAATCGGTTTAAAAGCAATCTCCCCTGCAGACCTGACCACACTTGGGTCAATAAATTGAACTTTAGGCATATAAAATATTAATTGATCTTTTTGAATTCAGTTTAATAATCATCTTAATGAAAGGCAAATACTGTTTCCCTGATAATCTCAGAAATTGTAGGATGCGGGAAGATGACTTCCTGCATTTCTTTCAGGGTCATCTCCATTTCAATGGCCATCGATGCTCCGTACATCAGTTCACTCGATGTATTGCCAAGCATATGAACTCCCAGGACTTCCTTATATTTGGCCCCAACCAGTATCTTGCACAGACCGCTGACGCCTTCATTCTCTATCATGAACCGTCCTGCATATGTCATAGGAAGCTTGACTGACTTGTACTCAATCTTTTTCTCTTTCGCGCTCTCTTCAGTAAGGCCGACACCTGAAAATTCAGGATTCGTGTAAACCACGGCGGGAATGGCATCGTATCGCATCCTGTCATTTCTTCCTGTGAGGTTATTAACCACAACCTCCCCTTCGCGATAGGCGGTGTGGGCAAGTAATGAAAATCCGGTAATATCTCCCGCGGCAAAAACATTCGGAACATTGGTCCGCATCTTTTCATCAACTTTGATTCCGCCCCGAAATAGTTCAACGCCCAGATTTTCGAGCCCAAAACCTTTGGTTACGGGTTTCCGGCCTACACTTATCAGTATCTTTTCTCCCGAGACAGATTCCGTTTTTCCTTCTTTCTGAAATATAACCTCATTACCTTTCACTTCTGTGACTTTGGAAGCAAGGTGAAATGTTATTCCTTTTTTGGCAAGATTCTGCCTGAGCATCGTACTCATTTCAAGATCCATACCTGTCAGAATCTCATCCATCATTTCAATAATGGTGATTTTGGCTCCGATGCTGTTAAAGAAACTTCCGAACTCCATTCCGACAACTCCGCCGCCTATTATTACAAGCGACTCCGGCCTTTCAGTCAATTCAAGGAGTTCCCTGCTGGTCAGGATCACATCATTTGGACCACTAAGTCCGGGAATGGGAGGCATAAGTGCATCTGAACCTGTACATATCAGGAGATTGGCCGCTATGATTTCCTCTTCTCCGGCAGTTATTGTTATTCCTGAAGCAGAACGTCCTTTTATAAATCCCTCACTTTTAAAAACCTGGACATTATTCTGCTTCATGGCTGTAGCGACACCTCCCACAAGCCTTTTCACAATCTTCTGTTTGCGCGCCATCATCTTGCCGTAATCCAGCGAGACGTCATTCGCATTGATTCCGTATTTGCTTCCCTCAGCCGCATGTTCATACAATTTGGCAGTATAAAGAAGAGCTTTTGTAGGAATACATCCTTCATTAAGACACACGCCGCCAAGTTCCCTCTTCTCGATCAGCGCCACGCTAAGACCTTTATTGCCTGCCCGTTCTGCAGCGGTATATCCGCCGGGACCCCCTCCGATAATAGCAAGATCAACATTTATGCTCATGACAATCCCTCCTGTTCTTTAAATTTCAAATTCAAGATTTTCAATTTCAATAGCAATCTGTTTCAAAAAACGTGTAGCCTCTCCCCCGTCGAGAGCCTGGTGATTATATGTAAGGCTGAGCCCGATAAACGGTACAAATCCGTATACACCGTCCCCTAAGTCTTTTGGCCTGGGAACTATCGTGTTTACTCCAAGTATGGCTGACTGAGGAAGGTTGATCACCGGTGTAAATATCTCAACTCCGTAATTGCCGAGATTCGATACCGTAAATGTAGCGGCTTCTGATGACAACAATTCAGGATTTACGGAACCTTTACGGCATAAGGCAGCCACTTCCCGTAACTGGCTTGAAAGACCTGCTATTGAAAGATCATCCGCATTGCGGATAACCGGTACCATCAAACCCCGGTCAGTATCAACTGCCACGCCAAGATGCACTTTCTTGAAATATTTCATGCTGTCGCCCATAAAATGGGTATTGACCTGCGGAAATTTAAGCAAAGCTTTGACAACAGCATAACAAACCATATCATTGATGGTAATGTTCGCAGGATTGCCGTTTTCATTCGCTTTTTTTGCCTTTTTACGCAGTTCGAGAATACGTCTGGCATCAGCACCGAGATGATGCGTAAGCTGGGCTGAGTTCTGTAAAGAATTGAACATTGCTTTGGCAATAAGCTTCCGCATATTGGATAATTTCTTTATCTCAAAATCATCGGAATAAACAGCACCGGTAACAGTCAGATCTTTGGCTGTTACCGATCCGCCAATGCCTGTTCCCTTCCCAACAGGTTGAAGCTGCTCGGCATCCGCCATCTTTTTAGCAAGATGCGTTGTCCTTGCGTTCCTCATAGTCGCCCGGATATCCTGTTCAATGATCCTGCCTTGAGGTCCCGATCCCTTGATCCCTTTTATGGAGATTCCCTGTTTTGCCGCCAGATTTTTAGCCCTCGGAGAAATAAATACTTCCGTTTGCGCTTCATCCCGTATAAGTTCAGGTTCTTCCTTTGCTTCAATTTCAAGTACAGATGTTGCGTGCCGGGTCTCTTCAATTTCTTGCTTTTCTGTGAGTTCAGCCTGAGATGCAGTTGTTCCCGAAACCAGTACACTCACCGATTCTCCCATTTCCCCTATAATACATACACTATTAAGTACAGGAACTTCATCCCCGGCCTCATAAAGCACTTCCAGAAGATAACCATCGACGGGCACTTCTTCTTCAAATGATGCTTTGTCTGTTTCGTAAGCAAAAAGGATCTCTCCTTTGGTTACTTTATCACCCTTTTTTTTGTTCCACTCCGTGATAATACAGCTTTCAACGGACTGGCCTTGCTTGGGCATGATAACAATGGTGGCCATACAATAATAT
Organism: uncultured Bacteroidia bacterium; assembly: GCA_963810555.1. Taxonomy (GTDB): domain Bacteria; phylum Bacteroidota; class Bacteroidia; order Bacteroidales; family Prolixibacteraceae. The sequence continues at coordinate 39,478 of CAWENX010000001.1, read as the reverse complement.
TTTCTGCAAAGATATTTTTTTTCACTTGTATTTACAAGTAAATAGGATTATTATTTATTCAAAATGAAATTATGATGTATATTTATTTGATTTTCATTCTCATATAAATACAAAGAAATTTTATCCTGTAAATACATTTTTTTCGTTTATTTAAAAATTGTATTATTTTTGCAGGTTAGGGAATTTGATCAGGTCAATGATGATGAATGCTATGCCTCCTATACCTCAGCACCGCAAAGTTTATGAAATTTTGCGACAACATATCACCGATGGAGTGTATATGGGAGGAGATCTTCTGCCTTCTGAGAATGATCTGTGCACCGTCCATAAAGTAACACGTCCCACGATCCGCAAAGCGCTCGACAGGCTGGCCAGCGAAGGCTATATTGTTCGTCACCAGGGGAAAGGAAGTATTGTGAAGGGCGTCCCCAAAGGCATAGGCATCCTCTCCCTCACCGGCACAACTTCCGCAATCGGCAAAGAACATCTTAAAACGCACATCATCGTAAAACCGGAAGTAAGAAACTGGGAAGAAGCCTTTACCTTCCCTCTGACTCAAAGAGAGATCGAATCCGGCTGTATTTACTTTGAACGGCTCAGGCTGGTCAACAACAAACCCGTTTTCTTCGATATCACCATGATTCCCAATATTAACCTGCCAAGATTTACTTCAAGGAATTTTGAAAACAAATCACTCTTCGACATTTTGAGAAAAAACTACCAGATTGAGGTTAAAGGCGGTGAACAAAAACTGATGGCCATCCAGGCGGATGCCCAACTTCAGCATTATTTTGAAGTCAAACCCGGCCATCCTGTCCTCCAGTTAAACCGCAAAATCGAAACCTCCCGCCCCGGATTCTTTATCTACAGCAAAGTCTTCTGTAATACAGATGAATACGCGCTGTACGGCACATTCTAACCATTTAATTCTAAAATATTTATAAGGTATCCAAGGGCAAAGAAATTGTTGCGAGTTGTTTCAAGTTGTAATACCGGAATGGAACTTTAGGGAACCAAAATGTCAAAGAACGAGAAGTCGGGTTTAACTTAGCTATTTGCCAAGTCTTTGATCAAGTTTCTCATCCGGAACTACCAAAACCAAAACACATCCAAATCTCATAAACGCTCAGCTGATCCCGAAATCCTTCGCCGGGCCTTCCTCGTACCATGCCCATACCAAAGCTATATTATTTACACTATTTTCACACTATTCAAACACTATTATTACACTAATTAGTGCAGATATAGTGCAGAAGTAGATGCAGATATAGTGTAGAAGATATGGCGTAAGTATAGCTTTGGTACAGCTTTGACAAGGCGTTTAAAGGGTGAAGAAATCTTCGGTAAAAGGAAAATTCCATTCAAAATTACAGGCAGGGAAGGATTTGCATAAAAGACAGTTTGATTCGATGTATAAATCTGATTTTGTGTATGCTACAAAAAAATAACCCGGTGTGACCGGGTTATTTCAATTAAAGGGAAAAGATATATATTGGCTTTAAGCCTGATTTACGAATTAATCCTGTTCAGTTCCCCAGTAGGAATTGTTGTTCATCCAGTATCTGATTTTGTGGGCAAGCCTTGCTTCCGGATTGTGATGGTGGCGGGGAACAGACCAGTAAGAACCGTTGGCAATCCAGGATTCAATATTTTCTGTGAGAACTTTTTCAGCCAGATCCGAAGAGTTGTCGACTCCCCAGTAGGATTCGTCAGACATCCACTGCTCAATCTGCCTGGTAAGGGCTATTGAACTGGCTTCTGATGAATAGCCTGCCAAAGCTGCAGGTAATTCACTGTTAGGCGCTAAGGCTTTAAAATTATTGTTTGTTACAGGGGTTGGCGTTTCGTTTGATTTTGTTGCTGCGAAGCTAACCGTTGAAATAGCCAGTACGAATGCTGCACTGATTATTGCTTTTTTAAGGTTGTATGACTGTGTTTTCATTTTTTTCATCTTTTAATTTATTAAACAAACGTTGCTGCTTATTAATTTACATTTATCGTGCCAAACTTTGTAAATTGCTGCATTTCAATTACTTTTTTTAATTTAATATTAACTAAAAATCGTTAAAGTGTACGTTGACAGACTTTTACCTGTACGATTCCGGACGGTTTACCAGATGTTGTTAAAGAACGCTGAATTTTGAAATAGTTGCATTAATGAACATGACTGCAGAACATAACTCTTCACTGCACGAATATGCCTCTATTTATTTAAGAACTAATTTGTTAACGTACACTATTAAGACTTATGAACGGATAAAAGGTTTAATTTCATTTTGATGAATAGTGTGGTTTTGTGATTTATTAACAGACCTTGTCATCATTTGGTGCAGAAAAAATGAGACCTGAAAAAGAAATGAGGCCGGATGAATATCCGGCCTCGCTGATTAAGAATTGTGTAACCAATAATTTTCACTTTCCATCCGATGCCATCAGATCCTGAAGTAATTTTTCCCTTTCATACGAAGCGATGGCCTGGGTATCATTTCCGCGAGTGTCAAAAGAACTCCAATATGAACCATTTGTCATCCACTTTTTTATCCTGTAAGACAATTCGGCTTCAGTTGAATTCTTAGGTGCATCCTTGCTCCAGTAAGAGCCTTCGGATATCCATGATTTGATTTTATCAGTCAGATCAACCTGAGCCGCACTACTTTCAATGACTATTTTGTCTGCAGACGGTTTGGCGTTTTTATTATGAGGAATACTTTCATTTTTCATTCCTTCGTAATTTACCTGTTCTCCCTGTGCCCTGACTGTTGTCAGAACTGTGAATGAAATAAGTAACACAAGTAAGGCTGTTATTATTTCCCTTTGGGGATCATAAGCTATTGTTTTCATTTTGTTGTCCTCCATTTATTTGTTTACCTGTCTTTTACGGTTGTCCTTGTGACAAGACTGAACCATTTAAAGACATAATTACCTTCTCAGATATTATGCCAAAGACTATAAAATACTGATTGTCTTTATCTTAAGATAACTGTTCAGTTTGTTCGTCCCCTCTTTTGCACGTTTATAGAAAGGAGACTGTACGGAATCGTACATAATTGAGACACATACTGAGAGCCATCAAAGCCAGATTAAAGAATATGACTTGTATTTTCTTTTATATCAGTACAATGGTGAATAATTCTGCTTAATAAATTTAAGGATTTCCCTAATTTGGATTATTAACAAATTAGGATAACAGGGGAAAAATGCGATGAGCAGGTTTTCAACCTTTTATTGTGAATACTTTAGGACCAGGGTCCAGGTATTGAATTGTGACAGCATATATTTAGCCCAGGTATAAAGCGCATCATAAATTTTCATGCACACCTCAATCATCTCCTGATCATTGTCGATATTATAGGAAAGGCCTGCAGAAATGGCCCAAAGTCCTGCCACCTGGGGTGCGAGATCAGTTTTGCCAGTATCTGCGCCGCGGATTATTTCAGCAATTTGATGCAACACCGGATCTTTGAGATTATGCTTTTTAAGGATAAAATCAAATGTACACAAATCACCCTCATGAGTGTACTCTGCATTTGGCGTATCAAAAGGGATTGCATTGTATTCAACTGCTTTATCCATAACCTGATTGGCCGGGACAAAGATAAATTCAGCATCTTTATCGACGAACCGTTTGATCAGCCAGGGGCATGCGGCCCTATCAATGATTGGTTTTTCCCTCGTAATCCATTTCATATGTATTTATCAAGAAGGTAATTAAAAGAAAATTAAAATAATGAACTGCAAGAAATTAATTAATTTAAGTGTTTACAAATTTTAGTATTCAACATGAATTTTAAATACATAAATAACGTTTGTAAAGTTTTTTTGTTTCACTGTTGGATAAATCCAACGACAAAGGATATGATCAGTTGACGGATTTAGTTGCTATTTTTGCAGGAGTATCAGAGTTTTAAAATGGATATCTACCCCCTGAATTTTGAGAATAAAACGGGATTTGACAGAGTACGCGAATTACTGGCATCAAAGTGCCTTGGTAATTTGGGTAAAGAGATTGCCAATAAAGTCAGCTTTTCATTCAATCGGGATAACATAGAACGGCAATTGGATGAAACGGTTGAGTTTATGAAGATCATCCGGGAAGGCATGAATTTCCCGACCGGTTATTTCATCGATATGCGGCCCGCCTTACTACGGACAAAAGTGGAAGGGACTTTTCTGGAAGTATCGGAAATATTTGACCTCAGACGGTCGCTTGAGACTATTCGCACCATTGCCGCCTTTTTTCGCAATACAGAGGAAAAGACCTTTCCCAGGTTGAAAGATGTGATCCGCGATGTTAAAATATTTCCGTTTATATATGAACGAATGGATCAGATTCTCAACAAACATGGTCAGATAAAAGACAACGCTTCCCCTGAACTGGTAAAGATTCGCCGGGAGATATTGTCTTTTCAGTCGAATATCTCGAAAATTATGAATCAGATTCTGAAAAAAGCCCAGACAGAAGGACTTGTTGAGAGAGATGTCTCTGTATCTATTCGTGACGGAAGGACGGTTATACCGGTCAGTTCAGCCCATAAACGCAAAATAAAAGGGATTATCCATGATGAATCAGCAACCGGACGGACAGCATATGTTGAACCTGAAGAAATCGTTGAAGCTAATAATCATATACGCGAGTTGGAATCCGAAGAAAGGCGGGAGATTGTGCGTATCCTGACACGTTTTACAGATGATATCCGTCCTTACGCGGATGATATTGCCGCTTCTTACGAAGTTTTGGCTATTATTGATTTCATCAGGGCAAAAGCAATCTGGGCGATCGAAAGCAGGTCAGTAAAGCCTGTAATAGATTCCTCACCCGGAATCGAATGGATTTCTGCCCGGCACCCTTTACTTGAACTCAGTCTTGCCAGGGAAAAAAGGAAAATTGTACCCCTCGATATAAGGCTCAACCAAAAAGAGAGGATTTTACTGATATCCGGGCCAAATGCCGGGGGCAAATCCGTATGCCTTAAAACAGTCGGGCTGTTGCAATATATGCTGCAATGCGGAATACCCATACCCTTGCACCCCGACAGCAAAGCCGGGCTGTTTAAACAGGTATTTATTGATATCGGCGATGATCAGTCTCTTGAGAATGATCTGAGCACATACAGTTCCCACCTGATCAACATGCGTTTTTTTATAAAAAACAGCAATTCCGAATCGCTGATCCTGATCGATGAATTCGGAACCGGTACCGAGCCTATGCTGGGAGGAGCCATAGCAGAAGCTATATTGAATAAATTGAATCAGTTAGGGACGTATGGAGTGCTGACAACTCATTATTCAAACCTGAAGCATTTTGCTTCATCGTCCGATGGAATTGTAAATGGCGCTATGTTATACGATTCAAACCGGATGGAACCGCTGTTCCAATTGGAGATAGGGAAGCCGGGAAGCTCTTTTGCATTTGAAATCGCAAGGAAAATCGGGCTCCCGGAAGAGATACTCAAGGAAGCAACTGATAAAGTAGGATCAGAACAAATAGATTTTGACAAACACCTTCGTGAAATTGCCAGGGATAAACGTTACTGGGAAACGAAACGTCAGAAGATCAGGCAATCAGAGAAACACCTGGAAGAATTGGTTAAAACTTATGAAGAAGATTTATCTGAAACGAAAAAATTTCGTAAAGAGATCATTGAACAGGCAAGGAAAGAGGCTGTAGAGATTTTGTCTGAATCGAACCGTATTGTCGAACGTACAATCAGGGAAATAAAAGAAGCGGCCGCAGAAAAGGAGCGAACTCAGGAAGCCAGGCGTAAGCTTGAGGAATTTAAGGAGGAGATAGATAAAAAAAGTTCGGGATCGGAAGAGAAAATCAGGCGGCAAATGGATAAAGTGTTGCGAAAAGAAGAACTTCGAAAAAAACATCCCCTTAAAGCTAAAGTTATCACAGCAGTTCCTGCAAAAAAGAAAATGTCTTTGGAAATAGAACCGGGTTCATGGGTAAAACTTATCGGACAGGAGACAGCAGGACAGGTAATTGAAACCAGGGGGAATAAAATTACCGTGGCATTTGGACAATTAAGGTCAGTTATTAACCGTGCCAAACTGGAAGTTGTCTCACACAATGAAATAAAAAGATCCCGGAATGATCATACCTCTTTATCAGGAATTTATGCGGATATAAATGCAAGAAAACTAAAATTCAAACCCAATATCGATGTCCGTGGTATGCGTGCCGAAGAGGCCCTTGAGAAAATCAGAGAATTTGTGGATGAAGCCATAATGGTGGAGGCCAAAGAATTACGGATTCTTCACGGTAAAGGAAACGGCATTCTGAGAGAAATGATTCAGAATTGGCTGAAAACAGAACCGGGAGTAAAAAGCTGTCGGGACGAACATGTTCAGTTTGGAGGATCGGGCATTACTATTGTGGAACTCGCGTAATAGGCTGAAGGCTATAGGCTAAAGACTTAAGGAAGAAAATAATCAGTAATCAGTAAAGAATGATCAGGGATAAGTGGCAATTTAAAAGCCTTTAGCCTTTAGTCTTCAGCCTTTAGCCTAAAATTAGTCGAGAAGTTTAAAAGGAGCTTCAAGCACATCCTTAGAATTTCCTCCGACAAATATTTTAAAATCACCCGGTTCAGTTCCATATGTCCAATCTTTTCTGTAAAAAGCCAGATCTGAATCGCCGATTTCAAAAGAAACTGTTTTCGTTTCTCCTTTTTTAAGGAATATTTTGGTAAATCCCCTTAACTCCTTTACCGGACGGGTAACACTTGCCACCATGTCACGGATGTAAAGCTGGACAACTTCCTCTCCGTCATAATCTCCAGAATTGGTTACATCGACAGTGACTTTTATTTTATCCCCATTTTTCATTTCATTTTTATCCAGCTTTAGATTCGCATAATTAAACTTTGTATAGCTTAATCCATATCCAAAAGGGTAAAGAGGGGAATTCGGGCAATCGATATAACGGGATACATATTTTTCATCAGGTTTTTTGGGATTATAAGGTCTTCCTGTATTCATTTCACTGTAAAAAATGGGAACCTGACCGACGTTTCTGGGAAATGAGACGGTGAGTTTACCTGAGGGATTAACATTTCCAAACAAAACATCTACAATGGCTTTAGCTCCCATTGATCCGGCATACCATGTCTCAAGGATTGCACCGGCCATTTTGGATTCTTCCACCAGGGCAAGCGGTCGTCCATTCATCAACACCAATACCAGGGGCTTCTTCAATTTTGACAATTCACCGAGTAATTGGGTCTGAATATCCGGAATGCTGATACTTGTCCTGCTTGCTGCCTCACCACACCACTCGCTTGGTTCACCCATAACTGCAATAATCACATCGGCTTCTCCAGCAATTCTAAGTGCATCTCCATATCCTTTGGTATCCGTCCCGGTAAAGTCGCAGCCTTTGCTGAACAGGATATGTTGTTTTCCCTGGGTCTCTATCAAGGCATCCAAAAGCGGTGTAGTGGAATCCGATTCACCATTGGCTTTCCAACATCCGAGAAGATCTTTTTTTGAATCAGCCAGGGGTCCGATAATGGCCAGTTTTTGTCCTTTCTTTAATGGAAGTATGTTGGCATCATTTTTTAGCAGCACTAAAGATTTACAGGCAACATCATGAGCAGTTGAATCGTACATGTGAGTATAGAGAACATCGTGTTCCCTTTTTTCAGTGCAAGAGCGATACGGATCATCGAACAATCCCAGAAGATATTTCACCTTGAGAATCGACCTTACAGACTGATTGATTTTGTTTACAGGGATTTTCCCCTGTTCTACCAATCCTTTCAGGTAATCGTGATACTCAGAGCCCTGCATATCCATATCAACTCCTGCATTTAAAGCAAGTTCAGTAGCCTGTGTATCATTGGCAGCTACTCCATGAGGTATCAGTTCGTTAATGGCTGTATAATCAGTAACCACAAATCCCTTGAATTTCCAATCATTCCTTAAAATATCAGTAAGAATAAAATGATTGGCCGTAGCGGGAATGTCATTCAGATCGTTGAAGGCAGACATAACAGTTAATGCCCCGGCATCTATGGCTGCCTTATAAGGCGGCAAATAGACTCCCCGCAATGTTCTCACAGACATATCCACTGTATTATAGTCGCGTCCGGCAAGCGGTGCACCATAAGCAGCAAAATGTTTGACACAGGCAAGGATGGATGTGGGCAGGCTAAGGTCATCATTCTGAAGACCCTTCACCCTTGCAGCGGCGATCGCACTTCCCAGGAAGGGATCCTCGCCTGCTCCTTCAGCAATTCTTCCCCAGCGGGGGTCACGGGCAATATCTACCATCGGAGAATAAGTCCAGTTAACGCCGCTTGCTGTGCCCTCAACAGCAGATGCCCGTGCTGACTTTCTGATTGCCTCCAAATCCCAGGATGAAGCTTCTCCCAAAGGGATAGGGAATATTGTCCTGTAACCGTGAAGAATATCATAACCAAAAAGCAAAGGAATTCCAAGCCGGCTCTCTTTAACGGCCATTTCCTGTAATTTATGAGTATAGGCTACACCGAATGCGTTGAAAATATTTCCGCAACGTCCGTTTTTTATGTCTTCCATATAATTAGACGGCATTGCAGGACCTGTCCTCTCCAGGTTACTTGTATATAAAACCATCTGGCCTATTTTTTCATCCAGGGTCATTAATGAAAGTAATGAATCCACCTTCCTTTCAATGATCTCATTTTTATCGCTTAATTTTGTTTTCATCTGATATTTACAGCCTCCACTAAAGAGGATAAGGAATATGACTATTGAGAAGAATGGAAAACGGGAAAAACAAGTTTTGGATTTCATGGCAAACAAATTAAGTAAACAGTGATCAGTAATTCTTTAAATTCTTATTAATAAGAAAAACCCAGCTTCTTTAAACCATTACGGACATCTTTATCCTGCATAAATAATTTCCACAATAATCCGGAACGGTAATTTTCAATCATAACAACAATAGGTCCCTGATCTATAGCGAGGTATTTTTTAGGGTACCAGCCGTATTCTTCGCTGAAAGCATCATAAAAGCCATAGGGACCCCATATCTTTGATCCCAGATCATAATAAAAATAACGGCACGCATCCATGCATTCTTTAGGAGCATAGGGAAATGATGATAAGGCAGCCGTAGGAGCAATCACTCCCCTGTCAAGCTGAGGTTTATGTGCTGCATACCCAACATTTGGATCATCTGAAAAGTGAGGTCTTTCAATTTTGACCTCATTATAATTTGGAATAGAATAACTTGCAGTCAGTCCCCAGCAGTCTTTTCCGTATCCTTTAAAATGTTCAGGATTTTTAACGCAATAGATATAATCTATCATCACCTGTGCCACATTATTCTTCCAATAATTGGCATATTGGTCTTTAAGGTGATGGGGATCTAAACCCAGAAAGGAATATTGTGTCCAAAAAAGGGGACCACCGTACTCCTCGGAATTGATCTCATTTAATTCGAGTACATAACCGTATTTTTCATGATGTCCTTTTATTTTTCCGTTAAGCGCCCAACCTTCACGGTAGGCATCGGCACTGATGGGATGTGTTGGTGATGAGGCAGCCAAAACATAAGCAATCAGACATTCGTTATACCCGTGAATCGGGAAATTCATTGCCCATCCGTAATCGGGTGACCAATGCCAGTAAAGTACAGGACTTCCATTTTTCTGGTACCAGTTCCATTCAACATCCCTCCATAATTGATCGAAACGCCTGGCAATCTGCTTTTCTTCATCACTCCCTGACTGATAATAGTGTTTTACGCAGATTAACGCCTGCATAAGGTAAGCGGTTTCTACAATATCACCGCCATCATCTTTGGGAGAAAAAGGTTTTACCTTTCCGGTTTCGTCATTTATCCAATGAGGGAAAGCTCCGTGAAACCGGTCAACTCTTTCAAGAAAAGTTACTATTTTGGTTAATCTCTGAAGCAATTGTTCCCTCGAAATAAATCCTCTCTGACATCCAGCGAGCATAGCCATGATACCAAATCCGCTGCCTCCTGTGGCAATTATATTTTTATCGTTCTCCGGATAAATATTATTCATATTTATTCGTTCGGGAGCCATACCGGAATTGGGCTCAGCTCCTTTCCAGAAGTATTGGAGGGTTCGATATTGAACTGAATCAAGCAATTGATTATTTGTCAGGTTATAGGGAGAAGGGAGAAGGGAGAAGGGGGAACGGAAAACATTCTTTTCATTCCGGTAGTTATCGGAATAAGTAAAATGGATATCATTGATTTGACTCAGATTTGAAACCATCAAAACAGGAATGATCAATAACATCTTCATAATAATTTGATTTTAAAGTGAGGCAATTCAGCATTCAGTGAACAGTTAAAAATTAAAGAAATGAAAAAATGAAAGAATTAAGGCTGTTAACTATATTTTTTAATTCTTTCATTCCTTAATTCTTTAATTAATTTAAAAGTGTGGGCTTGTAAAGCCAAGATTTGTCATACCTGTTTTCACTTCCGGACAACTCATAAAAAGATTCCATAGTAATTTGCTTCTGTAATTTTCAATCATACAAACAATTGGTCCTTCATCTATAGCTAAATAATCATTATCAAACCATATATTTGTAAGATTAAAAGCATCCACAAAACCGTAAGTGCTCCAGATTTTATCTCCAAGGATATAATAGAAAAATTTTAAAGCATTCATGGATTGCACCGGAGTATAAGGGAAAGATGACAAAGCAGCGGTTGGTGCAATTACTCCCACATCATTAGTAGGTGAACTTGCATTATAACCATTTTGTATATCACTTGCCGTTAAACCCCAGCAGGAAGAACTGTATCCGTTGAAATTATTGGGATTTGTTTTGCAGTAAGTATAATTGATAAGTGTATGATTCGTCGCCTGAGTTAAGTAATTGTCACAGTAGGCATCACTTAATCCGTTCGGATCAATTCCCTGAAAAGTATATTGCTCAAAGAACAGGGGTCCACCCAATGGAGGACCTAAAGGTAAAAGATAACCATAATAACTGTTCCCGTTCTTAATGGCTCCATTGAGTGCAAAGCCATTGTCATACACTATTTTGGTAATTGGATAAGTCGGTGATGAGGCTGCCATAACGTACGTTATCAGGGTTTCATTCCATCCGTGATCCTGGACATTAACGGCCCATCCATAATCCGGGCTCCAGTTCCAGTAAAGTACATTCTGTCCATTCTGGAACCATGTCCATTCAACACCATTCCAAAGCTGATTGATCTTGGACCGCAGGTCAATTTCATTAACATCAGTCTGACTGTCAAAAAACTGGCGTGCAGTAAGAAGCCCCATCATCATATAAGATGTTTCCACGATATCTGCCCCATCATCTTTGGGAGCAAACGGAATTGTTGCCCCTGTACTGCCGTTAACCCAATGTGAAAAAGCTCCATGATATCTTGTACAATTGTTGGTAAGAAAATTTACAATTTTCAGAATCCTCATTAAGGCCTCAGAACGGGTAATAAAATTCCTGTTTACTGCTGCAATAGTCGCCATAACACCAAAACCACTACCCCCCATCGCTGCAGTCACCTGATTGGATTCCCTTTCTCTTGCCATTCCCGAAACCGGATCAGCAAAATCCCAGAAATATTTAAATGTCTGATATTGCACGAGATTCAATAAAGAATCATCCGGGATGACGGGAAATTTGTCAGTCGAATCAATTGCAGTAGTAAGATTTACCGAAACAGGTGATTGTAAATTTCCCCCTTCAACCGATTTCAAAGAAGTCGGGACGGTAAGCACGTATTTTGTGATAGGACTCAATGGAGTAGAAGGTTGGACAACCACTGTACTATCATGATTTTGATAAGCAAGTGTTATGGGAATTCCCGATATTTGAATATTTTCACTTGCAGAAGTATGGTCGATTGGCGCTGAAAAACCAAGGCTTATAACAGGACTTGTAATTACACCGAAATAAGTAAATCCGTTATACTGACCATTTACCTTCAGTGACAAAAAAGAAAATGACTCAGGAGGCGGTGGCGGCTGAGAGCCTGAGCCATTTTTCTTGCTGCAAGAGTATAACAGGAATAAAATGAAGATAACAATATATACCTTCATATGTTAATTTTCTCTTATTTACTAAAATTATTTCCCCCGAAATTCAAGCTGGTATAATGCATTAATATCAGATGCAACTAATGCCTTGTTATAAATTCTCACTTCATCCATTGCCCCCGGAACGTAACTCGCCCAGGGTTGGGGGCCTCCCGCTGTTCCAAGAGAAGGAGTTACATTAAACTGCATAGTACCAAAGATTAAGGCAGAGGCATTTTGAAACTTAAGATTCCCATTCCCGGCATTTACTACCGGACTTACTATCGAAGAGCCATTCACATAAACATTAAAAGTTGAAGCGGATGCATCATATGTAATGGCAAGCTGGGTCCATTTATTCCATACATTCCCGATCGGGTATTGACCTAACCATGTTTCATGATCTGTTGTAGGCGTCTGCCAATTCTCAAAATGAGCCTTAAACTGGGCATTGGAAATATCTTTGACATTGTTTAGAGAGGGAAGATTTTCAAAAAACACATCAAAATTACCCCAAAAATCGGCCGTATTGGATAAACAAACGAAGCCATAAGTACCCGTTAAATTCGGTGGAACATTAACCCATAGACTGATCGTAAGACTTTGAAGATTTATCACTGCATTGCTTGGAGTGGTTATAAAATAACCATTATTAGCCCCTTGTAAGGCCTCTCCTTTAATACCTGTTGTGAACGAAGTTCCGACTCCGGTACCAACAGTTTTGCTGACACTGTCTATCAGGCTGTTTTCAAATGACCAGTGCCCCACAAGATTGGATGGAGCTATTTCACTTGAACTTCCATATCCTCCGAAGGATTGAACCGGTGCATAACTTGCAGGGTTAAACTTTTTCTGACATGAAAAGAAAAGAATGATTACCATAAGGAATATGGGAAATCCTCCAAGAAATCCGTATTTAATGTGTTTCATAATATCAACAATTTAAAATTACTTATAGATAATTTAATATCCGGGATTTTGTTTTAACACCCCGCCGCTTATGTCAATCTGATTCTGAGGAATAGGCATAATTTCACTTATTCCGGCTTTAAATCCTTGCGGTCCTAAAACAGTAGCTGCCCGGCCCTGACGAACAAGGTCATTGTAACGGTCGAATTCCATCCCCATCTCCACCCTTCTTTCATGCCAGATGGCATTTCGTAATGCTGTCTGATCAGTGGTGGTAACCGGAGGCAAAGTAGTGGCAGGATCAGCGCTCAAAGCCCTTGCTCTTGCTCGTACCATTTCAAGTGATGCTAATGCTGCAGTTGTATTCCCCAGTTCATTATTGGCTTCAGCGTTCATCAAAAGAACTTCAGCATAACGGATTACCCTTTTGTTTTCACCAGCTCCCTGATTGGTTGCAGCTGAGAGGGCAAATGGCACATAGGATTTCATGTTATATCTCGATGGGGCACCTGCCTGGGGAAGCGGAACAAAGTCTCCATCCGGCGTGGTGGTTCCTGCAAACATCACTGTTCCCTGCAATCGGGGGTCTCCCGATTCGAATGCATTGACAAGATCCAGGGTGGGAGAATTAAAACCCCATCCCGCTGAAGGAACGGCGTCACGGTCACCCTGACCCTGAGAATACTGGCAATTGGAAAGATCGGAATTTCCGGCAACATAATTAGCCTGAATCTCAAATATCGATTCCGAGCAATTTTCATTGGCTATCCTGAACATCTGATAATAATCTGGGAATAACGAATATCCCAGTGTCATCACCTGATTGGTATAGGTTAAAACATCCTGCCAGTGTTGTTGTGTTTTGCCATCTTTTAAAAGACCGGCCTCATACATGGCCGCTTTGGCATGTAAAGAAAGAGCGGCTCCTTTGGTAGCCCTGCCCACATTAGCCTGATCATAGCTTTGAGGCAGAACAGCCGCTGCATCTGTCAGGTCTTTTTCTATAGCCGCCCACACTGAATCCGGGACGGCCTGAGGTGCATTTAATTCGGCTGGAGTTATTGGAACATGCAAAATCAGGGGAATATTTCCAAATGTTCTTAGAAGCCGGAAATAGGAATAAGCCCTTACGAACTTAGCTTCTCCAAGATAACGGGCTTTTAAGTTAGCATCCATGTTTATGTTTGGGACATTATCCAGTACCTGGTTGCAAAGATTGATATTTTGATATTGGCCATTCCAGAAATCATTAATCTGTCCGTCTGTCGGAGGTACTGTAAAATTATGATAAGCATTCATAAACGTGGCATCTGAAGGCACGCTGCCCTTAACTGCATCATCAGAAGGTAAGCTTTCTACTGCGATTGGTGCAAAATCAACATTTGGGTAGCTTCGCAGATTGCCATAAATGGCATTTACAGCATTAGTAGCATCGGTTGCATTTTTCCAAAGCTGTACGGCAGGCTGCTGTCCCTGGACCGGAACATCCAGATAGCTGTTGCCACAACTCCATGACAAACCAGCTATACAGCAAATTATCAATAATTTGAAACTGTTTTTTATCGATATCTGCTTAGGTAACATATAATTTTTACGTCTCATATTCAATTGATTTAAAAATTAGAATGATAGGTTCACACCAAAAGTATAGGTGGCATAAAGCGGATAAACATTAGTGTCTATCCCTGCATTTCCCGGACTGCCATCCACCTCAGGGGTGAAGCCGGTGTATTTGAAGAAAGTCCACGGATTTTGAGCATTCAGATAAACTCTTAGTTTCTGAATCCCGACTTTCTTTAATGGATCAATGGGTAAAGTATATCCTAATTGTAAATTTCTGATCCTGAAATAACTCCCGCTTTCCACCATCCAGGAATTAGGCAGGTAATTTGTCCCGCCACCGATATTTGCAGAAGGATACGTATTGGATGTTCCGGGTCCATGCCAACGCTTTTCATAAAAATTCAGGGTCCAGTTCTCAGCACCATAGCGTAATCCCCTGTTGGCATTATAAACATCAACACCAGCAACACCTTGTAAATCCAAAGTCAGGTCAAATTTCTTGTACGTCCATGTGGAATTGAATCCATAAGTAAATTTTGGATTGGGATTTCCCAGAATAACGCGATCATTGCCATTTATCGCCCCTATGCCATTATTAGAAGTTTTGGCAAACTTAAAATCTCCCGGATGTGCATTAGGCTGATAGAGTGTACCCTGAGAATCTTTATAATTGCTCACATCGGCTGCGGATTGAAAAATACCTATAACTTTATACCCATAAAATACGCCAATAGGTTCACCCACCGTTGTTAATGTTGTAAATGCCCCTCCTGTGGCGCCGACTCCACCATCATAGATTTTTTGGCCACCAGCGCTGCTGCTAATAAACTCATTCTGGTTATATGACATATTGGCGCTGATCGTGTAATTAAGTTCTTTCTTATTGGCCACTTTCCAGATTAGTGTCAATTCAAAACCGCGATTCCGGACATCACCCACATTGGTAGTGATAAATTGGTTGGATAATCCTGCTGCACCGGGCAAATAAACATTCATTATAATTTTTTGCGTTTTTTTCTGGTAATAATCTGCTTCAACAGAAAACCTGTGATTCAGAGTAACCGCTTCGATGCCGAAGTCCGTTCCTACGCCTCTCTCCCATTGGAGGGCCGGAGGAAGTATGGAAGCAACACTTACACCCGGAGAAATGGTGCCACTATTCCCATAAATCACACTATATGCTCCACCTGATACGGATTGCTGGACCGAAGCAAATGTCGGAACACCTACATTTCCGACCTTACCCCAGCTTCCTTTTAGTTTTAATGTATTAAATGCTTTTTGATTCTGCATGAATCCTTCCTGAGATATCACCCAGCCAACTCCAACTGAAGGAAAATATCCCCAACGCTCACTCTTTATAAATTTTGATGACCCGTCTGCCCGGATAGTAGCATTCAGCAGATAACGGTCCATGAAAGAATAATTAACCCTTGCAAAATAGGAAGCGATTGTTGACAAAAGCGGATAAGCCTGATTATAACTGTGATCAACATCTGTCACAAAGGATGTATTCCCCAGACCCAAATACCAGTTTCCTGTAGTTACATCGGGAACATTCTGCGCTGAAGCATGTATTTCGTCGTAATAATTATACTGGGAATTCTGTCCTATCATAACCGCGAACTGGTGATTACCGATCGTGTCATTAAAAGTCAGGGTATTGTCTATAATCCACTGCCTTGTTTCATAACGGATGACTGCAAGATTACTGACTGTATTGGATTGGGTTGAAGTGGCTTGATAAACCGGAGTATAGGCTTTATTTTCACCTTCCTGGTAAGTTCCCGCGACACTGCTGTGAAGAGTGAACTTTCTTGCGAATTTAATGTCTATGTATGCATTGCCATTCACATGGAATGTCTTTGTTTTGGAATGATTGAAATCAAGAGTTGCCTGCGGATTTGACACAGCCGATCCCAAACCATAATAACCCGGATCACCATAGGATCCACCAGCAAACCGAACAGGAAGAACCGAAGGTGCAGCATAGATTGCATGCCAAATGCCTCCGGGAGGATCGTTTGAAATGCTGTAAGAACCAATTACTGAATAACCCACTTTAATGCCCCTCGAAATATTTATGTCATTAAATATGCTCCCTGTATATCTCTGGTAATCATTAGTTTTCAATAAACCCTGCTGTTCAAGGTATCCCAGTGAAAAATTATAGGTTGAGTTTTCACTACCCCCGTTCACCGAAACCTGGTGATTTGTAATTATAGCATTCCTGAGGGTTTGATCAAACCAGTTGGTCCCTGCACCAAATTTGCTGGAATCAAGCATGCTGGTTGATCCTGTCAGCCGGTTTAATTCATTAAACAGTATGGCATACTGGTAAGCATCTGACATAGCAGGCTGATTGGTCGCTTTTTGCCATCCGACAAAACCATTATAAGTTACCACGGGTTTCTTGTTCAATTCCCCTTTTTTTGTAGTAATGATGATTACGCCGTTGGCACCTCTAATTCCGTAAATAGCCTCACTGGATGCATCCTTTAGGATATCAACGCTCTGGATATCTTCAGGATTAAGGAAATCAACATTATTCAGCCAGACACCGTCTACTACGTACAAAGGATGAGCCGTTGCCCAGTAAGTTCCCAATCCCCTGATAATAACATTAGGGGCTTGTCCCGGTTGTCCGTTATTTGTTACCGTAACTCCGGCAGCCTGTCCCTGAAGGGAACTGATAGGATTTGTCGATGACTGCTTGGCAAGCTGAGCGCCCGGAATCTGAACGATTGAACCGGTCACATCAATCTTTCGCTGCTGACCGTAGCCAACGACAACAAACTCATTTAAACTGATCAGTTTTTCTTCCATCACCACATTGATAGTGGTGCGGTTGTCCACAGGTATCTCCTGAGGAGTGTACCCTAAGTAATTAAAGGTAAGCGTCCCGTTACCCGGGGCCTCGATCGTGTAATTACCATCGATATCGGTAACAGTTCCTCTCGTCGTACCTTTAACCATGATACTCACCCCAATCATTGCCTGATCCTGCTTATCTGTAACTTTACCCTTCACAACAAGGTTCACTTGTGAATAGATATAGGTTACAGAAAAAAACAGAAAAAGAAACAGAATGAATTTTTTCATACGGAAATAATTTAAAAATTAACAAAATTCAACTTTAATCGTCTGTCTATATTTTATTTAAACTTTTTACCATTTTATGTTTATATAATTACCTTACGTTAGTTAAATGGTAATTATTTCCTCTAAACTGGTTATTCAACAAAAACAATTTTTAAAACAGAAAAATCCCGATCTTTTTTGAGGATATTTCATATTCGCATATATAAATTCGTCATTTTTAGGATTCAGCGCAAGTATTTCGACAAATATTCTATTAAAAAAGAAAATAATTATGGAAAAATTCAGCTGAACCCTTTTATGAAATGTAAAAGAGAATTTCCAGAAAATATAAGTAGATTGTTAACACCTGTTAAAGAGATAATGATCAGCTAAGTAGAAAACTGAAACCTGGGATTTAATTCTTTTAAATGTTGTCCTGTCTTTAAAGACTTTCGCCTTCTGTGATTTTACGTTAGTTTATTAAATCAAACTTATAGACTGCTGAGGAATTTAAAGTATTACGTAAACTGTGTGTGATTTTCAGGACAGAAAGTATATCAGTTCGGGTATCAGAACCGCTTCAATTCTTCATATAACTGTCCGACCGGGAGGCCCATGACATTAAAATACGATCCTTTAATACGGTCAATTGCAATGTAGCCGATCCATTCCTGAACTCCATATGATCCGGCCTTATCATAGGGGCGATAATTATCAAGATAATAGTCAATCTCCTCTTCCGATAACTTCTTAAAATGAACTTCCGTGACAGACGAGAAAGTTACCTGCTTTTCTTTGGATGTAAGACAAACACCGGTAACAACAAGATGTTTCTTCCCCGATAATTTTCGAAGCATTTCTAAGGCATGGTCGTGATCCAATGGCTTGCCCAAAACCTCACCGTCTATCCAGACGATAGTATCGGCGGTTATAACCAAGAAGTCAGAGACGACGGATACAGAGATGTTGGATGCATCGTATCTACTGTATAAAAATGGTTCGGCTTTCAATTTTGCAAGATAAACAGGAATATTCTCAACATTCATCTCTTCAGGAAATACTTCATCCACCTCGTGGACAATGACCTCAAAAGGAAGGTTTAATCCTTCGAGCAATTGTTTCCTCCTTGGAGATTTGGAGGCAAGAATGATTTTGTATCCTTTTAAATTATCAAGCATGTTTTTTAATTAAAAATTAACAATTAAAAAAGACGATAGACAAAAGAAAATAGTGATGAGCAATGAATTATGAGTAATGAATTACGAATTCTGACTTTGTGAAACTTTGTGGGTTTTACTTTGTGGAACTTTGTGGTAAAAAAGAGAAAGAACTTTACCACAAATGGACACAAAGGAAAAAGCACAAAGGACACGAATGATGAATTATGAGCTATGAACAATGAATTTTAAGGTACACTCATCTCTCATAACTATTGCCTAATATTTGTTACTGAAAGGACTGAAATCTTTCCAGTTCATCGCTTCAGGATCAATCCATGTGCCCTGCGCCCGCATAACCTGTTCAATAATATCACGAACACATCCGTCGCCCCCTTTTTTATCTGAAACGTACTTGGAAACGGCCTTGATCTCCGGCGCTGCATCTTTGGGACAAACAGGTATTCCTGTATTGATCATGGGAAGATAATCTGGAAGATCATCTCCCATATAAATAACATCTTCCGCCCTAAGGTTATTTTTTTCCAGAAAATCTTTAAAACACGGCAATTTTTCAAAGGTGCCTGTATAAACATCTTTAATACCCATTTTTTTGCACCGGTTGATCACATCAATTGTATTGCCTCCCGTTATTATACATACTGAATATCCCTTATTCACAGCCGCCATAATCGCAAATCCATCCTTGACATTTGAGGTTCGCTTCAATTCCCCGTCATTGGTCAGTTGTTGAGTGTTAGGAGATAAAACACCGTCTACATCAAAGACAAAACCTTTTACATTTGTCAGTTCTTCCTTAAAAAATGCCATGTTTGTTTTTTTGTTCCTGATAAATATTTTCACTGATCAGTTTGTACAAATGTGCCCATTCAGGATAATTCTCCAGCATCTGCAAATGTTTTTCCATTACTGCCGAATCCTTCCGTGTTGCAGGACCGGTCTGCACAGTCTCAGGCGAATAATTTAAGGCTTTAAAAGCCGTTTCCATGATCAAAGGACTGAAAAGACTGAAATCAATACCTTTTTCTTTTAGTAATCTTTTGCCGATCGCATAGAAGTGATTGACAAAATTACACGCAAAAACGGCAGCAAGATGAATGGTTAAACGCTTCTCAGAATTTATTTTATAAACTCTTTCTGAAAGAGAGGCGGCCAGAAGCTCAAGTTTCTGTAAATTTTCTTCGGAATTTGCTTCTAAACATACCGGTATTTCAGTGAAACGGGTTCTTCGCTGTTTTGAAAACGTTTGTAAGGGATAGAAAACTCCATAATTCTTACAGTAACGGATAAATACATCCATCCCTATAGCGCCTGCTGTATGAACGACAAGATTTTCTCCAAAATTTACTCCGGAAAGAACAGATTCTATGGCGCTGTCTTTAATTGCTATAATATAAAGATCAGCATCAGAAGCAATTGCCGTCAGCTTATCTGTAAAAACACAATTCAATTTGGCAGCCAATTCTTTCGCATTATCAACGGTCCGGGAATAAACCTGTATTACCTGATGTCCCTTTTCAATAAGCTCAATTCCAAGTTGCGTGCCAAGATTTCCAGACCCGATCATCACGATTCTCATGGAGAAGAAATTTTGTACAAAATTATGGATAAATAGCCTGATAACATTATCAATCTTTAATTGTTTAATCTAATATTAACAATGCCGGTCACGACACCAGATCAGGACCTTGTGCGCTCTTCGTTCGCTCTTTGTGCGCTTTCTATCCGCATTAATTGCGTAAAATGTGTGCATAATCTGCGATTAAAATATGGATAAAGCCCGGATTTAAAACCTCGTTCTGAACTAAGTTTAACTGATAAACAATTAAATTTTGGAATGATTCGGCAAAGGGATACAGGCGTTGTAAGGAAATTATGAACGAGATCATTAATTTTTTGTGAATCCCCAAGATAAGATCATTTCCTTAACAGTATTAATAAAAATAACTGTAAATTTGCACCCTAAAATATTAAATTTTTTATAACTCTAATTAATATTTATTGCTATGACCAAATACGTTTATACATTCGGTAACGGAAAGGCTGAAGGAAGTGCAGAAATGAAAAACCTCCTTGGGGGGAAAGGTGCCAATCTTGCAGAAATGAACCTGATAGGGGTTCCGGTTCCTCCGGGATTCACTATTACCACTGAAGTATGTACAATTTACAACGAGAAAGGCCGGCAGGCTGCTTTTGATCTGATCCGTGAAGATGTAAAAAAATCTGTTGCTCATGTTGAAGAAATGACCGGAACAAAATTCGGATCCAGGGAAAATCCCTGTCTGGTTTCTGTGCGTTCAGGTGCAAGGGCCTCGATGCCCGGGATGATGGATACAGTTCTTAACCTTGGCATAAATGACTTTGCTGTGGAAGGTATTGCAAATAAATCAGGGAATCCAAGGTTTGCATGGGATTCATACCGCCGGTTTGTTCAGATGTATGGCGATGTTGTCCTTGGATTGAAACCTCAAAGCAAAGAAGAAATCGATCCGTTTGAAGAAATTATTGAAGAACTAAAGGAAGAAAAAGGAATTAAACAAGATACAGAATTTGATGTTTCCGATCTTAAAGCATTGGTTAGCAAATTTAAAGAAGCCGTATAAAAAAGAACCGGCAAAGATTTCCCGACAGACCCATGGGAACAATTGTGGGGAGCAATCGCAGCAGTTTTTGAAAGCTGGATGAACGACAGGGCAATTTATTACCGCAAACATGAACAATATTCCTGATGAATGGGGAACCGCTGTAAATGTTCAGGCTATGGTGTTTGGAAATATGGGTAATAATTCAGCCACCGGTGTTGCCTTTACACGTGATGCATCTACCGGAGAAAATATTTTTAACGGTGAATACCTGATTAATGCACAGGGCGAAGATGTTGTTGCAGGTATTCGCACTCCTCAGGAAATTACCCTTGAAGGTTCAAAACGCTGGGCTGCACTTCAGAACGTTTCCGAAGAAGAAAGTGCTGCAAAATATCCTTCACTTGAAGAAACGATGCCGAAAGTGTATTGCTGAACTGATGGAAATTCAACAAAAACTGGAAAATCATTACAGGGATATGCAGGATATTGAATTCACCATTCAGAAAGGGAAACTCTGGTTGCTTCAAACCCGTAATGGAAAACGTACCGGAGCTGCTATGGTGAAAATTGCAGTTGATATGCTGAACGAAGGATTTATTGATGAAAAAACTGCCCTGATTCGTGTTGAACCAAACAAATTGGATGAGTTACTTCACCCGGTATTTGATACTGAAGCATTGCAAGTCAGCGAAGGTATTTGCAAAAGGATTACCTGCATCTCCCGGAGCAGCAACCGGACAGATCGTATTTTTTGCTGATGAAGCCAATAAATATCGAAAATCAGTTCTTGTTCGTATCGAAACTTCTCCGGAAGATCTTGAAGGAATGGTTATTGCCACAAGGTATTCTTACCGCCCGCGGAGGGATGACTTCTCATGCTGCTGTTGTTGCACGCGGAATGGGTAAATGTTGTGTTTCAGGAGCAGGAAGTCTTCAGCATCGATTACAAAGCGAGGACTTGTGAAACAGGATGGAAAGATTTACAAGGAAGGCGACTGGATTTCACTGAACGGTTCAACCGGCGAAGTTTATGAGGGAAAAGTAAAAACACAGGAAGCTGTTGTTGACAAGGACTTTGCCAAAATCATGGAATTAGCGGATAAATATACGCGAATGTATGTACGAACCAATGCCGACACGCCCAGAGATGCAAAAGTTGCCCGCGAGTTTGGCGCCAAAGGTATTGGTCTTTCCCGCACAGAACATATGTTCTTTGAAGGTGAAAGTATTAAAGCTATGCGCGAAATGATTCTTGCATCAGATATTGAAGGACGTAAAAAAGCATTAAAGAAATTATTTCCTTATCAACGTTCGGATTTCGAAGGAATATTCGAAGCGATGGCAGGTTATGGAGTTACCGTTCGTTTATTGGATCCGCCTTTGCACGAATTTGTACCTCATCAGCAAGCCAATCAGAAAGAACTTGGCTGATGAAATGGGTATTTCGATTGACCAGATTAAAAGAAAGGTTGCTGAACTTCGAGGAATTCAACCCGATGCTGGGACATCGCGGCTGCCGTTTGGGAATCACCTATCCTGAAATTACCGAAATGCAGGCACGCGCTATTATTGAGGCTGCCTGAACCTTAAAGCAAAAGGTAGTCGATGCACGTCCGGAAATTATGGTACCTTTGGTTGGAACAGTAGCTGAATTTAAAAATCAGACTGATATTATCAACGCAACTGCTGAAAAAGTATTTGCCGAGAAGAGGCGACAAGGATTGATTATCTTGTTGGAACTATGATCGAAATTCCACGTGCAGCATTGACTGCCGAGGGAATTGCCAAAGAAGCGGAATTCTTCTCGTTCGGAACAAATGACCTTACTCAGATGACTTTGGGATTCTCACGTGACGATGCAGGTAAATTCTTACCGGTTTACCTTGAAAAAGGTATCCTGAAAAAGGATCCGTTCCAGGTACTGGATCAGGAAGGTGTTGGGCTGCTTATAGAAATGGCAGTAACCAAAGGGCGTTCAACGCAGGCCCAACATTAAGCTTGGTATTTGCGGCGAACATGGCGGCGAACCAAGCTCCGTTGAGTTTTGTGACAAGGTTGGACTTGACTATGTAAGTTGTTCACCTTACAGGGTTCCGATCGCCCGTTTAGCTGCAGCCCAGGCCAATATTAAAAAAACGAAATAACACGAATTTTTGACGAATTTCACTAATATTAAAATAAGAAGGTGCTAAAGGCACCTTTTTTTATGCCATTATGCCTTAATATTTTAATTTCTCTCCATTTTAATTGATTATTGCATGTGATAAAATATTACTATTTTTACTTAATATTAAGGTTCAAAATGTTTTTAGAATGGTTGATTACAGAAAAATAATTACAATTGAAGGAGGGAAACGAGGTGGCAAACCATGCATCCGGGGGATGAGGATAACTGTTTACGATATTCTTTCCTGGCTGGCTTCGGGAATGTCACCAACAGAAATCATTGAAGAGTATCCGGAGTTGCAGATTGATGATATTTTTGCCGCTTTAAGTTTTGCTGCCGATAGGGAACGTAGTATGTTTCAGATAGCGGTATGAAATTACTTTTCGATCAAAATATCTCGTTCAGGATTCTTAAGAAACTTTCTGATGCTTATTCCGAATCAAGTCATGTTAAAACAGAAGGATTGATAAATGCTTCAGATTCTGAAATATGGGAATTTGCTAGGCTGAATCAATTCACTCTTGTTACACAGGACTCAGATTTTAATGATATCTACCTTCTCAAAGGATTTCCACCTAAAATATTATGGTTTCAAACTGGCAATCTTCGCACAGATGAGCTTGCAATCATATTAAATAATCAGCAAAGAGTATTTCTTGATTTCCTTGATAGTGATGAATATGGGTGTATGAATATTTTGCAGAGAAGAAAGTGGTAAAAGATATTTGTTCAGGAGCCCTTTAAATTCTTGTTTTTAGTATATGAAATATAATATTTATGGCTCTTTCAATTAAAAAATTCAGAGGAAGGTTCTTATGGATTCTTTTACCATTAGTCATTGCCATCATCATTTATTCAAAATGGGACAGCTGGTTTTATAATCCACCAGAGCCTCCATATTCGCCATCTTCTTTTCCTGAGAGAATTTTACTTACATGGTCAAATGATCCCTGCACTACAAGAGATGTAACATGGCAGTGCGACACTTTGTCAAAAACCGGCCTTCTTCAGCTCTACAACAAAAATTGTAAGGATGATACCATTACACTACCTGCTTCCCGTCAAATCATCAAAACGCAGGGAGGAGCGGGTGCTTATTATAAAGTTCATATTAAGAATTTACTGCCGGGGCAGCTTTATGATTACAGGGTAGAAAGTAACAGGAATTGGTCGGATTGGTACACTTTTAAAACCTGCAGTAAATCTGACAGTGATTATTCATTTGTTTTCATTGGCGATATTCAGGATTCCATCAACGGCAAAACAGGTGATATCTTAAAAAAAGCCTTTGAATGTCAGCCTGATGCTGCATTTTTCCTGTTCATCGGAGATATGATCGAAAGGCCTCATGATGAATACTGGAATGAATTTTTTCGTGAAGGTGGTGATCTGTTCAGAAGGATTCCCGTGATAGCAAGTCCCGGAAATCATGAATATTATA
The DNA here is from genome assembly GCA_963810555.1 of uncultured Bacteroidia bacterium. Taxonomy (GTDB): domain Bacteria; phylum Bacteroidota; class Bacteroidia; order Bacteroidales; family Prolixibacteraceae. The sequence continues at coordinate 14,528 of CAWENX010000001.1, read as the reverse complement.
AAGGGCTTGTACAAAAGATCGATGAACGCTGGATGGCCCACTTTTCCTTTCCTCAGAACGGCCCCGAAAGACTTTCCTGGAAGGGTGTGTTACTGGGATTACGATAATACACGTTTTATCAGTATGGACACTAATGGGGTACAGGGACTGTCCTCAGCTCTGAGTCAACGAAACTGGTTAAAAAAAGTCCTTCAGAATACTAAACAGCGATGGAAAATAGTGATTATGCATCATCCGGTCTATTCTACCAGCCGGGGACGCGATTATTTTATCATTCGCTGGCTTTTTAAACCACTTTTTGACAAATATGGTGTAGATCTTGTACTTCAGGGTCATGATCATGCATACGGAAGGGCCGCTTATATAAAAAATTCCGTATTCCCGGGAAAACAAGGTCCGGTATATGTTGTGACCCACGCAAGCCCGAAAGTTTATGACATTAAATTTTCTGATAAAATGGACCGTCTGGCAACCAATACCCAAATGTATCAATTGATTAATGTATCGGAAGATTCGATCAGGTTTCGTACTTTTACTTCAGAGGGGACCTATTATGACGGATTTACACTCATGAAGGACAAAGAGGGGAATAATAAGGTAATCGATCATGCTCCGCTGAATACTTCGGAAGATCTCCTGCCTACAAAAGATTTCCTGAAAAGACATACAAAAAGTGATATTGAAAAGTATTACAGGGAAATGAAAGAGAGAAAAGAACAAAAAAGTGCAGGGAGTAAACAGTAGAGACACGGCGTGCCGCGTCTCTTCACTAAACAGCGTGCCGCGTCTGTAAAGTAAACAATAAAAATCTTTGCGTAACTTTATTTAAACTTTGAGTAACTTTGCAATTAAAGAATTAAGAATGATAAGTTAAAGACAATGAGCAAAGGATTCAGAGTTGAACTATCAGACTATTAGCTCTTTCTTAATTCGTAATTCGTAAATCGTAGTGATGAAACTCTGGGACAAGGGAACAAAGATTAATGAAATGATCGAGAAATTCACCATCGGGCGTGACACCGAAATGGATTATTTTCTTGCTGAATTTGATGTCATTGGTTCAATAGCTCATATCACTATGCTGGCGTCTGTCGGACTTATTTCTAAAGATGAGTTGTCATCCCTTTCCAAAGAATTAAAAAACATCTATAAAGAAATTAAAGCAGGTAAGTTCGTTATTGAGGAAGGGAATGAAGATGTTCATACCCAAGTTGAACTTATCCTGACAAAAAGATTGGGTGAAATCGGTAAAAAAATTCATAGCGGGCGGTCACGTAATGACCAGGTGCTCCTTGATTTGAAGCTTTTTATCCGGTACCGGATTAGGACAATAACGGATAACTGCACGGAATTATTTAATATCCTGCTGGAACAGAGCGAAAGACATAAAGAGCTGCTTATGCCAGGATATACTCATCTACAGGTGGCTATGCCATCATCATTCGGTTTGTGGTTTTCTGCGTATGCCGAGAGTCTTATTGATGATCTGCAGGTGCTTCTGGCAGCTTACAGAATTACAGATCAGAATCCTTTAGGTTCTGCTGCTGGCTATGGTTCTTCCTTTCCGCTTAACAGGCAAATGACAACTGACCTTCTGGGATTTGAAACCATGAATTATAACGTCGTATATGCCCAGATGGGGAGGGGAAAGGTGGAAAAAACAGTTTCTTTTGCCCTTGCTTCCGTTGCAGGAACTTTGTCAAAATTGGCTTATGATGTCTGTCTCTTTATGAGCCAGAATTTCAATTTTCTTTCATTACCGGAGGAGTTGACGACCGGTTCAAGCATCATGCCTCATAAGAAAAATCCCGATGTCTTTGAATTGATCAGGGCCCATTGCAATAAAATACAATCGCTTCCGAATCAGATACTTCTCTTATCCAATAATCTGCCGAGCGGTTATTTCAGAGACTTGCAGATTATTAAGGAAATTTTTATTCCCGCATTTGACGAACTGGAAGATTGTTTGAACATTGCCTCCTTTGCCCTTGAAAATATCAGGGTGAATGAAAATATTATGGAGAATGATCTTTACAAATATGCCTACAGCGTTGAAGAAGTAAACAAATTAGTTCTTCAGAATATTCCTTTCAGGGATGCTTACCGTACGGTTGCAGAATCAATAAAAGAGGGTAAATTTCATCCCGATAAAGAAATTCACCATACACACGAAGGAAGCATCGGCAATTTATGCCTCGGGAACATCCGGGGAAAAATGGACAAATTAATAACGGACTTTAATTTCAGAAAGGCAGAAGAGGCTATAACCGCTCTTTTAAAAGAGTAAGCTGAGTTATCAAATTACTTCCGGACGGCTCCATTTTTCATTTTTGCAACCCAGAGAAATTTTAATTTCACCAAACATTAACTATTTTTTAATACCTAAGATTATTGAATTACAAATCAGTAGGATAAAAGATTTTTGGGCAAATAATTCTTCAGATTTTATAAAAAACTTTTTCTCTAAATCAGCCATTCTTTGTGAATTGTAGGAATTATTATATGTTTGCTTTCGAATGTTAGTTGATTTACTTTTTTTTCTTACATATTTTAATATTATCGGCCAAATTGGTGAAAAATTAAAACAATTTAATTATCTGTTTTAAATTACAAAACCAGCAAAGGCATAAATTGAATATCTGCAAATGGACCAAAAACGATTTCCAAAATCAATAGGAATGTACGATCCTGTTAATGAACATGATGCGTGCGGAATCGGATTTGTCGCCCATATAAAAGGGCATAAATCTCATGAAATCATTGAAAGAGGGTTAACAACCCTTTTAAATATGGATCACCGTGGAGCTACCAGCGCAGACAATAAAACCGGTGACGGAGCAGGTATAATGATGCAGTTACCTCGTGACTTCTTCCTTTCTCAAAAAATTAGTGTTTCCGAGGACGGGGAGCTACGGAACAGGATTGGTATTTCTGCCCGTCAATGAGGAAGAAGCAGAGTTTTGTATTAAGGTTCTGAATCGTTATACAGAGGCGGAAGGACTTAAATTAATCTGCTGGAGGGATGTCCCCATAGACAATTCTGTCATTGGAGAAATAGCAAAGAAAGCAGAACCACTTATCAAACAGATTTTCGTTAAAGGAAACTATGAACAGGACACACTTGAACGCAAATTATATCTTGTACGCAAACAGGCAGAACGTACAATCAGGGAGTCCGATCTGAATGAAAAAGAGATTTTCCACATGCCCAGTTTTTCCACAAAAGTCATTGTCTATAAGGGAATGTTCACCCCTAGCCAGTTTCGCGATTATTACAAGGATCTGAGAACACCCGGAAATGAAAAGTGCAATTGCACTGGTACATTCGCGTTTCAGCACAAATACTTTCCCCACATGGGACCTTGCCCAGCCTTTCAGTCTTATTGCCCATAATGGGGAAATCAATACCATTAAAGGCAACAGGCAATGGATGCACGCACGGGAAGCCTTGCTTGAATCTGATCTTTTTGGCAGAGATCTCGATAAATTGTTTCCTGTGATCGAACCCGGAAAATCAGACTCGGCTTCATTTGATAATGTTCTCGAATTTCTACATATGACCGGACAGACTATTCCTCATTCATTATGCATGATGATCCCTGAATCTTTTAATGAGAAGAATCCTATTCCGGAAAGCCTGAAAGCATTTTATGAATATCACTCTACTCTTATGGAACCGTGGGATGGTCCTGCTTCCATGGTCTTTTCCGATGGCAGATATATTGGCGGAACTTTTGACAGTAATGGACTAAGGCCATCCAGATATATCATTACGAAAAATGATCTGATTGTTATGGGATCCGAAGTTGGCGTACAGTCGTTTCCGGCATCTGAAATAAAAGAAAAAGGAAGTTTACGGCCCGGAAAACTCCTTTTGGTTGATACCCAACTTGGAATTATTATTCCTGATAAAGAAGTTAAAGAACAATTAAGCAGGAGAAATCCTTATGTGAACTGGCTGAAAGAAAACCGGATGATCCTTGAGAATATTGAAGTCAAACAGCGTGTACCCTCAGGGATGGGCGATCAGTTCGAGGTCTATTCTAAAGTCTTCGGATACAGCAAGGAAGAAATGTAATTAATCATCAAGGAAATGGCTGAAACGGGTGCTGAACCCACAAGCTCAATGGGTAACGATACTCCGCTGGCTGTTTTTTCTGATAAACCAAAAAGATTCTTCAGTTACTTCCGTCAGATGTTTGCGCAGGTAACCAATCCTCCAATCGATCCGATTCGTGAAGGATTTGTGATGTCGCTGAATAATTATATCGGTTCGCTTTCAGGCAATATTCTTGAACAAACACCTGAACATTGCCAAATTGATAAAATTTGACAGCCCCATTATTACCAATACAGATTTAGGAAAAATTAAAGATCTGAAGTACGAAGCCTTTAACCATACCACTATCCCTATGTTATTCCCTGTAAAAGATGGAGTGGAAGGATTTAAGAAGGCATTTCAGCAAATGCTTCAGAAAGCAGAAAAGGCTGTTGATGAAAGAAAGAATTTCATTATACTGACCGACAGGAATATTTCTGAAGATTTGGTTCCGATTCCCTCGCTTCTTGTCCGTTGCGGCGGTTCATCATCATCTGATTCATCTGAAGAAACGAATGCAGATAGGTATTATTGTCGAAAGCGCCGAACCGCGCGAAGTAATGCATTTTGCCTTACTCCTGGGATATGGGGCAAGTGTTATAAATCCATATCTTGCTTTTGCAGCTATTGACCATCTTGTAAAAGAAGGGGAGATCAATCTTGACTATAGCGAGGCCCGGAAAAATTATATCAAAGCTATCGACAAAGGTTTGCTGAAGATACTTTCCAAAATGGGAATTTCAACACTGAAATCTTATCATGGATCACAATTATTTGAAGCGGTTGGGATCAGTGATGAATTGATTGACAATTATTTTACAGGAACTTCCTCACGCATCGGCGGAATCGGATATGAAGAAATTTTCAGGGAAGCTTTGATGTTTCATAATGAAGCATATAAAAAGCAGTCCGACAATTTCATCTTTTCATCATTTGGTGATTATCGTTACAGAAATATGGGGAATTTCATGCCTGGAATCCTGAAAGCATTGCCTTATTGCAGTGGGCTTCAAAAACCAATAACTACGAAGTTTATAAGAAATTCAGCAATCTGGTCGATCAGCAAAATGCAAAGCCCGCTTTTGTCAGGGGGGCTTTAAGGTGGAAAAGAATCCGATACCAATTGAAGAAGTCGAACCGGCTGAAAATATTCTTAAAAGATTTGTAACCGGTGCAATGTCGTATGGTTCAATCATCAAAAGAAGCCCACGAAGCGCTTGCACTTGCAATGAATACCATTGGCGGACGGAGCAATACCGGAGAAGGCGGCGAAGATGCCGAACGTTTCGGAACAGATAAAAATTCCAAAATCAAACAGGTAGCCTCAGGCCGTTTTGGCGTTACAAATAATTACCTTGTCAATGCTGATGAACTCCAGATTAAAATTGCACAGGGAGCAAAACCCGGTGAAGGAGGACAACTTCCCGGATTTAAAGTCAATAAGATCATTGCAAAATTAAGGCACTCCACTCCGGGAATCACATTGATTTCTCCTCCGCCTCATCATGATATCTATTCCATTGAAGATCTGGCCCAATTGATATTTGACCTGAAAAATGTAAATCCCAGAGCAAAGGTTTCGGTTAAACTGGTTTCGGAAACAGGTGTTGGAACAATTGCAGCCGGCGTTGCAAAAGGATTTGCCGATATCATTATCATCAGCGGCTGTGAAGGAGGAACAGGTGCATCTCCTGCAAGTTCGATCAAATACGCAGGATTGCCTGCCGAATTTGGCATTGCAGAAACTCAGCAAACTCTTGTTATAAATAATCTGCGCGGACGGGTTAAACTTCAGGTTGACGGTCAGTTGAAAACTGGAAGGGATGTTGTGATAATGGGCATGCTGGGAGCCGAAGAATTTGGTTTTGCTACTGGGGCCCTTATAACCCTGGGTTGTGTGATGATGCGAAAATGCCATTTGAATACCTGCCCTGCCGGTATTGCAACCCAGAATAAAAATCTGAGGAAACGATTTCTTGGACGGTCGCAATATGTAATCAACTACCTTAGATTTGTTTCTCAGGAAATTCGTGAACATATGGCAGAGATAGGCGTCAGGACCTTTGATGAATTGATCGGGAGAGTCGATCTCCTGGAACAAAATCCGGATGTAAGGAACTGGAAAATGGAAAATGTCGATTTTTCAAAATTTCTTCATCTGCCTGATGAGGCTCAGGTTCATCCGATACACAATACACATCCCAATACCAAGAACCTTGATGATGTTATTGATCAGCTTCTGCTTCGCGAAACAAATAAAGCCATTAAAAGCGGCGAGAAAGTCTGGGTGGCTCACGATATAAACAATGTTATGCGCTCAGTCGGAGCAATGCTTTCAGGTCAGATATCAAAACGATACGGAGAACAGGGGCTTCCGAAAGATACCATCAATTGCACATTCAAAGGTTCAGCAGGACAAAGTTTTGGAGCTTTCCTTGTCAAAGGGGTTACCTTCCGTCTGGAAGGCGATTCAAACGATTATCTTGGAAAAGGACTCTCAGGGGGGAAAATTGTTGTAGTACCGCCAGCCGGATCAACATTTGAACCTGATAAAAACATTATTGTTGGAAACACAACCCTTTATGGCGCCACAAGCGGTGAGGTTTACATCCAGGGCATTGCCGGAGAACGTTTCTGTGTCAGAAACTCAGGCGCCAAAGCCGTAGTGGAAGGAACCGGCGATCATTGCTGTGAATATATGACAGGTGGCCGGACAGTTGTTCTTGGGCACACAGGAAGAAATTTTGCAGCAGGAATGAGTGGCGGAATTGCTTATATCCTTGACGAATCCGGCGATTTCGAATATTTCTGCAATAAGGGTCTGGTGGAATTAAGCTCGGTAGAAGATAAAGCAGATATCGTCGAATTGCAGGATATGATCACGAAAACAACTTCTTTATACGCAAAGTCCTCTTGCTGAAAAAGTCCTGACCAACTGGGAGGAATATCTCGTCAAATTTGTGAAAGTCATTCCGTTGGAATACAAGAAGGTCTGGAAGAAATGAAATTGAAGGAACTTAAGCACAAGCTTCAACTGGCAGAGGATGCTCCCGCCAGGCGCGAGTAATTAGTGTATTTGTGTAATTCGTCTAAAATTAGTGAAATTAGTTTTTATGGGAAATCCAAAAGGTTTTCTCGAAATAGAACGCAAGGAAGGCGGCTATCAGGCCATTAAACGAAAGCATATACGATTACGGCGAAGTGGAACAGACCCTCAACGAATTGGATCGTATCGATCAGGCATCCCGTTGCATGGATTGCGGTGTTCCTTTCTGTCATTGGTCATGCCCCCTGGGAAGTAAAATGCCTGAATGGCAGGATGCTGTTTATCACGGCAAATGGGGCGAAGCCTATGATATCCTTACATCGACAAACAGTTTTCCGGAGATCACTGGAAGGATATGCCCGGCGCTCTGTGAAAAATCATGCGTTTTGGCCATTCACGATGAAGCAGTCACCATTCGTGAAAATGAATGTGCCGTAGTTGAAAATGCCTTTAATCTCGGACTGGTCAAACCAAAGCCTCCGTTGGAAAGAACCGGTAAAAAGATTGCTGTAATAGGTTCTGGTCCCGCAGGTCTGTCCGCTGCCGATGTTCTGAATAAAATGGGACATACCGTTACCGTTTTTGAGCAGGACGACAAGTTGGCGGTTTGCTTCGCTATGGCATTCCTGATTTTAAACTAAATAAATCCATCATCGATCGCAGGATTGATCTCTTCGAACAGGAAGGCATTCTCTTTAAAGTGAATACCCATGTGGGAAAAGATATTCCCTCAGACGAAATCCTGGAAGAATTTGATGCTGTATGTCTCGCCTGCGGCGCTATGCAGCCCCGTGATCTCGAGGTCGAAGGCCGTGAATTGAAAGGAATCTATTTCGCTATGGATTTTCTCAAACAACAGAATAAAATCCTGCAGGGCAAAAAAGTTCTGGAAAGCCATAAAATATCTGCTTCGAATAAAAAAGTTCTTGTGATCGGAGGAGGCGATACAGGCTCCGACTGTGTCGGAACCGCAGTAAGACAAAAAGCAGCTTCTGTGACACAGATTGAAATTCTCGACAGGCCGACCCTGGAAAGGACAGATGATAATCCCTGGCCCTTCTGGCCCAATACATTGAGAACCTCAAGTTCCCATCTCGAAGGCTGTGAAAGGCGCTGGAATCTGACTACCCGCAGATTCATTGGCGATAATGGAAGAGTTACAGGTGTTGAAGCAGTCCAACTGGAATGGAAAAAGGAAAATGGCCGTTTTGTGATGAAAGAAATACCCGGCACTACCGAAATCATTAAAGCCGATTTAATTTTGCTGGCCATGGGCTTTGTCTCCCCAATCCGCAAAGGTTTGCTTGATGACCTGAAAATGGAGTATGATCTGCGCGGTAATCTGAAATCGGTCAATAATTTCACAGGTATTGATAAGGTTTTTGCCGCAGGTGATGCAACACGCGGCGCAAGCCTTGTGGTCCATGCCATCCGTTCAGGCCGGGATGCCGCTTTCAGAATTCATGAATACCTGGAGAAAAAATAAGAAATTATATTACTGAACTGAAAAGACCGCCTTTCAAAAGAATGCGGTTTTTTTTATTCTTTTTGGTAAAAAAAGTAACAAAATCGAGAAAATTCGTATAAACAGGAAATTTTAAATAATAATATTTTTATTTTTCAGCAATAAAACAATTAAAGCAATGAATCAGAATTCAATCCGTAAAATAGCCGCCTCTTTCCAGGAAAGCAGAATATTATTAAGCGGTTTCGAACTCGATATCTTCACCCATATTTCCAAATCCGGCTCGACAAGCAATCAGATAGCGGATAACCTGCTTCTGGATCCCCATGCCTGTGACCGCCTGATGAACGCACTGGCCTCCCTTGGATTCCTGACTAAGCAGAACGACATCTACTTTAATACTGAAGACAGTTTTACATTCCTCTCTAAAAAAAGTCCTGATTACCTTGGTGGACTGATGCACACCAACCACCTGTGGAACACGTGGAGCAGCCTCACAAAGGTCGTAAAGACAGGTGTTGCAGCTCATCCGGCGGAGATCAATGAAAGAGGGGACAATTGGCTCGTCGCCTTTATCACTGCCATGCACGACAGGGCGAAAAAACAGGCTCCCGAGCAGATTGCCGGTATCGATCTGGCAGGCATAAAATCAGTTCTCGATGTCGGAGGCGGATCAGGCGCTTTTTCCATGGAATTTGTCAGAAGAGATCCTCAAATCACAGCAGCCGTATTTGACTTGCCGAATGTCGTACCCATCACTCAGAAATTCATTGAACAGGAAGGCTTCTCCGGTAAAATAAAAACCTTTGAGGGCGATTACACCAAAGACGATTTGCCTTCAGGATTCGATCTGGTCTTCCTTTCGGCCATCATTCACAGTAATTCTTTGATTACCAATGCGGATTTAGTCAAAAAATGCTACAAAGCTTTAAAGAGGAATGGGAAAATAGTTATCCAGGACTGGATCATGAACGATGAAAGGATCCTGCCTGTTTCAGGGGCTATATTTGCCATCAATATGCTCGTGGGAACTTCCGAAGGGGATACATTCACCGAGTCGGAAGTCAATGAAATCCTTATGGATGCAGGCTTTACCCATATCTCAAGAAAAGAATTTGAGTCAGGAATAAGCCAGGTGACCGCTCAGAAACCTTAAATTCTTTCCAAAACTCATATATCTTTATCTATCTCTTTCAATGATCTGTTGTCCCTCAAAGATGGGTCTGGCCAATGACCATTAAATGACACGCGATGCGCCAATGACCATTATATAAGTATGGATTGCCCTGCAAAATCTCGTTTGCAGGAGGGCTTTATGGTTAATCGTTTCTAACGAAATTTATAATTTTCTTTCAATCCTTTAATGATGTTTATCAGCCCGTCAAAGATTCGATTTGAAAACAAATCACAACGCAACAGTAACAGTCCCTGCCCGTGCGAATTTGTAATCCGTGTGAAATAATCCGGAAATTTGCAATTCCCCTACTTTCACTGATCACTTGATTTGCAACCGGGGGATCAAAGGTTTGGAATTTGTAATTCCCTTTTCAGTCTCCTTAATCAGTAAATCACCACAACTTGTCCATATCCTTCGGGATTAGCACATCACCTCCTAATTTTAATCCTACAAATCACAACGCGGACCCTTATCCTTTACCGATCAGCTTTGCAAACGGAATAAAGTGAAATGATTTTCATCGACAACATTTCAAAGCTCCTGCCCGACGCTGTCTGTCCTGAAGTGGCCACAATGGTAATCACAATCTTAAACAGAATTCGCTATAACACCGGCTGTTCTATCCTTGTCATCGGCCACACAACGAAAGGCAACCCCAAATGTGCCATCCAGCCCAACGATTATTTCGGCTCTTCGATGATACAAAATTTTTTCAGCGAACTGTTCTACCTGGACAAAACCAAGGATGACAACTTTTTCCTCTGCAACGTCAAATCAAAAGACAAAGAGAGCTATGAAACCACCGTTCCCGTTCTTTCGCGTGGCGATCATTCCAGACTGGGTGTCGGCTTTTCATTCTGTTATCTCTCTTCATTAGCAGATATCCAGCTCCCTTTTTCCCTCGAACAGCCCAAAGTCCCCCGAAATAGAAACCTTTCAGAATTTAAGGATGGGGTTGATCTTTTACTTTCTCACGGTTGGTCACAACGTCGCTGCGCAGATTTTGTCGGTGTTCAGCATACTTCAATTTCTCGTTTGTATAAATCATAATGTAACTAAACATAACACATCATGAGCTCATTTCTGCATGTTCCACTTATTGCACCACTATTTTTATTTTTATTTATTTTATTATTAATTACTTATATAGTAAAAAATCCGATTTGTGCACCACGTAAAGCACCATTATTGCACCACTTTATTTTACAATTTAGATTCTTTATGTTTTATTTAGTGGTGCGTTATTGGTGCTTTATTCGGATAATTATTGCTCTAATTACCTATATTCTATTTTGTTACATCATATTCTTAGTGGTGCACCTCATAACCCCTCGCGCGCGCGCGTGAACGTTATGTTAATACTTTCTTTGTGTCCTTTGTGTCTCCTCTTTGTGCCCATTTGTGGTTAAATATTGTCCTTTTTTTACCACAAAGATCACAAAGTAAAACACACAAAGTTTCACAAAGTCTTCCGATAGCTATCGGGGATCTGAATACTGATTACTGATTACTGATTACTAATTCTATTAACCATGGACGAAATATTTGATGTTATCCGTGCTTTCAATCGCTTAAAAGATCAGGTTGAAACCCTTAATATCCGCCTGGACCGGCTTATAAAAAATCCTTCTGTTTTATTGACTAAGCGCATTGTTGATGAACAGGCCGCAGCCTCCTTGCTTAATCTTTCTGTTCGTGAACTTCAGCGAATCCGTAAAGAAGGCAAAATTCAATATATTGTTCATAAACGCCGGATTAATTACTCGTTAAAAGCTATCAATCAATATATTGAGAAACATACTTGTTCTCCTTCTGAACCCTTCGACACGACAAGACACGCCAATACACGACAATAGCTTAATATTTAATCAGTTAGCTCTTTTTTGATCTATCTTTACTATTGACAAAAGCGCCCAAAAGCTGAGATAAATGAATCATAAATGAATCATAAATCAGATCATAGCCGCTAAAAGACAATTGACAATTGACAATTGACAATTTTTAATTCTTTCATTCTTAATTCTTTAATTGATTTAAACTATGGGTACAATTAAACAAGGTATTCTTGGCGGGTTTTCCGGTAAAGTCGGTTCCGTGATCGGCGGGGTCTGGAAAGGCATCTCCTACATGCGCGGGATTGCTTTCAGCTATAACGATGCCCAATCGGATGCTCAGCTGGCTCATCGTGAGAAATTTGCTGTTGTCGGCCATTTCCTTCAGCCGCTCTCTGAATTTCTGCAGGAAAGCTTCAGGAATTATGCTGTCCGTATGACCGGTATAAACGCCGCGTTCAAATACAATTTCGCCAATGCCGTTACCGGCACTTATCCGAACCAGGCCATTGATTATCCCAATGCCCGTGTGGCCCAGGGTAATCTCGCGGCTCCTTTGAATGCTGTCGCTTCTTCCACTGTTGCCGGTACTGTTACTTTAACTGGGATGACAATTCTGATGAAATCGGCGCTAACGCTGCCGATAAAACCATGATTGTCATTTACAATCCGGTTCAGAACCAGGCAGTAAACATCTCCGGTCTGGCAGAACGTGCGGACGGAACGCAAACGGTTACCGTTCCCTCTTCTTTCAGCGGCGATCTTGTCCAGTGTTATCTTGCTTTTAAGCAAAATCCTGACAATGGAACCGAAATTTCCAACAGCGCCTTCGCCGGGGCTGTTACTGTGGCGTATAAAGATTATTGGAGACCGGAAAATGGAGAAGAGGAGACCGGATTGTTGTTGAATATCAATCCCCAGTATTCCAGAGTCTCCGGTCTACCAACTTCTCCAAAGTCTTATTTACTATCAAGATTAGAAACGGTTAATTCGTTCATTCTCATTGTAATTATCTTGGATAGCCGGGCTGATTTGCCGAGGGACAACAGTCACAGAGACTTCAGCCCGCTGTTTAATCAAGACTATAGGCTGTAGGCTAAAGCCTAAAGGTAAAAATTGATCTCTTCCTTTAGCCTTTAGTCTTTAGCCTTAAGCCTTCTTTAATTCTTTAATTATGAAAACTTTAAAACTCATTCTTATTCTGACTGCGATATTTCTTTTGTTTTTTGCAGGTTGTGTGGTCAACATCATTGGGGATAGCTCTGCCGGTACAGACGCGATGAATCGCGTCTCTGCAGATCAGCCTTCGACATTAAAACTGATCGCTCTGGCAGCCCTTGCCGTCTACGAAGCTGTCGTCAGGATTGTTCCGTCCGTCGGTGATTATTCCGCCGTCTCCTGGATCATCAAATTCCTGAAAAAGGTCTCCGACACCCTCAATATCACCAAAAGCGGGTAAGAATTGACAATTGACAATTGACAATTGACAATTACCGAATAACTTTCAGGTTAAGGCTTACCGCGTAGCGGTTCAGGTATTGTAGAATCGAATGCAAAAAACATCATTTTCCCCGTAGGGGATACGGACATCAACAAACAAATAATTGCGCAACACCTACGGTGTAAAAATATGATTGGAAATCTTTTATCTACAATACCTTATGCCCTACGGGCAATAAATCCCGATAGCTATCGGGACATATCAGCACATCAGCACATTATTAATTCTTTTTATTATGAAAACTCTTTATATCATTCTCGCTGGCATTTTAGTTTTTCTGTTGTTCTTCGGTGGCTGCATCGTCAACATCATTGGGGATAGCTCTGCCAGAACAGACGCGATTAATCGCGTCTCTGCAGATCCGCCTTCAACTTTAAAACTGATCGCTCTGGCAGCGCTGGCCGTCTACGAAGCTGTCGTCAGGATTGTTCCGTCCGTCGGTGATTATTCCGCCGTCTCCTGGATCATCAAATTCCTGAAAAAGGTCTCCGACACCCTCAATATCAAATCGGGCTAAAGGCTGTAGGCTGAAGGCTAAAGGTTAAGAGAACCTTATTCATTTTGTCTCAACCTTAGTAACACGGAAATATCCATACAAACGGAACCTTATTCGCTTATTAATGAGGTAATAAGGTTAGATTTTTGGGGGAATGCAATTTTCTCTACTGAGGTTTAAAAAATAAAAATAAGGTTTTTAAAAACCGTGGCATTTCAACCCCTTTTTCCTACAGCCTATCCCGCACATACGGGACAGTCTAAAGCCTTATTTTTTCATTCTTTCATTTCTTAATTTTTTAATTATCAATTGTCAATTCTCAATTCTCAATTATTATGCGCTCAATCTGGAATCCATCATTTTTAATCGCCGGCCTTGAAATACCGGTCCAGCTTATTCCGGCTGTTTCAAAATCAAAAATCTCTTTCGAAACGGTCGACTCCCGTGACATGGCTAAAATCAAATATGTCAAAACCAACGAATTGACCAATAAGCCTGTCCCTCTTCAATACATCGGCAAAGCCTACAATCATGACGGCTTTATTCAGCTCATTTCCCGGGAGCTTTACGACTCCTGTCTGCCGCCTGTTTCTAACCAGGTCATCTTTGATTATTTCATCCAGGCCTCTGATTTGCCCTTTGCCCATGTCGACTCTTTTTATAATGTCTTGCCTCAGTTCGGCGATCCCGATAGCTATCGGGAGAATTATTCTTACGCATTAAAGATGCTTAAGGATCTGGATGTGATGGGTATTGGTCAGGCCACTTTTATGAACTGCTCCAATGTATTTGCCCTTCATCATAAAGACAATCATTTAGTGGTTTACAAGCTTCGTTTTTGCGAACAGCTCCTGCCTCCCGATCCGGTAACACTTCCGTCTTTGCCGCCTGATGATGACGTTGTCATGCTAT